>NZ_CANMRL010000002.1 GCF_947500255.1 uncultured Psychroserpens sp. | reverse complement strand
TCGTGGGAGAGTAGGTCGTCGCCTTTTTTGAAACCCCGTTCTTATTTATAGAACGGGGTTTTTGTTTTTTGTATACTCCAACAACTTATTTGTCTAGATTTAGCTTATGATTAAACCCTAGTGACTATTTTTATTTTTTATCTTCGAAATAAATATGGAATTATTAAATGACTGTAAATAAGGAATTAGATTTAGTGTGGGATTTTGTCAATTATACCGACAGAAATGTATTTCTAACAGGTAAGGCAGGAACAGGAAAAACAACTTTTCTGCATAAATTAAAAATGAAATCTTTAAAGAGAATGGTTATTGTTGCGCCAACAGGTGTTGCAGCCATTAATGCTAAAGGAATTACAATACATTCGTTTTTTCAAGTTCCTTTCGGACCTATTCTTCCTAGTGATGATTTAAATAATTCATCAAATTTCAATCGCAAATTCAATAAAACAAAAATTAATATAATCAAGTCTCTAGATTTATTAATCATAGATGAAATTAGTATGGTTCGTTCCGACTTACTTGATGCAATTGATAAGACATTAAGACGATTTAGAAATCGAAATAAAGTTTTTGGAGGTGTACAATTATTGATGATTGGGGATTTACAACAATTATCACCAGTTATAAAAGATCATGAATGGCAACTACTCAAATCGTATTATAAAAATATTTATTTTTTTAGCAGTTTAGCTTATCAGCAATGTAATGCGATAACTATAGAGTTGAAACATATTTATAGGCAAGATAACCCGAAATTTATTGAAATTTTAAATGAGATAAGAAATAATAAGTTATCTCAATCTTCTATTATAGAACTGAATAAACGATTTAAACCTGATTTTGTTCCTGCAGAAGATGAAGGTTATATTTCTTTAACCACTCATAATAATAAAGCTGAGCATACCAATAAATTAGAACTTGAAAAGCTAAACGGAAAGCATAAAACATATAAAGCTATTATTGAAGGAAAGTTCCCTGAATATTCTTATCCTAATAAGGAAGAATTAGTTTTAAAAGTGGGAGCTCAAGTTATGTTTGTTAAGAACGATAGTTCAATAGAAAAACGATATTTCAATGGTAAAATTGGTAAAGTTATTTTTTTAGATAATGACGAGATTATAGTAAAATGCCCCGACGATGATTTTAATATTGTTACGACTCCAGAAGTTTGGGAAAATATTAATTACACAATCGACCCAGAAACTAAGGTTATTACCGAAAATAAAGTAGGAGCTTACACTCAAATGCCTTTGCGACTTGCTTGGTCAATAACAATTCATAAAAGTCAAGGATTAACATTTGAAAAGGCCATTATAGATGCTCAAGGAGCATTTGCTCATGGACAAACGTATGTTGCATTAAGTAGGTGTAAGAGTCTTGAAGGATTAGTACTTAAAAGTAAGATAAATGAAAACCAAGTTATCAGCGATTCAAATATCAAATCTTTTACTAAGACATTAGAAGAAAATGAACCCGATACTAATATCTTAGAAAAATCTAAAATTGAATTTCAATTAAATTTAATTTCTGAGTTATTCGACTATTACAAATTTTTATATCCTATTAATCGTATTCTAGATATTTATTTTAAAAATAGAGGTAGTATAGAAGGACACGTTGAAATACCATTGAATGCCATTAAAGTAACTATTACAGATTTATTAAAAGTGGCTAACGGATTTAGAGCTCAACTTTTAGAAATGTCTATTGGGAATCAATTGACAGAGTTTAATGAGTTATTACAAAAGCGTTTTAAAAAAGCACTAGATTATTTTAATCATCAAACGCAGACTAATATTATAGAACCTTATAAGAGTTTTAACTTTACAACAGATAATAAAGCTTTAGACAAAGATATCACAAACCAATTGGAAACTTTTGAAGAATTAATAGCCGCCAAACTACTATATTTAAATGAACTTACCAATGGTTTTAAAGTGTCTGCCTTTTTAGAATTGAGAGCCAAGTCTGTTTTTCTTGTAAAAGAAAAACCTAAGAAACCAAGAAAAGTTGCAATCGATGGTACAACAAACATAGAACTTTTCGAATTACTTCGCGAATTAAGAAATACTATTGCTCAACGTGAAGATTTAATACATTATCAAATATTTACTCAAAAAGCATTGTATGAAATGTGTGAAACGTTGCCCACCAATAAGAAAGAGTTAAAAGCTGTTAATGGTATGGGAAAAGTGCGTGTTGAGAAATATGGAAACGACATATTAGCGGTAATTAGAGGTTACTGTGATGAGAATAATATTGAAACGTCTTCAGCTATCGAGATTTTTGAAAAACCTAAACTTAAGCGTAAAAAAGGGGATACAAAAAAAGAATCTCTGAGTTTATTTAAATCTGGAAATTCTATTGAAGATATTGCTAATGAGCGAGAATTAAATATAAATACAATTGTTGGTCACTTAGCCAGTTTTATATCTTCAGGCGAAGTGAAAATTACTGATTTGGTTTCAGAAGAACACTACGAAGAATTGAAGAACATAATCCCTAAGCATACATTTGAAAATCTATCAGATTTAAAACACCAAATAGACGATAAGTATTCCTATGCTGAGCTAAGATTAGTTTTAGAGGATTTATCAAAATAAAAAGGCTTCAAAAAAATTTGAAGCCTTTCATTTATCCTGTTTTAAAGATTAGCCTTTAATAACACCTCTTGAGATTACAATTTTTTGAATTTCCGAAGTACCTTCATAAATTTGAGTAATCTTAGCATCACGCATTAAACGCTCAACATGGTATTCTTTTACAAAACCATTTCCACCATGTATTTGAACCGCTTCAACAGATTGTTCCATAGCTACTTTAGAAGCATATAACTTCGCCATAGCACTAGACATATCATAGTTATTGCCTTGATCTTTATCCCAAGCTGCTTTCATGACTAGCATACGAGCTGCCTCAACTTCAGTATACATATCTGCCAATTTAAAAGCAATGGCTTGGTGGTTGCAAATTTCAGTACCAAAAGCTTTACGCTCTTTAGAATATTTCAGTGCAAGTTCATAGGCTCCAGAAGCAATTCCTAAGGCTTGAGCAGCAATGCCAATACGACCACCCGATAGTGTCTTCATGGCAAACTTAAAGCCAAATCCATCTTCACCAATTCTATTTTCTTTTGGAACTTTTACATCATTAAATTGTAAGGTGTGTGTGTCACTTCCTCTAATTCCTAACTTATCTTCTTTTGGTCCAATATCGAATCCTTCCATGCCTTTTTCAACAATAAAAGCATTAATTCCTCTATGACCTTTTTCTCTATCAGTTTGAGCAATGACTAAATATACATCACTTCGACCACCATTGGTAATCCAGTTTTTGGTTCCATTAATAACGTAATGGTCTCCTTTATCTATCGCAGTGGTAGCTTGCGATGTCGCATCACTACCTGCTTCTGGTTCACTTAAACAAAATGCTCCAATAAATTCACCAGTAGCTAATTTTGTTAGGTATTTTTGTTTTTGCTCTTCTGTTCCAAAAGCTTCTAACCCATAACACACTAATGAGTTATTTACAGAAACCATAACCGAAGCAGAGGCATCAATTTTAGAAAGTTCTTCCATAATTAAGACATATGAAATCGCATCCATTCCACTTCCACCATATTTTGGGTCAACCATAATTCCCATAAAGCCTAAATCGCCCATTTTTTTAACAAGCTCTTGAGGAAATTGCTGTTTTTCATCCCTCTCTATAACTCCAGGTAATAATTCGGTTTGTGCAAAATCACGAGCTGCGTCGCGAATCATAATATGTTCTTCGGTTAAACTAAAATCCATAGTCTTAATAAATTATTGAATTGATAAAAAGTGAGTGCAAAGATAACTCTTTATTAGTATATTTTCAATAAGGATTGCTATTTTTACTGAATATGATAAAATCTAAGTACAATGTTATTGGAGTGATGTCTGGTACATCTTTAGATGGACTTGACTTGGCTTACATGACTTTAATGTTTAAAGAGCACTGGACGTTCAAAATTCATAAAGCTGAAACAATACCATATTCTGAAAATTGGTCAAAAAGATTAAGGCATATAGTTAACCAACCAAGAGAGGTTATAGACGCAATTAATTTAGATTATACTGAATATTTAGGGGAAGTCATTCAAAAGTTTATAACAGTTAATACTATTGATCATCTTGATGCGGTTTGCTCTCACGGTCATACAGCATTACATCAACCAGATAATGGGTTAACGTATCAAATAGGAAATCATCCCAAATTGGCCAAACTTATAGAACAACGACTTGTTTGTGATTTCCGAGTACAGGATGTAGAACTTGGAGGTCAAGGTGCTCCTTTAGTACCTATTGGTGATCGATTGTTGTTTTCGAAGTATGATTATTGTATCAACTTAGGAGGTTTTGCAAATATCTCTTCTGAAATTGATAACAAACGAATAGCATATGATATTTGTCCTGTTAATATTGTTATGAATCGCTATGCCAATGCTCTCGGTTATGATTATGACGATAAAGGTATGATTGCTAAAACTGGCGTGCTAAATCAGGAGTTATTACATAATTTAAACCAAATAGGTTTTTATAAAGAAAAGCCTCCAAAATCATTAGGTTTAGAGTGGGTAGACAATACTATAAGTCCAGTATTGGAGGAAAGTACTCTCTCAGATGCTGATATTTTGAGAACTTTTGTTGAGCATATAGCTCTACAAATTGCAAGTTCTGTAAATGCGAACACCAGAGTTCTTTTTACTGGAGGTGGCACCTATAATGATTTTCTGCTTGAGCGAATTATTAACTATAAGGAATTTGAATTGATAAAACCTTCACATGATCTTATAGAATATAAAGAGGCTCTAATATTTGGGTTACTTGGTGTGCTCAAATTAAGAGGTGAAATCAATTGTTTATCAAGTGTTACAGGTGCAAATAATGATCACTCTTCAGGAGAAATATATTATCCATAAAATTATTGTAAATTTCTAATCTAGCGATTTTTAGTTTTTTATATTTGTTATAGAATAACTAACTAATGACACGAGTGAATTCAGAACTTATTTTGATATAGTTTTTGAAAACGCGAGCTGCATCTAAACCAACTGAAAACTAAGAACTCTTAGATGAAAGAACTACTACAAAAGTACGAAGATAAAGACCCTGAAATCATTTTTAATTGGAAAGACCCAGAAACAGAAGCTGAAGGCTGGACTGTTATCAATTCCCTTCGCGGTGGTGCCGCTGGAGGCGGAACAAGAATGCGTAAAGGACTTGATATGAATGAGGTATTATCACTTGCAAAAACAATGGAAGTGAAATTTACAGTATCTGGACCTGGGATTGGAGGGGCTAAATCTGGGATAAACTTTGATCCTAAAGATCCTAGAAAAAAAGGAGTTTTAGAACGTTGGTATAAAGCTGTCGCTCCACTATTGAAAAGTTATTATGGAACAGGAGGAGATCTCAATGTTGATGAGATTCATGAAGTTATTCCAATTACTGAAGAAAGCGGTGTTTGGCATCCTCAAGAAGGTGTTTTTGAAGGGCATTTCAAACCAACTCAAGCAGATAAAATTAATCGTATTGGTCAATTGCGTTACGGTGTAATCAAAGTAATAGAAAATCCTAAATATTCACCTAGTGTGACAAAAAAGTATACTGTTGCAGATATGATCACAGGTTTTGGTGTTGCAGAAGCTGCTAAGCATTTTTATGATGTTCAAGGTGATTCTATAAAAGGAAAACGTGCTATTGTGCAAGGTTTTGGTAACGTAGGAGCTGCAGCGGCTTTTTATTTGTCTCAAATGGGAGCAAAGATTGTTGGTATTATTGATATCGTTGGAGGTTTGATAAATGAAGATGGATTCTCTTTTGAAGATATTACCGAACTGTATTTGGCTAAATCTGGAAACACCTTGGTAAGTGAAAACCTCATTCCTTTTTCAGAAATGAATGAAAAGATATGGTCACTCAAGACCGAAATTTTTGCACCATGTGCAGCTTCAAGACTTATAACTCAAGATCAAATCGATCAAATGATTGATACTGGTTTAGAAGTTATTTCATGTGGCGCCAATGTTCCTTTTGCTGATAAAGAAATTTTCTTTGGTAGTATTATGGAGCATACAGACAATAAGGTGAGCTTAATCCCTGATTTTATCTCCAATTGTGGTATGGCTAGAGTTTTTGCCTACTTTATGGAGCGTAAAGTTAAAATGACTGATGAGGCAATTTTTAATGATACTTCTGAAATCATAAAAAAAGCTATCGAAAAAGTTTATGATAAAAATCAAACTAAAACAGGCATTAGTGCTACGGCATTTGAAATAGCCTTAACTCAATTAATATAATCCAATCACTATGGAAAGCATAATTATAATCGTATTTGTTTTAGGTTACTTGGCCATTACAGTAGAACACAGTATTAAAATTGATAAGCTAATTCCTGCCTTAGTTATGATGGCCATAAGCTGGGCGTTGATTTCATTGGGCATTGATTCTTTTCCCCAATGGTTTGATTCATCTAGCCATGGATTGGTAGATGGGTTTGATACTCTGGGACATGAAGACAAAATGCACTGGATGGAAGAAACATTGCTTCATCATTTGGGTAAAACAGCTGAAATCTTAGTATTCTTACTAGGTGCGATGACCATTGTGGAAATTATAGATTATTTTGATGGATTTTCAACGATAAAAGGATTTATTAAAACGAAAAGTAAAAAAAGAATTCTTTGGATTTTTGGGTTTTTGGCCTTTTTTCTCTCGGCAATTATCGACAACTTAACCGCTACAATTGTTTTAATATCAATACTGCAAAAACTAATTTCTGATAGAAGTGTTCGTATATGGTATGCTGGTTTAATAATTATAGCGGCCAATGCTGGTGGAGCTTGGTCACCTATTGGAGATGTTACAACTACAATGTTATGGATTGGTAAAAAAGTGACCACAGGCTATCTATTTGGATACCTGTTTATACCTTCTCTATTATGTATGCTCGTTCCATTTTTAGTGGCTTCTTTTATGAAACCTTTTCAAGGACAATTAGAAAATGATATAGATGAAGACTCTAATAAACCCAAAAGTAAATTTAGCTCAACAATGCTTTATCTTGGGCTTGGAGGTATTGTATCTGTACCAATCTTCAAGACTGTTACACATTTACCTCCTTATGTAGGAATGATGCTGGCACTTGGTGTTGTAGCAATTTTTGCCGAAATATATAGTAATTCGAAATTTAGTATCTCAAGTCATGATTCTGAAGAAAGCGATGCTCATGCTCATCATAGTCCTGTGCATCACTCTTTATCCAAAATCGAGTTACCTAGTATTCTATTTTTCCTCGGAATTTTAATGGCTGTAGCTGCATTAGAATCGCTTGGGATTTTGTTTGGATTTGCGAATTCACTGCAAGATACTATGCCGATGTTAACGACTGAAATGGATGGTACAAGAGTTTCCGATTTAGTTGTTATATTACTAGGTGTGGGATCTGCTGTAATAGATAATGTACCACTGGTTGCTGCTAGTTTGGGAATGTTCTCAGAAGCTATAGACGACCAATTATGGCACTTTATTGCATATTCAGCTGGTACAGGTGGAAGTATGTTAATTATAGGTTCTGCAGCTGGTGTTGTTGCTATGGGAATGGAAAAAATAGACTTTTTCTGGTATCTTAAAAAAATCTCATGGTTAGCCTTAATAGGCTTTTTAGCTGGAGCTGCAGCATTCTTATTTACAAGAACATTATTTTAAGAATATACTTTAGCAAGAAAACAATCGTTATTACAATAGTTAAAATTAATTTTCAATTTCATTAATATGATAATTCAAGAGGGAGCAGAAGTAATTACTGATGCAGAATCAACCGAAAAAACACTATCCATCATAGAACTCATAAGTAGTGGTGGTACAGCTGGACAAATTATAATAGCCTTGTTATTCGTTCTATTAATTGCTGCTATTTATATTTATTTTGAACGCCTTTTTGCTATCAAATCAGCGTCTAAGGTTGATTCAAATTTTATGAATCAAATCAAAGACCATGTGAGTAATGGAAAGATTGACTCGGCTCAAATGTTATGTGCGCAAGTTAATTCACCTGTATCGAGGTTAATAAATAAGGGTATTACTAGAGTAGGAAAACCTCTCGAAGACATCAATACGGCTATTGAAAATGCAGGACGATTAGAAATTTATAGTCTTGAAAAGAATGTTAGTATTTTGGCTACAGTTTCTGGAGTAGCGCCTATGATTGGATTTTTAGGAACAGTAATAGGTATGATCTTATCCATTTTTGAAATTGCTAATTCTGGAGGTCAAATAGATATTAAACAATTATCTGATGGTTTGTATACGGCTATGACAACAACCGTTGCAGGTCTTATTGTTGGTATTGTTGCATACATGGCATATAACCATTTAGTAGTTAAGACCGATAAAGTAGTTTATCAAATGGAAGCGAATTCATTAGAATTCTTAGATCACTTAAACGAACCTATTTAATGAATTTAAGAGGAAGAAATAAAGTAACGCCAGAATTCAATATGTCTTCGATGACAGATATTGTATTCTTGTTATTGATTTTTTTTATGCTAGCCTCTACTTTGGTTACCACAAATGCTATTGATATTTTATTACCAAAAGCAAGTGGTAAAACTGAAAACAAAAGATCGGTAGCTGTTAGTATAAAAAAGGATTTAACATATTATATAGATCAAAAGCGTGTTGGCGAAAGTGTTCTGGAACGAGAATTGATTTCGGCATTATCAAGTCAAGACGAACCAACAGTGGTTTTGCGCGCCGAAAAATCGGTGCCTGTGGAGAATGTTGTAAAAGTGATGGATATTGCTAATAGAAATAAATTCAAGGTAATTTTAGCGGTTAAACCAAATAATTAAAGTGAAACGAAATTTAAAACCTTTCATCTATCTTGGATTAGGAATCGTTTTATGTGTAACACTTTATTATTTTAAAACCATTACTGATAAAGTAGAACATAATGCTAGCATTGATATTTTGATGCCTGTATCCACAACAAATGATTCTATTCAACATGAGAATAGTGTTGTTGTAAAAATAAATAAGGACTTAAATGTCTACGTTGATGATATTAAATACAATATAATAGATGTAGAAAGAGTTTTATTGGAAAAGGCTATAAATGATAGCTTGACAGTAATTTTACAAGCAGAAAAATCGGTTCCGGTTGCACATATGATTAATGTGATGGAAATTGCTAACACACATAAATTCAAAGTTATAATGGCAGTAAAACCTGTCGATGAATAGCTTAAAGCAAAAGTTTGGAACGAATGTTGTAATTTACTCCATGACTATAATTAAATAAGAAGGTTAAAATGAAATATTTTGAAACCATACACGAGAGAAATTCAGCAAAAGTCACAACTTTGATTGTGGTAATTTTGTTATTACTATTGTTTGTGGTTAGAGGGTGTGCACATCCAGATCCACCTATAGAATATGGAGTAGCCGTTAATTTCGGGAATTCTCCTGTAGGAACTGGAAACATTCAACCAACAAAACCTATCAAGTCACAACCAGTAGAAAAGGTTGTTAAAGAAGAAACTCAGACAGAGGAAACTCAACCTGAAAAACATTCGGAGGCAAATAGTAAAACTGAAGATGTACTTACCAATGATTCTGCTGAAGCAATAGCAATCAAAAAGGCTAAAGAAGCTGAAGCAAAAGCAAAAGCCGAGGCAGATCGTCAAGAGCAAATTAGAAAAGCTAAAGAAGAACAAAAACGAAAAGAGGAGCAAGCCAAAAAAGATAAATTAGATGCACTTATTGGTGGCGTTAAGAATTCTGAAGGCTCTGAGACTGGAGGCGAAGGTCCAGGAGATGGTCCAGGAGATAAAGGTCAGTTAGATGGAGACCCATATGCTCCAAGTTATTTTGGAAGACCAGGAGATGGATCTGGAGGAACTGGTTACGGACTCAATGGTAGAGGAAGTGCAACCTATTCTAAAGTGCTTCCAGATTGTGAAGAAGAAGGTCGTGTAGTTGTGGAAATTCATGTGAATCGATCAGGTAAAGTGGTGAAAGCCATACCAGGTAAACGAGGAACAACAGGAGGTTCATGCTTATATGAAGCAGCTCGTAAAACAGCTCTTACTCATAAATGGCCTGCAGATTCTAAAGCACCTACTACGCAAATTGGATGGGTTAAAATAGACTTTAGCCTAGGAAATTAAATGAACTATCTCGATACAGTCAACTGGATGTTTAAGCAGTTACCTATGTATCAAAATCAAGGTAAATCAGCGTATAAAACAGATCTATCCAATACGTTACTTCTTGCAGATCATTTAAATCACCCACAGCACAAATTTAAAAGTATTCATGTAGCTGGTACCAATGGTAAAGGTTCTACGAGTCATATGCTAGCCTCAATATTACAAGAAGCTGGTTATAAAGTAGGCTTGTATACTTCACCGCATTTAAAAGATTTTAGAGAACGTATAAAAATTAATGGTAAAGAAATTAGTAAGCAATTTGTTATTGGTTTTATTGAGCGTAACTTCTCCTTTTTTGAATCTAACAAACTATCCTTTTTTGAAATGACTGTTGGTATGGCCTTCGATTATTTTACTAGGAAAAAAGTAGATATTGCCGTCATAGAAGTTGGACTTGGTGGACGATTGGATTCAACCAATATAATTACTCCAGAAATTTCCGTTATTACTAATATTGGCTTTGATCATATGCAGTTTTTAGGTGATACTTATGACGCTATTGCACGAGAAAAAGCAGGCATTATTAAGCCAAAAATCCCTGTTGTTATTGGTGAAACACAAATAGAGACAGAGAACGTATTTTTAAATGTTGCAACTCAAAACAACTCTGAAATTTATTTTGCAGATCAATGTAACTTACCATTATATAAAAGTGATCTTAAAGGAAATTATCAAAAACATAATATTAAAACAACACTAAAGACACTAGTATTGCTCAATAAAAAAAAGTTTCAAGTTTTAGATCAGCATATAAAAAACGGATTGCAAAATGTAGTTAAAAATACAGGCCTTAATGGTCGTTGGCAACTATTACAAAACCGCCCAAAAATTATTTGTGATACGGCTCATAATAAAGAAGGATTATCTTATGTCATCAATCAACTAAAAGAAGAACGCTATAATAAATTGCACATCGTTTTTGGAGTGGTAAGCGATAAAAATTTAGATACGATTATATCAATACTTCCCAAGAATGCCATCTACTATTTTTGCAAACCAAATGTATTTCGTGGTCTTGAGGCCGAAATTTTGCAATCTTATTTTGTAACAAAAGGGTATAATGGACACACCTATCCAAATGTAATGGATGCCTTGAATGCTGCAAAAAGAGCAGCATCAATGGAAGATATTATATATGTTGGCGGCAGTACATTTGTTGTGGCTGAAGTCGTATAAACTGTAAAAAATTGTATCTTTCAAATTCAATTCAATTTTTTAAAATGACAGAAATTATTAATCAAATATTTGCACTAGATTTAAAAATGAAAAAGGACAGTAATGAGAGTGCAAATCGATATTTGGATCGTATTTATCACGAGTTTGAAACTATGGGATTTCAAATTGTTAACCCAATTGGGAAATCTTACCGCAATGAAATGACAGATGTTGATGCAAATATATTAGGAGATTTAAATAGACACTCTAAAATTACTAAAGTGTTAAAACCTGTAATTTACCAAGTTGAGAATAATGAAACTATACTGCTTCAAAAAGGAATCGTAATTGTAGAATAGCCTCGAATGAAAACAATAAACTTTGCTATAGATTTAGGGACAACTAACAGCCTCATTGCTAAATATGATGATGGAAATATCAAGATTTATAATAATCCCTTAGGATTAAAACAAACCTTACCATCATGTATAGCTTTTCGCGGAAATAGAACCGTTATTGGCGATAAAGCACTTGATTATTTAGAGAAAGATGCCGAGAATATTTGTATGCTCTTTAAACGAAAAATGGGAACACAAGACACTTATTTTGTGCCTTCAATCAACAAAGAGATGTCTCCTATAGAGTTATCCTCATTAATACTGAAAGAGCTCAAAAATTTTGTAAACGACAAAGACACACTCAATTCTGTGGTCATCACAATTCCCGCATCATTTGATACAATACAATCCAATGCTACAAAAAAAGCAGGATATATGGCAGGTTTTAAAGAAGTCGTCTTATTACAGGAGCCTATTGCAGCATGTCTTGCATTTGCTAATACATCAGCCATTGAAGTAACCAATAAACAAAACTGGATTGTTTACGATTTTGGAGGTGGAACATTTGATGTCGCCTTAGTTGAGGTTAATGATAGAGAACTAAAGGTTACTGATAACCTTGGTGATAATTATCTTGGAGGTGCAGATTTTGATAATCTTATAGTTGAGCATATCATTGTTCCATTTATTGAAGACAAACTAGGGCTTACAAACCTATGGCGAGACCTTAAATCTAAAGAAACTAGTTATAAAGGTCTCTATTTTGAATTGCTTAAAATTGCTGAGGAAGCAAAAAAAGAACTGTCGCATTACGAAGAAACCGAAATTGAACTTGACATCGATATTAATGATGATAATTTCTATGATCAGTTTGTTATAAAGCGTGAGCAATTTGAAGGTTTAATTTCCCCAAAAGTTGAACAAACAATAACATTTATTCAAGATGTTATAAAAAATAATCAATTGTTAAACTCTCAAATAGAGCGCGTGATATTAATTGGCGGTAGTACATATGTGCCATTAATAAAAAAGCGAATAGCAGAAGCTATTGGTGTTGAAGTAAACTCTAGTATAGACCCAACATCAGCAGTAGTTCATGGTGCTGCCTACTATGCAGGTTCAAAACCAGCTTCAGTATCTGAAGTTGAAATTGAAAAAGAAATTATTGAAGACAACGAGCCAGATGTAAGACTCTTTTATGAGCAAAATACTAGAGATTTAGAAGAACTTATTACCGGAAAGATCAATTCTGATGTAGCAAATAGTTTCAGGATTATGAGAAAAGATGGTGGTTACGATTCTGGAGTTAAGACTATTGAAGATGGCGGTTTTTCTGAGTTTGTTCCGTTACTTGAGGGAAGATTAAATCAATTTAAAATTCAGCTGTTAAATTCAGCTCTTGATGTTATTAAGACACTAGATTCTGTGGCCATAAACCAAGGAAGCTATAATGTTCAGGGGCAACCTTTGCCTAATGATATCTGTATGGAAGTTGATGATTTAGATGCTTCTGCAACACGACTCGAAAAGGTATTTGCTAAGGGTAGTATTTTACCACTCAAAAAGAAAATATATAAAACAGCATCTAAAACGATATTACAACAATCAAAATCAAATTTGATTATTAATATTATTGAAGGAAAGTCTAAAGGATTACCAAGTTCGGGTTTAAGTATTGGTTACATAGAAATATCTGGGAAAGATCTTGAAGAAGATTTGATTAAAGGAACAGATATTGAAATAGAGATTGAAGTGACAGAATCCCGTGATTTGAAGATTAACGTGTTTTTGCAGTCTTGTGATCAAGAATTTAAAAATGTGTTTAGTGAGTCTGAAAGAGCCATAAGTATTGGTAAGATCAATATGGAAATAAATACAGTTTTAGGTGACGTCGAAGACTTAATAAAATCTAATAATTCTGATGAGAATTTTGAGTATTCTCAACAGTTAGAAACAATAAGGGTAGGGTTAATTGAAACACAAATTGCTGCGTCGTTAATAGATGACAATGATGTTTCTGATACTAAATTTCAGCTTGATGATAAAAAGAGAAAACTCATTCAGGATTTTGACGATTTAACTCGTAATAAGGTTATTGCCAATGAAATTGAAGAGTACAGAGATACAAAGTCAAGCTTGGAATACCATTTAAACAAAGAAGAGAATGAGCGTTTCCAAGAAAAATATGCTCGAATTATAAAAAATGAACGAGAAGTTATCAATTCAGGAAATAAATATTTAATCCGATCAAAAATCAAAGAATTAGATGAGT
Source organism: uncultured Psychroserpens sp. (assembly GCF_947500255.1). Taxonomy (GTDB): domain Bacteria; phylum Bacteroidota; class Bacteroidia; order Flavobacteriales; family Flavobacteriaceae; genus Psychroserpens. The sequence goes on along the minus strand of NZ_CANMRL010000002.1, from coordinate 555,836 downwards.
TATATGATGCCATTGTTCAATCAAGTGATGAAAACTTTATTTCGTATTTCTTGAATCTTAAATTTTGCACAGATTTTTCTAATCAACGGAAAGCAGATCGACTATTCAAGCAAGGTGACCAAGCTATGGAAAAACAGGATTACAAATCCTTGCGTCACATCGTATATGGGTTGTCTGCTTTACTACCAGATTATGAAAAGGAAAAGCAGAAAAACTTCAAAGATGATAGTAGAACAGGGCTTAGTTAGAGCGTATGGCATCCATAAAGGCTTTGTTTCGCGCAGCGAGAAGTCCAATCTTTTTATAGAAAACGTTTTTTGAATATATAGAATCTACTTTTTGTGTAATAACTTCAGTACCTGCCAGAGTTACTTTTGTATTCTCAGGGAAGATATCTATAAAGTGTTCTTTAGTAAACTGAATGCTGTCAATGATTAAAAGGTTACTCATATGCGCATCAGATTTAAAAAATCGCGATGACTTTGAAAAATTCACAAAGTCGTTTCCAGAATAGAATACTATAGTATCTCGAGCACTAATTTGTAATGGTGCTTGTTCTCCCTTTGGAATATAAATAGACTTGTCATTATTCTTGTATAGCATGAACATAATGAGATCTTTATCGGTTTTATTGGTAACATAAGTGTCAAATTTTGAAATATCTCCTTCAGACTTTGGAGGGTAAAACTTATGGAACTTAGGGTGATAAGGATTATCATAGAGTTTTTGATATAAAGGTACCGTAGGCTTGTTCTTACTTATTCTAGGATATACCGATAAGATATTATTTAATTCAATAATATTATTTTTACCTAGATCAGACATCCAACTAATACCACTATTGGAGGATGGATAACTACTAATAGTAGGACGATTACTATCTCTAGCTACCCAAAAAATAATTCTAAGCACAATCATAATAATTACAAATACACTCCAAGCTCCATATCCAGATCCAGTTTTTCGGCTTGACCTCGAAGGATACGTATATTCTCTAGCAATACTGGCATTAGATTTTAAGGTTTCTTCTAGAAATATATTTGAAGTGTCCAGTATAGAAAAAGCTACCATGGCTTTTGCAGTAAATCTAAATTGTTTATTGTCTATGTTTCTACGTTTAGAATTATACACGTCTATAACTTCCGAATTGAGTTCTTGTATTTCTTCATTAAAGCAATCGGGATATTCATTAAGACAATTAATAAATACTTTGTTGGTAATAAAACTTATTGGGTACTCTTTGTCTTTCAAACGATTTTCTCTCAAATATACGGCAGCATAATTAAGTCGTGCCTTAAAGAAATTAATTACCAATTGATTGTTTTCTTCAGAAAAGAGATGGTTTTCAATGAGGACTTTCAGCATAAGTACATATTTACCTTTACTGAGTGATTCAGATAAAAACACTTTCAAATTTTCCTTTAAGAAAGGAGCGAGAAAATACTTTAGGTCGTCTAAATTGTTAATCAGAGATTTGTCAACAGTAATTTCGCTTTGCTTGATGGACTTATAATCTCCAGAAATAAGTTGTTTCAACCAGATGTGCTTTTCAACAAAAATATGATGTTGTCTAATACTTTCATCTTTCAACTTTTCAATAAGATTAGCAACTTCACCTAAATTATTGGCATCGCCAAGCATAGCTTTTGCTTTAAGCTGCTTTTGAAGTTTAATAATTCCATTAGAATCGATATGAGATAATGCCTCAATATCAATATCTAATTGGTCAATAAATGAGATGTATTTCAAATTGAATTTTTATAAGACTTAAAAATATCAAAATAAATTAGAACAGTATTATTAAGACTATTTTTTTGGTATTTAATTGCTTAAAAAAATTATTTCATTTTTTTTCAAAAAAGCTTTTGGTAATTAAAAATCTAGACTATATTTGCAGTCCAATATTTAGGGCGCGTAGCTCAGTTGGTTCAGAGCACTTGGTTTACACCCAAGGGGTCAGGGGTTCGAATCCCTTCGCGCCCACAACACGCAGAAAATCCATACGAAAGTATGGATTTTTTTATTTCAATAAACTCAAATTCAAAATTTGAATGTTTGTAGAAATAAAAAAAGAAATGCACTTGCATTTAGATTTTCTATTTGCAAAAGGGGAAGCATAAGGTATATACAATCCCTTCGCGCCCACAACACGCAGAAAATCCACACGCAAGTGTGGATTTTTTTGTTTTATAAATTAAATATGTGATCAAGCCTAGACCTTACGTCTTTAGAGCAGGTCTAAAATACGTTCTAAAGCCATGCCTCTTGAACCTTTTATTAAAAACATATTGCTTTTAAACTGAAACATTTTAAAGGTGTTTTTTAATGCTTCAAATGATTTAAAATACGAGGTATTATCAGCTTTAGAATTTATAGCATAGAAATTTTCACCAACTAAGATGACGTGCTTTAAGCCTAGTTGATTTGCATAATCAGCAATAGTTTGATGTTCAATTTTAGCATCTTTACCTAATTCGAACATATCACCTAAAATAGCTACTTTGTTAACACCATCAAGTTGATTGAAATTGTTTAAAGCGGCAGTCATACTACTCGGATTTGCATTATAAGCGTCTAGTATAATATGATGACCATTTTTTTCAATAATCTGTGATCGATTGTTATTTGGGATATAGTGCTCAATAGCGGCTGCTATATGCTCATCTGAGACTTTGAAATACTGGCCTATGGCAATAGCTACAGATACATTATTATAATTGTAAGCACCTGTGAGATGTGTTTTAATAATATGATTCTTAAATTTTAGGTTCACATAGGGCTGAGATTCCTGTAACTTGGTATCTGAACCAAATAGTACTACTTTTTCATAGTCTCCAACTTGTTTGACTTGTAAAGCGTCATCTATATTTACAAAAATAGTTTTACCATGCATTTTTAAATGATCATATAATTCAGACTTCCCTTTAATCACACCTTGAATACCACCAAAACCTTCGAGGTGAGCTTTTCCAAAATTAGTTATAAGACCATAATCAGGTAATGCAATATTTGTAAGAAATTCAATTTCTTTTTGATGATTTGCTCCCATTTCAACTATGCCTATTTCAGTTGTATTTGTCATAGAGAGCAAAGTTAATGGTACGCCTATATGGTTGTTCAAGTTTCCAACCGTTGCTGTAGTATGGTATTTTTTTGAAAGGACACTATTAATAAGCTCTTTGGTTGTTGTTTTACCATTGCTTCCAGTAAGAGAAATAATAGGAATGTTTAAAGTTTTTCTATGCAGGGTTGCTAAATCCTGTAATGTCTTTAAAACGTCATCTACTAATATATACCGATTGCTAAATTGAAATTCTTCCTCGTCAATAACTGCAAATAATGCTCCATTTTCTATAGCGTTTTTAGCAAAGGTGTTACCGTTGAAATTGCCGCCTTTAAGAGCAAAAAACATGCAGTCTTTAGTAATTTTCCTTGTGTCTGTACTAACAGTATTGCACTTTAAAAAATGCTGATAGATAGTGTCTATTGTCATAAAATAAATGTAATAAAAAAGTCCTAATCTTTACGACTAGGACTTTATTTTTATATCAAAAAAAATAATTAGTTTCTTTTCTTCTTTCCTTGAGATTTAGAACCAACTCTAGACATTGCACATCTAAATCCGATATAGTCGGTTGCCATATCTTGTGGGAAATATCTACGTTGAGCAGGATCAATCCAGTAAGCTCTATCTCTCCAAGAACCACCTTTGTAAACTCTAACCTCATCATTAATTAATGATGTTCTATCGTTAGACGTATCATATTCTTTAATAATAGCGCCTGTAGAATCTTTTTCAACATTGTGTCTTGGTGAATTATACATTTTTCGTGTATTATTATCATCTGCTCCTTCACCTTCTTCTTCATCAAAATTATCAGCATATTGACGTGAAGATCTTACATCACCATCTCTAAAGTTTCTGTTGTCACTCTTATCGAAGTTAGTTCTTAAGTATGTTTCATTTTCATCAACTGGTATTAAAGCAATTTCACCTGGAAGGTTTCTTGCAACAATTCTACCATTACTTAATGTATCGTAAACAATCTCTTCAGGAGTAATGATCTTAACAGTACCATCTTCGTTGATTGCATTCTTGTAATATACGTTTCCTCTGGTATAGTTAAAGTCGTTAAATTCATCATCAACGATTGGTCGGTATACATCAGCTACCCATTCAGCAACATTTCCAGCCATATCGTATAAACCATAGTCGTTAGGTTGGTAAGACATTACTTGCGCTGTAATATCTGCACCATCATCAGACCACCCAGCAATTCCACCGTAATCTCCTTTTCCTTGTTTGAAATTGGCCATTTGATCACCTCTGGTTTTTCTTTTACCAGAACGTGTATATTGTCCATCCCAAGGGTATTTTTTACGACCTCTGTAAACATTATAACTTCTTAATTCACTTAAACCTAATGCAGCATATTCCCATTCAGCCTCTGTAGGTAATCTGTAATCAGGTGAGAAAATACCAGACTCTCTACGAGCATATGTATTTATAGTATCACCAGCAGCTGTAGTTTGTACTCTACGTCTAGATTTTTCTGGGTTAATGATTGAATCATTACCACCATATGTTTTTGTTGGAGCATTAATGTAAGTGTCTACATTAAAATTACTCTCCGCAGAAGACGTTAAGTGCGAATCTCTTTCAAGGTATCCAGCGTTTTGTAAATCCATTTCTGCAACTCTATCTGTCCTCCAGCTAGCAAATTCAACTGCTTGAATCCAGCTAACACCTACAACTGGGTACTCTCCATAACCTGGATGACGTAAATAGTTTTCTGTCATCATTTCGGCGTAACCTAAACGGTTTCTCCATACTAGTGTATCTGGAAGTGCACCTTCGTAAATAAGTCTATAATTTTCTTCTTCTGGTGGATAAGTTCTTTTTATCCAATCAAGGTATTCAGTATACATTTTGTTTGTTACCTCACTTTCATCCATATAAAAAGACTGAACGTGTTGTTGGTTTGGAGAATTGTTCCAATCATGCATAACATCATCTTGAACTTTTCCCATGGTAAAGGTACCACCTTCAATAAAAACTAATCCAGGACCAGTTTCTTGCTCTTCGAATTTGTCATTATACTGAAAACCACCATTTTTATCGTTGATTTTCCATCCCGTAGCTCTAGAAGTGTTCTTTGAAGTGTTTCTACTACAGCTAACAATTGTTAAGGATAGTACTAGGGCTATTAGTATCCTTAGATTTAAGACGTTTTTCATATCCATACTTTTTAAGTAAGCTAATTAAATTTTAGAGACGCAATATAGTAATTAAAGGTAAACTAACAACATTTTTTGCGAAAATCCTGCAAAAAAAGTTGCATTTCATCCTCTTTTTTGTACACAATAACGGATTTTTGGTCAGTTTATCGATGTATTTTGTCTTTAATAACGGTTGAATAAATCAATTATTGTTGTAATTTTGAATAAAAAATTGAGACTCTATAATATAGCGAGTTTATAGACGTTATTTGACTATGAAAAAATATTTACTTTTACTTTTAATATTAGCTTCATTTTTTGGTTATTCCCAACAAAAGCAATTTGATATCTCTTGGAATGAACCAATTATTTTAGAAACTGAAAATTCAACAATTGAAATTCCTAGTTTTGATAAAAAGCATTTAAGCTTTCTTAGAGATAACGGTCTAGTGTTTTACGCTCAATGGGAAGAAACATCTTATGTAAATAAAAACTCTGTTGAATTAAGTCAAGTTTCTTATCAAAATATTAGTGCCACAGAACTTAGAGATTTACCTTTATCTACAATACCAAGTAGTCCAAAGGTATTATTATATAATGCTGTAGATAGAGATAAAGTTTCGGCATATCTGGAAATCACACCAATAATTAATGATCGAGGCGTTTACAAAAAAATTACATCGTTTACTGTCACTTACCAATATGAAGCTTTAAATAGAAATGGTTTAAATAATCAAGAGATTACTAATTCTGTACTTAGCTCTGGCTCATGGCATAAGTTTTATGTTGATAAATCAGGTGTTTTTAGATTAACTAAAGGGTTTTTAAATTCTATAGGAGTTAATACAAATGTAGATCCTAGAACTATAAAGGTCTATGGAAACGGAGGAGCAATGCTACCTTTTCTAAATAGTGAGTTCTATCCTCTTGACCTAACTGAAAATGCCATAAAGTTTGTTGGTGAAGAAGATGGCGTATTTAATAACGACGATTATATTTTGTTTTATGCCGAAGGACCCACAGAGTATAGTGAAGAAAGTGATACTAATATCAACGCATATACTGATCGATCTTATTATTTTATAAATACTGACGGTGCTTCTGGAAAACGCATTCAAGTATTAAATCAACCTGAAGATGAGCCTACTATTGAAGTCAATACGTTTCAAGACTATCAGTTTCATGAACTAGATGAAAATAGTATAGCTAAAATTGGTCGTCGCTGGTTTGGAGAGCGTTTTGATGTTGAAAACGAAAGAACATTTAATTTTACATTCCCAAATCTTGTAACTACTGAGCCTGCTAAAGTAAGGATTTTAACTGCTGGTGTTAGTGAAAATATACCTACTAATATGCAAATCGTATTAAATGGTAACTTAATAAGTACTCAGGGATTCAATCCTATTGATGACCCTGTACTGGCTTCTGGAAGTACTTTTGATGAAGACGTAAGTTTGACATCACAGGATGTTGCAATAGACTTGATTTTTAATAATAATGGAAATCCTTCTGCAACTGCCTATTTAGATTATATTTCAATTGAAGCTACCCGAGGCCTTAACTTCGAAGGCACACAACTAGTATTTAAAAATAATGAAGTGACTGTAAACCCTGGAATTGCTCAATATACAATGAGTAATGCAGGCAATGTTCAAGAAATTTGGGACATTACCGATAAATTTAATGTTCAAACTATTATAAATTCAGATTCAAATCAAAACTTGAGCTTTAAAGATGTAGCCGGTTCAAGTAAAAAATATGTTACAGTTACGAATTTGGATTACTTTGAACCGCTAAGAGATGCTAATACGTCGGTTAACAATCAAAATATTAAAGGAACTATTTTTCAAAATGCTCAAGGCGAATTTGAAGATATAGACTATATTATTGTTGCCCGAGCCAACTATCTTAATCAAGCAGAACGCTTAGCTCAAATTAATAGAGACCAATATAACTTAACTGTAAAAGTAGTAGAGCTTGAATCAATATTCAACGAGTTTAGTTCTGGAAACCAAGATATCGCTGCCATTAGAAATATGGTAAGATATGTCTACGAAAATGCAAGTAGCCCAAATAAAAGATTAAGGTATTTGTGTCTTTTTGGAGATGCATCTTATGATTATAAAGATAGAGTTTCAAATAATACTAACATTATACCTATCTGGAGTTCTTATCAAAGCTTTAATTTGACATCGTCATTTATTTCTGATGATTTCTACGGAATGATGGATGAAGATGAAGGCGACTTGAATAGTGGAGATCGTCTGGATATAGCAGTTGGAAGAATGCTTGCCGATACGCCTCAGCGAGCAAAAGAACTTGTTGATAAAGTTGAAGGCTATTATGGTGAAGAAGCTTTTGGAAGTTGGAGAAATAATTTTGTAACCATATCTGATGATGTTAATCTATCATGGGAGAAAATTTTGCAGAATACTACTGATGAAATAGGAGATGAGGTAACTCAAGAAAAACCATTTATGAATGTTTTTAAAGTGCATACAGACGCATTTCAACAACAATCTACCGCTAGCGGAGAACGTTATCCAGAAGTTAATAAAACAATTAAAGATGCATTAGAAGTTGGTGCATTAGTTGTTAATTATTTTGGCCATGGAGGTGAAGACGGTTTAGCTGGTGAACGTATCTTTACTAAGGTAGATGCTCAAGACATAAAAAATGTATGCAAGTTTACGCTTTTTGTTACCGTAACTTGTGAATATACCAAATTTGACAACCCTCAAAGAGCGACTGCTGGAGAATTTACATATTGGAATAAAGAAGGAGGTGCTATTGCATTGATAACTACAACTCGACAGATTTTTGTGACAGCTGGTGTTGGTTATAATGTTGTTTTAGATGAATATTTATTTAATTATGGTTCAAACGACTATCCTACGATGGCCGAAGCATTGCGACTTACAAAAAATGACCCAGCCTTAGCTGGAAACCCACAAAAAACTCTGGTATTCTACATCGGAGATCCCGCTATGAAATTAGCATTTGCTAGACCAGAAGTAAGGTTAACACAAATAAATGATACACCTTTAGATCAATTTAACGAACCATTAAAGGCTTTAGATCGCGTAAAAATGTCTGGCGAGGTTTATGATACAGCTGGTAACTTTTTATCAAATTACAATGGTGTTTTAACTGCAACTGTTTTAGATAAACTAATCGATAGACAAACGTTAGGTAACGATGGTACTACTGATAATGGTCAACTTATCATATTAAATTTCAAAACCTTGGGCGAAACTATTTTTAAAGGCCAAGCAACAGTTACAGAAGGTCGATTTGATTTTGAATTTGTTGTGCCTAGAGATATTGGTATTCCTGTTGGCGCTGGAAAAGTAAGTTTTTATTCTAAACAGGATAATATTTTAGATGACAAGTCAGGATATAATTTCGACTTTGAAGTTGGAGGTATTAATGAGAATGCCGAAGAAGATAATATAGGCCCAGTGATCAATCTCTTTATGAATGATGAAAATTTTGTTTCTGGTGGAATTACCAATGAACAACCAACATTACTTGCTAAGTTACAAGATGATAACGGTATAAATACAGCTAGTGGTATTGGTCACGATATTACTGCAATAATTGATGGAGATGAAACCAATCCATTTGTGTTAAACGATTATTATCAAGCCGATGTTGACGATTATCAGCGAGGCACATTGAGCTATCCGTTTAGAGACCTAGAACCTGGATTACATACGCTTACTTTAAAAGCTTGGGATGTGTATAATAACTCTTCTACAGCCGAAATAGAGTTTTTAGTAAGAGATAAAGATGAAGAATTAGTGATTAGTAACGTTTTAAATTACCCTAATCCGTTTATCGATTATACCGAATTTTGGTTCAATCACAATAGTTCAGATGTTTTAGACGTTTCAGTACAGATATTTACTGTGTCAGGAAAACTGGTAAGAACTCTAAATGGCCAAACAGCCGGAGGAAGTAAAGTAACCAGTTCACTTTCTAAGGATATTGTATGGGATGGAAGAGACGATTTTGGTGATAAAATCGGAAAAGGTGTCTACGTATATAAACTAAAAGTGAGATCTAACCGTTTAAATAAACAAGTTGAAAAAATCGAAAAACTTGTCATACTATAATAAAGATTTATATTTGCCTAATATATTCAATGTAGAGATGCATTGATATGAACATGAAATTACAGATGAAAAAATACATTTTAGCCCTTATTACATTGTCGGTGTTTAACCTATCAAATGCCCAAGAAACGATTACATTTCCTAACCAGTCTACAGTAATTACAACTGGTGTTCCATTCATGCTCATTGCGCCAGATGCGCGTTCAGCAGGTATGGGAGATATAGGAGTCGCGACTTCGGTAGATGCATATTCACAACAATGGAATGCAGCGAAATACACATTTTCTGAAGCGAAATCAGGAATTGCAGTAAGTTATACACCTTACTTAAGTAAGCTAGTTAACGATATTTCTATCGCTTACCTTACCTATTTTAATAGAATTGATGATAGAAGCTCTTTTGGGTTCAGTTTTAAATACTTTGGTTTGGGTGAAATTGAAATTCGTCCTGACGAATTTTCTGAACCATTAATAGAAAAGCCTAATGAGTTTACTGTAGATGCGTCTTACTCGTTGCGTTTAGCAGATCAGTTTGCAATGTCTGTTGCGTTACGATATTTGCGATCAGATTTAAGAATTCAAGCAGTAGATGCTAATGCACAAGCTGCAGGATCATTCGGTGTAGATATCTCTGGATTTTACCAAAGTGAAGAAGAGGCTTACAATAATTTTAATGGTAGAACTCGTTTAGGTTTTGCTATTCAAAATTTAGGCCCGAAAATTAAATATGATGATGGCGGAAGAGAAAATTTCTTACCAACCAACCTACGAGTTGGAGCTGGTTTTGATTTTATCTTTGACGAGTATAACAAATTAGGAATTACTGCCGAAGTGACTAAACTTTTAGTGCCAACACCACCTTTATTTGGTTTTGTAGATACTAACGGTGACGGTGAGCAAACATCGGATGATGCATCAACCCCAGATATTGATGAAAGTGAGCCAACAATTATTACTGGAGGACAAACTAATGATGTGAGTTTCTTATCTGGAGCGTTACAATCTTTTGGTGATGCACCAGGTGGTTTTAGCGAAGAACTTAAAGAATTTACTTGGGCCTTAGGAGCAGAATACTTATACCAAGAGTCATTTGCATTTAGAGCAGGTTACTTTAATGAAAGTGACGAAAAAGGGGCGAGAAAATTTTTCGCATTGGGAGCAGGATTTAAATACACAACAATTAATATCGACTTATCTTATTTGTTCTCTGCATCGAAAGTTCAGAGTCCGTTAGAAAACACATTGCGCTTTTCTCTAACGTTTAATTTTGGAGATGGAACGTATGACGAATATTAGTCGTTAATATCATTTAAAACTAAAAACTATTGTTTCTCAAAAAGCAATAGTTTTTTTGTCTAAATACCTATCTAATGAAAGATGTAAAAATAGAATCTACATTAACTGTTTTTGAAAACTTTGACGAGTTGCCAAAGGATATTGTTAGCTTAATGAACAAAGCATCAGAAGCAAGACTCAAAGCCTATGCACCGTATTCAAAATTTTTAGTAGGCGCAGCTATTTTATTAGACAATGGAGAAGTGATTACTGGTAATAATCAAGAGAATGCGTCATACCCTTCAGGCTTATGTGCTGAGCGCACAGCAATATATTATGCTGGAGCTCAATTTCCTAAAGCCAAAATTGTGAAGATGGCACTTACAGCAGGATCACAAACGCAGCAAACAGTATCACCTATACCTCCTTGTGGAGCTTGTAGACAAGCTATTGCCGAATATGAAGTGAAGCAAGAGTCGCCTATTGAGATCTATTTTATGGGTGAAACAGGAAAGATTGTAAAATCTGCATCACTAGCTAATTTATTGCCGCTAGGATTCGATAGAAGTTTTCTATAACGTTTTCGTAATAAATTTACGATTTTCGGTTTTTTCATTACTAACTAAAGTGTTACTTTTGTTATTCGTTTAAATAATTAACGCCAACAATGCAAAAAATCACAAAAGAAGTTTACCTTAAATGGTATGAGGATATGTTGTTCTGGAGAAAGTTTGAAGACAAACTTGCTGCAGTTTATATTCAACAAAAAGTAAGAGGATTTCTTCACCTATATAATGGTCAGGAAGCAGTACTAGCAGGTGCGCTTCATGCGATGGATCTGACTAAAGATAAAATGATTACTGCATACAGAAATCACGTACAACCTATTGGTATGGGAGTTGATCCCAAACGTGTTATGGCTGAGTTATACGGTAAAGCCACAGGAACATCAAATGGATTAGGAGGTTCTATGCATATTTTTTCTAAAGAACATCGATTTTATGGTGGTCATGGTATTGTTGGTGGTCAAATTCCTTTAGGAGCAGGAATTGCATTTGGTGATAAATATCACAATGTGGACGCTGTTACCATTTGTTGCTTTGGAGATGGAGCAGCAAGACAGGGATCTCTTCATGAAACATTTAATTTAGCTATGCTATGGAACTTACCTGTTGTTTTCGTTTGTGAAAATAATGGCTATGCTATGGGAACTTCTGTTGAGCGTACTGCAAACCATACCGATATCTGGAAGTTAGGTCGTGGTTATGAAATGCCTTCTGGACCAGTAGATGGTATGAACCCAATTAAGGTTGCTGAGGCTTTTGATGAAGCTATTACAAGGGCAAGAACAGGTGGTGGTCCAACATTTTTAGAAGTAAAAACGTATCGTTATAGAGGGCATTCAATGTCTGATGCGCAACACTACCGAACAAAAGAAGAAGTAGAAGAATACAAGAAAATAGATCCAATTACTCAGGTAAAAGATATTATTTTAGATAAAAAATACGCGACAGAAGATGAGATAAAAGTTATCGATAAGCGTGTTAAAGATTTGGTGAAAGAATGTGAGACATTTGCTGAAGAATCACCATACCCTGAAAAGAACGTCATGTATGACGCTGTCTACGAACAAGAAGATTATCCATTCATACAACACAAATTATAAGCTATGGCAGAAGTAATTAACATGCCTCGTTTGAGCGACACCATGGAAGAAGGAACTGTCGCTGCTTGGTTGAAAAAAGTAGGAGACAAGGTTGAAGAAGGTGATATTTTAGCTGAAATTGAAACCGATAAGGCAACCATGGAGTTTGAGTCATTCAATGAAGGAACGTTATTGCATATTGGGATTCAAGAAGGTGAAACTGCTAAAGTAGATACGCTTTTAGCTATTATTGGAGATGAAGGTGAAGATATTTCTGGACTGTTAAATGGAAAAGCACCTGAAACGCCTGAAATAGAGGTTTCCGAAGAGACAAAAATATTATCAGAAACTAAATCGGAAACCAAAGAAGTTGCTTCTGAAGCTCAAGAAATACCTGAAGGTGTGATTGTGGTTACTATGCCTCGTTTGAGTGATACTATGGAAGAGGGAACTGTTGCAACGTGGTTGAAAAAAGTTGGAGAAGAGGTTGAGGAAGGAGATATTCTTGCTGAAATTGAAACTGATAAAGCAACGATGGAGTTTGAATCGTTTCAGTCCGGTACCCTATTACATATTGGCTTAGAAGAAGGAGAATCTGCAAAGGTAGATGCTTTATTAGCTATAATTGGACCTGCTGGAACAGACGTTTCTAGTGTAGCCAAAAACTTTAAAGTTGAAGGAACTACTTCCGAAGCAAAACAAGAAGAAGCGCCTAAAAAGGAATCCAAACCCGCAGAAGTATTAAAATCAGAACCAAAAAAAGAAACACCTAAAGCGACTACAAATAGTAGTTCACCAAACGGTAGAGTGTTTGTGTCGCCATTAGCTAAAAAAATGGCTGAAGAAAAAGGAATCAACTTATCTCAAGTTAATGGTACTGGAGAAAATGGTAGAATCATAAAACGTGATATTGAGAACTTCACACCAGCAGCGCAAGGAGCAGCGGTAGGTAAATTTGTACCAACTGGTCAAGAAGATTTTGATGAGGTACCAAATTCTAATATGCGTAAAGCTATTGCTAAAAACTTAGCGAAATCTAAGTTCTCTGCACCACATTACTACTTAAATGTGGAGTTTGATATGGAAAATGCCATAGCATTCCGAGCGCAGTACAATTCGTTACCTGACACAAAAATATCGTATAATGATATGATCGTTAAGGCTTGCGCTTTAGCTTTAAAACAACATCCTCAAGTTAATTCGCAATGGTTTGACGATAGAATGCAATTAAATAATCATGTACATATTGGTGTTGCTGTTGCAGTGCCAGATGGATTAGTAGTGCCTGTAGTGCGTTTTGCAAATGAACAAAGCTTGCCACAAATTGGAGCTGCTGTAAAAGATTATGCTGGTAGAGCTAGAAATAAGAAATTAACCCTTGATGAAATGGAAGGTAGTACCTTTACGATTTCTAACTTAGGAATGTTTGGTATTGAAAGTTTTACATCTATTATTAATCAACCAAATTCAGCTATTTTATCAGTAGGAGCTATAGTGTCTAAACCTGTGGTTAAAAACGGACAAGTAGTTGCTGGAAATACAATGAAATTAACCATGGCTTGTGATCACAGAACTGTAGATGGCGCCACTGGAGCACAATTCTTACAAACATTAAAAGGTTATATCGAAAACCCAATAACAATGTTAGTATAATTGCATGTTTGTAATATATAATATAAAAGCCTGTTTCATTTTTTTGAATCAGGTTTTTTTTATCTTTAAACCTTACTTAAAATATATCAAATGAATAAAATTATTACGTCTTTAGTCGCATGTCTGTTTTTGCTTTCGTGCAGTGCAAAATTAAAAGGTAGAGATGGTCAACCAGGAAAAGATGGACAAACACCAGAGATAATTACAATATCTATAGATGATGTAAAAAAGAGTATGGAGTATTTAGCTTCAGATGAACTAGCTGGTAGAGCAACAGGAAGTGAAGGTAGCGAGAAGGCTGCCACTTTTATAGAAAACTTCTTCAAGAAGAATGGGATACAACCTTATTTTGAATCTTATCGTGATTCATTTCAACTTGGGAATATTACAGGATACAACGTCGTTGGAATGATAGAAGGGAATGACCCAAATTTGAAAGATGAATTTATCATATTGGGAGGTCACTACGATCATATAGGTAAAGGTAAAGTTGTTGATGGTGATAGTATAGCTAATGGAGCTAATGATGATGCTTCAGGTACCATTGCAGCTATGGAGTTTGGTCGTTATTTTTCAAAATCTAAAAGTAATAAGCGTAGCATTTTAATTACATTATATGATGCAGAGGAAATGGGTTTAAAAGGTTCGGCGCATTTGGCAAAACGTTTGAAAGAAAAAGGAATGAAAGCCTATACAATGATAAATTTTGAAATGATTGGTGTTCCAAGAGAAGATGGAAAATCCATGTCATATATGAGTGGTTATGATCGTTCTAACTTTGCACCTACTTTAAATAAATATGCAGGTGAAGAGATTGTAGGCTTTTTTCCGAAGGCAAAAGACTTTAATTTATTTATGAGATCGGACAATTTTCCGTTTTTTAAAGAATTTAATATACCTGCACATGCCATTTCTACATTTGATTTTACAAATTTTGACTATTATCATCACGTAGATGATGAGGCTGATAAAATGGATTATGAGCACATGGCAAACTTTATAAATAAAATGATTCCTGCTTTAGAAGGCATGATGAATGCACCAACTAAAGAAGTCCTTTTAAACGATGAGTAAAAATATTATCATTACAGGTACAAGTCGCGGTATTGGCTTTGAATTGGTTCATTTGTTTGCAAACCAAGGGCATAATGTGTTAGCATTATCTAGAAATGCTCAACCCGTAAATAATCTACATTTCGATAATATTTCGTCTTTTGCTTTTGATTTATGTGAAGAAGATGATTACCAAAAAGTAGAGCAATTCATTGTCAATGAGTTTAAGCATGTGGATATATTAATTAACAATGCTGGAATGTTGCTCAATAAGCCATTTGCTGAAACTACATTTAAAGATTTTTCGAAGGTATACGAAACAAATGTCTTTGGTGTTTCTGAACTCACACGAATTGTATTGCCATATATGAAAAATGATGCCCACGTTATTACCATTAGTAGTATGGGAGGTATTCAAGGGAGTATGAAGTTCCCAGGATTAGCAGCCTATAGTTCTAGTAAAGGTGCAGTTATTACGTTAACGGAGTTGTTGGCCGAAGAATACAAAGAAACAGGTCCTCAATTTAATGTGTTGGCTTTGGGTGCTGTGCAAACCGAAATGCTAAAAGAAGCTTTCCCTGATTATCAGGCACCAACCACGGCTTTAGAAATGGCCGAGTATATTCATGACTTTGCACTCAACGGAAATAAATACTACAACGGAAAGGTGTTACAGGTGTCTAATTCGACGCCTTAATTGATTTTTCTAATTACTATTAAATTTCAAAAACGTGACCTTTTTTATCATCACAGCCTCTGCGTATTGCGTATAGTCTGACCTGCTGCTTACGCTAGTTAAAACCGAATCCTTGAATGTGTCAAAATCTGTATGAACTGTAAAGCCTAAAGTAAATAACTCTAAGCTATCTCCTTCAGTTCTAGTATCTCCAATTTGATGTATATCTGAAATGGAAAATTCTCTAGGATAGTTAGATAAAGTTAAACTATCTGAAGTAAAACTTAAGAGTTGAGCATTAATCTCGCTTTCAAATTCGGGGTGTTCCTGTTTTAGTTTAAGGAGTTCGACATATTCATTTAATTTCTGCGTGCTTATTCTCAATAAAGATTCTGGTGCAACTTCAAGTTCAATGTCAGCGGTAGCCTCTATTTCTTTGTCTGCAAACATTTGATTATCATTTTTACATGATATAATCAAGGCCAAGAACACTATGTATATTATCTTTTTCAATCTACTATAAAATGTAATGTTATGATTTGATTTTTATTGTAATCAAAATCTTTATTCAATATTCTTATTCGGTCTAATGATGAAGTTGGTATTGTTAAAAGCCTAACAAATTCTTTCTTTGAATAAATCTCTACTCCCATATTCTTATGATAATGTCTATAAATTCTTGCATCATCATGAATGATATTTTCTATCTTTTGCTTATGACTTGACCAGTCTTTTACATTTCCACTGGTATAATACTTTAAAATTAGCGCATAATCATCACTTTTAAGTTTTATCCTGTAATGCTCATTTCTGTCAATAGACCTAATGATAGTGTCCGTTTTATAATATGGAGAAGATACGACAAATGTAATCTTATCTTTTTCGGTTTTGTAATTAAAACATCCAACACTATCCGTTTTAAAATATAAAGGCGATTGGTTATCTTGAAGTATTTTAATATCCAATTCAGATACAATTTTTGTATTTAGATCATCTTGAAAACAAAACGTAAATTCATTTTTCGAATTCATAGTCACCAAAAAAATGATGGCTATCGGTATAAAAATAACTGGCCATAGAAATGTTCGCTTCTTTTTGTTTTTTTCTTCGGAAATATGAGCAGATTTAAACGCGTTCCAATTTTCAAAACCTGTATAACTACTCAATAAATTAAGCATGTCAATTCGTGGCAATTTTGAAGCTTCATTTTTAAAATACGTGTAAAACCATTTCTCACTTACTTTAGCTTTTACTTCTGAAAACAAATCCTCCTGAAACAATCCAATATCATCACCATTCCAATTTTTAACATCTGAAGATGCACTGTGTTTTTCCAAGAATTTAGAGATTACTGCCGATTTCAGCTTATTGAATTGATATGTATCTTTAGAATTCAAATAGATGTAGTTGTCTTATTTTTAGGTGTTTGCAAATTGTAAATTAATTTACAAAAGGTTTACAAGAGCTTTACAAGCCTCAAGTGTTCTCGCACTCTAGATTTGTTTCATAATCATTAAAAATATAAAATTATGAATGTAATCTTAGTGAAATCAAAAATTAAATTTCTTATTCTTTTTGTACTACTGTTTTTTTGTGTGGCTTGCTCTATGGATAGCAAGTATAAAGAGAGTGTACAAGTAACTACAGCTGATATCGATGAAGATTATGAAGCCGTTTATGACGGCAATGATAAGGCGCTAAAATCTGAAGTTGGAATGAATCAGGTGCCAGCCGATCTTAAAATAATTAAATCTGCAAATGCGAGATATAAAGTTAAGGACGTCAAAACAACAACCAGAAAAATAAAGCACATCGCTCAAAAATATGGTGCTTATATTTCCGATTTACGGTTTGAAAATAATCTGTACCAAAAGGAAAACAGATTTACCATTAAAATTCCACAGCAGTATTTTGACACCATGATGGATTCTATCGGTTTTATGGTAGAATTTGTAGAGTACGAAAACATAACTACAAAAGATGTAACTGAAGAGTATATCGATATCCAAACACGACTAGAAACAAAAAAAGAAGTGAAAACACGTTACGAATCCATTTTACGAAAAAATGCGATTACTGTTGAAGATATTCTAGCAACTGAAGATAAACTACGCATTATCCAAGAAGAAATCGAATCGGCTCAAGGACGCTTAAAATATTTAACAAATAAGGTGTCATATAGTACCATTCAAATTGATTTGTATGAAACCGTCGAATATACTGAAGAGCCAGAAAGCTACTCTAAAACCTTTTTCGCTAAAGGAAAAGAAGGTTTGAACAATGGATGGACTATTATAGAAAGTTTTATTCTAGGATTAATCTATATATGGCCATTGGTAATTATTGGTGTGATTGTGTTTTTTGTAGTTAAAAAGAAAATTAAAAATAGAAAAGCCTAATCTGTTTATTACTCGCAAATATTGGTTTTCTCAATCCAAGGGTTAACAAACAAACGCTCTTGACCTAAGATGGTCGTTTTATATGGTTCTGGAAAAACCAAATAAAACTGACCGTCTTTTTGAGTATATCTAAATTTTAATTGTGTACAATACGTCCCTTTTCCATTATTTATGAGCATGGTAATACTATCGTCTTTTATGGTGATATCCTTAGTAGATTGTACTAAAATGAAATTAATCTCAATATCAGAAGAAATAGATCTATCACTATATTTATCTAAATCATTTAATTCTACCATATCATTAACAACCGCTTTGATCCAGTCATCTAAACTTTGTTCTTGCTTGGCTTGAAAACTTGAGATGGTAATAAGAAGTATGGTGATAAGGTGGTTCATTGTACTTAGACTCTAAAAATAATTTGTCAATTTTCACTGATATGAATGACTCACATCAAGTGTTAAACGAAGGTCGTTTATTTTTTTAATATATCCAATACCGAGATTAAGTATATCTTGTTCATAGTCAGTGATTTCAACTGTTAATAATTAAACCCTATAACTATACAACAATAACTATTTAA
This sequence comes from uncultured Psychroserpens sp., assembly GCF_947500255.1. Lineage (GTDB taxonomy): Bacteria > Bacteroidota > Bacteroidia > Flavobacteriales > Flavobacteriaceae > Psychroserpens. The sequence continues at coordinate 537,215 of NZ_CANMRL010000002.1, read as the reverse complement.
ATTTTGTAAATTTGCCTGCGTTTAACAGCGCAACATGACAACTACTACGAAATACATCTTTGTAACTGGAGGCGTTACCTCTTCACTAGGTAAAGGAATTATTGCTGCATCCTTGGCAAAACTACTCCAAGCACAAGGTTATCGAATCACGATTCAAAAACTAGATCCTTACATTAATGTAGATCCAGGAACTTTAAATCCTTATGAGCATGGCGAATGTTATGTCACAGACGATGGTGCCGAAACTGATCTTGATCTTGGGCATTATGAGCGTTTTTTAAATGTACCAACGAGCCAGTCTAATAATGTTACAACTGGTCGTATCTATCAAAGTGTGATCGAAAAGGAACGTCGTGGAGAATTTCTAGGAAAAACAGTTCAGGTGATTCCGCATATCACTGATGAAATTAAGCATCGTGTACAAATTTTAGGAAAATCTGGCGATTATGACATCGTTATAACCGAAATAGGAGGAACTGTTGGTGATATTGAGTCATTACCTTATGTAGAAGCTGTACGTCAATTAAAGTGGGAGCTAGGTGAGAATAATGCAATTGTGATTCATTTAACATTAGTGCCTTATTTGTCTGCCGCAGGTGAATTAAAAACAAAGCCAACACAACACAGTGTAAAAACCTTAATGGAAAGTGGAGTGATGGCCGATGTCTTGGTTTGTCGAACAGAACATGAACTACCAACAGACTTACGTCACAAACTTGCTAAATTTTGCAATGTACGTCCTGAAGCGGTGATTCAATCTATAGATGCTTCAACTATTTACGACGTGCCTAATTTGATGCTAGATGAAGGTTTGGATAAAGTAGTGCTTAAAAAACTAGCATTAGATAGTTCTCTACCAGACCTTACGCAGTGGAATCAGTTTTTAACACGTCACAAAAACCCAATAGGAGAAGTCACTATCGGACTTATAGGAAAGTATGTAGAACTCCAAGATTCGTATAAATCTATACTGGAAGCCTTTATTCATGCAGGTGCTGAAAATGAGGTGAAAGTAAAAATAGAATCGATACACTCTGAACATTTAACAGCAGATAATGCTGCCGACAAGCTAAAACATCTTCATGGTGTACTTGTTGCTCCTGGTTTTGGAGAGCGAGGAATCGAAGGAAAAATTGATGCTGTACAGTATGTGAGAGAAAATAATATTCCGTTTTTAGGAATTTGTTTAGGTATGCAAATGGCAGTTATTGAGTATTCTAGAAACGTACTCGGATTAGATAATGCAAATTCTACTGAAATGAATGAAGACACATCAAATCCAGTCATTGATTTGATGGAATCGCAAAAATCAATCACAGATAAAGGAGGAACCATGCGTTTAGGTGCATGGGATTGTGAGTTGTTGGATGGTAGTATTTCAAAAGACATATACCAAACCAATGCAATTAAAGAACGCCATAGACATCGTTACGAATTTAATAACGATTATAAGGCTCAAATTGAAGCTGCAGGAATGAAAGCAACAGGACTAAATCCTGAAACAGGCTTAGTTGAGATTGTAGAAATTCCATCACATAACTGGTTTGTTGGTGTACAATACCATCCAGAATATAAAAGTACAGTTGCTAATCCGCATCCACTCTTTGTGGCTTTTGTAAAAGCAGCTTTAAATTTCAAAACAAATAATAATAGTGTCAGTATGGCACAAAACTAATACTTGGATAACTTTTTGATATTGAGGAGGCATCCTCTCCCTAACCAATCGGAGAAACTAAATTATACCCATGGAAGAAAAAAAATTTGATCTCAACTCCATTATAGGATTCGTTCTTATCTTCGGAATTTTACTCTATATGATGTGGCAACAAAAGCCCACTCCTGAAGAATTAGAAGAACAAGAGAAACAAGCGCAAATTGAAGCTGATAAAAAAGAAGCTGTTGAAACAGCTAAAGATTCAACTAAGGTAACTACTGCTGAAGATTTTTCAGCTGTACAACCAGGAGACTCTACACGACTAGCCGATTTAAAAAACAAATTAGGAGCGTTTGCTTATTCATCAACTTTGCCATCAGCAACAGATGCGTATACAACAGTGCAAACCGATGTACTTGATTTGAAGTTTAGTAACAAAGGAGGATTTCTTTCCGAAGTTATATTAAAAGAGTTTGTAGACTACGATTCAATTCCAATTGCTTTAATTCAAGATGGAAATACATCCTTCAATATCAATTTCCAAACCTCAGACAACAGAATTCTTAATACAGAAGACAAGTATTTTCAACCAACAGTAACTAAAAATGGTGATAATACTGTGGTCTCTATGAAATTTAAGGCGTCTGAATCTCAATTTTTAGAGTATCGCTATGAGTTAAAGCCTGATAACTATATGATCGATTTTTCAATTCGTTCTGAAGGGTTGAGTAATGTGATCAATAGTTCTCAAGAGATTAACTTAGATTGGTCATTAAAGGCATTTCGTCATGACCAGAGTATTACGTATGAAAATCGTTACACGCGATTAACATATATGCATGAAGAGGATAAAATTGATAAATTAGGCCAAATGGGTGATGATGAAGAACTCATTACAGATGCACGTTGGCTATCGTATAGGCAACACTTCTTTAGTTCTATTCTCGTTGCAGATAAACCTTTCAAAAATGCAACTATTGCGACAAAGAATCTTATAGAAGATGAAGCAGTTGATACCGTATTTACGAAGCAGTTTTCATCTAAACTACCATTAACGTTTACAAATGGTGATGCAAATAACAACTTTCAATTATACTTTGGGCCTACAGATAGTAAGGTCTTAAAGCAATATGATTATGATCTGGAAGAAAGTATACCATTTGGGTGGGGAATTTTTGGATGGATTAACAAAGCATTATTTATTCCATTATTTGCATTCTTAAGTGGTTTCTTACCTTATGGTATTGCGATTATTGTTATGACTGTTCTTATTAAATTAATGATGTCATTTGTGCAGTACAAGCAATTCTTATCACAAGCTAAAATGAAGGTGTTAAAACCCGAATTGGATGCGATTAGAGCAAAGTATAAGGATAATAAGATGAAGGCGCAACAAGAGACAATGGCACTTCAAAACAAAGCAGGTGCAAGTCCGTTAGCAGGATGTTTACCAGGTTTGATTCAATTGCCAGTGTTTTATGCTTTATTCATGTTTTTCCCAACAGCGTTTGATTTACGTCAAAAAAGTTTCCTTTGGGCAGATGATTTATCATCTTATGATGCGATAGCTGAACTACCTTTTAATATACCATTCTATGGAGATCATGTGAGTTTGTTTCCAATTTTAGCAGCAATCGCCATTTTCTTTTATATGAAGATGACTACTGGTCAGCAAATGGCATCTCAACCTACGCAAGAAGGTATGCCAGATATGAGTAAGATGATGAAGTATATGATTTATTTTTCACCAATATTAATGTTGGTGTTCTTTAACCAGTATGCTTCTGGATTAAGTTTGTATTATTTCATTTCTAACTTAATTAGTATCGGAATTATGCTAGTGATCAAAAACTACATTTTAGATGAAGATAAGATACATGCACAAATTCAAGTGAATAAGGCGAAACCTAAAAAGCAGAATAAATTTCAGAAGCGAATGGCAGACATGATGGAACAGGCCGAGCAGCAAAAACAGGCGCAACAGAAAAGAAAGAAAAAGTAATTAATTAGACAATTACTTTATAAATAAAAAGAGCCTTTAGATCACATTCTAAAGGCTCTTTTCGTTAAGTTCATATAAATTATATTATGCTATTAATCAATTCCCAATGAACTTATCTTTTATATGAATCATTCATCAGCAGGTAACATTACTTTATTTAGTACATGTATTACACCATTTCCGGCTTGAACATCAACGGCTACAATTCCAACATCAGAATTTCCAGCACCATCAGTAACATCTGCAATATTATCTCCAGCTCCTGGCAAGTTTATAGTAATAGCTTGACCATTTAACATTGATGGAGATATACCATCAGTTAAATCACCTGACTGCACATTAGCATCTCCTAATACGTGATGTAGTAATACTTGCGTTAATACATCTTCTGCAGGAATCGCAGCTAAGGCATCAAAAGCATCATTGGTTGGTGCAAATACTGTAAAAGGTGCAGGACTTGTTCCATTAGCAGTAGATAATGTAGCTACAAAATCTGTTGCAGGTGTTAATGTTGTTAATGCAGTAACTAATGTTGAAAAATTAGGATCTGCAGTTGCAAAAGTTACTATCGAAGGAATATCGATAACAGCATCTACAGCGTGAATAATTCCATTTGTTCCAATAACATCAGCTTGAGCAACAGAAGACACACCATTAAATCTTACACCATCACTAGTATTGTAGTATAAACTTAAGCTATTATCATTTGGTCCAGTTGCGTTTGTATTTGCATAACCCGCTCCACCAGCTATGAGTGTGCTTGATGCAACATTTCCAGTAATCACATGGTTTAATAGTATATTAGCTAAAGCATCGGTTGGTACATCTCCAAGAGGTGTTCCGTCTAAGAACGTAGCAAATGCTGCATCATCTGGAGCTAATACTGTAAAAGGTCCAGCGCCACTTAAAACATCAACTAGGTTCCCATCTGCAGCTCCTAAAGCAGCAACTAAATTGCTAAACCCTGGATTAGCTAAGGCGTGATCTACAATACTTGGTAAGCCTATTACAGCATCTACAATATGAATTGTTCCGTTTGAAGCATCGATATCTGCACCATCTGCAGTTACTGATGAGATTCCATTAAACTCTACACCGCTAGAGGTGTTAAAATAGATGCTCATGTTTCGTCCGTCTGCTCCTAGAGCATTTGTGCTTGTATATCCAGCGCCTAATCCAACAAGATCAGAAGCAGCTAAATCTGCAGAAATAACATGATTCAATAAAATTTGAGATAATACATCTGTTGGTACATCGCTTAATTGAGAAAACCCGTTAGCATTTAAAAACGTTGCAAAAGCGTCATTTGTAGGAGCTAAAACTGTAAATGGACCACTACCACTTAATACGTTTACTAAATCTCCATCTGCCGCTTGTAAAGCTGCTACTAAACTTGTTAAGTCAGAGTTTCCAAGGGCAATTTCCACAATGTTCATCGGTTGTGGGTTCATTATTGTATTGTCATCGTCATCACTACATGATGTGAATACCAAAGCCAATAAAAATAAAGGTAAAATTTTGAATGTTTTTGAAATAATTTTCATTTTTTTGAGTTTTTGTTGTTCAACATTACTGATAATAAATAATTTTGTTCAACAAATCTATGAAATGATTAAACAAAATAATAAAATGCGACATTTTTTTATATATATTTTAACAGTTGTTTGTTTAAGTTCTTATGCTCAAGATTCTGTAAATCAATTTGATAGCAACGGAAAAAGGCACGGTGTATGGAAAAAGTACTTTGATAAGACTAAACAATTGCGTTATGAGGGGCAGTTTAATCATGGTAAGGAAGTCGGTACATTTAAATTCTACACACTTAATAAAGGTAAAAGCGTTTTGAGTGCTACAAAAGAGTTTAATACTTCTGATAATAAGGCTGTTGTGAAGTTTATGTCGTCAAAAGGAAAGCTCATTAGTGAAGGACAAATGAATGGTAAGCTTTACATCGGTAAATGGATGTATTATCATAATAAAACCGATGGAATTCTATCTACTGAGTTTTATAATAATAGAGGAGAACTTGAAGGCGAAAAAATGGTGTATTATCCAAATGGAAAATTAGCCGAACACTCCAATTACTCTAGTGGTAAACTTGAAGGCACATCAACATGGTATGCAGAAAACGGAAAACCCTTAAAAATATTTGAGTATCAAAATGATGAACTCAATGGTGTGTCAAAGTATTATGATGCTGATGGAAATATCAAAGCAGAGGGAACCTATAGGGACGGACTTAAACATGGAGTTTGGAACTATTATGAAAACGGAAAACTCGTAAATAGTAAAGACCATACAAAGCGAAGTAAAAATCCTAAAAAACAATAGTCAAAGTCAATACATTATATAGTTAATTATAATAGCAACAGATATCATGTTGCTATTTTTATTTATTAATTTTGCAGTATGAAAAGAGTAATAGTCGGACTTTCAGGTGGTGTTGATTCAAGCGTTGCAGCTTATTTATTAAAAGAGCAAGGTTATGAAGTAATTGGCTTATTTATGAAAAATTGGCATGATGATTCTGTTACAATTTCAGATGAGTGCCCATGGTTAGATGATAGTAACGATGCTATGTTAGTAGCAGATAAGCTAGGTATCCCTTTTCAAACTGTAGACTTAAGCGAACAGTATAAAGAGCGTATTGTCGATTATATGTTTGATGAATATCAAAAAGGACGAACGCCTAATCCGGATGTTCTTTGTAATAGGGAGATCAAGTTTGATGTTTTTATGAAAATTGCTTTAGAACTTGGCGCAGATTATGTTGCTACAGGTCACTATTGTAGAAAAGGAACGATAGAAAAAGACGGAAAACAAATCTATCAACTGCTTGCAGGTGTTGATACTAACAAAGATCAATCTTATTTTTTATGCCAATTATCGCAAGAGCAATTGTCAAAAGCATTGTTTCCTATTGGAGAATTGACCAAACCTCAAGTGCGCGATATTGCAACTAAATTAGATTTGGTTACTGCAGATAAAAAGGACTCTCAAGGACTTTGCTTTATAGGAAAAGTGAGATTACCAGAATTTCTTCAGCAAAAACTAAAGCCTAAAGAAGGCGTTATTGTTGAGATACCTAAAGAAAAAGAGCTCTATAATTTAGATATGCCTGTATTTGATTCTAAAGAAAAAGAACTTCAATATCTAACAAAAAAGATTGATTATGCTATTGCAGATGGCACTATTGTAGGTAAACATCAAGGCGCACATTACTTTACTAAAGGGCAACGAAAAGGCTTGGCTGTTGGTGGAACCGTAGAACCGTTGTTTGTTATAGAGACTGATGTTGATGAAAATGTGATTTATACTGGTCAAGGGAAACTACACCCTGGATTATTGAAAAGAGCATTGTTTGTTAGTAATGACGAACTCCACTGGATTCGTGAGGATTTAGCCTTAGATATAAATGAGACTATGGTGGTAAATGCACGAATCAGATATCGACAAGCTCTGGAAAAAGCTAAATTGTATAAAGTTGATAATGGTCTTTTTGTAGAATTTGAAAATGTGCAATCTGCCATTACAGAAGGTCAGTTTGTCGCTTGGTACCTTGGTGACGAATTAGTAGGTTCGGGAGTAATTTCTTAAATTGCAAGAAAGAAATCTTAATTATTGCTTTTAAAAACGACAATGTTTTTAAATGAAATATTAATTACTATGAAAAAAGTCCTACTCGTTTGTATTGTACTATGTCAGTACAATGCCTTTGCACAACAAGATGCCTGGGTGTTTTTTAATGCCAAAGAAAATGTTCAAGCGTCGTTAGATAATCCAATTTCAATTTTAACACAACAAGCCATTGATCGCAAAAATGCACATGGTATTGCGATTGATGAACGCGATGTTCCTGTAAATGAATCTTATATTTCTATGCTGAAAGCACCCGAAACAGGTGTTACTGTTTTTGCAAAGTCAAAATGGTTTAATGCCGTTTATGTTCGCGGTAGTGAAGCTGAAATTAATGCCTTGGTCGATGATTTCGATTTTGTAGAATATGTTGATTTTGCAGACAATAGTTTAGATGCATCTACAAGATTTGCTGCGGTTAACGATAAATTTTTAGTAGAAAATAATACAGTTACTTTTAATTATGGAGATGCTGAAAATCAAGTTGAAATGATTAATGCACATATGCTACATCTCGATGATTTTACAGGTGAAGGTATTATTATAGCAGTTTTAGATTCAGGATTTTCTAATGTAGATACTATGGGAGCCTTTCAGCGATTGAGAGATAATGGCGATTTGCTAGGAGGTTATGATTTTGTTGATAGAAATGATAATGTATATGAATTTACAACAAATGATCACGGAACAAGAGTACTGAGCGATATGGCTGGTTTTATACAAGATCAATTTGTAGGTACAGCCCCAGATGCGTCATACTATTTGTTTAGAACAGAAGATGTAGGAAGTGAAACACCAGTTGAAGAAGCTTATTGGGTAGAAGCTGCTGAACGCTCTGATAGTCTTGGTGTGCATATGATTAATAGTTCGTTAGGATACAAGACCTATCAAAATGCCAACTACAGTTATGCAAATGAAGATTTAGATGGTCTTACTGCCTTTATAACTAGAGGAGCAAACATTGCTAATGAAAAAGGAATTTTAGTAGTGACATCCGCTGGAAATTCTGGCGCTAGTGGACTAGGAGCTCCTGCAGATGCTGCCGGTGTTTTAAGTATTGGAGCTGTAGATAATAATGGAGCTTATGCCATCTTTAGCTCTCAGGGAAGTGCCATACAACCAACACAAAAACCCGATGTTGTTGCACAAGGAAGCGGAAGTTTTGTTGTTGCTGATACTAATACCATTATCTCCAATAATGGGACCTCTTTTAGCTCGCCGATCATGGCAGGTGGTATCGCATCGCTTTGGCAGGCCTTACCTAATGCAACACATGAAGAGATTAAGCATTACGTAAGATTATCGGCTTCTCAATATGATACACCAGATTATTTTTTAGGTTACGGGATACCAGATCTTCAATTAGCATTAGATATTGGTCTATCTGTACAGGAAGAAGAATTATTTGAATTCAAAGTGTTTCCTAATCCAGCTGTAGATATATTGAACATTCAGGTACCTTCAGCAAATGATACCACAACACTTCGAATTTATGATATTCTTGGAAAGACAGTTTTAGAACAACAAATCATGCAATCAACGCATCAATTGGATGTGTCTTCAATGTCTGCAGGAGTTTACATTATGTCATTTCAATCAGGAGAAGCCTCAAAAACAATCAAACTCATAAAATCTTAAATGGGAAATAAAATTACCGAACTCTTCAATATAAAATACCCAATCATTCAAGCTGGAATGATTTGGAATAGCGGTTGGAGATTAGCCTCTGCAGCCAGTAATGCAGGTGCTTTAGGTTTAATAGGAGCAGGCTCTATGTATCCCGATGTCTTGCGTGAACATATTCAGAAATGTAAAAAAGCAACAAATAAACCGTTTGGTGTTAATGTACCCATGCTATATCCCAACATTGAAGACATTATGAATATCATTGTTGAAGAGGGCGTAAAAATTGTGTTTACATCTGCGGGAAACCCAAAAACTTGGACCAATTGGCTAAAAGAAAAGGGAATAACAGTTGTACATGTTGTGAGCAGTGTAAAGTTTGCATTAAAAGCACAAGACGCTGGAGTTGATGCTGTGGTCGCCGAAGGCTTTGAAGCTGGTGGGCACAATGGAAGAGAAGAAACAACAACCTTAACATTAATACCAATGGTGAAAGAGCAATTAGATATTCCTCTAATTGCAGCTGGTGGAATTGCTAACGGGCAAATTATGTTAGCAGTCATGATTCTAGGCGCAGATGCGGTTCAAGTTGGAAGTCGTTTTGTAGCTAGTGAAGAATCTTCAGCACATCAAGCTTTTAAAGAGGTTGTAGTCAATGCAAAAGAAGGCGATACTCAATTAACATTAAAAGAATTAGCACCAGTTAGATTGATAAAAAATAAGTTCTATAATGAAGTGCAAGAACTCTATAAATCTGGACCTACAGTTGAAGAATTGAAAGAACTTTTAGGAAGAGCCAGAGCTAAAAGAGGGATGTTTGAAGGTGATTTAGAAGATGGCGAATTAGAAATAGGCCAGATTGCAGGATTAATACATGATATCAAACCTGCTGCTCAGATTGTTGACGATATGATTACCGAGTTTAAAGAGGCTCAAAAGATTACCCAGAAGATTAGACTTTAAAAAAATAGTATATTTAATACTATTAATAATGACCCTTATTAATTGATGAGTTCTAAATTGAACGTTCTAATTCCAGACGGCAATAGCACTTGGGCGCTGTCTGTTATACAGTGCTTATCTCATATAGACAATTACAAACTGTTTGTTTTATCTAACGAGAAAAGAACGGCTACAAAGTTTTCAAAATATACATTCTACTATGCATTTTATGAGCGATCAAATGATGAGTCTTGGCTAAGAATTATCAATTCTGAAATAGAAAAAAATGCGATTGATGTTATACTTCCTGTTGCCGAAGTCGAGACTTTATTCTTTATTAATTATAAGCATAGGATATCACAACTAGCAAAGGTAATTCCTTTACCAGATCTAAAAGATTTTGAAACAGCCACGAATAAACATAAGCTTAGTGATTTTTCAAATAGTCATACGATTGCGCACCCAAAGTCTTTTTTTGTGTCTTCAGAAAAAGAAAGGCAAGAACTATTGACTCATATACGCTTTCCAATTTTAATAAAACCTTTAAGTCAGAAGGGTGGTGATGGTATACTAAAAGTAAGTTCAAAGTCTAATTTCCCTATGCGTTTAGACGTAAAAGATTCACCTTTATTTATTCAAGAGTTTATTGAAGGTTATGATATAGATTGCAGTGTGCTGTGTCTTAATGGTAAGATTTTGGCGTATACCATTCAAAAAGGAAATTTAAAAGGGCATAACGAATTTGCTCCACAGTTGGGTTTTGATTTTTTAAAGAATGATGAAGTGCTAACAGTTACGAAAAACACCATGGCTTTACTCAATTGGTCTGGTGTTGCGCACTTAGATCTCAGGTTTGACAACAACACTCATACATTTAAACTTATAGAAATTAATGCGCGTTTTTGGGGAAGTGTAGATGCTTCTCGTTCTGCAGGAATAAACTTTCCGCATTTATCAATTCAGCTAGCACTAAGTAAAACCATTAGTGCCACTACATTTGATGAGATTAATTATATGCGTCTAAAAGGTGTTCTTAAATGCATTAAACGACGTCCTTGGTTTATTTTCAAAAGAAAATTTCTTTTAAATAATACTGAAGTTAATATGTTTTTAAAAGATCCACTGCCAACAGTCTATAAGTTTAGAGAATGGTTAGGTAGACAATTTTAAAAAGGTGTATAAACGGCAAAAAGAGGACGAGTCCTCTTTTTGCGTGAAACGTTTTTTAACAAAAAAATTTTTAAATCCCTCTAAAATAATAGCTAAAAAAGTTTCTACCCCAAATACCTAACCTACTACAATAAGATATTTGTCGGGAATAAAAATAAGTTTTTAAGCCAATTATCTCATTAATTTTCTAGTCAACTTATTAACAATTTAAGTTTATAACTTTATAGAAATCAAACAATTGAATTTTATATTGCTAAAATTACCAGTGCTTAGACTATAGGCAATTCAAATGCATTAACTTTGGCACTTTAAAAATAATCACTTGGTTTTATCACAGTACACAAAAGAATTCAACTATAATTTTAAGTTAGCAGCTCCTGTTATTCTTGGGATGCTTGGTCATACTTTTGTTAGCTTTATTGATAACATCATGGTAGGACAATTGGGAACTGCCGAGTTGGCAGCAGTTTCTTTAGGAAACAGCTTTATGTTTATAGCAATGTCTATAGGTATTGGTTTTTCTACAGCAATCACACCTTTAGTAGCCGAAGCTGATGCAGCAGACCATTTTTCAGAAGGAAAATCTTCATTCAAGCATGGATTATTTCTATGTACAGTTCTAGGAGTTGTATTGTTTCTATCTGTATTTGTTGCAAAACCATTACTGTACTTTATGAAGCAACCTGTTGAAGTGGTTGAGTTAGCGTTACCTTATTTAAATTTGGTTGCTTTTTCGCTTATTCCGCTTATTGTATTTCAAGCGTTTAAACAGTTTAGTGATGGATTGTCGATGACGCGATATCCTATGTATGCAACTATTATAGCAAATATTGTCAATGTTATTTTAAATTATGTGTTGATATTTGGAAAATTTGGTTTTCCAGAACTTGGTATTGTTGGAGCCGCTTATGGTACTTTAGCTTCAAGGTTTATTATGGTGATATATCTTTGGTGGTTGTTGACAAAAAAAGAAAAGTCAAAAGCTTATGTGACCAATATTAAGTTTTTTGTTTTAGAGAAATTAATGCTTCGGAAAATTATCAATTTAGGCCTGCCTAGTGCGATGCAGATGTTTTTTGAGGTAGCCATTTTTACAGCTGCGATTTGGTTAAGTGGTTTACTGGGAAAAAACCCTCAAGCTGCAAATCAAATAGCACTTAACTTATCTTCAATGACTTTTATGGTAGCGATGGGATTGAGTGTAGCATCTATGATTAGAGTTGGAAACCAAAAAGGACTTCATAAGTATTTTGAACTGCGACGAATTGCATTTTCTATTTTCTTATTAGCCATACTATTAGCTGTATGTTTTGGGGCTATTTTCTTTTTATTTCATGACGAACTCCCAAAATTATATGTAGATTTTAACGATAGTGAAAATTTGTTAGATAATACAGAAGTGGTTTCAATAGCTGCAAAATTGATGATTGCTGCTGCCATATTTCAGATAAGTGATGGTATTCAGGTGGTTGTTTTAGGAGCATTAAGAGGTCTTCAGGATGTAAAAATACCTACCATTATCACGTTTATTTCTTATTGGCTAGTTGGGTTTCCTATTAGTTATTTCCTCGGAAAAGAAGAGGCGTATGGAAGCTTTGGGATTTGGTTAGGTTTATTGGCAGGTTTAACAACTGCTGCAATATTATTATTTATTAGATTCAATTATCTCACGAAAAAGTTAATTTTGTCAAATACTAACGACTTAGAATAACATGGAACTACCAAAATTCATATTAGGCGATAATACAGACCATCCAAATGCGATCTATGTCATTCATACCGAATTTCCTAGATTTATCATAAACCTCGAAGATGATGATGTGGAATGGTTTGAAGAGTTTGACGAACAAGATCAAAGAGAAATTGAAAGTGAGGCCGAAAATTTAATTCAGGCAGCAACAGACTTCTATGACAGAGAAGTAGCGCGATACGACGAGTAATGATAGAAGAATTAGCAAGACTAGATACCGAATTATTCATCTACCTTAATAACCTTGGGACAGAAGCCTGGGACGGATTTTGGATGTTTTATACGACCAAATTCAATTGGATTCCATTTTATGCCGTCTTGGCGTATTTAATGTATAAGCGTCTTAATACCAAGATGTTTTTACTCACTTTATTGGTCATTGCATTAATGATTACATTCACAGATCAAATGACTAATCTGTTTAAAAAAGTGCTGGTAATGAGATTAAGACCATGTCATAACGAAGATATTGATGGACTCTTCAGGCTCGTGAAAAGTTATTGTGGTGGTCAATATGGTTATTTTTCTGGTCATGCCTCTAATTCTATGGCTGTAGCAGTATTTACTAGTTTTATGCTAAAATCAAAATATAGGTTTTTGCCGTACATTATGATAATCTGGGCAATAGCAATGGGGTATAGTCGTATTTATATTGGTGTGCATTATCCATTAGATGTACTTAGCGGAATGCTATTTGGTGCGTTCTCAGGACTTCTATTCTATAAGTTGGATAAATATTTACAAACTAAATATCAGCTGAAATAACTTTAAAAACTTTTCTTTTTAATCGTATAATCTATAGTTTTTCTTTTCATCCAAAGATAGGCAAAGCAATCAGTCAAAGGAGATAGTAATCGTTTGCGTAAGCCAAATTTGGAAGTGCCTGCTAGTCTTGGGAAATGGTTTACAGGGACTTGTTTTACTGTACCTTTTTGAAGTAAAATCATAGCAGGTAAAAAACGATGTAAACCCTTAAACATTGGAATTCGTTTGGCATAATCTGTTCTAATCACCTTTAGTGGACAACCAGTATCTTGCATGCCATCATTAGTAAATACTCTTCTAATACGATTGGCTATTTTTGAGGATAGTTTTTTTATCAAACTATCTTGTCTATCTATTCTAACACCTGTAACGAGGTCATAATCTTCTATATATTCGAGTAGCAAATTAAAATCGTCTGGAGATGTTTGTAAGTCGGCATCAATATACCCAATTAAAGGTGTATCGATATGATCAAAACCAGCTTTTAGCGCAGCACTTAAGCCTTTGTTATCTGAAAACAGGAGATAATCAAAAGCGACGTTTGTATGGCAAATAGATTCTATCATGGACTGACTGTTATCAGTAGAACAATCATTTACAAAAAGCACCTTGGTCTTTACCGAAGTATTGTTTAGATACGATATCAGCTCTTTTTCTAAACGAATAAGATTAGCTTCCTCATTAAAGACAGGAACAATTATGGTAAATGTATAATCCATTACTAAAAGTTAGTCTTACAAAAATATTCTTTTTAATCTGCTTGCTGTTGATTTGGTTTGATTTAAAAATTGTTATTTTGTGACTTCAATTCGTATCAATGAAAATACTCGTTACTGGAGCAGTTGGTTTTATAGGTTCTCATACAGCAGAACGTTTACAAAGTCTTGGACATGATGTTATTGGTTTAGACAATTTTAGTGACTATTACAGTTTAGAACTAAAACAACTCAATGCCGTAGCCTTGAGCCAAAAAGGAATTACCATCTTAAAAAAAGATTTGCGTGACGATGATTTAGCTAGTGTTTTACCAAAAGACATTGACTATATTTTTCATTTTGCGGCACAACCAGGGATTTCACAATCCTCTACTTTTGAAGATTATTTTAGCAATAATATTATTGCAACAAAGCATTTGATTGATTTTGCAGAACGATGTAAAGACCTGAAATTATTTGTCAATATTGGTACTTCTTCCATTTATGGACTTGAGGCGACGTTTCCCGAAGACTATGTGCCTAAACCAGCATCACATTATGGTGTCACTAAATTAGCAGCCGAGCAATTAGTACTTCAAAAAAGCAGAGAGAAAAAATTACCAGCGTGTTCATTACGTTTATATTCGGTAATCGGCCCTCGAGAACGTCCAGAAAAAATGTATACAAAATTAATTGCTTTAGGTTTAAAAGATGAGGCGTTTCCACTATTTGAAGGTAGCGACAAACATTTACGAAGTTTTACCTATGTAGATGATATTGTTGATGGTGTGGTAAGTGTGATCGATAATGAAATAAAAGTTGAAGGTGAGATTATTAATTTAGGAACAGAAGTAGAGCATACCACTAAAGAAGGCATCGAAACTGTAGAAGCTGTTTTAGGAAAGTCTATAGCAATTAATGTTATTCCTAAACGTCCTGGTGATCAATCACGTACAAAGGCTAATATTGATAAGGCTAAGCGATTATTAGATTATAACCCGCAAACAACATTGTTAGAAGCCGTAAAGCAGCAGGTAGAATGGTATAAGGCTAATTTTTAAGTGTGAATAAATATTCTGCAGCAACAAAAGGCGTTGTTTTTCCCTCTTCAATCAATTGTAATTGTGCCTTGAGTTCTTTTTTTATGGTTGGCTGATTGAAAAAATCAGATTTTAAACGCTCCTCAATGGTTTGAAGCAACCAAAACTTATTTTGCTCTGTTCTGTTGTGTTCAAAAAAGCCATTAGACTTTGTATGCGTCATATATTCTGAAATCAACGTCCACAAGTCATCAATGCCTTCACGTTGTAAAGCACTACAAAGCGTTACTTTAGGTTGCCATTCAGAATCTTTTTGCGGATAGAGATGTAAGGCTCTATTAAATTCAACTTTGGCAAGTTTTGCTGCCTTTAAATTTTCACCATCTGCTTTGTTGATAGCAATAGCATCAGCCATTTCAATAATACCGCGTTTGATACCTTGAAGCTCATCTCCTGCACCAGCAATTTTGAGTAATAAAAAGAAGTCGACCATGCTATGAACAGCCGTTTCACTTTGTCCAACACCAACCGTTTCTATAATAATCGTATCAAAACCTGCAGCTTCACAAAGAATAATAGTCTCACGCGTTTTACGAGCCACACCACCAAGTGATGTGCCAGAAGGGGAAGGTCTAATAAAGGCGTTCTCGTTTTTTACAAGATCTTCCATACGTGTTTTATCACCCAAAATACTGCCTTTGCTCAAACTACTACTTGGATCAACGGCCAATACAGCCACTTTTTTATCAATAGCAGTAAGATGCATACCTAAGGCTTCAATAAATGTGCTTTTTCCAACACCTGGAACACCAGTGATTCCAATACGAACCGATTTGTTGGCATATGGTAAACACTGTGTTATAATGTCATGCGCCTTTTCTAAATGCTTTGGGTTAGCACTTTCAACTAAAGTGATTGCTCTACTTAGCGAAGTAATATTTCCGTTTAAAATTTCAGAAACTAAATCTTGAGTACTAGGTTGGAGGCGTCTTTTCTTCTGAATTGTTTTTATAGAGGATGCATTGGTGATATCAGATTGCGAAACACCATCGTTTTCATGTAAAGCAGACGATTTAGATTTTTTTGACAAACTTCGTTTATTTTTTGTCTTTTAATACACTTAAAGGTACTGCTATTTTTGTATTATCCCAAGCCATAGTAAGTTTGAGATTATCTGTTGAGTTATCAAAGGCGATAGTAAACTGTTCAACTGTGGTATCTATTTTTTCAACGGGAACATCAATTTCTAAAATGTCATAGTTAGGATCCCACATCACTTGCATTTCTTCATCAACTCCCCACGGATACTGTTTTTCGTTAAAAATGACATTCCAAACAGAATCTTTAGGAACTGTCCATAAAGTATATTTTCCTTGGGGTAAATAAATACCTTGTATCATTAAAGCTTTATTCGTTTGAAAAGTGGTAGCTTCATTGGCACCAGTTCGCCAAACTTTATTATAGGGCACTAGAGCGCCAAAAATCTCACGACCTTTCTTAGATGGTCTATTATAGAATACTTCGAGCTTAAGATCGTTGAGTCTAAACTCGACGGTGTCTTTCGGACTCAAACGTTTAGAAAAAATATCCTCAACAAAATAAGAATATAAAAAGAGGCCAACGGCAACTATAGATAATGTAACAAGTAGGCGTTTTAAAAAGGTATTCATAGCAAAACAAGATTGAAACTAAAATAAGTATCAAAGATAAATTAAATTGAAATCTTAAGTAACTACTTAACGGGAAATTGTATAAATTTCTTATTATTTTTAAAAAAATCATGCAAATTTTGCAACACTCACTTTTTTGTATCGTCTTTAAAGTGAACTCAACCAAACCAAAAGAGATTTGAATACATTTCAAGTTGACATCATTGAGCAATGCAAGCAGAATAATCGAACTGCGCAATTAAAACTATACAATCAATATTGTGATGGTATGTACACAGTTGCCATGCGATTTGTAAAGGATTCTATGGAAGCTGAAGATATCGTACAAGAAGCCTTTATTAAAGCATTTGCAAAATTGAATCAGTATAAAGCTGAAGTGACTTTTGGAGCTTGGTTAAAACGTATCGTAGTTAATAAGAGTATCGACTGTTTGAAATCCAAGAAACAGCATTTGCAAGAATTGGATGAGGTGCACCTAAAAGTAGTCGACTCGAGTTATGAAAACGAATGGTTAGTAGATGATACAATGACTTTAGATGAGATTAAAGAGGCAATTCAAAAGTTACCAGACAAATATCGCTATGTAGTGACGTTATATCTGGTCGAAGGATACGATCATCAAGAGATTTCTGAAATTTTAAATATCACAGAAATTGCATCTCGTACACAACTATCTAGGGGAAAATCGAAATTAAAAGAACTGTTAATACCTATTAAAAATGGCACAAGATCTTAGAAATTTATTTGAAGAAGAGCAGAAGCAGTCGCAATTAAAAATGAGCGAAGGTCATGAAGCACGTTTTCTTAAAAAATTAGATGAGGCACTACCGCAACAACAAACGATCAAAAAACGTTTCAGTATGCTACAAATTGCAGCGAGTATTGTCATTCTAATTGGATTAGCATTTGGAGCTTATAAGTTTTTTAATCAACCACAATCTATTGAAAATACGGTTGTAAGCAATGATGATCCTGCAAAAGAGGAGCAGCTTAAATCTTTAGGTGATATTTCACCCGATTTAAAAAAGGTGGAAGATTACTATCTGGCCAATATTAACTTAGAATTATCTAAAGTGAAACAAACACCTGAGAACAAAGAATTGTTTGATGGTTATGTTGTAAGACTTGCTGAGTTAAATCAGGAGTACAAACGTTTGTCGGTAGAATTGACCAATAACGGTCCTAATGAATTAACGGTAAGTGCATTGATAGATAATTTAAAGTTACGTCTTAATTTATTGTATCGCTTAAAAGAACAATTACATGATCTAAATGCTTCTGATGAAGTTATAAATCAAGGATAAACCTAATACTGAAATGTTAATTACAAGGTGTCAAAAGCATCATATTTCAGAATAAAACATAATACAATGAAAACAAAATTTAAACTACTATTACTAATGTTTTTCTGTTTCACTATAAGTGTTTCAGCACAACAGAAGTTAACAAAAGTGTCTAAGAAAATTGATGTTACTAAAGATGTGACTATCGACTTAAACACCAGCTATGTGCAAATAGAAATTGATACATGGAATAAGAACACACTAGAGGTTGAAGCTTATATTGAAGGTGAAAAATTATCTAAAGAAGAATTGCAAGAAGCACTTGAAGACTGGAACTTGAAGGTTGAAGGTTCTGGAAGCAATGTGAAGATTACATCTCACGGATCGCATGGATCATGGGACCGTTTGGCAGACCTGCACATCAATTTAGAAGGACTTGAAGCCTTAGAGGTATTAGGTGATCTAAACTTAGAAGATTTGCCAGAAATGCCTGTGATGCCAGACTTACCAGAAATGCCAGAAATTGCAAATGTTGAAATTCCTGAAATGCCTGAGTTACCAGAATTACCAGAACTACCAGAAGGTGTTAATAATATCAGTTTTGACACCGAAGCTTATAAAAAAGATGGTGAAGCTTATTTAGAAAAGTGGAGTCAAGAGTATCCAGCTCAAGACCGTGAGAAAATGAAAGCTTGGGGTCGAAAAATGGCAAAAGTTGATTTTTCTTCTTATGAAAAACGCATGGAAGAATGGGGAGAGAAGTTTGGAAAAAAGTTTGGTAAAGACTACGCTAAGAAAATGGAAGCTTGGGGCGAAGAATTTGAAAAGAAATTCGATAAAGAATGGTCTAAGAAAATGGAAGTATGGGGAGAGAAGTATGGAAAAGAAATGGAAAAAAGAAGTAAAGAGATTGAAAAGCGTATGGCCAAACGAGAAAAAGAGATGGAGAAGCGTAGAGAAAAATTGGCGAAACGTCATGAAGAGCGTCACGAAGCACGTAGAGAAGCACATGAGGCACGCAGAGAAGCACATGAAGCACGTCGTGAGAGCTTAGCAAGACGATTAGAAATGAGAGGCGATAAGGTAAAAAGAACGATCAAGATCAAAATGCCTAAAGATGCTAAATTGGATTTAAATGTAAGACATGGGGAGTTAAAAATGTCTTCGGTAATTCACAACCTAAAAGCAGATATATCACACGCTACACTAGTAGCAAATCACATTGATGGAAGCGAGACTTCCATCAGTGTGTCTTATTCTCCAGTTGATGTAGTGACTTGGAGTAATGGCGAGCTCAACTTAAAATATGTTGAAGATGCGCATTTGAATACAGTGGGTATTTTGAGACTCAATAGCAATTCATCAGATTTGCATATTAATGAACTTACTGGTAATGCTATTATTGATGGAAGCTTTGGAGACCTATCTATTTCTAATATTACAGATTCATTCACGAATCTTAATGTAGTTTTAGAAAATAGTGAAGCCATCATCAAATTACCAAAAACGGATTATAGTGTGTATTTTAAAGGCAATCGTTCGCGCTTAAATGATGAAATGACTAGTCAAAAAACGATCGAATTTTATCCAAATGGAAATCGCAATGTGAAGAATATTGTGCTTAATGCTAAGTTTAGCGATATTGTACTTAAAAATTAAAACCCTATTTTTATGATATAAAACTACTTTAAATATATCATAATGACTTCTTTAAAACAACTTGCACTAGTATGTCTCATTTCGGCATGCTTTTTTTCATGTAAAAACGAAACCAATACCTCCAACGTTGATGATACTGCAAGTGAATTTGCCGAGTTTGTTAGCACTATGACAGCTGAAGGTATTCCTACAGGAAATATCCTTGTATATGAAAATGGCGAGATCGTTTTTAAAAGTTCTAATGGTCTGCGATCTATAACACCTATTGATTCTTTAGATTTAAATTCGCAGTTTCGATTAGCTTCAGTAAGCAAGCAGTTTACAGGAATGGCGATTATGAAACTAAAAGAAGCAGGGAAATTAGAATATGACCAAAATGTAAATACCATTTTGCCCGACTTTCCTTATGATAACATTACAGTTCGTCAGCTCCTGCATCATACCTCTGGATTAACAGATTATGAGCGTATCGTAGATTCGCATTTTGTTCGTGAAGACGAGACAAAACAATACATTTTGGGAAATAATGAAATCTTAGACATTTTTTATCGTGTCGACCCAGAACTCGATTTTCAACCAGGAGAAAAGTGGGATTACAGTAATACAGGCTATTTGGTATTGGCATCAATTGTAGAAAAGATCTCAGGACAACACTTTAGAACGTTCTTAAAAGATGAGATTACAGATCCTGTAGGCATGTCTAACACACTATTATATAACTATCAAATAGAGGCAGACCCTAATATGCCAAATCGTGTATTTGGCTATCAAAAAACCCTTAATCAAACGGACCTTGTAGCTAATGATTATAATATCGTTAATGATGTAAGAGGTGATGGTGGTATCTATTCTACATTGGACGATTTATATAAGTGGAATCTAGCATTAGCCAATCATACCATCATACCAAAGTCCTATTTAGATGAAGCATGGACACCTGGAAAATTGAATAATGGAGAAGAGACTAACTATGGGTTTGGATGGTTTTTAGGTCAAGATGAGACGCAACCCAAAACTGTTTTTCATTCTGGTGGATGGGTAGGTTTTGGAACTTTTTTGCATAATGAAGTGGACGACAAAAGCGGATTCATTGTGCTTACTAATAATTCTACCGAACATTTTGGTGATATTTTAAGAGGTATTGCGAATATTAGATCGGGTAAGGCTTATGAGAAACCAAAACCGAATATTAAAAATGTTTTAGCCAAAACAATCTTTGAGGAAAACATTAACAAGGCCATAGCGCAGTATAAGAACTTAAAATCTAATAGTCCTGACGCCTATAATTTTGCCGAGACCGAACTTAATATATTAGGTTACGGTTTGCTCAACGAAAACCGTGTTGATGCTGCTGTGGCAATATTTAAGCTCAATACCGAACAGTTTCCAGAATCGGCAAACCCTTACGATAGTTATGGCGATGCGCTAGTTATAAAAGGAGATACATTAAACGCTTTAAAAAACTACAGAAAGTGTTTTGAAATGGATAGTACCTTGCAATATGCAAAGGATAAAGCAGAAGCTCTTGAAATTGCCTATAAGTTTGGAGAATAGATTATGGAGGTATTAGCTCTGGAAACCCTTTTAAAGAATTTGCCTGCCTGCCATGTGTTAGACCCGTCAATAACGAAACAAGATTATGTGGCTTTGGATTTGTCGGTCACCAACGCAGCACTAAAAACTGTTGATGTTTCCTCTTCGGAAACCTTAGGTGCTTACATCAATACTCATATTAAAGAACATCATGGAAAAGTGGCTTATGGTGGCTATCTCGAAACCCGAAATATCTATAGTAGGAGTACATATTTTAAAGATGCCAATCCTGATACCGAACGCAATATTCATTTGGGACTCGATTTATGGATTGCTGCAGACACGCCGATCTATGCACCACTGGATGCCGAAGTGCATAGCTTTCAAAATAATACCAATTTTGGTGATTATGGTCCCACAATATTATTAAAACATCGTGTGAAAGGCATAGACTTCTATACGCTTTATGGACATTTAAGTTTAGCGTCTATCCAAAACCTAAAAGTTGGACAACAATTCAAGCAAGGCGAACAAATAGCGACACTTGGAGATGCAAGTGTGAATGGCGATTATCCACCACATTTACACTTTCAGATTATTAAAAATCTACAAGGTTATAAAGGTGATTATCCTGGTGTGTGTTCTAAGTTGGATTTAGAATTTTATGCTGAAAACTGCCCAGATCCTTTATTATGGTTAAGCATGAACTCTAATTAAGACACTCGTGGGACGATATTATAAGTGTCGATTTTGTGTATTAGGGTTCTTAATTTATTATAAATACCTAACTCTCTTTTGGTATTTGGATAAGAAAAGCACTTTTGATTAAATTCGTAAGCTTGTTTTAATTCTTTAGAATAGTTTTCGTCTTTTTGTTTTAAAATATACGCCTCTCTAAAATGATACCATGCAAATGTATCCCAAAACCTTCCTTGCCATAAATAATTTTCATTTTGGATACTTATCAATTCAAAATACAACACATCTAATTTTTCAAAGTCTGATAAATTTCCACCTCTAGTCGTATAATATAGGATTGAATTTATCATATAATAATATTTTCGTTCTTTGAATAATTTATCCTCACCTTTATCTTTTAAAGTAGATAATTTATCCTTGGTCAATTCACCATAGTCTAGAGCATTATCATAAAATGCTCGATATGGAATGTCATCGAGTTTTTTATTGGTCATTTCTGGGATAATTATTTTAGAGGCATTGTCCCAAACCTGAAAACTAAAATAAGCAATAAGCATATGTATCCTATAAAGATCATCTTTGGGTTGATCTATTAGTTTAAATAGGTTGATAAGGTCAATAAGTTCATCTCTTTGAGGAGGGGAACACATAATCAATGATGCGCCATATATACTAAGAACACCTATTTCTTCAAATTTCCATTTGTTAGGTTTAGTTTTAAGTAACTTTCTTTTTTTGATGATAAAACTAAATAGGCTACAGATTAAATCATATTCTCCTAAAATCCATAAAATAACAAAATAGGAAACATGTCTATCACTAATTTTTTCTGCATATAAGCAATTAGCCAGACCATTAATAATATTTGTTTGAAACTCTAGATTATCATTTTTCTCAAGACTACCAAACAAATTTTCCATGCTTTCTGTGACGATATCATAGGCTTTGCTTGAAAGAGGAAATCGCGTTAATGCAAAATCTGTATAAAGATTAATATCTCTTTTTTCTGGAAGTAGATCTTTCAGTTTGTTAAAATCTATATGCTTGAACTGATCCCAAACATCATTTAGATTCTTTAGATACTCAATTTCATTTTTGTATTCTTTACTAACCTCTTTTTTATATCTTGAGATTATGGTTTGGACATCTTTTTTATTAAACTTATTGTTATTTTCAGTAAGAGAAGAAAGTGTTTTCAAGATCTCTTTATACCCATCATTATCAAACCAAATTTTCTCATAAAAATTTATATTGATATCGTTTTTTATAAGCTCTAATGTTCTTTCAGGATCATCGATTAGAGAATTACCACTTACTTCTTTATTAAACGTGTTTTTAATCTCGTTTTTGATTGCTTCTAGATCTTCAATAATCTCTGAAGACTCCTGTTTTTTTAGAGCATTAAAAATGGAATCGATCTTATAATAATCTGATCCTCTAAATATACTTATCTTCTCAGAGCCTCTTTTGTAAGTAAGATAATCTTTCTCTAATTTCGTAAGCTCGTCTAGCGCTTTTCCAAGAGTACTAGTTGATTTATAAAAAAGGGGTAGTGTTTTAGTTTTCTTCGAGTTAAATAGATCAAGTTCTTGTTGTAATTGAGAAATAGCTATGGCATCAATATAGTTACTTCGAATTTGTTTGACTTTAGGTCTAATAGTATTTAAGATACTTAATGCATCTTTAAATATTTCTGTTTTTCCTAACTCTTCATATGTTAGTTTATATTTTTTAAAAAAGATAACATTATTAGAATACAATTTTGATCGATCGATCCATTTCGTAGGATTTAGAAGATAATTGATTTTGAATAATGATTCGCAATTAACCTGTATCTGTTCAAAATAATTTTTGGTCGAATCTGCAGTTTTTAGATTGTTTTTTATATTATCAATATCTATTCTACCTATGAAGTCCAATTTCAAATCTTCTACAATTTGATCTTTAGTAAACATAAGGTCAGAGTCATTTAATTTTATTAAAAATTCATCCTGATGTGATTTTAAAAGATGAATATTATCTAACCAACCTCTTACGACAGAAGCATAAATCAATAAGGATTCATTTTGATCAAATTCATTAATGTCAATTGAATTTGGTTTACTTAATGCACATAAACCAAGAATCATTGTAATAATGTCATAAGTGTCAAAATACAATTTGATTTGAATCT
Source organism: uncultured Psychroserpens sp. (assembly GCF_947500255.1). Taxonomy (GTDB): domain Bacteria; phylum Bacteroidota; class Bacteroidia; order Flavobacteriales; family Flavobacteriaceae; genus Psychroserpens. The sequence goes on along the minus strand of NZ_CANMRL010000002.1, from coordinate 512,921 downwards.
TGTTTTCCGCTTTATCTAAATCTTCAGAATCTTGAATTCTATAATAGTACAGAATCTCATCTAACTTTGATTGGTAAGTAATGTTCTCCATATTAATTTAATTATAAAACGCAATATGTTTTGTGGCAGGTAAACTCATGACATTAGCTGCTTCTTTTTTAAATTCTTCAATTTTTTTGGTTTCCACAATAAAATTTTCGAATTCATCTATTCTTTCTCTTAAATCTTTAAACTCATCATAATCAAGTATTTCATTAATAATGCTAAAAGCTTTTGAATTTTGAAAACGTTCAATTAACTTAATAGTTATTGAAGCATCCTTTTGTTCATTTAATGACTCAAACAAATCAAAAAAGCTAGTTTTATAATAATTAGATAACTCATCTATTACTTGATCTTCGGGAATGACCATTTTGTCAACAAAGGTTTCAATATCTGATAAATTCGATTTTGAATGCTTAGATATAAAAAGAGGTAATACTACCTTCTTATGTATATCACTTAAATAATTTAACTCTTTTAGTTTTCTATTATTCAACCGATAATAAATATATGCTAGTTGCATTTTTAATTGGGTCGATGTTTTGGCCGATGTCAATTTAGAATAGATATAATGATTGCTTAACGCTCTTTTATTTGATCTGCAAAATAATAGGATGCCTTTAATAATGATTGATTCTTGATCTTTATAAAATTCATTATTGAACATATATTCAAAGAGTTCCGTTCTTTTTTCAAAACTATATGTTGGAAATTCAAGCAAGTAATCAATTGCTTTGTCTGAGGCAGTTATACCTTTATCTGAGCTAAACCATTGGACTAAAATATGGTCTTGTTTGCTTAAGATCATAGTCAAAAACGCTTCTAATTCATCATTAGTAAGTGCCTCGAAAGGATCTAAATTATTAGAAAGAATATCCTGAATTTTCATTTTATTGCATGTAGTATTTTAACATATTCTAAATCTTCAATTTTGAAGAGCTGAGATACATTTATAGCCTCAGGCAGATACGATACGTTTTCAATTTTATAATCTACGGTTTTTGTTCTGAATTTTCCCTCATTCAGAATATAAGTTTTACCATAATTTTTAAATTTTAATTCGGTAGGACGAAAAAATTCAGACAAATCGCTATCTGCAAATGTTGGCCTGTAAAGTGTTTTTTTAAGATCTGTTTTAAAAATAAAGGCTATAAAATTAGTTGTCTTATAGTCATTGTAGCCAAGTCCGAGAGCAAGTCTTGCTTCTTCTGCAAATTCTGTTTCCATAAATGAAAAAGGATCTGCTCTACACTCATTTTCATTCCAAGTAAACCATATCGACCTATTAGGAGCTTTGATCATTAGATCTTTATCCTTGCTTCTAATTTTATTTGCTTTCAATGCAGTTAGGAAATCATCAATGGTATACGTAATGAATCTATCTGGATAATACGAATCCAAATGTCTTTTGAAAGAACTCAAAGGCATAACTGTACCAAGTTTATTTGGACAATCTCTTTTTATAACATCACCTTTTCTAAGTGAATTAGCTCTTACAAAATCGGTTAATTTTTTTTCTAGTAATGTTAAATCATCTTTGTTATTGACAATTTCAGTAAGTATATCGTTCATTGCCGACGCTTCTAAGAAATGTTCATTTTTTATGTTTTCAACTATTTGTTTGGTATGACTAGAAAGGCTTGACCAATGCGTCAAGGTATCTTCTAAATGCTTTTTATCAACGGTAATAGTATAGTTTTTCATTAAGATGAACTAGATTTTATTCTCAGAAGAGCTCTAATTTAACAAAATAAAAATAGAGGATTTTAGATATATATCCTATACGTAGTTCTACGTATATTGAAGAGTATATCTACCTGTTTTGTAAAGGTATTAGTTGTTGTAGTTAGTTAATAAAATGTTAAATAATAACCGAACGTTTGGTAAAATATTAAATAATTTTACATTTGCACTATGAGACCACAAAAAGTACAAGATGAACAAATGTTAAACGGACTAATGTCTGTTATGAGATCTAAAGGTTATGATGGTGCTAGTCTTAAAGAGTTATCTGAAGCTACAGGATTAAAAAAAGCAAGTCTTTATCATAGATTTGAAGGAGGAAAGAAAGATATGGCCTCTGCGGTTCTTGCGTACTTGGAAAGTATGGTAAAACGAAGTATTTATAAAGTACTTGTGGATGAGAATATATCACATAGCGAACGACTTGATACAGTGCTTTCTAGTATAAATGATATGTATAATGGAGGTCTTGAAACTTGTATGTATCGATCACTTTCCCTTGATTCTGGAATTTCTTTGTTTGGAGATCAAATAAAACAAGGGATAGATCTTTGGATCAATGGTTTTATAAGTTTTGGTGTGGACAAAGGCATGAGTAAAAAAGAAGCCACACAAAAAGCAAATCAAACATTTATTGATATTCAAGGTAGTCTTGTAATGTCTAAATCGATTGGATCAACACAACCTTTTATGAATATCCTAGATAACATTAGAAACAGATATCATTAAAAAAATTTAAATATAAATTTTACCGAATGTTCGGTAATTAAATATAATCACAATTACTAAAAACAATGAATACAATGAAAACAATGAAAACTTATGCAATGATTTTTATTTTGACCCTAAGTACAATCTTAGTTCAAGGTCAATCACACAAAGAGACCCATTCAAAGAAAACCTATCCTACCAGCTATAATACTGTGAAAGTTGATGGTTTGGATATTTTTTATCGAGAAGCTGGCCCTAAAAATGCACCTACTTTAGTCTTACTACATGGCTATCCAACATCATCTCACATGTTCCGTAATTTAATGAAAGATCTGTCATCAGAGTATCATTTAATTGCACCAGATTACCCTGGATATGGTAGAAGTTCACAACCTGCAATGAAAGATTTTGACTATACTTTTGAAAATATGTCTATCATTATAGAAAAATTTTTAGGGAAACTTAAAGTTGATACTTATAGTTTATATTTAATGGATTATGGTGCTCCTATAGGATACAGAATCTTTGAAAGGCATCCTGAGCGCGTTGAAGCTTTTATTGTACAAAATGGGAATGCCTATAAAGAAGGACTAACAGAGTTTTGGAATCCTTTAAGAACCTATTGGAATGATTATACTATAGCTAATGGAAAGGCATTAGAAGGGTTTCATTCATTAGAAGGTCTAAAATGGCAGTATACTCATGGCGTGCAAGATATCTCTAAAGTGAGTCCTGATAATTGGCATATTGATTTGCAACACCTCAGTAGACCAGAGAATAATGAAATTCAATTAGCCATGTTTTATGACTATCGTACTAATGTAAGCTCATACCCAAAGTGGCAAAAGCTATTTAGAAAACACCAACCACCAACATTAATTGTTTGGGGAAAGAATGATATTATTTTTCCGGCTGAAGGTGCTTATCCTTATAAGAGAGACTTGAAAAATGTGGAGTTTCATTTATTAGATACTGGGCATTTTGCTTTGGAGGAGAAAGGTGATGAAATTGCCAACTATATTTCTAAATTCTTAAGGAAGAATTTAAAGTAAAAATAAGTAAAACCAAAGCCTGATAAATTTCTATCAGGCTTTTTAGTTTATAATTACTGGGAGGTTATGATTTCAATCGGAATATGTTTTCCCGTGTCTTGATTTGATTCTATAAATTTCCAATTGTCATGTTCATTTTTCATCCCATAGAGTGGTTTTTCAGACCGAATATGAAATATCCATTCGCCTTTATTGTATGTCACGTTATCTTTACCATACTGACTAACAAAAAGATTATAGGCCATTGAAACTGCATAATCCATTCCATTTTCATCTTCAAATTCCGTCAAATCCATAGTTATGGTTTGACCGCTTTGGATACGAGCATAATGTCGTGAGTTCTTGTAAATTATAGTATCAATTTTAAAATCAGAATCCAACACCATTTTGTTCTTTGTGTCTTCCGAATAAAACTTTTTAAGTTCGACCAAGACTTCGCTTTTAGAGATAGAGTCAAAAAAGAATTCTGGATAATAGTCTACCAAAGTCTCAAAATCATTTTCATTATTAGCTTTAATAAATGTCTCTATGTCACTACTCAACACTTCATTTTCGGTCTTTGAGCACGATAGTAAACCTATGGAGATAAATATTACGACTAGTATTTTTTTCATAATTATATGCTATTGGTATGCGTTTTTCCTTCCGCTAAAATCCATCTGGCATTGGAATGTTTTGCCAATGATTCATGCTATCCAAAATTCCGCCCATCAGTACAAGCGTAATAATCCAATAGAGAATATTAATAAGCATATGTTTCCATTTTCTGCGTCCGAAAAAACCTTGGACTACAATAACAGGGGCAACGGTTGTAATGGCAATAAAAGTTCCATGCCAAGCACCATGCGCAAAGGTGTCAAAATCACCTTCCTGATTAATACCAGAGTTATTAAAATTCAAAAGAAAAAAGGATAGAAAAAAAGACAGCACAATAGCGACGATAAGTGTCACTATCGCATTTGGTTTTTTTGCTTGATTCTCGGTCATACCTACCGAATCCATCCATACATTACCAAATACATTTTTGTGGTAATAGAGAAATCCGATGAGTAGTGGCATTAGTGTCGCCAAAATCATTGAAAGCCAATTAATATCGTCCATGATTGAAGAAGTGTTTTGATTAATCTTTTCAAGATACTGTATAAGTGCTAGTCGACCAAAATTTTATTTTGAAGCGATGTTTGAACTTTTTGATTTATTTATCTAAAGCCACCAAATGTGCTTTCCATTCACTTGGAATATCGGTAAGCGCATACACTTTTAATCCGTCCTTCTCAACGCTAGCAGTAGATTGGGTGAGCGTTTCATTTAAGAATTCTGTATCCAACTTGTACATGGCTCCAGATGCTGGATCAATGATGAGCATTCCTAACAATCCACCAATAAGAATGTTACCAAAATACCAACCGTCGAGTTTGAACTCAACAGGAACAATTTTAACATCATAGCCTTCTTTTTCAAATTTCACCTCATATCTGGCCTTAGAAAAATAACCGTTCCCTGCTTTTAATTTTAAGGTTGCAGGTGTATTACCAGTGTAGACGTCGTTACCTTTTTTATCCGTAATCGTAATTTTTGCTCCCGAAGGAGAACTGTCAATGGAAATAGGATACTTTGATTTACTAACAATACTAGCGCAGCTGGTTGTAAATAAAATGATGCTTGCTAAAAAAAGAGCTGTAATTTTTCGTGTCATGTGCGATTGATTTTTGATTGGTTTGTATTTAAATTTATGTAAATGGGTTAACTTTTATTCTATGGTTCGGTTAATTTGAATGTCGTGTAATTGTTTGACGAGTCTTCCTAGTTTGTGGTTTTCAGCATGAGCAGAGACAGAACTAGTCACATTAATATCATGCTTCGATTTCATATCGGCTTCAAACACCATGATGATATTTGCGTCGTTAGCGCCATTAATGGAAATCTTGAAATAGTGGTGTTCAAATTCCGTCTCGGTCTTTAATTTACTGGCTTGATATGCAGGCCAGTCTTTAGTCGTTCTTTTTGTATTTGGCATGTTTTTTACCGCAAACTTGTCGAAATTTCTTTTGATCGCTTCACCCAAGCTTTCATCTGTGCAGTCAAAGTCTAATTGCTCAATATCCTCTTGTTCATATCGTATCCAAGATTCATCAACATATTGCGGAGCGATTAAGATCGAGTTCAATTCGGAACTCACATAAAGCACCACCATTTTAACCAGCATATTGGGATCTTTTTTAAAGAAATTCAGTAATCTCATTGTTAGATGTGTTGACCAGAACTAAATTAGTAAATAAAACCACAATGTAGGAAAATGCATAAGGGTTTTAATTCCCATACGGATTTTTAGCAGTCGCGAACGGACTTTCAAATGTTTTCCATGCTGTTGTTGTTAGCGATTTCCCATCTATGTTCATTGGTGTAAACCTCACTTTATACTTGCCTTTTCCATTAAATCGAAACGCTCCAGAACACATGCCGTGTCCAATATAGAGTTGGTCTTCTCTTCCTATTAAGTAAAATGTCGTGCTTGTATTAGTGCTCACTTCAACCACTTCTGTTTTAAACCAAACTTCAGATTCTGGCATATGCTTAATTTTGAAGACCGCGTGTGCTGATGGTCCGCAACCATAATAAGCAACTTCAGAATTTTTAAATTCAAGTGTTAGGTTAGAATGGAGTGGAGTACTTGATGTATCGCCAGTCGTCGTCCAATAGACTTTTTCTCTTTTCTTTTTTTTACGATTGTATTTAGACATTTCTGCGCCTTCACTATTGGTTTGGTCTGTGTATTTAAGCACGTAGGTTGTATTGGGTTTTAATTCGGAAACAGGACAAAAAATAGCTTGTGTTAATTGCATTTGCCCTTTTAAGATATCTTGGAGGTGAAGCTCAATTAACTCTCCATGTTCACTTTCCAGATAAATAGTACGCTCTTTAAAACTGTTTATTGTTTTTTGACTAAAGGCATAGCCTTGAATAATAAACATTGAATTTAAGCTAATCTCCCTAGTTTCGGGAAAGAAATACATGCCGTTGGATGTACAGTCTGCAATGGCTGAGTTGAAGCTCAAGCTCAAGAGTAGAAGAATGATAATTTTTTTCATGATGTGAGTTTCCTGAGTTGCATCAAATATCATTCCGTTGATAATTTGCTTTGCCAGTTTGCTACGCTCGTTTCCGAGTATGCATAGAACTAGCAATTAGTTATACACGTTGTTATATGTTTTTAGCTATTCTTTTTCAACCGAAGTTTCCCATCCGTCGTAATCACCGTCGTAGGATATGGCTAATTTTCTTAGCGAGGACGTAATGGTGTAAATAGAATTAAGGTCAACTTTGTCTGTTCTATAAAAACGGATGACATATGGTTTGGATTCATTCTCAATTTTTGTAGAGTTTTCAACCTTAAACTTCAATTTTTTAATTTCTTTTTTAAAGGATTCCATTTTTGATTCATCGTCAAAGTATGCCCAATGATCAACACGTCTGGCTTTACTCAAATTATCTCCAGCTTCTATTAGAGTCTCAACTACACTTTGATCTCCAAGATATTCGATGATTTCTTCATTTGGATAAAGAAACTCTCTATAATAAGTCCAGTTTTTGTCTTCCTTAAGATTTATATAATAGTCATAGTTTGGGTAGTTTGATGTATAGAATTCCTTTAGTTTATTTTCAATTCCGTTGCTGCTCTTAAGATAAAAGTATTCGAGGCGTTCGTAATTAAACATGAATGAGCCAACACATATATGTTCAGAATTCTCATTGATTAATGTAATAAGTTCATCTCCAATCTTGTGTAATAATCGAAAGGTTTCATCTTCGGGAAATCCGTCTTCTCTTTTACTTTCGTATGTTATTCCAGTTACCAATACATAAGGATATTCTGGTAAGGGTGTTTGATCGAAAATGTCCATCCTAACTGTAGTCGATCCAGGTTTGTTTTCTTCGTATGATGCTATATAGGATTCCCAATTTTCAACCTCGTTTTGTCCAAAAGTGTATAGACTACAAAAGCATATGGAAATGAGAAGTGTGTATAGTTTATTCATATTAGGTGTTTGTGTGTGCTTAATTGCTGGTTAGAACTAAGTTAACAAATAAAACTGAAATGTTGGGAAGCTCACATGATTTTCTAAAAAGATATTTGAACTATGAATTATAATATAGCTTGTCGTAAATTAGTATAATAATACAACTCTATCAATGATGTGGAAATATCTACTCGCTTGGATTCCTATGGTATTCATTGCCATTTTAAACGGATTGTTTCGTGAAAAAGTTTTAGCAAGTCGTTTTAAAGAATTGGTCGCACATCAATTATCTACAGTGACGTTAATTGTTTTATTTGGAATCTATGTTTGGATCCTCCTGCGTTTTTTAAAACTAGAATCTGCTAAGGAGGCATTACAACTAGGTGTCTTTTGGTTAGGCTGCACTGTTGTTTTTGAGTTTTTATTTGGACACTATGTGGCAGGTCACTCTTGGAGCAAATTGTTTAATGATTATAATATTCTCGAAGGTCGTGTCTGGATCTTTGTTCTGATTTGGACCACGATAGCGCCTTATGTGGTTTATAGGATGCAGAATTAGGTTGTATTGTTTGATAATGGGTGAATGATAAATAGGATAATATTAGAGTGTTGAGATATTAGAAATCTGTTCTTTTAAGAGTTTTTGCAACTTAACGCTAGCTTCTCAAATTCTTCTTGATAGTCTGGGAAGTTTCTTTTTTCTCTCTGATCTTTTATATAAGGTTCTACAATAACCCAGTATTCGTATATGCTTTTTCCCAAGAACTTTTTTACAATATTTTTTTTAATCAATTTATTGTTAACCAATAACGCCAAGGTATCAAAGTAATGGCAGAGTTGCATCACATGATGATGTCCAGTTTTTGAAAGCACAGTTATATTTTCTTGGGACAACTGATTTTTCACATAAAGACGATGATCAACAAATTCTGGGCTTCTGAATTCTCTTATTAACTCCATAAAGAAACTAGCAGAATTATAGTCTTTCGTCTTTTTGAATGAAATAAAGGAAATGATAAGTGCAACAGTTGCAAGAACGAGTGAAAAGTCAATCTCTAATAATTTGTCCATAGATTTAGATACTTAAATGATTACATAAAAACGAAATACTAACCTCAAAGCGTTAGTTGTTCTTTGATTCATTAAATTTAAAGAAAGAAAACGAACCAGAGGAAAATCCGTAGGATTTTGCTAGCGCCAGTTTGCTACGCTCGTGTCTGAGTACTCACAGAATCAGCAATTGACAATACACGTTGATGGCACCTGTTTTTTAATCAAAGAATTCATTAATAATCTTCATAAAATCGGTTTTATGGGAATTTTTATTTGAGGCTGAATGATTAACATCTTTTAGATCTAATACCCTTAGCGTAAATCTAACAGTATTTATATTGCTTTTTTTTAACTTACTCAAGTCTTTTTCGTTTAAAACAAAAACTGCCTTAGCAATATCATCAACAAAATCAGATTCGATTAAATTCTCACATGCTATGACTGTTCCATCATCAAGATAGATAATTAATTTTCCAGTGAAATCAGAATTCAATTTTGGTTTTGTGAAAACTGCAACATATTTGGAAGAATCATCTTTCGCAAAAAGAATTTTCAAGTCATCTGAGTCTTCTTTATTTGAAATTAGGACTATTGTTTCAGTACATGGATAACTTTTTTCACCTATAAAGAATAAATCTTGCCCACTCAAATTGATTGTAGTGAACAATAAAAAAACGGTTAATATTTGTCTATGTCTCATGTTTTTACAAATTGATGCTAACATGTTCGTATATGATTTCGTTGTGTATGGTTAAGAACTAAGTTAGTAAAAGAAAACGAACCAGAGGGGAATCGGTAGGGTTTTCCGAGTGGTCTAGAACCAAGCAATTAATTATATATGCTCTCAGGCATAGTTTTATTCTTCTAGTTCTAATTCTCCTAATTCATCTATGATTTCTTTATATCGTTCTGTTATATCATATTCTAAAATTGGTGAATCACTAAACTTTACATCGTATTTTGATTCATCCTTTTCCATTGGTGTGAAAAAGACATAATACTTGTCTTCTGTAAAGTTGCCAAAACCATTTTTCGCCTCTATTTCCAAAGACACAAGAGTAGTTTTACTTTTTACGTATTCATTTTCATCATTAAACATTTTGTATTTATGAATATATGTCTCATTGAATTTTGCCGTGTTTGGATTCTTAAGATTATCTTTAACTTCTTTAATTGCTTCCTCATAGAAATATCCAATTTGCTTTATGCTATAATCGCATTCAAAGGTTATTCCCTTATCAGAAAACTTACGAACGAATTCCAATTCTCTTTTTGTTTTTTCAATATGGCTTTTTGGTATTTCAGTTTCTTTAAATTCTATTTTTTGATTTTCAAAATACAATTCAACATATTTGTTTTTCGATTTAAACCATGTTGTATCGGTCTTTAATTCGTTGGTTTTAAAAAGTCCGTTAGAGCTATTCTTGAATTTCATAAAATTCCATCTGCAAATTTTTAAACTATCTGAATTGATGGCGACTATTGTGTCATTAATAAATGTCAAGTATAATTCTAATTCACCATCGATTCCTTTATAGAATTTCCCTTTTTTATTAAATTCCGACTCTGATTGACAAGAAATAGCAAAAAAAGCAATTGTTATTATTAAAAGTGTTTTTTTCATAGGTGAAATTTAAATTATGTCTAACGTGTTCGTGTATGATTTGTTACGGAAAAGTACACGCCTTATTTTCCGCAATATAATATAGTAAAAAGGACACAAAGATTGTCGTCTTAGCCATCTGTAACTATTAACTATACTCATTGTTACCAGCTGGAATTTTTTCATTAATAATTAATCGGTATTTTTATCAACTTTACCCTCAATAATTCTCGTATATAATTTCAAAACATCTCCAGGTAACTTATCATTGTAAAAATCATCTCCAATTGGATTAAGATCATCCTCAATCATGAGACGAAGACACTCCTCCACTATATACCATGCCATATCTTGGTTATCAAAATCCATTACTGGTTTTGCAGTGTAGGGTAGACCTGTGAAAGAGCCTAAGTTGTTCTTAGTAGTTGTCCATCGACAAAAATTCAAAATAATTGGTACAATTTTAAAGCTTGGATCTTCTTCTTTTCTTTCAAAAGCTTTTTTTATTTCGTGCTCATGAATATAATCTGTTTTCATAAAGTTTGGACTAATCATAAAACATATTATATCTGATTCCATTAGGTTTTTTTGAATTTCATCACTCCAGACAGATCCAGCTTCTAATTCGCTACAATACCAATGAGAAACTTTGCCATCCCTTTTCAATGCAGAAAGATGCTCAATAAATTTATTCACTAATCGAAGATCTTGTTTGGAATATGATATGAATATTTTTTTCATTTTCATTGGAGTGTTTAAATGTTTTTTAAATTCCGTTAATCGGTAAATTTTCTTGTCGTAGTAAAAGACTAAGTTGTTGTTTTTTTCGTTTTGATATATTGTCTCCAATGGAATATATTCCGTTGAATTTTCAACTGGCACTAGCTTTTTAACTTTTATACCTTGATTTATTGAGTCAATATAATCTACAATTGTTTTTATGAATTTGTCATCAGTATTATTTACAGCATAAATATCTAGATAAGCGGATTTACTTTTATTATTTCCAGGAATAAACTTAACCATCACAATTTCATTGGTGCTTTCATCCTTAATAACAATACCATTTCTCCAAAAATAAAACAAGGAGTCATCATTTGTTTCGCTAAATGCTTTTGATCCGTAAGCAGCAAAGAAATCAAGAATAACACTTTTATGAATAAAGGTTTCATATTGAAAGCGATAAACAGGTCTTTTAAAAAGTGAATTAAATATTCTTATACTTTGAGGTGGGTTTTGTGGTAAATAAAGTGGGGCAACAAAAGATTTTTTTAATTCCAGTGGATGCTTAAAAAGAATTTTAAAATGAAGCATTAAATTAATTAAATCTGAAACTTCACTACTTGACTCGTTTTTTCCTAAAGCACTTATAATTTCAGATTTTTTAATTTCTCCAGTAGATTTATTTATTTTTAGAAGTACTTGATTCAAGTCTTTAAGTATTTGATTTTGATTCAAAAACACTTTTTTATTCAAGGTTTTACTTTCAGGATAATAGAGGCATAATCCTATATCTGCTAAAAAGTTTGCAAAAACTAGGGCATCTTCTTTATTGAAAATTATCGTGTTTTTCTGTTTTTGTGACTTTCCTTTTAATTCAGGGATTTTTTCAATTATTGAATTACAATATTTAAGAAAATCGTCCATCGAAAAGTGATTCTTAAATTCCCTTTTTTCAATATCCTGTTTAATATAATTCCAAGTTCCAAGATACTGTCGATTTAAAACGTCCAGACTATCAAAAATATCAAATAACATATCTTTTGATAGATCAAGTCTTTTATTATTGTATACTGAAACTTGATCGAAGTCATATATTTTCGGATAATTAATTCTAATAGATGCCTCGTTTAGAAATGATTTTAGTTCTTTTGAATCTGCTTTATTTTGAAGCACCAATATATTCTCTTCATCTTCAATGGGTTTAGATAACTTGTTAGTAGATTCTAAGACGTGTTTAGTCCATTCTGTATTACTTAAAACTGATTCTTCAATTTGCTGATCTCGCTCATCTAGAATTTTTGTTATTGATTTTTCAACTTGGGTTAATTTTCTTTTTTGTGTATGATATCTGATTGAATCAAGCCAATATTCAATGGGAAAAGTTTCAATTTTTACTTTCTTTTTATTTCCATCACTTTGGAGTTGGTTTATTTCTAATTCATCAAAATAATTAGAAGAACTTTCCCATAAAAGTATATATGCAGTTCTGTTAGTAAAAAAAAGATGATGAGTGTCATGGTAATATTCCTGTCCTCCGAAATCAAAAATTCTAACATTGTAGCTTTTAGAGTTTTTTTGTGCTTTCCAGATTCCAAAATCTAGCCAATCAGTAGTTGCTATTTTTTTATTTACTTTTTCAGTTTTTAACCAATTAACATAAGTCGATTTACCTACATTGCTATTACCAACCATTATGAGCTTAATGTCTCCATTTATATAAGGTTCAATCTGAATTTCTTTTTCAGATTCGAGCTTTGAAAAATATGTCATCACGCTTTTTTTACCTTTTGCAACTATTTCAGCTGGCGGTATTGATAAAGGGTTGCTTGCAATACTAATTGTGTTGTTCTCCCATCTTGAATCTTTAATATCAATTCTTGAGATTAAATTTTTAATCGGAGAAAGGTCAGTTATCTGATTTGAGTGCAAATCAATGGTTTGAATGTTCGACTCAGAAGATAGAAAAATAAGACTTTTTATTTTATTGTTACTTAAATAGAGCTCATTTAAATTTGGGAATTTATTAATAGTTGAGAAACGACTTATGCAATTGTTATTTAAGTACAGTTTAGTTAAATTGGATAATCTTGATAATGGTGATACTGCATTAATCTCGTTATTACTAATGTTTAAGATTGAGAGTTTTCTTAAATTAGATAATGGTTTGATATCAGTAATACTCCAATTTGAGATAAAAGACCTTTTACTTCTATAAGAATTTTTCCAATTTCCTCCCGAAATAAGGACTTCTAGATTTTTTAAGTATTTTAATTCTGATGGAAAACTGAATAATACATTTGAATCTAATTTATTATTGCTAGTTTTTCTCACCCAAGCTCCATTCAGGTATTCTCCCCATTCGTTGCTTAGAATCAAAGTTTTTAGATGTGTATTATTAAATAACTCTTTTATATCATTTAAACTTGTCAAGCCACAGTTCCCTAAATCCAAGGTTAACTCTTTTGTTTCAAAATTTGATTTTATAAGTCCTTTTGCATATTCAAGCGAATTTGAAAGAGAATTAATAATAATTTGTCTTAGAACAGGACCTAATTGATATAATCCTTCATATTCACGAAAATTCAAACCATTAATAGGTAGAAAATACTCAACAAAAGGAAAATATTTTTTTATAGGACTATGACTGACTTTCCTATCAAAATGATCAAATCCAAAATGATACCCAACAATTATTTTTGATTTCTTCGAAAGAATTTTTAATTGCTCAATATGATTACTATTTATTACAGGATTTAAACCATTTTTTTTAGCTTCAACTATGTAAATAATAAAGTTTTTTACTTTTTTATCATTTAGTTCTTTCGCAACTAAATCAATATTTCTTTTTTCTTTGATTTCTACATTGATTTCATCAGTTTTTGTTCTAATAATCCAATCAGTCTCTTTCTGTATATCTTTTTTTAATTGATTGTTAATTTGAGTGAATTCCTCAATAATCTTTATTAGAAAAGTCTTTCCAACTCCTGGACTACCAAGGACATAAAGATTACATTTAAATTTATTCATAGTAAATATGATTCCTTGTCTTTTTTTGATTTGTTTCTTGTCTTCTATGAGCGCTTGTTGCCAACTCATTATATGAAGACAAAAGTTCCTATTTTTGGTAATATACTTCCCAAAAACAAAAATTAAGTTCCATTTTATAGCTTATAAAGCTATAACAATAAGCTGTACAATTTATACGTAGTTCTACGTATATTTCAAATAAAAAATCCCGAGTGTTATACTCGGGATTTTGATGTTTATGTTGTTATGAGACACTTCGACTGTGCTCAGTGTGACATACGGCTTGTCGTTTGACCAAGTCTTGTCAAACGTCATTGCGTCTGAGTGAGAAGTCAAATGTCGCTTAGCGACTACTCGACTAAGACCCATTCACCTTTAGCTATTAAGGGAATGGCTTGTTTATACTTGACCGTTTTATTTTCGCCACTCATCACATGCTTAATCGTAACTTTATCATTACGACCAATTTTTGGTTGCTCTCTAACAATAGTTTCAACCACTTGTTGCTGTTGGCGAGATGCACCAGCACCAGCAGCTCTACTTTGTGCAGCACGTTCATCCATATTAGGGATTTCGTCCTTTTGCGTTTCAAGCTTCTCTTGCTTACGTGCTTTTGCTTCCTGGATGTTATTTTGTGTTTCCGAAGGTAATTCGCCTTTAAATAAGAACGAGATTACATCCTTATTCACCTGGTCAATCATTTCCTTGAACAACTCAAAAGCTTCAAACTTATAGATTAATAACGGATCTTTTTGCTCGTGAACCGCTAATTGTACCGACTGCTTTAACTCATCCATTTTACGTAAATGTGTTTTCCAAGCATCATCAACAATCGCCAAAGTAATGTTCTTTTCAAAATCGTTGATTAACTGTGTGCCTTTGGTTTCATAAGCCTTTTCAAGGTCTGTTACCACTTGTAAGTTCTTCACACCATCGGTAAACGGTACCACGATACGCTTGTATTTATCACGTTGATTCAAGTACACATTCTCAATCACTGGGAATGCCAACTCGGCGTTACGTTGCATTTTTTCTCTGTAATGCTCAAAGGCAGATTTATAGACTTTTCCAGCAATATCCTGAACCGATAACTTTTTAAAATCTGCTTCGGAAATAGGCGAGCTCATCGAGAAGTATCTAATCAATTCAAACTCGAAATTCTTGAAGTCTTCAGCTGCTTTATTATTTTCTGCAATCCCTTCAGAGGTATCGTAGATCATATTTGCTAAGTCTACACGAAGACGCTCACCATGTAGGGCATGACGACGACGTTTGTACACCACTTCACGCTGTGCATTCATCACATCATCATATTCTAAGAGACGCTTACGAACACCAAATTGGTTTTCTTCTACTTTTTTCTGTGCACGCTCAATCGATTTTGAGATCATAGAATGCTGAATCACTTCACCTTCCTTTAATCCCATTTTATCCATCATTTTGGCAATACGCTCACTACCAAATAAACGCATGAGGTTATCTTCTAAAGACACATAAAACTGTGAACTTCCTGGATCTCCTTGACGTCCTGCACGACCACGTAACTGGCGATCGACACGACGTGAATCATGACGCTCTGTACCGACGATGGCCAAACCACCTGCTTCTTTTACGGCGTCTGATAATTTAATATCGGTACCACGACCTGCCATGTTGGTTGCGATAGTTACCTGTCCTGGTTGTCCAGCTTCGGCAACAATATCGGCTTCTTTTTTATGGAGTTTCGCGTTAAGTACATTATGCGGTACTTTTCTAATCGATAACATCTTTCCTAAAAGCTCGGAAATTTCAACGTTTGTTGTACCAATCAATACTGGTCGTCCTGCTTGAGATAAGTTGGTAACCTCATCGATAACAGCATTGTATTTTTCACGTTTTGTTTTGTAAACTAAATCCTGACGGTCATCACGTGCAATTGGTCGGTTGGTTGGAATTTCCACCACATCCAATTTATAGATTTCCCAGAATTCACCAGCTTCTGTTACCGCAGTACCTGTCATACCAGATAGCTTACGATACATTCTAAAGTAGTTTTGTAAAGTTACTGTAGCAAAGGTTTGCGTTGCATCTTCGATCTTTACATTTTCTTTCGCTTCAATCGCTTGGTGGAGTCCGTCACTATAACGACGACCATCCATAATACGACCCGTTTGCTCATCAACGATCATCACCTTATTGTCCATCACCACATATTGGATGTCCTTTTCAAATAAAGCGTATGCTTTTAATAATTGGTTGAGTGTATGGATACGTTCCGATTTAATTCCGAAGTCTCTAAACAACTCTTCTTTTTCGGCAGCTTCCTCTTCTTTAGATAAGCCTTTGCTTTCAATCTTTGAGATCTCCATACCAATTTCTGGCATGACGAAGAAGTCTGGATTTTCTTTACCAGATAAGAATTCAACACCTTTATCGGTTAACTCCACCTGATTATTTTTTTCTTCGATAACGTAGTAGAGCTCTGCATCAACTTTAGGCATTTCTCTGTTGTTATCTTGCATATAGAAATTCTCTGTTTTTTGGAGTAAGGCCTTAATCCCTTCTTCACTTAAGAATTTAATTAAAGCTTTATTTTTAGGAATACCTCTGTAGGCTCTCAATAATAAAAACCCACCTTCTTTGGTATCACCTTCTGCAATTAATTTTTTAGCTTCAGCTAATACGCCAACAAGCTCTTTTCGTTGTGCACTAACAATCGTATCGACTTTTGGCTTAAGCTCTGTAAACTCGTGACGATCACCTTGTGGAATCGGTCCAGAAATAATTAATGGTGTACGTGCATCATCGACCAATACAGAATCGACCTCATCAACAATCGCATAGTGATGTGGACGCTGTACCAAATCTCCTGGCGAATGTGCCATATTATCTCTTAGGTAATCGAAACCAAATTCGTTGTTTGTTCCGTAGGTAATATCTGCTTTATAGGCTTTACGTCTTGCTTCAGAGTTTGGTTGGTGGTAATCAATACAATCGACACTCAATCCATGGAACTCAAAAATAGGAGCCATCCACGCGCTATCACGTTTGGCTAAGTAATCGTTAACCGTTACTAAATGCACACCTTTTCCAGCTAAGGCATTTAAGTATACAGGAAGGGTTGCTACTAAGGTTTTACCTTCACCAGTTTGCATCTCTGCAATTTTTCCTTGGTGCATTGCTGCTCCACCAATAAGCTGTACATCGTAATGGATCATGTCCCAAGTAATTGGCTTACCAGCGGCATCCCAAGAATTGGCCCAAATGGCTTGATCGCCTTGAAGTGTTACATAATCTTTATCACCAGACACTAAACGGTCAAACTCATTAGCTTGTACTGGGATTTCGGTATTGTGAACAAAACGCTTTGCTGTTTCTTTAACTACGGCAAAGGCTTCAGGCATAATATCATTAAGAACGACCTCAGAGACCTCGTAGATGTCATCTTTGATTTTATCTATTTCAAGGTAGATGTCTTCTCTTTTGTCAATATCATCAGTGGCTTCAGCATCTTTTAATAATTGATCTATATTGTCTTGAAGCGGTTTACGCGCTTCGGCTATTTTGTCTTTGAACTCCGCAGTTTTGGCTCTCAATTGGTCGTGAGATAACTGCTCAAGTGCACTTTCAAAAGATTTCACTTGATCTACAATAGGAGTAAGCGCCTTCACATCCTGCTTGGCTTTGTCTCCTACAAATACTTTAAGTACTGAATTTAAAAAACTCATTCGTGTTTATTTATGTTATTAGAAACGTTGCGAACAACGTTTTATCTTTAAAAATTCTGGAATTTCAAAGATATGATTTGTGTTAGTTATACTGAAAATTTCGGGCACAAAAAAAGCCTCAATGAGAGACTTTTTAACTTTTTTATATCATTAATGGTAATTTTTGTTTCAATTACCTTTAATACTCATCTTCATTCCAGAGATAATCTTCATCTGTCGGATAATCTGACCAGATTTCTTCGATGGAATCGTAAGAGTCGCCTTCGTCTTCTATCGCTTGTAGATTTTCAACAACTTCCAATGGAGCTCCTGTTCTAATAGCGTAGTCTATTAATTCGTCTTTTGTTGCTGGCCAAGGCGCATCACTTAAATACGATGCTAATTCTAATGTCCAATACATTTCTTAATGTGTTTATTTTTTTGCAAAAATAAAATTATAGTTCAAAAAGTCAAGAAAAAAACGAATTAATTAAATAATAATTTTAAAGAACTTATATTTTTTATGCTTTAAGCCTAGTAGAACTAGTAATTTATTCTGCAAAGTGGTACTCTAGGATTCTTTCTTCGGAATCCATTTTACTTCTTCGGCTTGCAAATCATGTGACAACTTTCGTGCCAATACAAATAGGTAGTCAGAAAGTCGGTTGAGGTACTTTAAACTTTCCGGTTGGAAAGGTTCCAGATCATTAAGCGCACTTGCTAAACGTTCGGCTCTACGGCACACGCAGCGAGCGATGTGACAGAATGACACCGTTTGATGTCCGCCAGGTAACACAAAGTGCGTCATTGGTGGTAATGATTCGTTCATGGTATCCATTTCTTGTTCGAGTTGCTCAATATCGGCTTCGGAAATTTTAGGGATGTTTAACCGCTCTTTTCCATTTTTGAGTGTGGCCTTTTCAGGATCGGTTGCTAAAATAGCACCAACGGTAAATAATCTATCCTGAACGTCTATGAGCACATCTTTATAATGATTATTGATGTCTTGGTCTCTTATGAGTCCTAAATGTGAATTGAGTTCGTCTACAGTTCCGTAGCTATCAATACGAATATGATGTTTTGGAACACGTGTGCCACCAAACAATGCCGTTGTTCCTTTGTCTCCAGTTTTTGTATATATTTTCATAGATGCAAGTTAAAAAGTAATGAGAGAACTGGCAAGACAATTATTTGTGCTTGTTCTCGACTAGTAAACTTCCTGAATTTCTAATAAAAGAAATTCTAATGATAAAGACGTGCATTCTAATTTCTACTTTCGTAGTAACTCTCGAATGCATTAAAATGGTTAATGAATTTTTTATTTAAAACAATGAAGTCTTCTTGCCAGTTATTATCTTCAGATAATACTTGAAATCTGCCTTTAAGTCTAAATTCCCCACTTAGCTTATAAATAGTGCTCCAGTCGTTATCAATAATTGCTGCTTTGTAATTGGCAATTTCTTTATCGAGAGCCTCAAAATTTTCAAAATCTACATATATGAAATTCGAGTTGTAATCGTGCTTTTCTAATATCTTATCCAATACATCAAGTAGTTCATGTTGGAGTTGACTGATATTAAGGTTTTTATAGAATTCTGTATTAAGCTTACTCTTATTATCTCGGTAAGTTAAATACAAACCAACTACCACAAAAATAGTAATAAGCCAAAACGGAGTCATTTTTAATTTCGCGTATCACTCTCTATCAAGCCATCACGAAGTCTAATCACACGTTTCGCATGTGCTGCAATATCTTCTTCATGCGTTACCATGATTACCGTATTTCCTGCTTGATGGATTTCGTCAAACAAGGTCATGATTTCGTGACCTGTTTTGGAATCTAGATTTCCTGTAGGCTCATCGGCTAAAATAATAGATGGTTTATTGACAAGTGCACGACCAACAGCCACACGCTGACGTTGACCACCAGATAGTTGGTTAGGTTTATGATCCATACGATCGGCAAGACCTACATCAGTTAGTACTTCTTCAGCTCTTTTTGTACGTTGCGATTTTGAAGCACCTGCATATACCATTGGTAAAGCGACATTATCCAAAGCCGTAGT
Organism: uncultured Psychroserpens sp.; assembly: GCF_947500255.1. GTDB lineage: Bacteria > Bacteroidota > Bacteroidia > Flavobacteriales > Flavobacteriaceae > Psychroserpens. Next base: position 493,196 of record NZ_CANMRL010000002.1, on the reverse strand, counting down.
TCGTGGTAATAAGTTGAACGTTTGAAACACGAAGCCAATTTCAGTATTTCTAATTTCGGCCAATTCATCGTCGCTCATCTGACTCACATCTTTACCGTTGAGAATATAAGAGCCAGCCGTTGGTGTATCTAGGCAACCCAATAGGTTCATAAGTGTTGATTTTCCCGAACCTGAAGGTCCCATAATGGCAACATAGTCTCCTAATTCGATGTCTAAATCGATGCCCTTTAACACATGAACGGTCTCTTGACCGAGTTGAAAATCACGAATGATGTCTCTAATTTCAATAACGTTTCCCATACTGGAATATACTTTTAATTGATGTGTCTGCAAGATACAGATTTCACTTCATATGACGCAACACATTAAATGTTGTTACAATCTAATGACGAAATTTTCTTTCACCTGTTCTTTTCTGAAGTGTACAAATCCCCAAAAAAAGGTGTCAATGGTCACCGTGACTTTAGGGTGTGCTTTAATCGTTTTCCAAGCGTCTACCATATCTTTCGACCAATGAATGTCATCAAAAATAAAAACAGAATCGTTGTGTGCCGAATCAACCAACTCATTAAAATAGTAAAGTGTCGCCTCTTTGTTATGATTGCCATCAAAAAAAACAAGGTCGTAGGTATTGTTTTTTAACTTCGGAAGGCTAGTTTCAAATTCACTATTCTCAAGCGTGACATTGTTGATATTGAAATCGTCAAATTGATGTTTTGTAAATGTAGCTGTGTTTGGGCAACCTTCTACCGAGGTAATTTTATTTTTCGAATTGGCAAGCGCCATAGCATGAGTAGCAATACCTAATGAAGTCCCAAGTTCTAAGGTATGTTCAGGTTTAAAATAACGAACTAATCTATAAAGTAATTGTGATCTTTTTACGGGAGTCCCAGACGTTTTGGCCATGGCTTTGATCGCTCTGGAATTTGATTTGAACACTCTTGAGCCTGAACCAAAATCGGTGATGTCTATAGATTGTGTGTTTTTTAATAAGGCGTTTCTATACGATAAAAGCTTTGCATAATCATCGTACTTCGTTTTGTCATAAAAGCACTTGGTGATCAAATCATAGACAAAAGGAGAATGGACACCATGTTGGTTGGTGGACTTGAATAAAAATTTGATGTATTCAATAATTTGAAACATAATTAAGATTCAAATTTCTCTGATAGTTCGAACCAACGTAATTCTTTAGCTTCGATATCATCAATAATACCCTGAAGCTGCTGCGACAATTCGTTAATTTTCTCCTGACTCAATGAAGCGTCGTTAAATTGGTCTTCGAGTGCTTTTTTATCTAATTCGAGCGCACGTATTTTGCTTTCGAGATTTTTATACTCTTTCTGTTCGTTGTATGATAATTTCTGACTTTTGTTCTGATCTTCCTTTTGTTCTGAACTAGAGTTATCGACAGATTCTGTTTTTGCTTCCGAAGGATGTAAGGCATCATACTCGCGATAATCGGAATAATTACCAGGAAAATCTTGTACTTGTCCGTCGCCTTTAAACACAAAAAGATGATCTACGATTTTATCCATAAAGTATCTGTCGTGGGATACCACAAGCAAACAACCTGGGAAATCGAGAAGGAAATCTTCAAGAATATTTAAGGTGACAATATCTAAATCGTTAGTCGGTTCATCAAGGACCAAGAAATTAGGATTCTGAATTAAAACAGTACACAAATACAAACGTTTTTGCTCACCACCACTTAATTTTTCTACATAGTCGTGCTGCTTTTTTCCATCAAAAAGAAAACGTTCTAACAACTGTTTGGCGCTAATTTGTCGGCCTTTAGTAAGTGGGATAAATTCGCCAAATTCTTTGATAACATCAATCACTTTTTGTTGTGGTTTGATCTCAATACCACCTTGAGTGTAATAGCCGAATTTTACGGTATCTCCAATGATGATCTTTCCAGTATCTGGAATAAGGCTGTGCGTGAGCATGTTGAGGAAGGTCGATTTTCCAGTCCCGTTTTTTCCAATAATACCAATACGTTCACCACGTTTAAAGACATATTCAAATCCGTCAAGAATAATCTTGTCATCAAAGGCCTTAGATACGTTATGGAATTCTACAATCTTACTGCCCAATCGTTCCATATTGATCTCAAGTTGGATCTTGTGATCTTTTCTGCGTTGGTGTGCACGTTTCTTTATATCTGAGAAATCATCAATTCGTGATTTTGATTTGGTAGTTCGTGCTTTGGGCTGACGGCGCATCCATTCTAGCTCCTTTTTATAGAGTTGCTTGGCCTTTCCAGTTTCGACCTGCTCTTGAGTAATTCGGGCTTCTTTGTTTTCTAAGTAATACGAATAGTTGCCTTTGTAGGTGTATAGCTTTCCATGATCGAGCTCTATAATTTCGTTGCACACGCGTTCTAAAAAATAACGGTCGTGCGTGACCATAAACAAGGTAAACTGTGATTTTGCAAAATACTGTTCTAACCATTCGATCATTTCTAAATCTAAGTGGTTGGTAGGTTCATCAAGAACGAGTAAATCAGGATTACTAATCAAGGCTTGAGCGAGCGCCAATCGTTTTATTTGTCCGCCCGACATTGTACTAATCTTTTGATTGAGATCGTCAAGTTTTAGCTGTGATAAGATTTGTTTGAACTGCAGTTCAAATTCCCAAGCGTTATGAATATCCATTTGCTCGAAAGCTTTTTGATAGGCTTCAGTATTTTCTGGATTTTGGAGCGCTTTCTCATAATTTTCAATAATCTTCAACTGAGGCGAATCAGAATTAAAAATAGTATCATTTATGGTCAAGCTGTTATCAAATTGTGGTGATTGTGATAAAAAAGAAATACGCAAACCATTTCGCATCACAATTTGACCAGAATCAGGTGTATCTGCTCCTGACAGAATATTAAGAATTGAGGTCTTGCCACTTCCGTTTTTGGCAACGAATGCAATTTTATCATCCTTATGAATGCTGAAAGAGAGATCAGAGAAAAGCTCTAATTCACCATAAGATTTCGAAATATTTTCTACAGTTAGATAGTTCAAACTAAATTTTTTACAAAGAAAGCGATATTACTCAAAAAAACGACGAATTGTTTTGTTATTAATAGTGATAAACTATATTTGTGAAGCAACAAGCAACTTTACAATGAATAGATTATTATTGCTTACAGGATTATTACTGTGTATCCTATCTACATCTTGTATTCCACATAAGGATATTGTTTATCTCCAAAATAAAAATACTGCTATTGATTCCACACAAGCATTGGTTGAGCAACCTAAGTTATATCGTGTTCAAATTAATGATATTTTAAATATCAGAATCAAAGTATTAGACCAAGAAAATGTCACTATTTTTAATCCAGTAGGTGAAGGAAGCTTGAATGCGTCAGGAGAGGAACGTGCTTACTTTGATGGCTTTACAGTTGATATTCACGGAAATATTAGAATACCAGATCTAGGTAAATTTAATGTTCTAGGGTATACCTGTGAAGATATTGAGACGCTTATCAAAGACAAACTTTTAGAAGATCAATTTAAATCAACTGCAAACATTTTTATAACTGTAAAACTTTCAGGATTACGATATACGGCAAGTGGAGAAGTTGGTAGTCCTGGAACTCAAGTGGTCTATCAAGAGCGTGTTAATATATTTGAAGCCATTGCTAATGCAGGAGAAATACCTTTAACAGGTGATAAGAAAGATGTGCAAATTATTAGGCAATACCCTCAAGGACAGCAAATACATCACTTAGATCTAACAGATGCCAATGTGATGCAATCGCCTTATTACTATATCCAGCCCAATGATATCATTTATGTAAAACCATTAAAACAAAAAATCTGGGGAACAGGAACTACAGGAGTTCAAACCTTAACAACGTTATTTTCTGTGGTGTCTTTTTTAACAACGATCATCCTGGTAATAAATAGATAATTTATGTCGAACAGCGAGTTTCAAGATATTGACAATGCAGACCAGAGTAATGTGTCTTTCGATTTTAGAGGCTTTTTATTTAAGGCTCTAAATTTATGGAAACTCGTATTTCTATGTATAGGTATTGCGCTTATTGTGGCTTATTTTGTGAATGTAAGAAAGCAAAGTGTGTATAGGCTAGATTCTCTTATCTCTGTTGAGAATGATCAAAACCCATTTTTTACTGCTAATACAAGTATCTCCTTTAATTGGGGAGGTGTTTCTGGGAAAGTAGGTAAAGTAATGACTGCGATAAATACACGAAGTCATAATGAAAAAGTAGTAGACTCTTTGCAATATTACATGGTTTACCTTGAACAAGGTAAATACCGAAAAGTTGATGTGTATAAGAAAACGCCATTTACTGTTAAAATTGACAAATCTAAAGGGCAAATGCTCGGCCAACCTATAGGTATACGAATGATCAGTACTGATGAGTTTGAGATTTTTACTGAGTTTGGTGGTAATAGAAAGAATGTACAGCGTTACTTAGATAAGAAGAAATATTTAGTTAATGTACCTACAGGTCCATATAAGAGCACTCATAAATTTGGAGAACCCGTAAACCTTTCTTTCTTTAGTGGAACAGTTTCAAAAGTTAAAGGTGCTTTAATAACACCAACTCATGAATACTTTTTACAATTTTTAAATTTTGATAACGTCGTTAACCACTATAAAGGTAATACGGTTATTGCGCCTTCGGCTAAATCGTCATCAGTACTTAAATTGTCCTTAGCTGGAAATAATAAAGCTAAAATAGCCGATTATCTAAATGCGACCATTGCTATTTTAAGTGCTACAGAATTAGAGCGAAAGAATCTTTACGCTACTAACACTATAAAATTTATTGATAGCAGTCTTGCAGCCGTCGACGATGATTTGAAGATTGTGACGTCTGAGATGAACGATTTCAGAAAGAAAAATCAAGTCTTCAGTATTGATGATGAAATGACAGAGACTACCGAAAAATTAAAAGAGTTAGATTTTAAGAAAGAAGAGGGTAAATCAAAACTCAATTATTTAAATACGCTTGAAAGGTACCTACAATCGAAAAATGATTACACGAAAATTGCTGCACCAACATCGGTAGGGATCAATGAGAGTAATATTTTAAGTATTGTTAGTGAATTGAGTGGGCTAGCCGCAGAACGCCAAAAATTAGAATACACCACAAAGGAAGGATCTACGGTATTTAAGGATATAGATAGACGTATAGATGCTAAAAAGAATGTATTGCTGGAGACTATTGATGCAACAAAACGTACAATAAATATACAGTTAGGTACTATAAATACAAATATTGCAAGGTTTGAAGCACAATTGGGAGATTTGCCCGAAGATCAACAGGAGTATTTAAAAATTCAGAGAAAGCTTAATTTAAGTCAAGAAGCATATGATGTGTATTTGGCAAAGCGTGGTGAAGCGGCAATTGTAAAGGCTGCCAATGTATCTGATATTGCTGTTATTGATGAAGCAAAAGATATTGGAAATAGACCTATCGGACCAAATAAGACCTTAAATTATATGATGGCGCTTATGGTAGGTTTCTTTGCGCCAATGTTTCTCATTTTTATCATCTTTCTATTAGATAATACAATTCATGGTTCTGATGAGATAGAACGCTTGTCTAAGATTCCAATTTTAGGTGTTGTAGGGAAATACAATTACAAAAATAATTTAGTTGTTTTTGAAAAACCAAAATCTGCTGTTGCCGAATCATTTAGATCTATACGATCGAGTTTACAATTCATTTTTAAGAAATTAGGTAAAGAAGAAGGTGGGCTTGGAAAAACATTAATGATTACCTCTTCGGTGAGTGGTGAAGGTAAAACGTTTTGCTCTATTAATATCTCAACAGTGTATGCGCTTTCAGGGAAAAAAACGATTTTATTGGGATTGGATTTAAGGAAACCAAAGATTTTTGGAGATTTCAATATCACCAATGATAAAGGCGTCGTAAACTTCTTAATTGGCGAGAGTGATTTAGAAAATGTGAAGTATAGCACACATATTGAAAATCTGGATGTGATACCATCAGGACCAGTGCCTCCAAATCCTTCCGAATTATTGATGGGTGATCGAATGAGAGAACTTATAGCGACCTTGCGTCAAGAATATGACATGATTATTCTCGATACTCCACCTTTAGGCTTAGTTACTGATGCTCTTGAATTAACCCAATATGCAGATGCTTCAATTTTTATGGTAAGATTAGATTATACCAAAAAAGGAATGCTGTCTCTTATTAATGCTAAGTATAAAATTGGTGAGGTAAAGAACATTAGCTTTATATTAAACTTCTATAAGCATAAATCAAATCATAATTATGGCTATGGCTACGGTTATGGCTATGGTTATGGCTACGGTTATGGCGTATATGGTAATGCGTATCATGAAAGAGAAGATGAGTCTACGTGGAAACGTATCAAACGTTTTTTAAAGCGTATTTAAAGCTTAAAAAGTGATAGGAAGAAAACAACTCTTAGCGAAACGTATTTTTGATCTTATATTGTCTATTTTTCTGTTACCTATCTTAATTATCCCTATTATTCTTTTGGTTTTAATGTCGACTTTAGATACTAGGCAATATGGTATTTTTTCACAATGGCGTGTTGGTCAACATGGTCGTCTTTTTAAGATTTACAAGTTGCGAACTTTAAAACAGGAAAAGCATGAATTGGGACATCTCGATAAGAGTGCAACACGTTTGGGTAAAATCTTACGACACACGAAGCTTGACGAGCTACCACAGTTATTTAATGTTCTTAAAGGTGATATGAGTTTTGTTGGTCCGCGACCTGATATTCAAGGCTTTGCAGATGAGTTAACAGGTGATGATAGAATTATTTTAAAGGTTAAGCCAGGCATAACAGGCCCAGCAACTTTAAAATACAAAGATGAAGAAGATATTTTGTCTCAACAACTTGACCCTGAAACTTACAATAGAACGATTATTTGGGTAGATAAGGTTGAAATCAATAAAAAATACGTGCAAAATTGGAGTTTTTATTTAGATTTGACCTTTATAATAAAATCTATACTTAACTGAAAATGAATTCCAATAAGAAAATAACCATCCTAGGACTAGGCTATGTAGGCTTACCACTCGCTGTTGAGTTTGCCAAAAAATACATGGTCATTGGATTTGATATCAATGAAAAACGAATCAAAGAACTTAGGGACGGTGTTGACAATACACTGGAAGTTGAAGATGATCATTTGCAATCAGTTTTAACCTCAAATCCAAATTCTGAAACAGGACTATTTATATCAAGCGATACTAACGATACAAAAGATTCTAATATCTATATTGTCACTGTTCCAACGCCTACAGACGAACTTAAAAGACCTGTATTTACACCATTAGTTAAAGCTAGTGAAAGTGTAGGAGCCGTATTGAAAAAAGATGATATTGTTATTTATGAATCTACGGTTTATCCAGGTGTAACAGAAGATATTTGTGTCCCTATATTAGAGAAACAATCTGGTTTAAAATTCAACGAAGATTTTTTTGCAGGATATTCTCCAGAGCGTATCAATCCAGGTGATAAGAAACACACGGTTACAAAGATTCTCAAAGTGACCTCTGGTTCTACACCAGAAATAGCTAAAGAAGTTGATGACTTATATAAATCTATAATTGTAGCTGGAACACATTCGGCACCATCAATTAAGGTAGCAGAAGCAGCCAAGGTTATTGAAAATTCTCAGCGTGATATCAATATTGCATTTGTGAATGAGTTATCAAAAATATTTAGGTTACTAGATATAGATACTAAAGCAGTTCTTGAAGCTGCCGGAACCAAATGGAATTTTATAAAGTTTACACCAGGTTTGGTTGGAGGCCACTGTATAGGTGTTGATCCTTATTATCTCGCTCAAAAAGCTATTGAGTCTGGTTATAATCCTGAGATTATTCTCGCTGGTCGTAAAATGAATGACAGCATGGGTGGTTACGTTGCTCAAGAAACTGTGAAGATGATGATTAAAAAAGGGGCAAGAATAAAAGATTCTAATGTGCTCGTTTTGGGAATTACCTTCAAAGAAAACTGTCCAGATATAAGAAACTCTAGAGTTATAGATATTATAGAAGAGTTTGAAACTTACAATATTAATGTTGATGTCTATGACCCTTGGGCATCTAAAGATGAGGTGACTCATGAATATGGTTTCGAATTATTAGATAATGAGTCGCAATTAAAAAGTGACTATGATGCTATTGTTCTTGCAGTATCTCATAACGAATTTTTAGAATTGGACTTACAAAAATTAAAATCGGATATAGGAGTTATTTTTGATGTGAAATCTTTACTTCCTAAGCATTCTGTAGACGCTAGATTATAATGTACGAACATAAATATCATAACCAAGACTTAAGTCAGTTGTCGTTTCTAGTTACTGGAGGTGGAGGCTTTATAGGTTCTAACCTCGTTGAGTATCTTTTAAAATATAATGCAAAGCGTGTTCGGGTTTTAGATGATTTTTCAAACGGACATCGAAAGAACCTAACTGAGTTTCATAATCATCCAGCATTTGAACTTGTAGAAGGTGATATTAGAGATTTACAAACATGTAAAGATGCTATGGTAGATATCGATTATGTGTCACATCAGGCAGCTTTGGGTTCGGTACCTCGTTCTATCAATGATCCAGCAACAACAAATGCTGTAAATATTTCAGGTTTTTTAAATATGATGATTGCTCTAAAAGAGTCGTCTACTGTAAGACGAATGGTTTATGCAGCTTCGAGTTCAACTTACGGTGATAGTCAGTCATTACCTAAAATAGAAGATCATATTGGAAATCCGCTGTCACCATATGCTGTGACTAAATACGTCAATGAATTGTATGCTGATGTCTTCGGAAAAACGTATGATACCGATGTTATTGGTTTGAGGTATTTTAATGTTTTTGGACCAAAACAGAGTCCGGATGGTGCTTATGCAGCAGTAATTCCGTTGTTCATGCAAGCATTAAAGGAAGAGAAATCTCCTAAAATTAATGGCGATGGCGAACAAACTAGAGATTTTACGTTTGTTGATAATGCAGTACAAGCTAATGTTCGCGGTTTTTTTGCTACGGAAAAAGCCAAAAATCAAGTGTTTAATGTTGCTTGTGGCGAGCGTATTAGTGTCAATTACCTCTGGGATTCACTTAAAGTTGCCGCTAACTCTCAAGTAGAAGTGATTTACGGACCTCCAAGACAAGGTGATGTAAGAGACTCATTAGCAGATATTTCTAAAGCCAAAAGCTTGTTGGGTTACGATCCTAATTACACAGTTAGAGAAGGCTTAAAATTAACTTGGGACAGTTTTAGTTCATAACGCTTTAGTAATTTATTTTATTTATATAAATTGAAGAATTAAATCTTTAATTATATGATTGAACAACCTGAAATTTCGGTAGTAAGCCCAGTTTATAAAGCTGAGGGTATCATTACAGAACTCGTTCAGGAAATTGACCAAGCACTTAGTCCGCTTAATATTCCATATGAAATTGTATTAGTAGATGATAGTAGTCCAGATAATTCGTGGACAGTCATGAAAGCACTTGCTTTACGTCGAGATAACCTAAAGGTATTTAAGCTAAGTCGTAATTTTGGACAACATCCAACGATCATGGCTGGTTTATCTAAGGCAGAAGGTCGCTGGACTGTGGTTATGGATTGTGATTTGCAGGATAAACCAAGTGAAATTCCTAAGCTCTATAAAAAAGCTCAAGAAGGATTTGATTCTGTTTTAGCAAAACGGTCGCAGCGAAAAGATGGGTTTTTCAAAAAAATAATGTCGAAATGGTTTTATAAATGCTTCGCTTTTTTCACCAATATTGAGGTTGATAAAGAAGTTGCAAATTTTGGTATTTACAATCAAAAAGTGATTAAAAGTATTCTATCCATAGGAGATGCTTTAGTGTTTTTTCCGTTGTTTGTGAAATGGGTAGGTTTTAAACAAACTTCAATAGAAGTTGAACATTCTAAGCGAAGTGAAGGCAAATCTAGTTACAGTTTTTTTATGTTGCTGAAACTAGCTTTTAATACAATTATATCCTTTTCTGATAAACCATTGCGTCTATTTCTTAATATAGGATTAATCACGTCTTTTCTGTCATTTATTGGTGCTATTAGGATACTCATTAAAGCACTAAATGGCGAAATTGAAATATTAGGCTATAGTTCTATTTTTATAAGTATATGTTTTTTCTCCGGAATTATTATTAGCGTATTAGGTGTCATAGGAATTTACTTAGGTAAAACCTTTAATCAATCTAAAAGTAGGCCTTTATATATTATAGATGATGAGCCAGTTGAATAGACTTTCTTGGGATTCAGATTTCTTTGCACTTGAGATAGCCGAATATCTTCATAATGGTTTGGATACATTATCTAATGATCAAAACAATGCATTCGATTTAATAGTTCTTAAGACTGAAGAAGAGCAATCTATAGCTATTGAAGGTTTTTATCCTAACTTTTCAGAATCCAAAATTACATATTCTAAACCTATTGATATCACAAATATAAAAGATGTAGATTTGACTGTGTTTGACCATGATATAAATCCAATTTCTGAAAATGAACTATTTGATTTGGCTTTTGAGAGTGGTAAGTATAGTAGATTTAAACTAGATTCAAATTTTTCAAAAGATCAATTTGAAAGACTTTATAAGGCGTGGATTATCAATAGTTTAAATAAAAAGATGGCAACAAAAACCTTTTACACGAGGAACAATGATAAAATTACAGGTTTTGTGACACTCAAAAAAAATGAACTCGCTGCTCAAATAGGATTAATTGGTGTAAGAAACGAATTTCAAGGTCAAAAAATTGGTACTAGACTCATGAATGCTGTGATTAGTTATTGTGCAAATCATAACGTAGAACAACTCTATGTAGCGACTCAAAAGTCTAATTCTCAAGCGTGCATATTTTATGAAAAGAACGGTTTTAATGTCCACGACGTACTGCATATTTCCCATTTTTGGAAAGTGAATTAAAAAGCTATTTTAACGAATCTAAATGATAGGAAAGAAGAAGATATTTTTTAACGGACTTAACGAATTAAGAGCGATTGCGGCATTTGGTGTGATTGTACATCATTTAGAGCAGTTTAAAAAGTTAGATGGAATCAAAATCTTTGATACACCTTTTCATTATTTAGTGCATAGTCTTGGTAAATCTAGCGTGCATTTATTTTTTGTGCTAAGTGGATTCCTAATCACCTATTTACTATTCCAGGAAAAACAAAATAATGGTAAAATTCATATCAAAAAGTTTTATTTAAGGCGTATCTATCGCATATGGCCGTTGTATTACCTTATCATGTTTATCGGGTTTATTGTTATACCATATATTTCTAATTTTGACATTTTTGAAAACGTTGCTAACCTATGTCAAGTTATCGAAAATGCTGATAATTATTCAGCAACCAATATCGCATTGTACTTAGGTTTTTTGCCACAATTTGCTAAACCAGTGCTTGGTGTGGCTCAGTCTTGGTCTATTGGAATAGAAGAGCAATTCTATTTGTTTATACCATTGGCATTGCACTTACTTACTAAAAAGTGGTTCTTAAGACTTTTAATAGTGACACTAATTTGTTATTCGGTAGCGACGTTTTTTGTACATGACTATCTAAGCTATAAAACCATCGTTTATAAGATTTTTAAATTCTTTAAAATTCAATACCTTACTATTGGTGCTATTGGCGGTTATCTTTACTTTTTTCATTCGGAAATGATTAAAAAATGGACAAACTCTAAATACATCTACGCAATTTTAGTTGTGAGTATAGGTTATTTAATGGCTGTGCCAGTTGTTGGTTTGAAAATTCAAGAATTTATATTAGCAATAGGATATATGATACTTATTTTGATGACCATTAATAGCACTAATAGATTAGCGCTTAGAAGTAAACCATTAGCTTATTTAGGTAAGATTTCCTATGGAATTTATATGTATCATCCTTTTATGATTTTTCTAGTTATGCCAGTTGTAAATAAATATGTTGAAAATCATGTTGAAGGTGGTGTGTTTTATAACCTAATGCTCTATATATTTACCTACATACTTACAATTATAGTTAGTATATTGTCCTACAGATTTATTGAGTCTAAATTCATAATGATAAAGGATACTAAATTCAAAACAATTTGATCCCATTTAATAAACCTTTTTTAACAGGAAACGAAACAAAATACATTGAGCAAGCAGTAGCTTCTGGGAAAATTTCTGGAAATGGGATGTTCACAAAAAAGTGTCAGCATTTTTTCGAATCTAAATTTGGAATTAAAAAGGCTTTACTCACCACGTCTTGTACTGATGCCCTCGAGATGTGTGCATTACTTTTAGATGTTACTTCAGAAGATGAGATTATTATTCCGTCGTATACATTTGTATCTACAGCCAATGCTTTTGCACTTAGAGGTGCTAAAATTGTTTTTGCAGACGCTTCAAAACATCATCCAAATATTGACGCTTCAAAAATTGAAGCCTTAATTACAAAACAAACTAAAGCAATAGTCGTGGTACATTATGCAGGTGTATCTTGTGATATGGATGCCATCATGAGCATTGCAAAAAAACATGATATTTATGTTGTTGAGGATGCCGCTCAGGCCATTGATAGTTACTATAAAGAAAGACCATTAGGAAGTATTGGCCATTTGGCAACCTTTTCTTTTCATGAAACGAAGAATATCATTTCAGGTGAAGGTGGATTATTAGCCATAAATGATGAACGGTTTATTGAGCGTTCTGAAATTATTTGGGAAAAAGGAACTAATAGGTCTGCTTTTTTTAGAGGAGAAATTGATAAGTATGGTTGGGTAGACTTAGGGTCTTCATTTTTACCATCTGAAGTTATTGCAGCTTTTTTATGGGCACAATTAGAAAATTTGGAGAGCATTCAAAACAAAAGAAAGCAACTTTGGAATGCTTACAACAAAGCTTTAAAAATGTTAGCTCGAGCAGGTTATTTTAAGCTTCCACAGATTGAAGAATATGCTTCTAACAATGCGCATTTGTTTTATATTGTTTGCAAGACTAATCAAGAACGTCAGGCACTTATTGAGTTTTTGAAGTCTAAAGATATTAAAGCCGTATTTCATTATTTAAGCTTGCATAAAAGCAGTTACTATACAGATAAACATGATGGTAGAGCATTAGAAATGACAGATTATTATGCCGATCACTTGTTAAGGCTTCCTTTATTTTATGAACTAGAATTAAATGATATAGATTATATCGTATCTCAAATCCAATCGTTTTATGAAAATTAAAAGGGTTTATTTGTACTACCTATTTCTATTTGTAATAGTTGGTCTTTTGACGCTTAATTTTAATTATGTTGAAGGAGATGATGCTAGAACAATACTATACCATGTCTTTGGAAGAGATGCTAGCTTTCAGCCACCATACTCTCCATATCACTCTATGATAGATACTTTGTTGGCTGTTATTCAAACTACCAATGAAACCACACTCCGAATTTTCAGTATCTCACTAACATTTATATCCAGTTTTTTTGTGCTTGTTTTTATGACCAAGATTTTTGAACGCGTCTTTAAAACTGATATAAAAGGCTTGGTTTTGTTTTTAATAGTACTGCCTTTTATAATTCCCGAAACACTTTTAAGTGGTTTGTTTATTAACCCAACAAATATCTCGTTCGCACTTATCTTGGCGTCACATGTACTGCTTATAAAATATGAAGAAAATCAAAGTATAATTACATTAATTTTTTCTGTTTTACTTTTTGGATTAGGTGTTAGTTTTAGATGGAGTAATGGATTTTACTTATTCGTTTTGTATGGTTATTATGTATTGTATAACGTAGAGTACATTAAAGATATGTTTAAGTTGAAAAGCTTAAAAACAGGTTTTGTCATATTTCCTTTTTATATACTTTCGGTTATGATTTGGATTCAAATCTCGGGGTATTCAGTAAAAGATATTATCGATGTATATCTTTATGGATCTAGTTATATAGAAGATAAAGAGTTCTCTTTACTCTCTTCGCTAGCCTCAATGATCTCATTTTCAACACCAGCTTTTTTAGTTTTATTGGTTTTTGGTATATATCATTGTTTGAAAAAAAAGATATACATACCACTGTTATTATTGATGTTTTCTAGTTTGCCATATGTTTTTTTAGGAATGGTGCCTATGTATAAATACTTGATTACACTTGTTGTTCCATTGGTAGTGATTTTAATTTACGGTTATAAGATTATTACGAATAAAAATTTGAAAATAGCTGTAATAGCTATCGTTTTTTTGCCATGGATATTTGGCCTTCAAGTAAAGAATAATACAGCTTGGGGACCAGGTTTTGAAGTGCGAGCTATTGAAAATAATGCCATAGATGCTAATAATTTTAATCCGGATAAGTCGACCTCAATATCAGATGTAAGGGTTGTTTTCGGTTCAGGTATGGCTATGCCAACTTCGGAAGGACCTCGACCACTTTTTGGATTTGGAGGTGTGATGTTATCTGGCTGGAACCAATTTGTGAAAGACAATAATAACGAAAGAGAATCCGCTGTTAATTATGCTATTGAAAATAATTGTAATATTTTGCAGGACGTTAATCATTCGTTTATTGCATCCAAACTATGTGAGTTAGGTTTTACTACTAAAGACAGATTAAATGCATCAAACGAATTGGGAGTGCACAGAACATTTAGCAATGTAGATACTAGGATTAGTATTGACGTGCTAGAAAACAAAAAAGCACTGTTTAATAATGAATTAATGAACTCATATTTATCAAAAAACCAGAAGGTTGTTGTCTATTCTTCATATACTAATATCATCACTAAGTTGAAATCTAAATATGGAGATCAATTTAAGCAACAAGGAGCGTTTTGGGGTATTTTAATATTGAATAATTAAATGAAAGAAAATCCGTGGTTATATACTATTTCTTCTAAACAAAAATTGCTACATCTCAATTTAAAAGAGATTTGGCAGTACAGAGATTTATTAGTTTTATTTGTTAAAAGAGATGTAGTTACAGTATATAAACAAACTATTTTAGGACCCTTATGGTATTTGATCCAACCCTTATTTACGGCACTTACATTTACATTAATTTTTAACAAGGTTGCAAATATTGAAACAGGAAGTGTTCCTCCGTTTTTATTTAATCTTGCTGGTATTTCTATTTGGAATTATTTCAAGAACTGTCTTACGGCTACCTCAGATACATTTAAGGTTAACGCCAATATTTTTAGCAAAGTCTATTTCCCCAGAGTCATATTGCCAATGTCTATTGTGATATCTAATTTGGTAAAGTTTGGCATTTCTCTTCTTATCTTTTTTGGGTTTTATGTCTATTATTATACGACTGGAGCCAGTATATCTATAAACCGATGGTTAATTTTATTTCCAGTGCTAGTTATGGTTATGGGGTTATTAGGATTAGGAATGGGAATGATCATTTCATCTTTAGTTACCAAATATCGAGATCTTAAATTCTTAGTACAGTTTGGAGTTCAATTATTGATGTATGTATCTGCTGTTATGTATCCATTGGCTTTAATGCGTGATAAGCTACCTAGATTTGCTTGGTTGGTGGAATATAATCCGTTGGCCTATGTTATTGAAGCAGCTAGATATATGTTGCTTTCAGATGGTACATTGTCCATTAACGGACTCATATATACATTAGTTGTGACATTAGTGATTTTGTTTTTCGGACTCATTATTTTTAATAAAACAGAGCGAACTTTTGTAGATACAGTATAATAAGTGTTCAAAAATCTTAGAATAAGCTAAACTATGAGTGTTATTTTAAAGGCATCAAATATTTCAAAACAATACCGACTTGGTCTTATAGGTACTGGGACTTTGAGCCATGATCTTAATCGTTGGTGGCATAAACTAAGAGGCAAAGAAGATCCATACCTAAGAGTAGGTGATAGTAACGATAGAAGTACAAAAGCCGAAAGTGATTATGTTTGGGCCTTACGCGATGTTGATTTTGAAGTGGAGAAAGGAGAAGTACTTGGAATTATCGGAAAAAATGGAGCTGGTAAATCAACACTGTTAAAAATATTATCTCGAGTAACAACACCAACTATTGGTGAGATCAAAACTAGAGGCCGAATTGCTTCATTGCTTGAGGTAGGAACGGGTTTTCATCCCGAATTAACAGGAAGAGAAAACATCTTTTTAAATGGCGCTATTCTAGGAATGAATAAATCTGAAATTTCTAACAAATTAGATGAAATCGTTGAATTTTCAGGATGCCAACGTTATGTAGATACACCAGTAAAACGATATAGTTCTGGTATGAGAGTGCGACTAGCCTTTGCTGTAGCTGCATTTTTAGAGCCAGATATTTTGGTAATCGATGAGGTTTTAGCGGTTGGAGATGCTGAGTTTCAAAAGAAGGCTGTAGGTAAGATGCAAGATATTTCTCAAGGAGACGGTCGAACGGTTCTTTTTGTAAGTCACAATATGGCTGCAGTAAAACGTCTATGCTCACGAACAATTGTATTAGAACATGGAGAAATTGTTTATAATGGTGACACAGATGAAGCTATTAATAAATATCTTTCTATAGGTGAAGAAGATCATGATGTTATGCATTATGTAAGCAAAGATGAAAATACTCATGTAAAAGACATTGAAGTTTTAAGTGAGAACAAAACTTTTTTAACTGGAAGTACACTAAGTTTCAAGATAAATATGAACTCTAAACCTAAAGGAGATTTTAATATACTCATTGGGATTTACAATAAAAAAGATGAAAAGGTTATGCATTTATCGAGTAAAGACTTTATGAATAGCCTAGAAATGAATGCTAAAGGTGAAATTGTTTGCCACTTGGATAAGAATCCACTAATACAAGGAAGTTATTACACAAACATAGTATTACAATACAATAAAGATGAACATGAAAAACATAATGAATGTTTGAGGTTTTCAGTGGTTAATGGCGATTTCTTCAATACGAATAAGCTACCTAGACTAGAAAAGATAAATGTATTTGTGGACCATTCTTGGTCGTCTAACTAATAGTGTAAAATGCAAAAAAAGAAAATAGTCGTTATAAATTCTGTTCCTGTTAATGGAGGTGATGAAGCTTTATTATATGCAACATTACAAGGATTAAATGCTGTTTTCGATACTCCACAAGTAAAAGTCTTAAGTGATAATCCAGAGTTAGCTAGACACTATATAGGTTATACTAAATTTGATTATGATTGGGAGTATGCATTACTTAAAGCAGATGCCGATGAAAACCAATTCTTTCATAAAGTTAAAAAGAAAGTAAGACAATTTTTTAATACTACTTTCGCTGTGCCTTACACTAGCTTTTGGTCTAGATTGTTGGCATCAAAGCGAGAAAAAAGAGTGTATGCTATTTTAAAAGAATCTGACGCTGTAATTTTAAGCGCAGGAGGTTATATTCACGATCATTATGGTTTTGATAAGCGATTAGAAACTGTAAGGCTTATTAATGAAAAATTAAATAAACCCTATGCCGTTTTTTTTCAATCTGTTGGACCATTCTGGAATACCCAAAATTATCCTAAACTGATACATTTCTTTAAGAATGCCCACAAAGTGATTCTAAGAGAACAATATTCATTGTCTCACTTAAAATCTATCGGTTATGATGGTGACAATGTTGTTGTGAGTACAGATCTAGCGTTCTATTTAAATTCTGAGTTTTCTGAGACAATGAAAGTAGGTTCTGGAATACATAAAATTGCTTTGAATTTTAGGGAGTGGCCCTATGAAGAAGAAGGTGAACACATTAAAGACAAAGCTCTATTATTATGTAAATATCTTATTAAAGAGGGCTATGATTTACATTTCATATCCACCTGTCAAGGGGTTAAAGATTATAAAGACGATTCTATTTTTGCAAAACAGATTATCGCTTTATTAGATACTGAAGAACAAAAGAAATGTGTTTTAAATGATCAGAAATTCGAGTTAAATGAGCTTGTGCACCAATTTAGTTCTTATGATGCATATATTGGTATGCGATTACATGGTGCTATTCTTTCTCTTTTGTCAAATACTCCAGCTTTAAATATAGCATATGAAGATAAAACTTTAGGCATTTACGATACGATGAATCTTGCTGATTTTTGCTTTTCTTTTAAAGAAGAATTTCCGGTTTGGACGGAAAAAGTTGACAACTTTTTTTTGAATCATGCATCGTATTTGAATAATATTTCAGACATTAAGAAGGCTCAGGAAAAGATTGTTAAACAGCACCTTCTTGAGTTAAAAACTATAGTTTAATTTGAGTAACGAATTCAAAAAATGAGTAAAATAGCCATCATTGCGCCAGCCAAGGATTTATATTCGGAGACATTTATTAAAGCTCAAAAAGATAAATTGGATGGCGATGTATTTTTTTATTTTGGAGGTAAATTACCAAAACACTTTGAATATAAAGGAGAAGTTACTTCTATTAATTCTACCGTTTTTGACCGTATTTCTAATAAAATAAGTGCTTCCAATTTCAGTTTACAAGAAAAAAAGATTATAAGTTCACTAAAACAAAATCAAGTGGAACTAGTACTCGCACAGTATGGGCCTACGGCAACTAAAGTTGCTAGGTTATGTGAGTATTTGAAAATTCCTTTGATTACACATTTTCACGGTTATGATGCTAGTATGAAAAGCGTTATTGCCTCAAATGATTTTTATAAGACCGTTTTTCAAGTATCGCATTATGTTATTGCTGTGTCAAATGATATGAAGCAAAACCTCATTGAAATGGGATGCCCAGAACACAAAGTTATTTATAACCCTTGTGCTCCAGATAAGAGTTTTTACAATATAGATCCATTGTTTACCAAACAACAGTTTTTAGCAGTTGGACGATTTACAGATAAAAAAGCGCCTTATTATTCTATTTTGGCATTTAAATCGGTTGTAACTCAATATCCAAAAGCG
The DNA here is from genome assembly GCF_947500255.1 of uncultured Psychroserpens sp. Lineage (GTDB taxonomy): Bacteria > Bacteroidota > Bacteroidia > Flavobacteriales > Flavobacteriaceae > Psychroserpens. The sequence continues at coordinate 474,322 of NZ_CANMRL010000002.1, read as the reverse complement.
ACCTTGCTTTTAGCAGGTAGCGGACCATTATTAGAAACTTGTAAAAATTTGGTAAAAGCTTTTAGCTTAGAAAATAATGTTAGGTTTTTAGGTGTGATTTCACCAGAAGAATTTAAGACTTTACTAGCAGAGTCATTAGCTTTTGTCCAGCATTCTATAACAGCTGAAAATGGAGATCAAGAAGGAACTCCAGTATCAGTGTTAGAGGCAAGTATTGCAGGCTTACCTGTAGTGTCTACAAGACATGCTGGTATAAAAGATGTTATTATCCACAATGAAACAGGTTTGTTATGTGAAGAACACGATATTCAAACTATGACTACTCATATGATAGAATTGATTGTAAATAAGTCTTTTGCTAGAGAACTTGGGCGTTCAGGAAAGCAAAGAATCCATCAAAATTTTAGTATGGAAAAACATATTTCAGTGTTAAATAACAGCATTGATAAAGCCATTAGATCCTAATGATTAAGAAAAACAGGTTGTTTAAATCGTTTCGTTTTGTAATGATTTCTACTATTTTAAAGTTGAAATCTTTCCGAACTAAAAAGGCAATGTTCATATGTAGTTATCCTAGGAGTGGAAGTACTTGGATCATGGAACAAATAAATACCTATCCTAATACCATTGTAAATTGGGAACCGCTCCATGTTAAAAAAGGCGTTGTGCCAGTGTCATTTTTTTTGGGTGAAAAACCTTTAATACCTGTAAACTCTAAAAGTTTTTCTTACAAAAGATTTTTTGATCGTGTTTTTCGATTTAAAACTATTAACCAATGGACTACTTGGTACTGTGGCTTCAAACAAGCTATTACAGCAAAATATGTCATCACGAAATTTGTAAGAGCTAATAATCTATTGCCTTGGTTTGTTAATACGTTCGATTTTGAATATAAGCCTATTTACTTGTTACGACATCCAATACCAACGGCTTTGTCTGTTATTAAATCTTTTTCTAATAATGCTTCGGAATTAATGAATTTCACAATGCCGAAAACACTCAATAACGACAGGTATGATCTACATGTAGATTATATAAACGGTTTACAGACACGTTTAGAACAACACGTCGCCATTTGGTGTATTGATAACATTGAAATTATTAATCACAATGATAATAACCAATGGCTTTCTGTTTATTATGAGAACTTCATTTTAGATCCTAAAACATCTCTAAGCCATATTTTTGAAACTTGGAATTTGAATTATGATACTACCAAATTAGAAAACATAGATTTTAAAAAACCTAGCCGAACGGTGTATGATAAAAATGATTTAAAATCTGATGCCAATTTGCATATTGAATCATTTTTAGAAAAATTCGATCAAGATGAGTTACAACGGATTCAAGATATTTTGGACCATTTTGGTGTTAAAAATTATACAGCTTTTGATGCTTATCCTAAATGTTGATATAAGCTGTAATTTGAAATTGAGGAATGCGGTTTAAACCTGTCTCAATTTATTATATTGCATACATATTTAATACATTAGTATATGACGCCAACCGTCTCCATTATAATTCCCACATATAACAGAGTTCATATTATTGATAAGGCTTTGAATTCTATTATAGATCAAACGTATAGCAATTGGGAATGTATAGTGGTAGATGATGGTTCTACAGATGACTCTCTAAACTTGTTAGAGCAATTTCACAAAAAAGATCAACGTATTAGTTATTACAAAAGAGAAAGAGCACCAAAGGGTGCTCCCACGTGCCGAAATATTGGTCTTGAACATGCACATGGTGATTATGTGATCTTTTTAGATTCTGATGATTATTTAATGCCGTTTTGTTTACAACAGCGTGTAGATCAAATACAAAATCATCAAGATCACGATTTTTTAGTCTTCCCTATGGGTATGAAAGGTTATGGTAAAGTGACCAAAAAAGGTATAGAACCTAGCGACTCATATCTAATCGATTTTTTATCCTTTAAATTGGCGTGGTCAATTATGTGTCCTATTTGGAAACGATCATTTCTTAAAATGCTTAATGGTTATACCGAAGGTTACCCAAGATTTAACGATCCAGAGTTAATGATTAGAGCTCTAATACAAGATGAGGTTAAATTTAAAGTGTGTCATGACCTAGATTATGATACGGTTTATGTGCCTGCAGAAATGGATAAGAAGATATACAAGGACAAAGTCTATAAAAGCTTAAAGTTATTTATTCCAGATATTTGTAAAACTCTGGATGATCACAAAAAATCTGACCATAAAAAACACTTGTTAAATTACCTTTTGCTTTGGTTTAAAAGTTTTTATTTGCCGTTAAAAACGAGTCGGTTAAAAGAATCTTTGGATCTTATAAAATTGTTTAGAAAGCAAGGAGTTTTATCGTTTTCAAAGTCTTTGAAACTCAAATATAATTTACTCGGTTATTCATTTTATAATTATTTTTTTCAACGATTTAGGAATAGGTTAAGGCGAAAAACGTTTTATAACTAAATTTTATACCAATCAAAAAAGTTATACTACTCATACGATTATTAAACTTTTTTCTGTTTGAATCCAAAAAGATAAAACAGGCTAAAGTCGTATTCTTTTTTCCGTATTATCATATTGGAGGTGCCGAAAATGTACACTTACAAATTGTTAAGTCCATAAGAGAGACTAAAAGCTACACGCTATTTACAAAGCAATCAAAAAGGTCCACGCTCTTAAATAAATTTAATCAAGTATCTCGTTGTTCAGATGTTTTTCAATTTGTTCGCCATGATGGATATATCAAGACTTTATTTATTAAAAAACTAAAAAGATTGCTTAATGAGAGTTCGCAATTAATATCGGTTTTTGGTTGTAATACGGAGTTTTATTATCAATTCTTACCTCATGTAAATACAAACATAAAAAGAATAGATCTTACGCATGCGTTTTCGGCACCAGATTACGGGCTAGAGCAATTCAGTATACCTTTTGTTGGTCACTTAGATTACAGAGTCGTTATTAATACTAAAACAAAGAAGGATTTTGAACAGCAATATTTAGAGCATACTATTTCTAAAGAGCGATTAGATCATATCATATGTATTCCTAATGGAATTGACATTGAAACCAATAGTATACATAGGAATGAGACTTCAGACTTAACTGTTGGTTTCTTTGGAAGGTGGTCAAAAGAAAAAAGACCACAATTATTTTTAGAAGTTGCCAAGCACCTTGGTGACCAAAATAGAACTGTTAATTTTAAAATGGCAGGAACGGCTCTCGAACCTCATAAAGCTCATATAGAAAATTCTAATGTGGAGTATTTGGGAGAACTTTCTGAAAAAAGCGCGATTTCAGATTTTTATAAAAGTATTGACATTTTAGTAATTACGTCTTATAGAGAAGGTTTTCCATTGGTAATTATGGAAGCTATGAGTTATGGTGTTATTGTTATGGCAACCAATGTTGGAAGTATTAGCGAACATATAAAAACCAATGAGAATGGGATGTTAATAACTGAAACAGATCCAGACCAAATAGTAAGGACAATAGCAGAAAAAATAGTAGTTTTATCAAACGATTCTGAACTTAAAAAAGAATTACATTCTAATGCCTTAGATTATGCAAAATCAAACTTTGGAATTCGGCAATTTAATAAAGTTTACAGAACGTTGTTAACCAATGAGTAGTAATCAAAACATATTAGTTTCTGTAGTTGTGCCATGTTATAATCAGGCACAATATTTAGATGAAGCCTTGCAGTCTGTTTTAGATCAAATCTATACGAATTGGGAATGTATTATTGTTAATGATGACTCTCCAGATCATACCGAAGCTATCGCTAAGGCTTGGGTTGAAAAAGATCAACGATTTTCATATTTAAAACAAGATAATAAAGGACTTTCAGGCGCTAGAAATTTTGGAATAAGTTACGCGAAAGGTGAATATATTCTGCCTCTGGATGCTGATGATAGAATTGGTGTTGACTACATAGATTTGGCGATTAAGGCCTTTAAAGAAGATGCAGCATTAAAGGTTGTTTACAGTAATGCAGAGAAGTTTGGCCTAGAAAATAAAACATGGAATTTAAGACCTTTTTCTCTTTTTAATTTAGCAAAAAGCAATGTGATATTTTGTTCTGCAGTGTTTAAAAAGGAGGATTGGGAACGTGTAGGTGGTTATGACGAACATATGAGAGGAGGTCTGGAAGACTGGGAGTTTTGGATACATATTTTAAAGTTTGGAGGCGAAGTCTTTAAGATCGATAAGGTATGTTTTTTCTATAGAATTAAAGAAAACTCAATGATCAAAGATATTGCTGTCGATGATAAAATGGAACTCTATAGATATGTGAGTGTTAAACATGCCGATTTTTTCGTGAACCAGCTTGGATCATTTAAAGAATTTATGTCTCAAGGTTTGAAAGAAAATGATGAACTTAAAGTACTTGTAAATAGTAAAAAAAATGCATTACGCGTTTTACTGAAACCAGTTACGCGCTTTTTTAAATTTTAAATTGAAAGACAAAGAACCATACATAAGCATTATTTTACCTGTCTATAATGGTGAAAACACATTAAAGGCAACACTTGATAGCTTGCTCAATCAAACCTTTACTAATTTTGAAGTACTAATCGGTATTGATGGTACAAAGGACGGTTCCAAAACTATTGCAGAAAGCTTTGGTGACAAACGAATTAAAATTTTTGAAAATCCCAAGAATCTTGGACTAGGACCAAATCTAAATGCTATTATCAAGTATGCTCATCCAAGTTCAAAATATTTTGCGATGGCTGAGCAGGACGACTATTATGTGCCAGAACGTTTGCAGTGGCAAATTGATGTATTGGACGAAAAAGAAGACGTTGGATTAGTTTCTGGTATTGTTGAGTACAAAAGTAAGGATGGGAGCTTTTTCTTTCCTGGAATACTCATCGATAAAAAGCAATTTCCTAAAGGGGAAGAGCTATTTTTACTGTTATATAAGTATCAACTCAAAGTCGTCAATACTTGTATGATGTGGCGTAAATCTACTCATGAGAAACACAATTTAAAATTTACCGATAAGTATCCTAATATGAACATTGATTGGGATTTTATCATGAGGTTTTCACTGGTTTCTAATATTTATGGTATTCATGAGGTTTTAGTTGTGATGAGTAGAGATGCTAATAATGATTCTGTAACAAGAAATAAAAGCCTTCAGCATGAAACTACTAGGCGACTGTTGATGGATTTTAGAGACGAATTTCCAAATATTGTTAAGGATAGCGATTATAAAAGGGCTTTAAAAGTACATCGTAAAGTTGAACTTGGTCACCATACTAAACTTAATATCTTTTTCTATGGAATATATTATTTTATCTTATATCAAGATTTTTACTTTATAAAGTATATTTTCATGAGAATTAAACGCTTTATGAAGTTTTAAATAGTAATGAAGACATTTGTAAATAAACTTATATTATTCTTACTGATTGCGGTGGTAACTATCGTTGGTACTGTAGTGCTTATTAATAATTTAGTTAATAAAAATGCGAATTTTAAAATTGATACAGTCAGTAGTTCAATTGTATTAGGCCATTCACATGCAGAGTGTGCGTATAATGATAATTACATAAAAAACACATCAAATTATGCGCAATCTGGAGAGTCTTATCTCTATACATTTATAAAAGCAAGACAATTAATTGAAGATAATCCAGCTATAGAACATATTTATGTTGAGTTTACAAACGATCAAATAAAGTTAAATAAGAACGATTGGATTTGGGGTGATAACTATTTGTCTGATAAATACCCTAAATACACACCTTTTATGACGATGAAAGAACAACGTTTATTATTAACTCATAATTTTCGTGGATATATAAATGTGGTTGCTGTAGCAACCAATAAAAATCTACTCAAATTAATCAATGACAAAAATGATCATACCAAGATCATTGGAGGATATAAAGCTCTTAATCACCAATTAGATTTAGACAAAATTACTGAGAGCGAAGTAGAATCAGCAAACATAATTTCAAAGGATTCTATTTCAGTTCATAATGTTTTATATTTAAAGAAGCTAATCGATTATTGTAAAGAAAAAGGAAAAAAGATCACTTTGATTAGGAGTCCGCTTCATCGCAAGAACAATGATCGCAAAAATGAAGACACCTTTCAACGCATACGATTAGAGTATTTTAATGATATAGAATTTTTAGATTTTATTGACTTTCCTTTAGAAGATGCAGATTTTGCAGATTTAGAGCATTTAAATAGTCAAGGTGCTATAAAATTCTCAACATATGTTGATAATCAGTTCAATCCATAATTTAAAATTTTTGAAGACAGTAGATGATAGACCATAAGCATAAAATCATTTTTATTCATATTCCAAAATGCGCAGGAACTAGCGTCTATAAATTTTTTAATCCAGATGTAAAATTTGATTTCAGAACACCAAATTATGATATCCATTATGGTTGGTGTCCTGATAGAAAAATTCATATGCAGCACGCTACGTCGAAACAGCTGGTTGAATTAGATTTGATCTCTCCAGAGCAATGGAACACGTATTTTAAGTTTACCTTTATTAGAAATCCGTGGGATCGCGTGTATTCAGATTATTTATGGATAAGAAAAACAGCGAAGATCAATGATACATTTATAAACTACCTTAATAAATCTGGGAATTTTTCAAGTATTTTAAATGATGATACCAACTTTGATTACAGAGGTGATCATTTAAGACCACAAACAGATTTTTTTGATGATGACCAGTATAAAATGGATTTCATTGGTAATTTTGAAACGTTTTCTGCAGACATGGAAAAAATACTTAAGCTTATAAAAGCAGATGAGGTATTTGATTTTCATGAGAATATAAAAACAAAAGATAAGTTGCATTATTCCTACTTTTTTAGCGCAAAACGAAAGCAATTATTTGAACATTTATATCAGCAAGATATTCTTAAACTTGACTACATATTTCAGAATAAAAAGAAAGAGGATGGAAAAGCATGGGTGCCGTTTACTTATTACGATATCATCAATACTAATAAACTTCTAAAGAAATAGATGAAAGTCTCTGTAATCTTACCCAACTACAACCATGCAGATTATTTAGAAGAGAGGCTAGATAGTATTGTCAATCAAACGTATCAGAACTTTGAGCTTATTATTCTAGACGATGCCTCAACAGATAACAGTCTGGAGGTGTTAAATCGCTATGCATCACATGAAAAAGTATCTCATTTTATTATCAATGAAAACAATTCAGGATCTCCATTTCTACAATGGAAAAAAGGGCTAAATCTAGCTACAGGTGATTATATATGGATTGCTGAAAGTGATGATTCTTGTGAGTTAGATTTTATAGAAACACATGTGAAGCATCTTCAAAAGTTTGATGTTTCAGTTGCAAAAACATTAATCATATCAGAAGAAGGTAAAACGAATAAAGCTTTAGAGCATCCAATTGTAGTTAATGAATCACAGCTTACAATTACAGCAAAGCACTTTGTAAATTGTCCAATTTCGAATGTAAGTACAGCTATGTTTAAAACTATAGATAAGGCAAAACTCGAAGCATCTACATTTTCAGAGTATAACTTGATTGGTGATTTAGTGTTCTATTTTGAATTCTTTAATACGCTTAATATCACCGAAAATATCGATACTACAAGTTATTTCAGGCAGTTTGGTTTGTCAAATCTAACAACTAAGAGTATGAGGTATTTTCATAAGTACTTGGTTGAGCATATTCGATTTATAAAATACGTGAATACAATTGAAAAAGGAACGATTAAACACTTAGTAAAACCTTATATCAAAAGGCGGTTTTATAAAATTATGCATCGTAAAACGTTTAATGAAAAATTATCACCTCGCTTTTTTATTATTTTTCTGAAATACAAATATGAAATGCTCATTAATTAGTATCATTGTAAATGTCTAAAATTTATATCATCTCTAAAGATTGGGCCAGATCTGGAAAGTACTCTGGGTATCAAAAAATCATTAACTTTTTGAGTGTTGATTTTAGTTTAGTACTACATAATAACTTGCCTTATAGAATTAGACGATACTTTGTAAAGAAGACCAATTTGGTTAATTATAAAGGAGAAAATATAACGAAAGAGTTTAAAATACTCTTGAAGGCATTTACGACAAGAAGAGTCCATATTATCTATGGCGAAATGGATTATTATTACCTTAAATTGTTGAAGAAATTTCCGTTTGGTTCTAAAAAAAACATACTCTCAGCAACATTTCATCATCCACCATATGAGCTTGAAAACAGGTTGCAATACAATCGAAAAGAAGTGCTTGGAGCCTTGGATAAAATTATTGTCATGGGATCTAATCAAATTCCGTTTTTGAAACAATATACCAATGCCGAAATAAAGTTCATTCCACATGGTATTGATACTAGTTATTTTAGACCGCCGGCTATAGAAGGTGAGCGAAAAAACCAGATTTTTATCTTTGGTATATCGCATCGTGATCATGATAGAAATTTAAAAATAATCAATCGGGTCAATGAGGTTTTAGATGTAAGGTTTATTATTGTGATGTTTGAAGAGCATGCCAAATTATACGAACATATCGAAAACGCTGAAATCATTACGCGTAATATTAACGATGTAGAGCTGCTCGATTTTTATCAAACATCTAAGGCGGTGTTAATGTCGTTTAAAGAGTGCACAGCCTCTAATGTAATCTTAGAAGCTTTAGCTACAGGTTGCCCTTTAGTAATGAACAATGTTGGAGCAGTGAAAGAATATATAACTGAAGAGAGTGGGATACAGCTTTTTGAGACGAATGACATAGAAGCTTCAGTAGATTATATCTCGCGATTATTTACTGATGATGATTTTTTAAATGACGTTTCAAAAAAACATATCAAATTGGCACAATCCTACACTTGGGAAAAAGTATCTAAAATGACTGAAGATTTCTTATTTTAAACCATTAAAGGTTATGATGAATCTCATTTAAACTATGGATGATAAACTCACAACACAAGAATATTGGGAAGCATATTACAAGCGTAATAATGTATCGAAGCAACAAATTATAAATGTTTGCTCTCAGTACGACACTTATTGGGATTTGCTTTTTGGCGATAGACCTGAAGGTAAAGACTTAATAGAGATTGGAGGCTTTCCTGGGCGCTATCTAGCCTATTTAGCATCAAAATACAATGTGAAACCTACGTGCTTAGACTATAATTCTGATGCAAAACAAATAGAGGCTAGTTTTAATGTGTTGGATGTTAATGATTATGATATTCTTCAAAAAGATTTTACAACATATGAGACACCAAAAACTTATGACTATGTAATTTCCAATGGTTTTATTGAGCATTTTGAAGATTTCAACAGCATACTTGATAATCATGTAAGCTATCTAAATGAACATGGGAAGATGCTTATCATGATTCCTAATATGAAAGGATACATTAAGCTCTATAAACGACTTGTAGATCCTAAGAATTTAGCGATTCATAATTTAAAATGTATGTCCTTAGATGTTTTTAGAGATTTTGCTGCTAGACACAATCTAAAAATTAAAGAGCTCACTTATTTTGGGGGATTTCCACATGCAGTACATCAAGAATTAAATATCGTACAAAAGGTCATCTATAAATTACATCGCTTGTTCTTTAAAAAAATAGCAAATAAATGGGTGAATAAATACCCATCAAAACAGTTCTCTTCGACTATATTGGCTATTTTTGAAAAAAAATAAAACTCTATGTGTGGCTTTCTAGCAGAATTTACTTTTGGAACAACATCGGTATCTGAAGCTGCACATTTTCAAAACCTGTTAAGTCTATCTAAACATAGAGGTCCTGATGCAACTCAAACCGAAAAAGGCTCTAATTATCAATTAGGGTTTAACAGACTCTCTATATTGGATTTGTCTCCTAACGGAAATCAGCCTAAGCAGAGTCCGTCAAAGCGCTATCATGTTGTCTTTAATGGAGAACTATACAACTACAAAGATTTAGAAATTAGATATGAACTTTCCAACTTAAGATCTACATCAGATTCTGAAGTATTAGTACATCTATTAGATAAAATAGGTGTAGAACAAACCATAACAGAACTTAATGGTATGTTTGCTATTACTGTAAAAGATCTGCAAACAGGAAATATTTATTTAATAAGAGATTTTGCTGGAATTAAACCTCTATTCTACGGTGTGTCTAGTAAAGGTATTGTTGCTGCATCCCAATTTGATCAAGTATTTAAGCATATGTGGTTTAAAGACCACTTACAATTGCGTTCAGAATTGGTTAAGGAGTATTTTGGATTTGGTTATATGCAATCACCTAATACGATCTATGATACTATTTTTCAAGTTAATCCAGGAACTTTTATTCAGATCAATTCAGATCAATCAATAGAAGAAAAGCAATACAGTGTGTTTAATGATGTAAAGCCAACTTCAAGACAGTCTGATACTATTGTCAACGATTTAAAGACTAAAATTAATAAAGCGGTAAAACGACAATTAATGAGTGATGTGCCTTTGGCCACTTTTTTAAGTGGAGGTATTGATAGTCCGTTAATTACAGCTATCGCCAAACAAGAGCATCCAAATATTGAAGCCTTTACAGTTTCAGTAGAAGATAAGCAACTTGATGAAAGTGACGATGCAATGGCCTATGCTGAACATATAAACGTTAATCATAAGGTTGAGCATGTTAAAACCGAAGAGTTAGTCAACTTAATTGATGAACACTTTAGCAAATTTCCTGAGCCTTTTGGTGATTATTCCAGTATTCCAACGTATTTAATTTCAAAAAAAGCCAGAGAAACAAATACAGTTATGTTATCTGGTGATGGAGGAGATGAATTGTTTTTTGGTTACCCAAGAATGTTAGATGTCATGCATAAAGCACATTGGTTTAAAATACCATTTGCACTACGTAGGCCTCTAATACGTTTAACCAATCGATTGAAGATTACTAATTCTTGGGCACCATATCATTTCAAAACTATAGACGAATGGGTTAAAGAAAAGCATACTTACATTTTTAAAGATAAACTGAATGGGTTTTTTAAAGACCAAAAATTGTCTAAAGAGATGCATAAACTGTACACTGTTTCTAATCATTCAAACACATTGAGTTGGTTACGATATAACGAGTTTTATGCACATATGCAGCGCGTATTGATAAAAGTAGATAGAATGAGTATGGCAAATAGTTTAGAGGTTAGAGTTCCTTTTTTAGATAAAGAGGTTATAGATACAGCCTTACATTATCTTCCTGAAAATTTTGAGAATGAAGAGGATTTAAAACGGCCATTAAAATTGGTAATGGAAACTCATTATCCAAAATCACTTATAAATAAACAAAAGAAGGGGTTCTCTGTGCCAATTAATTCATGGCTACGACATGAGTTAAAGAAAGATGTTGAAAAAGTGATCTTAGAAACGCCTTTTTATGGAGCAGAAATTATTAATTTACAGGCAGTAAAAAAATATATTGAAGATTTCTACAATAATAAACATGAGTCTGCTTGGGGAGTTTGGCATATCTATGCTTGGCAGAAATGGGCAATTAGTCAACAATTAGTATGAGAATAGCTGTTTTTTCGGGAGTCATTCCCAGTACAACTTTTATTGAGCATTTAATTGAAGGTATTGCCAATTCTCATGACGTGTTATTATTTGGAACACTTCAAAAATCTAAAAAATACCATTCCAATCGTATAAAAACCTATTCTAATCCCAAGAGTAAATTTAAAAGTCTTGTGATATCATGTTATCGGTTTTTGATACTAATGTTTCGTTATCCAAAACGTCTTAGTGTTCTATTTTCTGAAGTAAAAAAACAAAAAGGGACTTATAACAAACGTAGAACTTTGGTGAGAGTTTTACCAGTTATACTTCACAAACCTGATATTTTTCATATACAATGGGCTAAAGATTTAGAGCATTGGGTATTTCTAAAAGAAACATTAAATGTTAAACTAGTACTTAGTTTACGTGGCGCTCATATCAATTATTCACCAATTGCAAATGAGGCACTAGCAAAGAGCTATCAGATTAATTTTCCCAAAGTGGATGCATTTCACGCTGTTTCTGAGGCAATTTCACTAGAGGCACAACGCTATAAAGCCGAAGCGACTAAAATTAAAGTCGTGCATTCGCCTATTCCTGCATCTACATTTGAGCATTTTTCAGCATATAAAATGCCAGAGTCAGCTGTTTTTAACATATGTGTTGTAGGGCGATTTCATTGGAAAAAAGGTTATAAATATGCGTTAGATGCCTGTAAAATTTTAAAAGACAAAGGTTTTGATTTTCATTTGACATTTATCGCTTCAAACCCAGTATCTGAGGCTGTTCTTTTTCAAATCCATCAGTTAGAATTAACAAACCACGTGACCATTTTAAAAGGATTACCACAGGCCGATTTATTTAGGCTTATGAAGACCTTTAATGTTCAATTGTTATCTAGTTTAGAAGAAGGTATTGCTAATGTTGTTTTAGAGGCTATGGCTATTGGGTTACCTGTGATTGCAACAAATTGTGGCGGAATGGCTGAGGTAGTAAAAACAAATACCAATGGTTGGCTTATCCCAGTTCGAGATGCTGATGCTATTGCAAATTCAATTATTAAAGTCTCACAATCTTCTGAGGACCTACTAAAAGAAATTACTCAAAATGCGCACGATTTTGTAAAGCATCATTTTCAAGCGTTAGATAGTATCCGAAAATTTGAAGAATTGTATCAATCTGTTTTAAAATAATTTATATTGTTGCAACCTAACTAATGGAGTTAAAAACAACCATCATACCAAAATCACAAACCTTTGCTAAGGTTGATCAACCTCGTGAATTAAATCTTGAGGCTATTTGTGTTTTTGCGGCTATAGGTTTTTTTTTAGATGAGGATACATATTGGAAAAATGAAGTTGTATTAGGTCCAGCCTCTGTACATTCTATAAATGACAAAGGGAACCGTATTAATTCTAAACCATGGTTTGAATGGCATTATTCACCTCGCGATATACCTTTTGAACAAGCAGAGCAAGAGTTTGCTGCATTACTAGAGTCGATTATTCTAGAGCAAACGAAAGGTGAACACGTTATTTTACCACTTTCAGGAGGTTTAGATAGTAGAACACAGGCTGTAGCTCTCAAGCAAGTTGGAGCAGATGTGATGTCTTACAGTTATAAATTTCAGAATGGCTACAACGAAACAGCAATAGCTAAAAAGATAGCTAAGGCATCTCAATTCAAGTATCGCGACTTTGACATATCAAGAGGTTATTTGTGGAATTCAATAGATCAACTTTTTGAACTCAATCAAGGGTATTCAGATTTTACAACACCGCGTCAGATGGGTGTTTTTAATGCATATGCCGATATGGGAACTGTATTTTCTTTAGGGCATTGGGGCGATGTGTTATTTGATGCCATGAATTTACCACAGTTGTCTAATGATGAAGAAATTGATGTGATATCTAAGAAATTAATTAAACGTGGCGGATTAGAATTTGCAGAAACACTATGGAACTTGTGGGCATTAGAAGGCGATTTCAAAACGTATTTTAAAACAAGAATAGAAGCGCTTTTAAATGCGATTAATATTGATGATACTAATGCTAAGTTGCGGGCATTTAAATCTTTGTATTGGGCACCAAGATGGACATCTATCAATTTAAGTGTTTTTGAGGCACATCATCCTATTACATTACCTTATTTTGATGATAGGATGTGTCAATTTATTTGTACAGTGCCTGAAGCATTTTTAAAAGATAGACAGTTGCAAATTGCCTATATTAAGAATAAATCGCCAGAATTAGCTAAGATTGAATGGCAAGACCAAAGACCATTTAACCTGTACAATTACCATAAGAATAAAATACCTTATAATTTACCCTATAAATTGCTCAATAAATCTAAACGAGTGCTGCAAAGTATCTTTGGAAATGATTATGTTCAACGTAATTGGGAATTACAATTTTTAGGAGATGCTAATAAAGAGATGCTATCGAGTTATTTGTTAAATAATACGTTCAATCAATGGGTGTCTAAATCGGTTAGTGAAGCATATTTAAATGATTTTTACAACGGAAACTCGTTAGAAAATGCACATCCATTAAATATATTATTAGTGCTTTCAAAGTTTAAACAGACCTATTAAAATGAATAAAAAAGTCAAATTATTACTTACAATACCAAATTTTGATACAGCGGGAAGCGGTAAATCGGTATATGATATTGTAAACCGAATAGACCGTTCAATATTTGAACCTCATGTATGTTGTTTTCATGACAGAGGGGAACTATTTGAAGCACTGAAAGCATTAGATGTCAAAATTCATCTGTTTAATTTTACTGAAAATTATAGACCATTCTTCACATTTCCGTTTCGAGTTTTTAAAATTGTGAAGTTTTTTAAGACCCATAAATTTGATTTGATCTATTCATGGCATTGGAGTTCAGATTTTTCTGAGCCTCTAGCAGCAAAACTTGCTAAAATACCTTATATCTATTCTAAAAAAGCAATGGGTTGGGGAAATAAAGCATGGACTTGGCGTTCTAAATTAAGCACCAAAGTTGTAGTCGTCAACGAAGAGATGAAATCTGCTTTTTTTACTGGTATGGAAGACAAAGTTGTTCAAATTCCTCTAGCAGTAGATATTAATCGTTTTACACCTTTAAAAAAGACATACACTGTGCCTACAGGACAACAGTTTAAAGAAGACGATTTTATCATTGTTTCTGTTGCTAACTTAGTTCCTGTTAAAGGGATTGAAATTTTGTTGGATGCAGTTAACCAACTCAATGATTCGTCGATTAAAGTTTTAATAGTTGGTGATGCCAATAACGATTATGGAGCCCAATTAATTTCAGATTATAAGGATTATGATCATATATTTTTCGTTGGAAAACACCTCGATGTTAGACCCTTTTTGGCTGTGGCCAATTTATTTGTGATTCCAACAAAAGATGAAGGACGACGTGAGGGCTTGCCAATTGCGCCTATGGAAGCCATGGCGAGTGGTAGGATTGTTTTGGGGTCTGATATTACTGGTGTAAGAGAAGTACTAAAAGCATTCCCAAATTGTCAGTTTGAACCAAGTAATGTCGATGATCTATCACATAAAATTAAAACCTTTAGGGACATGTCTCAAAATGACAGAGATCAACTGGCCAAAGATATGCGCAGTTATGTAGAGCAAAACTTATCGGTAAAGATTTTTATGGATATGCATGAAGACTTATTTAAAGCTATTTTAAAAATTGATTAAATGTTATTTAATTCTATAGATTTTGCTGTATTTCTACCGATAGTATTTGTACTCTATTGGTTTGTTACTCAAAAAAATCTAAAGTATCAAAATATATTGATTGTTGTTGCCAGTTATGTGTTTTATGGATGGTGGGATTATCGATTTTTAGCCTTAATTGTTTTTAGCACTTTAGTTGATTTTTCCATAGGAAAACTATTAAAAACCGAAACCCAACCTTCCAAAAGAAAGTGGCTCCTCTGGATCAGTATTGCTGTCAATATTGGGTTTTTGGGATTCTTTAAATATTACAACTTCTTTATAGATAATTTTACAAGTGTTTTTACTTTTTTCGGACAAGAAATTAAGTCTAATACACTTGATATTATTTTGCCTGTTGGTATTAGTTTCTATACATTTCAAACATTGAGTTATACAATCGATGTTTATAAGAAGAAATTAGAACCAACCAATGATATTGTCGCTTTTGCAGCTTTTGTGAGCTTTTTTCCACAGTTGGTTGCAGGTCCTATCGAACGTGCTACAAATTTATTACCACAGTTCTTTAAACAACGACAGTTTGAGTATAACACAGCTGTTGATGGATTGCGACAAATCCTTTGGGGATTAACGAAAAAAGTGGTCATTGCAGATAATTGTGCAACCTACGCTAATATGATCTTTGATAATCATGCTAGCTACTCTGGAAGTACACTATTTGTTGGAGCCGTATTTTTCGCCTTTCAAATCTATGGCGATTTTTCTGGATATTCAGATATTGCTATTGGTACCTCAAGGTTATTTGGGTTCAATTTGAAACAAAACTTCGCATTCCCTTATTTTTCAAGGGATATTGCAGAGTTCTGGAGACGTTGGCACATTTCACTATCGACATGGTTTAGAGATTATCTCTATATTCCTTTAGGAGGATCAAGAGGTTCAAAAGTATTGCAAATACGTAATGTATTTGTGATTTTTGTTATTAGTGGTTTTTGGCATGGTGCGAATTGGACTTTTATAGTATGGGGACTTTTAAATGCCTTATATTTTCTTCCTGTTTTTTTACTCAAAAAAAATAGAATACATACAGATATTGTAGCACAAAACCGATTATTACCAAGCTTTAAAGAGTTTGTTTTAATGCTTGTGACTTTTATTCTAACTGTTCTGGCTTGGGTGTTTTTTAGAGCCAAAAATATAACGGAAGCATTTGATTATTTGAATTTGATGGCTAATAAATCACTCTTTACTCTTCCTGAAATTAGACCTTTATATCTAATGATTTTTATTAGTTTTTTCTTGGTTATTGAATGGTCAGGACGACGACAACTCTATGCAATAGAGCGATTATGGTTGAGTTACCCTCGAGTATTGAGATGGATCATATATTTGATAATGGTAGTTCTCATTTTCTTATATGGTGGTAAAGAACAAGAGTTTATCTATTTTCAGTTTTAATGAATCTATATTTCTAATTAAAACAATTTTTTATAAGCTTATGGGTGTGTATATTTGATGTATTGTGGTGTGTTATTAATACCATTAACTTATAATTCATTTAGTATTTGATAAATGACCATTGGAATTGTCTTGTCTAAGCCGCCTAAGTATTCTGAAACCTTTTTTAATTCTAAAATTAAAGGGTTGCAACAGTCGGGATACAAGGTTGTTTTATTTGTTCAAGAAAACCCTGATGCTTACAATTTATGTAAAGTGATTTGTGCTCCTAAAGTTTCAAAAAATCGAGTCTTACAAGTAGTTTTATATGGGTATGTACTATTAAAACTTTTGCCTTTTTTTAATCGTGTATCTACATTTATTTCCTTAGAAAAAAAGCGAAATCGATCAACTATACAATGGCTAAAGAATTTGTATACCAATGCGCACATCATTACATCACATTTGGATTGGCTGCATTTTGGTTTTGCTACGATGGCTGTACAAAGTGAAAGTGTCGCTAAGACAATTAAGGCAAAATCTGCTGTTAGTGTGAGAGGTTTTGATGTTGATGTATTTCCTATAAAACATCCCAATTGTTATAAGGCATTATGGGAGTCTATTGATAAATTACATGCCATATCAAACTATACTTATAGAAAGGCTATAGAATCGGGACTCTCAAAAGCTGTGCCTTTTCAAATTATTACACCAGCAATAGATCACACAAAGTTCGAGGTAACAAGTGATATTCTAAGAGATGATTTTAAGTTTGTAACGATTGCTAGATTGCATTGGATAAAAGGTTTAGACTATACGTTAGAGGCGTTATCGTTATTAAAAAAGGAAGGTGTTGATTTTCAATATACTATTATTGGTGAAGGACAGGAATTAGAACAACTAAAGTTTGCGGTTTATCAACTTCAACTTGAAGACCGAGTTCGGTTTGTTGGACAGAAAGCACCAGAAGATGTTGTTACGTATTTGTCTGAGGCAAGTGTATATATACAATATAGTGATTCAGAAGGATTTTGTAATGCTGTGCTAGAAGCGCAAGCAATGGGACTATTATGTGTTGTTTCAGATGCTGACGGTTTGAAAGAAAATGTCATAGATGAAAAAACTGGTATCGTTGTTCCAAAACGTCAACCACGATTGTTAGCTAAAGCAATTAAAAATCTCTTACTTTTACCTAATGAAAAGAAGCAACACATGCGAACTAATGCTCAAAGTCGTGTTGCAGAACAATTCAATCTAGAAAAGCAACAGAAAGAATTTTTGGAATTCTATGAATAAAATTATTATTCTTCTTGGACAACGGGTTAGGAGTGGGACAAATTTTGTTGGTTCAACTATTGCACAGCATCCTCATGTGTCAACACTTCCAAAAGATATATCACTGGGAGAATTTAATCTATTTTATACCGATACGGTTACAACAGACGTCTATGATAAGATTGTTAAAGATAGTTTTGGAATGAAATTTACTAGCGAAGATAAGTCCACATTTATAAAAAATTATGGCCAGGCCTGGTTATCACTACTTATTGATAAGTACAGAATTGAAAGTGATAAGACTATTTTTATAAAATCACCTAGTGTAGCACATATCGACTTATGGAAATTAGCGTTTCCTGATTCAAAAATAGCTGTAATTTGTAGAGATGGGAGAGACAATGTGATTTCTTCAGTACGAGCTTCAAATGATAAACGAGACTGGCATAACATAAGTATAAAACTGAAAAAGCGAGTTAATTTTTTCTCAGGAAGGTCGTTTATAAATCATACCAAACAATGGGTTAAAACAGCTAGGCAAATTGCCTCTATTACTCAAGATAATCAGGTTAAAGTATTTAAATATGAAATGCTTAATGATTCAAAAACAGAAATATCTAATCTGCTCTCACATTATGATCTAGATGTGAATGAAGATATTTTAGACAACTGCTTAAAAGCGCCTGTGGTTGGGAGTTCATTTGGAGTGTCATCTAAAAAAATGGTAAAGCCTAATTGGAAACCAGATTCGGATAAATCAAAATTTAAATTTTCTAATAAATGGAAAAAGTGGAATCTTATAAAAAAGATGACTTTTAAAGCTATTGCAGGCAAAGAATTGATTAATTTAGGCTTTGAAAAAAATTCTAAATGGTAGTTTAGAAATTTAAATGACCCTTAACATATAAGTTAGCCTAGGATAATGAGTTTTATCATAACCATTAAGCCCATTCAAAATACAGAATTTGATATTTTTTCTAATTCATTTTCAGAAAAGCGTATCGGTGATTTTTATTGCTATTATAATTCTGAAAGAGCAGTGCATGAAACAGATAACTTTCTTGCATTTGTTAGTGGTTATTTATGTCACACAGGTATTGAAAAGAGCAATACAAATCTTCAGTATGCAAAGTCTATAGATCATATATTAGAACATTGGCCAATTTCTGATGATTCTGTTTCTGGAAGCTTTTCATTGGCGGCGTTTAATAAATTAAATCGTGAACTTATATTTTGTACAGACCCTATTGGTGTCTATCCGATGTTTTATTCATCCAACAAGAATAACTTTTTTGTAACCTCCAATTTTATGTTGGCAGCTATAGCTTCTAAATCTGATTTAGATGAAGTTGGAATAGTGCAAAAAGCGGTTGGTAAAGAGTTTTTAAACCTAGGAGATCGAACCATTCTTAAAGAAGTGAAACGACTACTGCCTGGAGAATATATAAAGCTTAATCCTCAAAACAAAACGCTAGATAAGGTCTATGATAATACACTTTTTAATATCACCGACACTAGGCGACCTAAGAAGAAAGACTATGTAAATTACTGGAAAGATTTTAAAAAGGAGGTTGAGTATGCTCTGGCGCAATTCAACAAGAATTATTTGGCTTTGAGCGGTGGGATGGATAGCAGGATTTTATTAGGTGCACTACCTAATGATTTGCCTATAAAATGTTTGACTTTTGGTCATGAAGATAATTACGAAGTAAAACTGGCAAAACGATTAGCAAAGCTCAAGGGCTATGATTTTGAAAGCTTTTATGATATTGATTTGTACTTTCCAGATAGAACACTCTTAAAAGATTACGTTGTAAATTCTGAATCTGTTAATATCGCAAGTTGGTTGGAAATACTAGAACATATTGAAGAAGATAAAACGGCTTCGATCATGCTAGGTGAACCCTGTGAAATTTTGCCTGCTAGAAATATTTCGACTTTATCGACTAGAAAATCTAGAATTTCTAAGTTTATCAATACGATTGTCTTAAATAAAGATTTTCAGTTACAGCCTGCTACAGATGAATCGTTCGAATCATGGAAGAAAAGCCGATTGAAAATGTACTTAAGGCGTTACACAAAGGCAACTATAGATAAGCTCGATATCGATATGGATTATGATCATCTTATTAAAGAAGTCGTCTCTGATTATGAATTGATTTTTAAAAGAATTGAGAGCCATCAATTGCCTTATTTTGAACTATACGATGAGCTTTTTGCATGGTATACTCATGGCCGTTTTCCAATTGGTAAGCAAACACTGATCTGTAATCAAAAATTCAACGGAATAAATCCATCACTATCACTAAACATATTGAGGAAATCGAGTGCTATACATCCTAATAATAGATTGAATTATAGATTCATGAATGGCTTATTTAAGCATATAAAAGAATTACGTCCCTTAAATAGGGTGCCGACGAGCCAAACACCTTTTATTCCACATAATGCACCAAATATCTTAATTTTCTTGGTTTGGGGAATTCGTTCAAGACTTGATCAATATTTCATTAGACGATTACTTAAAACTAAAAATCCAAAAGGAAGGTACCGACTTTTAAAAAGTATCAATTGGGTTAAAGCATATCAACACGAAAATTTGGAAGCACGTTTAGATGCTTATTTTAGTCCAGGTCATTTGGGAGATCAATATATAGTGCAACAAAAGAAAGGGATTATTGATAGAAGAGATCTAAAGCGTTGGCCACTTACTAATTCAAATATATTGTCGTTAAGTTCATTAAATATCGAAATCGATATCATCAAATCATTAATAAAATAATAGTATCCTGAAAACAATATGTTGTTTCCTTTTTTGAAATACTTGCAACCAACAAATTACTTTTCAGTATTAAGGAAAAATGACAGATCAATATTTCCTGTTGCTAGTCAGTTGGACAGTCACATATTGGAGCAACTGGAAGTCGAATCAGCGTATCAAACGGAACATGCCAAACAATACGATTTGTCTTGGCAAGCCATTCAGAAAGGCTATATAGGTAATGCCGAAACTATTGGTGAGGTAGAACCTACAAGCTTAATAGACAATTATACGTTTATAAGGCGTTACTTTAATAAGGCGTGGGTGAGCTATGTTTTATTGCTTCGTTTATTTAGTTTCAAAAACCCTTTTAAAGAACTTAAGGCTTGGTATGTGACTAAAGCAGTAAAAAGAAGTTCGTATTTAAATCAACCTCTTGACGTTAACAACTGGAACGATTTTAAATCGAATTTAATAGAGGAACAACCTATGGTTACGGTTGTAATTCCTACGTTAAACAGATATGAATATCTAAAGGACGTTTTAGAAGATTTAGAAAAACAAGATTATAAGACTTTTGAAGTCATAGTTGTGGATCAATCGGAACCATTTGATGCAGATTTTTATTCAAATTTCAATTTGGACTTACATCTTATTCACCAAAAAGAGAAAGCCCTATGGTTAGCGAGAAATACCGCTATTAAATGCTCTAAAGGCAGTTATTTGTTGCTGTTTGATGACGATAGTAGAGTAGATGTCAATTGGATATCTGAGCATCTAAAATGTTTAGATTTTTTTAAAGCCCAAGCCTCTTCAGGAGTTTCTATCTCTAAAGTTGGTGCTAAAGTACCACTTAACTATTCGTTTTTTAAAGTTAGTGATCAATTAGATACAGGTAATGTGCTCATAAAAAAAGAAGTATTCAAAGACTTGGGATTATTTGATAGGCAATTTGAAAAGCAACGTATGGGAGATGGTGAATATGGTATGCGAATGTACTTGAATAATTACCTTAATATTTCTAATCCTTATGCAAAACGCTTGCACTTAAAAGTAGGTACAGGTGGATTAAGACAAATGGGTAGCTGGGATGCATTTAGAACTAAAAATTTATTTGACCCAAGACCCATACCAAGTGTTCTATATTTTTATAGATCATATTTTGGAAGCACCAGATCTAAACTAGCTTTACTGCGAACTGTACCAATATCTATAATGCCATATAAATTCAAGAAAAATAAAGCAATGCTAGTACTAGGAAGTTTAGTGTCTCTAGTCGTGTTGCCTTTAGTCCTTTTTCAAGTACGAAAATCTTGGAAATTATCACTCAAAAAATTAGATGAAGGACCTAAAGTTGAAACACTAAGTAATGAGTAAACAGGATAAGGTATTAATAGTGACTTCCGAATTTCCTCCGCAGCCCGGTGGAATAGGAAACCACGCTTTTAATCTGGCTAATGCTTTGCAAAAACATGACTTTAATGTAGAATTAATATCTGATCAACGCTCAAAAGAAAATAAAGAAGAACTAGATTTTGATCGCCAATTAAAGTTTAAAGTATATCGAATCAAATTACAAGCAATACGCTGGTTAATGTACTTTAAAAGATTATTTCTGGGATTTCGACGTGCAAAGAAAAATAATACGATCATTGCTTCAGGTAAGTTTTCATTATGGATTGTAGCATTTTACAGTTTATTCTTAAACCGTAATTTTATTGCCATTGTACATGGTAGTGAAGTGAATTTCGACAATAAACTGTTAAAGCGAACAGTTGATTTTGCTTTGAGACGTTTTAATAAAATTATTGCTGTATCTAACTATACAAAACAATTAATCGATGACTTAGAGTTAAGTACTGTTACTGTTATTCCTAATGGGATTGATAGTACGCAATTAAAAAAACAGGTAAGCAAGATTGGTTTATCTGGTTCTCCAAAATTGATTACAGTCGGAAATGTAACCGATCGAAAAGGCCAGTTAAATGTGATTAAACACATACCTAAGCTTATTAAAAGATTTCCAGACATTCACTATCATATCGTTGGGTTGCCAACACAAGCCAATGCTTTTCTAGAGATAGCAAAACAACTCAATGTTGAGAACTATATAACGTTTCATGGTAGAGTATCAAATGAAGAGTTAGTCCAGTTCTTGAGTTCATCTGATATTTTCGTGATGTTGAGTAGCGAAACAAAAGAAGGAGATGTAGAAGGCTTTGGGATTGCTATTATTGAAGCTAATTATTTTGGTTTACCTGCTATAGGAGCTTTAAATTGCGGAATAGAAGACGCCATAGATGATAACAAATCAGGCCGATTAATAAATCATGATGATAGCGATGCTTTTATTGCTTCGATTCAAGTCATAATGAACGACCATAAATTATATCATGAGAGAGCCAAGCAATGGGCAAATCAACATGACTGGAGTACCATTATTGAACAATACATTAAAGTGATTAAATAATGAAACTAGCAATTATATCGCATACAGAACATTATTTAATGGCCGATGGCACCATAGTGGGTTGGGGACCAACAATTACTGAAATTAATCATCTACTGAAGATATTTGATGAAATTTATCATGTCGCAATGCTTTATGACGAGATGCCACCTCCAAGTGCTTTACCTTACAATTCTGATAAGGTGAAATTTGTGGCGATGCCATCAGTTGGAGGACAGACAATTAAGGCTAAATTTAATGTGATCTTTAAGGCACCTAGAGTTTTAAAAACTGTAAATTCTGTTCTAAAAAAAGTAGATTGCTTTCAGTTAAGAACTCCTACAGGGATAGGTGTATTTTTAATTCCGTATTTAACATTATTATCCAAAAAGAAAGGTTGGTTTAAATATGCAGGAAATTGGAATCAGAAAAACGCACCAATAGGTTATGCTATACAACGTTGGATGCTTAAGCGCCAATCAAGACCTGTTACGATAAATGGTATGTGGGAACAACAGCCTAAGCATTGTTTGTCTTTTGAAAACCCATGTTTAACAGTAGAAGATGTAGAAGTAGGGAAAACAGTTTTGAAATCTTTGAATGGAAAAATATCGTTTTGTTATGTGGGACGATTGGAAAGAGAAAAAGGCGTAGAACGTATTATTAAAGCCTTTCTATTATTGTCGCCTCAAGAACGATCGCGTGTAGATCAAGTTCACCTTGTAGGAAACGGTGTTGAGGTTGATTATTTCAAGTCATTGGCTCAAAGCTCTGATATTAGTTTTCAATTTCACGGATTTTTACCTCGAAAGCAAGTACACGATATTTACAAATCATCTCATGTGTTTTTGATGCCTACTACAGCATCTGAAGGATTTCCTAAAGTTATTGCTGAAGCTATAAACTTTAAATGTCTTCCTGTCGTATCCAATATATCGTCAATTGGTCATTATATTAAGACTGGTGACAACGGAATAGTATTATCAGAAATAACATCTAAAACAGTTGCCCAAGCTATAAGAGAACTGTTTTCTTTTGATGATGCTGATTATGAAAGAATAAATAAAAATAATATAGAAATAGCAGAGCGTTTTACGTTTTTGCATTACAACAATCGAATAAAAAGTTTGGTTGAAGATAAAGTTTGATTTTGAACACCTCATTGGATTCAACTAATTGAATAACATTATGTTGATTATTCTTAATAGAAATTAAATTTTACTTACATTTAGCATGTTAATTAATTACTTATTGAATTGGGATTAAAGAAAAAAATAAAATGGTTTATTAAAAGACACCCTTTGTTATACTATACTAGATTTAAATTATTGTCTAAGAATTCATCAGAATCTCAAACCGAAATAGACAATTATAATCGTATCAACAAAAAACAAGATATTCCTGAAATTTATCACAAGGTGAATGAAGAAATATTTAAAAACGGAAAACCAAATGCTGATTTAGATGTTGCTATTCAAATTTCAGTATGGTTGTTAGAGAACATTAAAGGAGGACGAGGGTTGAGCTTGTCATCTGATGAGGTGCTTAAATCAATGTTGGCTGGAGATGGTGGTGTGTGCAGTGATATGGCACAGGTGTTTAATAATTTTTGTGTCATAAATGATATCAAGGTAAAAGAATGGGGAGTAACCACTATTCCTTTCAATAGAAAATATGGTGGGCATTCAGTTAATGAAATTTTCTCCAAAGATTATAATAAATGGGTGCTTATAGATGTGTCAAAAGGAATTACGATACATGAAGAAGGAAATGATATTCCGCTTTCTGTTGTAGAACTTTATCAGATTAATAAAACGGAAAAGAAAATCATTTATAACTCTTTTATAGATACTGTAAAGGTTAATATGAGTAAAGTAGATAATTATTACCTCAATCGTTCTTCTGTTCCTTTTCTGGTAACTAATTACTCGAATAAAACGTATGATCTATTTTTAAATAGACTCCGTCCGTTTACTCCAGTTTTCCTAATCCATTTTTTACTATTTGTGTTGAATAAAAGTTATAAATACAAATTCCCTCTTAACAATTACAAAGAAATGTTTACGTCTTAAGTAGTTGGTCATTGGAGTATATAAATTGTAATAATAGAATGGAAAGTGAGTAAAAATGATACGTACATAGGGTTGGTTCTACTCCATATAGCACTCGCTTTTGTAATTTTTACTTTTAATGCTACAGCAAAATTCTTCTTTGTTGGTCTTATCTTCTATTTTTTAATTAAGATAGTTTTTGGTCCAAGTAAAGATAAAGTCATTAATGTCTTATTAGCATGTGCTTACTTTGTTGGTATTGAGGTGTTTTTTAGAATGACTAAAAGTAGCTTGGCATATGAATCTGCTAAATATTTAATCATTCTATTTATGATTATTGGGATGGTTTATAAAGGCATTTCAGGAAAGGGATACCCTTACTTTTTGTATCTCATTTTACTCGTGCCAGCTATTCTCGTTGCTTCTGTAACTTTGAGTTATAATGCTAATTTTAGAACCAGTGTAGCTTTTGTATTGAGTGGTCCGGTTTGTTTGGGTGTGGCGGCATTGTTTTGCTACGATAGAAAAGTGTCTAGTAAAGATCTGATACGAATAGTCAAGTATATTTCCCTCCCTTTAATTTCGACAACAACTTATCTGTTTTTATACAACCCTAGTATTAAAGAAACATTGTCTGGAACAGCATCTAATGCTGCTACCTCTGGTGGATTTGGTCCCAATCAAGTAGCTACCGTTTTAGGTATGGGTATGTTTGTGATGGTGGTTAGATTCTTTCTAAAATCTCCTTCGCTAATTCTTAAAATCCTTAATGTTACTATTCTTGCAGCGATGACATTTAGAGCCATTATTACATTTAGCCGAGGAGGTGTAGTTGCGGCAATTATTGTTATTCTCGCTTTTTTATGGAGTTTGTTCTTTAAATCTACTTTAAAACAAAAAAACCAAATTATTACATCATTTGCACTGTTTGTTGTTGCCGTTATTGTCACATGGGTTATAAGTAGTAACCTAACCTTTGGTCTTATTGATAAACGCTATGCAAATCAAGATGCTCTTGGTAGAGAAAAACAAGATATTACATCAGGTAGAATTACCCTTTTTATAGAAGAATTAGAAGGGTTTCAAGACAGTCCGTTTTTAGGTGTTGGTGTTAATAAAACGAAAGATTTACGAGCCGAAAGAGATGGTACAGGATTACCATCACATAACGAGGTTGGTCGATTAATGTCTGAGCATGGTATTTTAGGAATACTCATTTTACTAATTTTGATCTTTACGCCATTAGCTTATCGCGGGAAAAACAGAAAAAACCTTCTGTTCTATGCTTTTTTAAGTTTTTGGTTTGCAACTATCAATCACTCAGGAATGCGAATTGCAGCACCATCATTTATGTATGCACTCGCACTTTTAAACATCACAAATGAAAAAAATCCTATACATAGGAAACAAATTAAACAAGACCAATAGTAATGTGTCTTACATAAGTATTCTAGGGGACTTACTTGCAAAAGAAGGGATCACGGTGTTTTATGCGTCTAGTTATAATAATAAAATAATGAGGTTGCTGCACATGATTTATAAAGTTGTTTTCTATAGTAGGAAAGTGGAGAAAGTACTAATCGATACGTACAGTACACAAAACTACTATTATGCATTTATTGTGAGCCAAATATGCCGACTTTTAAAATTAGATTATATACCTATCTTGCATGGAGGAAACCTTCCGTCTCGATTAACATCTCATCCTAAGATGAGTCAAAAAATCTTTAAAAATGCAGTATATAATATAGCGCCATCAACTTATCTTAAAAATGCATTTGAACAACATGGTTTTAAGCGTGTTATTCATATTCCTAATACGCTAGAGATTAAAGAGTATAACTTCTCTATTAAAGAATTTGATATGCCTCGACTACTATGGGTACGCTCTTTTTCAAAGTTATATAATCCTCAACTAGCCATCAAAGTTTTTAAGTCTTTAAAAGATAAGTACCCAAATGCCAAATTATGTATGGTAGGGCCTGATAGCGATGGTACTTTTGGGACAGTTAAAGATATGGTTAAAGAAGAGAACTTAGAGGTGAGATTTACAGGGAAGTTAAAAAAGAAAGAATGGATAGAACTCTCAAAAGACTATAATATATTTTTAAATACAACCAATTTTGATAATATGCCTCTTAGCGTTATTGAAGCTATGGCTTTAGGGCTGGCAGTTGTATCTACTAATGTTGGTGGAATGCCCTATTTGATTGAAAATAATCATGAGGGTTACTTGGTAAAACCTAATGATGTTACTCAAATGGTAAATGCTATAATAACCGTGATGAATGCTGAAGAAACCCGAAAAGTAATGATCAAAAATGCGAGAGATAAAGTAGAACAACTAGATTGGAACCATGTCAAAAAAAAATGGTTTGATATCTTAAAATAAGGTAAGTGTTAAAAACACACATTAATTATTATATTTACACAACACCCTAACAAACTAATGAGTCGTAAAAAAGATATACATTTCGAGATTTCAGAACGTAAGATATTGTTGCGAATTTTAGATGTTTGTCTTGTTCTTTTAGGTTTGTATGTTCTTGAACAATGTGTCGATTATGATTACCTAACTATTTCTCAAGAAAATATTGTTCCGCTCATTGTTTTAGCAATATATATTACCGTTTTTGGAACTATCTTTGAAATTTATGACCTTCAAAAGTCCAGTAAGTTAGATGTCACATTCAGAAACATAGTATTAACCGCATCTACAACTGTACTATTTTATTTGTTGACACCAGTATTGACGCCTTTTCTTCCAGAACAAAGATTACAAATCGTTTATTTTTATTTGATCATTATCACAACGATTTTTCTTTGGAGATGGGCTTACATTGTATTTATATCGTCACCTAGGTTTTATAAAAAAGTACTGCTAGTAGGAGAAATTTCTAATATTGAAAACATTATTAAGCCGCTTAATCAATCAGATCCAAATTATAAGATTGTAGGTTTTATTAATTCTGAAACAGAATCTGAATCACCAATTAAATTCAAAGGTTTAAAAGAGTTTGAATCTAATGAGTTAATGAACGTGATCAAGAAAGAAAAAATTTCTGAAATATTGATTGCTAGTTATAATTCTGAAACCATAACTCCAGAAATATATCACGATCTCATAACGCTTTTAGATCAAGGATTTACGATACGAGAATATACACAAGTATTTGAAGAAATCACATATCGTGTCCCAATTCAATTTGTGGGAAAAGACTTTTATAAATATTTCCCTTTTAGTAGAAGTAACCAAAATACGTTGTATCTCTTCTTTCACAGAACTTTTGATATTTTCTTTTCTATATTAGGTTTGGTTTTTGGCTTGTGTATTTTACCAATTATTTTCATTGGAAATTTGATTGCCAATAAAGGACCTCTCTTTTATTTTCAAGAGCGTGTTGGCCAAAATGGAAAGCTATTTCAAATCGTCAAACTTCGCAGTATGATTGTCAATGCCGAAACAAGTGGTGCAAAATGGGCTCAGAAAAATGACTCTAGAATCACAAAATTTGGTATGTTTTTAAGACGCTCACGCATTGACGAGATTCCTCAATTTATTAACGTGTTGAGAGGAGATATGAGTATAATTGGACCTCGACCCGAACGTCCATTTTTTGTAAATGAACTCTCTCGAATCATTCCTTTCTATGAAACACGACATATTGTAAAACCAGGACTTACTGGTTGGGCTCAAGTCAACACTCGCTACGGCTCATCTGTAGACGATAGCCTCACAAAATTGCAATACGATTTATTTTATATTAAGCACAGAAGTGTTTTCTTAGATATAAATATTATCGTAAAAACACTAAGTACTATTTTATATTATAGAGGACAATAAATAGTAGTCATTAGTACTTTTCCTTTTTCCTTCGGAAAAAACCAATCAAGAAGACAAAGATTAAAATGAAAATGCTAATTCTGGCAATATAATCTCCTGCCTTAACATAAAATGTAATGTGGTCATTAGTGGTAATTTGACCAGATAAAGCACCCTTTTCATTGTAGGCTAGACTGCTAGTAATCTCACCTTTAGCATTTATAATTGCAGAAATACCAGTATTTGCACTTCTAGCAATATCTCTGCGCGTTTCTATAGCCCTTAATCGTGCATAACTCAAATGTTGCTTATGACCTTGTGTTTCATTCCACCAGGCATCATTTGTGATAATGGATAAGAAGTTAGCATCATTTCTTACATAACCCGTTACAAACTCACCATAAACAGACTCATAACAAATTATCGGTCCTACTTTAAAATTAGAATTTGATGATGTAAAAACACCTCTATTATCTTGAGTAGTTTTCATAGCAACTGTACCGCCAAGATCAATCATAACATCACCTAGAATTGGTTTTAATACGCTTTGATAGGGGAAATTTTCAATACCAACAACTAATTTTGATTTATTGTATTGTTGGATCGAATCCGACGTGTTTATCAAAATAGCCGAGTTATAATCATCATACCATGTAGTTGTATTGTATTGATTAGTTTGCGAACGCACTTTAGTCTTGTCTTTAAATATGTCAATAAATGATATGCCTACAAGCAAGTTCGTGTTTGGGTGTTTTGCAGCGTAGCCTTCAAGCCTGTTTCTCAATAAAGAGTTTTCAAATTGCTTTAGACGTGTGCTTTCTGCTAAAAATGTTTCAGGAGCGATGACGAAATCTGTAGAATCTGTCATCTTCGAGTCTGCAAGCTCTTTTAACAGGTCTAAAAACTTCATATTGGTCATGTCATACTTTTCAGAATAAGGATCAATATTAGGTTGTAGCGCTATGATATTTACAGTCTCACCTTTATGAGAATAGGTGTTATAGATGACTAATGAAATCCCAATTGGAATAATAATAAGAGCAGCACATTTCAGTAAAGTTGATTTTACTACTGCTTTAGATTTTTCTTTTTGATATGAGAGTACACCTTTAAAAACAATAACGTTCAATATCCAAACCCAAAGAGTGCCTCCAAAAGTTCCTGTATACTCATACCATTGTATCCATGTAATAAATTCTGAAAAACCATTACCCAAATTCAACCAAGGCCAAGAAAATTCCCATCCTAGATGTAGTTTTTCAAAGCTAATCCAGAGTGCAACTAAAAACAATAGTGCTCGGTTTTGCGATTGTCTTTTTGCATACTTATGATACAGTAATAACAAGGTTGCCATAAGTGCTGTGTTTACAAAAACAGCAAAACAAGCGCCAAATAAACTGGCATGTCTTAACCAGCTAGTAGTAGTAATGTTCCAAATAAAAAAAGCGAGATAGGCGAGTCCAAATATGGCCAATCCTTTACGTTTAGTATCAGAAAACCTTAATCGTCGTTCGGCAAGTAGGAGTGGCACAAATCCTATAAAAAGTAGTAATGGAAACCCATAGGTTGGCCAGCCTAAAGCTAAGAGTATTCCTGAAATTATGACGAGTAAAATTCGGTTCACTATCTAAAGATACTAAAATCGAGTTTTAATGAAAATACATTTGAATATAAAGCAGCGCTTTGATCTCCAATATCCGTAAAGGCATAATCCAATTGAATACCTCTATATTTAAAACCTAGCCCTAAACTAGGTTGAAAAGTTAGGTTTTCAGAATTATCAATTTGCAATTCATTTTGAAAATTACCAACTCCAGCTCTAAGGAACACGAGGTCTGTGTACCCAAATTCTAATCCTATCGCTGGATTTACACTGGCAAAAGATGTAGATACAATATCGTTGTTTTCTTCAAATCTTACATTAAGATCAAATGATGTTAATAAAGAGTAATCGTAATGAAATATAAATTTCTTTGAAATTCCAATTTGCAATTTTGGAATAGTAAGTTCTGTTTTTTCAGGAACTGTTTGGTTTTGTCCTTCTATAGCATTTTGAATATCTGCCAGTTTATCGTCATCAAAGGACCAAGCATTAAAAGTGGTAGTAATGTCTCTTGCCATGATTCCAAACTTCCAATCATTTCGAGTTTCAAACTGAATACCTGCATCTAATCCAAATCCCCAAGAATTTGCAAAATCACCAATAATACGACGTACTAACTTCGCATTTACACCATAACTTAAACCATCGAGCGGTAATTTTCTAGCATAAGAAAAAGTTAAGGCATAATCTGCTGTAGAGAATAAACTCACACGATCATAATTAATGTTTCCTTGATCATCAATTAGTTGCGTGGTATCTAAAATATCATCCACTCCAAATCTTATAAGCGACAAAGCAATAGCACTTCTATCATCTAAAGGCTTAGCAAAAGCGATATAGTTATAGTTGGCGATATTCGCAAAATAGCTCGAGTGTAAGAGTGCTAATTGGTTGTCTTCAAGATGAACTAATCCAGCAGGATTCCAATACCCTGAATTCACATCAGCAGTATGGGAAACCACACTATTACTCATACCTAGAGCAGCTGCATCCACACCAATATTTAAAAATTCATTTGAATATTTGGTCTGAGCAGTGCAAAAAAAAGTAATCAAAGTCGAGACAATGAATAAGTATTTTTTCAACAGCAAAAATTTTTTACAAAGATGCACATTATTTTTCACCTATTAAACTGTAAATAACACTAGATATTGTGCTTGTTTTGTGTTTGTCGTAAATAGTTTGCTATTTTTACACAAATCTTATTTATGTCTGTGAAAAAATACATTCCTAATTTTATCACCTTACTTAATTTACTCTGTGGAAGTATTGCCGTTATTTTTGCTGTACACAATAACTTTATTGCGGCATCAGCTTTTGTTTTTCTTGGTATTTTCTTTGATTTTTTTGATGGATTGGCAGCGAGAAAACTCAATGTGCAAAGTGCTTTGGGCGTACAGTTAGATTCGTTGGCAGATATGGTCACTAGCGGACTGGTACCTGGTATTGTTATGTATAAGCTTATAGCAATGAGTGTTGACGCTCCTGAGGTGGTCACGCAAAAAGAGTGGAATACAAACTTTAACTTTAACGATTTACATATAGCACCTATTGCGCTCATAGGTTTATGTATTACGTTGGCTTCGGCATATCGTCTAGCCAAATTTAATATTGATGAAGATCAACAGAGCTATTTTAAAGGCTTACCAACTCCAGCAAATACATTGCTCGTTTTATCTTTGCCGTTAATTATTGAGTTTCAAAATAGCAGTTTTGCTACAACTCTTATTTTGAATCAATGGTTTTTAATTGCTTTTACTGTGTTAAGTTGTTTTCTACTAAATTCAAATATTAAATTGTTTGCTTTAAAATTTAAAGATTTTAGTCTTGCTAATAATAAGTTCAGATATCTGCTTATTGTCTCAACAATAATCCTATTGGCTGTTTTGCATTTTTTAGCAATTCCAATAATTATCATCTTGTACATCATTTTATCTCTAATTAAAAAATAACCAATTACTCATGTTAGAAATTATTTTCACGCTATTAATGCTTGTTATGCTGCAAGCTGTTTTAGGATTTGATAATCTACTTTACATTTCATTAGAATCTAAAAAAGCACCAATATCTGATCAAAAACGAGTTAGAAAAGTAGGGATACTAATTGCTATCGTTCTTAGAATTGTTTTGTTATTTGTTTTGGTATCTATAATAGAATTTTTTCAAGAGCCATTTTCATTTATGACAGGAAAAATAGAAAACGTACTCGATTTTGCATTTAATGGTCATAGTTTGATCGTTTTAGCAGGAGGTGGTTTTATTATTTATACAGCTATAAAAGAAATTTGGCATATGATAGGTAAAGCAGATTTGCACGATGGCGTAGGAGAAGATTCGAAAAGTAGAAAATCGGCAAACGCTGCAATCACGAGTATAGTTATTATGAATTTAGTATTCTCTTTTGATTCTATTTTAGCAGCCATTGGCTTAACTAACGAAATAGAAAATTCAACAACAGCTTTTATTGTAATGGCTATAGCTATTGTTGTGAGTGGCCTTTTAATGCTGTTATTAGCAGACAAGATTTCGGCATTTTTAGCAAAAAATAGAATGTATGAAGTACTAGGTTTATTTATCTTATTTATTGTTGGTATTATGTTAGTTACCGAAGGAGGTCACTTAGCACATTTAAAGATCTTCGGAAATGAGATTGTTCCAATGAGCAAAACAACATTCTATTTTGTTATTGCTATTTTGGTGGTTACAGACATTGTACAAGGTCGCTACCAAAAAAGATTAATAGCAGAACAACAACATATTGAATCGCATTCTAAAACCAATAAAGAAGACGCATAAATCATACATATGAAAGACTTACAATTCCCCATTAATTTCACATTTAATGTGACCACAATTTCTAATGATTTTACAGCAACAGATGCTTCAGGTAGAACTATTGCCTATGTAAGACAAAAAATGTTCAAACTTAAAGAAGACATCAATATCTATAATAATGAGAACAAGAGTAATCTTACACATAATATCAAAGCCGATAAATGGATCGATTTTTCCGCAGCATATAGTATGAAAGATGCTCAAGGAAAGGAAATAGGTAAAATCGCTAGAAAAGGTTGGGCTTCCATTTGGAAAGCACATTATGAGCTTATAGATCAGCACCAGAAGTTACAATATCATATTAGAGAAGATAACGCTTGGGTGAAGGTGTTAGATGGCGTTTTAGGTCAGATACCGCTAATTGGTGGATTTACAGGCTACTTGTTCAATCCTAGTTATACAGTAAGCGATTTAAAGGGGCAAGCCGTGTGTCAATTAAAAAAACAAGCGTCTTTCTTCGGAAGAAAATTCAAACTATCAAAGCTTAAGCCTATAGACAATGACGATGATGAACGTATCATCCTAGGCTTTATGATGATGGTCTTATTAGAAAGACGTAGAGGATAACATTATAAGAAATGCATCTGTTTTATTGATGTCTATAGTGGTTGAAAACTAAATGGATTATGAAAAGATTATTAATTGTTTTGGTGTTATTGTTTGTTGTGAGCTTTGTTAAAGCTCAAACGCTTCAATCAAGTAGCTATAGTACTATTGGCTATATAAAAAAAGATGGTACTATCCAAAATAGTAGTTATTCAACCATTGGTTATATAAAAGATAACGGGACCATCCAAAACAGTAGTTATTCAACTATTGGTTATATAAAAGATAATGGAACCGTCCAAGATAATAGCTACTCTACACTAGGCTACATAAAAAAAGATGGAACGGTTCAAAATAGTAGTTATTCAACCATCGGTTACATAAAAGATAATGGAACTGTGCAAGACAATAGTTATTCAACTATTGGTTATGCTAAAGGAATCAAAAAAGAATGGGTTGCTATCACATTCTTCTTTTTCAATTTTAACCAACAGAATTGAATTATAAAAAAGCGTGTGAGTTCGTTAAAACAGAAACGAGTTTTAATGACATGTGATAATTAAATAATGTTTAGAATTCTAGCTTCTTTTTGCGCAGTTCGAAGTTTTGACCTAAATACACTTTACGTACCATTTCATCACTAGCCAACTCTTCTGGAACTCCAGCTTTGAGAATACTTCCTTCAAACATCAAATAAGTTCTATCGGTAATGGCCAACGTTTCTTGTACATTATGATCTGTAATTAAAATTCCAATATTTTTCTTTTTAAGCTGTGCAACAATACGTTGAATGTCTTCAACTGCAACTGGATCAACCCCAGCAAAAGGTTCATCCAAAAGAATAAAATCTGGATCTGTGGCAAGTGCACGTGCGATTTCGGTACGACGACGCTCACCACCAGATAAAAGGTCGCCTCTGTTTTTTCTAATATGACCTAAACTGAATTCATCAATCAAGGATTCCATTTTCCTTTCTTGCTCTTTCTTACTCAATTTGGTCATTTGAAGTACACTCAAGATATTATCCTCAATACTCAATTTTCTAAATACTGAAGCTTCTTGTGCAAGATACCCAATACCGTTTTGAGCACGCTTGTACATTGGGTAATTGGTAATGTCTGTACCTTCTAAAAAAATAGTTCCGCCATTAGGTTTTATTAAACCAACGATCATATAGAAAGAAGTGGTTTTACCGGCTCCATTCGGACCTAGCAATCCAACAATTTCACCTTGCTTTACTTCAAGAGAAACGTCTTTTACAACTTTTCGTCCACTATAGGACTTCATTAGATTTTTGGCTTTTAATGTCTTCATAAACGCTAAAATAGCAAATTCAAAATGACTCGCTTTTTAATTTATTAAAAGTTTAACTCTGAGACTCTAAGGCATCCCAATATTCATAGGCTTTGCGTAAATGTGGGATAACAATTGTTCCTCCTACCAAAGTGGCAATACTTAAGGCTTCGACAACCTCCTCTTTATTTAGACCAGTTTTGTAGCTAGATTCCAAATGATATTTGATGCAATCATCACAACGCAATACTGTAGACGCTACCAGCCCCAAAAGTTCTTTAGTTTTTTTATCAAGTACACCTTCGGCAAAGGCATTAGTGTCTAGGTTAAATATACGCTTGATAATTTTGTTATTATCGGCGAGAATGGCGTCGTTCATCTTAGAACGATACGCGTTAAATTCAGAAACTGGATCAGACATTAGCTTTTTGTTTTTTATTTTGATTTTTTACAACAACTTTAGAAATGTAAATACTTACTTGATATAAAATTAATATTGGAATAGCCACAATAACTTGGCTTGTTACATCGGGGGGTGTTATGATTGCAGCTAAGATTAAAACAAGTACGAGTGCAAATTTTCTATACTTTCTCATAATCTTTGGAGTAACTAGCCCAATTTTAGTCAAAAAGAAAACTACAATTGGAAGTTCAAAGATGAAGCCCGCAGCTATTGATGATGATCTAACAGTCGAAATAAAAGAGCTCAAGTCAAATTCATTAGATACTTCTGTGCTTACTATAAAGTTTCCTAAGAAATTTATAGTAAGTGGCGTCACAACATAATATCCAAATAATACACCTAAAAAGAATAAAAATGACGACGCTAAAATAAACCCTCTCGAATGTTTACGTTCACTTGCATGTAAACCAGGACTGATAAACTTCCAAAATTGATAGATAATGTAAGGAAAAGCTAAAATAAAACCTGCAAAAATTGAGGTCCATATGGCCGCCGAAAACTGCCCAGATACACTAGGGTTTTGAATTTTAAAAGGAAATTCAGCCGCGCAGAACGTAGTGTCTTCTATCCCAACCATTGTCGATATGTCACACAACCATTGATAGGTTGGAAAGCTCATGCGTTTAGGAGCAAATATAATGTCTTCAAAAATAAAATCACTAAATATGAATGCTACTGTGGCACAAATTAGTATAGCCACTGTAATACGTATTAAATGCCACCTTAAATCTTCAAGATGATCTAGAAAAGACATTTCCTTTTCTTCGGAATTCTTTTTTGCCATTATATAATACCTTCTTTTATTAGATCATGTAAGTGAATGACACCAGCATATTCACCGTTTTTTTCAACTAGTAGTTGAGAGATACCATGAGTTTCCATAAGTTCCATAGCATCAACAGCCATGGCATCTTCATCAATTCTTTTTGGGCTACTGCTCATGATATCCTTAGCCGTTAAGTGAAGGAATTCATCACTTTTAGTAAGCATTCGTCTCAAATCACCATCGGTTATAATTCCTGCAATCTTATTATTGTCAACTACAGCAGTAACGCCAAGCATTTTTTCTGAAATTTCAACGATAACATCTCTAGCAATAGTATGGAGTTCCACTTTTGGTTTTTGATTAACTGATGATAAATCACTTACTCTAAGATACAAGCGTTTTCCAAGAGCACCACCAGGATGATATTTGGCAAAATCTTTGCTTGAAAAACCACGTAATTCTAATAAGCAAACGGCTAAAGCATCTCCAATGACCAATTGCGCAGTTGTACTCGTGGTAGGTGCTAAATTGTTCGGACAAGCCTCTTGCTCAACATAAGCATTGAGAATAAAATCGGCTTGCTGAGCTAAAAACGATGAATCATTACCAGTAATAGCAATCATTTTATTTTTAGCATTTTTAATTAATGGTACTAACACTTTTATCTCAGGTGTATTTCCACTTTTAGAAATACAAATCACAACATCATCCTCTAAGATCAATCCAAGATCACCATGAATGGCATCGGCTGCGTGCATAAAAACTGATGGTGTTCCAGTAGAATTAAGTGTGGCCACAATTTTATTAGCGATGATTGCACTTTTACCAATTCCTGTAATGATAACACGACCTTTAGAATTGTATATTAAGCTAACTGCATTAGCAAAATCGTCGGTTAATAAATGACTTAAATTGGCAATGGCATCACGCTCTAAATCTATGGTCTTTCTAGCGGTTTCTAGGATAGATTGTATACTGTTCAAAATTAATTTTTTTTGAGTTTGATGGGTTTAAAGAAATTGTTATCTTTAGGTTTATGCAAATGTATCAAAAATACTAATAGGGATTAATGAGTATAAAAGAAATTGATATACATTCTGCACTCAAACAATACTTCGGATTTACAAAATTTAAAGGCCTTCAGGAAAGTGTTATTAAAAGTGTTGTTGCTGGTGAGGATGTATTCGTTATAATGCCTACAGGAGGTGGTAAATCATTGTGTTATCAACTTCCTGCATTGATAAAAGAGGGAACAGCAATTATTGTATCACCATTAATTGCCCTAATGAAAAATCAAGTAGATGCGATTAGAGGTGTTTCAAATGAAGAGGGCGTTGCTCATGTTTTAAATTCTTCACTAAATAAAACAGAAGTTAAACGCGTAAAAGAAGACATTACTAATGGAGTAACAAAACTACTGTATGTCGCACCAGAATCTTTAACTAAAGAAGAACATGTAGAATTTTTGAGATCGGTAACCATTTCATTTATGGCTGTAGATGAGGCTCATTGTATTAGTGAATGGGGACACGATTTTAGACCAGAGTATAGAAATCTGCGACACATCATTAAACGTATTGGAGACAACATCCCAATTATAGGTCTAACTGCTACGGCAACACCTAAAGTACAAGAGGATATATTGAAGAGTTTAGATATTCAAAATGCCAAAACCTTCAAAGCCTCTTTTAATAGACCTAATTTATACTACGAGATACGTCCAAAAACCAAAAACGTAGATGCTGATATTATTCGTTTCGTAAAGAAAAATGAAGGTAAATCAGGTATTGTTTATTGTTTAAGTCGTAAACGTGTTGAAGAATTAGCACAAGTCTTGCAAGTTAACGGTATAAAAGCAGTGCCATATCATGCAGGATTAGATCCAAAAACACGTGTTAAACATCAAGATATGTTCCTTATGGAAGATTGTGATGTTGTGGTTGCTACCATAGCTTTTGGGATGGGAATTGATAAACCAGATGTGCGTTTCGTTATTCATCATGATATTCCTAAAAGTATTGAAAGCTATTATCAAGAAACAGGACGTGCTGGGCGAGATGGAGGAGAAGGTCATTGTTTGGCATACTATGCCTACAAAGATATTGAGAAATTAGAGAAGTTTATGTCTGGTAAACCTGTTGCTGAGCAAGAAATTGGTCATGCTTTATTACAGGAAGTTGTCGCTTTTGCTGAAAGTTCTGTGTCGAGACGAAAATTCATTTTGCATTATTTTGGAGAAGAATTTGACAACGCTACAGGTGAAGGTGGTGATATGGACGATAATGTGCGCAACCCTAAAAAACAACATGAGGCCATGGATCATGTTGTGACTTTATTGCAAACTGTTGACAAAACAAATGAAAAATACAAATCTAAAGATTTAGTACAAGTTTTAATTGGCCAAACCAATGCCTTGATTACTTCTCATAAAACAGATATGCAACCGTTCTTCGGAATAGGAAAAGATAAAGATAAACGCTATTGGATGGCATTAATTCGTCAGGTTTTAGTTGTAGGATTCCTTAAAAAAGATATTGAAACTTATGGTGTTTTACGATTACCAGATGCAGGTAAAGTATTCTTAAAATCACCAGAATCATTTATGATGTCCGAAGACCATGTCTTTGATGAAGGTAGTGACGATGGTATTGTTACGGCAGCTAAAGGTGGTGGAGCTGTAGCAGATGAAGCTCTTATGAAAATGCTTAAAGATTTGCGGAAGCGAAATGCTAAACGTCTTGGAGTTCCGCCTTTTGTGATTTTTCAAGACCCTTCTTTAGAAGATATGGCACTAAAATATCCGATTACATTAGAAGAATTGAGTAATGTGCATGGTGTTGGTGATGGAAAGACAAAAAAGTATGGAAAAGATTTTGTTGCTCTCATTGCTCAATATGTAGAGGATAATGATATTGATAGACCAGATGATTTTGTTGTAAAAAGTACAGGTTCTAACTCTGCTATCAAACTATATATTATTCAAAATGTAGATCGAAAATTACCGTTAACAGACATCGCATCTTCAAAAGGAATGTCTATGCCTGATTTTATAAAAGAAATGGAAGCTATTGTATTCTCTGGTACAAAACTTAATATCGACTACTGGTTAGATGATATTTTAGATGAGGATCAGCAAGAAGAAATTCACGACTATTTCATGGAATCTGAAACGGATAAAATTTCAGAGGCCATTGAAGAATTTGATGGTGATTATGATGATGAAGAACTACGACTTTATCGCATCAAATTTATTAGTGAAGTCGCTAACTAGAATTTAAATCAGTTATTAAATACTAGAGTATATTTTAAAAATAAATGTTAAATATTTTTTATAGTTAGGAATCCTAACTATATTTGTTACGCAATAATGCATAACTAAAAATATATCACATGAGTAAATCAATTTTTTACCACGCAGGCTGTTCAGTTTGTGTAAGCGCAGAACATGACATTGTTAATCTAGTAGGTAAAGACAACGTTGAGATCGTTAATATAGGCGAAGATCGATCTAGAATTTCAGAAGCTGAAAACGCTGGCGTAATATCTGTTCCTGCTTTAGTAACTCCAAACGGAAATACATTACATATCAATTTTGGAGCGTCAATGGCAGACGTTAAAGGCTAATTTTTTTAATTTATATAGTTAGGACTCCTAATTTAAATGAAGTCCTAACTATTCTAAATCAACAACAAAATGAAAACAATAATTGTATTAATAACAACAGTATTTATTTTAAGTACAACATGGTCTTGTGCACAAGACCATCTATATAATAATGATGACTTCAGTATAAAAGAGGTCACA
Organism: uncultured Psychroserpens sp.; assembly: GCF_947500255.1. Taxonomy (GTDB): domain Bacteria; phylum Bacteroidota; class Bacteroidia; order Flavobacteriales; family Flavobacteriaceae; genus Psychroserpens. The sequence goes on along the minus strand of NZ_CANMRL010000002.1, from coordinate 434,032 downwards.
GTAACCCATAAAGCAGATTTAGGCCTAACCGTTTGGGAAATAGCAGTAAAAGGTAAGGCAGCGCATACGACTCCAATAAAAGTAGGACAATTAGATGGCGCTCCAGTATTAGGTTATGTATTTCCTACGTCTTTAAAACCTACTGATGTTGGTTTTAATCAAACCAATGGAATAGTAGCGCTAGCTTTAACCTCACATCCCGATTTTGATGATACACCTTTATGGGATGAAAATAGCGATAGAAACTATGATAATGATGGTATTGTTTGGCATCCGCATTGGGTTGTTTTACATGAAGACAAAAGAGTGGCTGGCGGAATTTCAGTTAAGCAATTTAAAAAAGCAGATAAAACCGTTGTTTTACCACCAACTAATCCTGGAATGCCTATGTATATGGATTCTCCTGGCTATCCTGTAACAGCAAATGGTAATACAATTAAAGTTGTTGTACCAGATTATAGAATTAATAATCAAGTTGATTTTAATTATGATGGTGTTACTGCTTTTATGAAAGTGAATACGAGTAATGACAATCTACCAATGCTAGGCGTATATGATGTGTTTAGTGTTGCTAGTGGAGATTTATCATTACCTTATAAAGTGAAGAAATAATGAGAGTTTCAGTTTGGGATACCTATGTAAAGCGTGATGACGGACGGATAATGCATTTTGATATTCTGGTGCCAAGTGAGGTTACCGATGAGGTTACTGTGTTTAACTTCGGAAATGAATATTTAAAGCGTAAATCTATTAATAACAAGGTGTTATCTGCAAAAGAGTGTCGTTTATGTCATATGGAGCAGGCAACACAAGAAATCGAGCAAGACATTCTAAATAATGGTTATTTTATTATAGAAATGGAACATTGCGATTAATTTAATTAGGATGACTAACTTTGTCCCGCAATTAAAGCGGGACTTTTTTATGAAAAACAATAGTATTTTTAATCCAGATCAACAGCAAAAGGACTTGTCAAGTAAAATTGTTACAGGTCTTGAGCGTATCTCCGAAGTATTTAAAATATTACTTTGGGAGAAATCAAAAGTTGTGGGTTTAAGTCCAATTCAAATTCAAATTCTTGTTTTTATTGCTTTTCATAAAGAACAGCTGTGTAATGTGAGTCATCTGGCAAAAGAATTTAACGTGACCAAGCCAACAGTTAGTGATGCCATTAAGATTTTGGATAAAAAAGGCTTAATCATTAAAGACTACTCGTCTTCAGATAGTCGTCGCTATACAATTCAATTATCTGCTACAGGAAAGACGATGATTTCAGAAATACATGATTTTGCAAACCCTCTTAAGTCTCAACTAGATCATTTTAATCAACCAGAATTAGAAAGCCTATTTGAAACGATTAGTGAGCTTATCTATAAACTCAATAGAACAGGTGTATTGACTGTGCAACGGACTTGCTTTGGATGTCAATTTTATCAAAAAAATGAAACATCAGATTATTGCAGATTACTCGAGAAAGAACTGTTGAGTAAAGATATTAGGCTCGATTGTCCTGAGTTTGAAGAAAAGTAATTTATTAGTTCTCTTTGTTGTCGTTAATTACTGAAAATGTAATCTCGTGCTTTTTACAGGTCAAGACTAATTCATTCAGTTTTGAATTGGTAATTTTTGCTGCATCTTCTTCTTCAATTTGAAAATCAATTTTAGTAATACTACGTCCTTTTACATCAGTAGGGTCAGACTCAAATTCGACCGAGTCAGATTCTAACTTTAGCTCAAAGTTTTTACCTATCATAATCAATTGCCCTCCTACTTTTGTTTTGACATGAAAATTCCCAACAATAACCGTTTGAAAGAAATAATAACCGCCAAGTTCGTTTAATCCAGCATATAAAACGTTTTTATCAGAAATGGCATAAGGGTCATGCTCGATGTCATTAGTAATAGCCTCAACTGTATCTAAAACAGCTTTAGTTTCTGATGGTTTAGAATTTCCGAGGGCAGATTTCAATTTAGTGAAGAAGCTCATAGTATTGTTGTTTTTGACAAAACTAATCTTATAGCATTCAAATTCCAAATCTTGCTTCTCACTTCTAATAGAGTTTGTTATCTTTGCACCTCAATTTAAATAAAACACGATGCAAGACGGTTTATACGCAAAATTTAATACAACAAAAGGCGAAATTTTAGTCGCTTTAGAATATCAAAAAACACCAGGTACAGTAGGTAACTTTGTGGCTTTAGCTGAAGGAAATTTAGAAAATGCAGTGAAGCCTCAAGGCACTCCTTATTATGATGGCTTAAAATTTCACAGAGTGATTCCAGATTTTATGATTCAAGGTGGTTGCCCTCAAGGTACTGGAACTGGAAATCCAGGCTATAAGTTTGATGATGAGTTTCATCCAGATCTAAAACATGATGGACCAGGAGTACTATCTATGGCCAATGCTGGACCAGGAACAAATGGAAGTCAGTTTTTTATCACACATGTTGAGACACCTTGGTTGGATAATAATCATACAGTCTTTGGAAAAGTAATTGAAGGTCAAGATGTTGTTGATGCTATTGCTCAAGGTGATCAAATTGATACTTTGGAAATTGTGAAAGTAGGAGCAGATGCTGAAAGTTTTAATGCTATTGAAGCGTTTAGAGTGTTTGAAGGTGCTAGAGAAAAAAGAGTTGAGGCAGAACGTGAAGCTGCAAAAGCTGAGTTAGATAAATTAGCGGCTGGTTTTGAAGAAACGAAAAGCGGATTGCGTTACCAAATCATTCAAAAAGGAAGTGGAAAAGCTGCCGAGGCAGGTAAAATGGTATCTGTACACTACAAAGGACAATTAGCAGACGGAACTGTATTTGATTCGTCATACAAAAGAAATGCACCGTTAGATTTTCAAGTGGGTGTAGGTCAGGTTATTCCAGGTTGGGATGAAGGGATTTGTTTACTTAATGTAGGCGATAAAGCACGTTTAGTTATTCCAAGCGATCTAGGTTATGGATCTGCAGGAGCAGGAGGTGTGATTCCGCCAAATGCAACATTAGTTTTTGATGTAGAATTAATGGATGTAAAATAGTCTTAATACCACATATAAATAAAAAAGCATCAGAATCTTGGTGCTTTTTTCTATTTAAGTCTAATTGTTTTTATAGATTAAATCTACAATTAACTCTGCTGTATTCTTATTAAAAGTGACTTTATAAGTTGAGTTTTTAGTGTCATTTTCTTTGATGTAAAGTTCATTAACCAACGTCAACTTATTTTTAGAAATATAATGATCTAAGTCTACTTTATCTGTATCAATTGTAAATTTTGAAATCTTTTTATTGTTTTCACACGTACATTCTGTTGAAGTTATATCTGGAATATTAATACCAGTCCTTAATTCGATATTATCGATGTTAAAACGTTCACAGGATTGTGTGTTATAAATATATCTTCCAAAAGCATGTAAGCTTCCATAGAGAATTAGCATCAATAACCCAATTAGTGCAATACCTAAAAGTAATTTTTTCATTCGTTGTTGGTATGGTTTACAATAGAACGGATGAGTTAATCTGTTATTATAAATTAGAAATTTTAATGCAGTAATTCCTATTAATACTAGCTTTTTTGCCTTGAAAATGTTAAATTCAGTATATGATTAGTGTAAAACAAACCCCCTTTTATAATAAGGTTTTAAAAGAATTCAATTACGATTTTGGAGATATTTTCGTGTTTGATGGTTTTATACTTTCTGAAATGAAAGAGGGGCTCACAATCGGTTGGGATGAGCATATGATTAGAATGTCTGAGGATATTGCTCAATTTACAGGAAATGATGGTTCAGATTTTATCTATATCTCTCATCGTATTCATTCCTATTCTATAATGCCGAGTGATTGGCTTAAGTTTTTTAAACACAGTTATACACTCAAAGGATATGGTATTGTTGGATATACTCAAGGTAGTATCTTGAACGCTGTTATTGAAAATTTATTTTTTCACAAAAAGATAAAACGTTTTTCCAATTTAGAGACTGCTATTCAATGGGCAACAGATAAAGTTTTAGCAGAATTTGAAGATTAATTTGGATAAGTTGTCTTATAAAATTCCATTACTATTTTTACTTATTATATGTGACTTTTACTAATTATTTGGTTCTCAATACTGTAAAGAAATCTAGAGATTTTTAAACTTGATTTTTCATAATAATATGTGATTTTGAAGTCAATTATTTCAATAAATAGTTTTATTTTGACCAAATGACTAGCATTAAAGATTCCACTTTATATAACAACATTCTAAAAGAATTTAATTACGATTACGGTAATGTTTTTGTTTTTGATGGGTATGTTATTTCAGAAATTAAGCAAGGTATTACCTTTACTTGGGATTATCATGCTAAGCAAATTGTAGAAGATGTGACCTCTTTCCTAGATACAGACGGAAATGATGTTGTCTATATTTCTCATCGTATATATTCGTATGCTGTAAAACCAAATGACTGGCTCAAGTTTTTCAAACATAGTTACGGTTTAAAAGGCTATGGTGTTGTTGGTTATACTCAAGGAAGTGTATTAAATACAGTTATAGAAAACTTGTTTTTTCATAAAAAAATAAAACGTTTTAATAGCTTAGAAGCTGCTATTCAATGGGCAACGGATAGGGCATTAGCAGAAGTTGAAAATTAAAAAAGCACTCTTTTAAAAGAGTGCTTTTTTAATTAAGACGTTTGGTAATTATTTGCGTTTAGCAGTAAACGTTCCGTTAGGTTGTATAGCTTTTAGCTCATTTATTTTACCATCATCAGATTCGATAAATTCAATTTTAAATCCTTCCAATGTTTTAAATGAGAATTTATGTTTTGCAGTTGGGACCAATTCATATTCAGGTTGCCCTTTGATGAATAAATAAAGCGCTTCATCTTTTATATACACTTTAAATCCTGTTCCCGAAATATCATACTCACCTGTATATAATTCTAATGTTTTAGAATCTACATCAATCGTATTTGGAGTGCGTTTAAATACTATGGCGTCTACAGTAGGTTCAATTTTTAATTTAGCCCCAGAAATATCACCAGCATCATTAGTATTAAAAGTGATTTTTAATGATTGTCCGTATTCTGTGGTATCTATCTTTCCATCAATAATATCAATAAGTTCAAATGTATCATAATGGTAATGATGTAGATATAGTTTGTCTGAATTAACCTTAGTAAACAACGAGTCATTTTCTACCACAATTTCAAATGCTCCATAACCTTTGTCAGAATAGCTACCAGTATAATCTAAATTAATATGTGATGGCTTAGTATTTTTTACATTAGATGTTTCCGAATCTTCCTTTGCCTCGGCTTGCGCCTTTTTGTTTTTCTCCTGTTGCTCTATATAACGACCAACCCAATCAGAACGCTCTTCGTTTAACATACGATCTGAAATTGTATTTCTTACCAAAGAAGGAACGGCAGACCCATTTTGATTTGCTAATACAACAATCCCTAAGCTATCACTTGGAAAAAATGCAACATTAGCTGAAAAGCCGTTAATATTTCCACCATGTTCCACACGATAATGTCCTTTGAATGATTGTAAAAACCATCCATAACCATAATTTGCAAAATGGATATCTGGAAAATCCTCATCAGGAGTGTTTGGACCAACAACCATCTGTGAGCTCATGGCTTCGTTTATATAACTTTCTGGTATAATCTCCTTATCATTATATTTTCCTTCATTGATCCATGTGATCAACCATTTTGACATGTCATTTACACTACTATTTATACTTCCAGCAGGAGACATGCCAGCAATATCATAGTAATCCATTTTACTAATTACATCTCCTTTTTTAAGTTCATAACCTAAAGCGGCATTTGAGCTTGATTTCATTTCGGCTATGGTCGCATTAGATCTGTTCATATCTAATGGTTTAAAGAAATAATCGTTGATGTTATCTTCCCAACTTTTACCAGTTATTCTTTCGGCAATAACGCCTTGGGCTAAAAAACCAAAGTTATTATAATACCATTGTTGTCTAATTCCAGTAAATGGTTCTTGATGCTTCATTCGCATTAAAAGGCTATCCTTGCTATGTGACGGAAAATAATACCAAGACCCATCGTGTCTAGGCAAACCAGTACTATGTCGCATTAGATCCTTAATAATGATATTGTTATTCATATCGTCGTTATAGAATTCTAATTCTGGAATATGATCTCTTGGATTGTCATCAAATGATAGTTTATCATCAGCTCTAAGCAAACCTAAAATTGATGATGTGAACGCTTTAGTTGAAGAACCTATTGCAAAAAGGGTATTAGCATCTGCAGGAATTTTATTCTCATAATCTCTGTAACCAAATCCTTTGGCATAGATGATTTTTTCGCCTTCAACGACTGCAACAGCAAATCCAGGCGCTTTAGTAGCTTCTAAGATTTTATTTAATTCTTTTTCAACACCTTTAAGACGTTTATCTTGAGCTGAGATTGTAGATGTTATAAATAGACTGAGAACGAGTAAAGCTAATTTTTTCATTGTTGTGGTTTTTGTTAAATAGATACTTCATTAGTAGCTATGTGAATAGATAAGTTACTCTTTTTTTGAAATTTTTACAATTCGTCTATTAAAAATTACAATTCGGTCATTCTCTTTTTTTTAATGAAAGCTTCTATATGATATTTGCTTCATCAATCAACACTGAAAATTTCAGTTAAAACAAATCATTATGAACACACTAGTAAAAATTATCGTTTTTATTGTATTTAGTCAAATATTGAATGCTCAAGACATATCAGGACAGGAAGTAAAGGTCAAAATAAATAACCTCGATAGTAACAAAGGGAAAGTGTATGTGGCTTTGTATAATTCTGAAATTTCTTTTTTAGATAATGGGTTCAAATCCACCAAGAGTGTTATAAATAATAATACCTGTGAAGTGACCTTTAAAAATATACCTCAAGGTATATATGCGATTTCAATTTATCACGATGAAAATGATAATAATAAGTTAGATAGTAATTTTTTAGGTATTCCTAAAGAAGATTATGGATGTTCAAATAATGCAAAAGGATTTATGGGACCTCCTAAATGGAAAGATGCAAAATTTAAAATAAAGAATAAATCAGTAACACAAACAATAAATCTATAATATTATGCAAAAATTAATCATTATCGCGCTCATATTGGTTTCAGGAATTACATCTGCTCAAACTAATTTTGAAAAAGGAATGGAAAAAGCATTTAAGCTTTGGCAAGACAATAAAACCGATGAAGCCGAAAACATGTTTGAACGCATCTCTAACGCAGAGATAGATCAATGGCTTCCACATTATTATATTGCCCAAATCAACAGTTTAAAAAGTTGGGGGGAAAAAGACGAGAAAGTCTTGAAAGCTCAGTTAGACAAGGCACAAGAGCATATTAACAGTGCTATGTCGATAAGCAAAGATAATCCTGAAATATTGGTAATGCAAGCCCACGTTTTAACCAATTGGGTTGCGTTTGATGGGAGAACCTATGGGATGAAATATGGTGGGAAAATAGCAGAACTTTATAGTAAAGCATATACAATAGCACCAAAAAACCCTAGAGTTGTTTTTGGCAAAGCCGAATGGGGAATGGGAAGTGCTAAATATTTTGGTCAGGATACAAAGCCCTATTGTGCTGAGATAGAAAAATCCATTGAACTTTTTACTAACTTTAAACCTGAAAGTGATTTACACCCAAATTGGGGAAAAGAGCGCGCAGAACAAGTTGTTAAATCTTGTAAAGAGTAAATATTATGACAAAATCAATTAAAAATATCATTCTAACTTTTGTTATCGGATGTGTTGTATTCGTTATTGGAAATGTATTTTCTGATGGGTTTGACTTTAAATCGGTTAATGACTTTTTAATTGAATTTGGATTTTACCAATTGTATTCTTTTGCATTAGGTTATAGCAATATGGGATTCTTCGATTACATGGAGAACCGTACTTGGAAAAAAGGTGATACTATCAAGCGTATTCTTGTTGGAATCATTGGATCAACAATAATCACATTGATTGTCCTATTTCTTTTAAGAGTATTTATTTCAGTTATTATTTATGGTAATACTTTTAATGCATTTATTGAGAGAGAGACATGGCAAGGTTATAGTTTTGGGCTCTGGATCACACTAACCATTGTATCTGTGTTTCATATTATTTTCTTTTATAATAGATATCAAAAGAACAAGATTAAAGAACAAAAGGTTATCGCTGGTGCAGCAAGTGCGAAGTTTGATGCTTTAAAAAATCAGCTAGATCCTCATTTCTTATTTAATAGTTTAAATGTATTAACAAGCTTAATTGAAGAGAATCCTAAAAATGCACAAAAATTCACAACCTCTTTATCTAAAGTATATCGTTATGTTCTAGAACAAAAAAATAAAGACCTAATTACTGTAGATGAAGAACTAGATTTTGCCAGAACGTATATGTCGCTCTTAAAGATGCGTTTTGAAGATAGTATCATTTTTGAAATTCCTGAAAATGCATCAAATCCTGAAAGCAAGGTTGTCCCTTTATCATTACAATTACTGTTGGAAAATGCTGTGAAGCATAATATGGTAACGACCAGTAAACCATTGCATATTAAAATTTTTGAAACAGATGGTATGCTCGTTGTAGAGAATAACCTTCAACCAAAACAGATAGTAAAAAAGAGCAGTGGCGTTGGTTTAGAGAATATCAAACAACGTTATAACTTATTATCAAATAAAACAGTATCAATCAATCAACAAGCAAATAGTTTTGCAGTAGCAATACCAATGCTTACAAAACAAGTATCAATTATGAAAGCAATAGAACCAAAGTCAAAATTTGACGATAGATATGTAAGAGCACGTAAACGTGTTGAAGAATTAAAAGAATTTTATTACAGCTTACTGTCTTACTGTATAGTTATCCCTTTTCTAGCATTTATTAATTATTATACATCATGGCATTATCAATGGTTTTGGTGGCCTATGTTGGGTTGGGGAATAGGTTTAGGATTTCACGCTTATAAAGTATATGTGAATGATGGTGTGCTAGGAAACAATTGGGAAAAGCGTAAAATCGAAAAGTTTATGCGCGAAGAGGAAGAAAAACAACCTTGGAACTAAAGTTTAGAAATTATGGAAAACAATATAGAACCATACAGAAATGGAGATTCTCAAAGATCTTTTGAGAGAGAAGAAGCTTATTTAAGAGCACAGAAAAAAGTAAAAGCACTTATCGGATTTTATTGGCATTTAGCCTCTTATGTGCTTGTCAATTTATTTATAATCATTGTAATTGTTGTTAATGGTGGAAAACTATTCAGTTTTGGAACATTCGCTACAGCACTCTTTTGGGGAATCGGTTTAGGCTTTCATTACTTGGGTGTCTTTGGAGCAGATTTTTTATTTGGAAAGAACTGGGAGGCACGCAAGATTAAAGAAATGATGGATAAGGAAAATAAACATTGGGAATAATGAAAACAAGTACATCTAAATATCGTGAACGCTATAAATTTGCAGAGCGAAGAGTAAAACGACTTAAAGGGTTTTATACTCATTTGATCATTTATATTATTATTAATAGCATAATTGTCTTTAGTAATATTAAAAATTTGGATGATGGTGAAAGCTATTTTCAATGGCATAATTTTATCACATTATCAGTTTGGGGAATGTTTCTTCTAATACATGCTGCTTCAGTATTTATTCCAAACTTTATTTTTGGAGTACAATGGGAAGAACGTAAGATTAGAGAATTCATGGAAAATGAACGTTAAAGATGAGAGTAATTATATAGTTATGAAATTAAAAAAGGACCAACAACAGCAATTCATAAAAGCGAAGGAAAAAGTCGAACGCATTAAAATATTCTACTTGCATTTAGCGCTATATATTATAGTTGTCGCGCTCATTTCATATAATTTTTATATTCTTGAAGATGGACCATATACTAGTAATATTACCGCATTAAATGTTTCAGTATTAGTGTTATGGACACTGTTTATCGGGATACATGCATGGCGTGTTTTTAAAGGTAGGCTTCTTTTTAAGAAAAGTTGGGACGAAAAAAAAATTGATAAGTTTCTAAAGGAAGAAAAGGAGGACGTTGAGACCACTTTTTGGGAATAAAACTTTTAAGAGACTTAGTAAGTTTAAAACAGAAATCAAATAAATTTAAGGTTAATGAATATCATCATCATAGAAGACGAAAAACCATCGGCAAGACGTTTACAACGTATGCTAGCAGAATTGCAAATTGAAGCTCATACGATGCTGCACTCTGTTGAAGAATCCATAGATTGGTTTCAAAACAATGAGCATCCAGATCTTATATTTTTAGATATTCAACTCAGTGATGGCTTATCGTTCGAAATCTTTGAAACAATAGATATTAATTCGGCAGTTATATTCACTACTGCTTATGATGAATATGCTTTGCAAGCTTTTAAACTTAATAGTATAGATTATTTATTAAAACCCATCGATGAGGATGACTTGGCTAAAGCGGTGTCAAAGTATAAGAATCGTGCACCAAAACAACAATCGGTTACTTTAGATTTTAATGATATTAAAAAGCTATTGGTCAATCCTATAGAACGAGAATATAAAAAGCGTTTTTCGGTAAAAGTTGGACAGCATTTAAAACTGGTTAATATTGATGATATTGAATGTTTTTATAGTGAAAATAAAGGAACTTACGCTTATACCTCCGAAGGAAGAAACTATTTATTAGATACAACACTCGAGCAATTAGAAGATGAACTAGAGCCGCATAAATTTTTTAGAATTAGTCGAAAGTTCTACGTTAATATTAATGCAATCAATGATATGGTAAGTTATACCAACTCTAGACTTCAGATTAAACTGAACACATTTAATGAGCAAGAGGTTATTGTAGCTAGAGAGCGCGTTAAAGATTTTAAAGAATGGTTGTCTTAAAATATATCGAAAATATCTCCTAAAGAATCACCTAGTCCGTCTAATAGATCTTCTGTGCCAGAGAACAGACCGCCAAGTAATTCTGTTTCTAAAAAAATGTCGAGTAATAATAATTCTGAAAGTGAAGTGTTCCAATAATCCTTAGATTTTTTCTTGGACTCCTCTTTCCATTCTTGATATTGCTGTTCTGCTTTAGGTGCAACTACCATAGGTTTATTGGTTTCCGAAGTATTAAGCATACGGTCATAGGCCTCACGCTTTTTTTTATTGGACAAGATATTAAAACCTTCTACTAAGAGTTCAAAACGAGCTCTAGCACCTTCAGATGAGTTCTTGTCTGGGTGATACATAGCAATCTCTTTGCGAAAGGCCTTTTTGATTGTTTCTAAATCTGCTGTTTTTTCAATATTAAGGAGCTGATAGTAATTTTGTAATTCCATGATAGTTTATGTTATAATCAGTTGCTCTACTTCAGTTTTAAAGGCGTGTTTATCATCTACAGATAGCAATAATGTAGTATAAGGTTTTAGTTTTCCGTAGAGGAAATTTAAATGTTGAGGTGTTTTTAAGTGAATAATAATGTTGCTATTTTCCATTTCACCTAACAGCGATAATGTTTTCGTCTCTTTATTTTTTTTGTCAATAGCAGAGGAACCGATGAAGTCAATAGTTTTTATAGTATCAATAGGGATTTTCGTTTCACTTAAAATACCAAATCGTAAATATAGATAATCATTATTGATAACAAGAGGACGTTTAGGCACAGACCTAATAATACCAATTAGTTGCAAAGCCGAGTAAAAGCTTAATCCTGTAAGTATCCAAGCAAAAACTGGACTCCATCTTATAACGAGTAAATGAACTACTGTCATTTCTATTCCAATTACAAAAATGAACGCACTTAAAGTGGTTAAGATTCCCGAATCTTTATAATTAGAAAATTCATTGCCTTTTAATCTTACTTTTTTGAAATTGAAAAAGCCATAATAGATAAGAGCAATCTCATTAGCAACTAACTTTGCTGCTCCTTGCGGAAATATTGAAGCGCAAGTCTTTTTTAGAATGCTATAAAAGTCAGATTGTTGTTTGGATAAGGAACTGTAGTGTCGTATTGCTTTTCTAACCTTCAAAATTACAATAGTGAACACACTTAGCTCTATGATAGGGATTAACCATGTCTTAACTAAATCTAAGGTATCTTGATTTGCTGTTGGAATAGTATACGAAGCTACTACCACGCAAAGTATGAGAAAAGGTGCTATTGTAAGATTTGAGATTTGACGTTTTCTAATTAATAAGAAATAGATAAATGGAATAGTCACAAGGAAATCTATAGTTATAAATACAGATAGTTTATTTTGATGCGTTGAAAATACGCTCGAATTTAAAGTGAGTATTAATACCAATATGAGAGTGAAGGGAATTAAAAAGGCGATTGCATTTTGTTTTAAAAAGGATGGTTTGGTCATAACGTCTCATTTTAATATCAATTGTTGGACGTTTTTTGTGCTAAAATGTTACTCTTTTTTACACTTAAAACTCTAAAAATTACATGTTAGCAGAAATATTTGTCCTTGTATCTCCAAAGTTATAGTTTTCAGAAACAAAAATTTAGCTATGAAACTTAAATTCAGTCTATTATCAATTTTATGCATGATCTGTACGCTTAGTTTTGCTCAGGATTGGAAAATATATCCTTACACGCCAACAGGTCAAGTTGCATTTCCAGTAGATGAAGGGCGTCATATAGCCGAACCTATAGAATGGTGGTATTCAGCAGGACATGTTGTTGGGCAAACATCTGGTAAGAGCTATAGCTTTATGTACACTTTTTTTCATTATCCACAAGCTGGATTTGACGGATTCCGGATTTTAAATATCACCGATGATGATACTGGGACATTCCTTCAAGATGTAAAGCCTTTAAATTATACGACACTATCCACTACTGGTTTCGATATTGAAGCTTCAGTCTTTTTAGCTGGGACAGAATTTTGGCGTAATAAAGAGGATATGAGTAATACACCTATTCCTTTTGAGTATGAACTCTTTGCATCAACAACCAATGCTGGTTTAGATATTGAATTTGAAACTTTAAAACGTCCATTAATTCTGGGTGATGATGGTTATTTACTTCAAGGTCAAAGCAATTATACTTACTATTATTCGCAAACCATGAATGAAATTACAGGTTCGATTACGTTTAACGGCACCACAGAGACTGTGGTTGGAACAGGTTGGATTGATAGACAATATGGGAATTTTAATCCGTTAACAGGTGAGAAATATGAATGGTTTAGTATGCAATTATCTAATGGCATGGACTTAAATCTATGGAATATCTTTACACCAGACCGATTGATTCCAGATAATGATAAATACAAGATTTTATCTGCTTACGTCGATGAAAACACGCAATACACAACAGACGATTTTCAGATTGAACGATTGGCATTCAATTGTATGCCAGATGGTGAACAATGCTACTCTAAACAATGGAGATTGACCTCTACTGTAAATAATTTAGATTTAATAATTACAACCTTGCATGATAATACCGAAGTACAATTGCCATTTCGATTTTTTGAAGGTGCCACATCGATAACAGGAACCGTAAATGGTGTGTCTGTTACAGGAATTGGTTTTGCAGAGTTGCTTCATGATTACGAAGATCCCGATGTGACCATTACATCACCATCTTCAGGAATTTATGATGCGTCGATGCCAATTACTTGGAATCTCAATAATCCAGATGATGGTCGTCCAATTTTTTACGATCTAGAGTATAGTATAGATGATCAAAATAGTTTTAACCCTATTGCTACAGCACTAATCACTCCATCATATTTATGGCAAAATCCTAGTATTTCTGAAGGTGATAATGTGTGGTTTAGAATTACAGCTTACTCGATAGATGGTGTTTTAAATAATACTGTAGTTAGTGCATCGTCATCGTCGGCAACATTATCAACCAACAATTCGTTTCTAAATACTATAAAAGCCTATCCAAACCCAACGACCTCTGTTTTTAATGTAACATTTGCTTCAGCACAATCTGGGCATTATACAATTGTGGACATAAGCGGACGCATTATATTATCTTCGGAAATAGGAAATGTTCAAAGTACTAGCGTTTCAACTAAAGATTTAAAAACGGGCGTTTATTTTATGATAATTAAGACTGATGAAGGACAGGCGAACTTGAGATTTATCAAGCAGTAATTAATCTTCGATACGATTATCATCAAACGCCGATGGTAGCAAATTAGGAATCAGTTTGGCAAATAGAGGCAATAGTATAGCACCTCCAGGAAGCATGAAAATAGCCAAGCTTGGAACTGTTTTTAAAATATCGAGAAGTTGATCTTGCATCTGTTTTTGTTCCTCTTTACTGAGGTCTGAATGTGTGGATTTTGTAATCAGTCGCATTAAATCCTTACTTTGTTTCATCTCTTTAACCAAACGTTTGCTATTACGTCTAATTAATTTATTTACCAATTGTGATGAATTCTCATAGAAATTACTGATTGGATTGGTCTGTAAAAATAACATGACTTCCTTTTTATGTTTATCATGAAATTTAGAGACGCATAAAATAGAATCCTGTAATTCTGAAAGCTCTATCGTCAACAGTTTTGCCAATTGTTTTAAAAATTGATATTCTGATTTTTCTAAGATCTCATCATCCCAAACCGACAAACACATGAGGTCGATAAGATATTTTTTTTCATTGAAGTTGATATTGTAATCAATATCGTAGATGAGGTCTTCAATATCGGTATCATCATCTTCAAGGAAAGAGGTAGACGATTCAAAAATATCAATAATCTCTTTGTCATAATCGGTAATCTTGCTTTTCGAATTTAAAGATTGATACAAGGTACCAACAATAATGCTCTCTAAATTAGCTGCATAGGCCTTTGGGTCGATCTGTTCTAATAAATATTTGTCAAAGGTTAGTACATCAACAAATAAGAGTGAGTTGGTGATTGATTTGTTGAAATTCCGTGTTAAGATATTATCATCAATTTGTATACGATCATGAATAAGGCGCTCTAACATTGAATGATCACTTTTGCCTATCACCAATTTGTCCCAAAGTGATAGATCAGCAACCTCCAAGGCTTTATAAAAACCTAGGAGGTCTTTGATAAATTCTTTAGATGTAAATGTAGACTTATGAAAATGATAGATATGGTATAAGCCAGTGATGAGATTTACTTTAGCTAATTCATCTTCAGAATAGTTATGAATCTTCTCAATTTTATCTGTAAGACTTACATTAACACCATAAATAAAACCATAGTTTTTTAAACTAGCATATAGTTTAGTGTAGTTCTCAAAAGGAATACCCTTTTTAGAAATTTGAGAGCAAAATTTTTCAATCCAACCACTGGAAGATGGGTTCATTTCTTCAATTTTAGATAGCGTAAAGTTAGTTTTTTCTTTTAATAATCTCATGCTTTTTAGGTTAACAAAATTTTAACAAAACCCACTTTGTGATTTTTTCGTAGGTAGAAGAGAGACAAATAAACAATTAACAAAATCTCATTTATTATGAAAAAATCAAAAATTTTAATTGGAGCTGCAGTATTAACTATTGCTGGCTTTTTTACAATCGCAGCCGATCATATTGACGCTCCTGCGGTTATTGGCGGTACAAGTGATATTGCTGACGTTTATGCTTTTCAAGGGCAAAACACTAATAATATAGTATTAGCTACAACTGTACAAGGAATGCTGAGTCCTGCAAGTACTGCTGGTGCATCATTTGATGAAAACGTATTGCTAGAGTTTAATATTGATAATGATGGTGATGCCGTTGAAGATTTAGTGATCCAAGCCATACCTAGAGATGGTAAGATGTATTTCTTTGGGCCAATAGCTCCTTCGCAATCGGGATTAAACAGTACTATTTTGGCAGATACAGCCACACGTAATGAGGTTGACATCACAGCATATGGCGGAAGTGCTATTGTCGAGAATAACAATGGAATGACCTTTTTTGCTGGTCCGCGTGATGACCCATTCTTTTTCGATTTCGCTCAATACAGTGAAATCATTGCTGGAAATGCGACGAGTTTTAACAGTCCAGGATCAGATTCCTTTGAAGGCACAAATGTACTTGCTGTTGTAGTGGAGCTTCCTAAATCTATGCTAGGATCAGGTGATTCTGTGAATGTATGGGTAGAATCAAAAAGAAAACAATAATTACAAATAACTTAAATCAAAACACATGAAATTCAATAATATAAAAATAGTAGCAATCGCATTACTAGTATCATTTTCTGCATACAATTGTAGTAATGATGATGATAACGGTCCAACAGGTCCAACAGGGCCAAACTTTACTGGAACCTTTGCTCAACAAGATCAAATGGCAAGACCTGCAATTAATACGGTTTTTGTTGAGATGGTCGATAAGAATACTTTCAATACAACCTTGCCTTCGAATCAAGGCGCTGCTTTTCAATCGAAATTTGAAACTAAGCTTTTAAGTTTAAATCCAGGCTATACAACAAATGCTTTAGGTTTTGATGCTGCCACATTCACGGGAGCTTTAGCGACTGATGTATTAACTGTATCTCTAACAGGAACGACAACATTTTTTGACGGAACGAATGTTTTAACTGGACGTACTTTAGCAGATGACGTGATCTCAACCGAATTACTATTGATATTTGGTGGTCCAACAGGAGCTGATAACCCTGGATTAACAGACGATAATGTTGATGCTAATGATAAACCATTTCTGTCATCATTTCCTTACCTAGCTTCACCTTGGTAATGAATTAGTCCTTACTCTGAAATGGGCTCATCGAAGCTCATTTCAGAGTTATTTTCAAAACTATTCTGATTATAAACTCAAAACACAATTCCAATGAATTCTAAACATCTTTATCTAATCGTGACTCTAGCACTATTGTTATGTACTAACTGTGCAAAGACCTCAGAAGGAAAAGTCACAGACACCAATGACTATAATACGTATTTAGCTATTACAAAAAATCTAACCTTAGATCGCGCTAAACAAGACGAACTATTCTGGTCTCAAAAGCTAGAGCAAACACCAAACCAATTCCCATATTTAGGGAAATTGGCATCAACCTATGCCGAGTTGTTTTCGACTACAGGCGATGTTGCCTACTTAAAAAAGGCAGAAAATAAATTACTTGAGGTAAACAAAATTACAGCCTATGAAAATCCATCCTATTTAAGAGGTCTTGCTTATAATTATATTTCACAACACCAATTTAAAGAGGCTTTAAAGCTATTAATTAAAGCGGAGTTACTTGGTGAAAACCTTCAAACGACTCAAAAGATGTTGTTTGATGTATACTTGGAACTAGGTAATTATGAGCAAGCACAATCATACCTAAAACGATTTGAAAACCTTAACGATTTCGATTATCTCATTCGTTTATCAAAATGGAGTGATCACAAAGGCAATTTAGATGCTGCTATTAAATACATGGAAAAAGCGATGGAAATAGCAGAGTCGTCTAATTTAAAATACCTTAAACAATGGTCGTACACCAATATAGCCGATTTTTATGGTCATGCAGGTGAGATTGATAAATCCTATCAATATTTTTTAAAGGCTCTAGAACTGGATCCAAACAATGCATACGCAAAAAAAGGAATCGCTTGGATCGTTTATTCCCACGAAAAGAATCCAGCAGAAGCGTTGCGAATACTAAATTACGTAAGCCAATCCTACAAAGCACCAGATTATTATTTGCTAAAAGCTGAAATAGCAGATTATATGGGACGTGGTGTTATGAGTGAGGCAGAACTAGAGTTGTATAAAACAGCCATGAAAGATGAAGCTTATGGAGATATGTATAATAAATACAATGTGCTGCTACATGTTGACGAAAAAATAAACCTTGAACAGGCAATAGCTATTGCTCAAATAGAAGTTGATAACAGACCAACACCACAATCGTATGATCTGTTGGCTTGGTCTTATTTTAACAACGGAAATTTAGGTGCTGCATTGGATATTGTAGAAAAGCATATTATCGGTAAAACTTTCGAACCAGAAACTTTATACCATGTAGCCCAGATCTATAAAGCTGCTGGAAAACGAAAAGAGTTAGAGCCACTCAAAGAGGAATTATTAGCGAGCATCTATGAATTAGGACCAACAATGACGTCTAAAATTATGAAGCTATAACTGATGAAAATCACTTGGATCACATATTTATTATTTAGCTTAAGTCTTTGTGTGTTTTCACAGGAGTTGCGACCAATGCCACTAGACTTTGAGACCATGATGACCGATGTGGTGGACTCTAATTTTGAGGAACCTATAACTTCAAAAGAGGTGTCTCTTTTTCAACTAGGCACTGACCTGTACAATTTGCAAGTATTGAGTTTTACAAAAGACAAGTTTTCACTGACCATTAACACAAGGTTAGAGGAGGAGCTACCTTATGAGGATAATCGATATGACTATACAGGGTTTTATTATCTGGACTTTGGGATTAGCTATGCTATCAACAGACTTAGTTTTAGTTTGTCTGTTGAAAATCTTTTCAATCAGGATAATGATAGTTTTAGTATAGACCCGATTGTTGAATCTTCAAATGGGATTATAGACAATTATTACTTTTCTCATGAAACGGATGCCTTGATTTCGTTTGGGATTAGCTATAACTTTTAATTATTAATTGTTTTGGGATTGATTAATTGATGAACACTAACATAAGATTGAATTGGTTTAAAGATATATCATAGACCACTATGATATATCAGAGTTTTTTTGTTAGTGGAAAGCACCTGCTCTTTAGTGCAGGTGTTTTCTTTTTGTACTAATATTAATAATCTACAACTTTATATATTAATATGATTGAGGATATTGTCTTGGAACAAAAAACTTCTTGCAGATTTTATCTATAAAAAAGAATCCCCACAATAGACTAGATGCTATGAGTATTAATAATGCAGTCTCCCTGTTTAAAACGTTTTCTACTTGAGAAAAATCAATGTCTAGTTTTATACTTCCTATAATTGTTGATATAATGGCTAAAACAAAACCACATAAAATCATATACGGAACAAATTTAGTAGAAAGTATGTTTTTACGATTCACAGTCATTTCGTTCTCAACTTTCAAGGTTACAGCTTCCGAAAATCCTAAAGAAGGAATTTCTTCATCTACTTCATAAAGCGTAGATTCAATTTGACTAAGCAGTTCAAATTCTCTCGTACAATCTTTACAATTAGCAAGGTGTTTTTTTACTAATAGTGTCTGGTCTGAGTTTGTATCTCCAACCAAATAGTGCCACAGGGTATTACTATCTATATGTTTCATTTTTAATTATAAAAGATCGTTAATTTCATGTTTAAATTCTTTACTAATCATTAACCTGAGAGAATTTCGAGCTCTATATAACTTTACTTTTACATTACTTATTGTCATTCCTGTAATTTCAGAGATATCTTTTACCGATCTATCCTGTAAGTAATATAAACTTATAATAGTAGCCTCTTGGGTATCTAGTTTATTAATGATTTTCATTAGCAATTCTTTTCTATTCTCAAGACTCGCTAATACAAAAGGTGTTTCTGATTGTTGGTATACTGCCTCATTCACTTGACTAATGTCTGTTTTTTTTATCTGCTTTAGTCGTTTACGATCAATAGCCTTGGTATAAGCAATTTTAAGAATCCAATTAGGAAACTTTGTATGATCTTTTAACGTCTTCAACGATTTAAATCCTTTTATAAAAACATCTTGTGCTACTTCTTCTGCTTCTTCCCGATTTCTTAAGATTCTTATGCAGACAGTAAATACGTTACGTTCATATTTTTCAACCAGCGCACGATACGCTCCTGGAGAGTTCGAATCGATAATGTTTTTTATTAATAGCTGGTCGTCTGTCATTGATATATTATAAATGACGTGTTTAAATAGTTACTTGGTTACAACTATTATTATTTTTTTAATTGTAACCAAATGTGAATGTCACAACGTCATTAATTATAGAACACCTTTAATTTAATCTTTTTGACATTATGAAACTATTTGCTGTTGCTTTACTATTTCTAACAAGTGTAATTCTCATTGTATCTCTATTCTATATTATTACAAATACGCGCCATAAGGAGAGAATGGCTTTAATGGAAAAAAACCTAGACCCTAAGAGCTATCTAATTGATCAATTTATACCTCAAACATTACGTGCTGGTATGCTATTAGTAGGTATTGGTTTAGGGTTTTTAATTGCATTACTGTTAGACGAATACATTCTAACATCTATCGATAATCCTTCTATTTATGCAGGTTCAGTTCTTCTCTTTGGAGGATTAGGTTTACTATTATTCTATAGGATCAATAATAAAAAACATAACAATTAAATCAATAATTATGAAATTCATCAATCTTAAATCGAATAAACTTATCAACGTTATTGTGTTATTAGTAGCTCTTTTGACTGTTGGTGCTCAAGCACAAATTCCTGGACGTCACTGGGAGCAATACCAAAATGTAGCTGATGCAGGGTTTTCTGAGCAGAAACTTGCCTTGGTAAGTGAGCAATTCAATAATTCTCAGGGTTCAGCACTTATGATTGTTCATAAAGGAAATGTGGTAATTTCTCATGGTGATATCACACGTCGATACATGGTACATTCCATTAGGAAAGCATTTATGAATGCCCTCTATGGCATATACGTAAACAAAAGCAAACTCCATTTGGATGCGACGCTCCAATCGATGGGTATAGATGATGTAAATCCTTTAACATCAGAAGAGAAAAAAGCGACCATAGAAGATTTAATTTCAGCACGTTCAGGTGTTTACTTGCCGTCAGCTTATTCTCCTAGAGGAATGGAAAAAAACCTACCAGAAAGAGGAAGTCATGCATCTGGTGCATTTTGGTATTATAACAACTGGGATTTTAATGTGTTGCTTACTATTTTTGAACAGCAAAGCGGAAAGGAATTTTCTAAAGTGTTCGCTAAGGAGATTGCAGCACCTATTGGAATGGAAGATTTTAGACAGAGTGATATTTTCTTGAGGTATGAAAAAGAGCGATCTATGCATCCTGCTTATTTGTTTAATATGTCCACTAGAGATATGGCAAGATTTGGAGTGCTATATCTCAACAACGGAAAATGGAAATCTAAACAAGTCGTACCAGCCAATTGGATATTGAAATCTACGTCCATTGTATCTTCAGATTTAGGAAGATTTGCAGATAGAGAAGGTTTTGGTTATCTGTGGTGGGTTTCTAAAGGGATTAAAGGAGAGCCTATGTATTATACTAGTGGATCTGGAGGCCATAGAATTATAGTATTACCTCATTCAGACTTGGTTGTTGTTCATCGTGCGAACACTTATGAAGGCAAAAATGTAAATGAAAGTGAGATTAAACAATTGGTAGAAAGAATACTTGATGCAAAATCAGGAGCAGGAAAGAAAGACGCAGCAACAATTAGGTTAACACCAAGCTATAATTTGCCTAAAACTATAAAACTTGATCGTTCTACTTTGGAAAAATATGCAGGAAGCTACAAGCATCCGTTTCTAGGGTATTTTACAGTACGAAATGAAAAACATAAAATGTTTCTAGAAACTAACGTTGGTGTTTTTAAGTTATTTGCTATTGATACAGATACGTTTTTCCCTGAAGATTTAGTTACTCCAATGCAATTTGTACCTGCTCCTGACGAAGAGACCAAGTACACTATTAAACCTATATTTTCAAAAGATAGACAGTTACAAAAAGCCATTATGTATTACTAATAGGTATGTTTTAATAACTACTATCTTATAGTTAATAAATAGACTTATAGAAGACATCTACACTTTGAATGTAGGTGTCTTTTTTTAATCTAATTTGAGGCTGTATATATAATGATTTTTTTCGTGAGACATTTACCTAAAAAGAAAAATCTTCTCGTTTCCCATTTCGTACAATCCATGATAGATAATCAACACCTTTATTTGTAAGATGAATATTTTGATTTTCTGTTTTAGTAATTAATGTAGAAGAATATAAATATGATAGATATTTCTCATCATCCCAATCGGTAAAAGAACCGGAGAATTGCTTAAAAACACCAGCTATATAACTGCTAATTTCTGTAGTTGTCATTCCGTCTGGAGCAACTCTATTAAGATCTTTTAAAAGTATTATTTGACTTCCAAAAATGGCACTATGAATTGTTTCAAAGTTTAGAGCTAATTGTGTTCCGGCCAGATGCCTAATCAAGATAGTGTCTGTTGGAGTGTCATATGGTAAGTTTTTGTTATCTAACTCTTTTTTGATGTTGTTCTCCATTTCTGTGATAACAACAGAATTACCTATAGCATCTAACAATTCTTGTACAACATTCTCATCTATATCTTTATTTTGATTTCCTTTCTTTTTACCAGAGTAATAATCGCCAAATACACTTGTAGTGGATTGTTTTTGGTTGTTGGAAATATTAAAAATTTGACTTAGCAATTCTTCATTTTTCCGCTCTAATTTTTGATTTTCTTTTTCCTTTTTTTGAATTTCTCTTTTAATCGATAACAGTTTGCCTACTGAAAAACTATCAAAAGATTCAGCCAATGCTAGCACAAGTAAAAAAATAATTAGCGTAATTAGACCTCCACTAATTTCACCCTTAGGTTCTGTGAAGAAGAATTTAAAAGCAATAATGGAGGAAATACCTATGCATAAAAGAATAATTAATGTTCTAACAAAATAATTAGTGTTCTTATCTTCCATGACTTTTTACTTTAATTGATTGTAATATATTGATAGATAGATATTTGGATGTCTTAAATATATGATAAAATCTAGTTGAATACCATACGTAGTTCTACGTATTTTTATAAAAAAAAGCATCAAACTTACGTTTGATGCCTTTTAATAGCTAATTTCTTTTTCATTTAAGGTTGTGAGACTACACCTAAGGTGTAGAGTTGTTCCATAGTTGGTGTGTCGCTTCCGCCTTCTGGTTCTAATGTAATACCAAAGGCCTGACTCTCGTTGGTGTTAGTAATTGTAAATATTTTATTGTCGTCGTTATTAAAGTTGTCAATAGTCCCTAAACTTGTTGGTGTTAAGGGGTTTAATGTGAGTGACCAGACTTGCCATACTTTTCCTGATGGTGCTTCGGGTAAGCCTTGGGCATCTAGATAAATGGTATTATCGGCTTTATTCCAATAGACTTTAGCATAGCTATTTTCAAAATTTGCTTGACCACCTAAAGGCACAGAGATAATCTCTCGATCACGTAAAACGTTTAAAAGATTTTCCTTTATAGCCAAATCGGTTTTGGCTTGTTCTATTTGTTGTTCGAGATAGAGGTTTTCAATATCCATATCAGAAACCTGCTTTTCCAATTGCTGGTTTTGGTTGATGGTCCATAATAACCCTGCGCCAACTATTAAAGCAGCAGCCCAACCTGCGTAAGCAAGCCAATTGGTCCGTGATTGTGACATCTTTACGACCTTTGTATCATCCTCATCAAATTGTAACTGGTCTTTAATGCGTTGTAAAAGCTGAGTGTTTTCTACAGGAGATAAGGCAGAAGAGAGTTCGATTACAGCAGCTTCGATCTCTAACACTTCCTGAAGAATTTCTGGATGCTCTTGCATAAGTGCATAGATCTCCTTATTCTCTTGTTCTGAAAGAGAACCAGCGACATACTGTTCTAGTATTCCCGAATCTATGTAAGCTTTTATATCCATACTATTCCAGCACCATAGTTCTTAGATCTTTGATGCAATTTCTATTTCTTGTTTTAATCGTTCCTATTGGGATATCAAGTTCTTCAGCAGCTTCTTTTTGAGTGTAGCCTTTAAAGTACAAGAACTCTATTATTTTTTTACATTTTTCACCAAGTGCTTTTACAAATTTTGTAATGCCAATAGCATCTGTCTTATCGTTCAGGTTTTCAGGGCTTTCTAAAATATCTACGAAAAATTCGGCATTGAGGTTTTTGCCAGAGTTCTTGAAAGCTTTAGATCGCGTTTTATCAATGGCTGCATTACGTGCAATATTCAAAAGCCATGTAAAAAAACGTCCTTTGCCAGAATTATAAGAATCGGCTTTATGCCATGCCTTAATAAACACATCTTGCATCACTTCTTCTGCAATATCATAATCTCTCACAATATTATAGATCACACCATGCATACTATTGCTATACATAGCATATAGCTTTTCAAAGGCTTTTTCGTCTTTGTTTTGAAATTGTGTAACTAAGGTGTCTAATGACATAAATAACACTATAATGAATGTTAAAGATAAAAAGAAAAAGCTACACGATGGTAGCTTTTCTAGTAACTTAATAGTAGTGACTCATTATTCTATAATACCACCACAACTCACACGACTTCCAGCTGCTCCAGAAGGCTGTGATTTAAAATCGTCAACACCTTGGTGTACTATAATCGCTTTTCCAAGAATGTCTTTTGTCTCATCACCACAACCAATACACCATTCGTTAGTGACTTTGGTGATAGTTGCATGACCTTTATCATTTGCTGTAAAGTTACCAATATCTCCTTTGTGATATCCTGTTTCATCACCCCATTTTCCATGTTTTTGTCCAGTTGGATTCCAGTGTCCTCCAGATGATTTTCCGTCATCAGATGAACAATCAGCTTTTTCATGAATATGGATGGCATGCTCGCCTTCAGTTAAACCACTTAGTACAGCAATCATTGTAATTACACCTTGATCTTGAGTAAATACCACATTTCCAGTAACGCTACTATTGCTTTTAGAATCAAGCGCTAACGTTACTTTTTTCTTGTCTTTGTAATATGCTGGTTCCTCTGTAACAGTTGGACGTTTTTTTGTGTCATCTTCAGCTGGTGTTTCGACCTCAGTTGCATCATTGGACACTTCTTCTTTTTGGTCTTTTTTACATGAGAAGTTTAAGCATAGGGCTAAAATAGTTATGTATACGATAGAACGTTTCATTAGTTATTTGTTTTTGAGTGTTATTGAAGTTGAAAGATAATCATTATTTGAAATGATAAAAAACAATTGCTTCAAAATTCTATCAAAATTGTTTGAGCCATAGTTTGGGATCTGTGACACCTCGTTTGAGGTTTTCTGTAAGCAAGATAGCTTTATCTACTTTAGTCTGTGTCGATTTATAGCGTTTGATTGTATATATGATACTGCGTTGTCTACCTGGTGTTAGCGCTTCAAAAATTGTATAGGCTTCATGATCACTCATCAAAACTGCATCCAACTCTTCTGGCATGTCTACACCATATTTGGACTGGTCTTCAAACAGTTGTATTTCAAAATAATCATTCATAAATATACCAAGAGCTTTCTGTTTTTCATTACTAAAATACATCACACATAAACCGTTTTTTTTAGGAATTAAAGCGCCATGATAATTGATGCTCTGTTCCTTGAATGTTGCCACAACTTTGACCCGTTTATGGTTGTTTTTCAGAAATAAATGTGCAATAGCTTCAGGTAAAATAATACTCTGTTTGTTGGCTAAGGTAACTTCAAAGGGTTCACTTTTAAGCATAAAAGATATCCGATTTAATTTATTTTCAAGATATGATATATATCATGTTTTTTGCAAACAAATGCACGTAATTTTGAGTTATAATTGTTATAGGTATGTGCAATTCATTAGTCAATAAATATAATGTGGCTGGACCACGTTATACAAGTTATCCAACAGTTCCTTATTGGGACAACACATCTTTCTCATTAAAGCAATGGAAAGAGTCATTATCTGTGTCTTTTAGCGAAAGCAATAATACTGAGGGTATTAGTCTCTACATTCATTTACCTTTTTGTGAAAGTATGTGTACGTTTTGTGGTTGTAACAAGCGTATTACAAAACGTCATGATGTTGAAGGTCCTTACATTAGAACAGTACTAAAAGAATGGAGTTTGTATTGTGATCTCTTAGATGGACGACCAAAAATTAAAGAGCTTCATCTTGGAGGCGGAACACCTACGTTCTTTTCTCCTGAAAACTTAGAGTTTTTAATTAAAGGGGTTTTACGAAAAGCAAATCTCGTCGAAGATTATGAATTTAGTTTTGAAGGGCACCCTAATAATACAACCCGTGAACATTTGCAAACACTTTATAACTTAGGTTTTTCTCGTGTGAGTTTTGGAGTTCAGGACTATAATGAAACCGTTCAAAAAGCGATTCATCGTATTCAACCTTTTGACAATGTAAAACAGGCAACACTTTCTGCTAGAGAAATTGGTTATACGTCTATAGGTCACGATATTATTTTTGGTTTACCATTTCAAACCGAAGCTCATGTTGCTAAAACTATTGAACTCACCAAAGCATTGATGCCAGATCGTATAGCATTTTACAGCTATGCGCATGTACCATGGTTAAAAGGAAATGGACAACGCGGATATAAGGAAGCAGATTTGCCATCAGGAGCATCAAAACGCGCACAATACGAGTTAGGTAAAAGTCTACTTAATGAAACAGGTTATCATGAAATAGGAATGGATCATTTCGCTTTGGAAACTGATTCATTATTCCGAGCAATGAAGACTAATACATTACATCGAAATTTTATGGGGTATACAGCCTCTAAAACTCAAGCAATGATTGGTCTGGGTGTATCCTCTATTAGTGATAGTTGGTATGGGTTTGCTCAAAATGTGAAAGGCATTGAAGAGTATTACCACTTGGTAGAGCAAAACATAATTCCAGTATATAGAGGTCATATTTTAAATACAGAAGATCTTATAGTAAGACAGCACATCCTAAACCTGATGTGTCATTTTGAAACTCAATGGATAGATAAGTCATTATATATAGATGAGCTAAAAGATATAGCTATTAAATTAAAAGAAATGGAAGATGATGGGTTGGTTGAATTTCAGAAAGATGCCATAAAAGTAACTCAAAAAGGACAACCATATGTGAGAAATGTATGTATGGCCTTTGATGTATTGCTACAGCGAAGACAACCAGAAACCAGATTGTTTTCAATGACAGTTTAAATGATTGTTAAATTAACTCATGAGGTTTAGAAAAACCTCAATAACATGTAACTTACAAACACTTAACCCAAAAACATAATCAAATGAAAAAGATAATAGTACCAATAGATTTTTCTGAATATTCTGAATACGCTTTAGAAACTGCAGCTATTCTTGCTAAACGAAATAATGCTGAAATTTTAGCATTACATATGCTCGAGATTGAAAAAGGACGTGTAACCGATTCAAGTAATGAACTCAATGAAAAAATGGTGTTCTTCTTGAAGTTGGCCGAACAAAAATTTGACAATTTTTTGTCTAATGACTATCTCGAAGGCGTTAGTGTGACACCTATTGTAAAACATTTTAAAGTATTTAGTGAGGTTGCCGAAGTAGCCAAAGAACACAATGCTGATATGATTGTTATGGGGTCTCATGGTGCAAGTGGTTTATCTGAGATTTTTGTAGGTTCGAATACCGAAAAAGTTGTACGTCACTCTGATATTCCAGTGTTGGTGGTGAAACAGAAACCAGTGAATTTGAGTTTTGATACGGTTACATTCGCAAGTGACTTTTCTATTGAAATGGTAGAACCTTATTTAAAAGCACGACAATTGTTCGATAATTTGAAATTAGTTCACGTTAATGTTCCAGGAGAGGGCTTTAGTAGTTCTTCGGAAATGGAAGTGAAAGTGGCAGATTTTCTTAAAAAAGCTGATGGCAATTTAGACAAGTTAAATGATGTACATTATACATCAGATTATACGGTGGAGAAAGGAATTTTAAATGCATCTAATCTTTTAGGAGCTGACCTTATTGCTGTTCCTACACATGGAAGAAAGGGCTTAGCGCATTTTTTTACAGGAAGTGTTTCTGAAGATGTTGCTAATCACGCATCTCTTCCTGTGATTACATTTAAAATATAGTTTTAGTTAGTTATTAGGTCAATTACTAAAACGAAAAAAAGCTTGAGCGATTCGCTCAAGCTTTTTTAGTGTTATGCTTTAATAAAGACTACTTGCTGTCTTCAACTTCAATTTCAGTGCCTTCAGTTTCTCCATCTATTGGCATTTTTTCTTTTTTAAGATGCGTGTCTAAAAACTTAAGAATTCTACTGTAAGATTCAATTTGGTTTTCTTTTTTAACAAAGCCATGACCTTCATCTTCAAAGAGGACATATTCCACAGGTACATTATTTTTTCTAACACCTGCAACAATTTCGTCAGATTCTACCTGTAAGACTCTAGGATCTTGAGCACCTTGTAATACAATCAAAGGTTTCGTTACCTTATCTGTGTGAAATAGAGGGGAGATACGTTTTAAACGTACAGAATCTGCAGAAAATGGGTCACCCAATTCTTTATAAAGGGATTCTCTAAACGATTCCCAATACGGTGGAATACTTTTTAATGTTCGTATCCAATTGGTCACTCCAAATAAATTTACACCAACGTCAAATTCTTCAGGTGTATAAGTTAATGCAGCCATAGTCATATAACCACCATATGAACCTCCAATGATTCCAATTTTGTCACCATCAATTTCAGATTGAGTCGTTAACCAGTTTTTACCTTCAACGCAATCTTGTAGATCTTTCTCTCCGTGATTTAGATCATCCATTTGATAGAATGTTTTTCCATAACCACTACTTCCACGATTATTAACAGCTAATACAGCATAGCCATGATTAACCATGTACTGAATTAAAGAGCTAAATCCTTGACGTGTTTGTCCTCCTGGACCACCATGAACCCAAACCATAGCAGGCACTTTGTTTTCTGCCGAAGCTTGATGTGGTAGGTAATAGATGGCAGGAATAATAGTGCCATCAAATGATTTATAACGAATCACTTTTGCAGTTACTAGATCTTCAGCATTGATATCATCATTAAGAACATCTGTAAGCTTGTGTTGTTCTTTAGTATCTAAATTGTAAGTGTATAAATCTGAAGGTGAATTTGAGCCACCAACATACATGCGCATCCATTGTTCATCATCACTAAAGCTAACACTAGTAATACTTTTATCACCAAAATCTGGAAGGTCTATAGGCATTGAACTTTCGGTATCAATAACTTCAATGGCATTTTTTCCATCTTCATTAACATAAACGATCATATAAGAACCTTCAGAAGTAAATCCGCTACCCATAATATCCCATTTCTTCTCTACGACTTTTTTCTTTTCTTTTGTCGCCAAATTATAAGACATTAAATATGAAAATTCTGCACCATCATCTGTAGTATAATAGAACATTCCATTGTCTTTTGAAAAATCTTGAGCCGAATTTCCACTTTGTGTATCATTGATCTGTACCATTTCCTTGGTTTTTGAATCATAGACAAATAGATCACTATCGTTAGTATTCACTGTTTTTGAAAGCGCAAAATAATTTTCATCGTCAGACATACCGCTAAAGTTAAGTCCGTCATTATTTTGATAAATCATTTCAGAAGCATAGTCATGTATAGACATTTTATAAACGTCAAAAAATCGAGGGTCTCTTTTATTTGAACCAAAATAAAGGTATTTGTCGTCTTTTGACCAACCATAAAAACTAGATTTGGCTCCTTTTTCTGGAGTGATATCCTTTATTGTACCATCTAATTCTCTAACAAATAAGTGATCAATTTCATCACCATTTCCATCAGCATTTAATAACATTCTGTCATCATTTGGAAAATATGAACGTGCAGTAATTGAAGTGCTATCCGATTGCGTTATAGGTGTCATTTCACCACCTGTTGATGGGATTGTATAGACGTTGTAAATTCCAGAACGATTACTCGAGACCAGTAATTTACTATTGTCTGCCGAAAAACTTCCGCCTCCAACGGCTTCGTTATCCATAAATTGTTCAATAGTATATT
This sequence comes from uncultured Psychroserpens sp., assembly GCF_947500255.1. Classification (GTDB taxonomy): domain Bacteria; phylum Bacteroidota; class Bacteroidia; order Flavobacteriales; family Flavobacteriaceae; genus Psychroserpens. Next base: position 404,336 of record NZ_CANMRL010000002.1, on the reverse strand, counting down.
GCTGAATTTCTCGTTCGGCAATAGCCTTGTCCTTAGCATCCTCTTTACATGAAAAGAGGAGAACAGCTATGCATAATCCTAAAAATTTTGTTTTCATAATGTTTGTTTTAGTGTGTTGCTAATCTAATTTAAAAGTCTTTAAGTCTTTAAATGGATTGGTTTGTACCTGTTCCATTTTTGTACGATAAGGAGCCCATGTTTTAATGAAGAACGTATTGACTTCATTAAGCACGTCTTCTAGAGCTTCTTTTGCGTTTTTAATCAATGTGGTTTCGGTAGTTGTAATGCCATTTTGTCTAGAACCAACATAACGTCTAGCCAGCCCCAAACGTTGCATCACAGTGACTTCAGGGTTTCTTGTAATCCCTTGTCTGCTATCTTCTTTGCCTAAAAATTTATCGACAATACTATCGATGTTTTTCACAACCTCTTTAGAAGCTTTAATATCATCTTTGTACTTGTCTTTATCTAATTTACCGAGTAAAGATTGGTAATCTTTTGCAATGTTTTTACTTTCGATAAGTTGTTTTACAGCATCTGCAGCGGTTTGTTGCATGGTCTCCAAGCGTTTTGAGGTATCGTAAACAGCATTGATGTTTGCCATAGACGCATTAACTCTAGGATCTAGTTTTACAGTTACCATTTCTTCGGAAGACTGATCGCCAAAACTCATCACTGCTTTATAGTTTCCTGGTTTTACAGATACGCCACCTGGTTCACTATTACGCTTCCTGATACGCTTTGAAGGAAAATCTACTCCAGCTTCATTCATAAACCATGTCCATTTATATAAACCAGTAGAATCTGGAGCCTTACGTTTTAGGGTTCTTATTAAACGATCACCATCATAAATTTTAAGATGGATAGAATCCCATTTCACTTTTTTAGCTTCTTTTTCTTCTGAAGTCATATCTTTTTTGTCCTCTTTCTTGTCTTTCTTCCCTTTTTTGTCTTCGGATGCTTTTTTCTTTACATCGATTTTTACAAAATAGGATAAAATGGCACCATAACCTCTATTATCACCATGGTACATGGCATCTGCCCCAAAGCGGCTTCCTGTAGGTTGTTGGTAAGCAGCTTGATAGGCCGTTGGAGGCTCAAAAAGTTCAAGCTTTTGATTGAGTACTTCTTTGTTTTTTGCTAAGGCACGTAACGGACGAATATCATCCAGAACCCAAGCAGCACGACCAAAAGTTCCGATAATTAAATCGTGTTCACGCGGATGAATAACTAGGTCTTTTACAGAAACTGTTGGGAAGCCATTGGTCCATTTAGTCCATTTATTTCCAGCATCAAATGAAATATAGAGACCGTCATCAGTTCCTAAGAACATCAAGTTTTTTTCTATAGGATCTTCAACAATAGATAAGGTATAACTTTGGGCGTCGTTGGCATCTACAATTCGTTGCCATGTTTTTCCATAGTCTTTTGTTCGGTAAGCATAAGGTGTATAATTAAAGCGTCTATAATCATTTGCAATGAGTAAAGCTTCACCTTTACTTTTATTAGACGCTTTTATTTGTGCGATCCAACTTCCTGCAGGTAAACCTTTAATGTTTTTTGTGACATCATTCCATGAATCTCCACCATTTGTCGTGTAGTGTACTTTTCCGTCGTCTGTTCCAACCCATAACATATTACGTTCGAGTGGAGAAGGTTCAATTACTAAGATTGTTGTATGATTTTCTGCTCCGGTAGCATCCATTGTCAGACCACCACTTTCAGATTGTTTTTGTTTTTCGGGATCGTTAGTTGTTAAGTCTGGAGAAATAACAGTCCACGTGTCTCCTTTATCTGTTGATTTATGAACAAACTGACTTCCGAAGTAAAGTGTACTATTATTAAACGGATCAATATTAATAGCTGAATTCCAATTAAAACGCAACCTTACTTTTGGGTCTGGATGTGTTGGTCTCACCGAATAATTATTTCCTGTTTGCCAATCGTATCGACTTACAAAACCTTGTTGACTCATTGACCATCCATATCTAGAATCGTCCTTGTCTGGTACGACATCAAAACCATCACCAAAACTTATTTCTTGCCAATAACTGTTACGAATTCCCTGAGATCTCCATACATAAGCTGGACCTCTCCAAGAACCATTATCCTGCATTCCTCCATAAACATTATACGGAATCTCGTTATCGACATTGATGTGATAAAATTGAGCCACAGGTAAGTTTCCAATAAAACGCCATGATTTTCCTCCATCTTTAGTGATGTTCATACCACCATCATTACCATCAATCATGAAGTTTCCATTTTTTGGATGAATCCACCACGCATGATGATCTGGATGAACACCATTACTCACACCATAGGCAGGCATCAATTGTCTAAAGTTTTTTCCGCCATCTTCAGATACATTCACATAGGTATATATAGAATACACACGATTTTCATTTTGTGGATCTACATAAATTTCAGAATAATAAAATGGACGGTTACCAATATCTCTTTTATTATTGATCATTTTCCATGTAAATCCACCATCTTCACTTTTATATAAGGCATTCTTCTTTGCTTCGACTAAAGCGTAAACAATATTGGGTTTATTGGCAGCTATTGCGACACCAATGCGACCAAGGTTTCCTTTAGGAAACCCTTCTTTATCAGTAATTTTTTTCCAAGTTACTCCACCATCATGAGTGATGTGTAATCCAGACCCTTCACCACCAGAATTAAAAAACCAAGGTTCACGTTTGTGTTCCCATAGCGTTGCAATTAACTTGTTAGGATTTTTAGGATCCATAATCAAATCTGCCGCTCCAGTTTTATTATTAGCAAATAAGACTTTATTCCATGTTTTACCACCATCTGTAGTTTTAAAAATACCACGTTCTGGATGTTCTCCCCATGGTGAACCTATAGCCGCGGCATAAACAATATTTGGATTTGTTGGATCGATAATCACACGATGAATGTGACGTGTTTTTTCGAGTCCCATCGCTGTCCAACTCTTTCCGCCATCTAAAGATTTAAAGATGCCATAACCACCATTTAAACTATTTCTAGGGTTACCTTCTCCTGTACCAACCCATATTACACTCGGGTTTGATTGCTGAATAGCAACAGCACCAATTGAAGCTGTGACTTGATCGTCGAAAATTGGCATCCAAGTAATACCTCCAGATTCACTTTTCCAGAGACCACCCGAAGCAGTACCGACATACATAATATCAGGATTAGTATGAACAGCGTCAATAGCAGTTACACGTCCAGACATACCACCAGGCCCAATATTACGAGGTTCCATGTTTTTTAGTACATCAAGTGAAATGTCTTGAGCAAAGAGAGATAATGATGCAAAGAGAAGCATCAGGAAATTTATTTTTTTCATTTGTGTTTGGTTTAGTTGCTTTAAAGATAAGCAAAAGATGTGGTCAAGTTATTGGTTGGTAGAGGCATACTTAAAGTTTTAACATAAATATGAAAGAAGACTGTATTTATTTTTAATTAGGACAATTTTATCCTCAATATGATAATTGTCATATTTTATGAGGTTTCTGAGTCTTAATTTTGTTAAATAAAATCGATTTAATATGAAAACAACACTAAGACTAATGCTCGTATTTTTTGTGACACTGCTATTGAGTTGTGGAGGCAAAGAGGAGGAGAAAAAAGAACAGGTTACCGTTGTGAAAAAAGAAAAAACGGTAAAAAAGGATACGCCTAAATCAACTTCAGTAAAGGCTTCAGAAAAAGTAGACCTCACTAACAAAGGTGTTGGACCAATTACATCTCTAACATTGAACGATGGGATAGACCAAGCGCTAGCAACTGAGGGTGCAGAGGTTTTTAAAAAAATGTGTACAGCTTGCCATAGACCAAATAAAAAATTTATTGGTCCAGCCCCATCAGGGATTTTAGAAAGGAGAACACCAGAATGGGTTATGAATATGATTTTGGATCCAGAAGGTATGGTTAAAAATGACCCTTTAGCTAAGGAGCTGTTGATTGAGTTTAACGGTTCACCTATGGCTAATCAAAATCTAACTGAGGAAGAGGCAAGAGCCGTATTAGAGTATTTCAGAACACTAAAATAGTATATTATGAAGACAGTCAAACAATTCCTTTTTGTTCTTGCATTTGTAGCATTTATTTGCTCTTGTAAAAATGAAAATAACGAAGCCTCAACGAACACAACAGTTACTAAAACTGAAGCCAAAGCTAATGAAAAGACAGGACAAGCTTTTATTAAAGATGATGAAAGTACGCCAACAGTTTTAGATATAGCGATTGGATCAAAAGACCATTCTACCTTGGTCGCTGCAGTACAAGCTGCAGAGCTAGAAAATGCCTTAGTTAATGCAGGGCCATTAATGGTTTTTGCACCAACTAATGAGGCTTTCACTGCTTTACCTGAAGGTACAGTAGACAATTTATTAAAGCCTGAAAATAAAGATGCTTTGGCTAATATCTTAAAATATCATGTTACACCAGGTAACTATTCCAAAGATTTTTTAAAGAAATTCAAAACACTAGGTCAAGCCAATAATCAATATGTTAAAGTTGAAGTTATAGATGGTGAGCCAATAATTGGAGGAGCAAAAATACTAGGTAGCGTTAAAGCTGGTAATGGTATTGTACATGTCATAGATAAAGTACTGTTGCCACCAACAGAAGAATAAAAACACTAATCAAATTATTAAGAAAACATGAAGAATTTATTTAAATTAAGTATTGCTCTTGTATTCATATTTACGACGTATACAAGTTGTAATAACTCAAAATCATCAGATAGTAAATCTGGTGCTTTAGCAGACAATGTTGCTGAAAAAGTTTATGTAGCGCCAGGAGAACATGATGAGTTTTACGCATTTATCTCTGGAGGATTTAGTGGGCAATTATCTGTTTACGGATTACCTTCTGGGCGATTATTTAAGGTTATTCCTGTATTCTCTCAAGATGCAGAAAAAGCCTATGGATATAATGAAGAAACAAAACCAATGCTAAATACATCACACGGTTTTGTGCCTTGGGATGATGCCCATCACCCAGATATTTCTCAAACTAATGGTGTCGTTGATGGACGTTGGGTATTTATAAATGGGAATAATACACCTCGTATAGCAAAAATAGATCTAACAACTTTTGAGACAACAGAAATTATAGAAGTACCAAATAGTGCTGGTAATCACAGTTCTTCATTTGTGACTGAAAATAGTGAGTATGTTGTGGCAGGAACACGTTTCTCTGTACCGATTCCTCAAAAAGATATGCCTATTAAAGATTATAAAGGAAATTTTAAAGGGTCTTTAACATTTATCTCTGTTGAACCTGAACATGGTCATATGGATATTAAATTTCAATTAATCATGCCTGGTTTTGATTATGATTTAGCACACCCAGGTCGTGGTGTTTCTCATGGTTGGTTCTTCTTCTCAACGTATAATTCTGAAGAAGCAAGTACACTTATGGAAGTAAATGCTTCCCAAAATGATAAAGATTTTATTGCTGCAATTAATTGGAAGAAAATTGAAGAGTATGTAAATAATGGAGGAGGTACGATGATGCCAACAAACTATGCGCATAATGTTTATGATGAAAGTACACACATGGCAACATCTACAATGAAAAAAGAGGTGAGAGTTGTTAATCCGTCTGAAGTTCCTGGTGCAGTATACCTTCTACCTACGCCTAAGTCACCTCATGGTTGTGATGTTGATCCAACTGGAGAGTACATTGTTGGTAACGGTAAATTATCTGCTAATTTAACAGTACACTCCTTTACAAAAATGCTGGATGCCATTGAAAACAAAAAATTCGCAGGTGATGCTTATGGTATTCCAATTATCAATTTTGAAGATGTATTAGCAGGTGTTGTAGAGCAACCAGGGTTAGGACCATTACATACAGAGTTTGATGACAAAGGAAACGCCTATACAACATTCTTTATTTCTTCTGAAGTTGTTAAATGGAAAGTAGGAACTTGGGAAGTTTTAGACAGACAACCATGTTATTATTCAGTGGGTCACTTAATGATTCCAGGAGGAAATTCACAAAAACCTTGGGGTAAATATGTAGTAGCCATGAATAAGATTACTAAAGATCGTTATTTGCCAACTGGTCCAGAGGTGACGCAATCTGCACAACTTTATGATATCTCAGGTGATAAAATGGAATTGTTATTAGATTTTCCAACGATTGGAGAACCGCATTACGCTGCTGGTTGCCCTGCAGATTTAATTAAACCACGTTCTAAAAAGATTTTCAACCTCGAAGATAATAACCATCCATATGTCGCTAAAAGTGAAATGGATACTAAAGTAGTTCGTGATGGGAAAACAGTACATGTTTATATGACCACCATACGTAGTCACTTTGCGCCAGATAATATTGAAGGTATTAAAGTAGGAGATAAGGTGTACTTCCATATTACCAACTTAGAACAAGATTATGATGTGCCTCATGGTGTAAGTATGATTGGAGCTAATACTTCTGAATTATTGATCATGCCAGGTCAAACAGAGACTTTCCTCTGGGAACCAAAACAAGTTGGGGTATGGCCATTCTATTGTACCGATTTCTGTTCTGCGCTTCACCAAGAGATGCAAGGTTATGTTAGAGTTTCACCAGAAAATTCTGATACGCCATTAAAATGGTCACTTGGGGAAGACATCGAATAATTAAATAGCATAGGAGGATTTTGTTTTAGTGTTTATTTTCCTATACAAAAAGGCGAGAGTTATTTTTTCGCTCTCGCCTTTCTAATCTAAAACACTAAAAAAACACTAAATATTTCAAGATGAAAAAGTCAAATATCATCATGTTACTTGCGGCTATTCTGCCATTAGGATTGTTTTTATTTCCACTTTGGAAGATTACATTGGAAGCACCACAATATCCAACACCATTAGGGATGTACATACACATTAATGACTTTTCTGATGCTAATCCGCATGACATCAAGAATATAAATTTGATGAATCATTATGTTGGTATGAAGTATATACCAGAAGCGATTCCAGAGTTTAAGATATTTCCTTTAGGTATTATCATTACTAGTGTAATAGGTCTTCTTATTGCATTTAAAGGAAATTATAAATGGTTTTTAGGATGGTTTATTTTAATGATTGCTTTGAGTGCAGCAGGGATGTATGATTTTTATTTGTGGGAGCATGATTACGGTCACAATCTTGACCCTAAGGCAATCATGAAATTTACTAATCCTGATGGGACACAAATGGGGTTTCAACCACCATTGTTTGGAAGTAAGGACATATTAAATTTTAGAGCACACTCTTATCCGCAATTAGGTGCTTTATTTCTAGCCTTAGGTATTGCAACTTCATTTATTGCTTTCCTAATTGGAAAGAAAATACATAAAAAATCTATGACTATGTAGACGAGATCAAAACACTAAAACACTAAAATCATGCAAACACTAAAACACTATTCAATTATTACATTATTACTACTCTTATGTAGCTGTAATGTTTCACCAAAGCCTATAGATTATGGAAATGATGGTTGTCATTTTTGTAAAATGACTATAGTAGATAAAGTACATGCAGCAGAAATTGTTACTACAAAGGGAAAAGTATACAAGTTTGATGCTACCGAATGTATGATAAATTTCCTTGATGAATTTGACACTTCTCAAATTAAACTGTATTTATCAAATAACTATACCGAACCAGAAGCACTTATAGATGCCACTAAAGCTACTTTTTTAATTAGTGAGAATATCCCAAGTCCGATGGGTGCTTTTTTATCAGCTTTTGAGAATCAAGCCGAAGCTGAAAAAACAAAATCTGAAAAAGGAGGAACACTTTACAATTGGAGTGAACTTCAAGATCATTTAAGCAAGAATTAAAATTTAAATCTCAATTTTGGATTAAAATATACTGCGTTATAAATGAAATCTTTAGTTCTACATATTATTTTGTGCCTTTCATTACTAACTAGTAGTATAAGTTTTTCACAAACAATAGAGGTTTGTGACAGTTGCTCAACGACAACATTAAAAAATGCTATAGCAAAAGCCAACCCTTTTGATACTATAAGTATTAAAAAAGGAACCTATAAAGAGTATGGTATAAAAGTAGACAAACCGTTAACCATTATTGGTGAAGATTATCCTGTTATCGACGGAGAATTAAAAGGAGAAGTTATTACTGTTATATCTGATAACGTTACTATAGATGGCCTTTTTGTTATTAATGTTGGAACTAGTTATACTGAAGATTATGCCGCAATTCGTGTTAGAAAGAGTAAGCATTTTGTGATTCAGAATGTGGTTTTAGAGAAACTATTTTTTGGAATTTACATTGAAAAATCTAGCTACGGAAAATTATATCATAATAAGATTATTGGAGACGCTAAAGAAGAGTATAATTCTGGAAATGGGATTCAATTGTGGTATAGTAATCATATTGAAATTGAGCATAATTATGTAGAGCATGTGCGCGATGGAATTTATTTAGAATTTTCTGATGACTGCTTAATCAAAAACAATGTTAGTGCCGAGAATTTGCGTTACGGATTACATTTTATGTTTTCTAATAATGATATCTATCAAGATAATACGTTTGAAAATAATGGCGCAGGAGTGGCAGTGATGTTCTCTAAGAAAATCAAAATGTATAACAATATTTTTAAAGAAAATTGGGGAACCGCATCTTATGGGATGCTTTTAAAAGAGATTAATGATGCCGAAATTATTGGGAATACTTTTGAAGAAAATACTATAGGAATAAACATAGAAGGCTCTAATAGAATTCTTTATAAACACAATAATTTTAAAAAAAACGGATGGGCTGTTAAAGTCCGTGGCGCTTGTTATACAAATAGATTTATAGAAAATAATTTTCTATATAATTCATTTGATATTGCTTATAATAGTAAGATTAATGACAATGTGTTTGATCGAAACTATTGGAGTAATTATACAGGTTACGATTTAGATAAAGATGGTATTGGAGATGTACCGTACCGACCAGTAAAACTATTTTCATATATCGTAAACCGAACACCAGAAACCATTATTTTACTTCGAAGTTTATTTATAGACATTATTGATTTTTCTGAAAAAGTGTCACCTGTATTTACACCAGATAATTTATTAGATCATAATCCGCAAACAAAAAAAGTAACATGGTAAGTATTCAAGGATTACATAAAAAGTTTGGAAAGAACAAAGTGTTAAGTGGATTAGACTTAGAAATAGAAGAGGGAGGAATCTTTGCTGTACTTGGACCAAATGGTTCGGGTAAAACAACATTGATAAAGTCTATTTTGGGCATGGTTATTCCTAATAAAGGAGAAATATCTGTACTTGGGAAAAATATAAAGAACAGTTCTAAGTATCGCAATAAAATTGATTATTTACCACAGATTGCCAACTTTCCAAGTAATTTAAAAGTGAAAGAATTGATTAAAATGATTAAAGATTTGCGTGGAAAAACTGCAGAAGATGAATCATTAATCAAGTTGTTTAAATTAGAACCTTTTTTAAATAAAAAATTAAATACGCTTTCAGGAGGTACCAAACAAAAGGTGAATATTGTTTTGACCTTTATGTTTGATAGCCCTCTGATTATTTTAGATGAACCAACCACAGGATTGGATCCTATTTCTTTGATACGATTAAAGACCCTTATTCAAACTGAAAAATCAAAGGGGAAAACCATTCTAATTACATCACATATTATGAGTTTTGTCGAAGAAGTATCAGACGAGATTGTGTTTTTGTTAGAAGGTAATATTTACTTTAAAGGGTCTATTTCAGAATTAAAACAAATGACCAGTCAGCCAGATTTTGAACACGCTATTGCGTCTATATTAACTACTAATCATGTTTAAGATATTAAAATATAGTTTTTTTGATTTAATGCGTAGTCGTTGGAGTTATGTCTACTTTGCATTTTATTTACTACTCGGAATTGTGCTTTTGTTTTTGAATAATGATCTTTCAAAAGCCGTTATAACATTAATGAATGTCATTATTGTATTAGTTCCTTTAATAGGAACCATTTTTGGCGTCATGTATTATTACAATTCTAGAGAATTTACCGAGCTATTATTGGCCCAACCTTTAAAGCGACCATCTATATTTTTAGGTCAGTATTTAGGTGTTGCTTTATCACTTAGTATGAGTTTGATTTTAGGTTTAGGAATTCCATTTATATTTTATGGTTTATTGAAGAGTAATGCTATTTGGGACTTTTCATTACTATTGATTACAGGCGCTTTTTTAACCTTCATATTTACAGCGCTAGCGTTTAACATCGCTATGTCTAATGAGAATAAAATTAAAGGGTTTGGATATGCCATTCTGTTATGGCTGTTCTTAGCGATTATTTATGACGGCCTTTTTTTAATGACTCTAATTATGTTCGAGGATTATCCGTTAGATAAGGTATCATTAATTGGTACCATGCTAAATCCTATTGATTTATCACGAACACTTATTCTTTTAAAGTTAGATATTTCGGCACTGTTAGGTTATACTGGAGCGGTGTTTAAACAGTTTTTCGGCACAAGCTTTGGGCTTATTATATCTTTTATTATGCTCATATTATGGGTAATCTTACCAGTTTTAAGAATACTCTTCAAATCGAAACGAAAAGATTTTTAGATCTTTAAAAAAGAGGTTCCAGATGTAATATCTAAAGCTAATTGTTCTAGGTTGGTGTTTTCTAACATGTCTTTTAGCTCTGTTCGTACAATTTTAAATTTATCATGAACTGGACAAGGATGACTTTCATCACAGGTTTTTAATCCTAAACCACAGCCACTATAGATTGCATCACCATCAATTGCACTTACAATTTGAGAAAGTTTTATTGAAGTAATATTTTCTTTATCAATTTCAAAACCACCATAAGCACCTTTGACAGAATTGATAATATTGTGTTTTACTAAGGCTTGTAATATTTTAGCAGTAAATGCTTGAGGAGAATCAATTTCTTTGGAAATCTCTTTCGGACTAACACGTCTGTTTTCAAGCGAATTAATCGCTATGAAAATAGTGGCTTTAATACCGTATTGACAAGCTTTAGAAAACATTAAATTTAAATTTTTTTGGTAAGATAAAGGTAAGGAAATATTTAATTAGGACAAAAATATCTTAATTAAGTTAATTGTCTTATAATTTTAAAAATGAATGCTACTATAACGTACTCAATGCTATTTCTATCATCGTATTAAATGTAGATTCTCTCTCATCAGCTGAGGTGTGTTCATTAGTAACTAAAGAATCTGAAATAGTTAATATAGATAGGGCTTTTATATTGTGTTTTGCAGCAATAGTATACAAACCAGCTGTTTCCATTTCGACACAAAGTACTCCAAACTCTGCCCATTTTTTATACGAGTCAAAATCATCTTCATAAAACTCATCAGATGACAAAACATTACCAGCTTTAATAGCAATATTATTGGCTTTTGCGTATGTCGCAGCCTTCATAAAGAGGTCAAAATTAGCTGTAGGTGCATAATCGGCATTTATGAATCGTGAATTATTGATACCAGAATTTGAAGAAGCAGACATGGCAATAACGATATCTCTAATTTTTACTTCTTTTTTATAGGAACCAGCAGAACCGACACGTATCAGATTTTTTGCACCATAATCATTAATGAGTTCATGACAATAAATCAAACAAGACGGAATCCCCATACCAGTTCCTTGAACAGAAACACGTTTACCTTTATATTCACCAGTATAACCTAGCATTCCTCTAACATCATTGTAGAGTTTAGGGTTTTCAAAAAATGTTTCTGCAATCCATTTCGCTCGCATTGGATCTCCAGGCAGTAAGACTGTTTCTGCAATTTCTCCTGGTTTAGCTTCTATGTGTGTGCTCATTTGTGTTCGTTATTTTTCTTTATGAAATTACAAAATAAATCCTGAAAGATCCGATTAAAAACCTTTCAGGATTTAAGGTTTTAATGATGACACATTAAAACTGTTCAATCAAAAAATTTATCAAATCCGTAGTAGTAACAATACCAACCAATTTATTATTATCTACCACTGGTAATGCATGAAATTCTTTTTTTGCAAGCATTTCTGCTACGTCTTTTATAGTAGAATTTGAGCCTACGCTTACTACATTTTTTGCCATTACTTGCTCGATAGTGAACATATTATAAACTACAGTGTCTACATCTTGTTCGCCTTCATCCACTGCATCTGCAAAACTAATTCGTAGTAAATCGGTGTAACTCAACATTCCTATAATTTTATCTCCACTTACTACTGGAATGTGACGAATATTATTTTTTTTGAATAATAATTCGGCAGTTTCCAAATTGTCGGTTAGATTTAGAGTAATGATATCTTTTGTCATTATTGTTGAAATGGGCATTCTTTTTTTCATGATCTTAGGTTTTTAATTCTATATTAAAGTTACTATAAGATGGTCTGAAATTATATGATATATATCAGCTATGAATTATTTATTCTGAAGATTTCATGGCATACTATTTTTTGCAATAGATTCACACAATGCTAGAGTATCTTTTATATCATTAAGTGTTGTTCTTGGATTGATTAAGCACATTCTTAGAACAATTTGATTCTGAAGGATAGTTGTCACTAATAGAGCCTCTCTCGATTCCAATATTTTTTGAGATATATGTTGATTAAGTGCATCTAATTTTTTTTCAGAGAACGTCATTCCAATAGGATTATATCTAAAATTAATAACCGCTAACGTAGCTGGAGAAATGACTTCCCAGTTAGAACTTTTTCTTAAATAAGCTTCAACGTTTTCGGTAAGATCAATGGAGTAGGATATAGCAGTTTTAAACGCTTCTAGTCCAAATGTTTTCATTGACATATAGAATTTTAAAGCTCTAAAACGTCTAGTGAGTTGAATGCCATGATCATAAAAATTAATTTCCGAAGTATTACCTTCAATATCACGGAGATATTCAGGTTTTTCACTAAACGTTTTACTTAACCATTTATGATTTCGTATGAGTAAGCATCCCATTTCGTAGGGCTGAAATAGCCATTTATGAGGATCTATGGTTAAAGAGTCTGCCTTTTCTATACCTTTTAGTAATAATTTCCCTTTTTTTGATAGTACAGCAGCTCCGCCATAAGCACCATCTATATGAAACCAGAGTTTTTCAGTTTTACAAATAGCGGCTATTTCATCTAAAGGATCAATACTACCTGTATTCGTGGTTCCAGCCGAAGCGATAATACAAAACGGTTGGAGCCCTTTTAATCGGTCTTTAGCAATAGCATTTTTTAATTTATTAATAGCCATTTTAAAAGCAATATCTGTTGGTATGATTCTAACCTGTTCTTTCTTAAATCCTAATACTCTAATCGCTTTTATATTAGACGAATGTGCTTGATCAGACATGTAAATTATGGCCTTTGAAAAGTCATCACCGCAACGTTGTCTTCTTGCAGTAACTAGGGCAGTTAAATTAGCCATTGAACCGCCACTTGTAAAGATGCCTCCTCCTTTTTTCTTAGGGAATTTGAATAATTTCAATAGCCAATTCATGGTTACTATTTCGAGTTCTGCTGCAGCAGGAGAAGCAGCCCAACCACCAGAAAAAATATTAAATCCAGTTGCTAACGTATCTGCCATAACACTAACATAGTTACTAGGTCCAGGAACAAAGGAATACGATTTTGGATGTGATACGATATTGCTATTAGGTAATACTTCTTTAACAACGAAATCTAAAACATCTTGAAAATTGGTTTCTTTTTCTGGAGCTTCAATGTTAAAAAGCGTATCCATTTCTTCTCTTGACGCATATGCGACAGGTTTTTTAAGATGTTCTGTTTCAAAATGGTCAACTATAGAATCAATGACTTGATAACCATAGTTTTTCATTTCCTTTTTGTTAAGCTGTAATCTATGTGTATTATTTAATTTTTTTGACATAATTGAAAAATATGAATACGTTGTAGTTCTGGGATGGTTTTAAGAAAACAAATTGCTCCTATTTTTAATGACAATCAATAGTACTAGAAGCCATTTCAACAACTGGAGTAGGAGATAAATAAGGAATACCTAACCCCATACCTCGTATAATAAACAACAGACCAATAATGATCACGAAAACAGGGATAGCTTTCTGAATTCGACGCTTAACCGCTGTGTTTAAGAACTTACCAAGATATATAGCGGTTGTCATCAAAGGAATAGTGCCAATGCCAAATAGTAGCATGTATAAGGCACTGTATGAGGCATTTTGCATAGTTAAAGACGCTATAACTGCCATGTAAACTAGACCACAAGGAAGAAAACCATTAAGAAACCCTATAGTTAAAAATGTGTCTGCAGTTTTCTTTTTTAACGCTTTCCCTAAAGACATCTTCACTTTTGAAATCAGTTTATATATTGGTTTTGAGAAATTATATGTATTGAACTTTTGCACTGGGATGAGCACTATTACAATCATTAAAACTCCGATGGCAATAGATAATTGCTGTTGTATTCCAAAGAGGTATAATCCTTTGCCTACGAGACCGAATACTAATCCAATAAGACCATAGGCGAAAAGTCTTCCGATGTGATACGCAAAGGTTTGAACTATTTTTTTTGTTGAATTGCTTCTATCTACAGGTAACATAAAGGCAATAGGGCCACACATTCCAACACAGTGGAAGCTTCCTAAAAGACCAAATATGAGAGCAGACCAAAGCATTTAATACACGATTTCTTTTTTGTAGAGATATGATTTTCCTCTATATTGCCAATCCACTTTAATGTTCCAGCGACCATCTAACAAACGTTTGTCAGGTATGAGCAAATTGTGATGAGACAATGAAATTGCAGTTTCAAAGTCTACTTGTTCATTAGATGGTCTGTAAAGGAACACTTTTCCAGTAATTTGACTAATATCCATAGATTCTGGAAAGTTAATTTCCAGTCCTTTTTCTGTTCGTTTCCAAGTAATATTTTGAGCTAGGTTTCTAGCGTTTTTTTCTTTGTCGATATCATTTTGATACTCTAATTCTGCTTTGTAATAATCTTCAGTGACTAATGAGGTGTTATACTTTTCAGATGTATTCATATTAATTACAAAATACATGATGAAGCTTATAAAGCCTATAAATGCCAATACGATTCCTGTTCCCCAATTTAGTTTCATAATACTTGGTTTTAATTATAAGTTCTAGGTCCTGAAAAACTAACAGTTGTGGTTTCTATGATTTCAGTATCATTGTAAACCTCAATCATTAGTTTTATAGTATCATCAGAGAGCTCACTTTTTTTGATTTCTATAAACAATGTACCTTCGGCTAAACCTTGAGCCGGAATTTCAAATGTTTCTGAAGTTGAAACTGGTTTGATCTCGCCTTCATACTTGCGCAATTTAAACCGTACATTTCTTATTGTGTCTGTTGTTTTATTTATTAATTTATAGGTATATACATTACTAATAATGTTTCCTTCTTTTAATTGATAGGTTTGTCCAGGTAGCTTTAAAATTTTAGCTTCAACTTCATTTCTCAACAGAAGTAAACCAGTTAGTATACCAATCAAAATGATAAGTACAGCTGTATATCCTTTTAACCTAGGCGTAAATTCAAATTTCTTTTTCTTTTCAATATTATCTTCACTAGCATATCGTATTAAGCCTTTTGGTAAATTAATGCTTTCCATAATATGATCGCATTCATCAATACACGCTGTACAGTTAACACATTCTAATTGTGTTCCGTTTCTGATATCAATTCCAGTCGGGCACACATGTACACATTGCAAACAGTCGATACAATCACCATGACCAAGAGCGGTTCTATCTTCATTTTTTCTAAATTTTTTTCGACCACTTTCACCTTCGCCACGTTTATGATCATAGGCCACAACTATAGATTTATTGTCTAGTAACACACCTTGTAAACGTCCATATGGACAAGCGATAATGCAAACTTGCTCTCTAAACCAAGCAAAAACAAAATAAAATACAGCAGTAAAAATTATAAGTGGAAGTAGCGTACTTAAATGCTCAAATGGTCCTTCGGTGATATATCTAATTAATTTATCACTTCCAATCAAATAGGCTAAAAACACATTTGCTATTAAGAACGAAATCACCAAAAAAACGAACCACTTTATAAGTCGTTTTTTAATTTTCTCGGCATTCCATTTTTGTCTATCCAGCTTTCGCTGTTTATTTCTATCGCCTTCAATCCAATATTCTATTCTACGGAAAACCATTTCCATAAAAATAGTTTGCGGACAAATCCATCCACAGAAAATTCGACCAAAGCCAACGGTAAATAGTGTTACAAATACAACACCAATAAGCATTGAAATTACAAATAGATAAAAATCTTGTGGCCAAAACGGAAATCCAAAAATATTAAAACGACGTTCTAGTACATTAAAGAGTAAAAATTGATTACCACTTACTTTTATAAAAGGTGCAGCAAATAAAAATGCTAAAAGTCCGTAACTAACAATTTTTCGTCTTTCATAATAACGACCGCTTGGTTTTTTTGGATACACCCAAGCACGTTTCCCTTCGTCGGTTACAGTACCAATCGAATCTCTAAATGTTTCGTTCTCGGGTGTTTCCATTATTATTGTTCTGTAGTACTAATAGAGTCTGTTTGTACTTCAATTGTTTCTGGTGCAATGGTGCCTGTTGCTTCAGTTTCTTCTTCTGAAACAGCACTTTCATCAACCCATATTTCACCTTCTGAAGCTTTAGGTTTTTCGGGTGTTGTACCTTGAAATTTAAGAACGTAGCTAGATACTTGGGCAATTTCCGCCGGACTCAAATTTTGATTCCAAGCAATCATCCCTTTACCATCACGACCACCTTCGGAAACCGTTTTAAAAACGTTGTTGATGCCACCACCTAAAATCCAATACTTATCAGTTAGGTTTGCACCAATTCCGCCACCTCCATCAATGGCATGGCAGGCGACACAATTCAATTCAAAAATTTCTTTTCCGCTTGCTAGATCGGCAGGATCAGTTAAGACAGTTACTGTATTAAAATCGACAAGGTTTTTAGCATTTTTTCTATATTCTTCAAGTTCTATGTTAGCCTGAACAATATTAGCTTCTAACTCTTGGTATTGGTCTGGCCCATTAAAAATGTGATACTTGGCCATATATACAAATCCGAATATAATAGAAGCATAGA
Organism: uncultured Psychroserpens sp.; assembly: GCF_947500255.1. GTDB lineage: Bacteria > Bacteroidota > Bacteroidia > Flavobacteriales > Flavobacteriaceae > Psychroserpens. The sequence goes on along the minus strand of NZ_CANMRL010000002.1, from coordinate 387,245 downwards.
AACCATATAGCCACCATGGCGGTAAGTCGTTATCTAACTCTTTGATTCCGTCATAATTATGATCAAGAATGATATCGTGTTCTTCTTCGATAGGTTTTTGTCCCAATGATTTTTGATAAAGCTTTTTAATCCAACTAATGAATTTTGGAGGAGCAGCTCTTTTCGCTTCATATCTTGCTTTAGCTTCCGCATCTAAACTTTGATATAGTACATTATCTAGAGCGCCAACAATGGCTTCGATCGCAACTAGAATAAGGAATACAAGTACCAAAAATAATGATACCAAAGGTTCTGCTATAAATGCTGGTTCGTCACCAGAATCTATAAAATATTCTGTAAGTCCGAAAATGATAAAGAATACTACAGGTACTCTTATCCATGATGGTATATTTCTCATAATTCTGATGGATTTTGGTTGTCTAATGGAATATTACTCACGGTAGTGATGTATTCTTTTTTTGCAGTTATTACCCACCAAAATAAGATGACAAAAAAACTGAAAAATATAACTAAAGAGATCAAAGGATAGATTTCTATACCTGTGATGCTTTCCATATGGTTTTTTACAAATTTTAGCATGATCTATTCGTTTTCTGTGGTTGTTAATTCTTCTATGTCAGATACTTTAATATCTGTTCCTAATCTTTGGAGATAAGCAATTACAGCTATAATCTCACGTTCTTTTATTTCAATGTATGTTTCACCTTTAGCTAAGGCTTCTTCTTTACCTTCAACGAAAGAGGTTGCTAGGTCAGGGTCTTCTTTTAGATTTTCAACTATAGTTTCTGCTTGAGCATTCATTTGCTGTTGTGCAGTATTAATATCTTCATCTGTGTATGGCACACCCAGTTTGACCATAGCTCTCATTTTAGCTTCTGTTAGTGATTTATCCAATCCGTTTTTAATAAGCCATTGGTAAGCTGGCATTATTGAGCCATCAGAGATTTCTTGAGGATTATACATATGCTTGAAGTGCCATGAATCTGTATACCTACCACCAACGCGGTGAAGGTCAGGTCCAGTACGTTTACTTCCCCATAAGAATGGATGATCATAAACAAACTCTCCAGCTTTAGAGTATTCGCCATATCGTGCAACTTCATTTCTAAATGGCCTTACCATTTGTGAGTGACAACCTACACAACCTTCTCTAATATAAATATCTCTTCCTTCTAGTTCTAAAGGCGTATATGGTTTTACACTGGTAATAGTTGGAATATTGGATTTTACCAATAAAGTTGGAACAATCTGTACGATACCACCAATTAAGATAGCGATTGTAGCAAAAATGGTTAACTTAACTGGTTTACGTTCTAACCAAGTATGCCATCCTTCACCTACAACACGTCTTTTAGAGACACGTTTCAAAGCAGCAGCTTCTGCTAATTCATCGCTTACTTTGCTACCATTTCTAATCGTGATAATCACATTTATAACCATGATAATCATACCTGTGATAAATAAAGTACCTCCAATAGCACGCATCCAGTACATAGGCATTATAGCTGTTACTGTTTCAAGGAAATTACCATATTCTAATCTACCGTCTGGACTAAATTGTTTCCACATAGCCCATTGCTGGAAACCAGCAACATACATTGGTAATGCATAAAAAATGATTCCTAGCGTTCCTATCCAAAAGTGTAAATTGGCTAATGCTAAAGAATGTAATTTTGTTTTAAATAACTTCGGAACTAAGTAATAGATCATTCCAAAGGTTAAAAAGCCATTCCAAGCTAGAGCACCAACGTGAACATGTGCAATGATCCAATCTGTAAAATGCGCCATGGCATTCATACTTTTAAGGGATAGCATTGGACCTTCAAATGTTGCCATACCATAACCTGTTATGGCTACTACCATGAATTTTAAAACAGGATCTGTTCTTACTTTGTCCCATGCACCACGAAGTGTTAGGAGTCCGTTAATCATTCCTCCCCAAGATGGCATTAATAGCATTACAGAAAATGCAACACCAAGATTTTGCGCCCAACCTGGAAGTGATGTATATAATAAGTGATGTGGACCAGCCCAAATGTAAATGAAGATGAGCGACCAAAAGTGAACAATGGATAACCTGTAAGAGTAAACAGGTCTATTGGCAGCCTTAGGAACAAAGTAATACATCAATCCTAAGAATGGTGTTGTTAAGAAAAAGGCAACAGCATTATGACCATACCACCATTGTACCAGCGCATCCTGAACACCTGCATAAACAGAGTAACTTTTAAGTCCGCTAACAGGTATCTCCAAACTGTTGAAAATATGTAAAACTGCAACAGTCACGAACGTGGCGAGGTAAAACCAGATGGCTACATATAAATGGCGTTGTCGTCTTTTTAATATGGTTCCAATTAAGTTCCAACCAAAAACAACCCAAATAACGGCAATGGCAATATCAAAAGGCCATTCTAATTCGGCATATTCTTTTGATGTTGTATAACCTAAAGGTAGAGTAATGGCAGCACCAACAATGATAAGTTGCCAACCCCAAAAGTTTATTTTACTTAAGGTGTCGTTGAACATTCTTGCCTTTAATAAACGCTGTACCGAATAGTAAACACCAGCAAAGATGGCATTCCCAACAAAGGCAAAAATGACAGCATTAGTGTGTAAAGGTCTTAATCGACCAAAACTCAACCAAGAAATACCGTCGGTCATGTTAGGGAATAAAAACATAAATGCCAATAGTAATCCTATTAGCATTCCTACAACTCCCCAAAGCATGGTTGCATAGAGGAAATTTTTAACGATTTTATTATCGTAATGAAACTGTTGAACTTCCATAATAATTTAATTAGTCTTTTTTATTTTAATAGATGGTTTTGGTTGCTCTTTTACGAGTTCGTCGTCAAAAAGCATTCTAACAGAAGGCGTATAGCTATCGTCATACTGTCCTTTTTTTACTGCAGTTATAAATGCAATAAAAAATACAATAGCAACAACAATGCTGATACTTAACAAAATATATATAACACTCATACCTATTAGGAGTTATGGTTCAAAATTACGCTTGAGATGGTTCTTAAAACATGACTTATATCATGTTTGATAATTATTTTTATTTTTTTATGCATACTTATTTTCATCTATTCTTTCTCATTTATTTTTTTACCCAAAATAGTTGTTGCTATAGTGGTAAATACAACAATACTTATTGAGCTTAATGGCATTAAAATAGCAGCGACAACAGGGGCTAATTGACCTGTTACTGCGAAGTAGAGTCCGATAATATTGTAAATAAATGATAAGGCAAAGCTCCATTTTATGATATCTATGGCACGTTTTGAAGCCTTAATAAATTTATTCAGTTGCTTAAACTTTGAAGCATCTAAAATCGCGTCACAGGCTGGAGAAAATACATTCACATTTTCTGAGAGTGCAATGCCAACATTACTCTGAGCTAAAGCACCTGCATCATTTAATCCGTCGCCAACCATTAGTACTTTCGCGCCTTCAGATTGATGATATTTGATGTACTCCAATTTATCATCTGGTTTTTGATTAAAAATGAGTTTGGTTTTTGAAGGCAATAGTTTTTTTAGATTTTCAAGTTCTCCTTCATTGTCACCAGACAAGATCACTAAATCATAGTGTTTTTTAAGTTGATTAAATAGTTTTGAGAGACCTTTCCTGTAGCTATTGTAAAATGTAAACTTTCCTTTGTAATGATCATTTGTACTAATATGTACCGTTGTATTCAAAACTGAAGATTCAGTTGTGCCGACAAAACTTGCCGATCCAATTTTGATATGATTGTTATCATGAGTTGCTTCAATACCTTTTCCGAGGTGTTCTTCAAAATGATTGAGAGAAATAATATGGTGTTCATCCAGAATATCATATAAAGTTCTACTCAACGGATGATTAGAACCACGAAGCGTATTTTTTAGTAATGTTTCTTCTGAAGATGTGAGCGCTACGCCTTCATAATTGGCAGTGCTTTTTTGGTTAGAGGTTATCGTTCCTGTTTTATCAAAAATAATCGTATTCACTCTTGCTAACTGCTCAATAACTGATGCGTTTTTGACATAAAATTTTAGCTTTCCGAAGATGCGTAGCAAATTTCCGAAGGTAAAAGGTGCTGATAATGCAATTGCACACGGACAAGCAATAATCAATACTGCTGTAAATACATTCATAGCCTTAGAAGCATCTGTAGCCAACCAAAACAAGGTGGCAATAATAGCAATGCTAAGTACAGCTATAGTAAACCGTTTACTGATAGCATTGGTTAAAGTGGTAAAGCCGTCTTCTTTATTCTTATTAAATACATCATTACTCCACAATTGTGTGAGATAACTTTGTTCAACCGATTTAATGGCTTCCATTTCAATCACTCCTGAAGTTTGCTTTCCTCCAGCATATAATTTATCACCAGATTGTTTGCTAACCGTTTCAGATTCGCCAGTAACAAAACTATAGTCGATTCTTGCTTTTCCATTAATAAGAATACCATCAACAGGAATAAGCTCTTCATTTCTAATGAGTAATCGATCACCTTTTTTGATGTCATAAACTTGAATTGGCGATTCATTACCAACTGATGTTATTTTGGTAACAGCAATTGGAAAATAAGATTTGTAATCGCGTTCAAATGATAAGAACGTATATGTTTTTTGCTGAAAGAACTTCCCCAGTAATAAAAAGAATACCAAACCAGTAAGACTATCAAAAAAACCAGAACCTAGGTCGAAGATGATTTCTGCAGTACTTCTAATGAATAGTACAGCAATCCCTAAAGCTATGGGCACATCAATATTTAATAACTTAGAGTTTAAACCTTTATAAGCAGATATAAAGTAATCACGACCAGCATAGAAAACTACAGGAATTGAAAATGCAAACATCAACCAACGAAATAGATGTTTGTACTGCTCTAACCAGAATTCGCCTACTTCAAAATACTCAGGAAAAGATAAAAACATCACATTTCCGAAGGCAAAACCAGCAATACCTAGCTTATAGATAAGACTTCTATTGACATGTTGCTGCCCAGTTTTAAAATCGTCTAGCGAAATATAGGGTTCGTAACCAATAGTACTTAAAAGTAAGACCGTATCTTTAAGTGTAACCTTTTCCGAATTGTAAGTAATACGAACGGTTTTCTTACCAAAATTCACTTGTGAAGCGGTAATGTCTTCATTTAATTTATTGAGATTCTCTAAAATCCAAATACAAGAACTACAGTGAATATGAGGAATGTAGAGTGTCGCAATTTGAATGCTTCCATCATTAAATTCAGTGAGCTTTTCGATGATATTATCTTGAGATAAAAAATCGTATTTGCCTTGGATTTCTTTTGGTACAGCGCCAGGAGAAGTCTGCAAATCATAATAACAGGTGAGATCATTTTCTGAGAATATCTCATAAACGGTCTTACAGCCATTACAGCAGAAGTTCTTTTCGTTGAAGGTGATATTTGTATTGTCACAATCATCACCACAGTGGAAACAAGATAACTTGTCCATATTATTTGCTCATTTATACCTGATGCAAAGTTTGAAAATGAACTGTGATTATAATATGATATTTGTCATGTTTTGATTAATTTTACAAGATTACCTAAACATCGATTATGAGTAAATGTGAACAATGTATTATTAGGCAATTCAATTCTCTTAAAGCACTAACCAGAGAAGAGTTAGTGCGAATATCTGGATGTAAGACTTCTAGAAGTATCAAAAAAGGTGAGGTTATTTTTGAAGAAGGTGATGCCGTTAATGGTGTGTTTTGTGTAAAAGATGGTGTTTGTAAGTTATCTAAATTAAGCTCTAATGGAAAGGATCATATTGTAAAGTTGGTAGTTAAAGGTGATTTATTGGGACAACGTTCTTTGGTAGGTGAAGAGTCGGCAAATTTGAGTGCCGTAGCATTAAACGATATGGAAGTGTGTTTTATTCCAAAGAGTGAAATTATGCAAGACCTTCAAAAAAACCCAAAATTCACTTTAGATATGCTTCAGCAAATGGCTCATGATTTGAAAGAATCTGATAATGTGATTGTCGATATGGCTCAGAAATCGGTTAAAAATAGATTGGCCGATGTTCTCATCTATTTGAATGACAATTTTGGAGTTGATGATGATGGTTTTCTAGCCATTAATCTTTCTCGAGAAGATTATGCTAATGTTGTTGGAACTGCAACCGAATCTGCTATTCGAATCTTATCTCAATTTAAAAAAGATGGTTTTATTTCAACCCAAGGGAAGCAAATAAAAATTGAGAATCTTCATAAATTAAAACTCATCGAGTAGTTTTATAAAAACTTTACCAAAATTAAATTGTAATAGTTGTATTTTTATACAGCTATGAAAGAGAGAATTAATTTCAAAAAAGGCTTTGTTTTTAAATCGTACGAAGCACCTAATCAGTCCCCTTTTGAAAAACTTTTTGAGATCTTTAAAGAGTTGATTACACATACATCTGGAGATTTTGATGAAGCGATTTCTTGGCTTCTTGAATTGGATAAGGAATACGAGCTCACCACAGCCGAATATACTATTGACGATTTTATCGAAGATTTAAAAAAGAAAGGCTACATCAAAGAAGAGATTAATCCTGATGGAAAAGGTGGAATGGCTATAACCGCAAAAACAGAACGTGCTATACGACAACAGGCTTTGGACCATATCTTTGGAAAAATAAAGAGAAGTGGACAAGGCAATCATAAAAGTAAAAGTCCGGGAATAGGAGATGAGCACACAGGTGATTTTAGAAGTTACCAATTTGGTGATGCTTTAGATAAAGTCTCTATGACTGAAAGTTTGCGTAATGCACAAATTAATCATGGTATTGGCGATTTTAGTATTACTGAAGATGACCTCGTCGTAGAAGAAACATTACATAAATCTCAAATGAGTACCGTTTTGATGATTGATATTAGTCATAGTATGATTCTTTATGGAGAAGATCGTATCACACCAGCCAAACGTGTAGCTATGGCTTTAGCAGAACTCATTACGACACGTTACCCAAAGGATACTTTGGATATTATTGTCTTCGGAAATGATTCTTGGCAGATCGAGATCAAAGATCTTCCTTATCTCAAAGTTGGCCCTTATCATACCAATACGGTTGCAGGTTTGCAATTAGCCATGGACCTACTCAGAAGAAAACGAAACACGAATAAACAAATCTTTATGATTACCGACGGTAAACCAAGTTGCTTGCGATTACCTGACGGACAATATTACAAAGATAGCAACGGACTCAACCCTTACATCACCAATAAGTGTTATGCTATGGCACAACAGGCAAGGAAATTACATATTCCTATAACTACATTTATGATTGCTCAAGATCGCTACTTGATGCAGTTTGTTCAAGAATTTACTAGAGCCAATCAAGGAAAAGCCTTTTACACAGGTTTGAAAGGCTTAGGGGAAATGATTTTTGAAGATTATGAAACGAATAGAAAAAAAAGAATAAGAGGATAAATATATATGAAAATAGAAACGATAAAAACCTTAGGCGAATTAAAGACATCAGGTTATCAATCTAAATCTATAAAAGATGAATTACGTGATAACTTAATTGAAAAAATAAAGAATAAAGAAACAGCTTTTGAAGGTGTGCATGGTTATGAGAATACCGTGATTCCTGAGTTGGAACGCGCTATTCTATCAAGACATAATATTAATTTATTGGGTTTACGCGGACAAGCAAAAACACGTTTGGCGCGTTTGATGCTAAATCTCTTAGATGAATATATTCCTTTTGTAGAAGGTTCAGAGATTAATGACGATCCATTTCAACCTATTTCACGTTTTGCTACAGAATTAATTACTGAAAAGGGAGACGAAACACCAATTTCATGGTTGCACAGAAGTGAACGCTTTGCTGAAAAACTGGCAACACCAGATGTAACTGTAGCTGATCTTATTGGAGATGTTGATCCAATAAAAGCGGCAAATTTGAAATTGAGTTATGCCGATGATCGTGTAATTCACTACGGCATGATCCCAAGAGCGAATCGAAGTATTTTTGTTATTAACGAATTACCCGATTTACAAGCTCGAATTCAGGTAGCGTTGTTTAATATTTTGCAAGAAGGTGATATTCAAATTCGCGGATTTAAATTAAGATTACCTTTAGATGTTCAGTTTATTTTTACGGCAAACCCTGAAGATTATACCAATAGAGGAAGTATTGTAACACCATTAAAAGACAGAATTGGAAGCCAGATTCTTACACATTATCCTATTGATATTGAAACAGCACGACTCATTACAGAGCAAGAAGCCAAATTGGTAGAAAACCAAAAGGAATCTGTTAGTGTTCCAGATCTTGCCAGAGATTTATTGGAGCAAATTGTATTTGAAGCTCGAGAAAGTGAATATATTGATGCTAAAAGTGGCGTAAGTGCTCGTTTAAGTATTACAGCTTTAGAAAATTTGTTAAGTACTGCAGAACGTCGTGCTTTAAAAGTAGGTGATAATAAGACCATGTTGCGCTTAAGTGATTTTGTTGGTATTATTCCGTCCATTACAGGAAAAGTAGAATTGGTATATGAAGGTGAGCAGGAAGGTGCAGCAATGGTAGCCTATAATTTAATAGGTGAAGCCGTAAAACGCTTGTTCCCAGAGTTCTTTCCGAAGATAGAAAAACTAAAAAAAGACGATGACGAAACCCCTTATGATGATATTGTCTCATGGTTTTTTAATCAGCAAGATGGTTTTGAAATTCTTGATGATCTTAGAGATAAAGAATATAAAGCATTACTCGATGCGATTTCTCCATTAGATGATCTTTTAGGTGAGTACCAGCCTAATTTAAGAAAAGAAGATAGCTATTTTGTTAAAGAATTTGTGCTTTGGGCATTAGTAGAATTTAAACAACTCAGCAAATACCGTTTTACCGAAGGCATTCAATTTAAAGATCCTTACGGAAGTTATATTAGTGGTATATAATATAAAAGGGAAGCAAAACGCTTCCCTTTTTTATTTCTTAGCTTCAAAAACCCACCATACTTGTCCGTTTTTAGGATTGAAACTTAATTTTAAAACTCCTAGTTTGCTCTCGATAAGATACTTCCCTTTAATGTTGAGGTAGTTTTCTTCTTTTTTGAAATAGGCTTTGTACTTCCCGTCAGTATATTTAAACATAATGCCATTACTCAATTCAAACTCTAGATTTTTTAGTCCACTATTAATTTTAGAATCTGTTATCTTTTGGTGTGATGTGATATTACTATCGTCAATAAATAAGGTTTCTTCCTTAGGGTCTTTGTCAGAAAAACGACTCGTTAATGCTAATTCTACCTTTCCTTTATTCAACTTAAATACATCACTACTTTCTTTATAATTCGGATAGACAAAAAGGGTATAGTCATCATCGATTTCAAATATTTTGGGTGTATTGTTATTTTTCATAACAATGTAACCTTCTTTCGTTTTTAATTCGAAATCTGTTCCAGGAGGATACATAATTACTGATTCTGGTGTATCATCAGTATAAATCTTTAAGTATGTGTTTTGTGCAAACGTTTGACTGCTTGCCAAAATTAGTGCTAATGTGATTACTAGATGTTTCATGTTTATAGTGTTTTAAATTTAACCGCCTAGTCTGTTTTTCTCATCTTCTAGACCTGTTTTTCTATTTCTTGCTTTTTTAATTTCATTTCTTCCGAAGTTATAACTTAGGTTAAAACGTACTTGCCTGCTATCGTTTCCACCATCACCATTAATAACTAATGCCCCAAATTGTGTGTCGCCTCGCCAAGGTGAAGTGTAGAGTATATCATTAAATGCTAATCTGGCAGTAAGTTTATCGTCAAAGAATTTTTTCTGAACAGCAAGATTAAGCGCACCCAAACTTTTAGTTTGATAGGTTCCTCCCCAAACTGATGGTGAGCTATACCAACCTGATACTTCTGCTCTAAAACCTTTTGGTAGTTTAAATGTGTTTTGTGCATAGAGGCTTAAGGTATTTTGGGATGTGGATACGAAATCTTCGTTAGTTGCCTCATAAATACTTCGATAAGCGTTTAAACTTGCATACACACTCCACCAATCATTGAATTTTGTAGGATATGATATGCCTAGGTTAATCACCTTTTGATTGGCAACATTTCGTTGGCTGATAAAGTTTTGATCGTCACCAACCGCTTCTGTTACTTGCGCAAAGAAATCTCTGATGAAGCTATAACTAATAGATGTATTAAGTCTGTAGTTATACGTATGAGACAACTTGAGATTATCGGTATATTGAGGTTGTAAGAATGGGTTTCCTCTTCGGAATGATAATTCATCAATTTTATATTCGAACGGATTTAAACTCTGATAATTAGGACGCTGAATACGCTTACTATACGTTAACGCAAATGAATTTTTTTGATTGAGTTGATAGGTGATTCCACCACTAGGAAACCAATCTGTATAATTACGCTTCACACGATCATTTTGGGCTTCTTGAAGCGCAGTTAAAACCCCATCAGATTTTGTTTGCTCTACTCTAAGTCCAGCTTGAAAACTAAATTTTTCATACTTTCTATTATAATTGATGTACGCAGCATTGATCTGTTCGTCATAAGCAAAGTCATTTGTTCGTTCTTCATTGATGATGTCTTGACCATTGATACGATCAAAAAAGTCGAATTGATTATCGGTGACTATTTTAGAGTATTTAACTCCAAAGCCTAATTTTCCTTTTAAGACATTTTGTTCAAAATCAACCTTTGATGTGAAAATATCAATATCTATTGGTGTGATCATATAATTGATAGTTTCACTAATGAGTTGTGTTTCATCACCATTGAAATATTGATTGGGTTGTAAATTGGTCCTGTCGCTTGAGTATTTTCCAAAGTCGACATCAACGTTTAGGGAAAAATCTTTTCCTGTGTTGAACTTATAGTTGAGGTTGGCATAGAGGTTTGATGTCTTATTATCGGCATCACTACCAGCTACTAAGACCTCATTGGGATTAGAACTACCAATATCGGAAATAGGTGTTCTTGAATCTGAATCTGAACTACCATCACTAAAATTTCCGGTAAGGATAATTCCGAAGGTCGATTTTTTATTGGCATAGTAATCAAAACCTAAGCGCGCATTGTTATTATTATTGTCTGAAATCGTTTCGGTTTGCGCATCAAAAATGGTATTGTTTTGAGTTCTATAGAGATTAATGAAATTCAAACTTTCCCCAAAACGATTACTAAACGACCCATAAACACTTGTTTTTTTACTTCTGTTATTGAAAGATACCGAAGTGTTATAGCGTCCAAATTCACCATAAGTTAACCCTGAAGCTACAGTACCATTAGTTCCTAAGCTTTTATCACGCTTAAATTTAATATTGATAATACCAGCATTACCTTCAGCATCAAACTTCGAAGACGGTTGTGTAATGATTTCTATAGACTCTATATCACTAGATTGAATGGTCTTTAGATAATTAACAAGATCTTGTCCACGAAGTACTGACGGCTTATCATCTATATAAACAAGTACACCAGCTTTGCCCTCTACAATAATAGAATCGGTATTGTCTATAATTACACCTGGAGCCTTACGTAATAATTCAAAACCAGAATCTCCAGCAGCGCTTAACGTACTTTGCACATTAAAAACGGTTTTGTCAGCCATCACTTGCACCATAGGCTTTTCGGCTTTTACAACCACCTCATCCAGGGCTTGAGAATCTTCGGCCATTATAATATTTTCGAAATCCTTTGACGAAGCATTAAGTGTGAATGTCGCAGAGTTGTAGTCTTTGTAACCTAGACTTGTGATATTGATTAGATAAGTGCCATTTGGAACATTCTTTATATGAAATGTTCCATCATCTTCTGTGATTCCAGCCTTTATAAATTGAGACTTATCCGAATTAAATATAGAGACTACAGCTGCTGATATTGGTTTTAATTCTTCGTCAAAAACTTGACCTTTTACAGATTGTTGTGCAAATACTTGTCCGATGAAAAGGCTGAAAATAATGGTTATAAGAGTAGTTTTCATAATGCGGTTGTTTTGATGTGACAAATATGACATAATAAAACAAACGACACATCTACTTTGTGACGAATGGACCTATAACGTGATGAATGGGAATTCCAATTGAACTGTAAATAGGTCAATTCGTCGATTAGTATTATTTAATAATATGGAGTACTTTTAAATTTGTTGAAAACATGTTTCATGAAAACTCCTTTTTTTAAACGACGATTATTTGGGATAAACTTAGGTGAATTAACAATTTTTGCTGGGTTTTATCTATCAATGGCAATGTTCTATCATGCAACATTGTGGTATAATAGAGGTGGATTTAAGCATGACGATGATATTTTATTTGAGCCTCTGAGTTTTATGGATGATAGTGGTTTAGATTATATTTTAAAGTTTTTACTAACTATTCCTATATGGTGGTTATTGTTTAAAAAATTAAAGCATTGGTCTACACGCAATTTGTTATTACTGCATATCATATTACTACCAGTATTTGTATTGGTATGGCAACAAAGTTATTATTGGATTTGTGATAGTATCGATTTTGGGCATTTAACTGGAAGGGGAGCTGTTTGGGATATTTATATTCCAGCATTATTTTACATTCTTCAATTTGGAATTTTACACTCTTACAATTATCATAAAGAGAACCAGAAGAAATTAATTGTTGAAGGAGAGTTAAGAACGGCTGCATTAAAAAGTGAATTATCTGCTTTAAAAGCGCAGCTAAATCCGCATTTTCTGTATAATATATTTAATACCATTAGTGCATCTGTTCCCTCGGAGAATGAGAAAACAAGACATTTAATTGCAGAGTTGTCAGATTTGTTTCGTTATCAACTCAAGGCGTCTCAGGTAGAAAATGTTCCGCTTCATGAGGAATTGGACTTTGTAAATAAGTATCTAGCTCTAGAAAAAGAGCGTTTTCAAGAGCGATTGGAGATTTATATTGATGTTGATGATTCCATTTTAGATGAAATGATACCGCCAATGTTGCTTCAGCCGTTGGTTGAAAATTCTATTAGGCACGGTCTATCATCTTTAATTGAAGGTGGATCTATTACTATTTCAGTAAAAAAGAAAGGAGAGCATTTGGCTTTTGAAATTTCTGATACAGGTATAGGTGTTGAAAACAAACAATCAATTTTTGGGAAAGGTATTGGATTAACAAATACACGACTGCGCCTAGAAAAGCGTTATAACAGTGCCTTGAAATTATCTGATAATAGACCTCAAGGACTAAAAATTAGCTTTGAAATATGAGAAAGGTAATTATCGTAGATGATGAAGCGTCTGGGCGACAACTCATAAGAGAATATCTTGAAGATTTTTCGCATTTAATCCTATTGGGAGAAGCTAATAATGGTGTAGATGCAGTGAAAATGATTAATGAGTTTAAACCAGATTTGATCTTTCTAGATATTCAAATGCCCGGAATGACAGGGTTTGATGTACTAAAACATTTAGAGGAATTACCACAAATTATTTTTTCTACGGCTTATGATAAATACGCATTAAAAGCTTTTGAGGTTCATGCTATAGATTATCTTTTAAAGCCATATACTAAAGAACGATTTAAAACAGCAGTTGAAAAATCTGAAAAAAACAGCAATCAAAATAAAGCAAGACCATTGGCAGAGAGCTTATTAATGGATACCACAAAATCTCCACAGCGTATATTGGTACAGAGCCAAAATAAATTGGTAACCATTGCCTTGGAAGAAGTGGTTAGAATTGAAGCTTATGGTGATTATTCAAAAATTGTTGTAACAGATAAGACCTATTTGAGTAACTACGGAATATCAACATTGGAAGAGAAGCTTAATAGCAGCATTTTTATTAGAGTACATCGTTCTTCTATAATCAATTTAAATAAAGTAAAAGAACTTAATAAGTATACAAAAAGTTATGATGTAACCATGTTAAATGGTGACATCGTAAGAGTGAGTAGAGGATATATGGATAACATAAAAAAATTGATGTTTTAGCTACCAAGTAGCTCTACTTTTAATATTTGCTTCGCAAAGTTTTATGATCTCTGCGATTCTTTTTTGTCGCGTCACCTCACGTTTTGCTTGATTTAACCAGTATAAGTAGCCTTTTCTATAAGAAGGCGCAAAGTTTTTAAAATTTTCAAAGGCCTTAGAGTTTTTATCAAATTCTAACTGCAACTCGGTAGGCACTATTCCTTTTTCTACGTTGTCTAATGCTGTCCAACTACCATTCTTTTTAGCTGTTCTTATACTATTTAATCCACTTTCATGAATTAGATTTTTAGCAGAAAGTTCTTTAATGTGTCTTTTGTTTAAGGCACTCCAAACACTTTTAGGTTTTCTCGGACAGAAATATTGCCTGCGTTTTCCATTGCCAAGACTTTTAACAGTAGAATCAATCCAACCATAACAAAGTGCTACTTTAACGGCTTCTTCCCAACGCATCGACGCCTCTTTGTTTTCAACTTTATAAAAGATTAAGTAGATACCTGCTGAAGAATTGTGGTTCTCAAGGAGCCAATTACGCCATTCTATGTCTGTTTTGAAGTAGTATTCCATGGTTTTTTAAAGACTTTACTTACAATTTTAACATGTTAAAATCACTAAAATGCTGATTATGTGATATTTACAATTTTTGTGTTTTATAGGCCTTAGCGCTGTTTTTCAGCGATTTTTTTAACATTTTTATGTATTTCGTCGAATATTTAATGCATTTAATCGATTTATTCTGTATACTTGTATCGCGTAAGTATACATTTACGCCGTTATTGAAATTGTGATTTATATCACTTTTAAATATTTGGCCCCAAGCCTATGAAACAAAAATACCTATTTAATGTAGTTAATACTACAGCGTTATGTTCTTTTCTTTCCAAGTCTGTTCAGCAGACAATTTCAGGATCGTTTTAATACATTTCGCAATACCCAAATCGGTAATACACTTTCATAATATTTATTCAATATCTAATTAATCCAAAATACTTTTTATAGCTAGAAAGTATTTCCCTCATAGTGCTATGTGTTAGCTTTAGTTAACATTGCCTAACCTAATTAAACTAAAAGTAAGGGATTTACTGTGGTGCGATGCACCTTAAAAATTATTATGTATGAAAGCTATTAAGAATTTTGGTAGACCCGCTATTACCAAATTATGTATTCTAATCATCTTCTTTTTATTCAATACCATTGTTGTATTTGGACAAGAGACGAGTGAACAAGTTTATGAAGCTCCAGAAACTTCTGTGGTTATCTCAACTTCGCCTGGTAATGTGAGTACACAATTGCAATTATGGATGAAGGCAGATGCTTCAACAAGTACAACTACAAATAATCAACGTGTGAATACTTGGGGAGATAATTCTTCTAACGCGTTTAGTATTGTAAAGGGATCTACTAATGGACCTACCTATATAACTGATGCAATTAATTTTAATCCTGCACTTCGATTTACAAGAAGTGGTGGAGAGTATATGAAAATAGCAACAGCTTCTATTTCAGGAACAGGTTTAGATATAACACCGTCTCCTGATGCTGCCATAACAAATCCTTCAAGTATGTCAATCTTTGCGGCTTTTTTAACTGATCAAAGTGGAGCAGGAACAATATTGTCAAGAGCAACAGGTAGTAGTAGAAGTTACCAATTATGGTTAGGAGATAGAGATCGTGTGGTGCATTATACACTTGGAAGAACTTCAGGAACCAGTCAATCTGACCCCAATAGTGGAATTAACTACGGAATTACACATGCCAGAAATGATCCAAAAATTTCATCTTTAGTTGTTGATATTAGTGGAGCCTCATTGGCAAATGATCCTAATGAAGCATCAGGAAAAATAAAGAAATATGTAAACGGATACCTCGATCCATTAACAACTTATACAGATGGTGATGCTGGTTTTGGTACTGGAGAAACCACAGATAAAGATGTTATCATTGGTGGAAGAAGAAATAATAGTAATACAGATATTGGTAATTTATTACAAGGAAGAGTTGCTGAAATCATTGTTTATGATAGAGCATTAACAGCAGCCGAAAGACAAAAGGTTGAAACTTATATGGCCATTAAGTATGGAATTACTCTTGGTTATAATGATGAATATTACAGATGGGAAAACTCACCAAATCATACAACTACTTTTGGATATTCTGGTACTAGTAATGATTATGTACTTTCTAATGGAACTTATGCTTGGACTGGATCTGATAACTCTGGATTTGGGTATAATGTTTTTGGCATAGCAAGAGATGATGACTCTGGCTTATTACAACTAAAATCTAAGAGTGTCCATGTTGCGGAAATAACTAAGGAAACTTCTGTATTAACTATGGAGGATGAATCTAATTCTATTTCTAATGATAGAGATTATTTATTGGTAGGAAATAATGGAGTAGCAATTCAGTTGCAATCTTCAGTAGTTCCTGAAAGAGTATCTTCTACCATTGGTAGAATTTGGAAAGCCAGAGAAAGCTCTAATGATGTTGGTACCATTAAATTGGATTTTGATTTAAGTCAATGGAGTATATCTGGTAGTACAGATCTAGAATTGATTATTTCAAGCAATAGCGACTTAACTAATTATAAAAATATTACAGGAACATATAATGCCACGACTAAAACCGTAAGCTTTACTGGATTAAATTTAGAAGATGGTGACTATTTCACCTTAGCGAAATTAGTAGAAATGAATGATTCTTATCATTTTAACTTTGATGGTACGTCTAACTATGTTGACCTTGGCGATAACTATGATTTAAATACTGGTAGTTTTACAATGTCTGCTTGGGTAAAAAGAACAAGCGGTACTAACAGGTCTATCATCTCTAAGAGGACAAGTAATAATGCCGAAGGCTATGATTTTAAAATTGCTAACAATGGAAAATTTCAGGTGACATGGAGAGATGCTACCTCAAGTTTGCAATATCTTATTTCGTCGGTTGTTATTCCAACTGGAGAATGGCATCATTTAGCATTTACGTATAACGGAACTAAAGGGACGCTTTATGTAGATGGTGTTGCTGATGGTTCTGGTATTAAGCCAGCTCCAGCTGCATCTACATCGTCTTTTATGATTGGAGCTTCTGGTGAAACACCTGGTCGTTTTTTTAATGGAGATATTGACGAAGTTAGAATATGGGATGTTGAACTATCTGAAGACCAATTGCGATTTATAATGAATCAAGAGATTGAGCAATCTGGTAGTAATGTAGCAGGTTCATATTTTATATCACAAGGGATTACACCTACAAAAAATGATATTTCTTCCATACCATGGACGAACTTGAAAGGTTACTTTCCGTTTTCACATTTAAGAGGAAATTGCTTATTTAACAAATCATCGCAAACTACACTAAATGGTAGATTATACAATACACCTAATAGTGCTATTGATACCCAAACAGCTCCATTACCTTACAAGTCTACACAAAATGGAAGCTGGGAATCAAGTTCTTCTTGGGTGAATGGTTCAGGACAAACAATTCCTGGAGCGACATCTATATCTAACACTGCCATTTCAGTAGATTGGAATATTGTCGAAACATCTCATAATTTAACGATGGACAATGCTTCTATTAATTCAAAAAATAGATCATTGCTAGGTTTGATTGTGAATTCAAATAAAATTACAGTCGACGGAAATAATTCGACAAATACTGGATATGGTTTAACAGTAACACATTATTTAAGATTAAATGGTGATATTGATTTACAAGGTGAATCACAATTAATTCAATCTGAAGATAGTGATTTAGAAGTTGCAAGTTCTGGGTCTGTGGAAAAAGATCAGCAAGGAACTAGAGATATGTTTACCTATAATTATTGGTCATCACCAGTAGGTGTGTCGAGTACAACAGCTAATAATACCAACTATTCTTTGACTAGTGTATTTAGAGACGGAACAAACTCTTCGTCACCATTAAGCATAAACTTTATTACAAATTCATACGATGGTACGTCTGGATCACCAATTGGTATTGCAGATTACTGGGTATGGAAATTTGCAAATCAACCAGACGATGACTATTCTGCATGGCAGCATGTAAGAAGTACAGGAACTTTAAAACCAGGTGAAGGCTTTACAATGAAAGGTGTTGCCAATACTTCTGGTAATGTGTCACAAGAACAAAATTATGTTGTTAACGGAAAACCAAATAATGGAGATATCACATTGCCAATTAGTGCAGGAAACGATTATTTAGTTGGTAATCCTTATGCTTCTGCTATTGATGCACATGCCTTTATTCTAGATAATGCACCAACAATTGAAGGTGCGGGGAATACAACAGGTACCATCTATTTTTGGGAACATTGGGGTGGAGGATCTCATATTTTAGCCGAATATCAAGGCGGTTATGCAACTTATAATTTAGCTGGAGCAGTTCCAGCAGCAGCTTATGGTATTGCAGATGAAGATGTAGATCAAAGTAATTTAGTAGGTAATAAATTACCTGGACGATACATTCCAGTTGGACAAGGATTCTTTGTTGTTGGTGAAAACACAGGAACGATTAGATTTAAAAATAGTCAGCGTGTATTTATGAGTGAAGCCACAAGCTCTTCAACATTTATGCGTAATGCTGCACCTAATCAAATTTCCGAAGATGGTGAAACTGAAACTGAACCAGAGACTGAAGGTGATCTAAGAATGAAGATTGGATTAAAATTTAATTCTTCTGGAACCTATACAAGAAAGATATTGGTAACTGCTGATGAGAATGCTACTATGGATTATGATTGGGGATACGATGCTGAATTATATCATATCCAAGCAGATGATATGTATTGGTTAATTGCTCAAGGTAAATATGTGATTCAAGGTATTAACAGTATGACCATTGAAACAGTTCTCCCTTTAGGGGTTCATGTTGATGACACTGGATCTAACACAATTTCGATTGATAAATTGGAAAACATACCTGAGGACATGGATATCTTTTTACACGATATCGAACTTGGATTGTATCATAATTTAAAAGAAGGAGACTATGAGGTAATCTTATCTTCGGGTATACATTTGAGTCGTTTTGAACTTGTGTTTAATAATCAAGATACATTAGGAGTTGAAACAACAGAGTTAGATGATGATACCATACAGGTTATTTATGATGGCGAAGCTGATGTTATTTCTGTACTAAACCCTAAACATTTAATTATTGATAGTATAGAACTGTTTACCATTCTTGGTCAGTCTGTATATGCATCAGATGATTTTGTAAATGAAAGTGAAATTAAAATAAAAAC
The DNA here is from genome assembly GCF_947500255.1 of uncultured Psychroserpens sp. GTDB lineage: Bacteria > Bacteroidota > Bacteroidia > Flavobacteriales > Flavobacteriaceae > Psychroserpens. The sequence continues at coordinate 368,062 of NZ_CANMRL010000002.1, read as the reverse complement.
AGGTACATTAAGTGCTGGAGCTTATATTGTAAAAGTCGAAACCGAAACTGGAGGGTACTCTACAAAAGTTATAGTTAATTAGATAGTTTTTAGAATTTTATGTCAATTTAAAGATCACCTTTTTGGTGGTCTTTTTGTTTTTACTGAATACTATGTTCGTTATGTGCGAAATTTCAATGATTTTTAAGCTATATATTCTGATATTCAATCATTTATGTGTTGTTAAATAAATGTCACTTAATCGATATTTTATGCAATTTCAATCATTATAACGAGTATTTTATGCATCTAAACGAGTATTTCACACCACCTCATATTGCCGTTCTATATTTGAACTGTTATTGAAATTGTGTGTTACATACAATTAAATATTTGGCCCCAAGCCTATGAAATAAAATACCTATTTGACTTTCATAATATTTCTTTCAATTTCAAATTAATCCAAAATACTTTTCGTAATAGCGAAGTATTCTCCCTCAACGTGTAAACGCTAAATGTCATTTAGTTCGCGCACAACATTTAATAAAAAAACAAGAGAATTTAACTAAGCAATGATGTAAGGCATCATTAAAAACCTACTATTATGAAAACGATTACAAATTTTCAAATTTCAAAAACAACAAGAGTATCTGCATTACTTTTTTGTATCGCATTAATGTGTTCAAATTTTGTATTTGCTAATACGCCTAATGATCCAGACCTAAGAAAGAAAATAGGTTTGCAACTTAATTCTGCTGGAACTTACGAAAGAGAAATATTAGTTGTAGAAGATGAAAATGCAACAGAAGGATATGATGCAGATTATGATACTGCAATTGACAACATACAATCTGATGATATGTATTGGGTAATTGATCAAGGAAAATATATTAACCAAGCTATTGGTGAAATTAACGAAGAAACAGTAATTGCTTTGGGTATTCACACAAATACAAGTGGAATAAACACCATTTCAATTAACAAATTGGAAAATATTCCAAACGCAATGAAGATTTTTGTTCACGATACTCAAACAGGTGTATACCATAGTATTAAAGATGGTGCATACGAAATTAATCTTCCAGCTGGTCTTTACTTAAACCGTTTTGAAATTGTATTCATGCAACCAGAAACATTAAGTACAACAGATTTTGATGCAGATAAATCATTAGATATTATGTTTGATACATCTGCAGATCAAATCAAGATATTAAACAACGCAAATTTAAAAATAGATACAGTTGAAGTATACTCTATTCTTGGACAATCTGTTCATAGATCAAATGCTTCAAATTCAAATAACGAATTAAGTATAAATACTAATACAATGACAACTGGTGCTTATGTTGTGATTGTAAAAGCTGAAAACGGTATTAACTCGAAAAAGATTTTAGTTAATTAGTTAGTTTTTTTATTTTAAGTCATCAAAAAGGCTATCCTAATGGATAGCCTTTTTGTATATCGTACGGTATTGAAATATCCATTATTTTATCTCATAATCTTATTAGGAAATACAACAACGCTTTCAAAACCATCATCATCGACAGCAGCAACACCAAAGTAAAAATTATCTATAACGATGCCACCCAAAGTAAACTCGGTGACATTACCTACATATCTGCTATGATCCCAAGTTGGAGATGTGGTATCTCTCCAATAAATCTTATAACCTTTGGCGCCATCAACGGCATTCCATTTTAGTTTTACAGAGGCTTCTACAATTCCGCCAATTTCAACAGTTGATGGAGCAGGAGGTGCCCAAGCTAAGTTTGCCATATTGATAGCATTTACAGCAGTCAATTTTTTAGCGTATCCAAAATTCACATGCTCAAAGGTATCACCATAAGCAATGTCATTTTCGGTGCGAATATCTTGATGTTGTTGGGTATAATTTTCATGGGCTTCCATAATTCTAATGCCAGGATATCCGAGATCATTAAAAGGTCTGTGATGTCCACCACGACCAAAACGGTCTAGTCTATAAACCATCATAGGATTCATCTCTGGCATATACGTTTTTACAGTATTATGCACATAACGGGCTAGCTGACGCGAAGTACCATCAACTTCACCACCAAAAAAACGACGACCTCGTGCTTGACGTGCTAATATTTCAGGGTCTGTTTCGGCTGTGGTAATAGGTTCAGAGAAAATTCGGAATGTTCGATTATCAATTACTCCATCTACACCTTCAATATTACCAATCATATCATTATTTAAAACACCAATAATGTCCCAATCTTGCTCTTTGGCATAGGCTGCTAATCCAGCACCACCAAATAAACCCTGTTCTTCACCAGATAGACCTACATAGACGATACTACTTTCAAATTGATATTTAGATAACACACGGGCAGCTTCAATAGCTCCAGCCATTCCAGAAGCGTTGTCATTAGCACCTGGTGCGTCTGTGGTGAAATCCATAGTGTTACTAGCACGTGAGTCGATATCGCCACTCATGATAACGTAACGGTTAGGATATTTGGTGCCTTTTTGAATGGCAACCACATTAACCACCCAAGCATCTTTTGGGACACGACGATTGCCTTCTTTGGTGACAAAATCTTTTTGGTAAAATACATTCAGGCAGTTATTACAACTTTTAGAAATAGTTTCAAATTCATTTTTTATCCATCGCCTTGCAGCGCCAATACCTCTTGTCTCACTAATGGTGTCACTAAAGGTGTTACGAGTACCAAAATCGGCAAGAGTTTTAACATCCTGTCTTAGACGTTCTTCGGAAACCGCATCAATAATGTCGTAAATATTTGGGCTGGTTTGCGCGAATGCAAATGTACAATAGGTTAAAAAAACTAGTGTTATTAATCGTTTCATAGTATTTTTTAGTTGCTTTTATTTTGTGAGTAATAAAGTTCCGAAAATATCTGCATCTATCCAACCTCGGTTTTTATCGTCACCTTCTACAGCGATAGATCCAATAAAATTTTCACGGTTCGCACTAGTATCATTGTCACAGTATGCTAATGCAAAACCAACTTTTTTATTAGGTTTTAAGGTAATAGATGTATTAACACCATCATCAGTATAGGTGTCATCGTACAATAATATTTTAACTTCCCATATAGAGGTGTCTCCTTTAGTTTCTCTTTTGGATTCTATATGCAAATTATAGAGTTTGCCTTTTTCCGAAGTAGACATATCCACAACATTACCATCTAGTGCAATATGATACGCAAAGGCATTGTGAGTAAATTGATGATGTCCACCACTATTGTTTTCGTCAATAAAAATCTCTAAACAGTCATCGTCCCACCATGCTTTGAGAGGGTCTGGTTCTTTATCTAAAAGGACATCATCTGTTATTTCGGCTAAGAGATAAAGTGCCTCATTGGTCCAAGTGAGTTTGTAACGACCCGAAAAGTCATTTTCAGAATATGAGGAACCCAACCATAATTGATCAATGGGATGCCAACTTGCATTCTCCCAGGCATTTTCATCAGCCTTACCATCTAATACGATGTTGGTTTTGGATTTTTTGATGTTTAAAAGTTGATGTTCTTGTTTCGTTGTAACACTATTGTTTGCCTTGTTTGAATTTTGCTTACAGCTAAATACAATTACAATTAGAACTACTAAACACGAAACCTTTCTCATCAACTTTTCTTATAATTAAATTTTACGATCTCAACTTCTCCTTTGTCATTTTTAATGTCGACATAGACGTTCATTTCGGTATCGCTTACTTTTTCAAAACTCATACCTTCAAAAACCACTTGAGTTGGTGTAATTTTTTTTAATGGAAAGTCAACAGTTTCATTCTTGGTTTCCCATCCTTTGAGATCATTATCAAAATGTTTTAACTGAAGAACCAGTGAATTTTCTACTTCTCTAATAATTTCAATTTCATAGAAAGATACTTTCCCATCGTTAATCAATTTAAAAGTAGCCATCATAGAACCTCCAGAGGGTTCGCTCCAATTTTCTTCTACTTGGCCACCAAAGGCTTCACCTTTCCAGTTGCCTGAAATCCATTTGATGTTTTCAAGCTTTGGAGCAAGAGAGTCTGTTGAAGCTTTTGTTACAGTTTGAGAAAACCCTGAAAAGCTAATGCAAAAAACGAGTATAAATATGTATTTCATTTTAAATCTTTTAATTAAACATCTTATTACTATAACGTTTATAAGATGCATAACGTGGACATTTTTGCTCTAAGTAGATCAATTAATCTGATTATTGAATAAAAGTTACTTTAACAATCTTTCCATTTTCAACTTCATAAATTGCTACTGCATTAAAAACTTTTCCATTAGCTGTGACTTGTTCTTCATCAATAACTTTGTTACCAATCACAATGCGTTTTTTGATAAAAGCTCTTAGATCTGGAACGCGATCAAACCAGTCTTTGTAACCCTTTCGCATTGCTTCTTTTCCTTCTGTACTTAAGGTGTTTGGATAATTATAAAGTTTTATATCATCTGCATAATCAGCCATAAACGCATCAATATCTCTTGCATTATAGGCTTCTAAATTTCTTTGAACAATGGCTTCGACCTTAGAGATTGCAGTGTTACTTTCAGTTGTAGACTCTTCAGATTCGTTGGTTTGAGTTTGTGTTGTTTCTTCAGTAGTTTTTGTATCTGTTGTAGTCGTGTTACTAATATCTCCAGCAATTAATAACTTCGTGCCTTCAGGATTTACAGCCAAACGTGTGATTTTAGTAATACCGTTTGCAGTTAAATCGGCAATTTTTTTCCAGTTATTATCTTTTTGTAAAGTTAATTTATACAATATATTATCTTTTCCAGAAAGAATGGTTTTACTATCTAACCAACAAATATCTTCAACACCTGCTATCGTATTAGCAATTACTTTTGTGGCACCAGAAATTGGATTTAATGACTTTATTTGCCATTGTTTTTCATTGTCTTTGGAAATATAACTCACAAGGTTTGAATTTGGAATCTTATGAAATGAACGTCCAACATTTAATTGATATTTTCGACTTTTACCTTCTTCTAGATTTGTCGTATATAAATTTAAATTATCCTCTTCGATAACTGCTGATACGATAGTTTGTTCATCATACCATGTGTAATATGCAACCACTAGATCTTGGATGAGTTCATTAGAATCACCATTACTCATGTTATATGCATAGAGGCGTTGTTTACCATCTTTATCCAAGCGTACTGCTGAGACTTCATTTTTATTTGGAATTTTAAGCGGTGTGTATTCACCACCTTCTGTGAAATTGAGCCAAGATTTAGAATCATAGCGCATATCATATTTGGCAATATCGGTTTGACCATTTCTAGTCGAAGCAAATAAAATATAGCGATCATTTAGAAATGAAGGCTGATTATCGTAGCCTTCATTATTTGATAAATTCTTGGCATTTTTTACTTCAATTTTTGAACTATTCGCTTCTAAATCGAATAGAAAAACTTCGGTATTCGCTTGAGAATGTAATGCTAAGGTTGTTAGAAATAGGAGTAGAGTAACTAAAGATTTCATGAGTAATGATTTAGCATAAAGATATAAAAGTTTTGATAGGCATTTTATAAAAAATTTGTACAGTTAAATTTTATTACTACATTTGTAGTATTAAAACTATAATTGTGGATATAAAACAGTTAAATAAATCGGAATTGCAAATCATGAAGTATCTATGGATTTTAAAAAAGGGATTCATGAAAGATATTGTTGAACAATTCCCTGCGCCTAGACCTGCATATACTACTATTTCTACTCTTTTAAAGCGTATGTGTGATAAAGGTTATATTGGTTTTGAACGTTTAGGAAGGGATAAACAGTATTATCCAATTTTAAAGAAAAATGATTATTTCTCTAAGCAAGTAAATGGTATGATCCAGCATTTTTTTAATGATTCAAAATCTCAGTTTGCATCATTCTTTACAAAAAACGCAGATTTATCTGTAACAGAATTAGAGGAATTGCAAGAGTTGTTACAACAAAAAATTAATCAAAAAAAGAAATAAATGATCAACTACTTATTCTATACATTGATGAGTTTAGGCGGTTCCTTTTTGGTATACCATTTTGTTCTAAAACAGCAAAAGACCTTTCAGTTTAATCGTGCTTATCTGCTTATAACTTTAATATTATGCTTATTGGCACCACTAATGGAAATCGAGATATTAGATACTGTGCCTAGTATCACAGAGCTATCCATACAGCCTTCAGAAAATAATGGGATTGTTCATCAAGCAATGAATGGTGTTACCGTATCTGAAATTAAAAAACCAGACCATACAATATATAATATGATTTGGTATGTGTATTTAGCTATTTCGTTATGCTTTGTATTTAGATTCGTCAAAAACCTAATGGGTATCATTAAACTTACAAAGCAAGATTATATTCGTTATGCTAATCTTAAGCTAATAGAAGGAAATGAAAGTAAAAATGCCTCAAGCTTTTTTAATTATTTGTTTATCAATTCTGAAAGCCTTGAGGAAGACCACTATTCAAATTCTATGATTCAACATGAGGTTGTACATTGTAATCATTGGCATAGCTTAGACGTTCTTTTTATTGAATTGGTCTTATGTGTATTGTGGTTTAATCCTTTTGTTTGGCTGTATAAAAAAGCTATCATACAAAATCATGAGTTTATTGCAGATCACCTAACTGTGAAGTCTGGAATAGATATTAATATGTATTCCCAACTCATCATTGGGTCTAATCCTACGGAATGCCGCGTTCCTTTTACTAGCGGATTTAATTTCATTCAAATCAAAAACAGAATTATTATGTTACATCGATCAAAATCATCAGTTTTCAAACGCACATTAAAGGTTACAACTGCTTTACTTTTATTTTCTGGAATTTTTATGCTCAGCTCGTTTAAGGATTTAAGTAAACCATTAGTTGTAGTTATAGATGCCGCTCATGGCGGAAGAGATTCAGGGCATTTAAATGAAAAAAATATTGTACTAAACATTTCTAATGCTTTGGCGCAATACAGTAATGAGAACATTAAAATTATTACCTTAAGACATGAGGATGAGTTTTTGTCTTTAAATGACAGGGTCAAATTTATTAATGCTCAAAACCCAGACCTTATGATTAGCTTGCATTGTAATTCTGCTCCCAATGCGAATGCAAATGGTGTAGAAGCGTTTTATTATGATAATACTAAAACCAATAGCGAATCTATGAAATACGGAATGTCTCTCTTGTATGAGCAACTAGAAGGAAATTTTGATAATGCTAAAATGAATACGGCTAGTTTTAAAATTTTAAAAGATATCAATTGCCCTGGAGTACTTTTAGAATTAGGATTTCTATCTAATGCAGAGGATAAGGCTAAATTAAATGATACTAATCATCAACAAAAGATAGCCAAAGCACTCTACAATGGCTTATTAAAAGCAAGTAAAATCAAATTTTAATATTGGTAATAAAATTAAAAGCCAATCCCACAAGTGGATTGGCTCTCCATGTTTAGAAAATTTGAATTAGTCTCAATTTTACTAACATTAATTGTCTAATTAAGCACAGAACTCCATGTTACCGCTCATAATGTACTTAAGTCGACATCTCAAACTAAAAAAAAAATCTTTAAAAACAGTATTTGTTTTCTGCTTTAACTTTTTCTGCAATTTCATTGCGTAAATCAACAATGTCTGGGTAGTTTTGGTACTTTGTAAAACGTTTTAGTCCCATTAACATCATACGTTGTTCATCACCTTCTGCAAATGAAATAATACTTTCTTTTCCTTTTCCTTCTACAATACTTACGGCATTGTATAAGTATAATTTAGACATGGCAATTTGTACTTTTTGAGCCTCTTGACCAAAGCGTTTCGCATTTTTCTCGGTTCTTAAAACCGTAGATTCTGCCATATAGATTTCGATTAAGATATCAGCAGCAGCAATTAATAACTGTTGATGCTCTTCTAAATCTTGTCCGAATTTTTGAACAGCAGCACCAGCAACCATTAAGAATACTTTTTTAAGTTTGGCGATCATTGCTTTTTCTTCAGAAAACAACTCAGAATAATCGGGAGTTTCAAATGAAGGAATCCCCATTAATTCTTCCTGTACTTTCATTGCTGGACCTAAAAGGTCAACATGACCACGCATAGCTTTCTTCACAAGCATTCCAACTGAAAGCATACGGTTAATTTCGTTTGTTCCTTCATAAATACGCGCAATACGAGCATCTCTCCAAGCTGCTTCCATAGGTGTCTCTTCAGAGAATCCCATTCCTCCAAAGATTTGGATACCTTCATCTGCACAATTTTGAACATCTTCAGAAACAGCAACTTTTAAGATAGAACATTCAATAGCATATTCTTCAACGCCTTTCAATTCTGCTTCTTGATGTGTATTTCCTGAGGCTTCACGAATGGCGATACGATCTTCAATGTTTTTTGCAGCTCTATATGTTGCAGATTCTCCAGCATAAGCACTAGTTGCCATTTGTGCAAGTTTTGTTTTGATTGCTCCAAAATCTGCAATAGGTGTTTTAAACTGCTTACGTTCGTTGGCATAGTTTACTGCAGTTGTAAGAATGCGTCGTTGTGAATCTAAGCAAGCAGCAGCTAATTTAATACGACCAACATTTAATGCATTCATAGCAATTTTAAATCCTTCACCACGACCAGCTAACATGTTTTCTACAGGAACAACAGTATCATTAAAAAATACTTGACGTGTAGAACTTGCACGAATACCTAATTTATGTTCTTCTTCTCCTAAAGTAATTCCATTAGGTTTTTCTCCATCATATTCAACAATAAATCCGGTAATATTTTTATCATCTTCTATACGTGCAAATACAATCATAACACTACAAAAACCTGCGTTTGATATCCACATTTTTTGTCCGTTGATTTTATAGGATTTACCATCTGCCGATAATTCAGCAGTAGTTTTACCAGAGTTGGCGTCAGACCCAGCTCCAGGTTCGGTTAGACAGTAAGCACCAAACCATTCACCAGAAGCTAATTTTGGTACATATTTTTGCTTTTGTTCTTCTGTTCCATAGAGTGTAATTGGCATTGTTCCAATTCCAGTATGTGCACCAAAGGCTGTACTAAAAGAACCTGTACCACTAGAAATATAGTCGCAGGTTAAACACGTAGATACAAATCCCATTCCCAATCCGCCATAAGCTTCAGGAACAGCAACACCTAAAAATCCGAGCTGCCCAGCTTTCACCATGCATTCTTCAGTTAAGGCATAATCTTTTGCTTCAAAACGTGCTTTATGTGCTATAATTTCGCGGTCATTAAATTCCATAACCGCTTCTTTCATCATTTTCTGTTCTTCTGAAAAATCTTCAGGAGTAAATACGTCCTCACATTTGGTTTCTTTTACCAAAAATTGGCCTCCTCTTAAGATATCTTTTTCTGTTGTTTCCATTGCTATATTTTTGTTTTGTTCTTTCTGTTAGTTTAAAAATTCGAAGATGCCACAGGCGCCTTGACCTGTTCCCACACACATGGTTACTGCACCATATTTACCTTTCATATCGCGCTTACGCATTTCATCAAATAGCTGTACCGATAGTTTGGCACCTGTGCACCCAAGTGGATGCCCTAGAGCGATTGCACCTCCATTAACATTAATAATGTCTGGATTTAAATCTAATTCTCTAATAACTGCTAATGATTGCGAAGCAAAGGCTTCGTTGAGCTCGATTAATTCTAAATCTGATTGTTGTAATCCTGCTTGTTTCAATGCTTTTGGGATGGCTTTTACAGGGCCAATTCCCATGATACGAGGTTCTACTCCAGCAGCAGCATAGTTTACTAGACGTGCAATAGGTTCGATATTTAATTCTTTAACCATATCCTCACTCATCACCATAACAAAGGCAGCACCATCACTCATTTGAGATGAGTTACCAGCCGTTACACTTCCACCAGCAGCAAAAACTGCTCTAAGTTTGGCTAAGGCTTCTTTATTAGTTCCTTTTCTCGGACCTTCATCTTTAGTTACAGTGTAAGATTTTGTTGCTTTTTTTCCGTTTTCATCAATATAAGTTTGATCAACTGTAATAGGAACGATTTGATCTTGAAAACGATTTTCAGCTTGTGCTCGTAATGCTTTCATATGTGAGTTGTATGCAAACTCATCTTGATCTTCACGAGATACTTTAAATTGATTAGCAACAGCTTCTGCTGTATTTCCCATTCCCCAATAATATTCTTCATGACCAGCTTTAACAGTATCATAATTTAATTCTGGTTTGAATCCGGTCATAGGTACAGAACTCATACTTTCTGATCCTCCAGCAATAATACAATCTGCCATTCCAGCTTGAATCTTAGCTGTTGCAATACCAATAGTTTCAATTCCTGAAGAACAAAAACGGTTGACAGTTACACCAGGTACATCGACACTGTTTAGTCCAATTAAAGAAATAAATCGGGCCATGTTTAGACCTTGTGAACCTTCAGGCATTGCATTACCTACGATAACATCATCAATTCTTGAGACATCGAGATTAGGTAATTCTTTCATCATATGCTGAATGGTTTCAGCACCTAACTCATCGGCTCTTTTAAAACGGAACACGCCTTTTGGTGCTTTACCAACTGCTGTTCTATATGCTTTTACTATATATGCTTGTTTCATTGTCTTAGTTTCTTAAAGGTTTTCCTTTGGTTAACATGTGTTGGATTCGTTCTAAGGTTTTACGTTCAGTACATAATGAAAGGAATGCTTCACGTTCTAAATCCAATAAATATTGTTCTGTAACCAACGTTGGCTCAGATAGATCACCACCAGCCATCACGTATGCTAATTTATTAGCTATTTTTTGGTCGTGTTCACTAATGTAGTGACTCGCTTCCATAGCATCTGTTCCTACCAAGAACATACCTAATGCTTGTTTTCCAAGTACTTTTATATCCTTGCGTTTTACAGGTTGTGTATAACCAGCATCAGCGAGTAACTTAGCGTGAGCTTTTGCAGTTGCAATTTGTCTATCCTTATTAACAACGACGATATCTTTTCCTTTTTGAAGTACACCTAAATCAAAAGCTTCATAAGCTGAGGTTGCAACCTTAGCCATACCAATAGTCAAGAAATATTCTTGTAGTACGTTTAGCTCAACATCACCTTTTCTAAATGTGTCTTGAGCTCTTAAAGCCATTTCTTTTGAACCTCCACCACCAGGAATAACACCAACACCAAACTCAACAAGTCCGATATAAGTTTCAGCGGCTGCAACAACTTTATCTGCGTGCATTGATAACTCACATCCACCACCTAATGTCATACCATGAGGAGCAGAAATGGTTGGAATAGAGGAGTAGCGCATACGCATCATGGTATCTTGGAAATATTTGATAGCCATATTTAATTCGTCATACTCTTGCTCGGCTGCCATCATGAAAATCATTCCAATGTTGGCGCCAACTGAAAAATTAGCACCTTGATTTCCTACCACTAAACCAGCGAAATCTTTTTCGGCTAGATCTATAGCTTTATTTAATCCAGCTAAAACATCACCACCAATCGTATTCATTTTAGATTGGAATTCTACATTAAGAATACCATCACCAAGATCTTCGACAACAACACCAGAGTTTTTAAACACTTCATTAGATGTTCTAATATTGTCTAAAATGATAAAGCTATCTTGACCAGGAATTTTTTCTTGAGATTTCTTCGGAATATCATATGCATAAGTGGCACCAGCTTTAACACTGTAGAATGACGTGCTTCCAGAAGCTAACATTTCATTTACCCAAGCATTAGGTTCTAGACCTTCAGCTTTCATAATCTCAATTCCCTTTTCTACACCAATAGCATCCCAAATTTGGAAAGGACCATGTTCCCATCCAAATCCAGCTTTCATAGCATCGTCTATTTTATATAGGTCATCTGTAATTTCAGGAATGCGATTTGACACATAGGCAAACAATGCGGCAAAGCTTTTACGGTAAAATTCACCAGCTTTATCTTTTCCTTTAACTAATACCTTAAAACGGTCAACAACCTTATCGATAGATTTTGTAAGCTCTAAAGTGGCAAATTTTGCTTTTTGAGCAGAACGGTATTCTAATGTATTAAGGTCTAGAGATAAAATTTCTTTTTTACCTTCAGGGGATACATTTTTTTTATAGAAACCTTGTTTAGTTTTACTACCTAACCATTTGTTTTCCATCATAGTGTTAATGAAATCTGGTAATTGGAACAATTCATGACGTTCGTCATTTGGGCAGTTTTCTCTAATTCCATTGGCTACATGAACTAAGGTGTCTAAACCAACAACATCAACTGTACGGAAGGTTGCCGATTTTGGACGACCTATTACAGGGCCTGATAATTTATCTACTTCTTCGATAGTGAGATCTAAATCTTTTACCGCATGAAATAGACTCATGATACTAAAGATTCCAATTCTATTTCCAATAAAAGCAGGTGTGTCTTTGGCAACAACTGATGTCTTTCCAAGGAATTGTTCACCATAGCCATTTAAAAATTCTAAAACGGATGCATCTGTTTTAGGTCCTGGAATGATTTCAAATAATTTTAAGTATCGTGCAGGATTAAAGAAGTGTGTTCCACAAAAATGCTTCTGGAAATCATCGCTTCGTCCTTCACTCATAAATTTAATAGGAATACCAGATGTATTTGATGTAATTAATGTTCCTGGTGTTCTATGTTGCTCTAGTTTTTCAAACACTTGCTGTTTGATATCTAAACGTTCAACAACAACTTCCATAATCCAATCTACATCTTTTACTTTTGCAATATCATCTTCTAGGTTTCCAGTAGTGATTCTATTTTTAAAAGATGGATGATAAAGAGGTGCAGGTTTTGATTTTATTGAAGCAGTTAATGCATCATTAACCAATCTATTTCTTACGACCTTATCTTCTAAAGTTAAGCCCTTAGCTTTTTCTTTATCATTTAGTTCTCTAGGAACGATGTCTAATAGTAAGACATCAACACCAATATTGGCAAAATGGCAAGCGATACCACTTCCCATAATTCCTGAACCAATAATGGCAATTTTTTTAATTCTACGTTTACTCATCTTATTTTAAAATGTGTTCTTTTTGGTTGTATATCTGTTTGTTGGAAATCATATTATTAATGACTTCAGCCACTTTATAAAAATTGGCTAGCTCTTCTTCCGAAACATTACCTCTAATTGTTTCGTTAAATGTGAGTACTTTTTCTCTTGAATAAGTTCTCTTTTCTCTACCAAATTCTGTGAGGTGAATTAAGACACCACGACCATCTTCAGGATTGGGTTTTCTTGTGATTAACCCTTTTTCTTCCATGGTTTTAAGTGTACGTGATAAACTCGTAGCTTCCATTCCCATTTTTGGACCAAGAGAAGTGGAAGGTGTTCCATTTTCAGGATCAATACTTAGTAAAGCGAAACCAGTGGCCATAGTGGTGTCAAATTGAGATGCTTCTTCATTATACATCTTATTGACCGCTAACCAAGTGGTTCTAAGTACATAGTCAATCGTTTTATCCTTCATAATTTGAATTTTGAACCCAAATATACTAAAAAATACTATGCACGCATAGTATTTGTGAAAAAATTATGCGTGCATAGTATTTTGATCAAGCATTTATATTATTATGAGAAGAGGCCTAAAGGTTAATATCTAAAATTTCCTTTCTTGATTTAATACCAAGCTTAGCGTAGATATTACTTGCATGCGATTTGACAGTACTTAAACCAATATTTAATTCATCGGAAATCTCCTTATTTGATTTCCCGTCTTTTAATAGTGAGAAAATTTTTCGTTCTTGGATGCTTAAAGATTTGAGCAGATTATTACTTTTTCTTCGCTTTACTCCAAAGAAATAATTTATGACAAACCCAAATAAGAAAAAGAATATACCAATAACTATAAACCGAAATATTGATTTATTATCTTCTTTAGGGAACTTAACTCTTAGCTCTTTGAAATAGGCTGAATCTTCATGCTCCCATTTTATTAAGTAGTTTTCATAAAACTTTTGATTTTCTAAAAACGTGGATTCGAATTTGCTATTATTAAGGGCATATAACGATACTATAGGGTGAGAAGATGTATCTGCTATATGTCGTAGTTGCTCGTGTATTGTTTTGGTCACAAACTCCTTTTTTAATGCGCCATAATTAGTTTTTGCATGTTCGCTTTTATAAATTATGTCATTGATTATCTTTAAATCATAATTTGGTAGATATCCATTAATACTATGCTTATTAAATAAACTATCGCTACTGGTATTGGTTATAAATATTTGAGTGTTTTGGTTGGCGATAAAAAAAATATGATTTTCTTCCTTACCACCAATAATCAATGAGGCAGCTGGTGCTTCTTTTTTTGAAACATGTATTCTGTATAAATTATCATTTATAGGTAATGCCTTGGAGGAGAAGTGAAAATTTCCAAAACTATCAATTTTAGATTCAGCGATGATCATCTCATTAGACATGGTATACATGTCTTTAAAGGTAGGAATATGTGATAGGTAAACCACAGGTTCCCATACGGAATCTAACTGTAGTTTACCTTTGATTGACTGTTCGTTTTTTGATGCAGACTGTGAATTGCAATTGAAACTAGCTATTGTAAAAATCAATTGCAAAAAAACAAGTCTAATAAAGTTTATAAGTCTTTTGTTTATTTGCATTTAGTTAGTTTAGGTTTTAATTACATCATAGATGTACAAATAGAAATATCTCCAGCCACATTATTTGGAATGAGTTTAATCACCCAGTCACCTTTTATAGGTTCATCAATATGTTTTTGCATTTGACCGCATACCAATTCTTTTTTCTTACTACTAGATTTGACTTGACTTTCAATTGAGAAATTGCCTTTTTTATTCCCTTTTGGATCATAAACCTCAACGGTTAAATAGCCAGACTTGATCGTACTATTTATTCCTATATGCAATTTTTTTGCATTGCTCGCAACTTCTATTTTAATTTCCTCAGTGTCTGAACTTCCATCTAACTGGATGTTTCTGTTAAGTGTGACGGCATCACATTGTTGAATGTGTTGACTGTTTTGTTGGGCATGAATAGTAAGAGATAAAAGTAAAAACAAACAGGTTACTAATTTAATTGATTTTTTCATGATTGATAACATTTAAAGATTATGAAGCAAAGCTATCCATATCAACAGTAAGTCGAACAATTTTTAGGTTTGAAAAAAGAACGAAAAAAGGTCTAATAAAGTATTATAAACCAGTTACGCGTATGAAATAGAGTGATTACCTGTAGATTTTATCATAAAGGTCTTGATAGATTCCTTTTATAACATCACGTTTCATTTTCATTGTAGGCGTTAAATGTCCACCATCTATAGACCAAACATCGGGAGTGAGTTCGAAACGTTTGATCTGTTCCCATTTTCCGAAGTTTTTATTATACTTATCAATTTCCTTTTGAATACGTTTGATTACTATATCTGAGGTCGCAATCTCTTCATCTGATGTCCCAATTTGATGGTCTTTATGATCTATCCAATCTCGAATAAAATCAAAATTTGGTTGTATGATGGCAGCTGGCATTTTTTCACTTTCACCAACAACCATTATTTGTTCAATGAAAAGCGATTGCTTCATGTCGTTTTCTAGCAGTGGCGGAATCACATATTTCCCACCTGAGGTTTTAAACATCTCTTTTTTACGCCCTGTAATCTTTAAAAATCCGTCCTGATCTATTTCGCCTTTGTCTCCTGTATGAAAGTAATCACCAGTCATAACGCTAGCAGTTTTATCTGGATCTTTGTAGTATCCTTTCATAACATTAGGACCTTTGATCAAGATTTCTCCATCTTCAGCAATTTTGACTTCTACGTTTTTAATCACTTTTCCTACAGTCCCTATTTTAAATAAATTATTGGCATACATTTCTACAGAAACTACTGGAGATGTTTCAGTTAAACCATAACCTTGCATGACTTTCATTCCTGCAGCAGAAAATATTCTAGACAACCTTGGCTGTAGAGGCGCACTTCCCGATACCATTGTTGATAATTCGCCGCCTAATGCTGCTCTCCATTTACTAAAAATTAATTTGCTAGCAATCTTAAGTTTAAATTCGTACCAAGCTCCATTTTTACCATAAGGTTCCCATTGTTCACCTAATTTTACAGCCCAAAAGAATAAGCCTTTCTTAATTCCTGAAAGATCTTCTCCTTTTAGCATGATCTTATCGAAAACTTTTTCAAGTAGTCGTGGAACTACACTCATTAAATTGGGTTTTATCTCTTTAGCGTTATCGCCAATTTTGTCAATACCTTCAGCAAAATATATAGTAGTGCCAGCATATTGATAGATATAAATAAGAACACGTTCAAAAATATGGCATATCGGTAAAAAGCTAAGTACTCGTGTTTGACTACCGCTAATTATTGGTAATCGTTCAGAAGCATCTAATGCATTACTCGTAATGTTGTGGTGAGTAAGCATGACACCTTTAGGTTTTCCTGTAGTACCAGAGGTGTATATTATTGTTGCAAGATCGTGAGGATCTACATTATCTTTTCTAGCTTCAACATCGGATTGTGTGCTTTCATCTTTTCCAAGTTCAAATAGTTCAGAATAATGTTTACAACCTTCAATATGATCAAAAGAATACACATCTTTTAATTTCGTATTTGCTTGAACCTTTCTAACTTTTTCTAAAACTTCGATATCTGAAACAAAGCAATATGTAGATTCACTATGATTGAGAACATATTCATAATCTTCGGCACAAATAGTTGGGTAAATTGGAATGTTTTGAGCTCCAGTTTGAAGGATTCCGACATCCATAATATTCCATTCGGTTCTATTTGCTGTTGAAATAACAGCAATCTTATCATTTTTTTGAATCCCTAGTTTTAGTAAAGCTCTACTTACTGCATTAGCTTTATCTAAGTAATCTTTTGTCGATGTTTTAATCCATTTTCCATCATATTTTGTTACTAATGCGGCATCTAAATTATGAACCTCTAGTTGATAGTATGGAAAATCAAATAATCTTGTTATTTCTGTCATTATGTTTGATAAGATTGTAGTATTGCAAAATATGAAATTAAAAGTGAATTTCAAATGTGTAAATGAAAAAAGGAGTTGCAATGACACAACTCCTTAATTTATTGAATTTTAACTAAAATGAAATAGTCAAGTCTTTTTACTACAAATAACTAAAAACTAATAAACCCTTACTATTAATTTTACAAACTGACTTACATTTCAGATAGTAAATTTATAATTTATAAATAGTATAACGGTGTAAAAAATCGTAACTAATTATTTTTAAAAACAGCTTTTAATAATGGATAATCTTTTTTGAAATAGGATTTAGGAGTTTCATTCATAAATAACTTGAAATCTTTAGAAAAATGAGACCGATCATAATAGTCAAACATAAACATAAGATCCTTTATCGCAATCTCTTGATTTTCATATTTCCGCATTAGTTTTAAAAAACGATATAGTCTCACATACTTTCCAGGTGTTAGCCCTACAATTTTTTTGAACTGAGTTTCCAGTGTTTTTTGAGACATATTAATATGCTCCAAAATACTATGAACACTTAAAAGTCCTTCCTTGTTTTTTATGAGATCTATAGCTATATCAATGTTTTTGGTAGTCTTATTAATTGTAAGATTTAGTTTAGAAAAGAAATGATCTAAACGTTTTACCATATCTTCTGGACCAGAAAAATTCTCAAATAGAGGTTTCATTTTAGAATATAATTCTGGATGAAAATCTAATAACGACATATGCTTATCCTGTAATTTGGAAATGTCGGTATTTAAAATTTTGAATAGTGCAGTGGGATGAAAGCTAACTCCAAACGACATGGCTTTAGATAAACAATGTAATTGGTAGGATCTAAAGAATTGCCCACTAATTGTAATATCAGAAATACGCATCTCCTTTGTATTCAAAACTGCTTTTTGATCGCCATAAAAAATGTTCGTTAAGTGCGTAAGTCCGATAGGTAATACAGTAGATTGAAATGGAACAGCGTCTTCAGAAAAAGACAATTGGTAATATTCCTCTATAAGATGAGGAACTTTGTTTTCATAATAATTCAGCGTCATTGATCAGGATTAATTGTAGGTAAAGTAATACATTAATCTGAATTAAGAAAGCAATAGACTAAATTTTAAATCTAAATTATAATTATTTGTTTTCTACCCATCTTCTAGCATTCACAAACGCTTCAATCCAAGGCGATACATCATCTTGTCTGTTTTCTGGATAATGAGCCCAATTCCATTGAAATGTCGAACGTTCAATATGCGGCATCATCACTAAATGACGTCCAGTTTTATCACACATCATAGCCGTATTATAATCTGATCCATTAGGATTTGAAGGATATGCATCGTAGCCATATTTTGCAACGATATTGTAATCTTCCTCAGGATTTGGAAGATTAAATTTTCCTTCACCATGGCTAATCCAAACACCCAAAGTTGCATCTTTCAAAGTGGATAACATTACAGAGTTATTCTCTTGAACAGTAACTGATGTAAATGCACTTTCATGTTTTTTAGAATCGTTGTGTAGCATTTTGCCATGTGTATTGTGCTCAGGATTAATTAATTCTAATTCCATGAATAATTGACAACCATTGCAGATGCCAACCGACAGTGTATCTTCTCTTTCAAAGAAATTTTTAATGGCTTTATTTGCATTGTCGTTATATTTGATGGCTCCAGCCCAACCTTTTGCAGATCCTAAAACATCACTGTTAGAAAAACCACCAACAGCACCAAGAAACTGAATATCTTCGAGTGTTTCGCGTCCAGAAATTAAATCGGTCATATGGACGTCTTTAACATCAAAACCAGCCAAATACATAGCATTAGCCATTTCACGCTCGGAGTTACTCCCTTTTTCACGAAGAATTGCAGCTTTAGGTCTAGGTTTGGTTGCATCTATAATTGGTAATTGGCCAGTAAATTGCTTCGGAAACGTATAGGTTAATGGTTGCTTCGAATAATTTTTAAAACGTGCTTCGGCCAAGTCATTTGCGGTTTGTTTTTGATCCAATAAGAAAGAAGTCTTATACCACATATCTCGTAATCTGGATACGGTCATTGTAAACACTTCATTATTATTTATAATGCCAAGAACATCTGTATCGGTAACTTTTCCAATATTGAAAAATTCGATATTAGCTTCTGATAGGATGTGCTCAATAGACTGGTCTTTAGCTTGAAATACGATACCAGAATTCTCAGCAAATAATAGTTTAAGCGAATCTTTTTCCCCTAAAGCAGTAAGATCTAATTCTGCTCCTAAATTGGTGTCGGCAAAACATAATTCCAATACTGTTGTAATTAAACCACCAGAAGCCACGTCATGTCCTGCTACAATTTGCTGATCTTTAATTAATTGTTGAAGTGTATTGAAAACAGTCTTTACATACAAAGCATCTTGTACATTTGGAACATCATTTCCTATCTTATTTAAAATTTGGGCAAAAGAACTTCCGCCTAATTTAAAATGGTCTTGAGATAAATTAATGTAATAGATATCTCCAGCATTTTTATTAAACACAGGCTCAACTACATTTTTGATATTATTGCAATTCGCTGCCGCAGAAATAATAACAGTTCCTGGAGAGATTACTTCCTCGTTTGGATATTTCTGTTTCATCGATAATGAATCTTTTCCTGTAGGAACATTAATTCCTAAATCGATAGCAAACTCTGAGATCGCTTTTACAGCTTTATATAATCTTGCATCTTCACCTTCATTTTTACATGGCCACATCCAGTTAGCAGATAATGAGACGCTTTTTAGACCATCTTTTAAGGGCGCCCAAATAATATTGGTTAATGCTTCTGTAATACTATTTCTACTTCCCGCTTCAGGGTTAATTAGTCCCGAAATAGGCGAGTGACCAATTGATGTGGCAATACCTTCTTTTCCATTATAATCTAAAGCCATTACACCAACATTATTTAATGGTAATTGTAATGGTCCAGCACATTGTTGCTTTGCAACTTTTCCACCTACACAGCGATCTACTTTGTTGGTCAGCCAATCTTTACAAGCGACTGCTTCAAGTTGTAAAACTTGATCTAGGTAATTATAAAACTCGTCAGGATTATAAGCAACATCGCTATAAACTCTGTGTAAAGAAATATCGGTCATTATCGTTTTTGGAGAACTACCGAACATATCTTCCAATGCTAAATCCATTGGCTTGTTACCTTTCGTTTCTGACTTAAAGCAAAAATGTTTGTCATCTGTTACATTTCCGACGGTATATAATGGAGAACGTTCACGTTCAGCAATTTTACTGATATGATCTAAGTGTTTTTCAGCAATTAATAATCCCATACGTTCTTGAGATTCGTTTCCAATAATTTCTTTATCAGAAAGTGTAGGATCGCCTACAGGTAATTTATCTAAGTCTATGCATCCACCTGTGTCTTCAATTAATTCACTTAAGCAATTAAGGTGTCCACCAGCACCATGATCATGAATAGAAATGATATGGTTGTTTTCACTTTCTACCATACCACGTACTACATTGGCTGCTCGTTTTTGCATTTCAGGATTTGAACGCTGTACTGCATTAAGTTCAATTCCTGTAGAGAATTCTCCTGTATCTGCACTTGATACAGCAGCACCTCCCATTCCGATACGATAATTTTCACCACCAAGTACTACAATTTTATCACCAGATTCAGGTACGGCTTTAATAGCTTGGTCTAATTTTCCGTAACCTATGCCACCAGCTTGCATAATCACTTTATCAAAACCTAACTTTCTAGCATCCTCTTCATGTTCGAAAGTAAGTACAGAACCACAAATAAGCGGTTGCCCAAATTTGTTTCCAAAATCTGAAGCACCATTACTCGCTTTAATCAAAATATCCATTGGTGTTTGATAGAGCCAAGGTCTAGCTTCAAGTTTTTGTTCCCAAGGACGATTCTCTTCTAAACGTGAATATGAAGTCATATAAACAGCTGTTCCAGCTAAGGGTAATGAACCTTTTCCTCCAGCAAGTCGATCGCGGATTTCACCACCAGATCCAGTAGCTGCACCATTAAAAGGTTCGACGGTTGTAGGGAAATTATGCGTCTCGGCTTTAAGAGAAATAACAGATTCAAACGATTTGGTTTCATAAAAATCAGGAACATCTGCGCGCTTAGGAGCAAACTGTTCAACCTTAGGTCCTTTAATGAAAGCAACATTATCTTTATAGGCCGAAACAATATCATTTGGATTTTGCTTAGACGTTTCTTTAATCATTTTAAAAAGTGATGTAGATTTTTCTTCTCCGTCAATCACAAAGGTGCCATTGAAAATTTTATGACGACAGTGTTCACTATTCACTTGTGAAAACCCAAAAACTTCTGAGTCGGTTAGAGGACGTCCTATTTTTTTTGAGACACCTTCAAGGTATTCTATTTCTTCGTCATTTAAAGCTAAACCTTCTTGTTGGTTATAAGCAGAAATATCTTCAATGTCTAATATATCTTCAGGTTGTATATCGATGGTGAACGACTCTTGATCTAATCCGTTATATTTTTCGGAAATCATTGGGTCATACTCTATAAAATCTTTTGGGCAGGCTTCAAACTCTTCAATACGAATAATGTTTTTTATTCCCATATTTTGAGTAATCTCAACAGCATTGGTACTCCAAGGTGTAATCATTGCTGCACGAGGACCAACAAAAAAAGCATCGAGAGATGCTTGTTCTAGTTTAGGTTGGTCGCCAAATAGCCACGTTAATTTAGCTATGGTTTCAATTGATAATTCTTTTGTTGCTTGAACAGCAAATACCTTGCTGTTTTGGTTTCCGAAGAAATGAATCATTATTTCGTATTTTGTGTTGTTTTTTGAAAGCACAAATTTACACTTTTTCAGTGTAACTTATTTAGATAATAGCATTGAATATTTTGAGTTATCCACCAATTAATTCACAATCAATACTGTGTTTATTGTTCTTATTTTTTTACTTTTAGTTAACTTAAACCAATTCTATGTATACAAGACGGATATTCCCAGTTAAAGGCGTCATTAAATGGACGCGTCGTCATATTTTTTTATTCTTTATTCTTTCCACTATCCCAGTAGTTTTATTTGATGTTGTTGGACTTAAATGGCTGCATGTGCCTTGGTTACCTTTAGGAGTTATGGGTACAGCGGTGGCATTTATTGTTAGTTTTAAAAATAACGCTTCGTATGATAGGCTATGGGAAGCGCGTAAAATTTGGGGAGGTATTGTTAATGCATCACGTTCATGGACAATCATGGTCAAAGATTTTATTAATAATGATCATACCAAAGAACCATTATCTGATGAAAAATTACACACCATTCATAAAGAATTAGTGCATCGTCATGTGGCATGGTTAACAGCATTACGTTATCAATTAAGAGCAGATAAACCTTGGGAGCAACATTTGAAGTCGGGAAGATCTAATCGAGAATTTAGAGAGAAACATTATCTTGTTTGTGAAGACACCATTCCTATTGAAGAGGCCATTAAAGGTTATATTTCTGAAAATGAATACAACGAAGTATTTGCTAAAGGCAATAGAGCTTCACAACTATTAGGTATCCAATCTAGACGCTTAAAAGAGCTAAAGCAAAACGATTTAATCGAAGACTTTAGACATATGGAATTATCAAATATGCTGGTGGAGTTTTATGCGCTACAAGGAAAAAGTGAACGTATAAAGAACTTCCCTTATCCAAGACAATTTGCAACATTAAACTATATGTTTGTTTGGCTCTTTATTATTTTATTGCCTTTCGGAATTATGGAAGGATTTGAAGATATTGGGAAACACATTGTGACAGATTTGGAAGGACATGCAACCCACACATCCGCATTGCATAGAATACAAGAATTTATTGCCCAGCATTTTGTTTGGTTTTCTATTCCGTTTAGCACACTTTTAGCTTGGGTATTTCATACTATGGAAGCTATAGGAGAAAATACTGAAAATCCTTTTGAAGGAGGACCAAATGATGTGCCAATAACTAATATGAGTCGTGGTATTGAAATAGATATTAGACAGCTCATTGATGACACTAATATTCCTGAACCTTATGAATGGAAAAATGATATTATCATGTAAAAAAAAAGCGACTCTCAGGAGTCGCTTTTTTTTAGTATATAAACAAATGTTATTGTCTAATTAATTTTTTTGTAATACTTCCTTTAGATGAATTAAGTCTAATGATGTACATCCCTTTTGATAATCCTGAGATATCAAGAGTTTGATGTTCTAATGTGATGTTTTGCTCGCTCACTTTTTTACCCAATAAATCATAAACTTCAACTGAAATAGCCTCATTCGATACTATAGTGACTTCATTACCTTTTACCGGATTTGGATATAATTTAATATCTGATACTATAAAGTCTTCAACATCTAAAGTTTGGATATGTGTTCCAAGATCATCACAATTATTAGATGCAAAACTATTCCATTCGTTGATGTCAAAAGTTGTTGTAGGGCGATCTATTTCTGGTTTTCTAACCAAGGTTGTATTTTGTGCATAATTAGCACTACTATTAAAATCGCCTAAGATATCGATCAATATATCATTCTTAAATAGTCCAATAGCATCATTTCCATTAAATGAAGTTATGGCATTGTTGATATCGTCATATTCAGAAGTACAAACGATTGAGCCTCCATTGGCTATCACATAGACGTCTTGATTGTTAATAGTTGTATTATTCGGAAATGTATAAGTGGTGCTCCAGTTAGCATTTCCGTTTGCACTAAGTTTTAAGGTATAAATAGACATGTCAACTGCAGCTCCAGTGAAATTGGCAATTTCTAAAACTTTGTTGGTTCCTGAACCTTCAATGTATTCTGAAAAGAAAATATCTATATCACCTCCAGAACTTCCATTGTTTGTAGTCATTTCACAAGCTTGATTGCTGAAATTGGATTCGTTACCAGAGGCATCTTTAGCTTTAATTGTAAAGCAATAGTTAGTGTCTGCGGTAAGTCCTGGAACTGTGAACGTGGTATTAGAGGTGTTGAATGTATTCACACCATCTACATAAATGTCATATGAAGATACTGCAATATTATCTGTTGCTGCAGTCCAAGATAGATCAATAGTATTATCAGTTGGATTAGACGCTGCAAGATCTGTAACATCTGAAGGTGCTTCAGTATCAGGAGTCGTATTCCAAATTAAAGCCACATATTCAGGGTGATCTACAAATGGGTTTCTGTTATTTTGATGGTTGTAATAGATATTATTGTTTCTATCAATTTCTTTTTGAGAAACAGGATCATTTAAATGCCAGTCGATTAAAACACTAAGAAAAGGTTCAGCTAAAACTTGGTCTGAGCTACCATTAAACATAGCATACGACGACCAGTTGCTTACTTGATCTTCATATCGTGTCACAAAGTAAAAATAGATTCGCGCAATGTCACCTTTAAACTCGTCTATAGGTTCAAAAACGTCACCATTGTAATCCACAGGATATCCTAAATCTAAATATTCACCTAATTTGGAGCCATTTTGCGTAGGATTAGAAATACCAGACTGAGATACTAATTGGCTGTTATCCACATTTCCAAACGGAAAATTACTTCTAAACCCATTAACACGCCCATCGGTAGGTATTAAATGATGTGCATCACTATACATTGGTAGTTGTGAGCTAAAAACGGACTGTGGAATAACATGCTCTTTGTTATAGCAAACACCTTCTCCGTTGAAATTTCCACATTCATCAACAACTGGTGTGTAATTATATGGATCTGCTCCAGAAGGATTTTCAGAGTACATATCTAAAATGGTAGTATTGCCATTAACCTCATAATAAAAATCTAGCTCGTATGTAGCATTAAATCCATCTAAGGAATTGTAGCTTTCTACAGTTTGAAATTCTTCAATACTGTTATTAATTTCAGGATCATCTACATTATTGATGATCTTAAATAATTGTGTTTTTAGCGTATAACCTGATCCGGTTGCATAGTCGTAATATCCAGCAGGAACCTGTGCCGAAGCGGTTAATGTTATAAGCGTAATGAGTAAGGTGTAAAAATGCTTCATGTATTTGGGTATTATTTTTTCTTTTCCAGCAATGCCATATAGAATCCATCATATCCAGATTCATGAGACAATATACTTTTATCTTTTATTAATTTAAAATCTTTACCGAATTCAGATGCTAAAAAGGCATCAACTTGATTCTTATTTTCAGAAGGAAGAATAGAGCACGTCGCATAAACCAATTTCCCACCAGACTTTACTATTCTTGAATATTGTTGTAAGATCTCTTGTTGAGTTGTTTTAATAGAATCAATAAACTCAGGCTGTAATTTCCACTTAGCGTCTGGGTTTCGTCTAAGAACACCTAAGCCAGAGCAAGGAGCATCAATTAAAACGCGATCGGCTTTATCATATAACTTCTTAACAACTTTAGTAGATTCTATTGGTCTTGTTTCAATATTAAAAGCACCATTACGCTTAGCTCTACGTTTAAGTTCATGTAATTTATTGGCATAAATATCTAAGGCAATAACCTGACCTTTATTTTCCATTAAAGAAGCTAAATGCAAAGCTTTTCCTCCTGCACCTGCACAGGTGTCTACCACTCGCATTCCAGGTTTAACGTCCAAAAATTCTGCTACTAATTGCGATGACGCATCTTGAACTTCAAAAAAACCATTTTTAAATGACTCCGTTTGAAATACGTTTGCTCTTTCTCTTAATTTAAGCGCATTTGGATAGCCTTTAATTGACTCTGTTTCTATATTGTCGTCAAATAAGAGTGCTTGTAATTTCTCCTTTGTAGTTTTGAGTGTATTCACTCTTAAGATCACATCAGCTTGTTGGTTAAGCGCAGTAATTTCTTTAGTCCAAATAGACTCGCCTAACTCTTTAGCTCCTAGTTCATCCAACCAATCAGGGATGGATTCTTTAAATTTTCTTGTTTGAGATAATTCATCAAAACGACCTTTGATTTTTCGTTGAGGCGTATTTTCAAAATATTTCCAATCTGGTAATTTGATACCTCTTAAGGTTGCCCAGACTGCAAAAATGCGCCATAAATTATCTCTATCGTAAGGTGCTTTAACTTCGGCAATTTCAGCATATAATCGTTTCCAACGTACTATGTCGTAAGTTGTTTCGGCAACAAAGGCACGATCACGACTTCCCCAACGTTTATCACGTTTAAGTAGTTGTTGAATGACTTTATCTGCATATTTGCCTTCATTGAAGATGAGTGTTAACCCATCAATAACCGCAAAGCATAAGTTTCTGTGTAAACGCATTATAAAAAATTAAGCATGCAAAGGTACATTAAAAGTTTAGATATTGAAGTGTTTAAGATAAAGTGTTATCTTTTAAGAAATAATTTTTTCGCACAAGTTTTTATCCTAAAACACATCTAAAACTAATTAAATTAATCTAGTTTTCTTTTTTTGACAGAAACCGAATATATAGAAGCATTAAAAAGTGGAAGTAGAGCATCTTACAGCAAGCTCTTAGACGACTATCAACAAAAAGTATTTGGAACCTGTTTATCTTTTGTCCCTAATAGACAAGATGCGGAAGATATCGCACAAGAGGTTTTTGTAGAAGTGTATAGATCGATCTCTAAATTTAAGGAGCAATCTAAATTATCTACCTGGATTTACAGAATCACGACAAATAAGTGTTTAGAATTTATAAGAAAGCGAAATACAAAGAAACGTTTTGCCTTCATGCAATCTATAACTGGACAACACTTTGAAATAGATAGAACGAATTATTTTACTGAAATGAACCATCCAGGGATTATTCTGGAGAATAAAGAAATCAATGAACTATTATTTTTAGCGATAAATAATCTACCTGAAGCTCAGCGATTAGTATTTACTTTAAATAAAATTGATGGGAAGAGTTATCAGGAAGTAAGTGATATTACCCAAAAGAGTCTCTCTTCTGTTGAATCGTTGATTTTTAGAGCAAAAAAGAATTTACAGAAGACCTTGGATAATTTTTATAAAAATAATTAACAGCGCAAGTTTTATATATAATTAACATCTAAAGAAATGATAATGAAAACAAATAAAGATATACAGGATAAGGTCAATACTGTTTTAAATAGTGTCGATACTATTAAAGATGTTAAGGTGTCTCCTTTTTTTAAAGACAAAATGTTGAGTGTTTTGTTTTCTGAAAAAAGAGAAATGAGGCAGGTGAATTGGACTTGGTTTACTCCAAAATTTCAACTGGCAACGTTATTTTGTTTTATCGTTTTGAATGTTTTTACTCTAACGCAAATTAATAACTCAACCTATGACGATTATATTTCAGATTTTGCTGAGTTATATGATTTGACCACACATGAAAGCAATAGTTTATTAACTGATACTTATGAAGACCAATAAAATCTTATACGTACTTATTATATTCCTAGCGGTTACCAATATTTTTTTCTTGATTAATCATCTTGGTCATTCTAAAGGTAAAAAAAGAGGTAGTTCGGGAGGGTTTATTGCAAAAGAATTAAAGTTTGATAGTTCTCAAATGCAACAATTTAAAGCACTAAATGATCAACATGAGGTTGAAATGAAAGTGATTTCTGATACTATTAAAGAGCTAAAAGGGCACTTGTTTACTGAAATTTCTGAAGAAAATATATCTACAGTAACCGTAGATTCTCTAACCCAATTAATAGGGACGCAAGAAGCGAAAAGAGATGCTAAAACGTATTATCACTTTAGAGCGATTCAAGAGTTATGTACAAATGAACAAAAAGAACAGTTTAAGAAAATTGTTTTTAAGGCTATAAAAAAGAAAAGAAGACAAAAACGTAAGTGATGTTAATAGATGTTTGAGTCTTTTTGAAAGCGCTTCAATATTATTGATGCGCTTTTTAGTTATGTAGCGCAAGTTTTTTTCTATTACTACATCAAAAGGAATAAATTAATATAGAGATTTGATTGATGTCTTTAATGTTAATTTGACAAGCTTCGTGATTATGTCATGGAGCTTTTTTATTTTTATAGAAATTTGATGCTCATGAAAAAAGTGCTCCTCCTTTTAATAGGTCCGATTTTAATCATTTCTATATATGGTTTCGGATTGAATAGACAGAATAAGAAAACACGTCAGTTAGATAAAAAGCAATTTACAACGGTTGAGATAGAAACCATTCTTCAAGATTCTTTGTTGAATGTTAGAGCTATTGAATTAGTTGATGGCTTAGAAGGTCTCGCATTTTTAACATCAAAAGGCGAATTTGGGGCTATAGGTCCAAAAGGAGTATTTGAGTTTTTAGCTAATGAGGAGTTATATGCCTCTAAAAATTATGATATTGTTTTTCCTATTTCATTAACATATGATTCAATTGTACCAAATTTTAGAGCATTGTCGGCAACAGAGAAACATGGTTATGGTATTAGTATTGGTTCACCTGCATTAATCTATAAACTCAACATTGAAGAAGATAAGATTAAGGTTGTTTATAAAGAAGAGCATCCCAAAGCGTTTTATGACTCTATGGAGTTTTGGAATGATCAAGAGGGTATTGCTATAGGAGATCCAACCGATGAGTGTATGAGTGTGATCATTACACGCGATGGCGGGAATACATGGACCAAGTTATCTTGTGATGTTCTACCAAAATCGAAAGAGGGAGAAGCCGCTTTTGCTGCAAGTGATACAAATATTGCAATAGTAGGCGATAAGGTATGGGTAGCTACAGGCGGAAAGTCGAGTCGCATTTTATATTCAGCAGATAAAGGAAAAACTTGGAATGTTTTTGAAACGCCTATTGTTCAAGGTTTGGAAACCACAGGAATGTATTCTATCGATTTTTATGATGAGACAAATGGTTTTGCTATAGGAGGAGACTATACAAAACCAGCAGATAGTAGCGCGAATAAAATTAGAACACAAGATGGTGGAAAAACCTGGCAATTAGTAGCTAAGAATCAATCACCTGGTTACAGAAGCTGTGTAAAATATATACCTAATAGTAATGGTAAAGCACTAGTTGCTGTAGGTTTTAAGGGGATTGATTACTCAAGCGATTATGGAAATACTTGGACTCATTTAAGTGATGAAGGGTTTTATACGATTCGATTTTTAAATGATAGTGTGGCTTATGCTGCAGGTCGTGAACGTGTGTCTAAATTAACCTTTAAATAAAAAAGAAGCCTGTTTAGGCTTCTTGAATGTTAAGGTGTATTCTTTTTAAATTTTTCACGTCGTTTTCTCAATTCTTTTAGCATTTGAGCTTTAAACTGTTCTTCTACTACTTTTAGTAAGATGATTTTTTTAGCAGGTATCACTTGTAGTAAATCATTTACTTGTTTGATTTGCAGATTATGCTTTCTGTTTTCAAGTCCCATCAAATCTTTAAGTAGTTTATTGGCTTCAGTATCTGTTAAGGCATCAAAGTCTAATTCTCTGCGTATAGTTTGCACTTCTTTTCTTAAGACTTCTTTTTTCTCTTCTATGGCATTATACACTGGCCAAAACTTTTCAGCTTCATCCGATGTAAGTTCTAGTTTTTCAGTGATGAACGCTACTTTTAGTGCTTTTAATCGCTCTTGTCGTTCTTTTCTTTGTCCGAATGCACTTATCGTTAATGCAATAAACAATATAGTTATAAGTGTTTTTTTCATGTGTACACGTTTATTCTTTTCAGTTGTAACATGGAACATCTGAGTTTGATTAAGCTTTTTATTTGTGGTAACTAAGAGATGTTTCATAATAATTATTCTATAATCAGGTCTTCAAGTTCTACATTATCTAATAGATAAGTTTCTATTGAATTTTCAGGTATATCGTTTTCTATAAAATTGTCTTTGTTTAATTCGTCTTCTGTTAAAAGCGATGCTAATTCGTAGGTTGTATAATCTTCTACCTCTATATAGTTTTCAATAGAAGCGGTGTCTAGATTTTCCCAAGTTACATTTTCATCAGTATTGAAAAATACATTAAACATTAAAATTAAAGATGCTGCAATGGCAGTGGTATACATTATCTTTTTCCAATTCACTAATGACACAACTTTCGAGTCATGTTCAGAATTAATCTTATCCAAGATATCTTTCTCTATTGAATCAAAATAGGATTCAGGAACATCAAAACCAGATTGGTCAACTTTATCTATTAACTTCACTTCATTAAGAATTTGCTCTTCTACTTGAGAAAAGTAATCCTTAGGTGTTTTAAACCCTGAAGTTTTAATAGTATCTAATTTTTTCTGTTTCATAATTATAAGACTCTTAAGTCTGTAATTGGTTTAATCTTGGGTTAAAAAGGCTTCTATTTTTTTTACTGCAATATGATATGATGCTTTAAGTGCACCTTCACTAGTTTCTAAAATATCAGACATCTCTTTGTATTTTATATCTTGAAAATATTTCATATTAAATACCATTTGTTGCTTTTCTGGCAATGTCGCGATTGCTTGCTGCAATTTATATTGAATAGTATCACCTTCAAAATAAACATCAGCTTTTATATTGTTTACCAGATGTTGATGTGTTTCTTCATTAGATATATTCAGACGTTTTGCATTTCTGTTGATATAAGTAATAGATTCATTAGTAGCAATACGATACATCCAAGAATACAACTTACTATCTCCTTTAAAGTTATGGATATTTTTATAGATTTTGATAAATGTGTTTTGTAAAACATCGTCGGTATCGTCATGGGATTTTACGATATGACGTATATGCCAGTACAAACGTTCCTTATAGAGCTTTAAAAGTTCTTTAAAGGCGGCTTCTTTAGTAGATGAGTTTGATAAGCGCTGTATAAAATCTTGTTCGTTATCCAATAAAACTATTTTTTATTTAGACGTTTCAATTTAATGAAAGTTTAATGAAAAAAAATATTTTTTTTAAAACATTGAAATTCAATAGTTTAAATAAAATACTATCGATAAAGTGTGAAAAAATAACGATGAAATGCATTTTTTTCTTGCATACTACATTTATTTCATCTATGTTTGTCACAGCCTAACCTACTTTAATATTACCATTGTCCCCAAATATGGTAATAGAAACGAAAAGGATGCAATTTATGTTGCATCCTTTTCTGTTTTTTGTTTTTATTTTCTTTGGAAATTGTTACTTATTCAAAACTTTGCATATCAACTAATTTCTTATAAACTCCTTGTTTCGCTATGAGCTCATCATGAGTGCCTTGCTCGGCTATTTCACCTTTATTCATTACGATAATCTCGTCGGCATTTTGAATAGTAGATAATCTATGGGCTATAATGATTGATGTTCTATTTTTCATCATGTTCTCCAAAGCATTTTGAACCAAACGCTCACTTTCAGTATCAAGAGCAGACGTTGCTTCATCTAAAATCATAATAGGCGGATTTTTCAATACAGCTCTAGCAATACTTAAGCGCTGTTTTTGTCCTCCAGAAATTTTACCACCAGAATCACCAATATTAAAATCTAATCCACCTTTTAGATTTTCAACAAATTCCCAGGCATTAGCAATTTTTAGAGCTTCTATAATGTCATCATCAGTAGCATCTTCTTTTCCTAATAGAATATTATTTCTAACAGTATCATTAAATAATATAGAGTCTTGTGTCACTAATCCCATTAGTCCTCTTAACGAATGTTTAGTAAGGTGTTTAATATCTGTTCCGTCAATTGAGATACTACCATCGGTTACATCATAAAAACGAGTAACTAAATTAGCAATGGTCGATTTTCCACTTCCAGATTGTCCAACCAGTGCAACGCTTTTTCCTTTAGGAACCTTAATGGAGAAATTTTTAAGAACTAAATCTTCTTCATATTTAAACGAGATATTATTTAATGCAATTTCTGAGGTAAAGTCATTTTTATAGATAGCATCTGGTCGATCTTCTAATGTTGATGTTGTGTTAAGTATTTCTAAAACACGCTCTGCTGCTGCATTTCCTTTCTTTACACTATAACTCGCTTTACTTATAGCTTTTGCAGGCGTAAGGATGTTATAAGCTAATCCCATGTAAGCAATAAATGAGCTTCCATCAAGTGTTCCATCTATGAGTACCATTCTTCCTCCATACCATAATAAAATAGCAATAACAGTGATACCTAAAAATTCACTTGTTGGTGAAGCAAAGTTTTGACGATTTAATAATTTGTTTGAAAAGTGATAAAAACGGGTGGTTGAAGCTTTAAACTTATTTAAAAATGAGGTTTCTCCATTAAATCCTTTAATAACTTTTAATCCACCTAAGGTTTCCTCTATAATAGATAGAAAAGTCCCTTGTTCTTTTTGAACTCTGTCAGATTTCTTTTTTAATGATTTACCAATTCTAGAGATGATAAACCCTGAAATTGGAATAAAAACAAACACAAAGAGTGTTAGTTTAGCACTAATCAAAAGCATCATTACAATAGTAAAAATGATGGTTAATGGCTCTCTAACAATAAGTTCTAAAATGGATAAGAAAGATCCTTGAATTTCCTGTACATCATTAGAAATTCTTGCCATAGTATCTCCTTTTCGTTTTTCAGAAAAGAAAGCAATAGGTAGTTGTGTGATTTTATCAAAAATGGCATTTCTTAAATCTTTTAAAACACCATTTCTTAAAAATGTAATAAAATACATCGCTAAATAATTAAAGATGTTTTTCAAGAAAAAGAGTAAAATGACCAAGGATATAACCAAAAGAAGAGCTTTTGAAGGGTCATCTTGAGCAAAACCATCAACTCTATATGCCATGAAATCTTTAAAATAGTCCATGGTGTTAGAGATGCCAGTCCATACAGGTTTCACAATTGCTTCTTGCTCTTCACAAGGTTGATCCGTAGGAAAGAGCACATCGAGCATTGGGATTAATGCTATAAACGATAATGCACTAAATAAGGCATAAAAAATATTACAGATAATATTTAGAGCTGCAAATTTTTTATATGGTCTTGCAAAACCTAATATTTGTTTGAAATAATTCATTAACTGAGTTTCATATCTTTTAAGATGGCATCAATACGAGCTTCCAACTTTTGTTCCGTAGCCTTAAATGCTGCCATATTGTCTAAGTTTGTATTGACACTAATATAGAATTTTATCTTAGGTTCTGTTCCACTTGGGCGCAACGCAATCTTACTACCGTCTTCGGTATAATAAATAAGCACATTAGATTTAGGAATGTCAAGAGCAGTTTCTTCTCCAGTACTTATGTGTTTAATAGTTGACAATTGGTAGTCTTCAATACGTACTACTTTTGAACCATTAACCTCTTTTAACGGATTTTGACGTGCATCGATCATCATTTGTTTAATCTCTTGTGCACCTTCAATTCCTTTTTTAGTGAATGATACTAAACGTTCTTTGTAAAACCCATGTTCGATATACAAGTCGATTAGTTCTTTATACATACTAATCCCTTTGGCTTTTGCCTGAGCCGCAATTTCACAAGCTAAGAGGGTTGATGTTACAGCATCCTTGTCTCTCACAAAATCGCCTACCATGAATCCAAAACTTTCTTCACCACCACCAATAAAATCAACATCAGGGAAGTCTTTGATCATTTTTGCTATCCATTTAAAACCTGTAAGTCCAATTTTACATTCGACACCATAGGCGTTGGTTAAAACAGACATCATTGGTGTTGATACAATTGTTGAACCCACAAACTGATTCCCATTTATACGACCAGAGTCTCTCCATTGTTTCAATAAGAAGTTGGTCATTAAAATCATAGTTTGATTTCCGTTGAGAATCACCAATTCATTTTCTAGATTTCTAACAACGACACCAAGACGGTCACAATCAGGATCTGTACCTACTACAATATCGCCATCTACTTTATCTGCGAGTTGCATAGCCATTTTTAAGGCTTCAGGTTCTTCAGGGTTTGGAGATTTGACTGTTGGAAAATCACCATTAGGTTCACGTTGTTCTTCAACGATATGAACATTAGTATATCCTGCGCGTTCAAGAGTTTCTGGTATTGCAGTAATAGATGTGCCATGCAAAGACGTAAAGACAATATTTAAGTGTTCTTTCGCTTCTTTTGTTGTGCTAAAACTACCATTCTTGACAGCATTATCAATAAATACATCATCAACAGCTTTTCCTATATATTCAATATTTTGGTCATTAGCTTCAAATTTTATTTCGGCATAATCTAAACGATTAATTTCGGCAATAATCTCAGCGTCTTGAGGAGGAACAAGTTGTCCGCCATCTTGCCAATAGACCTTGTAACCATTATACTCTGGAGGATTATGAGATGCAGTTAATACAATTCCACAATGGCAACCTAGATGTTTGAGTGCAAACGATAATTCAGGTGTTGGACGCAAATCCTCAAAAAGATAAACGTGTATTCCGTTTGCCGAAAATACATCGGCTACAACTTTTGCTAATGATTTACTATTATGCCTGCAATCGTAAGCTATAGCAACCTTTAACGTTTCAGAAGGGAATTGCGATTTAAGATAATTGCTCAGCCCTTGCGTGTTTTTACCAAGAGTGAATTTATTTATACGGTTGGTGCCAATTCCCATGACGCCTCGCATTCCGCCAGTTCCAAATTCGAGATCTTTGTAGAAGCTCTCTTTTAATTCGGTTGGGTTATTAGCTATTAAATCTTTTATAAAATTTTGAGTCTCTTGATCAAAAGTTGGTGTTAACCATGTGTTGACACGTTCTAATAGTTGAGGTTCAATATGTATCATGTGTATTAATTATGCTGCAAAAATACGTAATTCAATAATTTTGAATGACTAAGGTTTCGATAATTTGGGCTAGTGTTAAAAATTAAGTTCTTGTTTTATCAAATAGCGACTTCTATCTCTTTTAGAACGCAAGATCAATTCGCCTAAAAATCCAGCTACGAAAAATTGAGAACCAAGAATCATTGTGGTGAGTGCAATGTAAAATTGTGGACGATCTGTAATTAATCGTCCTGTAGGATTTAAGAATAGCTTATCAATTCCTAAGTAAAACGCAAAAACAAACCCTATCCCAAACATAATAACACCTAAAGCTCCAAACAGGTGCATTGGGCGTTTTCCAAAGCGGGATAAAAACCAAATGGTTATTAAGTCTAAAAAACCATTAATAAAACGATCCATACCAAATTTAGTCTCTCCGTATTTTCTGGCTTGATGTTGCACAATTTTTTCGCCTATATTAGTAAATCCAGCATTTTTGGCTAGTACAGGAATGTAACGATGCATTTCACCATTGACATCAATGTTTTTAACAACATTTTTATTGTAAGCTTTAAGTCCGCAATTAAAATCGTTAAGTTTAACACCAGAGGTTCTTCGAGCAGCCCAATTGAATAACTTAGAAGGAAGGTTTTTTGCAATTACAGAATCATAGCGTTTCTTTTTCCATCCAGATACCAAATCAAATTTCTCGACAACGATCATATTGTATAGTTCCGGAATTTCTTCAGGATTATCTTGTAAATCTGCATCCATTGTAATTACAACGTCACCTTCTGCTTTAGCAAATCCAGCATGGAGTGCTTGTGATTTTCCGAAGTTTTTTAAAAAACGTATCCCTTTAACATTGCTGTCTTTTTGAGATAATTGCATAATAGTTGACCAAGATTCATCTGTGCTACCATCATCTATAAAAATGATTTCATAAGAAAAACGATTGGATTGCATGACTTTTGCAATCCAATCGTGTAATTCGGTTAATGACTCTTGCTCATTAAGTAGTGGTATGACTACTGATATGTTCATGTAGTGATTTTGAATGTTTAAAGTTCAAAAATACTGAAATTATTTAAGCTTCATTAGGGTCTTTTTTCTTCATGATTAAAGACACAATTAATCCTATAACAATGAAGAATACTAAACTTTGCGCTAAAGATCTTAATTGTGTTGCAGGTGCAAACATGTCTTGACCTTCCATTTCTGCTATAGCTTCGTTGATATCACTCTGTGGTGCTCCGAAACCTTCCATGAAATCTCTAGTTTTAGTTATTACCATTTCTTTTATGTAATCTGCAGTATCAGGATCGATGTAATTATAAAGAATAACTGTCGTAATTGTACTAATAGTTACTGCTATGGCAATAGGAATGAAATAAGCGGTAAACGCTTGTTTGAACGACATAAATCCTCCTAATATACTTTTTGCTTTTGCACTAGAAATAACACCTACTGCTATAATTGTCAATGGAATAACTAGAATATTTATCCAAAAATTGACTACCATTTCCACATTAATGACATAGCATAAAACAGTGTATAAAACAAGGGCTAAAGCTAAGTATATGCCATAGTTAATCGATGACGATTTAATTGATTTTTCCATAATTGTTAGTTGATTATTTAGTGATTATGTTAGTTAGTATCTATATGTTTATATTTGTTACAAATATCTACGAAATAAAAAAAGAAATAAATTATTGGTAATTTACAAAAATTACTTAAATTTGCACCTCCAAAATAGTAAGGATTTTAAAGTTTAAAGAGATGAAAAAAGGAATACATCCAGAAAATTATAGATTAGTAGCATTCAAAGATATGTCTAATGATGACGTGTTTTTAACTAAATCTACTGCTGAGACTAGTGAAACAATTGAAGTTGATGGTGTTGAGTATCCAGTAATTAAATTGGAAATTTCTAGAACGTCTCACCCATATTATACTGGTAAGTCTAAATTAGTAGATACAGCAGGACGTATTGATAAGTTTAAAAACAAATACGCTAAGTTTAAAAAATAAGCTTAAGCTATATGATATAGTAAGCCTTCAGGATTTGTCCCGAAGGCTTTTTTGTTTTATATAATTGATTTACTTTTAACATCTAACTACTAGTTATCATGAATTATATTCTTTTTGATGGTCCATCACGTCCTAATTTATTGCCTTTTACTTTCACAAGGCCAGTAGCCGACATTAGAGTAGGTATACTTACCATTAGAGAAAAATGGGAAAAACATTTAGGCTTTACCATCACAACCTTAACCGAAGAGTATTTGTCTGAAAAATATCCAATGGTTGAAATGGATGAAAATGTCATGATAAATGCATCCTATTTACCTAATAAAGAATTGGTGGCTATTATTAAAGGTTTAGAAGAGAATCAAGCTGTATTTCAAAATGAGGATGTTATCGCGTTTTTTTCAAAAAATACTCAAGATGAAATTAATTTTGAAACTTATGAAGCTATAGAGTATGATGAGCCTGTTTTGAAAATTGAACATACTTGGGATATTTTTGCTACTAATGGTGATGCTATTCAAGCCGATTTTGATTTGTTAACACGAGATCGTCAATCACAACCCATACCAAGTTCTAATCAAGTTCTTGGAACACAAAATGTTTTTATTGAAGAAGGAGCCAAACTTGAATATGTAACCTTAAATGCTAATTCTGGTCCTATTTATATTGGCAAAGATGCCGAAATTATGGAAGGTAGTATCATTAGAGGCCCTTTCGCTTTATGTGATCATGCTAC
Source organism: uncultured Psychroserpens sp. (assembly GCF_947500255.1). Lineage (GTDB taxonomy): Bacteria > Bacteroidota > Bacteroidia > Flavobacteriales > Flavobacteriaceae > Psychroserpens. The sequence goes on along the minus strand of NZ_CANMRL010000002.1, from coordinate 330,760 downwards.
TGTAAAGTTAGGTGCTAAGATTTACGGACCTACCACTGTTGGACCTCATAGTAAAGTAGGTGGTGAAGTTAATAACTCAGTTATTTTTGGATATTCAAATAAAGGTCATGATGGATTCTTGGGTAATTCCGTGCTAGGCGAATGGTGTAATCTCGGTGCAGATACTAATAACTCAAATTTAAAGAATAACTATGCCGAAGTAAGACTTTGGGATTATCAAACAGAAGGTTTTGCAAGAACAGGATTGCAGTTTTGTGGACTTATGATGGGTGATCATAGTAAATGTGGAATCAATACCATGTTTAATACTGGTACAGTTGTTGGAGTAAGTGCTAATATCTTCGGAAGCGGATTTCCAAGAAATTTCATTCCTAGTTTTTCATGGGGAGGACATTCTGGTTTTACAACATATGTGACCAAAAAGGCGTTTGAAGTAGCTGAAGTTGTAATGAAACGGAGAAACATTGATTTTTCCGAAGTTGATAAAGCCATTTTGGAGCATGTTTTTGAAGAGACAAAAAAATGGAGAAAAAGCTAATATTAAATTATAGAAACATGAAGTTTATTTGCAGTATCATTTTAGTATTGACAATTAATTTCGGGTTTGCCCAAACCTACACAATTAAAAACCTAAAGATTAATGACGACAAAAGTCAATATGGTGTCGTTTTTTATAAAGGCGATAAGGTATATTATACCTCTTACATGCTTGATAACAGAAATAGAGCAAGACGAGATCACGACAAGCGATTAATCTATACAATGTTTGAAGCCGAAAAAACTAAAGATGGTGAAATCATCAACTCTAAACAGTTTATTAAATCTGAAGATTTTGTTTTTAATACCTCAAGTGCAGGTTTTAGTCCTGATGGTAAGTATATGTATATCACGACAAATTTTATGAAACGTGGTAAATCGTATAAACGAAAATTAAAATCAATTAATCTAAATATTCAACGTGGTGAATATATAGAAGGTCGCGGTTGGACAAATTTTGAACCCTTGCCATTTTGTGATCCAAAATATAATTATGGACATGCAGTATTAAGTCCAGATGGATCTACAATATATTTCACATCAAATGCACATGGAGCTCACGGACAAACTGATCTTTTTAAAGTGAAAATATTAGGTGATGGTAAATATGGAGAGGTTGAAAATTTAGGCAAAAAGATCAATTCACCACGCAAAGATATGTTTCCATTTGTGAGCAAGGATAATGTATTATACTTTGCATCAGATCGTGTTGGCGGTGTTGGCGGATTGGATATCTACAGCTATAATCTGAAAGGAGATCCAGAAACCGAAGAACCTCAATTATTACCAAAACCTATCAATAGCAGAAGTGATGATTTTTGCTATGTCATTAATGATAGTAAGACCGAAGGTTACTTCTCATCACGACGACCTAAAGGAAAAGGTGAAGATGATATTTATTATTTCACAATAAATTAGGTTTATTTCCTTAGTTTTGGTGTACTAACCATTAATTTAAATAAAACCATGCTAGAAATTCTACTCATAATATTCATTGGAAGAAGTTTTTTTAGATTAGCAGAAGAGCACAATCAAAACAAGTGGGTTTTTGCAATTCTAGGTGTTGTATCTTATTATGTGGCTGCATTGATTGGTGGTGTCCTTTTAGGGATTGCTGATGAGGTTTTTGGATTAGGTATTGACTGGGAGAATACATTATTATTGACAATAATAGCTTTACCAATAGCACTTGGCGCTGTGTATCTTTTATATTCGATTTTGAAGAAAGCCTGGAAAAAAAATGTTGTTATCGACACGAATGAAATTCAGGATATCGGTAAAAATTCAGATAATATATAATAGCCCTATTTATTTTTTCTAACGCGTTTTAGGTCTAGTAAATTAATTGGATTTATTCCTAATCCAGTTACATTTTTCCTTGTAAACCTTACCACTTCATCATAAAACAAAGGGACAATAGGTGTATTAGCCATCACTAAACTGTCCATTTTAGTATACAATGTTTCACGCACTTTGGGATCTGTGATAGTAAAAGCACTTTGGTACCATTCATCAAATGTTTTACTTGTAAAATGTGTATAGTTTGGACCATTAGGCGCAAAATTCTTACTTGAATAGAGAGATAAATAATTTTCAGCATCAGGATAATCGGCAACCCAACTCGCTCTAAACATATCTAATTTACCATTAGCCTTTGCATCTTTTAATGTTGCAGCTGGTACGACATCTACATTAACTATTATTCCAATTTTTTGCAGCTCTCGCTGTATGTATTCACAAAAGCTTAAATAATTACTAGTTGTTGTAATTGTAATTTCTGGGGTATTGATTCCAGTATCTGTTTTAAATTGCTGTACCAATTGCTTTGCTTTTTCAGGTTGATAATCAAATCCTATAGTTTCACTATATCCTGGTAAACCTTTTGGAATAAAACCACCATGAGCAGGAATACCAATACCATTGCGTAAATAGGTCATCATCTTTTGTTTGTCGAATCCATAATTTATGGCTTGACGTAAGGTTTGTGATTGCATTTCGGGGATTTCAGAATCCATAAAAAATGCCAAATATTCGGTATTTAAATATGGTCCCCGAATCATATTCACATCTGTTTCGTAGCTATCACGTAAATTACCGCTTGCAGTTAAAATCTCATCCTTATATGAGGCATCCAACCCAGACACAAAATCAATGTTTCCTTGAGCAAATTGTAGAAATTCACTCTGCTTATCTGGTAAAAAGGTTATTGCAACAGCTTCCAAATATGGTAATTGATCTCCATTGGTGTCTGTTTCAAAATACTGATCATTTCTTCGGAAAACGAGTTTTAAATTTTCTTCCCAACGTTTTAGTTTAAATGGACCTGTACCTATTGGGTTAGCTCTAAAATCACTATTGTAGTAGGTTACAATTTCTTTTGGTACAACAGAGCAGTACTTCATTGTAAGCTTTCCAATGAAAGAAGGGTCTGGAGATTTTAAAATAATTCTCAGAGAATCATTTTTTGCTTCAATATCCCAGAGGTTATTAACCACCCAACTACCTGGAGAAGCCGTTTTACTGTCGCATAATCTAAATAAACTATATTCAAAATCATTAGCGGTTACGGTTCGTGTAGAATCTTTACCAAATAATTCATGAGGATGAAATGTAACATCATTTCGAAGTGAAAACGTATAAGTAAGTGCATCGTCGGAAATCGTCCAATCTTTTGCAATACAAGGTTGAACATTTAAATTTTCGTCCATTTGTACCAAGCCATTAAACAACTGGTTGATAGCCCAAATATCAGCATTGTCTTTAGCAAAAGCCGGATCTAAAGACCCAATGTTTTTGTGCTCATTATATCTAAATACGAGATGGTCTTTTGTTGAATTCGTACTATTTCCGCATGAAAAGAACATAGAAATAACTAAAAGGGAAAGCAGTATGTATTTAAAGTTGTTCATAGATTAACCTTCAGGGAGTGATTTCCATTTCTTTATAACTTTCGAATATAAAAAGATAAATATAAGCGCAATTGCAAATAGCACAAAACTCCAATTCTCATCGAGAGCACCTAGTATTGTAGGACATTGAAGGTTTTGTTTATATAAATAGATATCCATGTCACATGCGTCATTTTGATGCATTGAAATGATAGCAAGAATTAAAAAAACATATAAGGCAAAACCAAAAATCGATATATTCACACAAATAGCCACGATGAGTTTTTTGACTTTATCAATAAAAAATAGTGGGATAGCTAAAATTAACGAGCCTAGGAAAAGTCCAAAATATGATATGAAATAAATAGCTTCATTATCACTGCCACGCACAGCATAAAATAGTAATGCCGTTATTAGTGTCACAAAAAGCGTAAGTAATCCAACAGTGATAATGCTAAATAATAATGGTTTTAGCCCAGTAATTCTAAACATAAAGATGATAATAGCCAATATAAATGTAAACCACATCGAGAAATGAATACTTTCCATAAAAGGGTTACTGCTTTTAACGTATTCAATATTTCTAAATACATTTTCTAAGGCATCTTTATCATAATGGAAATCAGATAAATGATCTTTATAAAACTTTTGAATTTCTGTTTGTTCCAATGAGGCTGGACTCACATAATCATAATCATCTTTAGGATTATCTCTAATAAAGTGTTTGACTTCAAAATCATCTTCGGGATGATAAACCATCTCGAGCCATTGCTCTGCAGAAAGGTTATGATCAATTTTATAATGATTTGAAAACCTTAAAAAAGCCTCCATTAATGTCTTAATTTCTATACGATTATTGTGTTTAAGAAGTTCATAATTTCTTTGGTTTCTCAATTGATGACGTATCGAAAACTCTGGCCTGTTGTAATAATTATCATAATCATAACTTTGATAATTATTGTAACTAAATAAGTGAAAGTCATCATTAAGCGTGTCATTTTTTGATACATAAAATGTCGAAGACATATTATAGTAACTTGGTTTTGCCGATTTTAGAAACGAGGTGTAATCAACGACAGAATCTTTAAAGTAGTAGACCTCTGTAGCGCCTTTCGTTTTACTAAACACAAAATTGTCATAAATACTATCAGATTCTAGCGAAATAGCACGATTGTTATTTATTGGGACCTCTTTTGTGGTCAAGGTGTAAAATTGAAAAGATTCGTCTAAAAAGTTAATGTGGGGCTTTTCATAGTCGATAAATTTTTCTCGATCTTCACAATACAGTTCGTAAAATGGTTTTGGGAAACGTCGTTTGTCTACAGTGTAATTAGAAACACTTTCCGACAGAAACATATTAACATCATTAGCTATTTCTATTTCTTTATTTATTTGATCATCATGGTAAGACGTGGCAATATAAGTTTTCATGCCATACTCATAAGATAAATTAAAGGTCGTACACGAGAAAATGATTAGTAAATAACATAGAAATTGTCCAAAAAGTTTAGATTGGCTAGTAGGATAGAAGTTTTTAAATGCATTGTTTTTAAACATAAAGATGAGCCAAATCACAATGAGTAATAGCGAAATTATTGACGACAAAAAAACAGTGCCATTTTCAAAGAAGATGTAATCTATAAAAGGCTCTTGTAGAATCTTAGGATTGGACAGCGTGAAAAACCCTATGATAAAAAATAGAAGATGCAACAAGAATGCGGTGAGCAACATCCAAATGAGTCTTGTATTCCATACGGTTGGAAAACGTTCCAGTAAATATTGATTGGTTTTATATATAAATGCTTTCATCTAAAATGGATTATGAAACGAAGAATCGTCTAGTAGATTTACTTATGTTTCTGGTGTAGGTGACATCGATTTGATGTTTTCCCAATAATTCTAATACTGAAGAAAAGGTGGTGTCGTCCTTAAAATAGGCGACATAAATCCCACCATTATAAATCAGTTTTTCTAATTGTAGATCTTTAAAAATTGATAGCAAAGTATCACGTTTGGCCTCACAATCAATCTCTACTATAAGTTGATTCTTTTCATCAGCAATAGTGGTTTTATTGTCTTTGTATTTACCATCTTTTAAATAGATAACTTTATCCGAAATTTTTTCAACCTCATACAATTGCTGTGAACTTAAAATAAGAGCAATCGGATTATTTATAGAATTGCACATCGATTTTAAGTCCTCTAAAATTACTTGTTGTGCCAATACATCTAAGTTTGCTAAAGGCTCGTCTAATAGCAATAATTCTGGCTGTCTCAGTAATGTTCGAGCCAATTCAAAACGCATTTTGTACCCAGAAGACAGTTCGTTCCATTTTAAATGTTTGTAATTCCATAACCCAAAACGCGCAATCATCATCAACACACGAGTTTCATTTTCCTCTGGAGGTATGCCATAATTTGACAATACAAACTTAAGATTGTCTTTTAGGCTGCCATACCATTTTTGTGTACGTTGTGGTATGTACACCAAGTTGGTTCTTAAATCATAATCTGAATTATAGATCGTATCAAATCTAAAATCTAAATGACCTTCATTATACTTAAGTTCCTTTGCCAAAAGACGTAATAATGTGGTTTTACCATTTCCGTTTTCACCAACCAATCCATAGACTTCACCTTTATGAATCTTAACAGAAATTGGTCCAAGCTTAAAACGATTATAACCATAGCTTTTTGTCAATTGTTCGCCAATAACCACTGGATTATTCGTTTCATATTCTGAAATTGGAACTTTCGAAATTCGCTCTAAAATAGAAAGTGACTTTTCTATAAGTTCATCTTCTTTCTCTGGAAATTGTTCTTTCCAATCGGTAAGCGCGATCACTTCTCTATAAATATCTAGATCTTGCGTGTCAATAGCACAATCCATTAATTTTCGGTATCCAAGAACCGTATCTTTATTTTGTAAAAATGAAATAACCTCCTTTATTCTAGCTTCAGCTTTAGACATATATCTGTAAATTATTGGTTTTTAAGCTCAGAGATTGTTGAGAAATTGTGAGAAGTCTAACAATTACGTAAATTTGCGCACTCTAAATTTAGAAACGAGTAAATATAAATAGATTTCTGAGCTAAAGGAAATACGAGATCATTATATGGATAAAAAAGTCGCATTTTATACATTGGGTTGTAAACTCAATTTTTCTGAAACCTCTACAATTGCTAGAAATTTTTCTTCGGAAGGGTTTGAGCGTGTTGATTTTAAAGAGAAAGCAGATATATATGTTATCAATACCTGTTCTGTAACTGAGAATGCTGATAAACGTTTTAAATCTATTGTAAAACAAGCACAAAAATTAAACCCTGAAGCCTTTGTCGCAGCAGTGGGTTGTTATGCACAATTGAAACCTCAAGAATTGGCAGATGTTGAAGGCGTCGATTTGGTACTTGGTGCTACTGAAAAATTTAAAATTACCGACTATCTCAATGATCTGTCTAAAAATGATATGGGAGAAGTGCATAGCTGCGAAATACAAGACGCAGATTTCTATGTAGGTAGTTATTCGTTTGGAGACCGTACGCGTGCCTTTTTAAAAGTACAAGATGGTTGTGATTATAAGTGTACGTATTGTACGATTCCTTTGGCACGTGGAATTTCTAGAAGTGATACTTTAGAGAATGTACTTCAAAATGCTAAAGAGATTTTGGCAAAGAACATCAAGGAAATTGTATTGACAGGCGTTAATATTGGTGACTACGGAAAAGGAGAATTCGGAAATAAAAAACATGAACATACATTTTTTGAATTAGTTCAAGCTTTAGATGATGTTGAAGGGATAGAACGTTTACGTATCTCCTCTATTGAACCTAATTTACTAAAAAATGAGACCATAGATTTTGTATCGAAGAGTAAAACGTTTGTACCTCATTTTCATATTCCGTTACAAAGTGGAAGCAACGAGCTTCTCAAGTTGATGCGTCGTCGCTATATGAAAGAATTGTATGTAGATCGTGTGACCAAGATTAAAGACGTTATGCCTCATGCTTGTATTGGTGTTGATGTTATTGTTGGGTTTCCTGGAGAAACAGATGAGTTATTCTTGGAGACCTATAATTTTTTAAATGAACTCGATATCTCCTACTTGCACGTATTTACCTATTCTGAACGTGATAATACAGTTGCAGCGTCTTTAAACGGCGTTGTGCCTAAAAAGGTAAGAGCTAAACGCAGTAAAATGCTTCGTGGACTTTCAGCTAAAAAGAGAAGAGCATTCTATGAAAGCCAAATAGGGAGTACTCGTACAGTTTTATTTGAAGGTGAAAACAAAGAAGGTTACATTCACGGATTTACAGAAAACTACGTTAAGGTGAAAGCACCTTGGAATCCGGCACTAGTTAATACATTACAAGATGTAGAATTGTCAAAGATTGATGATGATGGTAGTGTGAGATTTGAGTTTGTTGAAGAGAAGGTGGTATAAAAAAACCGAAGTTTTAAAGCTTCGGATGATTTATGAGTTATATTCTGATACCTACAGGTAACATCTTTTTATATTTTCGGTGTCGCCTTATAAATTTTGCAATCTCTGGGCTTGTTGGTACAACACTTATGTTGCGTTCGGCAATGTTTTCAAAAACGAGTGTTAAAAACTCTTCTTCAAACTCGTCATTTGTGACTCTGTCTGGAATAATAAGCTTTGTTAAAAAGATTTTTCGATCTTGTAGAGAATACTCAATTTTTGCAAGTTCACCGTCTACTTTTAATTCGAATTGGCGTAAAAAGTCATTGTCTGTTAATTCAGCAGCATCAATCATAATAATTTGTATTTAATTCAATGGTCGGTAGGGTGGAACTATACTTTTGTATAGTTTTGTAGTGCAAATTTACGAAAAATATCACAGATATTAAAGAGTCTTTATTTTAAACACTTATGCAGCAAGAAATTATACATATATATCTTATGCCAGGAATGGCAGCCAACCCAACTATATTTGAGCATATAAAACTCCCTGAAGAGCAGTTTGAGATACATTGGTTAGAATGGATGATTCCTCATAAAAAAGAATCTCTGGAGTCTTATGCTAAACGTATGATTGCAAATATTAAACATGAAAATGTTGTGTTGTTGGGTGTGTCTTTTGGAGGTATTCTAGTCCAAGAGATGAGTAAGTATATGAGTTTGCGAAAGCTGTTTGTCGTGTCTAGCGTGAAATCAAAACATGAGTTGCCTAAACGTATGAAGCTTATGAAATATACCAAGGCCTACAAACTATTACCTACACAATTGGTTGGTAATATAGACTTTTTAGCAAAATATGCTTTTGGTGAAACGATTACCAAGCGTATAGAACTTTATAAAAAATATCTGTCTGTGAGTGATAAACAATACCTAGATTGGGCTATTGAAAATGTGATCGAATGGAATCAAGAAGCGCCCAATGAAAAAGCTATTTATATCCATGGCGATAAAGATGCTGTTTTTCCACATTCATGTGCAGGAGATTGTATCGTTATTAAAGGTGGATCTCATATCATGGTCATCAATAAATATAAATGGTTTAACGAAAATTTACCAAAACTAATTTTAGACTAGCTTGAAACCAACGATTTAATTTTATACATTTGACTTGCAGTCGATTAAATGACTGTCCCCTAAATAAAATGAATATGACAATGATTAAGAATATTTTAGCAACAATTGGTCTTATATGTGTGTCTGGACTGTTTATTTTTGCAGTTCAAGCAGAAAAATCACCTTCTGATCAAGAGGTAGCAGAGCCTATCAAAGTGATTAACGATTATAACGTATATGCAATATCTGTTCCTGACGATTTGAATTTTGCAGGAGAAAATATGCCATTACAAGATCCCGATATATTAGAACGAATGGATAGAGAGTTACTTGTCAATACCTATTGGCAATCTAATGGTCTATTAATGTTCAAACGTGCCGAGAAGTATTTTCCAATTATAGAACCTATCTTAAAGAAGAATGGAATTCCTGAAGATTTTAAGTATTTAGCTGTTATTGAAAGTGGACTAACCAATGCTGTATCTCCAGCAGGAGCGCGAGGTGTTTGGCAAATTATGAAAACAACAGGTAGAGAGAATGGATTAGAGATTAATAATAATGTTGATGAACGTTATCATTTGGAAAAGGCTACAGAAGTGGCTTGTAAATACTTATTGAGATCTAAAAAAAACTTGGGGTCGTGGACATTAGCAGCAGCAGCATACAATGCAGGTAATGCAGGTGTTTCTAGACGATTAAAAGAGCAAGGTGTGTCTAATTATTACGATTTATTGTTAGGCGAGGAGACTGGACGTTATCTCTTTAGAATTGTAGCGCTTAAAGAGATTCTAAATCATCCTAAAAAATATGGTTTTAACTTTACTTCGGAAGATCTTTATAAAACGATTCCAACCTACAAAGTGGAAGTAGATACTGTAGTTACCGACTTTACAAAATTTGCAGAGCGCTTCGGAATTAATTATAAGATATTGAAAATTCACAATCCTTGGTTAAGAGAGCCAAAGCTTAACAATGCATCCAGAAAAAAGTATTTTATAGATATTCCTAAAGAGGGCTATTACTCAGTAAAGCCTTAATGGATAGCCTTTATAATTAATTAACAGTAGAAATAATAAGACCTTCAGAATTAGGCTCTTCTTTGAAAAGCATCCATTTGATCTTTTCATGGATTACGTTAAATGCTACTTCAGATCTATTTTCATCTTTAACTATAGTAAATTTCTTGTCAATTCGAACGAGTTGTTTTTCTTCTGAAATGTAGAAACATGCTGGTGCTCCAAAGGAGTGCTTAAATGTTGCAATAATGTGGTTTGAATTATTCTTACGTTCATCAACATAGGTGATTATAACATTAGAATTATAGTTTTTAGAAAGCGCCTTAGCTTTAGTTTTTGAATCCCAAAACAAGATTATGATGTCAATTTGATCTTTATAGAGTTTAGACATTCGGTTAATTTCATTAATCTCTTCCAGATTAATTTGCTCCCAAGAAGATTTAGTAATTAAAAGAAAAGGTTTGTCGAGAGTCGACGTTTTTAAGGAACCTCCTTTTACTTTGTTTAGGGAGATATCTCTAATATAACTATGCTTTAGGTAATTATTAAAAATAGAATCAAATAAAAACCCAGCATAAATGTTGTCACCATTTTGAATGGCAACCTCAGACTTAGCCCTATATGCTTTTAAATGTTTGGCGATTTGGGTATCGAAGTATATTTTTTGCTGTTGAGGGAATGCCAAAAACATACATGTAAACATTAGTATACAACTATAAACTCGCATGTCTAATCTTTTGTAGGTTAATAAGTTACAAATTTATTGAGCCTGTAAAATGGCATCAAAAAAAGTCGTTAAAAAGTCAAAATCGTGGAGAAACGAAGCGTTTTTTAACAAAACATCGATGAAATACATCTGAAAGAGAGCGTTTTAACGTCGTCTCATATTACGATTTCCGTAGTGTTGCTTTGGGCCTTGGGATTTTTTCATCCCATCTTTCATCATTTTAATTTGTTCGGTCAAGATGCCTCTTTTATCAAGTTTTTGAGCTTCATTGAGCAATTGTTTTGCTTCAATTGGTCGACGCTTACTAAAGGCAATTCCAGCTAGGTTTAATTTTGCCATCGCTACGTCATGGTCCATTGATAATCCTAAGCCCAGTGCTTTTTTAAAGTACTTTTCTGCTTCATTCATGTTGGTTTGTGATACCATAACACCATGTAGATAGTTATAGTACCCTTCCTGTTTTTTCACAAGAGCACTTGATGGATTTTTGATTTTATTCAACCAATTTTTGGCACCTTCAAAATCTTGTTTTCTTAGTTTTAAAAAAGCCAGTAGGATAAACTCGTTTTTAAAATATAAAAAGATAAAAATAAGCGATAGTAATATGTACATGATACCATTGCCAATGTAGCCTTCAATAAATTGATATACGGCATAGGCTATTATTAATCCAGCAATGACAAGTTTTATGTTTTTATTGAACATGTTTTTCTATTTTGTAAGTAACGTTTGTAGTAATTGATGTTGGTAACTTCATAGCATTCATTTTATGCATGATGGAGTTACCTGTTGCAACAGATTTGCTAGACATGGATTTCACAAATCCAGTTTCTAGTGATGTAATAATAGTACTAGTCATATCTCCAGCCAAATTCATTTCAACATCTTCATCATTAGTTTTAAAGGTAATTGTACTAACTCCACTTATCATAACATCGTCTTTTTTTATGTCATCTAATGTCCAAGTATTTTCTGCAGATAAATCACCTTCAAATGTATTATTCCATGAATCTCCTTTCTTGGTTTCAGTAGAAGGGTAGATGTAAGTCATCTGTTCAAAACTTTTAGCAAGGCTTTCGTTGCTAAATTCTCCTCGCATTCCTTCTTTCATGACTTCTTTTGTGAATTCGTCAATATCACCAACAGCATTGACCATTTTGTCAATTAAGGCCTCAGCGCCTTCAATAGACTTAATTTTACCATTTTTATACATTTCCATAGTAAGATCTGTATTGATGAGTTGAGCGAATATTTTTGCTTCGATGTCACCTTCAGTCACTGGATCTACAGTATTTACAGACATGATATTGCCTGCAAGGTTTGATTTAGATTCCATTTTAAAACGGTCAAACTTAAATTTGATCGTATATAAACTATCATTGACACCTTCAATTGTAAATGTGAAATCACCTTCTATAAGATTGGTCATTTCGTGTTTTTGACCATTCATATCTTGTGTAATGTCTTGATTAGCAGTTTGCTGCACCTTAAATTGATCTCCTATTTTGAGATTGTAGACTAGGCTAGTTTGTGCAGTCGAGACGTTTATAGTCACCAGAAATGCGACTAAAAATCGTAATATATTAAACTTCATTTCGTTCCTCTTTTTTCGATTTACAAAGAAACTAATTTTTTGTCAATTTGTTGCTAGAATATAGCCTGATATAAATATCTAAAATAATTTTATATTTAGATTTGTCAAAGTAAAAACTCTTTGTATATTTGCACCCAGTTTTGAGACAGCTCTCAATTTATAAAAAAGAATATTAGTTTATAAAAATATAAGACAATGCCAAAAAGAACGTTTCAACCGTCAAAAAGAAAGAGAAGGAACAAGCACGGTTTCAGAGAAAGAATGGCTTCTGTAAACGGAAGAAAAGTTTTAGCACGTAGAAGAGCTAAAGGAAGAAAGAAATTGTCTGTATCATCTGAAACAAGACATAAAAGATAATGATTAACAATTGTTAATATTTTAAGGGTGTTACTTAGGTGTAACACCTTTTTTTGTACCCATTTGTTACCTATTTTTGCAACCATAAAAAAAATAAACATGCCAAAAAACGAAAAATTAAAATCTATCCTAATCATTGGTTCTGGGCCAATAATCATTGGTCAAGCCTGTGAGTTTGATTATTCTGGATCACAAGCGTTACGTTCACTTCGTGAAGACGGAATTGAAACTGTTCTTATCAATTCAAATCCAGCAACAATTATGACCGATCCATCTATGGCAGATCATGTGTATTTGTTGCCTTTAACTACAAAGTCAATTATTAAAATACTAAAAGAACATCCACATATTGATGCTGTATTGCCAACTATGGGAGGCCAAACAGCCTTGAACTTGTGTATTGAAGCTGATGAAAAAGGAATATGGAAAGATTTTGATGTAGAGATTATAGGTGTAAATATTGATGCCATCAATATTACAGAAGATAGAGAAAAGTTCAGAGAATTAATGTTAGAAATCGGTGTTGGCATGGCACCCCAAGAAACAGCTACGTCCTTTTTAAAAGGAAAGGAAATCGCCCAAGAGTTCGGTTTTCCTCTGTGTATTAGAGCATCTTTTACTTTAGGTGGAGCAGGTGCCTCAATAGTTTATAATGAAGATGAGTTTGATGAGTCTCTAACACGAGGTTTAGAAATTTCTCCAATCCATGAGGTTATGATTGATAAGGCGATGATGGGTTGGAAAGAATACGAATTAGAGCTATTAAGAGATAAAAATGATAATGTTGTTATCATATGTACTATAGAAAACATGGATCCTATGGGGATTCATACAGGTGATTCTATCACAGTAGCACCTGCCATGACACTTTCTGACAAGACTTTTCAGAAAATGCGTGATATGGCTATTCATATGATGAGAAGTATTGGTGATTTTGCTGGTGGTTGTAATGTACAGTTCGCTGTAAGTCCAGACGAGGAGGAAGAAATAATTGCTATTGAAATTAACCCTCGTGTGTCACGTTCTTCTGCATTAGCAAGTAAAGCTACTGGTTATCCAATTGCAAAAATTGCTGCAAAGTTGGCTTTAGGTTATACACTTGATGAATTGAGTAACCAAATTACAAAATCTACTTCTGCCTTATTTGAACCAACTTTGGATTATGTTATTGTTAAGATCCCACGTTGGAATTTTGATAAGTTTGAAGGGTCAGATAGAACACTTGGTCTTCAAATGAAAGCAGTAGGAGAAGTAATGGCCATTGGTCGTTCGTTTCAAGAGGCATTGCATAAAGCCACACAATCCTTGGAGATTAAACGTAATGGTTTAGGTGCAGACGGAAAAGGTTATAAAGATTACCAACAAATTATCGATAAACTTACTTATGCTAGTTGGGATCGTGTATTTGCTATTTATGACGCCATTCAAATGGGAATCCCTTTGAGTAGAATTCATGAAATCACTAAAATCGATATGTGGTTCTTAAAGCAATATGAAGAACTGTACCACTTAGAAAAAGAAATTTCGACATTTACTATTGATACTATCGAGCGGGATTTGCTACTTGAAGCAAAACAAAAAGGATATGGTGATCGTCAAATTGCACATATGCTTAAATGTTTAGAAAGCCAAGTGTACAATAAACGAGACGAATTTAACATTAATCGTGTCTATAAGCTAGTAGATACTTGTGCTGCGGAGTTCAAGGCACAAACGCCATATTACTATTCTACCTTCGAAAATGAAGTTGAAACACCTAATGGAGAGAAGTTTTCTGCTACTGAAAGTGTTGTTTCTGATAAAAAGAAAATTATTGTTTTAGGATCAGGTCCAAATCGAATCGGACAAGGTATTGAGTTTGATTATTGTTGTGTTCATGGTGTATTGGCTAGTGCTGAGTGTGGCTACGAAACAATTATGATCAACTGTAATCCTGAAACGGTTTCAACAGATTTTGATATTGCTGATAAATTGTATTTTGAACCAGTATTTTGGGAACATATCTACGATATTATTAGACATGAAAAGCCTGAGGGTGTTATTGTGCAATTAGGAGGACAGACCGCTTTAAAATTGGCAGAGAAATTAGACCGTTACGGCATAAAAATTATTGGAACAACTTATCAATCTTTAGATTTAGCTGAAGATAGAGGGAGTTTTTCAACATTACTTAAAGAAAACAATATTCCTTATCCAGAATTTGACACGGCCTCAACGGCAGACGAAGCTTTAGCAGTTGCAGATAAATTGGATTTCCCGATTTTGGTGAGACCATCTTATGTATTAGGTGGTCAAGGCATGAAGATTGTCATCAATAAAAAAGAGCTGGAAGAACATGTTGTGGATTTATTACGCAAAATCCCAAATAATAAATTATTGTTAGACCATTATTTAGATGGTGCAATTGAAGCAGAAGCTGATGCTATTTGCGACGGTGAAAATGTTTATATTATTGGTATTATGGAGCATATTGAGCCTTGTGGTATCCATTCTGGAGATAGTAATGCAACATTACCACCTTTCAATCTAGGAGAATTTGTGATGCAACAAATTAAAGATCATACCAAAAAGATAGCATTAGCATTGAATACGGTTGGATTAATTAATATTCAATTTGCAGTAAAAGATGATATGGTTTATATCATTGAAGCAAATCCTAGAGCCTCGAGAACAGTACCTTTTATTGCAAAAGCTTATGGCGAACCTTACGTTAATTATGCTACTAAAGTTATGTTAGGTGAGAAAAAAGTTACCGATTTTGATTTTAAACCGCATTTAGAAGGTTATGCCATCAAACAGCCAGTATTTTCATTTAACAAATTTCCTAATGTGAATAAAAAATTAGGGCCAGAGATGAAAAGTACAGGAGAAAGTATCCTGTTTATTGATAGTTTAAAAGATGATGAATTTTACAACTTGTATTCGAGACGTAAAATGTATTTGAGTAAATAAGTTGTTTTTTTCGATAAACGGCTTGTCTTAATCGCCTTTTAATTACTATTTTAGCTTAAAATTTCTCAAATCTATTGTTTTGAATATCAAAAAGTTTTGCTTGATTTACTGTTTGTTTTTGTCGGTTTTTCATGGTTTTGCACAAAAAAATATTTTCGATGTAGCTCGCTCTGGCACAGTTACAGATGTAAAAACTTTGATGGCCATAAATTTGGATACGATAAATGCTGTAGATAGTAATGGCTATTGTCCATTAACTCTCGCGTGTTATAAGGGAAATGAAGAGGTCGCTTTATTTTTAGCTTCTAATGTAGAAGATATAGATGGTAATAGTGACTACGGCACACCCTTAATGGCAGCTGTTTACAAGAACAGACCTTTAATTGTTAAACATCTACTTAAATTAAAGGCAAATCCAAATTCGGCAGACGTTAATGGAACGACACCTCTACATTATGCTATCATTTTTCGCAATGAGGAAATAATAAAACTATTGATGGATGCCAATGCCGATATAAATTTCAAAGATAATAGAGGGAAAAATGCCAAGGATTATGCTGCTATGACACAAAATGATACAATCATTAAGCTTATAAATAAAGAAAAATAATATGAAAAAAATTACAATTGCACTATTAGCTTTGCTTTGCTTTAATTTTGGATTTAGTCAAACATATTCAACTGGTTTGATAAATCTTTCTAATACCTCTGGTTTAGAATATTCTGTTCAAATTGATGTAACATCTTCTATTGTTACCTTAACAATGATAGGACCTGACAATAGATGGTTAGGTTTAGGATTTGGAGTTCAGGGCATGACTGCTGGTGATGATGTCGTTATTTATGATGGTTCAAGGTTGACAGATAGATATTTTGGTTTTGAAGGACAAACGCCTGGAGATGATGCTACAGGAATTGTTCCTACTGAAGACTTGGAAGGAGAGAGGGATTGGTCCATAACATCAAACACTTTGAATTCTGGTGTAAGGACAATAATTGCTACAAGAGCAACTAACACAGGTAATAATAACGATTATGTGTTTTCAGCTTCGGCGACATCTATAGAATTGGCTTGGGCAAGATCACGTTTTGAAGGATATACTTTAGAATGGCATGGAACAGAAAGTAGAGGGATTACTATGCAATCTTTAACTTTAAGTGAAGTGGAGCAAGAGGTTAACGATTTCGAAATTTCGCCAAATCCTGCTAAAACTAGTTTTAAGATTGAATTACCAACATATACTGATGATACTAAAATTGAAGTTTATAATGTTTTAGGAAAAAAAGTATTTTCTAAGAAATTAAATTCTTTGTCATCAATAGTTGATGTTTCCAATTGGAGTACTGGTATATATGTAATAAAGGTTACTACAAAAAACAATTCAAAGATGAAGCGTTTTGTAAAGCAATAAAAAGAAAATGTATTTTTATTTTAAAGCCATTAATTTAATTAATGGCTTTTTACTTTATATAATTGGCTTCATTTTTGATATCTGTTTAGTTTAAATATAAAATGTTTTATATTTGGAGTGCTGAAAAAGAAAAACTATGAAAACAAAACTACTTTTTTTATCCTTATTATTAACATCTTCAATTGCTTTGTCTCAAGTTATGGCAGGACAAGTTGATGATTTTGAAGATGGTACTGTTCAAAATTGGGTCATTGGTGGAGCCGCAGGGCCTGACGATTTGCCTATGAATGTTAGTGATGGAGGACCAAATGGTGCTGGTGATAATTTCTTGACATATTCATCAAACGGAATGAATGGAATGGTCGCAAGTAAGATGGTTATATTTAATGCAGGTGGTTCTTCTCAATGGGGATCAAACTATATTTCTGAAGGAATCATTGCTATCAAAATGGATGTAAATGTTACTATTAATGATTTAAATTTAAGGGTGGCATTCCAAGGTAGTGGGACTAGAATTTGTACAACTAATGCTGTTGCTGTTGCTGCAGGTTCTGGTTGGACATCAATAACAATTCCTATTTCTCCAGCTGACTTTACCGTTATCTCTGGTTCATCCTCTGTTAATGATGCCTTATCAAATGTAAATGCAATGCGTATTTTAAGCAATGATACTCCTGCATGGAGTACTGCAGTTAATGCAATTGAAGCGACTATTGGTATTGATAATATTACAGCATCTACGACATTAAGTACTCAAGATGTTCAAGTTCAAAATGATTTTGAAATCTCTCCAAATCCAGCGTCATCTAAATTAAACATCAAATTATCTAATACTTTAGACAATGCAAATGTGACTGTTTACAATGTTTTAGGTAAAAAAGTATATTCTAAAAGTTTAAGCGCCTTAGAATCATCGATAGATGTATCTAATTGGAATTCAGGAGTATATTTGGTTAGAGTGTCAAATGACAAACAAACGATAACTAAACGCTTTGTAAAGCAATAAGTACTTAAAAAGAATTATAAAAAGACCCATTAGTTTTTAATTAATGGGTCTTTTTATTTTGTTAATTTTTCTCAAACCAATTAAAAAAATCACTAACTTGTTGAAGCCTAAATCATTTATAATTGAAATATTATGAGAAAAAAATACACTTTTTATCTACTTATTCTGCTTTTTTGTTTTGGATTCTCTATCCAAAATGCAAATGCTCAATTTAGAATTATTGAGGTAGATCCTGCTACGGAAAGAGTAAAAATCAAAAATTTTGGCGCTACTACTGAAGACATTTCTGCATATAGGCTTTGTGCCAGGTTTTCTTACAATGCATTGAGTAGTATGACCTTATTAAGTGGTGATCTCGTTAATTTTGCACCAAATGCGGAAGTAGAGGTTACCGTTTCATTTTCAAATGGTAATGTTTTAACTGACGCCTCTTCCGATTTAGGATTATATTTACCAACAGGAAGCTTTGGTGTAGCTGCGAATATGATTGATTTCACTCAATGGGGAGCTGGTGGTATTGGTAGAGAAGCTCAAGCTGTAACTAATGGTTTTTGGACTGCAGGAACATTTATTAATGTAGCACCTCCTTACGCATTCACTGGAGGGTCGGCAGATTCAGGAGTGACATTTTGGGATACGTTACTTGGAGTCGATGACTTTGACGGCATCAATAAATTTACAATTTCGCCTAACCCTGCTTCATTGAACCTTAATATAGAAATTCCTGGTAGTGTTGAAAATGCAACACTTAGAGTATTTGATTTACTAGGTAAAAAAGTTATTGAAAAAGAAATAAGTGGTATCCAAAACTTATCTATAGATGTTAGTAAATGGAATACTGGCGTTTATATTGTTAGAGTTACAAGTGATGATGTTACCCAAACCAAACGATTTATCAAGCAATAAATATGACCAACTAAAATATTTATGAATTGGCCATCCTAAAACGATGGCCTTTATTTTTTGTTTAGCTCAAATTCAAAAGATACCATTACATCTTCCGCAATTTTATTACTTACAATTTTTGGGATATCGATATCAAAATCTGATGCTTTGGCAACAAACTTTCCATTCATGATTATTGTATTCTCTTTAATATTAATAGTTACTGCTAGATCTTTCAAGACCTTCGTTTTTCCGTGAAAAGTTAAAGAACCTTCAATATTATAAGTAGAAGTGTCTTTTTTTAAATCGAAATTATCAATTTTTCCTTTAAAAGTTGCTTTCGGAAATTGATCAGACTCTGCATAATTTTCATTGAAATGTTCTTCCATTAGAGCATTCTTGAATCGAAACCCTTTCACTAAGGCCAAAGCCGCAAACTCTCCATTTTCAGTATTAATAATTGCGGTTACTGAATTATTCTTTGCAGCGACTTCCTCAAAAGAAGGTACAGATGCTTCAAAATTGATAACTCCAGTTTTTGTGATAAACTTATTTTGTGCTGTCATATTTATACAGACAAGAGCAACTAGATATATGATTTTTTTCATTTTGTAATAGATTTTATGTTTATTCTTCAAGTAATCCATCGGCTTCCCATTGCACGACAAGGTCTATTAGGGTTTGTGGTAAACGTGGCCCTCCAAAAGGCATTAAAAAACCTTGATCATTAGACGAGATGCGATCAATTAAACCATTGTTTTCAACAGCACTTTTTACATTGTCAAATGTGACCAATGAAATTGGAGCGCCATTAATTGGAGGATTACTATGACAGGATATGCAGTTATTATCAATAATAGATTTTACATTATCAATATAGGTGACTGTTGTAGGAATTGGTGTAGCATCTATCAAGTCCTCTTCACTTGTGTTACTGCAACTAAAGCATATTAAAATGCATATAATGCAAAGTTTATGTGGATATTTCATTTGTTTAATTTTTTTAGTTTAAAATATACGACTTAGATTAAAGCCAAAATAAATATTGCCATCGGTCCAATCACCTGTAGCTTGCCCTAAAAATCCATTAGCATTCATGGCTTGAGCATTTGAGAAATGCATTTGAAATACATGTCCTCCTGTTTCCAAATCGAAACCAATAGATAATGGGTTCTTGAAAGGTGAATTATCTGCTCTATTGAGATGCCAGCCATAATCAGCATTAATAGACCAGCGTTTTGATAGCTTATAGCGTGTTCCTAGTCCTAAAGCGAACTGGGAATTATCCTGATTATTTTGCTGTACATAATTGTCATGAAAGAAAGTAGGTGCCAACTCTACTGAAAAGTTGGTATTTACTTTACGAGATATAATAAGTTGCGTTGTATATCCTAAACGGTCTATAAATTCTAACTTTGGTAAATTATCTTTTTCAAGAGCAGTATTAATAAGAACAGCATTAAATCCAACAATTGTAAAAGGACATCCATTTTCCTGTTGCCTTAATAGTCTATACTTGACAGAGGCTTGGTAAATTTTTTGAAAAGAGCTACGTGAAACACCAACATTAAAACCATCTGAAATACCATAGACAAAGTTTAGTCGTGTTACTGCATCATCTAAACCAAAAAAACTGTCAAACCCGTTTTCAATACTTCCAAATCTATGTGATACAATAAGTGTGAATTCTTGTTTTGCTACAAGTTTTGTAGATTCAAAATTAACAACTTTTAAACCTTTAAATGCAGCTGTAGCGTAGTCATTATTAGTGTCTTCAGTATCAATTTCATTTAGTAAATCATCTTGAGCTACCGTTAAAATTGGGACAAGGAATATTAGTATGAATAAATTTTTCATAGTCAATCGTTTAAAATGTTAAGTTGGTTTTGTTGGCCTGTTTTAGTTTTTAATACATCGTATTCCGGCATTTAAAAATGCCGAATTACTAAGAAATTCATTGCATAGTGTTTTATTTAAAGCCAAATACGTGATGCATTTGGCTTTATGATTATTGCTTTATTGTTTGATAAAGCGTTTTGTTTCTGTTTTATCTCCGTTTGAAAGCTTAATAAGGTACAGTCCACTGTTCCAGTTAGATACATCAATTTGAGACAAATTTTCAGCTCCTAAAGTTTCAGCTGCAATCTGCTTTCCTAGAATATCAAACACCTGATATGTTAAGCCAGAAGCTCCAGAAGTGAGTTCAATATGTAAAATAGAACTTGTTGGATTTGGGAACACATCAAAACTAGACGTTTCAAAATCGTCCACACTTAAAAGCGTATCCCAAAAATTTACACCAAAATCTGTTGCATTTCCAGTAAATGCATATGGAGGTGCTACATTTACAAAAGTTCCAGCAGTCCAAATTCCCTTTGAGACAGCTACATTCTCGCGTCCGAGACCTCCAGCTCCCCATTGCATAAAATCAACCATACTTGTAGGTTGTGAAAAATTACCTGTAGGTAGATATAATCCTAAGTCGGCAGCAGATGTGCTTAAGCTTAAAAAGTTTGGTGCAGATACTGTTACTTCTGCATTTGCAGCTAAGTTTAACGAACCATTAACTACAGTTGTTTGACTGGATAAGGTTCTATAAGAGAAAAGTGAGCACAATCTATAAGACGCAATATCGACTGTTGAGCCACCAAAATTTTTCATGGTAACCGTATCTCCAGCAGGATCTACCGATAAAATTTTAATTTGAGCATAAGTGTGTTGACCTATAAGCACTGAAAATAGAAGCGTGAAAATAGTCGTAAAAAAGTAATTTGTTTTCATAATAATTTGTTGTTAGTGATTTATTAATTTAAAATACTGCATTGGTCTAATTTAACTTGTTCTAAAAGATCGTCGTAACCAATAACACGTCCTTTTATTCTTATTTTAGAATCTACTTTAACCGCATTTTGAATGTTATTTGTAAACTGACAAAATACTTTGTCATCTAATGTGATTGAAGTATTATCGCTCTCAGAAATTTTACCTGCAACCTCAATGGTAGTATTGAGATATTTAGTTTCAGCTTCAGTAGGGTTTTTTGAAAAACTTGAAGTAATATCTTCACTTGTTATTTCATATTTAGCAACCTCACTTTCTATGTCTCTATGATCTTGATAGATGTAATTATAGCCTATTATAATTCCAATAACTAAAATGATGAGAATGATAATTCGATTGCGCATGGTTACTTTTTTTTGATTGGGTATAAACTGCTTCAACAGGTATGAGTTAAAGCAGCTTAATCTTAACAATTTATAATCCCTAATTATGAATCATCACCCTTTTAATTTTTCTTTTTCAGTTATATGTTAATTACAAGTATTTCTATATCGTAACCGATCTTCTTCATTAAGTCTAAGATCGATTTTATTTAAACCATTATCATTAATTATCTCTTGAAGACTCCAATTATTATTACAAAATGTGAGTGCAGGAATATTAATAAGAACTGACATATTATTTCCTGTGCCTTGAGTAGACCAAGTGCCATTTGCCGAAGTCATATTCCAAAATACAGTAATTGTACCGTCTTCAAAGAAATTGAAATCGTAACCATCATATACATCATTATAGTCTGTATTATCTTGTCTTACTTTATCTGTAAACCAATCTTGGCAACCCGTTAGAAAGTCTTCTAATAATTCTTGAGTGCAGTGATTGCAATCGTCATCATTATAGTCATAGTCATCATCCTCATCACATGAATTTTGTTCATTAGTAATAATATTTTCAAGTTCGGTTAGAGAGTTTATTGTCATTTGCGAATCATCAGAAAGTACAACCGAAATCGGGAAATCTATACTCGTAATGTCATCTGGAGTTATTGCTTCTATATAATCATAGAGTTCGTTGTCGTTAGTAAATGTTTCTGTAGAAATTAACTCGTTAAGCGGATTGAATTTTGAAGCTGTAAATGGATACACAAAATCGATACACTCTATATCGTTATCACTTATATTTTCGCCATTACAATTGCTTGCGTTGGCATTTAATTCACTCATAGAATTAATAGAAACTTCAGTATAATCTGAATTAACTATAGTAATAGGAAAATTAATTTCTAAAGCGTCTATGTCATCATAATCCTCATCAAAAATGGTTTCAACTAAATAATAGTCATTCTCATTAGTGATTTCCACATCTATTGAATTTGCTGTAACGTTAACTGGTAATTTGATATTAAAACAATTAGCGAGATCTAAAATATTATCGTTAGAACCGTCATTTGAAGCTGTACGTTGTAACAAATTAGCGACTAAAGAATTTGGCTGTAAGACATCTTCTGGAGGAGTCTCAATAAACTCCGTTTCTTCTTTTCTACATGATGTTAATATCATCATTGAAGAAAAAATAAAAACTAATATGAATCTAATTGTTGCTTTCATAATTTTGCATTTGTATATTTCTAATGCAATTTAATATATAACAACTCAAGTTTGAAAACTCCTGAGATTTTAAAATAAATTTTTATTTACCTTTAAAAACTAAAACAAAACTCCTTGTCTAGAGATCTTAACGAAGACATTTGTGAAGCTAAAGTTTTTGAATATGTGTATAATACATATTCAAAAGATCTACATGATTTTTTGTATTATAAATATGGAGAACAATTTAATCCAAGTGATAAAGCTCAAGACGCTTTTATTAAACTTTGGGATAACTGTAAAAAGGTAACTTTAAGTAAAGCAAAATCTTTTTTATTTACTGTTGCCAATAATATGGTGCTTAATGATATTAAACATCAAAAAGTGGTACTCAATCATCAAAAAAATGCCCCAAAATCACATACAAATGAGACGCCAGAATTTGTTTTAGAGCAGGAACAATTTCTTCAGCGTTATAAAAAGGTATTGGAAAGTTTAACTGAAGAGCAGCGTGTTGCTTTTCTATTAAATAAAGTAGAAGGGAAGAAGCATAGTGAAATTGCCGATTTTCTTGGTGTTACTAGAAAAGTGGTTGAGTATCGTATCTATAGTGCTTTCAATATATTGAAAACGGAATTAGAAGGATTTAAAATAAAATAATAAGGAAAAATAGAAATGAAGTTGTTATATAAGTGTACATAGATTTATGAATAAAGAAGACAACATCAAAAAGTGGTTAAATGATGAATTAACTCCTGCCGAAAGACAAGCTTTTGAGCAAGGAGATGATTTTGCATTGCATCAAGCTATTTTAGATGGCGCGCAACATTTTAAGGCATCAAACTTTTCTGAACTTGAATCATTCAATGATTTTAAATCAACTTATGATGCTAAACGTAAAGAAACTAAAAAGTTAAATTGGTTTAAACCAATGCTACGAATCGCAAGTATTTTGGTCATTGCTTTTGGTGCTTATTTTACATTTTTTTACAACTATCCTACACGTATACAAACTTTGGCGAGTGAGCAAACTACCATAGAACTTCCAGATCAATCAGAGGTGATATTGAATTCCGGTTCTCAAATAGAATACAATGAAAAAAACTGGAATACAAATAGGCGCTTAACTTTAGATGGTGAAGCATATTTTAAAGTGGCTAAAGGAAAAACATTCGATGTCATTACTTCTCAAGGGCTAGTCACTGTTGTAGGTACAGAGTTTAATGTAAAACAACGTCTTAATTATTTTGAAGTACACTGTTATGAAGGGATTGTTCAAGTTACTTCGGGAGATGTGACAAAAAAACTCTTAGCAGGAGACACCTATAGGCGATTAGGTGATGATTATGCTTCAGATACAACAACATTTTTGAAACCGCAATGGACTCAAAATAAAAGTGCGTTTAAGGCTGTTCCTTTTGATCTGGTTATAGCAGAAATGGAACGACAATATGGTATTAAGATTACAGTAGACAATATAGATGCTAATCGATTATTCACAGGAGGATTTATGCATGATAATATTGAAAATGCCCTCTTATCTATAACACAGCCAATGGGTCTGAGCTATAAAATTAATGCATCAAATGACGTCGTAATTCATGGCAATAAAAAATAAGTTATATTTTTTATGGATCCTCTTTTTTATATGCTCTTTTGAGATCAATGCTCAAGAGACTAAAGAACAACTGCCATTAACTGATGTGTTTGTTCAACTTCAAGAGATATACAGTATTCAATTTAATTATGCCGAATCCGACCTTGAAGGTATAACAATAATACCACCTTCCAAAGATTTGACCTTAACTCAAGTTTTATCATATCTCGAAGTCAATACTAAATTTTCATTCCGAAACTTAGATGGTACTTTCATTCTAGTACAATTAAAGGAGTCGCCTTTTGAACTGCAACAATTATCTGAAATACTAGTATCAAAATATATTGTTAAGGGAATTAATAAACTCAACAATGGTTCTTATGAAATTGATTTTTCAGAGTTTGATATTCTGCCAGGATTGATAGATACCGATGTTTTACAGGCTGTACAGGCTTTTCCAGGAATCCAGAGTATTAATGAAACGGTATCAAATATTAATATAAGAGGCGGTGCACACGATCAAAACTTAATCCTTTGGGATGGAATAAAAATGTATCAGTCTGGGCATTTCTTTGGTTTGATTTCAATGTTTAATCCGCAAATCACACAACAGGTAAGTGTTTTGAAAAATGGTACAGAAACGATGCTTACAGATGGTGTTTCGGGCACAATTTCTATGGAAACTGACACTAAAATCAACGATACGTTTAAAGGGAGTTTGGGTGTTAATTTTATTGATGCCAATGGCTTTGCTGATATACCGTTAGGAGATACATCATCTCTACAAATTGCTGCTCGAAAATCAACAAGCGATTTTACAGAAACACCAACATATACCAATTTTTTTGATAGAATCGCTCAGGATACAGAAGTAGAGACCAATACTAATGATATTTTGAATTCCAATCAGGAGTTTGATTTTTACGACATGTCTTTACGCTGGCTGTATACGATCTCAGATAAGGACCAGTTACAGCTCAATTTTTTAAATGCCGATAACGAGTTACGATTTAATGAAAACTCTACAATTAGTGGCATGGAAACATCACGCCGAAGTAGTTTGAGACAAAACAGTATTGCAGGAGCTTTGCAATACAAAAGAATTTGGAACGATACCTGGCAAACCACTTTTGAAGTTTATGAAACTGACTATAAGTTAAAATCTAATAATGCCAATATCATTGAAGAACAACGATTTCAACAAGAGAATAGCATATCGGAAACAAGCTTGAAATTAATGACTAACTACAAGGTACATGATAACTTGCAATGGTTGAATGGGTATCATTTTGTAGAGACTAAGGTTACAAACTTAGATGATGTTGATACGCCACGTTTTCGATTGTTAGTGTCTGAAGTCGTACGAACTCATGCCTTGTTCTCCCAGTTAAATTATAGATCGTCCGATAGGAAAACTAACCTAAATTTCGGATTGAGATATAATTATATTGATAAATTTAGAAAGCATATACTAGAGCCAAGACTGGCATTTAACCATAAGTTTTTAAATGACTTTTCAGTAGAACTTTTAGGAGAATTCAAGCACCAAAACACGTCTCAAATTATTAATTTCCAAAATGATTTTTTAGGTATTGAAAAAAGACGTTGGCAATTGTCTAACGATACTGATATACCAGTAATTAGAAGCAAGCAAGTATCGTTGGGTTTGAGTTTCAGTAAAAAAGGCTGGTTACTTAGTGCAGATGCTTATTATAAATATGTAAAAGGCATTACAACACAAAGTCAAGGGTTTCAAAATCAATATGAGTTTATAAAAACTAGAGGTGATTATGATACGTTTGGCGCAGATATTATTTTGAGAAAGCAAATTAAAGACTTCACAACATGGTTGAGTTATGCTTATATGAATAGCAATTATAGTTTTGATTTACTTCCAGAAGATAAGTTTCCAAATAATTTTGAAATCACTCATGCTATTACTTTTGGAGCTGCTTATACCATGGACCGTTTAAGATTGTCAGCTGGGATCAATTGGCATTCTGGTCGTCCAACAACGCGGCCAATAGCTGGTAATGAAATTAGTGACAATGCTATCAATTTTGAAAATACTAACTCAAGCAGGTTGAACGATTATTTGAGAGTGGATGTTTCTGCTTTGTATGATGTTAAGCTATGGAAAAAGACTAAAGCAGATTTAGGGGTTTCGATATGGAACGTTTTAGACCGAACCAATCAAATCAATAATTTTTATAGAATTACAAATGATAATGTGAGTGAAACACTACAAAACTCGTTAGGAATAACACCAAATGCTGTGTTGAGGGTTCACTTTTGATAATGGTCTTAATTATTCGCTGCTTTTTGCGCGTTTGACAATGGCTTCGGGTAAAGATTTCTTGGCTTTAGCACCCATTTTTTTCAATTTTTCAACACTAGTTATTAGGTTTCCTCGTCCTTCAACTAATTTATTCATAGCTGATGAATAATCACGTTTGGCATCATCAATACGTTTACCAACTCCAGTTAAGTCTTTTACTAAACCCTCAAATTTGTCATAAAGTGCCCCAGCCTGCCTTGCAATTTCAATCGCATTACGCTGTTGCTTTTCATTATTCCACATTGTATCAATTGTACGTAACGTTGCTAAAAGTGTTGCAGGTGTTACGATAACAATATTTTTCTCAAACGCTTTATTATATAATGAACTGTCTTCATTTATGGCAACAGCAAAAGCCGGTTCTATCGGGATGAATAGTAATACGAAATCTGGTGATTCAATATCGTACAAGTCTTGATAGTTCTTTTCAGATAGTTGATCAACATGCTTTCTAATGGAACTGATATGCGCTTTTAAATGAAATGTACGCTCATCATCTTCGGCATTTACATAACGTTCATAATCGGTTAATGACACTTTACTGTCAATGATCATTTTCTTATTATCGGGTAAATGCAAAACCACGTCTGGAAGCACTCTTGTGCCATCAGGTAAGGTGAAGCTTTGCTGGACATAATATTCCCTGTCTTTTTCTAAACCTGATTTTTCGAGCACACGCTCTAATACCAATTCGCCCCAATTTCCTTGCATCTTACTATCACCTTTTAAGGCTTTTGTTAAATTGGTAGCTTCTTTAGTCATTTGCTGATTGAGGTCTTTTAAACCCAATAACTGCTCTTTTAATGCCGAATGCATTGAGATACTTTCCTTTTGAGTATCCTCAACTTTTTTCTCGAATACCTGAATTTTTTCTTGTAACGGATTTAAGATATTCTTGATATTTTCTTTATTCTGAAGTGTGAACTTTTCTGATTTTTCATCAAGAATTTTTGTGGCGAGCAGTTCAAAATCTTTACGCAATTGTTCTTGACGTTCTTCTAGCTCTTCATCACGTTTTAAATTTTGTTGCTGAAGATTTTCATACTCTGTATTTTTTCGAGTTAACTCAGTATTTAAAAACTCTTTTTCGCGTCTAATCTCTTCACGTTCACTTTCCAACTTTGATAGATGTTGTTTTAGATCTTCAATAGTTGAACTCATCTGATGTTGACGTTCTTCTAATGTACTCTGCTCACTTTTACTTTTCAGTTTAATAAAAAGCATACCTAAATACGCACCAATAGCTGCGGAGATAACAATAGCTAGAATAAGTATAAGATTGTCGTTCATAAAGTGAATAGAAATTTACTCAAAGATAAAAGAAAAGGTGTTAAGTGATACTATGGATGAGTGAAAACTATCGACTTATTTCTTTACTCTAAAACTTCCCGTTTTTTCATCAAAACCGATAAGGTCATCAGGAAATAAAGTTTCAAAAACACCACGTTCGATCAAGTTACACGGCGAGTCATAAATAACGCCATCATTGGTCATGACAATCATGGTGTCGCATAGTTGAATGGCTAAATCGATTTCATGTGATGAAAAAAGAATAGTCTTATTAGTATCTTTAGCTAATTTTTGGAGCAGCTTTAAAATATAAGCCTTGTGATACATATCTAAATGTGTGGTAGGCTCATCCAAAATAATTAGATTGGTATCTTGAGCTAATGCTCGAGCGATCATCACTTTTTGTAATTGTCCGTCGCTTAATTCAAAACACTTGCGATGCTTCAAGTCTGAAAGATTTGTTTGTGCAATAGATTGGTTGACAACAGAGATGTCTTGATCACTGAGATTGCCAACCCAATTGGTATAGGGTTGACGACCAAGTGCTATAAGTTCGAAAACGGATAGGTTTTTAGACATAAGTTGTTCGGTCAACACCAAGCTCATGATTTTTGCTAATTCTATCGAAGTATAATCATTAAGTGGTTTTTTACTTAACGAAATAGTGCCAGATAACGCAGGTTGTATAGATGTTAAGGTTCTCAAAAGAGTAGACTTTCCAATACCATTAGCGCCAACTAACCCAATAAGCTCACCTTGATACAATTCGATATTAATGTCACTGGCAATAACAGCTGTTGCTTTCTTAGATTGGTAACCTATAGAAAGATTGTGAGTTTCAAGGATGATATGTTGCGTTTGTTCTGTCACTAGTGTCTTTAAAATATCATTTTACGTTTTCTAACTAATAACCATACCACTACTGGCGCTCCAATTAAAGAGGTTATGGCATTAATAGGTAGTGTATAATCACTGGTAGGTAATTGTGCAATACTATCACAAATAAGCATTACAATCGCTCCAAATAAAAATACAGCAGGTAATAATATCTTATGATTTGAGGTGTGAAATAATTGACGTGTCATATGCGGAATGGCCAGTCCTATAAAAGCAATAGGTCCAGCAAAAGCTGTAATAGTTCCTGCTAATAGACTTGTTGCTAAAATAATGACTAATCGACTTTGCTTAATGTTCAGCCCTAAGCTTTTGGCATAGTTTTCTCCCAATAGAAAGGTGTTTAGTGCTTTAATAGAAAATATAGTGAGAAGCATACCTAAGAGGTAAATTCCGAAGAATACAAAGAGTTCATTCCAGGATAAATTACCTAAGCTTCCAAATCCCCAAAAAATATACTGTTGTAATTGTTCTGCCGAACTAAAATAAGAGAGTACACTAACCACTGCAGCTGTAATACTTCCAAACATCAAACCAATAATTAAAATAGCCATGGTATCTCTCACTCTTGCGGAGACAATCAAGACAGCTAGAAGCACGAGAAAACTCCCAGAAATTGCAGCAATAACAATACTCCACTTTGAGATCAAAACAGTAGCAAAAGCACCTCCAAATAATCCAGAACCTAAAATAACCAGCGCTACGCCTAAGCTTGCACCAGAACTAATCCCTAATACAAATGGCCCAGCTAATGGGTTTCTAAAAAATGTTTGCATTAATAATCCTGAAATTCCTAAACCTGATCCTACTAAAATAGCCGTTAATGCTTTTGGTAATCTATAATCTTGAATTATATATTGCCAATTTTCGTTATCTGAAGTCCCTAAAATACTATTAAATACATCTTTGATGGGAATACTAACCGAGCCCAAACTAATATTCACAAAGAAGCATAACAATAGTGCTATTGATAGGCCTATAAATGAATATGTATATTTGGTTTTCAATTAATCTAGTGGCTTAAAAAAAGTCGTTTTATAGTCTGTGAGTAATTCTGGATGACAAATTTTTATCATATCCTTGAGTACCAAATCTGGTCGAGCTGCACCTAATTCATAATATAAAACACCTCCTGTTTTTCCTGTTGTATTAGAAAAAGTAAAGATTTTTTTATTTTGAAATGCATCAAATTGCGTATAATGTGAGTTCGCTTTTTCTAAAGCGTCGTAACTTAAATAATACGAAGGACTCAACCATAATTCTGCTGTTTTAGCCTTGTCAAAAACAGTTTCAAAATTCAAGGCGATGCTGCCAGTTTCTTTGGTTTCGCTCCATAAATAATTAACATTGGCATCATTTAAAAATTGAGCTTCCGGACTTGTGCCATTTGGTAAATACCAAACATCTTTGTACATGGCTCCGCATAACACTGTAGGTTTTTTACTTGCTTTTGCAGCTATGGACTTGGCTTCTAAATAATCTTTTTCTATTTGGTCAAAGATGGATTTGGCTTGACTTTCTTTATGATAAAGCGCTCCAAAAAACTTGATCCATTCGGCTTTAGCCAACGGTGATTTTTCAACCCAATCACCATTATAAATAACAGTAATTCCAGCTTTTTCAATCGTTTCCATAGTTTTATTGGTGCCATCAACACCAAAGGTCACTACTACATCTGGTCGTAATTCTAACAATACTTCGGTATTAATACCTTCATTATTACCAAGTTCACGTATGTCACCATTATCGATTTGAGTCCTCGTTTTTTCCGAAGAAATATAATCAGTGCCAGGAAAGCCTACTAAGGTTTGTTCAACGCCTAATAGTTCCAATGCAGGTATGTGAGTCGTTGAAGTCACAACAATCTTTTGAACTGGTGTAATAATCATACCATCAAAATCA
Source organism: uncultured Psychroserpens sp. (assembly GCF_947500255.1). Classification (GTDB taxonomy): domain Bacteria; phylum Bacteroidota; class Bacteroidia; order Flavobacteriales; family Flavobacteriaceae; genus Psychroserpens. The sequence goes on along the minus strand of NZ_CANMRL010000002.1, from coordinate 299,464 downwards.
TCTTTGTTTAATGTAATCTTAGGTGCATTTTCTTTAGGAATTAATGCATATCTATAGACTTTATCAGCTTTAGGCCAAGGGTTAGAAATTGTTAATATGCTATAATTGTCATTTTTAATAAGAGTAAACCCTTCAGCATGATTATTTTTTAGCAGTTCTTTTGTTTCAGCAGGAGGTAATTGTCTTGATAAGCCTTTATCTTCTTTACAGGATACGATGATCAAGACCATTAAAATGTAGATGATTTGTTTCAAAAGCAGTGATTTTTATATGTCAAAAGTAATATTATTTAAAGTTTTGAGTGAATCATTAAACAAATTGTTTACTTTCGCTGCGAATTTAGGTTCTATTTGGTATATCTAAATAGATTAAAAGGGAATCTGGTGAAAGTCCAGAGCTGTTCCCGCAACTGTAAGCTATTATGCTTGCTATTACCTTCAATGTCACTGGAAATTGTATTTCTGGGAAGACCAATAGCAAGACGCAAGTCAGGAGACCTGCCAAATTCAAACATTAAAAGTCAAACTTTCGGGATAAAAGTTTTGGTGTGGTAATTCATGCTATTCCGAGTAATTAAACATTACAATGAACAAAAAAACAATGCTTTTTGGTATGCTAGCTATGGGTTTAGCAGCATCTAGTTTTGCGCAACAGCAAACAGATTCTCTAGAGATAGAGCAATTAGATGAGGTGGTTATTACCGATTCTAAATTTAAATTAAAACGAGAGAATTCAGGTAAGGTTATAACCAAAATCACTCAAAAAGACCTTCAAAATCTACAAGGTAAATCAATTGCAGAGATTATTAATGCTACTGCAGGTATTGAAATTAACGGAACAAAAAGTAATGCAGGTCAGAACTTAAGTTATTTTATCAGAGGTGGAAGAAACCGCCAAGTATTGGTGCTTATTGATGGTATAGCCGTTACTGATGCCTCACAAATTGCAAACGACTATGATCTTCGTTTATTAAATGCAGATCAGGTTGAGAGTATCGAAATCTTAAAAGGAGCTTCCAGCTCACTTTATGGTAGTGGAGCATCTACAGCAGTAATCAATATTAAATTGAAAAAAGCGTCAAAAGATGCCTTTGCTGTTAATTTAAAAAGTACGATTGGAACCAATCAATCTCAGGAAGATAGTAATTATGCAGTTGAGAATTTTGTAAATAGTGTGTCTGTAAATGGTACACTAGATGACTTTAACTATCTCGCTAGTTTCGGACATCAATTTACTGATGGTTTATCTGCAATTGCTGTAGGTGAAGAATCAGACCCTTTTAATACTTATAATGGTTATGTGAAGTTAGGTTATCAATTTTCAGAAGCATTTAAAGTACAAACGTATGCTAGTTTTGATTCATTTAAAGCCGACTTTGATGATGGCTTTGGTTTTGCTGATGCCGATAATTTATCGGTTACAGATCAATACAGAATAGGAATTTCACCAGAGTTCAAGTATAATAATGGTAGCATTATATTGAATGTTGCTTACAATAATGTTGAACGCGAGATAGAATCAAGTTTTCCAACCCAGTTTAGTGCAGAGAGTTTTATAGGAGATCTATATAACCGTTACAATTTTAACGATAAATTTTATACTGTTTTGGGTGTCAATGCTCAACAAAATGAAATTGAAAGTTATTCAATTCCGTTCGGAAGCACTGCTTTTGCTCAAGATATCGACCCAGAAGATGCGACGCATACTATTATTGATCCTTATGCTAATGTCGTATTTGTTTCAGATTTTGGGTTAAATGTAAATGCTGGTCTGCGCTTAAATAACCATAGTGAGTATGGTAGTCATTTGGTGTACAGTTTGAATCCGTCATTTAAAAAGGAACTTAATTTTGGGTATATCAAAGGATTGGCTAGTTACAGTACATCATATATTGCGCCTTCATTGTATCAATTGTTTGAACCTTCCTTCGGAAATAGTGATTTAGAACCAGAAGAAAATACCACTATTGAAGTAGGAACAGAGGTTAATATTAAAGATAAGGCTACAGTAAGTGTTGTGTATTTTAATCGTTCTGAAGAGAATTTTGTTGATTTTGTAGACCAAGGAAATTTTATGTTTCAGTATTCAAATACTGAGAATGATTTTACGGCTAGCGGAGTCGAGGTTGTTGCAGATGTGGCATTAACACAAACATTAAAGCTTAGAGCTAATGGAACCTATACTAAAGTAGACGAGGATTTAAACCTTAGAATTCCGGAATTAAAAATAAACGCGGCTTTAAACTATCAATTAAATACACAAACGTTTATGAGTTTGAGCTATCAGTTTAATGATGATCGTGACGATGCGTTTTTTAACAGTACAACGTTTCAAAGTGAAAGCGTTAATCTAGAATCGTATAGCTTAATCGATTTTTATGTAAGTCATAAATTGGTGAAAGACAAGCTTACGGTTTTTGCAAACGTGAACAATATTTTAGACGAAGCGTATGAAGAGTTATTTGGTTATTCAACCAGAGGGCGAAATATTAATATAGGGTTTACGCTAAGTTTATAAATAAAAGAGCTATTCTTTTTGAATGGCTCTTTTTGTTTAGTATTTATATAATTAATGAATACCTAGAAGTAATGAAAAATAATTTATCAAATATGATGGCATTAGATATTTATTTGTCATCATTAAGTAAAGAAGAATTTGAGACCGTTTCTTCCAAAATTGATTATAACTCATCAAAAAGATTGCCTCTAATGAGCTGGGATGTTTATAGTGATAGCCTAATGTTAAAAAGGAAAAAAGCTCAGAGAGAACACGATATTCTTAAGGTAAGATCATTGGCTAAAAAATTAAATTGGCAAAATGATATCAATGCTATTTTTAATGAACAGCAATTTGAAGCCATACTTATTACAGACATAGACCAAAAAATAATATGGGTTAATCAAGGTTTTACAGCTATGACCGGATATTCTAAGGTTGATGCTCTTAATAAAACACCACGTTTTTTACAGGGACCAGAAACGTCTAATGACTCTAAAGAAAGAATTAGGGCAAAGCTTAATGAGATTACTCCTTTTACAGAGGTTATTATTAACTATAGGAAAGATAAAACACCGTACAAATGCGAAGTCAAGATTTTTCCAATAGGTAATGATGAAGCTACACATTTTATTGCTTTAGAGCGACAAGTAAGTTGATTGTAGCAATAGAAGTATAATAAAAAAAGCCGCTTGAAAAGCGGCTTTTTTTATTATTTAAATTCGAGACGATTAGTATTCATCTCATATTCAATATACATGTTCTCTTCAAATGGTTTGATATTGACGCTGGTTTGTATTGGTCTATATTCTGTGAATGCACTAAATCGCCCTAAACCTTGAATGTCAGCAATAGCAGCTGCTAAAAGAGGTTCATTGACATCACCTAATGTTCCGAAATTTCTTGGCGATTCAATTAAAGAGATATCTGGAACAAGTCCTGTTGGAGGTACTTCGACATCATTTACATTTATAGAGTTGGCAACTAACGGTTGCATTGCATAGGTATGACTTGGGTTGATATCAACCGACGTCAAATCTGGTGAGTCATATATTGTTATCGATGCTTGCGTTTTTCCTGTAGTGGAATCACCAATTTGAACCACATCAATATAAGCACTCAAGCTATTGATGACCAATTCACTCGCAGAAGCTGAGCGATCTGTAGTTAACACATACACCTTGTTTAAATTTAAACTGTTTATTGTAGTTCCATCAAAACTATTAACAAAATTAAAATTTGTATTTGAACTTTGTTGATCACTGTTAAAAACTAGTTTAGAATAGATATCTCCATTAAATTGGCCAGTGATCATGCTTCCAAGTAATGACGCAGTATTTACAGAGCCTCCTGGATTGTATCTTAAATCGAGAACCAAGTGTTGTACATTATTAGCTTGAAAATCAGCAAATGCAGCATTTAATTGGTTATTAAAGCTTGAATTAAAGCCATTATAAACTAAATAGCCAACATTTTCTCCATCAACATCGATGATGTCAGCTTGGTGCACAGGGTTTTCGGTATAGGTTTGTTTTGTAAGCTCAATGCTATCTGTAGAAGACTCTATAGTATCGTCGTCGACCGTTTCGGTTCCATTATCGTTATAAGTTGCAAAATTCAACGTATATGTATCTTGATTCAGTAAGGTATTTAAATTACTTGTTGATAAAGCATTACCGTTGACTGCATCAAAAATTTGTCCGCGTTCTAAGCCTAATCCATCAGCAACACTATTATTAAGAACAAGTCTAATAATACCGAAGACCTCTGTTTCGCTTCCAGGCTTGAGATAGAAATTAAATTCAAGTCCGTTACTTTTAGACGTTCCAGCTAATAATTGTTCAAATTCAATGTAGTTAGGAATGATAATACTGAAGCGATCTACAGTTTCTCTTTCAAAAATCAAGCTTTCAAATAGTGTTTCAGTAGCTGCAAAACTATTAAGATAGTTAGCATACTCTTCGTTAGAAGAAAAACGATCATTAGCTAAATCTGGGATATCGGCCTTATACAAATAAACTGCATTCATCCCTTTCCAAACAAAATCGTTAATCTCACTTGCCGCTATGGCATTGTCATCTCTATCTTCAAAACAACTCGTAAAAGAGAGGGTAAGTAGTAAGAGTACACTTAGTTTTAATAATTTCATATTTTTTCTTTTTCAATTTTTATGAGCTAAACCAATAGCTTATTGGTCTAGTAAACTATAAATTTACTTACATTATTGTAAATTTAAAAATATCATGTAACAAAATTGAAGCATGTTCGTCGTAATTACAAGAAGCAGAATAATCAACTGTTTTTAACTAACAAACCAAAAATGACACAGACTGATTTTACAAAATTGGTATTGCCTTTTAAGGATAAAGTCTTTCGTTTAGCAAAAAGACTTCTAGTTTCTACAGAAGAAGCTGAAGATGCAACGCAAGAAATTTTAATGAAACTGTGGCGTAATAAAGAGAAAATAGCAGACTATAAAAATGTAGAAGCATTTTCGATGACAATGACAAAGAATTTTTGCTTAGACCGATTAAAATCGAAACAAGCGCAGAATTTAAAGATTGTTCATAGTAATTATCAAGACAATAACACGTCTTTACAGAAACAAGTAGAAAATAAAGATAGTGTTGATTGGGTTTCTAAAATAATTGAAGAGTTACCAGAACAACAAAAAATAATATTACAGCTCAGAGATATAGAAGAGTATGACTTTGATGAAATTGCAAAAGTAGTAGATATGAATCCTACAGCCATTAGAGTCGCTTTATCAAGAGCTAGGAAAACAATAAGAGAAAAATTAACTAATACACATCGCTATGGTATTAAATAGTATAGAAAAATTACTGGAAAAGTATGACAATGGCGAAACAACGCTAAAAGAAGAGCAACGCTTAAAAGAGTATTTTACTCAAGACGAAGTCGCTCCACATTTAGAGTCATACAAAATGATGTTTCAATACTTTAACAACACAAAACAAGAACTTTATACGAAAGACGTTCCATTAAAACCTAGAAAAAGTTATATCTATCAATGGATTTCTGTCGCAGCAGTTGCGGTTCTTATGTTAGGAATTATGGTTCCTAAAATTTTGGGAGGTGAAGAAATAGTTGATCCACTTGCGGGTTTAACTGATGAAGAACGTAAAGTTTATACCGAAACCAAAGAAGCGTTATCAATGCTATCATCAAATTTTAACGATGCAGCTAGTAGCGTAAACACACTGAGTCTTGTATCTACCAGTTTTAATAAAGGTGCAGAAAAAGCCAGTCACGTTAGTGAATTTGGTAAAACAACAAACAGATTAGTAAAAAAGAAAAAAACAAGTAAAAACAAAAACTAGAAATCATGAAGAAATTAATATTAATACTCGCAATTGCCTTATCATCTAATATAATGTTTGCTCAAAGTGTTTTTGACAAATATGAAGACAAAGATGGTGTAATGACAGTTGTACTTACACAGAGAATGTTTAAAATGTTAGCTACAGTAGGTGTAGATGTCGATGATCCTGAAATGAAAGCTTATGTTGATATGGCTAAAAATATTACAGGTCTTAAAGTGTTTACAACTGGAGACGAGAAAATCTCTGCCGATATGAATGCTACCGTAAATGGCTATTTAAAATCATCAAAATTAGACGAATTAATGCGTATTAAAGATGGTGATCAAACAGTGAAATTTTATGTAAAAGAAGGTAAAGATGAAAACCACGTAAAAGAACTATTAATGTTCATTAACGGTTTGAAAGAGCTTACTAACGGTCAAGATATTACCATTAATGGTAAGAAGAGAGAAGTAGAGACTGTATTGTTAACACTTACAGGAGATATCGATTTAAGACAAATCTCTAAGTTAACTAGTCAAATGAATATGCCTGGAGGAGACCAGTTGAAAAAAGCAAGTAAAAAGAACTAAAACTATGAATACATCAATCAAAACAATAATCACCATGTTAATCTTGGTTGTAACTTTACAGAGTTGCAACCAGGGTTTAACTTTACAAACGTACTATGTTGATAGTGAGTTAGCACCTGGTTTTACTAGTTTAGACGTGCCAACGAGTATGCTTAAAATTGATGAAACAACATTAACTGAAGAGCAAAAAGATGCTTACGAATCTATAGATAAATTAAGCCTTTTGGCTTTTGTCGCAGACGAAAGTAATAAAGAGGATATGGATGTAGAAGTCGCTAAAATAAAGACGATTCTTAAAGATCCAAAATATGAAGAGTTGATGCGTGGAGGAAACTCAACAGACGGAAAATTTGTCGTAAAATGTATAGGAGGAGAAAATGATGTTGATGAATTTATCCTATTTGGAAATTCTAATGAGCAAGGATTTGTAGTTGTTAGAATTTTAGGAGATGAAATGAACTTTAATAAAATAATGGAACTGGCGTCAGTTTTCGATGAAAACAGTATTGAGGAAACTCAATTTAAGGATATCGCCAAATTTTTTAAATAGACCTTAATATTTAAAATGTTAATAGAAAGCCACTTTAAGTCTGACTACTTAAGGTGGTTTTTGTTTTCAGAATCTTTTAAAATGATAATGGTTAAATGTACAGCCAGTAGTACAAAAGCTGCAAATAATATAGCTTTTACAATGAAGTAATCTAAAATATCTAAAATACCAGACACAAAGAAACCAGCGGCTATAAGTCCGGAGAATACAAGTGTTAATGTATTTCTATTTGGCATTTGTAGTAGGTTAAATCCCAGTATAGTTACTAGGATTGATAGCTTTTAATTCCGTTTTAATCGTTTCGGAAACCTCTAAGGTATCAATAAATTCTGAAATGGAACGTTCATTGATTATTTCATTAGTTCTAGTTAGGCCTTTTAAAGCTTCATACGGATTAGGATATGCCTCGCGACGTAAGATGGTTTGTATGGCTTCTGCTACCACAGCCCAGTTATTTTCCAAGTCTTGAGCAAACTTTGCTTCATTAAGTAACAACTTGTTTAAACCTTTTAAAGTTGATTTGAAAGCTATCAACGTATGACCAAAAGGAACTCCAACATTTCTAAGTACAGTACTATCTGTTAAATCACGTTGTAATCTTGAAATAGGAAGCTTAGCTGCTAAATGCTCAAAAATAGCATTAGCAATACCTAAGTTGCCTTCAGAGTTCTCAAAATCTATAGGATTTACCTTATGTGGCATAGCACTACTACCAACTTCACCTTTCTTTATTTTTTGCTTAAAGTAGTCCATAGATACATAAGTCCAAATATCGCGATTAAGATCGATAATTATGGTATTGATGCGTTTTAGTGCATCAAAAAGAGCTGCCATATGGTCGTAATGCTCAATTTGTGTTGTTGGAAACGAGTGTTGTAAACCCAACTTTTCTTGTACGAAGTTGGTACCAAAAGCTTTCCAATCTATATTTGGGTAAGCCACTTTATGCGCATTGAAGTTTCCAGTAGCACCACCAAATTTAGCAGCACTAGGGACATCGTTCAATAAATTAAACTGTTCTTCTAAACGAGTTACAAAAACTTGTATTTCTTTTCCCAGACGAGTTGGAGAAGCAGGTTGTCCATGAGTTCGAGCCAACATTGGAATGGCTTTCCATTCTTCAGCTAAGGTTTTTAATTTTTTTACAACCTCAAAATATTCTGGAACATACACATCGTTCATAGCATCTTTAATGCTTAACGGAATAGCAGTATTATTAATGTCTTGTGATGTCAATCCGAAATGTATAAACTCCTTATATGCAGATAAGTTGAGCTTGTCAAACTTCTCTTTGATAAAATATTCAACTGCTTTTACATCATGATTGGTAATGGCTTCAATATCTTTTATTGCTTGCGCATCTTCCGAAGAAAATACTTTATAAATAGCTCTTAAGTCTTCAAAAACCGAAGTGTCAATAGTCGCTAATTGTGGGAGTTTTGCCTCGCACAATGCAATAAAATACTCAATTTCTACCAAAACGCGATATTTGATGAGCGCTTCTTCAGAAAAATAAGGTGCAAGATTATTTACTTTATTTCTATATCGACCATCTATTGGTGAGATAGCATTGAGAGATGATATTGACATTGGTTGTGTGTTTAAGGCTGCAAAGATAGAAAAATCGAACGGTAAATTGAAGATAATTTGGTTATCTTAGAGCATAAAATTTATTGTTATGCATAAGCTGTTTTTAATACTTTTTGTTTTGAGTTTTCAAACCATGTTCTCACAAGTTTATAAAAAATCTGAACCCCTTACTCATACGTATTCGATTGTCGCAAGAGATTCTGTAACAGGAGATATTGGAGTTGCTGTACAATCCCACTGGTTTAGTGTTGGTTCTGTTGTTATTTATGGAAAAGCAGGTGTTGGTGTTGTTGCTACACAATCTTTGGTAAATCCAGCTTATGGACCAAAAGGTCTGGCTTTAATGGAAGATGGTATGAGTCCTGAGCAAGCCTTAATTGAACTGGTTAAAAACGATGAAGGTGAAATGTATCGTCAGGTTGCGTTTTTAAATACGAAAGGAGAAATGGCGACGCATACTGGTCATTTATGTATTGCCGAGGCTGGACATCGACAAGGCAATAACTTCTCAGTACAAGCCAATATGATGCTTAATAATACGGTTTGGGATGCCATGGCCAAAGCTTTTGAAACGACAAAAGGAACGTTAAGCGAACGCATTTTAGCTGCTCTTAAAGCCGCTGAAGGAGAAAAAGGAGACATTAGAGGAAAGCAATCTGCAGCCATCTTGATTGTTAAAGGAAAAGCCACTGGAAATTCTTGGGAAGATACCATTATGGATTTACGTGTAGAAGATCACGAGAATCCTATAGGAGAGTTAGAGCGATTGATGAAAATTCATAAAGCGTATGATTTTATGAATAAAGGTGATCTAGCTATGGAAGCTGGCGATTCTAAAAAAGCAGAGTCCTTGTATTTAAGTGCTCAAAAATTATTTCCTGATAACTTGGAAATGCAATATTGGTATGCGATTAACTTATTGAATAATAAAGAATACAAAAAAGCCCATCCCATTTTAAAATCTATTTTTGAGCAAGATGAGAATTGGCGAAAACTTACACCTAGATTAGTGAAAAGTAAATTACTAGTGATTTCTGAGGAGGAATTAAATATAGTGATAAAGCTCTAATTCTTTTTAACCTTCTTTAAAATATGCCTAGCTCTAGCTTTAAATCCTGAACTTTGCATTTGATAATCACGTTCTAATATCATGACTAGTTCTGGATGAATCCAATCTTCATCATGTCCTAACAAATAAAGCGTATTCATAGCATAAGCCTTTGGTGCAATTTTCTCATCGTTAATCATCCAATCAAAACAAGCTTCTATAATTTTCTCTTTGTGCTTCGGAAGTAAAGCCGATTTTATCTCGTTGTCATGTTTCGAATAGTAGGCAGTGACCAAGTATTCACAAACTTTGGCAACAGGACGTACAGCCGAATCTAGATGGACCTTATGTATGTTTTCGGTAAAACTATCTAAATAGGGAATACTAGCTTCTAGGTTTTCACCACACATAAATTCAAAGACCCAAGCCGCACGGCAAGATATTTTATCATCAACCATGAATAAGATATTCAATAACTTCGGAATTAGATCTGGATTACCTATCACCAAATTGGCATAATACAAGCGTTTGTCACGAGAGTGATTTACATAATTTAATTCTTGATAAAGTTCTTCGGTAGTCAAATTGATTTTCTTATTTTAATGCTTCTAAATTAGATAAAAATTAGACAGATGAAAATTATAAAAAAAATACTAGTTGGTTTACTTGTTGTATTAATAATTATGCAATTTTTTGGACCAGATAAAAATGAAGGGGATATGGCATCTATTGATGCATTTATTGCAGATACAAATCCGCCTAACGACGTACATGAGGTTTTAAAGAATGCTTGTTTTGACTGTCATAGTGATGTGACGCGATACCCTTGGTATAATAGTATTACTCCTGTAAATTATTGGATGGCAGATCATATAAAGCACGGAAAAGGACATTTTGATGTATCAGCTTGGGATTCGTATTCTGTAAAGAAGAAGGATCATAAAATGGATGAACTTATTGAGATGATTGAAGCCAAGGAAATGCCACTTCCTTCTTACACATGGACACATGGGGATGCTAAGCTTTCTGAAGAACAGATCAAAGCTATTATCGATTGGGGAACAGCTGTTAGAGCAAAATATAGTGCTCAAATACAACCTGAATAATTTTATTTCATTTGAAAAAAAAGTTGCTCATTATTGGTTTTGTATGGCCAGAACCAAAGAGTTCTGCTGCTGGAAGTAGAATGATGCAACTCATTTCGTTTTTTCAATCCCAAGACTATACGATTACTTTTGCTAGTGCATGCGCTAAAAGTGACAATGCATTTGATTTAGAATCGATTGGTGTGGATAGAGTTACTATAGAACTTAACCATTCCAGTTTTGACGATTTTATTTTAAAATTGAAGCCAGATGTTGTGCTATTTGATCGGTTTATGACCGAAGAACAATTTGGCTGGCGTGTTTCAGAGCATTGTCCGCAGGCTATTAAGCTGTTAGACACTGAAGATCTACATTTCTTAAGACGTGCGCGACAGCAAGCCTTTAAAGAGGCTACTGAAATGATAAGCATTCATTTACTTAACGAGACAGCAAAACGAGAAGTAGCGAGCATCTATCGTTGTGATTTAAGCTTGATTATTTCAAAAGCTGAAATGCAACTGCTTAAAACGACATTTAAAATAGATGAGACCCTTTTGTTGTATGTACCTTTTTTACTAGATGAAGTTTCAGAAGAACGAAAACAAGTGCTCCCAAATTTTGAATCTCGACAGCATTTTATATCTATTGGTAATTTTCTTCACGAGCCCAACTATGATGCATTACTGTATTTAAAGAAAACGATTTGGAATGGCATTAGAAAACAATTGCCTAATGCGCAATTACATAATTATGGTGCCTATGCTTCTCAAAAAGTGACACAGTTGCATAATGAAAAAGAAGGTTTTTTAATTAAAGGTTTTGTCAATGATGTTAATGAAGTTATGCAACAAGCAAAAGTACTCTTGGCACCAATTCGATTTGGAGCAGGACTAAAAGGGAAGCTGTTTGATGCTATGCAAAATGGAGCGTCATTTGTATCGACATCTGTTGGAGTTGAAGGAATTTTTGACAATACAACTCATGATTTTATTTGTGATTCTTCTGAAGATTTTATTCATCACGCGGTAAAGTTATATCAAAATGAAACCCTATGGAAGGCCCATCAGTCTTTGGGGTTTGAGATGTTAAGTTCTCAGTTTTCGAAAAGCGTATTTGAGTCTCAATTTGCTGAGTGTTTAGAATTAGTATCTAAAGGGTTAAGATCACATCGCGCGCAAAACTTTATCGGACAATTATTGCAACACCATACTATGCAAAGTACGAAGTTTATGAGTAAGTGGATAGAGGCGAAGAATTCGTGAATTTTAGCATAAAAAAACCCGAAACAAGTTCGGGTCATTATGTTTTATTTATTTCTAGTCATCAGTAGACTCTTCCATTGTATGGTAGACGTTTTGTACATCATCATCTTCTTCAATTTTTTCTAAAAGTTTTTCAACATCAGCAGCTTGTTCAGGTGTTAGTTTTTTCGTTACCTGCGGAATACGCTCAAAACCAGAGGACAAGATTTCGATATCTCTCGATTCTAATTCGGCTTGAATAGCTCCAAAGCTTTCAAAAGGTGCATAGATCAATATACCATCGTCATCTGCAAACACTTCTTCGGCACCATAATCGATAAATTCGAGTTCGATTTCTTCTGGATCTAGACCTTCTGCATTAATTCTAAAATTACAGGTATGATCAAACATAAATACCACAGAGCCCGAGGTACCCAAACTACCATCACATTTATTGAAATAACTACGAACGTTTGCAACAGTACGTGTATTATTATCGGTTGCTGTTTCAACTAAAATAGCAATACCATGGGGCGCATACCCTTCAAAAACGACTTCTTTATATTCGCCTTGACTTTTATCGGACGCACGCTTTATGGCGCGTTCAATATTATCTTTAGGCATGTTTACAGCTTTCGCATTTTGAATTACAGCACGTAAACGGGAATTGGAATCGGGATCAGGTCCTCCTTCTTTTACAGCCATTACAATGTCTTTACCAATACGAGTAAAGGCTTTGCTCATTGCAGACCATCGTTTCATTTTCCTTGCTTTACGAAATTCAAAAGCTCTTCCCATTATTATGTTGTTTTAAAAAAATTATTGAAGTCCAAAATTATCGAAATTATATCGATTTGACAATACCAGATATTAGTCTTTGGGAATATGCTTAGATAAAAAGTTGGCATTCGTCGCATACAAATCATTAATTATTTTTTGACGTTGCTCATTTAAATTGGTATTCACTTTATTGTAGTGATCTGCAGCCTTATTGATGTCTTTTACTTTTTTATTGTAATTGTCAATTTGCACCTGAGTTCTAGTATGCTCTGGTGTTTGATCTAGCAAGACTTTAATTCTTTCGAAGTCTTCATTTAAAATTAAGAACTCTGTTATTACTGGAACTTGATGTTTGCTTTCATCAATAAAAAATTCAAATACCTTTTGTGTAGCCAAAAGAATGGAGTTATCGTTTTTGTAGCTATGTATTGTCTTTAAGATATCTAGACCTTCTTTTGCTGCCATGTTTAGCGCATTTGCATTCTGTTGAATAGCGCTTACATCATTGACTTTAACTGCTTCCCACAGATATACTTCGTTGATGTATACTTTGAAATATATAAGATACAAATCATTGTAGTGCGTAAAAACGTCATTAGATATGTCGATTTTTTTACCAAGATCAGACTCGTTTTCGATAATCTCAATACGATGTTTAGTAGCATAATCATGAAAGTTACGTTCATAGTTTTTCTGCGATTCTTCCATTTTTTTGTTGGCAAACTCTTGTGCCAAAATGTAGGCTTCCATTAGATCGTATGATTGCTCGGCAACAGCTTTCATATCAATAATTTTTGCGTAGTCTTGATTAAGTAAATTTTTATTAAAATTCAGATGTTCTAAGACTTGGTTTTTGTAACTATCGCCATCATAACTCTTCGCTTTTTTAATTCTTAGAATAGCTCTATCAATTGATTTTATAAGGTTTTTCCTTTTGTTATTAATGCTTCTGTCGTTTTTATTATGTGCCACAGCTTTTGTGTAGCGCCACATACTTTGGGTGATTGTTTTTTGTTCTTTGGCAACAAACTCTAAATAGTCTGAAGCGTTTTTAAAGTTTTGAGCAGAGACAGTTGTAATAACCAATAACAATATAATTGTTAGTTTTAGGGAGAGGGATTTCATGGTTAGTTTAGAGGGTTTAAATCAAGTAAATCTTGAAGTATAGCATGGGCTTCTTCAATATAAATATCTTGTTTAATATCTTTTATAATTGATTCATTTATTGCTTTTTGAGTATCGGTATAATTTACTAATTCTTTGGTGAATTTCGAATTTTTAACTGTAAAATCAGAGTCGTTTGCATCGATAGGTTTATTGATAATTTCCCATTGTGTACGATAATTTGTCATTTCTCTGTGTACATTCTCAAGAGTAAGGAGATATTCAGTATCTAAATTAAAATAGTTGTCAATAATTAGCTTATTAAGGTCTTTAACAGATTTAAAAGGAGCATCATTGGCAACCCTCAAGAGACTCTTTTTTCTTAGTTCCTCAATAGGGAGTGGTTTTAATTTCGAGAATTTTTTTACTGCGGCAATAGAATCATTTTGAAGCGCAAAAGCTTCATATTGCTCTTGAGTTCCAAAACCGTCATAGATGCTTGGTAGAATAATATCTGGAATGACACCAACAGACTGATGGCTTTTACCAGTAACTCGATAAAATTTTTCTACAGTTAGCTTAGAATAGCCTAAAGACTCATCATTTCCTAATGGTAAAATTGATTGAGCCGAGGCCTTTCCATGTGTCGTAGCTCCAACGATGATGGCTCTGTTATAATCTTGCATTGTTGCTGCAAAAAACTCTGAAGCAGAAGCACTATAATTGTTCACCAAGATGATAATTGGTTTTGTGAACAAAGAGCCACGATTAATATCTCTAATGGTATAGGTTTCACCATTGTTATATTTTAAAATAGAAATAGGGCCTCTATTAATAAACATTCCCGAGAGATCAGCAGCTTCTTTCATAGAACCACCTCCATTAAACCTAAGGTCTATGATTAGGCCTTCAATTTTATCTTTTTGAAGTTTGTACAACTCTTTGGCAACATCATTGGCAAGTCCTAAACCGTTAGGTGATTCAAAATCGGAATAGAAACTCGGAATATTGATGTAGCCCAATTTTGATGTGCTTTCAATAATGAAACCGTCTACTGTGTTTTCTTCAATTTTGGTTTCTGTTTTTGTGAGTTCAACATCTTTTACAATTCCATTTTGTTTTTTGATTTTAAATGTAGCCGTATGATGATCTTCATGACTTGTAAACGCCAGAACATCTTCGTTTGAAATACAGTATGTCTCTAGAGTTTTTGTATCAGATTTAATTGATTTGATAATATCGTTAACTTCAAAACTCCCATTGTTAAAAGCGGCACTTCCTGGTGTGATGTGCGCGATAATAATATCTCCATTGTCATTCTTAGCAGTAATTATTCCAAAAGATAATTGATTACTTGACAAAGAGTTTTCATAGATATCTTTTTCGGTAGGTGTAAAAAATAACGAATTGGGGTCATGATATTGAAGGTAGGCATTTAAAAATGCTTCTTTGACAAAATTATCGACGTTGCCTAACCTGTTTTTTAATTCTTCAAGTTGACAGATTTCTTTTTGAATGAATTTGGACTTAAACTCGGATTCAAAAGTTTTGAAGTTGCTCTGAAGGTGTTCTAAAACCGAATCATTTTCTACCAATGCGTAGAGAATGTTATAGCGCATTCGCTTACTCCAATATTTTTGTATGGCCAAATCATTTTTAAAATACTTATAGGTGGCTTCGGATTTAAATCGTAGTGTATCTTTACCAGAATAATCGAAGACTTCATTTTCTAAAGCGCGAATAACCTGTTTTGAGTTTTCAATACGTTGGGTTAAGATGGTCACGTATTTATCAATGAAACCACATGTGCTATTGTTAATATAATCGTCTAGGTTGTAACGATCTTCTTCAAAGGTGTTTACATCATTGTAAGTGAATAAACGTTTGTCTTCGTCCAAACTGTGGAGAAATAAATCAAACACATTAGCCGATAAACTATCATTTATTACTTTAGGAGCATAATGATTGTTTTTAACTACGTTTTTCAATGCTTGTAATTGATCGCAAAACAGGTTTTTATCTTGGCTAAAACCAAAACAGCAAACGAGCAAGATTAAAAATGTAGATATATGTTTATGCATAAACCGTGTTTTGACAGGAAAAAATGAATCAAAAACCGAACCAAATATTACTCTTGGACTTCAACAATAGCTTCGATAGCTTCAGCTAATTTGAAATCTTTTTCGGTAACACCATTTTCGTCATGAGTTGATAACGAGATTTTTAGAACATTATAGACATTTGTCCATTCAGGATGATGGTTTTGAATTTCACACTCAAATGCTATTCTGCTCATTGCACTAAAACAATCTTTGAAATTATCAAACTCAAATTCGGCATATAATGCATTATTTCTGTGTTCCCAATCAGGAAAACGAAGTAATCTTTTTTCAATATTCTCATCTTTCATCAAACTCATAGTGTAGATTATTTAATTAAAGGTACTATAATTTGATCTAAAATAAGAGGAATAAGCGGTAGAAGCTATAAAAAAAGACGAAGCGAATACTTTTTACTTTAAACTGTAATTTTTATTACTTTAATAGCTCTTTTAAAACCTCAGAGCTAGTAATTTCTAGGTGTTTTGGCAGTTTATTGAATTTAGGTAAAACAGCGAGATAACGATCTTCATTTGTGGTATAAACATGCTTGTAGATAACTCCATTTTTAGAAGATAATTGGTTGATAATGTCTTTAATATATTCGTCATGATGCACAAGATCTGTACTTCCTAAGTGAAAAACACCATACTTATTTCGGTTGATTATATAATGAATTTGTTGTGTTACTTTGGAGTCTGTTGTTACGTTCATAATGATGTTTGGAAAAATCTCAATAGCAGTTTTTTCTTGTAAGTGCTGTTTTAACTCCTTTAATCTAGGCGATTGAGAACCAAGTACCATTGGTAGTCTAACGATAGCTACTTTTTTCTTTGGTAGCCGTAAAAGCATATTTTCTATCTTTATTTTAAAGTGACCATAAATACTATCACTTAGGGTCTTATCAAGTTCGTAGCTGGGATACTTACTGTAGGCATCAAAGACATTAGCAGACGATAAGAAGATAATTCTACAATCGTTATCTCTAAGATATTCTGTCATATGCTGATGCGCAATAGTTTGTGCTCTAAAATCGCCACGTAGGCAAGATATTATAATGGAAGGTTTTGTAGCCTCTAAGATCTCATAAACATCATCTTCTTCGACATTATATGGAAAGAAATGATGATTATCTTCGTACATTTTCTTTGGGACACGATAGGTTCCAAAAGTTTTAAAATACGCACATAGTTCTTTATAGATAGCATTACCTATAAAGCCACTAGCACCTAAAACTAAAATACGATGTTTACTCTCAAATTCCTTCATTAATCCCTCTTCAATATATAAACTATCCTTTATAAAAAGGTAACTTTACTACAGTAGCTGGTACTGCGTTTTTACGAATTTGTATATTGATTTTACTACCAATTTTGGTGAAGATTGTTGGTACATAACCCAAGCCTATACCTTTTCCTAAGCTAGGAGACATGGTGCCAGATGTTACATTCCCTATAGTTTTACCACTTGAGTCAACAATGTCATAACCTTGACGCGGAATACCACGTTCGTCTAATTCGAAAGCCACTAACTTACGTTCTGCTCCACGACGCTTTTCATCTTCTAAAGCCTCAGAGTTAGTAAATTCTTTGGTGAATTTTGTGATCCATCCTAATCCAGCTTCAATAGGTGATGTTGTGTCGTCGATATCATTTCCGTAAAGACAATATCCCATTTCCAAACGCAGCGTGTCACGAGCGGCTAATCCTATTGGTTTTGCGCCAGCCGCAACCACTTTATCCCAGATTTGCTTTACCTCACTATTCTTACAGTAAATTTCAAATCCGCCACTTCCAGTATAACCAGTTGCAGAAATAATCACGTGCTCAATACCTGCAAAATCACCAACAACAAAGTTATAGAATTTAATTTCTGAAAGATCATGACTTGATAAACTCTGCATCGCTTCAACAGCCTTTGGACCTTGAATAGCAAGTAATGAATATGCTTCACTTAAGTCTCGCATTTCGGCACCAACATCATTCTTTGCTGAGATCCAATTCCAGTCCTTCTCAATATTACTTGCATTAACGACTAGTAAATAGGTTTCTTCTTTTACTCGGTAGACAATTAAATCGTCAACAATACCTCCATCATCATTTGGTAAGCAACTATATTGTGCCTTTCCAACTGTTAACTTAGATGCATCGTTGCTACACACTTTCTGAATTAAAGCCAATGCGTTAGGTCCTTCGATTAAAAATTCACCCATATGAGAGACATCAAATACGCCAACTCCAGTTCTTACGGCTTCGTGTTCTACATTTACTCCGTCGTATTGAACAGGCATATTATATCCTGCAAAAGGAACCATTTTAGCACCAAGAGCTTCGTGAGTTTCAGTTAAGGCTGTGTTTTTCATTTTTCAGCAATGATTAGTCGTTAGTGTTCTTTTTTTGTACAGGCAAATGTATCGAAAAATATCTGTTTCTTAAGTTTAGATTCCGAAGAAAATAGCATTAAAAATATGTTAATATTAAAGTCTTTTCTTCTGAAGAAGTGAATAATTATTAATTTTCAGAAACATTAAACATCATCATTATGAAAGCTCAATTTGCATTTGTTTTATCATTTCTTGCCTGTCTGATGACATTTGCACAGGATGGATTGCCAGAAGATTACCTTAGTAAAGAATTTCATAAAGGTAGGAGAGAGGCGTTGCGAAAAAACATGCCAGCCAATAGCGTGGCCGTATTTTTTTCAAATCCAGTTCGTAATCGAGCCAATGATGTAGAGTATATATATCATCAAGATCCTAATTTTTATTATCTCACAGGATACAAAGAGCCTCATGCTGTTTTAGTCATTTTTTCTGATAATCAAACAGATGTTAATGGAAACACTTACAACGAGAGATTGTATGTACAAGAACGTAATGCTAGAGCAGAGCAGTGGACAGGACGTCGATTGGGTGTTGAAGGTGCTATAGAAAAATTGGGTTTTGAAAATGTCTTTGTTGGACGTGATTTTTTAAATTCTGGTATTGATTTTACGACTTTTGATACTGTTATGTATTTCAGTTTTAAAGACGATTATAGGGATACACGAAATAGTGCCGATTTGTATGATTTGATACAATCGTTTAAATCGCAAATTAAACTTATAAATAACTATAAAATAGAAAATAAAACAGATGACATTGAAGTCGATGCAAATGCTAAAATTGAGGCTGAAAGTGTAAAGAGAGACACAAGGACCTTATCGCGATTAATGGCTGGATTACGTGAGGTTAAAACACCTGAAGAAATGGTGTTGCTAAAAAAAGCAGTTCGTATTTCGGCTATGGGACAACGAGAGATTATGAAAGCGATGCATCCTGGAATGTCTGAAACGGAAGTGCAAGGTGTACACGAATATATCTATAAAAAATATGGTAGCGAATATGAAGGCTATCCTAGTATCGTGGGTGCAGGAAATAATGGATGCGTTCTACATTACATCGAAAATAACAAAATGAAAGTGGAAAATGATCTTGTGCTTATGGACTTAGGTGCAGAATATCATGGCTATACAGCAGATGTTACCAGAACGATACCTGCCAACGGAAAATTTAGTAAAGAACAGAAACTTATCTATGATATCGTTTATGAAGCACAAGAAGCAGGAATTGCTGCGACTGTTATTGGGAATTATATGCAATCTCCCGATGCAGCAGCTAGACAAGTTGTTTATAAAGGGTTGATTGATTTAGGAATCGCTAAGGATGAAACCGACGCGCGACAGTATTTTCCTCATGGGACTTCACACCATATTGGTTTGGATGTGCATGACCCAGGTCTTTATGGCATGCTTGAAGCTAATATGGTTATTACAGTAGAGCCTGGAATTTATATTCCTGATGGAAGTGATTGTGATCCAAAATGGTATGGCATTGCTGTTCGAATTGAGGATGATATTTTAATTACTGAAAATGGACCTGTTAATCTTTCTGCTGAAGCGCCAAGAACGTCTCGCGACATCGAGAAGTTGATGAAAGAAAAAAGTGTCTTGGGGCAATTGAAATTACCTAAGTTGGATTGATGTCGTTTAATGATGTGTTAGTCGAGTGATAATAGTTTCCTTATCTGGAAATAGAGCTATCAGCTCCGTTCTGGATTTAAGTTCAAAATCTTCAAAACTAAAACCAGGGGATACAGTGCAACCAACTAATGAATAGGCGTTTTTGTCTATAACTTCTGCTGCAAACCAGCAACCACCAGGAACAATATATTGAGGGACTTCGCCTTTATTTAGGTCGTTGCCAATAAGGTGTTCTGTATGTATTCCCGATTCGGAAATGACATGTAAACGAATAGGAGAACCATCATAAAAATGCCAAATCTCATCTTGTTTAATTCTATGTAATGCCGAAAAATTATCAGAAGTGAGAAGAAAGTAAATGCAGGTTGAATAATTACGTTGTCCTATATAATTGTCTCCTAAACTATCATTTTTAATTTCACCAGAACTTCTATAAGTTTCTTTAAAATAACCGCCTTCAGGATGTGGCTGTAACTCTAGTTGTTTTATTATTTGTTCAATCTTGTTGTTCATGTGTCGTATAGTAAATGTAAATGTTTTAATTATTGAATCTGTGATGGTTATACAAAATCCTGATCTTTTTGTTTTGATGTGAGATCTTGATAGAGTTCGTATGCACTTCGTTCTACCCAACATTCTGAAAGACGGTTATCTCTAATTGTCCAAATAGCAATGCCTGTAAATGAAATAAAGCGTTTATCAGGTTCAAGTCCGAAAAGGCCATTATTTCTGCCAGAACATACCCATCGTGATACAACACTGTCTTTCTCTTCATTGTAAAACAAAGTGACGTTTTCAGTTTTTGCATCTAGGAGTTGTTTTTGAAATTCTCCAACCCAGGATTTGAAGAGTTCACGTCCTTTTACCATTTTTCCAGCTGTTGTAATACAGTAATCTTCAGTCATTAATTCATCAATAGCATCTAGGTCATGAGGATGATGCCATACGCGTTCAAAAAAATCTAATACCAATGTTTTGGGAGTGTTTTTTGTTGTATCTCGAGGAGGTGTTTTCATAAGTTGTTTGTCTTGTTCTTCAATTAGAGACACTTGTTAATGGTGTTATCATGTATTACTTTTTTATTTCATACGTTACACACTTTGCAATGAGTTAAACTGTCCATTAGATTAAGATCCAGTAGTTTGTTTATATCTTTTATGCCTACTAAGATAGCAAATCATAAGCAACCTAATTCTAATCGTTGGGGTTTTATAATATAAAATTGAAGATGTTAATGGATACGAATAATTCTGCTGCTATGCATAGATCTTTAACATAAAAAAGGGATCACATAAAGTGACCCCCTTTTAGGGTTATTAGTAAGTCAAATGAAGAAAAGTTAATCGTTCTGTTTTATATTTTTATCTGTGCGACCATTGTCATATAAGCCTTGCAGAGCAGTTGTAGTACCTCCTTCGCTCAAAAAGCGTATTCTAAAGCTATCGAGACCGTTTAGCATAAACTCATTCTCAGTATAAGGAATCAATTCATATTTTGTTCCTTTTCCTCTCTGGTAGAATAATTTACCAGTATCGAAGGTTACAACTCTTGGGCCATAAACTCCAGCATAGGCTTTTAAAGTTTTGGCGTCTAAAGTTATCGGATTGGTCTTTAAACGTAATTCTGCAAGTGGCCATTCATAGAAAGCCTGTAGACCTTTGTCTTTGTTATTTTTCATGAGCGTTTCCAAAGCATTCTTATAAGCAATATCCAAGGCATCTGCAGCAGGTGTCTCAATATGCGGACTAACACCAGTGCCTTCCCAATTGGTATTGGTAATAGGGTTAATAGCTCTACCAGTTGGCACCCAGACCATAAATCGATCTGTTGCTACAACCGAACCGCCTGGATGTGCTCCACCACCAGTAGTTTGACCAACAAGTGTTGCACGTTCTAAATGCTTTAAATTATAGCTAAACTCTTCAGCTGCAGAAAATGTGCTACCACTGGTTAATACATAAACTGGAGTATCAGGACTGCGTTTTCCACTTACATGTGGTAAAGTCCAAGTTTGAGAATTTTGGTCTCTCGGACGCCAATAGAAATTATTTAAATGCACAGGAGCGCTTTCAAAGAGATAGCTTGTTATGAGTTGAATCATTGCTGGACTTCCGCCTCCGTTATTTCTGAGGTCAATAATAATAGCATCGGTATTACTTAAAAAATTCATAGCAGACACAGCAGTTTCTCCAGCGTATTCTACATTAGAAAAGCTTCGAAGATCTAAATAGCCAATATTACCAGCCATAATTTTTACCTCCTTAAAGCCAAAATTATTACGTTTCAGGTTGCTGATATAACGATTTAAAAAAGCGATGCTATCTTCGGCAGTAACCGTTTGTTGTCGTTCGGTTATTTGCTCTGGAGCAAAAGAAACTCTTAAATGTTTATCCTTACTAATTGCTTGAAGATCTTTTGTTAAAGTAGAGGCAAATTCTTGAGGGTCTTGGATGGATTTGTAGTTTCCGTTTTTAAGTTTTGATTCGATATGTGTGGCCATTTTCATGGCCACATCTGGAAAGATATAATTATTGTTTAATTTACTACTTATAGAATCGACAACTGTTTGCTGTTCTTTAAGTGTTAATGGTTCTGTTCTTTGCTGTGCGCGCATTGGTGAGGCGAGTAGCATTAAACCTATAATTGTGATTAAGGTAAGTTTGATTGTGATTTTCATAATATCATGTTTTTGCACAATTGGTTCTTATTTTATTAAGAATGATTTCCAATTGATTGAGTTCGTTTTTTGTGATTCCTTTTAATGATGAATTTCTATTTTGATGAATGATTGGAGGTAGGGTTTTCAAGACGTCCTTCCCTTTATCGGTAATTTCAATTATATAACGCCTTCTGTCTTTTGAGTTTATAGAGCGTTTTAAGTGTTTCTTCTCAACCATTGTATTGATCATTCGCGTCATAGATGCATTGTCTTTAAAGACCAATTCGGCAATTTCTTTTTGTGTTAGTTCTGGGTGTTCATTTAGAAAGAGAAGTACCATGCCTTGGTCGATGGTCATGTCTTTTATTTTTTCTGAAATGTTTTTCTGTGCAAATTTTCGATAGTCTTTAATAGTACTTTCGATGGCATGAAATATGGTTTCAGATGGAAGAGATAGGTTCATTTGAAATTTATTTGATACAAATATAATTGATATATCAATTATATGTAAAAAAATTAACTTTTAATTTAGATTGATCTAAAGCCATACATTACTGTATCCAGCCCACTGTTTTTTTCCAATGTTCAATTTCTTGTTTCCTCTTTTCAAAATCGGCTGGAGCAGATTCGTTTTCATTTTTAGCTTGTGCTCTCATGATTTGTATCTGTTCATCAAGTGTGTTAAGTCCTAATTCTTTTCGTCTTTGGTTTACCTTGCTCAAACTATCAAAAGGGTATGGGCTTAATTCTCCATTTTTATCCCAATCAAATTGAGTTCCATAATGTTGAGGTTTGTCTTCAAATACTGCTATTCGGTCAGTTAGATAAGCTAAACTTATTTGGGATGCTTTTTTCTCGTTAACTGCTTTTTCCAATAGAATTTGACATTTCTTCATAAATTCTGGTTGTTCTATTGAATGTTGTATGATAAGCCAAGTTGCTTCATTTGCCTCTTTTCCTACCTTATCAATTGTAGGATATCCAATCATGTCTATGATCTCATCTAGTGTTTTCGCATTTTGGTTATGTAATGTCTTCATTTCTTCGTTGTAACCTTTTCCCAATTGTCCATTTTGAATAAGTTTGTTTCGAAGCGTTAAATCTGCATTTTTCAGATCAATTATTCGTTTAGCGATGTCTTTATAATTCATTTTTAATTTACATTGTTTAATAGTACTGCAAGATGTTTAAATATGCACAGACAGTAATCACTCTAAGTTTTACTATTTAATATAGTTGTTCTTGAAAATCATCATCATTTTATGGTCGTAATATACGTTCTCGATTTTTAAAAAATTCTTATGTAATCCAAACATTTCAAAGCCTATATTTTTGTATAGTTTTTCGGCTTTTTCATTTATCGCTATTACACCTATTTCAACTTGTTCGATACCATCAATTTTAAACGCCTCATCTAAGGTATATTTTATAAGATCTGTACCAATGTTTTTGCCTTGAAACTTAGGGTTTACGTATACTTGAATTATACTACCTGCATGATTTACTTTTTTTCTTTCATGCCTTTTAAATCCTGAAATACCAATAAGGCTATTGTTGTGAAAAGCTCCAATCACGAAATTATTTTTATGTGATTGTTCAATATACGGTTGAAAGAATAGTTTCTCCTTTGTTTTTTCATCTTGATAATTCGTAGTAAAATATTCTGGATAATGTTTCAAACATTGAAGTCGAATTTCCCTGTAAGATTTAGATTCGCTTGGAAGAAGCTTTCGAATTTGAATGTACATGATACTTATTAGTAATGTCTTTCAACTATTTTGCCCAAAAGTGAGTAAGTTACTATCTGGATCTAATAAAGAAAATTCCTTTTGTCCCCAAGGTCTTATTCCTAAATGTCCGTTCGGGTGAATTTTAGTTTTATTATCAAGCATAGACTTGTACAAAGCATCGATATCGTTAGTTCTAATATATACTTGTCCGTAATTTTCTTTAGAGTCCAATTCTTTAAATTCAAAGAAATGAATTTCTATTTTATCTTTTTTAACCATTAAATACCCATCATAATCACCTATTTCTTGAAAACCTAATTGGTTTATGTAATACTGCCTTGTAATCGATTTATCACGCATTGGTAACTTCGGATGTATTTCTGTTAACATACTTTCATTTTTAATTTTGTAAAATCATTAGTACTAGTTTTTATTTCTTTTCTTGTCGTAAAATTTTCTCCATTTTACGACCTCTTGCCAATTCATCAATCAGCTTTTCCATTTGCCTACATTTTTTATACACTTCAAATTCATCCTCTATTTCTTCAATTCGATAACCGCAAACCACGCCTTTAATTAGATGAGCGTTAGGATGTAAGTTAGCCTTCTGAAAAAACGTTTCAAATGTCACTTTATCATCAATAAGTTCCTGCAATTTATCTTCGTTAAATCCGGTTAACCATTCTAAGACTTGGTTTAGTTCTTCCTTGGTTCTTCCATTTTTCTCTAACCTATTTAGGTAAAGCGGATAAATAGATGCAAATATCATTTTTGC
Source organism: uncultured Psychroserpens sp. (assembly GCF_947500255.1). GTDB lineage: Bacteria > Bacteroidota > Bacteroidia > Flavobacteriales > Flavobacteriaceae > Psychroserpens. Next base: position 274,371 of record NZ_CANMRL010000002.1, on the reverse strand, counting down.
AACTTTTTCATTTTTTTCAGCGGTAACTTTCATTTATATACTTTTTTAGTTTTTATGATTTAATTTTATAACACTAGTTGTATTATTAAGCTGTTCATACATGTTTAGTTGGGCAGACTAGAAGGTAAGTTAGTAAAAGAAAATTAATCAAAGGAGAATCAGTAGAATTTTCCTCATCGTCACAAAACGAGCAATGTGTTATAGGCGTTGTTGTAGCAAGCACTTTATCTTAATGTAATGATTCTATTTCTGCTTGCCAATCTTCAGGTGGTGGAGGTGGAGGTGCAACATCAATCTTTTCATTCAACCATATTTTCAAAACAATACTGTCTGTAATTTTTTCGTATGTATTAATTACTTTTCGTAATGTTTTTGGGAATGTTTCTATTTTACCATTATCATATGAAATGAAAATTAGTAGCTTTTCTGAATTAGCACTCAATGATGGAATTTTTCCATTATTTTCAAAATCTCTTCTCAAAACATTTGCTAAGCTATCTAAGGGATAGAAAAATTGGTCAGATTTATTAATGGTGTCATTATGTATTTGGATTGTATTTTTTTGTTTTATTAAAATACAACCAAAATCTTCCCAACACGGATTTCTAAAATATACAGTTTTAAGTCCCTTATCAGATTTTAAAGTTAGTTTTGGTAAACTGTCATTGCAGACAATCGTTTCTGTTCGTTTAAGTAGGTCTTTCCAGTTATTAAATTCGTTTAACTTTAATTCAACTCCAAGACTATCGTTTTCATTTTTGAAAAGACCATAATCTTTTTTGATTGTTTTTATTGGTTTTTGTTCCGCATTATGGCAACTAAAAATGGTTAAGATTAGCAAAATAAAAGACGATATTTTAATAGTAGTTGTCATTTTCTTATTTCTTTCACTATTCTAAATCCCAAATTAAAGTATCGGCTATTTGGATAATCATAATTTCTCCATGCGGTTCGCATTGCATTTTCTTTATTATGAAATGAACCTCCTCTCATAGATTTTGCATTTTCGTAATTTTTAATATCTTCATTTTTATACGATTTTATGGTGTTTTCGCACCATTCCCATACGTTGCCAGCTAAGTCATAAATACCAGCTTCGTTTGGTGAATAACTTCCAGTTGGAGATGTGAACGCATAATTATCATTAATTGATTTATTGGCCCATGGATATGGTGTGCTAACATCAGCAAAATTTGCATTTTTACTATCGGGTAGATTATTTCCCCAAGGGTATTTTATAGATTCACCTTTATTTCTAGAAATATACTCCCATTCTTGTTCTAATGGAAGTCTATACAATGACTTTGTTTTTTTTGATATCCATTCGCAATAGGCTTTAGCATCATTCCAACTCACACAAGTGACAGGATGTTCCTCACTTTGTTTAAATCCCGGGTTTTTCCAGTTAATGTTTTTCTTTTCCCATTTTCTAACAGAATCGTTAACGTACAAATAACTATATGCCCATTCTTCTGTTTCGGCCTCAGTTTTGTATCCAGTTGCATTAACAAAAAGCATGAAATCTTGAACGGAAATTTCATAACGACTAATCTCAAAATCTTGGATAATAACGTTATGAATAGGCTGGGCAGATACATTTAAAGAATCAAATTCGTCTCCCATATTAAATGCTCCTCCAGTAATTGCAATCATCTGGTTTTTTGAATCAGAAAATGGATCAATTTCTTTTTTGCATGAAAAAAGAGAACAAATTAAAAAGAAGGAAATACCTGTTTTTAGAACATTCATGACTAATGACTTATAATTTGTATGCGCATGGCTAGTAACGAAAAATGTACAAAGGACTTTTCCATGTAATCGAAAGATAAAAAATTGTATTGAATTTCGATTAGGAATTCAGCTGTAATGAGCTATACTTAATATTGATAATGGTTAATTATTTAAAAAATGACTCCAGGTCACTTTTGATAACCTTTCATTTCCACTTTCATCTAACAGACCTGTATCTCTCCATAATTGTCCAACATCCAATAATTCAACAGGAAATGTTTCCCAAAGTGCATCATAATCTCTATGTGCCCACCAAATTATAAACTCGTAATTATGTTCTTGAGCATTTTCAAATAAAGTTTCCAAATATATGTTTTGTTCAATTTCAGTTCCATCAATAGACAAGTTTAAGTTAGGTACAACTAAATGTTCTGCGATATGACTGGTTTCTACAAAAGCAATTGATTTATTGATGTTATCATGCAAAAAATCGAGTACTTCTTGAAATTCATTTCTTGAGTGTAGGTTTTTGAAAAAAGGATAAAAGCTAATTGCTACAAAATCCATTTGATTCATATAATCTAAAATATCATCAATATACTCTGTTGGATTTGGGATATCAGGTTGATATAAGTTATGTAATGATATTGATTCTGAAATATTTAAGCTTGGATATAATTGCTCAATTCTTGACTTCACGTTTTGGATCAATAATTTATACGATTCCCACTTACTTTCAGCTCTCAATCTTAATTCGTTGACTTCAATAGCTATAACTAAATAATCAGGCATTAATTGGCTTACTAAGTAATTAATATGTTTAAAATAGGCATCTTCAATTTCAATATCATTTAGATTAGTATATGAAGGAATTGTGCCATCAAAATCTTCAGCAAGATCATCTCTGTTTAAATTTAATAGGCTGACCGAAAGCAGTAATTCTTTATTGTTTATTCTTTTGTTTGCTCTACCTGTAATTTCATTTGTAAACTCTGTAGGTAAAGTCAAATCGTTTATCCATGCATTCCAAGGAATTTTATTATCAATATGCTCGGTATAGATATCGGCATTGTTTTCGATAAACGAATAGGTAGTATTTACATCCTGAAGATTAGGTCCGAAACTCCAAGTCGTAAATCCCATTTTAAAACTCCTACTTGTTGGAATAGAAGGTGAATCATCTTTAGCACAGCTCAATAAAGAAAAAGAGATAACAAGTAGAATGGTATAAAATTTATTCGGCATATCTGTCTTAATTCTAAATTAGTGGGAATGATCTCAGCTATAAAATTTCCTTGTATTGATTGTGAACTAAGTTAGTAAAAGAAAATGAACCAGTAGGAAACTCCTTAAGATTTTGTAATTAGGTGAGAACTAGTAATAGCATATATGTTTTTAGGTGATGTTTTCTATAACTTCTTTTCTTCCGCTTAAATTAATTCTATGAATTTTTCCTTTCAGTTTCGGATTCCAATTATTTTTAAGAGAATACACAATTGTTTTTCTTACTGTTTCAGGAGTGATTTGTGTGCTATGACTTTGACTAAACCCGATTCCTTTGGGTTCATAATCAAAGCTTACAACAAGTCTTTGTCCATTAGTTTCATCAGATTCAACAATTAGATCTATATGCCCATCGTTACCTGATACAATATAACGGTATTGATGATTGTCAATTACTATTTTTCTACTTCCTTTTTTCGGGATTCCCATAATTAATTTTAAATGATACTTAAGGTGTTCGCCTATAGTTTAGCTTCGATGACTATTTTCTTAGACCATTTTTGTTAGCGGTTGTTATTTTTAACTTTCTTCTCTATACTATCTAACCAGCGATGATACTTTCTAGCATTTCTATTATGTTCGGTTATAGTTTCTGCAAAAACATGATAACCTGGATTATCTGGTTCTACACACATATAATAAAAATTATGCTCTTCCGAATCCAAAACTGCATCAATACTTTTAATAGAAGCCATACTTATTGGTCCCGGAGGAAGCCCTTTGTGTAAATAAGTGTTATATGGAGAATCGAAACGAATATGTTTGTATAAAATTCTTGTCGCTTTGAAGTCTCTTGTAGCAAATTTTGCTGTTGGGTCTGCATCTAATTTCATGCCTACTCTAATTCGATTTAGGTACAATCCGGCTACTCGTTTTTTTTCATCATTTTTTGATATCTCTCGTTCAACAATTGAAGCTAAGGTGTATACTTCATTGGTTGTTAATCCTAATTTTTCAGCCTTTGAAAGTCTATCATTGGAATTCCAAAAACTATTATGTTCTTTAACCATTCTTTCGAAAAAGGCTTTTTCATTAGTATTCCAATAAAATTCATAGGTATTTGGAATGAAGAGACTCATCAGGGTTTCGGTAGTGTATCCAGATTTCTTTATAAAATTTTCGTTATAAAACAGATTAATTAAATCAGTAGAATCTGTTTCGATAAAATGAGATGCTTTGGCAGCAACATCTTCTAATAACCATCCATGATTTAAAACTAAGTTTACGGGTTCTTGTTTTCCAGCTCTAAGATGACTGATTAAAGAACGGTTGCTCCAAGACGGGGTGATTTTGTATCTACCAGCTTTCACTTTGTTACTTTTGAAGTTCATCATTTCTGATACTTCTCGGAATGACACCGTATCTATTATTTGATTATTGACATGGAGAATTTCAACTAAGTCACTAAATGATGAGTTGGTTGGAATAAAAACAATATTATTTTCTAATATATCTGGAACATTAGGCGACATTATTCTTGTGTATTTATAATAAGCAAAAACACCACCTATTATACTAATAACTAGTATTCCCAATATTAACTTTTTTAGCATTTAATTTTGTTTATTTTGCTGTCCTAGTAATAACCACCAGCGTGTTCGTGTATGGTAATTTGTGTTGGCTAGGAACTAAGTTAGTAAAAAGGAACGAAGAGTGTGAAAATTCGGCAAAATTTCCAAGCATATCCAAACTGAGCAATTGTTTATGTATTTTTAAATACAAAATAACCAAGGGTAGTTTTATCTTTATACTACCCTTGGATAATATTGGTTAGATGGATTGCTCAACAATAACGTTCCAAACTCCTGTGGAAGATGTTTTTTCTACATATTCTTTAAAGTTAATAGGTTTTCTGTTGAGTACTTTCTCAATATCATTCGTGATTTCCGAGTTGCTTGGATTTCCAAGTACTTCTGTGAACAAATACTCAATTAGCCAAACAAAATCTTCAGGTAAATTTTCTGCTCTCAAAGCAGCTACATAAGTGTCTATACTTACTCCAGTGAATTGGATGTCTTTTCCACTTGTTTTGGAAATTAGAGAAATAGCTTCCTCGAAGGTTAGTCCTTCAGGTCCAGTAAGCTCATATATCTTACCATTATGTTCGTCTTCTGTCAATGCTTTAACAGCTACTTCAGCAATATCATTAGCATCAACAAATGGAATCTTCATCTCTGCAAATGGTAAGGCAACATGACCTTTTAGTACGCCTTCAACCAAAAAGTTCTCGCTAAAATTCTGATTGAACCAATTAGCCCTTACAATTGTATGATCTAAACCTGAGTGAATCACAACTTGCTCGCATAATTGTGCTTCTCGTTCTCCCTTTCCTGAAAGTAATACGAGCTTTTTTATATGACTTCTTTTGGCAACTTTTACCAGTTCTTCTATCGCTTCCAAGGCTCCAGGTACGGCCAAGTCTGGTTGATAGGTAATGTATACGGCGTTCATTCCTTCAAGAGCAGCTGGCCATCCATCAGGATTATGCCAATCGAATGCAGGATTTGCCGTTCTTGATCCAACTCTTACATTGTGACCTAATTTGTTTAATAAGTTTACAATTCGTTTTCCGGTTTTCCCGGTTCCTCCAATAACTAAAATGTTTTGTTTCATGATTTTTGTTTTTATTGTTTATAATTATTTATGATGATTGATTGGTTAATAAGAGTCCAATTAAGAGCAGTACAAAAGATGTGATAGAACTTATTGTTCTAACTAAATGCCATTGCTTCCATGGGGTCTCAAATTTTTGGCGAAGTACCTTAAGTTCTTCTGTTGTGGCAGATGCTAAATCTGTCTTATCTAGGATTTCGTTTAATGGAATATTTTTGAATACTGTTACAAAAGCTACACCGAGAATAAATAGTGCTGCTGCCACTACGAAGAGCCAGAATGACTTATCTAGATTTTGATATTTAAGATAAATCAGGATCATATTACTGACGAATGGTCCAAAGAAAATGATTATAAATGTTGGGTTAATAATCGCTTTATTCATTTGCTGGAATGCTTGCAAATAACCTATGTCATTTAGTTGTCCTATACCTGGAGTTATGGCATTTGTCCAGGTAAAACATAAACCTGCAGTTAGACCGGTTAATGTTATGGTTATTAATACCAATGATGTTTCTAAATTGAATTCCATTTTAATTAGGCTTTAAAGATTTTGTTTTCGGATACACTATGGTATAGTAGTATAGTATGGTTATTACTAAGATCTCTAGTGCGATAGTCCAGAATCCGAAATCAGTAAAAAAGGAGTAGTGACTTCCGCCATTAGGAATAACGAAAAGCGGGACCGTAATTAACGCATCTAAAAATGCTGCAACAAGTAAGAATATTTGGCCTACAAAATAGCCATGGATTTTACTGCCTTTTTTGTAGTATAGATATGATCCCAACCACACAAGTGGTATAATAACGCTAAACAGGACCATATTAGCTTGTTGATTTGCATCTTCAAAGATTTGAAATTGAAATGATAGCGTATAGAAACTTACTGCTAATATCCAAATTCCTATACCGATTATAATTGCTTTGATAGTTTTCACGTCTTATAATTTTTTGATTACAAGACAAAACTAGCCCAACCTAAAGCAGATTACTTATTCCAAAAGAAGTATGATTTGTTTGAAAAGACGAGCTATTTAATTTGGCTAGGTCTGTATCCAAATTTTTTTGCAAAAGCGTTAGAGAAAGAGCTTAAACTATCATAACCTACATGCCAAGCAGCTTCTTGTACAGTAGCTTGTTTTTTACTAATAAGGCCATGAGCTGTTTTTAGTCTTTCATTCTGAAGATATTTGAACACAGGAAGTCCGAAAACCTCTTTAAATTCTTTTTTAAGTTTGGTAGTATTTAAACCTAGCTCTTTGGAAAGCTCAGTTAATGAAGGCGGATTATCAAGATTATTTGATAAAATCTCTTTAGCCATTTCCAAACGTTTTTTATCTACGGATTTAAATCCTTGCGTATGATTTAATGCCAATTGCCCGAAGAAGTGTGATAACAATGCAGTGATTTGGCTTCTAAAAAACATCATTTTAGTTTTACCCTCGTATTCAATATTGAAAAGACTATCGACGATTTGATGCATTTCAGGAGTCATATAAAAACTTGGGCCTTCAACATAGTGATCTTTAGGATTAACCAATTTATCTAGAAGTTCTGAAAATATTTCGCCTTCTTGATTGGGAAGATTTTGTAAGTTTCTGGTTGCAGTTGCTATAACAATACATTCAAGTGGATTGTCTTGTGAAACAGTATGAATACAATCAACATGTTCATCGGCGAAAAAGGACAGAGCTAAGCCTTTGGTATAATTAAATTCACGTTTTCCATTGGGATAACTCATTTCTAGATCTACATTACCAGAGCCATAAAATGCAATCGCAATAACGGGTTCATCAAATTTACAAGAGTCTTTCATGACTTCCTTGGAAAAGGCAGTCTCAACTAGAATTGTAAAGTCATTGATATCAATAATATCTCGTGTCATTAGAATAAGTCAATTGTTGCCAAGGTGTTTGAATATAGCAAGTTATGTTTGTTAAACTAAGTTAGCAAAAGAAAACGAAACGAATGGAAATTTGTAGAGTTTTACTTGTGCCAGTTCATATTACTCGCACGTTACGATTTAATTTAACTTAATCTTTCCTGCTTTTTGCATCGATAAGCCCCTTTTTCATTTGTTTTTCAAATCTTGAGCTTGGGTATTTAGTGAGTCCTGTGTTAAAATATTTAATAGCGTTTTGGTAGTCTTTATGTTTTAGATAGAATTGTCCAAAACGATTTTGCCAATAGGCAGAGTCATATCTTTTTGTGGTCAACACATCTTTGAATTCGGTCATAAACAGATTAAAATATTCAAAATTATCTCTGTTCCATGCCAACCAAATAAGTCCATTTTTTGTGCTATTGTCTATAGTTCCGTTACCACCAAATCGTTTCGCTCGTTCACTAAAATATGTATTCAAGTAATCCATTCCACCCAATTCGATATACTGTTGTATGCTTTCAAAAGCAAGTGAATTATAGTTATGATAATAAAACTTTAATCCCTTGTATAGTGCCAAGTGCGCCAAACTTTCATGAATTTCATCATTATGCAAATCATATTTCCAAATAAGGTTTTTGGGATTGTGTTCTTTCAAAACCTTATGGAATTCTTCGGTATAACCTATATTATAAATATCCTTTTTTGAGTTAGCCATATATAGATAAGTAGCTTTGGTTGTGTTGAAATCTTTGACTATTTCTTTAGAAGCATATCCACCATTACTTATAATTGCTCCATTGAAAACCTCAGGATGCTTTAAAATCAATTCACTAGCATAATAAGCAGCACCTTCCCAACCAAAAATGATATGCTCTTTATTTGTTTTGTAGTTAGAGTTGATAAAAGGGAGAAGCTCGTCAATCAAAAAATTTGAAAATTTCTCTTTTTCATCTCCAAACCATGTCCATCTTGATGATTCGTTATCTGCAATACCTACGACAATCATTTTAGGGATTTCACGAGGTGTGCGTAAGGCTTCTTGAATGCTAACACCACTTAAGAAGTACTGTTGTCCATCCAATATGTAAAGCACAGGATAGTTTTGCTCGGATTCTGAGTATCCATCTGGTGTGTAGACCTGAATTACTCTTTCTTCATTTAAGTTGGATGATTTAATAATATGATTAATCCCAATAGTAATTTGAGAATTGTTTTCTTGCGCTAGACATATTGTAGTTAGAAAAGAGCAAGTAATAAAAACGTATAGTAGCCTCATGATTTTAGATCCTGTATCAATGTTTTGCAACGTTGTTCTGTATGGTTACGTTGGCTTGGAACTAAGTTAGCAAAAGAAAACGAACCAGAGGAAAATTTGTAGAGTTTTGCTTGCGCTATTTCGCGGTGCTTGTGTCCAAGAACACACAGAAATAATTAATTTTATACCACTATTTTATAGCTCTAATGAGATTTTCTTTAGCCAATTTTAAAATTTCGTGTAATTCTTTTAAAGTAATCTCTTCTGCGTTATTAAAGTCTACTAAAACATGATCATATTTTTTAGGATACTTTTCTTGGATTGCATCTCGAATAAACTTCACAGCAGGTCGCAAGTGACGATATTCTCCATCAATTTCGATTGAGGATTTATATATTGCGCAGAATAAACTATTAGTGTTCGAATCATTGCATATTCGATTGTCGTTTTTATTCCAAGTATCATTAGAATTAAGTAGTTTGATAGTGTTCTCAATTATTTTAACCTCAATTTGACTTGGTTTAAACCAGTTCCCTTGTAATTGGGCATCTTGAAAATTAAATTCTTTTATAACCATTGGAAGTATTTTAGTGCCATCCTCAAAATTACCAGCATAGTACCCATCTGTGTATTGAATTAAAGTTGCAATTCTATTAGGTTTATTTGGCCATGAAACTTCAACAAATCGTTGAATAGTATCATTTTTTATTATCGTAAATTCCATCGCAGGTTTTCCATAAGGAGCAAGAATTATGCTGGTCAAAGCTCTACCATTTTTAATGATGTTATACCTTCCTTGATGTACTTTTCCGCTGTCATCTGTATAAGTTCCGAACCAAAGTTCTTCTTTTTGTGCGAAAACATTACTTGATAAAAAAATAAAAAATAATAGAAGAAATAGATTTGAGTAAGAATTCGATTTGATTTTTTTGATTGAAGAATTCATGTCTTTATATTTAATAGGTTGATTAAATATAAGAGTATTTTAAAACCAAATTGTTACACTTTAAAAGAGGAAGAGACATTTCTCTTAGATGTTTGCCTATGACCAGCTACGTGTTTTGAGTAATAAATTTTATACATTATTGTGCGTCTGTTTTGTATTTATAAATTCTTTGCAAGACACAAACTATCTGGAATATCCTTTAGTATTCCGTATTTCTCTATAAAAATATAATTGTTTCTTTGATAAAGTTTACCAGCTTCAGGTTGTTTTGATCCCATAAATAGTATACATCTTGAATACCCTAATTCTTTAGACCAGTTTTCTAATTCAGATAAAATCTTCTCTCCAATTCTTTGACCCCTTGTTTCTGGTGAGACATACATTCGTTTAATCTCCATAGAATCGAAATTGTACTCAGAGATTGAGCCACAACCAATTGCTTTATCATCTTTCAATGCTAAAACAACATGATTTAAATTTGAGATGTCATTAAATTGAGATAAAGGATGAGCCTTACCATCTCTTCCCGCAAGATCTGAATTTAGTAATTGTACTAGTCTTTTGAATTCTGAATTTTGAGAATTTGTTCTTATTATTTTCATTATGCTTTAGAGTGAGTTAAATAATGTACAACGTGTTCCTGTACAGTTTACCTAGCAAGTTCGTTAAGTTCGTGTTCGAGTAGGCACTAATCAAGCAATTAATGAAAAACATTGTTAGACACTTTTAATGATTAGATAATACAGCATAACAATAAGAGTCATGTTCACCAACTAAAAAGTAGAATTCATTATTCGTATTGATCTTTTCAAACGCATTTTGTTTGTGCAGATTAAAGAAAACTTCATGAATAGCGATAAGTCCTTTTAATCTATAACAATGTGCTAATTTGTAATCATCTATTGATTCATTATTGATAATTTCAACATATGGATTAAAAAAATCAAGAGTAATCCCTTCTTCTTGCTCTAGTCCATCGGCAAAGTCATAACTAAATCCCATATCTACATCGACATGATTCACATCTCTTTCTTCCCAATCAATTATTCCATATGAGATGGCTTCCAAATTCAACTCATTTGGTATATAGTATTCAAATAAAATGGCATCTAATTTTTGCTCTGGATTTATTCCATTTTCTACATTTGTCCATACCGAAGTTAGATTTGTCTTTATCTCTTTTTCTAAATTAGCTTTATAGGAATCAAAATCATAACTCATTAAGTTATCATACCCACTTTGCAAGCTTTCATGAAGCGGTGAGGATTTAAATTCTAAGATTGCTTTATCCAGTTCAATTCTGAGTTGAGTTTTTATATCATTATTTGATAACATTGTTGATTGGTTTAATTGTGTCTAATGGTTTCGTATATAGTTAGTTGCGAGAAAAGACGCGAATCATTTTCTACAATAGCCTAAAGTTAATTAATTAGAATGAATTTCCAACGAGGACTTATAGCCGCAATGCGCTATATGTTACGGTGTATTGTATTTTTATTTGTTGTATTTATAATATTCGGTTTCTTTTCCGTTGGTTACCAAAATCAGTTTATTAGAATTCAAGTACTTCAATTCCGAAATCCAATTTTCATAAGGATAAGTGAATTTAATTTTAAATCCTTGATCGTATTTAATAATTTCTACAAAAGGTTGGATTTCAAGTTCAATTAATTCATCACCATTTTCAGCAATTTCTATTTCCGATACATGACCTTTTCCATTTTCAAACCAATATTCATAAACCATGTTTGATTCAGTATTTCTTTCTTTCCACTTTCCGCTTAAATATGATTTTACTTCCTTTTCCGATTGGCAACATTTTAAGTGTTGCCCGAATAAAGTCATAGGTAAAAAGGTCAATATTAGAATCAGTATTTTTTTCATTTTCAGCGTTTAGTGAATAGTGTACACAAGGTATTTGTATATGATTTTGTTACCTTGGTTAGGAGGTAAGTTAGCAAAAGAAAACGAATTAGAAGGGAGTTTGTAGGATTTAGGTTTCACATCGTAAGTATGACCATCTAATACTATTAGACTAATATACTAATGGAAAGTAAATCATTTTCTTGAAGAGATAGTTTTTTTCTTATTTCTGATTTCACAGGAAGAATATAGTTTTTAGCTTTAGTATCGTACCAAATTGAAGTATTCCAATTCAAATCTTTTATAACTGCTGTTGCTTTCATGCGTCCCCATCCTTCTTCTTGCCATTGTAAATTACTTCTGATTTCCTTGGAAAAATGATCAGGAACGGTAATAAAGTACCAGCCATTATCGGAATTGTCTCTCCACAATTTTCCTGAAAATTGATATTTTATTTTACTTTCCAATATACGTGTTAGCTTTTCTATTTGTATTAATTCCAAGGATTATATGAACCAAAACTCCAAATATGGCCTTCAATATCCTTACATGTATAGCCACGTCCACCATACTCTTCATCCTTAATTTCTATGAGTGTTTTTGCGCCTTTGGCAACAGCATTTTTGTAGTGATCATCGATTTTTTCAACAATTATATAAGGCGCTTGGGTGTTTATTCCGTTCAAACTATTAGGTGTTTTTATCAATTTCCCGTAATCGTTATTGTTTTCGGAACTTAACATAATCATCGAATTACCATATGTTAGTTGAGCATGTATAATTGTATTTTCTTCTCCTTCGACTACAAGGTGCTTTTCAAATCCGAATGATTCACATATCCATTCGATAGCTGCTTTTGCATTTTTATATTGTATTACAGGAATAATACATGCTTTATGTGTTGTCATGATTTATGGATTATTTGTCTCTAAGGTAATAAAAAGGAACAAACCATAAGGGAAATCTGCTGGATATTACTTGCGCCAGTTCGCTATGCTCGTGTTCGAGTGCAAGCTGTGCAAAAATTAGTTGTAGCTGTTGTCGTATATAGCTTATTTTAATTTTCGGTCACTTTCTGTTATGGCCAAATCATTGATGCTAGCAAATCTCTTTTTCATTAGCCCATTTTCATCAAATTCCCAATTTTCATTTCCATAGGCTCTAAACCAATCTCCTTCATTTGTCTGATATTCATATTCAAATCTAACAGCAATTCGATTGTCTGTATGAGCCCAATATTCTTTTTTAAGTTTATAGCTAAGTTCATTTTCCCATTTCCGAGTTAAAAACTCGATAATTTCTTTCCTTCCGTTAATAAACATGTTTCTATTTCTCCATTCACTGTCTGCGGAATATGCTTTGGATATATTTTCAGGATTTTTAGAGTTCCAAGCATCTTCTGCTTTTTGTATTTTTTCAATTGCACTTTCTTTATTAAATGGTGGAAGAGGAAATTTTTGCTCCATAACGTTACTATTTTAAATTATTAATTGATTTTTTAGTCGTCAAATAGTTTGTGAATTTACACACAACATGTTCGTGTATGGTTTACCTTGGGTGATTGTTTTTCCTAGGTCATTTTTGTTAGTGTCATTTTTTATTAATGCCAAACAAAAATCACTAGCTTTAATAGATGTTGCATTGATGAGAACTAGGTTAGCAAATAGAAAACGAACCTAAAGGAAGTCCGTAGGGTTTACTATACACGTTGATATAAGCAGTTACTTGTTCTCGTTTAACCAGTTTTGCGCTTCATTAGTATACCAGTTTCTAGAAAAGTTCTTGGCCTTTAGAATAATTTCAAAATGATGTTTAGCTTTTTGTTTATTTCCTTTTCTGTCATAGTATGTTCCCATATATGAATTCACATATGGATTTTCTGGTTCTTCTTTCAACAACTTTTCTCCAATATTTACTATCTGAATGTCAAAATTATTGAATTCGCCAAGCTCCATGTAAAATGCTACATCTTTTAAGAATGAAAGATTATGCAGTAGGTTTAAATCAGCATATTCTAAATACTCAGGGTATTTGGTGAAAACTGTATTTAATAGTTCTGCGCTTGAATGTAATTTTTCAGGATCAAACCGAGCCATATATGATTCTGCTAATGCTTGAGCTAATAGCTTTTTCCTGTAAAAGTCTTTATTTGAAAAGCTATTCATATATCTAGAGTCTTGCTTTTCAAACAACTGCATTTTGTCAAGTTTGAAGATATAATTTTTTAAGAAACTCATAGCAAAGAGGGAAGAAGTAACATCTCCATAAATTAGTCTAGCTGGATCACTCAAAAGATTATTATTAGCAAGTAGTGTTAAAGATATATTCTCAGAAGGTATTTTCAATAATAGACTAGAGTAACAGTCATATTGACCATAAGCCCAAACGATGTTTAGATTTTCAAATTGTTGATTGAAAACTCCATATCCATATGGTAAATTAGAATTAAATGACGAAAACATCAAGTCTTTGGATTTTTTTGATATGAGTAAATCATTGTCCAAAGCTCTATTAAAAATTGCTAAATCTTCTAGATTAGAGACAATTCCTGCTGAAGTAGAATATCCAAAATCTATAAACCCATTTTCAATGCCATTATCTAGAATATATGGTTTTGCAATTTTTCGCTTTTCTTTGACCACTTGAGTAGAATCTCTCAGTAAAAAGGTATTACTAAGCTTCAAAGGAATTAAAATTTCTTCGTCTAATACATATTTAAAAGACTTACCTGAAGCCTGTTCAATTACATTTGTTAATAGTCCAAATCTTGAACTGTAATAGAAATTCTTTCCAACATTTCCTTGTGAGGTATGGGATAAAACATGTTTTATTAGAATTGAATCTCCTAGTATAGGTTTTGGTAAGAACGTATTAATTGGTTCTTCAAGAGAGAGTTTTTCTTGTTCAACAAGTTTCATAATCAGAACACCAGAAAATACTTTTGTTATAGAAGCAATTGGAAAAAGAGTTGTAGAATCTAAGGTGTTTGACTTTTCTAAGTCAGATTTTCCTAAATAATTTCGATAAATAGTCTCACCATTTTTTTCAATTGAAATAGCCAGTCCAGGAATTTGAAAAAATTCCTTTAATTCCAAAAGTTCTAAAGTGAATTTTTCTGATTGTTTATTTTGAGTCTCTTCCTTTTTATAACAACTTGAAATTAATAAGAAAAGAATGATAAATTTCAATGTTAATTTCATTTGTTACTTGGGTTCTTATAATTGTTCGTAACGTGTTCGCGTATGGTTTGTAGTGTTGAAGCAGTAAGTTAGCAAAAAAGAATGAAGAGCGCGGAAATTCGGCATAATTTCCCGAACCATCTTTAAATACTATTAATTATACACGTTGTTGTTGATAGTTTTTATTTTAAGTAGCATTTTTTCGAAAAATGATTCTTTTGTTTCTCTTACTTTCAACAACTATTTGATTTAACCCTTTTTATCATTAGTATCAATAATTACCTTGATTATTCTATTAAGAACTTTTAGATCAAATTAGCAATGAATACACCGAAACATATCACTACCAGCTTGGATAAATTAAACTTATGATCTTCACCAGTTTCAAATAAAATAGTTGTAGAGATATGTAAAAATATACCAATTACTATGGCATTAGCATAATCTGTATATTCAGTTACTAAGGTCATGTTATTAGATATATAGGTGCCTAAAGGTGTCATTAGCGCAAATACAACTAAGAAACCAATAATTTGTATTTTGCTATAGTTAGATTGTAATAAAAAAATAGTTATTAATGTTGCTATCGGGATTTTATGAATTAATACACCATATACCATATCGTTGTGATGATGAATTGGAAATCCTTCTAAAAAGCTATGAATACAAAGGCTTGTAAATAGTACCCAGGGAAATTTTTTATCTTCTTTATGTGTATGTTCATGACCATGTTCTACTCCTTGTGATAAAAACTCTAAAATAATTTGCAATAAGATACCGCACATTATAAAGAATCCAGTTTGTTTGGCTTCTAAATGATGATAAACTTCTGGCAATAAATCAAAAAGTGTTAATGCTAATAGAAATGCGCCACTGAATGATAATAAGAGTTTAGTGCCTATTGACTTTTGTTTTTTAGTTACAAAAGCAATAACAACGCCTATAACAATGGCAAAAACTGGAAGTAAATACGTATTCATAATTATATCTGCAAAAATTACCTGGGTCTATTCTGTTTTTTTCTATTTATTATTACCCTTCGTTCTAGTAGAATACGTTTTACTAACAATTTTCCACTTACCGTCGATTTTTAGCAGATGCATAAAATCAATGTAAGAGAAGGTGTCATATTCTAGTTCTAACTGAGCGTTGGTTGCATCTCCAGCTATATTTATAGCCATAATATAGGTTTTTGTTTCTACGGTATCATTTGAGTTAACATACTCGCTTAATGCTTCAATCGCATTTACTTCCTCATATTTTTTGTCTATCCATTTCATAGTAGCACTGGGATGGAATGCTTTTTCAAAAGACTTTGCATTGTGCGTAGTCATTCCATCGAAGTAATAATTAATCGTTTCTTCAATAAATTGTAGGTCGTTATTTTGTGCTTGTGCTTGTACTTGTGTCATTATAATTGTGTTTAAGATGAATATGAAATATATTTTTTTCATGATAAATTATTTATTTAAAATTTTTGATTCGGAATTAGTATTACGGACGTAAAGCCACTTTAAGCGTACCTGATGTACGATCACGCATCAACGCATACCCTTTTTCTGCCTCTGATAATGGTAATATATCAGTAAAGATTTTACTTGGATCAATAACTCCTCTTTCTACAATAGGAAGTAGTTTATTCATATAAGCAGCTACATTTACAACACCAGTATGAATAGTAATATTTCTAAATAAAGCTGATGAATAAGGTTGTTCTACAGGCTCATAAAGATGACCAAACCCTAGAACACTTATTGATGCTCCAGCTTGAGTCATTTTCATACCTTGTTCAATAGCTGTTTTATTACCAACTGAGTCAATAACAGAATTTGCACCTCGACCTTCGGTAAGAGATTTTACAAATTCAACTGCATCTTCATTTTTGGAATTCACAACATGTGTTGCTCCTATAGTTTTAGCTAATTCTAATCGACTATCGTGACGCCCTACCAAAATAATAGTAGATGGACCAAATAATGTAGCAGCCATTACAGCACTTAAACCTACTGCACCATCTCCAATAACAACAACAGTTTCTCCTGTTTTAATATTCGCATTTAATGCGCCATGGTAACCGGTAGCAAAATTATCTCCTAATGGAAGAACTTTTGTGTCATGTTCATTTCCAGTTAAACCTTCAGGAAGTTTAAATAACGAAGAATTACCGTAAGGAACACGTATGTACTCTGCTTGGCCTCCTTGGATATCATCACCTCCATGTTGTGCAAAAAGTGGGGTTCCAAAAAGTCCTCCATGATCACATGCCGAAGGTAAATCTCGCTTACAATAATAGCAATCACCGTCGACAAACATGGCGGAAGCTACAACACGATCTCCAACTTTTAGAGTATGTATTCTTTCACCTACTTGGTCTACTACACCAACAAACTCATGGCCGATTCGCATTCCTTCAAATAAACCCATTTCTGGTCCATTTTGGGTAAATTCTAGATCTGCACCGCAAACACCTGCAAGTGTAATACGTACAATGACATCATCATCTTTTAATAATCGTGGTTTTGGTATATCTACGACTTCAATTTTTGCTCGTTCTTTATATACTACTGCTTTCATAATAAATTATTTACTTTTTTTGTTTTAAAAAGAATACAGCCTAGTTTTAATGAGCTATTGTCAAATAAAACTTAAACTAGTATTTGTCAATTATTGACATGACAAAGTTGCCCCATAATTGAATAATTATATATGATATATATTAAGAAAAAGGCTTGACCTTTATCAAGGAGAAAAATTGATTTATATCAATTTTTAATTATGACCGCGAGCGAAATCTACTTATTGATTCTGGAGAAATACCTAAGTATGATGCTAAGACGTACTGTGGAACTCTGTTTGCTATTTGTGGGTATTTATTAACATATTCCCAATATCGCTCTTCTGAGGTTTTGCTAATATTAGAAATGGTTCTTTTATAAGAATGAGCCATGGACCTTTCAGTAAATAATCTAAAATATTGAGATAAAGAATGTATTTTACTACAAAGTTCTTCGACATCTTCATATTTCATTTGTAGGATTAAAGAATCCTCAAGTGCTTCGGCATAATATTCTGCAGGAGTTCTATTTAAATAACTGTAAAAGTCTGTGAAAAACCAATCTTCTATTGCAATAATTATAGTATGTTCTTTTCCTAAGTCATCTAAATAGTAAACTCTAACAGCACCTTCTACAATATAGTTTCGATATTCAGAAACAAACCCAGGTTGAACAATAAATTGTCTTTTCTTTACTCTAGTGGTTTTTAATATTGAAATAAACTCTTTTATTTCACTGTCTGATAATTCAACATATCTGGATATGTGATCCAATATTCCCTTGTATATAGTCATCGATTTATATTGTTTTTGCCAACACTAATAGTTTTTAATAATTAGATGATTCTCCATCATTGTTCATGTTTTTAAATTACCTACAACATGTTTGTGTATGATTTCGTTGCGTAAAAGTACACGCTTTATTTTCCGCAATAACAATATAGTGAAAAGCACACAAAGATGCTGTCTTAAACAGCTACAGCAATTAATTATACAAGTTGTTGCGCCAGTTTAAGACTCAATTCATTCTTTTAACAATAGGATGATCAGAATTCAATTCCAATAAGTCCCATAAGTTTCCATACAAATCTTTAAATACAGCAACCGTTCCATAATCTGCCTTTTTTGGCGCTCTTACGAAATCAATTCCTTTTGCGGTCATTTCATTATAATCTCTCCAAAAATTATCTGTATTTAGGAATAGAAAGACTCTTCCACCAGCTTGGTTTCCAATAAAATTTTCTTGTTCTTTTTTTGAAGCTCTTGCCAGTAAAATTGTTGTTCCAGTAGAATTTGGAGGCGATATTACAACCCATCTTTTATCCTGTTCAGGTTGATAGGTGTCTTCAATCAAATCAAAATTTAGCTTTTCAGTATAAAATTCAATTGCCTCATCATAATCTTTAACAACTAAAGCTATATGAATTATTGATTGTTTCATTCTGTCAGTGCGTTTTTCAAATTGGCTACAACGTGTTCGTGTATGGTTTTAATTTTAAAGTCAGAATAATTTGATCATTGTTTGACTATAGTAGTCACTGAGAATTTATTTTTTGATAAAGTTGTGTCAATTTCAAAACTTACATTATCAATGGAAAAATCTGGGTTTTTATTTTTACGTATCAATTTCACAATCCGTTTTCTCTCTTTAATAAAAGTTGATTCATTTATTGATTGTCCCTTTTTAAATTTCGTTTTATCCATATGAGAGTACAATAAATCTTTAATGCTACTATCCTTGACATTATATTCAATCGTGTCTAATTTATAATCATTTTCGTAAGCAGTTGCTTGTTTAGAAGAGCTACAATTAATGAAGCAAGTAATGGTCAATAGTGCGAAAATTAATTTAAGAGTTTTCATGTATTTTGTTTTTGATTTATTTCTTATTAAAAGCCAAATCAATGATTTGGTAGGTGTTTGTATATTACTATATACAGTGTTGTAAGGCGTTTTACTTATTAGCTATTTTTGAGTAAATATCTAAACTAATAAACTCTCCATTTTTAACTTCACAGTCTTGCATGGTTCCTTCCAAATTGAATTTCAGTTTTGCAAGAGCTTTTTTACAATTCACGTTTTCTGTTTCTACAAATCCTTCAATTCTATGTAGTCCAATACTATCAAATGCGTAATTAAAGATAAGTGGCATTGTTTCGGTCATAAATCCTTTTCCCCAATTTTCTGGCAACAGCCAAAAACCAATTTCCGCCTTTTTATTTTCTTTACTCAAATCGTTTAATCCTCCCGCTCCAAGAAATCTCCCATCATCTTTTGAACAAATAGCCCACCAAATTCCATTTTCATTTTTTTCGAGGTCAGCAAACCAAATCATTTGTTCTTTCGTTGCTTCTAAACTATCGAAACTAATTCCATAATATTTTATAATATCAGGGTGGGAAAGTCCTTTAAAAACATTTTCTAAATCAGAATCAACAAATTGTCTTAAGATGACTCTTTCAGATTCTAGAATTGGAAATTTTGTGTTCATTTTTTGTTCGGTTTCTAATAATTTACAACGTGTTCGTGTAAGGTTTCGTTGCGTATGCTAGGACTAAGTTAGCAAAAGAAAACGAACCAGAGGAAAATCCGTAGGGTTTTACTCTAGGAACAGTGGCACTTCTCTTAAGTGTAATCGCGCGCCATTTTTTACAGTATGTTATGCGTATTTCTTTTCAAAATCAATGATTAACGTATTCAAATTATCAATCACTTCGTCATCTCTATCTTTAAGCTGACATAAAATATTGATTTGATCCATAATCATATGGTATTCGTTTTCATTTTTGAGTTTCCCACGTTCAATTATTTTATTCAATTTTCGGTTGTAGCGCTCTCGCATACCCAATTTTATGCCTATTTTCTCAAATACATATTGTTCGAGCATTATATTTTCTGATGCTTCCTTTTCAATTCCATTATAGATTGACTGCAATTTTTTGAGCTTTCCTTCGGAGTGATATTTTTCAGAATCAACTCTATAGCTTTTAAACATGGGAAGCATTACATCTAATTGAACACTTCTCAATTTTTCGTCTGGATTTAAATTATTTAGTGTAAACTCAACATAATAATCAGATATTGCGCAATTCACACGCAACAAATCATCAATATTTTCTAGAAAGTTCTTCATATGACTCACAACGTGTTCGTGTATGGTTTGTTGCGTCTGCACTAAGTTAGTAAATAAACAGGAACCCATTGTTCAGAAGCGACAGAAATTCCAATAGGAATTTAAGAGCAATGAGCTATACGCGTTGTTGAGACACGTTTTGTTTTCTGTTTTTAAAAATGCTAAATTAGATAATTAATTTTTATATCAAATGTTTCAAGTAGATCCAATCATCTGGCTCCAATCTTTTGAGTCACCCTTTTTAACTTGGTTTATGTCAACAGTTTCTTTACTTGGATATTCTATGGTATATGGCATATTAATATCAGTAATAACATTTGGAATAAATTTACGGAAAGGCCTAGCGATTTTCATGATTTTAGCCATTGGAGGAATAATGACTGATGGTCTAAAAAGAGGATTAAAATTACCACGTCCAAGTGATATAGATGTTCGTGTTATAGAACCAGGACAACAGCCCTCTGGACGTTTAGTAGATTTTGGTGGAGCCAATAGTTTTTGGTCTTTACCTACTAAAGAGGCTATTGTAGCTGTTAAAAATCAAACTAATTGGAGTTATGGGTTACCTTCGGGACATGTTAGTGCAGCTACAGCTTTTTTACTAGGACTTTTATTTTTCTATCGTAAAAAAGGATTACTTATATTTTCGGTTTGTTGGGTTATTCTTATGGCATTATCGAGAATGTACTTAGGTAGGCATTTTATTGCAGATGTTATTGGTGGAGTACTTGTAGGTGGACTAGCTGTTTTAATTGCTGTATTTCTCTTTAAATCATTAGAAATTAATAGCTATAAAAAGTTAAAACCACCTGCTTTTTCACGAATATCATATTTTGTAATTCCACTAGTTTTATTAACTCCATTTATTGGACTTTTAGATGCGGATAATATAGGACGACTTTTGGGACTAATTGTGGCTTATTTCATAATTAATCAGATTGGACAAAATTCGGATTCCGGAAAAACTTGGTTACGTGTCGCACGTATTTTTATTGCTGTTATACTATCTTTAGTGATGTATCTAATATTAAACTACATAATAAAAGCCATTAATTGGGAAGATACACAAATGGCAGATTTAGTAACTACATTTTTACAAACAGGTCCTCCTTTTTTAGTTTCATTTGTTATATTGAGGAAATTGAATTTTTATAGTAATTGATACTTGAAAATTCAAATGTGTTACAACTTGTTTGTGTATGGTTTACCTTCGGTGATTATTTTCCCTAGTTCGTTTTTGTGAACGTCATTTTCCTAAAATGCCGAACAAAAATCTACTAGCTTTAATAGTTGTTGCGTTGGCTAGGTCTAAATTAGTAAAAGAAAACGAACTAGAGGAAAATCCGTAGGATTTTGCTTGCGCCAGTTCGCTTCGCTCGTGTCCGAGTACACACAGACCAAGCAATTGACTATACACGTTGTTGTAAGCAGTTTTTTAATTTACTTCTTCTCTTTGCATAACTCGCATTCCTTTCTCAATATTAATTTTGTAAAACTTTATATTTAGGTTAGATTCTTTGACTATTTTTTTTATTGTCAACAACTCATTCATTTTCAACTTGTCTGTATATATAATTTCTGACAACGCATTCATTATGCCATGACGAGCACCTTGCTTTTTATCTCCAGGACCATAAGATTTTAATAAACCAAATCTCCATTCATCTTCGTATGTCCAATGCTCTGTTTTTATAGTTAATGGTTCTTTTAGAGATTTAAAAGTTTGTGGAATGTTTGTTTCATAATTCATCGGTTCCAAGAAAGCTCCTTTAATAGCATAAGCAGGATCATGTGCATTAGCATTAACATGATTTACGTGCTTAATAAGCTCTTTTTTTTCATATCCGAAACAAAGTCCTGAATAATTGTTTGCATAGTGTGCCCACATTGTTGGATTGTCCCATTTCGTTGTCAAACAAATTACACTCCAAATCCGATCTAACGATAAGATATGATCTTTCATTTGGTATTTGTCATTGTGTTTTAATGCATATCCAAGGCCATCAAATGGATCATTAAGTCCTTCAGCTTTTGAAAACCACAACATTCCTGTAATTTCTATCAAAGTGTTAGCCCACGAATTTCCTAATGGACGATATCTATATAGTTTATCTGGGTTTTTTATTCTTTTTTGCTCCATTCTCAAATTACTGCCAACGTGTACGTGTATGGTTAGTTGCGGGAAATCGGTTACGATTTTCCGATGAGTACACAAGTTAATTAATTCCGAGGAATTTCCGCTGAGGAAATTCAGAAGTAATTAATTATACACGTTGTTGTGTGTAGTTTTTATTTTAGTTCAGTTTTAGCATTGTTTTCCGAATTTGTCTAACTCGTCCATTTTTTATTCCCATTCGAGTAAGTAGATCAACATATTCAGTAAATTGCTTGTTGAATTTTTTGTGTTCAGACGGATTTTCAATATGAATTTCCCAAAGAGCACCAGCACTTCCGAATAATTCATTACTAATCACTAGTTTTTTAAATTCAATTTCATTTTTATTGTCTGCGGAAAGTCGAATTTGAGATAAATAATCAACATAGAATCCGTGTCCATTGTCAATTAATGTTTGTCCGAGCAAGTCCTATTTTTGGGACAGTTCCGAAACGTTTTCATCAGAGAAGTTAATCGTTGTTTTTTTTAGAAAATCAAATATTCCCATAAATTATCTTTCCATTTCTGTTTTCTCAAATTACACACAACTGGTTATATGAAAATAAATATACGCGTTTTTAGGTTCTATGTTCCCGACAACCGTTAACTGATTTCACAAATACCACCAAGCCCAATACATCAATCCAAATTGCAATGGCAATCGCAATACCAATACCCATTTTGGGAATCCTGCTGCAGCTTTATCACTAGAGAGCATATAAAAATGGACGAGTAAAAAGACCACGAGCATAGCAATGATACCATAAATAGCGAAAGTTTTCAATACAGGAATGCACAAGCCAATACCAAGCGCGATTTCTGCAAGACCACTTAGATATACCAATTGCTTGTGGTTTGGTAAATAACGCGGCATGATACGCATATATAGCTTTGGTTTTACAAAATGCATAATGCCAGCAACACTATACATGCCAGCCATAAGATAGAGATGCCAAGGGCTATTCATCTTTATAGGCATTGTAGTTAATACCAACACCATAATTATTGAGATTGGTACGTAATAAACTAGACTCGATACCATTCCCTTTTTTAAATTGTACCCAATTGTTTCCGCTTATAAACACACGTCTAATAAAGGTGTTATGCGTATCAATTTGGTCTGTAAATGGAAGTAGTGGCCTAAAGTTAGTTGGTATTTTAACGGTTCCGTTTTTTCCTTTTATTTCTTTGTACTTTTTGTTTGGCAGAAGTTTTCCGTTTTGATCAGTATAACCTAGTACTTGTATAGAGACAAAGAAGCCATTATCTGGCATAAACAGGTTGTGCTCTGAAACATCAAGTTCAAATTCATCGCCATTTTTTTCGGTTGCTCTAAATACAATATTGGTATAGGTCATCACCTCACCTGGAAAGCCATTATCGTTTTTATAGAATTTCACTTTAAATAGTGTCGAGAACTTCCGTTTATCTGCATTGGCACGTTTGCGTTTTTTCCAATCTCGCGATTCTAGCGTAATAGGAAATAGGACAGACGTGATTTTCTTAAGCTTCTCATTTCCGTTAGGAAAAAACACGGCGATCTCACTTTCTATAGTTGGCAACCAACATTTGTAATAGTCGTCATCGAGATAGGGCTTTATGGTCTCCTTTTTAAATTTCCTGCTAATTTTTGCATTTACAACCACTTCATCCAATTTATCAGCTTCTATCTGCATCGTAATAGTCTGAGGTAAATCTTTAGTCGCTAATGATAAATCTTTATAGCCTAAAGCCGAAATGTACAGCGAATCAACATCTGGATAGAGTTTCTTAGTGAAAATAAACATGCCATCATCATCGGCAAATAAACCTTGCCCATTTCCAAAGGATACGGTCGCATAGGACACAGGGTATTTGGTTTCCTCATCGATAATCTTGGTTTGCGAATGACTAGAAAAAACAATAGCGAAAAGCAGTAGGTTGCATAATACGTATTTCATATGTTTTATGTGTAGAATTGAGTTCATTATGGCTAAATATACACATTAAGTCGATGCAAATAAAAAAAACCACTGCGCATTAACAGTGGTTTAAGATTGATTGGTTAGATGTTATTTATTCTTTATCTAAATTTTTGGTCATTGTAAATCCTACAAATAGTCCTACACCTGCCATTAGGAAAATAGTACCTGGGAATGCTACTTCTTCTTCAACACCTAGATTATAATGTAGAAGAGACGCAATAAAAATACCGATACCAATGCCCATGAGCAATAATGCAAGGTTAAGAATGAGTACTTTCCAAATTGGAGCGGTGTGTCGTTTACCTTTCATAAATATTGTTGCATCTGCACCTTTTTCGATAAGTGCTAAACGCTCTTTGTTTCTAGTAGATAGGTATAGGTAAGCAACACCAAATAATGCTATAAATAAAGAGATTGGGATTAAAATGGCTTCCATAGTGTTTCGTTTTTAATTGATTAATTTTAAATGTTCTGAGCTTATGACGATAGGTTTCGAATTTAGGTTACACATTTTTTTAATTTTTTTTTCTTCGGAAATTGTAACCTTAAGGTTAATGATGTCGTCTTAATAAAAAAATGACCACCAACAACGATCAAATACTCATCAATCAAATCATCGATGGCGATACGAATGCCTTTGCGACATTGGTAGATATGTATAAAGATTTGGTGTTTACATTAGCATTGCGAATGCTTAAAAATAGGGAAGAAGCAGAAGAAGTCGCTCAGGACACGTTTATAAAGACCTACAAGTCTCTGGACAAGTTTAAAGGGGATTCTAAGTTTTCGACCTGGATCTATAGAGTGGCTTACAACACTTGTTTGGATCAGATTAAAAAGAATAAAAAGCACTTAAATGACGTTGAAATAAATGAGTTTACAGCGCATCAAGTGAAAACCATTGATAATGCATTAGATAAGATTGAAGCTAAAGAGCGAGAAGAAGCAATACAGCGGTGTATTGATAAGTTACCTAGCGAAGATAGCTTTTTATTGACCTTATATTATTTTGATGACTTATCTTTAGATGAAATTTCTAAGATTGTAGGTATCACAGCAAATTCTATTAAAGTGAAGTTGTTTCGATGCCGAAAAAAGTTAGCCACGATATTAAAGTCGCAATTAGAACCAGAAATAATTGAACATTATGAACGAGAACGCAGATAAACATTTAGACCATCTATCACGAAAAGTGATAGGTAAATCCGCGATTGAACGTCCGTCGTTAGATTTTACCCAAGACGTGATGTCTCATATTAAAGGCTTGAGTACCTCTAAGGTGACGACCTATGTGCCTTTAATATCTAAACGTATATGGTCAATTATTGCTATCGTATGTGTTGGCATTATTGGGTATGCGATTTTTGGAACTTCCGATTCAGAAGATACGGTATTCTCTAATCTAGGATTAGAACGTTTTACAACTATCGAGATTAACAATCCTCTAGCATCGATAGAGTTTTCGCAAACGCTTATTTATGCAGTGCTCTTATTTGTTATCATGTTGTGTGTGCAAATTCCAATATTAAAACGGCATTTCGATAAACGCTATGAAGCTTAATCCTTAAAGTACCAAAATGGGATTCTACTCACGATCCATTTAATCGTATCTCCATTTCTAACTCGTAAACGGTCCACATGCAGTAAATGTTTACCTTCGGCAATACTGTCTAAATTTAGATAGGTTTCGAAACCTAGCTCTTCCTTAAAGTTTTCAGCTAAAATAAATTCGGAAGTGTACGTTGTAGAGTCAATTTTAACCGAATAGATATAATTGAACATCTTTAAATATTCTCGTCTTAAACTATCGCGCTTAGAACTTGAAGAATTATTTATTCTAATAATATTATTTCGCATTCCTCTAACATCTTCATCAGGTTTTAATGACGGATTGAAATAAAACACACGATTTTCTATAGATTCAGTATAAGGTATAAACACTTTTAAATATGAATCGGTGATTACTTTTGAAGGTATCATAGCATTACCAACAAACTTGTCTGAATCTTTGAGCTGGTCTTCATAATTCTCTACGTTAGCCATGATATCACTAGAATTAATATTACTGTGAATGTAGTTTGAACTTTGGTAATAAAAAGACGACAATACTAAGACCAAAATATAAAACGGAACCAAGATTAGACTCAAACGTCTTCCAAATTTATGATCTAAGAAATTATAAACTAAAGGACGATACAAAAAGGAAAGCGTAATAAAGCTAAATAACCAATAGATAGGGAAATATATTTTAGAGATCCATCTTTTCTTTTTCAACCAGCCTAATGTGGCAAAATCTATAAACGTGATGATCATACCAAAGCACACGAACACCATTAACGGTATACCAATGCCTTTAGAAATCCAACCTGGAAGCCAATCACTAGACAATATATAAGTTGCAATAAATGCTATTGATAGAATGGTAAACGTAATCGCCAATACATAGAATATGAGCAAAAAAGAAATCGCAAAGATGATGCTACAATAATTTTCAAGTGTTGCGATATACTTATCAAAAGAACCGACCTTCTTTTTTAGATGCCTGGTGAATTTTTCACTGTACTTTAATTTGTCGTATTCTATTTCGCCCGAAACATATCGCAAACCAAGAGCACCAATCCAAAGTCCTCTAAGTAATACATGTAACACCAAGTTAAAAATTAGTATGGCACAAGACATCACAGCAACCAAAGACAGAATCAATTTGTACAACAATTGATTATTTTGAGCATCTGCCAAGCTTTGCGTTAGTGGTTCGTAGATAGTAAATAAACCAAAAATGGCGAAACCAGAAATAATGAGTTCTAATTGCCAACTCTCTTCTTGAAGCTTTTGAAGTAATTTTTTAAATGCAGGATTATTGTAATCTTGACTCATTTGGTTGGGTTTAGAGTTTAAATATACAGACTTTTATAAAAATTTTTTAAGAATTTTGAAACCCTAAGGTATTTCTTTCGTTTTTAATACTGAACACTAACCAAAACTAAATGTCTAAAGCGCATACCATTTTAATTAATCGCTGTAAAAAAGGAGATGAAAAGGCAATGATGCGCATTTATGATCTCTATTGTGATGCCATGTACCAGATTGCTTGTAGATACTTAAATGAAGAAGATGCTAAAGATGCGATGCAAGACAGCTTTTTAAAGGCATTTGCAAAGCTTGAGAGTTTTACAGAACGATATACGTTTGGCTCATGGTTAAAACGCATTGTTATTAATCAGTGTATTGACCAATTAAAAAAGAAACGATTAGAATTTGTAGCATCGGAGATTAGCGATTTATCAATTGAAGGCGATGACAACAACTGGGATTTTGATTCGGAAATAACAAAACAACAAATACTTGATGCTATTGAAAAATTGCCGAGTAAACATCAGGTTGTGGTTAAACTCTATCTCATTGAAGGTTATGATCATGAGGAAATATCTAACATCATTGATATTCCGATTAAAACATCAAGAACACATTTGCGACGCGGTAAGCTACAGCTTCAAAAACTTTTAAAAACATATTACAATGAAACAGGATATTAGAGATTTATTTGGAAAAGATGAGGTTTCAGATCACACCTTACCCGACAATCACCGACAAGAGTTTTATGATAAACTAAAAGCCTCTAGACCTAGACGAAAATCGGGATTTAAGCGTAACTACTTACTTAGGATTGCTGCAATCGCAATTCTATTTTTGGCAATGACGTTTGTCGTGCTTAGAACGGCAACTACTACAGTGACAAATGAAGTGGTTGAAGAGTCATCTATCAAAACCCAAATTGAACTGATTGAAAAGGAATATTTAGCAAGTATCGACAAAGAATGGCAAAACTTTATAAGTGTTGCTACCGATGAAAAATTAGTCAAACGATATGAAGTTAAATTAGACAACTTAGATAAGGATTATCAAGAAATTTCAAAACAGTTTAAGGCCGATAACAATAATATCTTGATCATTGAAGCTTTAGTAGATAATCTCAAAATACGTCTTCAGCTTTTAAAAGATATTCAACAACATATCAACCTATTAAATCAAAAAACAGAACAATATGAAACGATCAACATTTAAGATATGTATGCTGATGCTCATCACATCGGTAAACATATACGCTCAAAGAAAAACGGTGTATTCACAAAGCTTTGACGTAGATAAACATACAACGACAATATTTAATCTCGAAAATACAACAGTAGCTATTGAAGAATCTAGAGATGGTAAAATTCATTTTGATTACACCTTAGAGTTTGATGGGTATTCTAAAAAAGATATTCAAAACAAATTGGATGAGCTTGACATTAGAGCTATAATGTTTGACAACCATATAACTTTAGTGGCTAAAAGTGAATCGCAGTTGTCTAATGTCACTTATGCATATGACGTTAATGAATTAGTCCTCGAATATGAGGGGTTTTCAAAATCAAAAGACTCAATAATTAGAAAATCAAAGGATTCAATTATTAGAGAAATACGATTCAATGGTAGGTTTGGGAAATTTACCAATGCGATGCAATATGTTGATAATCGTTTCAAAGTAAGAGATAAAGATGGTAAACTAAGGAAAATTAGAAAAGGCGATGTGAAGATCATGCGAAACCATTTTGTGATTAGAGTTCCATCATTTTTAAAATTGAAGATTAATGGCAAAAACGCTCAAATCAACATGCTGGAAAATGCGATCAATGAAATATCTGTAGAGCTTAAAAGAGGAAGTTTTAATGCAAAAGAGTTATTGAATGGTTACAATTCATTTAAAATCAACGATGCTAATTTTAAATCTGAAGCTATAGTAGGAGGAAATTATGAATTTAACAATGTAAGTAAAGGTTTAATAGGTAGCATTCAAGAGGTGAAGATTACATCCGAATTTTCTAAATTTGAAATAGGAGAGATTCGTGAGAAGGCCTATATCACTGACTTTAATAGTGAATACTGGTTTTACAATTGGAGTAAAGATTTTAAACGCTTTGACTTGCTTTCAGAATATTCTAAGATTCACTTTTTCTATCCAGAAACCTATGATTTTAGTATGAAATTTATAGGGAACAATACCGTAAATCATTTTGACAATATTGCAGTGACCATGCAACCCACAAAAAATGGTGAAAAATTCAATATGGTAGAACGAAAAGCTAAAGGTGAAGGGCATTTTTCAGGAGCTATAAACTTCGATATTGTACACGGCATTATTTATACTGCAAACGACACATTCATCAAACCAAAACAATAAAATAACATGAAACATTTTATCATTTTAGCTGTGGCATTAATTTGCTTCAGCACACTAAACGCGCAAAAAAACGACATCAAACTGCAAACCAAATATGGATCAGATCATAAGGATTTACAAGATATGTTGAGATTTCAGGATATTGAAACCATACGATTAACATTTACTGGTAACGATCTAAAAGGTAAAAACTATAAGCTTTTTGTAAAAGAGTATACCAATGGCAGTTTGGCAAGAACAGATACTATTATGGATAGTGCTAAATATGACTATATACCAGCTATCAATGATTCGGTATTTGAATTTAAGTATTATGTCAAAACACAAATCGATAATACGATTAAAATGAACTTTATGTTCGAACGTTTTTCAACGCCAAAAATGTATGATATTAAAGCTGCGAAAGATAAATATGCATTGCATGATTTCTTAAAAACCAGTGATCCAATGCCTATTGCATTAGAGACAAAAACGTTAATAATGGGTTACTTTTTACCATACATAGATAAGGAAACGGGTTGGAAAAAGTACTGTGATGTCACTGGAAGTAAACACAAACCAGAAGATTGGGGAACCGTTTTTGATATCCCAAACTACTACTTGATTGAAATTGTTTTTGAATAGCTATTTCAGATAAATAAAAAAGCACAAGTAAAAATTACTTGTGCTTTTCGCGTGTATTCGATTTGAATCATTAATCTTTGAAATACTCAGGTTTATGTAAACTTACTACAGTTATGACTGCGATTCCATTAATCCAATAATAGTAGGCATCAATGCCCTTAAACGAAAAAATAAAAGGCGCTGTGATAAATACTATTGCAACTAGAAAGTCGACAATAAGATGGTACTTGTATGGAATTACACGAAACACACCTAAGTGATGATCTGTGAGTAATGTTAAGATCAATGCGGCTATTCCTGTTGCTACAGACAATTGCAAGGCTAGTGCATTAGAGCTGCCTAAACTGAGCAAAAAAGGAAGGCCGATTAGTGCTACTGCTACTGGATAATCCAAATAAGCATGTATGCGTTTTGTTATAAATTTCATGATTCTTAATATTAAATTGTGGTCTCTAATTAATTGTGAGTCTTTCTTAGTTTACTCCAATTTTTGTCTGCAGTACTTTTTAACTTTCCATGGTTTTTTTCTGCTAACCATAATTGTTTAGCGTCTAATTCTACATTGTTTAAGAATAAATAGTACTTATTATCTTTTACAATAAATTTATTTGGATCTACTCTAAACTTTGCTCCTGCATAAGTTCCAAAAGCACAAAACCCACCATATTGAGGTAAATATTTACTTGGGTTTTTATCAAAAGTGGTTTTTTGCTCTTGAGAAGTAAAGTAATATGCCACTTTTTTGTATTCAGATTTATAGTCTTTGTTACCCTTTTGAGCAAGACCAAGATCTAAATACGACACAGGGCTATAACCTTGAAGTGCGATGTTACTGTTGTCGATGTTGTTTCCCATCTTATCTTGTGCAGATAGCGTGGTTGAAATTAATAATACTGCTATAAGTGTTTTTAAAGTTTTCATTTTGTTTTTGTTTTAATTATTAGTGTTATTATGCTGCGTTAAAGTATTCCTCTTGAATGACTTGTCCTTGTTCATTCCATACTCTACGAATAATCTCGTGCCAGTAAATTTTACTGCCATCTTTCATGTCGAAATCGAATGTAAATTCTGAAGCCGAAACATTTCCGTCTACAATGGAGTGGTGGTGTGTTATTCCATTAACCTTAGCAATAGCTCCTGCAAATCCTTGCATTTTAGCTATCATTTCTGGTTTACCATTGGTACCACCATTTCCATAATCTGATGTTGTAGCATCTTCTGCGAAGAATTGTTGTACAGCATCCACAATAGCGCCTTGGCTAACTATTGCATCCATTTTTGTTACTTGATTTTTAATATTCATCTTTTTTGTTTTTTAGTGAATTAATACACTGCAAAGATGAAGTGAAATGCGAGTTAGCTTGCTACAAAAAACAGACTAAGAATTGTACTTTTTTAATTTGAAATCGGTTGGAGTTTGCCCAGAATAATGTTTAAAGAATCTAGAAAAGTGATTGGGTTCTTCAAAGCCTAATCGGTTTGAAATTGATGTTATCGATTCATTATCAAGAATCATCAATTTAGCAGTGTTTATGAGTTCTAACCTGATGAGTTGCCCAAGCGAGATGTTCATTTTGGATTGCACTTTTTTTGATAAGGTTTTTATTGAAACATTCATTTTATCAGCATAAAACCCTAATGCTCTTTCTTGGGTGTGATATTTACTTAAAAGTTCTAAGAGGTCTTGAGTGAATAGATCTCGGTTTTGAAAATCGAAATTAGCTCTAAATTCCTTAGGTGTTTGTCCAACAGTTGTTTTAAACACACGATTAAAATAAGCATCGTCTTTAAAGCCTAAATCATAAGAAATCTCTTGAATTGTTTTATCTGTAAAAGCTACTTCTTTTAAACTCTCCTTGTGTCGCTTAGAACTCATAAGGTTTTTAACAGATAAACCAACTTTATTTTTTACCAAAGCCTGCGCGTTATAACCACGATCATTAATCAAACTTACGAGGTCGTTAGTAGTAAGTTGATTTGCATATTCTTTGTCAATAATAGCCTTGGTGTCAAATATAACTTGATACTCCTCTTTACTAGCTTGAAATGGATTTTGCCAAAACCATTGTTTTGATGAAATATCTATAATATCTGCAGAATTGTCTGCTAGAACTGATTCAGATAAAAATGTTTCACAGTCGCCACATTCTAAAAGATCTATATATCCCAAAGAAATGAGATGCTTAAATAATACGCGAACTTCTGGATCATGAAATTTGGAATCATTTGAAAACTCAATTCGCCTTACTGTAAAATCACCTGAAAGAAATTTGATGTATTGCCCTTTTTCTAAAAAGATGGCTTTCTCCTGCCAATCGAAATAGTTTTTAAAATCAACCTGAATACTTCCTTTACCAGATAAAATATGAATGAGTGTATGACTTTCTATAAAGTATACTTTGTTGATTTCAGGATTGAATTTTTCAACTTTCAATGTTAAGACTCTTTAATACCAGCGCTTCTTTTTCTTTTTAGACGCTTCACTTTTACGACCTTTTTTGTATTTACTTCCTTTCTTTTTATGAACGATAGGCTTTGCTTTGGGGTCTAGAGGATAGGGATGATGCTCTTCAATAGGAATTTGTACATTAATCAGTTGTTGAATCGTTTTGATGTACGTTTTTTCATCTGCAGAGCAAAGCGAATATGCATGTCCCATATGTCCAGCACGTCCTGTTCGACCAATACGATGTACATAGGTTTCAGGAACATTAGGAAGGTCAAAATTAATCACAGCATCCAATTCGTTGATATCTATACCTCTTGCTGCTACATCTGTCGCAATTAGAATATTAACCTTACCACGTTTAAAATCGGCTAATGCATTCTGACGTTCATTCTGACTTCTATCTCCATGCAAACGCTCAGCTTTGTAGCCATTTTTTGTAAGTGTTTGATGTAGTTTGTCAACTCCAAATTTAGTACGCCTAAATATGAGAATACTTCCTTTGATCTCATTTCGTAATAAATGTAAGCACAATTCTATCTTATTACGTTTTGGAACGTAATACAATACCTGGCTCACGTTTTTTGCTGCGGAAGATGTGGGTGTAACTTCAATACGTTCGGGTGCTTTTAGTATCAAATTTGCTAATTGCTCTACTTTAAATGGCATTGTTGCAGAGAACAATAATGTTTGTTTGTTTTCAGGACACAGTCGTTCTATTTTTTTAACATCATCAATAAAGCCCATATCCAACATAAGATCTGCTTCATCTAAAACAAATGTTTCTACATAATCCAGATTTAGAAGGTCTTGTTTATGAAGATCTAGTAAACGCCCTGGAGTCGCAACTAAAATATCAATGCCTTTTGCTAAAATGTCTTTTTGTGGCTCGATGGATGTACCACCAAAAATTACTGCAGACCTCAAATTGGTATATGTAGCGTAGGTTGTGAAGTTTTTAGAAATTTGAATGGCTAATTCACGTGTTGGACTAACCACCAATGCTTTTATTTTTTTTCCCTTTTTAGGCGCATCTTGTTTGTCAAACAATAATTGTAAAATAGGTAACGCAAATGCTGCAGTTTTACCTGTTCCAGTTTGAGCAGAGGTAATCACATCTTTGCGTTCTAAAACCGCTGGAATTGTTCTCTCTTGCACTAGAGTTGGGTCATCGTAACCAGCTTCGGCAATGGCTCTAAGAATAGGTTTGTTTAGTTTTAAGTCTTTAAACGACATGCATTAAAATTTGATGCAAAGGTAGATATTATTTTAATGGTATCTTTTTTCAGTAATTTCCATTTATTAAGAACACTAAGGGTATCATAAATTTGCTTCAACGTATTATAAAAAGCGTTTCAAACGCTCTCTTTTTCGTTGAGGTAATGCATCATTATCTATTATAGACTTGATATGCGCTTTGTTTTTATTTTCTGCATATAGTAGCTGAAAAAAGTCATAAATTGAAATACTATTTTTTGCTTTTTTTATCAGTTCAAATGTATCGTTAATCGTTACAGTGCCTTCTTCAAGAACGCTTACATAAGTTCCTGGGTAGCCATGTGATATGAATTGATTTAGAACCTCCGATGATTTAAACTTTGCGGCAAATTTAAAACAGGGCTCTCTAGGTTGAGTGATTTGAACCAAAGCGTTACCTACTTTATAAATATCACCTATGTGAAGTTCTTTTTCATCCAAACCTTTAACAGTGAGATTTTCGCCAAGCATTCCATAAGTCCATTCTAAATGTGGATATAGATTTTTCCAATACGGATAATGATCTGCTGAAAACAAATAGCAAGCTTTAAAAACACCACCATGCACTTTTCTATCGGAAACTTCATCGCCTTTTACGTCTTCTTTTCCCAAGAAAATGGGTTGTGAGATTGGTTTTTTGTAGATGCCTGTTGTCACGTTTTGCCCATTCCAGACAAATGTGGTTGGCTTTGCTATATTGGTTGAAATAATTTTCATACTATTTATTCTTTTAAAAACTTCTCAAAGTCATCAATAGGATGAGCTTTTTGATAAGCTTTTTCATCAATGGTGTTAGACTCATTTGAATCATAATCCATGGTGATTTTCCATACACCGTTTTCTTTGGCGAATATCACATGAAACTGTCCGTAATAAGCTTGTTCATTGGGTTTGTTTTTATTTCTTATCAATTTATAGACGCCTCTTTCACTTGCTTGAGATTCATTATTAATGCGCTCAAAAAAGCGTAATGAAATGTTACTGGTGTCTCCATTGTTAGCGTCTCTTTTAAACCCTGATTTATAATTATTAATGTACGTTTCATAATCGATAATGCGGTTTCCTCCAGAAATTCTAACAAGTTCTTTAGAGTGAATCTCTGCCATCAATTTGTAATCTAGCGAATCAAATGCTTGATAGAATTTTTCCCAAACTAAGTTGATCTCTTTAAGATTATCGATAGTTTGTGCTTTGGTTTGTAGTACCGAGACTAGTAAAAAGATGATTAAGAGTAGTGATTTTTTTTTCATGATGATTATTATTTAGGTGTACCCAGAAGATAAAGTACTACTCCAGGACCTGATTTTACTTTATTGATATCCCAATTGAACCGTTCTTTATCTTGTAATTGGCTAACTAGTGTTTCCATTTCTTTAACCGAATAGGTTCTTAAGCAGGACACAATACCATCCCAAATTACAAATAATGGAACAATAGGAATAAGATATGTGAAAATAATTCGTCCAATTTTAAACGGACGAATAAAAGGAGTCGTTAACCAAACACTTATTGGAGAAAAAAGCATAGCTAAAATACTTGGGACACTTCGTTCCTGAGCTTCGAAAATAGCAATGGCATTTTTATCGTCTACAGCATTTTGTAAAATTTGTAAAGCCTCTTTCGGTCTAAAATGATGTAATGACAAAAACTGAGTTCTTAAGCCATCCAAAGATTTAGGAACATTCTTAGTGTCTATAGATGTAGCGATATAATCGATATTATCGGCTTTTTTTTTGGTATACTCAAAAGCAGGAATATTTGGATAATAGTCTGTTAGAATAATCCTAAGATCAGGTAAACTTTTCTTTAATTCAGAATTCAACCATAATAAACTGCCTCCTCCTCCCGAAGCTAAATCTATAATTTGATGTGTTGAATTAGCTTTTATTCCTTTTTCAAGTACTGGAATAATGGGTTTGTAAATTTTTGCTTTGTTTGATAAGAACTGTAAAAAATCTGTTCCATAATTTCTTAGAAATGTAGGAAACCATTGTTGATCTTCAAATTCGAATAGATGAATTCGCCCCATTTTAATTTGGATTAATACTCATCTAATTTAAAGCTTTAATTTTATTTGAGGTATAAATCTACGTCTTAATCTAATGAAATAATTTTATGTAAATAAATATAAGAGGTTATGGTGAGACCAATTAAAACTAAATTGACCAAATTGATGATTATTGGATCTTTATGTGCCATATGCGCTATAAAAGCAGTGATAAAGAATAGAATAATACCAACATAAGCCCATTGTTTAATCTGAAGTGATATAACTGGAATAAGAATGATTAATACAGCCAGTAATTTTAAGATGGCCAATTGGATTCTGAAAAAATCAGGAAACCCTAAATCTTTTACACCTTTTATGGCAGATGAGCTAAATATATAACTATAGCTGCTCCATAATAGAAACAGTGACAGTGTAAGTGTTGTAATCCAGTAGGTGATTTTCATAAGTGTATTGCAATACTATTAATCTAACTAATGTAATGGTTTTATATTAAATGAATAACGTGATTGACTATTTCGCATCATAAGGGCATGACTGAAAATAGCTCAATATATCAAATTTACGATCCTCGAAGGTTTCGGTTAGAATTTTAAAATTTTGTACGCGATCTACTCTAAAGGCACGATAATCATTGCGCAAGTGGCACCATGCAATTAAAATCCATTTGTTTTGGGTGACATAGAAAGCGTAAGGTTCTATTTTTCTGAACGTGATATTAGGGTCGTCTGCTTTACGATAGTAGATCTCTACATAGTTGAAATTGGTAATGGCAAGTTGAATTTCAGAAAGTGCATTACTAGAGATGTTTTCATAGTTAGAATCAAAAACATATATCTTACTGTTAAGCAGTTCGCTTTTTTCTTGAATTGAGGTTCTAAATACAGATTTGATTTTGGTGAGCGCTTCCTTAAAGTCTTTTGTAAATGACGAATCATTACTTTGATTGACTAAATGTTCGGCAGTGATTAAAGCATTGGCTTGTTTTTCGGTAAATTGAACAGGAGCAATAGTATAACCTTCCATAAGCGAATAACCTTTACCTTCAATGGTCATAACAGGTACACCAGCTTCTTCTAGTTTTCTTATGTCTCTGTAGATGGTTCTCACACTAACGTTAAACTTATCAGCAAGTTCACTAGCCGTTAACAATCGCTTGGATCGTAACAGTGTTAATATTGATATGAGTCTTGATAATTGAGACATAAGCACAAAGATAGCGAACCGCATTGCAATCCGCTATCACTTTGTTTTTTGATTGATTAAGCTAACTACAGGTTTACAGAATAGAATGTAAAGCTACACGATTTCCCTCTGTATCTAAAAACTGAGCAATGAAACCAAATTGACCAATGTCGGTTTTTGGCATCATTATTTTTCCGCCATTAGCTTCGACCTTATTTAAGGCGATGTCTAGATTCTCACCACCATTCAAATAAATAGTTGCCCCATCTGTTGTTGGGTTTTGACCTTCACCTTCAATAATAGCTCCACCTACACCATTGTTGTCTTCATCATACTCAAATACGCCATACTTCATATTATCTTCAGGCATCGGAAGATCGGTGATTTTAGAACCCATAACTGTAGCATAAAATTGCTTAGCTCTGTCGTAATCTTTTACTGGAATTTCAAACCAGTTCACTGCATTTTTCATTTTATAATTGATTTAATTGTTAAACGTAATGCAAAGATATTTGAGCTAGTGACAGATTATGTCAAGGGTGTTTTTTCTTTTAATCTTTTAAAATAATTGACATGATTTTTTCGGTTAGATCGTCACATTTACTGAAACCAAATTCAAAAATATCGACATTTGTAGTTATCTCAAAGAGTTTTTCTTTGAGCATATGTTTAGCTCTATGAAGCCTAACTTTTGTATTAGCAGTTGAAATATTTAAACAGTTGGCAATGTCTTTTATACTCATTTCTTCAACTTCTTTTAAAATATAAACAGTTTTGTATTTAGTGTCAAGACTATCAATAGTCTTCTCTAAGAGCTGTTTAGCTTCTTTTCTAATGATTTTGCTTTCAGGATTTAGTTGTGAAGTGTCTGGTCTTTCTAAAATGGAGTTGCTGTTCAAGTTTTGAGCAGTATTTAAATGAAGTACTTTAGATTTTGTTTTTAATCGAGCAAGAGCTTCATTAATTCCAATCCTAATAAGCCAAGTCGAGTAACTAGAATGATGCTTAAACTGATATAGTTTTTCATAAGATTTTAAATACGTGTTTTGCATGATGTCTTCTATCTCAGCAGTATTACTTATATAGCTTCGTATGACTCTATATAGTTTTTGGTTGTTTCGTCTTAGTAAAATTTCATAGAGTTCTTTTTCTCCTGAAAGGATTCGTTTTATGATGTCAGATTCTGATAAAGTATGATTATTAAAATCATTAATCTTGATGATTTCCATAGAATTGCCCTTTTTCTTTAGATAGATATTTAAAGAAATAGTTACAAAATTTTGTAACCTTTTTTATGATCACTTATCTAAAGTCTGAAACAAATTTAAAAATAATTAAATCGAGAAGTTATGAATTCAAATGTTCAGTTAGTAAAAACTCTATTAAAATACACTTTTGGTTTGGTGCCAATTATAGCAGGGTTTGATAAGTTTACAAATCTATTAACCGATTGGAGTCAATATATCTCTGCTGGGTTTTCAGAATTATTACCTTTTGAAGCAGGTACGTTTATGATTGTTGTTGGAATTATTGAAATTGTTGCAGGTGGACTGGTGTTTTTAAAACCTAAAATAGGAGCATTTGTGGTTATGGCTTGGCTTATTGCTATTGCACTAACATTAGTTTTTAGTGGGCATTATATAGATGTGGCAGTAAGAGATTTAGTCATGGCCGTAGGTGCTTTTTCATTAGCTAAACTTTCAGAAGATAAGATAGAAAACTCCAGAGCTTGATATATTAGTTAGTATTAAGTAAAAAACCACCTATGCGTTTTACTAGGTGGTTTTTAATTTCTTTTTATTAAAGATTGTATTAGTCTTTTACTAATCGTTGTTTCCATTTAGAAACAATGTCTTTTTCTTTAGATATTAGCATATTGGAATCATTGTTATATTGCTGTCTTCTTTCTTCGGTAACAGCATCAGAATACCACCAGTCATGGGTATCTTTTACAGTTACTTTTAAATCTCTATAGGTTAATCCAGCATTCATAGCTTTTTGATGAGCGATTCTTGCCGAACCATAATGATCACCTTCGGGCATTACCCAAGGTATTTGATAATAGATATTGTTTTCTTTTAGAAATTCATAATCGTCTACATATATAAACGATGACTTCACGTCAAAGGTGTTTGCTGCTTCATCTATGAACTGCATTACTGTTTGTGTGTCTTTTGGTCCAACAGCGTTATAGGTGCCGTGTTGTTTGTTTTCAGCTAAACGAATATACCACTCGGCAACATCTCGTACGTCAACATACTGCACTAGATCTTCTTGTTTTCCTGGAACTAAAGTGGCACCTCCTTTAGCAAGTCGTATAGGCCAATGTACAAAACGATTAGTTCTATCTGCAGGTCCAATCATATAGGTAGGTCTCACAATGATAGTGCGTTCTTTGCCAAAGGCTTTAATGGCTTCTAGCTCAGAATTTCCTTTCATAATACCATAATCTTGTTCATATTTTTGATCTTCAGTAAGACCTTCTGGCATGTCTAAAACGAGTTTGGTGTCTTCTGTTATATTGCTGCCTTTGTATGGATAATAAACACCAGTAGAAGAGGTGTACATGTATATGCCTACATTGTCTTTTAAAAGATTAGCAGTATCCTTAGTCCATTGTACTTTACGACCAGAATTATCAATAACCACGTCCCATTTTCTATTTTCAAGGGCTTTAAGATTGTCTTCACGATCTCCAATAAGTTGCTCTACATTTTTAAACACATCTCTATGCACTGTTGGTATTGTTTTTCCTCGGGTAAATGTTGATACCTCATGCCCACGTGAGATAGCATAAGCTATTTGATGAGGGCCTAAAAAACTTGTGCCTCCAAGTATTAAAATACTCAGTTTTTTTGGTGATTCTTTAGATGTTTCTACCTCTTTTTTCTTTTCAGGATTGCAGTTTAGCAAGTTAATACCTAATACCGGAATAGCGATACTAGCTAGAGCCCCTTTTTTAATAAATAGTCGTCTTGATTTTGATATTTTCATTTTAGCCGGTTTTACAGTGTTGTCAATTTGAGGCAATTAAAGGTATGAAAAAAGCGCAAGTATATTATACCTGCGCTTTCATAGCTATTAATCATAGGGATTTACAATAGTGTTATGTCAATCTTACTATTAGGCGCAAAAGTATGATGATAAA
This sequence comes from uncultured Psychroserpens sp., assembly GCF_947500255.1. Taxonomy (GTDB): domain Bacteria; phylum Bacteroidota; class Bacteroidia; order Flavobacteriales; family Flavobacteriaceae; genus Psychroserpens. Next base: position 233,918 of record NZ_CANMRL010000002.1, on the reverse strand, counting down.
TCAATAAAAAAATTGATGTATGGTAATAAATTTTAGATAGCGGATAATTCTTTTCTAATTCGGCTTAAGCTTTCAGTAGTAATACCAAGGTAAGAAGCAATATGATAATTTTTTACACTTTTTTCAATATTGGGATAGGTATTAATAAAAGACGTATAACGTTCTGCTGCTGTTTGAGAGAGGTTAGATAAAATTCGTTTTTGGAAAGCAGCAAATGCACGTTCTAATTTTTTCCTAAAAAAAGATTCTATATGTGGGATTTGAGCATATAAATATTCTTTATCATCTTTAGATAGTCGATATAGTACTGCATCTCGAAGGACTTCAATATTCATAATGGATTTAGACGTAGAAAAGTAAGCTGTATAATCACTTATCCACCAGTCTTTAATAGCAAACTGTACTGTGTGCTCTTTTCCGTGTGTATCTATGTGATATGACCTAAGACAACCACTATAAATGTAATATTGCTTATCTACTATATCATCTGCTCTTAGAAGCACTGTTCCTTTGCTGTGTTCCACTTTGTGAAATACAGATTCTATAATCTTAATTTCTGTTTTAGAAAATGTAAGATCTTTAAAAATCTCCTTTATTTTAGAGTTGTCAGAGCGCATTTAGAGTTTAATTGGTATTATTAAGTTAAGTAAACTTTTTGAAAATAGACTTAAGCTTCGGTATTCTCTAAAAAAATCGGATGATTGACAATTATTAACAAGAAAAACTCTTTTAAACAGGATTAATACGTATTGTCTATTCATTAAAAGACAAGCGGTTTTCAAATACTAACCACGTATATTTTTAAAGTCTAGGTGTTTGTACTTGTTTAAAAAAGAGGTGATTGCGCTCTAAAAGGTATTGTGTTAATTCCAGAAATTTGAATTGTATTCATTGATGCTTTTATCATGTAATACTGGCGCAAACCGAAAAGCCAACAGAAAAGAGTAGGTAACTCTAAAATATTATATTATGGGATTTTATAAGAAACAACCTGTTGATGCAAGTAAGACAACAGCGACGTATTTATGGACTGGTTTACGTACACCTGGAATTTTTGTTATTGAAGTAGAAGGTGACGCACAAAACTATTCATATGGATTTAGTTTAACACGAGATGCTCACTTTGTAGGAGGATTAAAAATAGACTCTATGGGATGGACTGGCCCATTAGGACAAGGAACAACACCTTACAAAGTTAAAGGCTCATTTCCAGGACAGTTTACTCCAAAGATTGTCATCTCTGGTGCTAATGGTGATTTTATAGTTGATGTAAAAGAAATACCATCAGATCAAGTTGAAGACTATGTTAAATCTAAAGTTGGTTAATATAACTTTGGAGTATTTGCACGAAAAAGCCAAAACGAATGTTTTGGCTTTTTTAATTATAAATTTTTAAGTAATCATAAAGTTTACTTAATCATATCATAGCTACGCTTGATAAAGTTTGTCAATTCTTCACCTTTAAGTAATCCTTGAGATAAACGTGCTAAGTCTAAACTTTGATTAATCAAGCGTTCTTGTTTCTTTTTGGTTTTGGTATTAAGTATGTCACCAACTAATTCTGAGTTGGTATTGACCACAAGATTATACATCTCTGGCATATTACCCATACCAAACATACCACCGCCTCCGCCAGTTTGTTGCATCTCTTTCATACGACGCATAAACTCGGGTTGTGTAATGATAAATGGAGAAGCATCACTGTCCATTGCTTCTAATTGTATAGAAAATTTTTCTGCTGGAATAACTTCTTTTAATAACTCATCCAATTTCGTTTTTTCTTCCTCAGATAATTTTGAAATAGACGTGTCTTCTTTCTTGATTAAGTTATCTATATGATCTCCATCGACACGCGCAAAAGAAATATTCTCTTTTGTCGTTTCTAATTTCTGAATTAAATGTGATACAATTGGCGAATCTAATAATAACACTTCATAACCTTTAGCTTTTGCAGCTTCAATGTAAGAATGTTGTGCATCTGTATCAGACGCATATAAGATTACCAATTTATCATCTTTATTGGTTTGTTTGGCTTTGATCTTATTATATAATTCTTCATAAGTATAGTACGTGCCATCAACTGTTGGATATAAAGCAAATGCATCGGCTTTATCAAAGAATTTTTCTTCGGAAAGCATTCCGTATTCAATAACGATTTTGATATCATCCCATTTCTTCTCGAAATCTTCACGATTAGCATTGAATAAAGATTTCAGCTTATCTGCCACTTTACGTGTGATATATGATGAAATTTTCTTTACTGCACCATCAGCTTGTAAATAACTACGAGAAACATTTAACGGAATGTCTGGTGAATCGATTACACCTCGAAGCATGGTTAAAAACTCAGGAACGATACCTTCAACATTATCGGTAACAAATACTTGATTTTGATATAACTGAATACGATCTTTTTGAATGTTTAGATCGTTAGTCATTTTAGGGAAATATAAAATCCCTGTTAAGTTGAACGGATAATCAACATTAAGATGAATGTTAAATAAAGGCTCTTCAAATTGCATTGGATACAACTCTCTGTAGAAATTTTTGTAATCATCTTCTTCTAAATCTGTTGGTTGTTTTGTCCAAGCTGGATTTGGATTATTGATGATGTTGTCTACTTCTTGAGTTGGCGCTGGGTCTTCCTCTTTTGCATCTTCTGGTTTTGGAAGTGTTTCAGTTTTCATTCCAAATTTGATCGGAATAGGCATAAACTTATTATACTTTGACAGTAGTTCACCAATGCGACCTTCTTCTAAAAACTCTGTAGAGTCTTCGGCAATATGAAGGATGATCTCAGTTCCTCTTTCGGTTTTATCCGATTCCTCTAAAGTAAATTCAGGAGATCCATCGCAAGTCCAATGTGCAGCAGGCTCATCTTTATGCGACTTAGTAATAATCTCTACTTTTTCAGCAACCATAAAGGCCGAGTAGAACCCGAGACCGAAATGACCAATAATTCCAGAGTCCTTAGCAGCATCTTTATACTTGTCTAAGAATTCTTCGGCTCCAGAAAATGCTACTTGGTTGATGTATTTCTCAACCTCTTCTGCTGTCATTCCTAAACCTTGATCTATAATATGAAGTTTTTTAGCATCCTTATCGATTTTAACTTCAATTTGCGGATTCCCATATTCACTTTTCGAATCACCAATACTGGTGAGATGTTTTAGCTTAAGTGTAGCATCTGTAGCATTACTTATCAACTCACGTAAAAAGATTTCGTGGTCGCTATACAAGAATTTTTTAATGAGCGGAAAAATATTTTCTACCGATACATTAATGTTTCCTTTTGTCATGATATATCTATTTTATTATAATTAATTTGAACATTAAGAAGTAGGCAAATAAAATACCAATAGATAGATTATGACAAGATGACATAAAAAAAGCCATTCAAGAAAGAATGGCTTTTATGTTATAACTAAGTCTTAGTTTTTTATTTTCGATTCGGTAGTGCTTATTGGCTCTTCCTCTTCACCTTTATTTTTCACATGCTTTTCTAACCATTGATCTTGTTCCCAAAGCATATGCATTATGGATTCTTTCGCAGCATAGCCATGACTTTCTTTTGGTAACATGACTAGACGTACTGTCGCGCCTAACCCTTTTAAAGCATTGAAATAGCGCTCGCTTTGTAACGGATAGGTACCAGAGTTATTGTCGGCCACACCATGAATAAGTAAAAGAGGTGTTTTCATTTTGTCGGCATGCATAAATGGTGACATATTGTAGTAAACTTCTGGAGATTCCCAGTAACTGCGTTCTTCACTTTGAAAGCCAAAAGGTGTTAATGTTCTATTATATGCACCACTTCTAGCAATTCCAGCAGCAAAAAGATCGGAATGAGATAAAAGATTTGCCGTCATAAAAGCACCATAGCTATGTCCACCAACAGCCACTTTATCTCTATCGATATAACCTAAATTATCAACAGCGTCAATAGCCGCTTTTCCGTTGGCAACGAGCTGTGTTCTAAATGAATCATTAGGCTCTTCGGTGCCTTCACCAACAATTGGAAATGCTGCATCATCTAACACGACATAACCTCTAGTAACCCAATAGATTGGTGAGCCCCAATATGGATATACAAATTCATTCGGATTTGCTGTGCTTTGAGAAGCGCTTGATTTGTCTTTATATTCACGAGGATAAGCCCATAAAATCATTGGGTATTTTTTTCCTTCCTCGTAATCTAGAGGTAAATACAACGTTCCTTCTAAATCTAAACCATCATCTCGTTTGTAACTGATAACACTTTTATTGATTTTTTCTAGACTTTTAAACGGATTGTCAAATGTGGTAATAGCTGTAAGATCATTTTTCTTGTTAATATTTCTAATGTAATAATTTGGGTACTCGGTAGGCGATTCGATACGCACAAGGATCTTGCCTTTTTTCATATCGATTGCCGAGTTTAGATTCTCTAATTTGTCTTTGTATTCAGATTGATAGAGACGTTTTGTTTTATTAGTTTTTAGATTATATTCATCTATAAAAGGAAATTGACCTTCTTTAGTATAACCATCACCCATAAGGTATATTTTATCACCATTTATTTCAAAAGTATAGCGTCCATAGGTGTTCTTTGAAGTGACTAGGTCTCCTGGATCACTATAGACATCTTGGTAATTTCTGTCGGATATAATTTTAGGAGCCACTTTGTTGTTTGATGGATTAAAAACATAAGTTTTAGTGTTTCTCGTATTGATCCAATAATCGTAAGCTATAGCTGTGTTTTCATTTCCCCATTGAATACCACCAAAGCGTTGTTTTGTTTTTAAAATTTCTCGAGGTTTGCCATTAAAAGGTGCCTTAAGTTCATATACAGCATCTCTAAAATCAACTTCAACGGCAGGGTCTCCGCCATCAAGCGCTTCTGCCCAAACTAAAGTTGCAGGTTGATCAGCACGCCAAGACATACTACGTTTTCCTTTACGAGTGGCCATAAATCCTTTAGGTCTTACTTCATCTAATGGAACATCATTAACTGTTGTAATTTTCTTTCCATTCATATCATAAATGGTGCTCTCATTTGGAAATCGAGTATAAGTTACTAGGTAAGAATATGGTCGTTTTATCTTCATGACATTTACATAATTGCCATCTGGTGAGAAACTAATTCCGCGATACATATCAGGACTAAGAAAATCCTCAATACCGCCATTAATAGAAACTTTTTTAATTTCTGAAAGTGCTAATTGTTCAAAATTAAATTCATCGTTTGGTGTTTTTAATAGATCTTGATAGGTTCTGTTTTGTGCTTTAGAACCATCACTCACCGAAATTGTTGGTCCAGTTGGAACAGCAACAGCAGTATTTATAAGTTCTTTTCTATTGCTTGGTAACATCTTAACCAATAGATTCGTATTGTCTTTAAACCAATTTATTGTGCTTCCCATGTTGGCATTAACTTTAGGACCTGTAAGTTTGGTAACTTTTGCTTCTGCAATATGTAACACCCAAACCTCCACACCAGAGGCTGTTGTATTTAAACAAGCTATCATTGACTCATCTGGAGACCATCTAAAACCTGATAATCTGGCATCGTCTGGCAGCCCAGAGACCTGCTTTGCATCTTTGTCATCGGTTTTCTTTACTTTGATATTTGTGAAATAACGTGTTCTACTTCCAATATTAGTTACTGGATTTATTCTAAGTCCAGCTAATCTTAATTCTGTTTCAGATAATTCGGCTATAGACTTGTATTGATTACGATAGAGTAACACCATGTGTTCACCTTTACTATCGATTTGTACACCTGGAGCCAGATCTACATCGGCGAGTTCGAGAATATCTTCTGGTGGTTGCTGGTAACTTAAATTTTGTTGTGCATAGCTACCAAAAAGTATAAAAAAGCTAAATAGTTGAATTAAACGTTTCATTTTATATCTAAATTTTGTTAGACCCTTAAGGTACTTAAAATTGCAGTTTCAATTAAAAATTTCGATGTTAAAATTGATGTATTTTTTACATTAAACTCATATTATTATGCATGCATAACGAATGCAAATGGGTTTCATTCTGAAATGGTTAAATTTGTATACTTATTTAATACTAAATTTTACTATGTACAATTCCAAGATAATAGGTTTGGGACACTATGTTCCAGATAATGTGGTGACTAATGACGATTTATCCAAAATGATGGATACTAATGATGAATGGATTCAGGAGCGAACTGGAATAAAAGAACGTCGATGGGTTGTAAAAGGTTCTGGTGACACCACTGCAACAATGGGAGTAAAAGCTGCTAAAGTAGCCATTGATCGTGCAGGTATAGATAAAGATGATATCGATTTTATCATTTTTGCGACCTTAAGTCCAGATATGTATTTTCCTGGTCCAGGAGTACAAGTGCAACATGCTTTAGATATTAAAACTGTTGGTGCATTAGATGTTCGTAATCAATGCTCTGGTTTTGTTTATGCTATTTCTGTAGCCGACAATTTTATAAAAACAGGAATGTATAAAAATATATTAGTTATTGGTAGTGAATTACATTCTTACGGATTAGATAAAACGACTCGTGGTCGTGGTGTTTCGGTAATTTTTGGTGATGGAGCAGGAGCTGCAGTACTCACTAGAGAAGAAGATACAACCAAAGGTATTTTATCTACCCATTTGCATTCACAAGGTGAACATGCTGAAGAATTAGTATTGATTGCTCCAGGTATGGGTAAGCGTTGGGTTAATGATATTATTGCCGAGAATAATCCAAATGATGAAAGCTATTTTCCTTATATGAATGGTCAATTTGTATTTAAAAACGCAGTTGTTCGTTTTAGTGAGGTGATTATGGAAGGTTTGATGAAAAACCAACTTCAGGTTGATGATATTGATATGCTCATTCCGCATCAAGCAAATTTACGTATAGCACAATTTATCCAACGAAAGTTTAAGTTAGAGGACAATCAAGTGTTCAATAATATTCAAAAGTATGGAAATACAACTGCTGCATCTATCCCGATTGCATTAACTGAAGCATGGGAAGAAGGAAAAGTTAAAGAAGGAGATACTGTTGTACTGGCTGCTTTTGGTAGCGGATTTACTTGGGGAAGTGTAATTATGAAGTGGTAATGAAAAAAAATAATAGACATTGAAGCAACCTTTTTACAGTTTCAGCATCTATTAATAAACGAACCAATCCTATTGCAAAGATAAAGCAAGGTTTAAGAGTTTTTTTGAATAATTATAAGAGAAAATCCCAAAGTGAAAACTTTGGGATTTTTATATATGAATTAATATGATACGCTTATGAAGTGTTTATCATTAGATTCGTTTTGATCATATATCATCTCTATTTTTATCATCTAACTTTTAATTATTTAATAATGTCAAATTCGTTGAGAAAAGGGGCTTTGGGAGGTGGACTCGCAGTAATTATTTTTGGATTTATAGTACTATTCAAATTTTATGATGCATTGGAAAATAAATATTTAGGAATGGCTTGTGGAGTTGTTATGATTGTTTTAGGAATTTTGGGGATTCGTAATAGAGCTAGAAAACAGTCTTAGATACAAAAAATCCCAAAGCGTGAACTTTGGGATTTTTCTGCTATTAACCAATTTTACTAAAAACACTAAAACTATAAAACAGTGATTTTTTTAAACTGATTAGCTTTAAAACTTATCACAACCTATAGACGCTAAAAAGTGTGTTTTATTTTATCTCTTAACATTTTTAACATCAATTAACTTTTAAACCGAAGTCATAAAAAAATCCGAAACATTTTGGTTCCGGATTTCTTGCTACTAATCAATTTTATTTCTCGAAAATTTTAACATGTAAAAAACTAACTTTACTTCAGTTAAGTCGTAATACAAAACAAATCATTACACAATGTGATTATATAAAAGCAAAAACCCAAGACTAAAAGCCTTGGGTTTTCTTATTTAATAACCAAACATTAACACTAACCATCAACTATTATATGTAGGTTACTAAACATCTTTTTAAAGGATTCCTCCTCCTGATTTTTCATCATTATCACGTCTTTTACGAGATTTAGCTCTGTATTTTCCACCTCCAAATCGGTAAGATAATCCTACAAATATGGTGTTGAATTCTGGTTGAAAATCTACTGTTTGTCTAAATGGACGTTCACTTACAATAGAAATTTCTTGAGTATCAAATACATTATTAAAGTTCATGCTAAATGTTGCTCTATTATCTTCAAGAAAGCTGTAACGCATTCCTAAGTTTACAAAGTACATTGGATCCATTTCAAAGTTTAATCCAGTATCTTTTCCTCTATACATAGCAAATGCAGAGAATGATAATTTTTTGCTTGCTTTAAAGTTGTTAAATACTCTAAAGTTATATATGATATTATCTACTTCAACTTCATTGAGAGCGATATCTGCTTCTGTCGGATTTATAATTGTTGGGTCTAAAGATTCAGCAATTCCAGTTTGTTTACGAGCATATAAATCAAAACTCGCATTTAAACTCCACCATTTTGTTGGTCTGTAACTACTAGATATCTCAACACCATAGGCAGATGTATTATCAAAATTGTCATTGGTTAAAATCACACGACCAGAACCTAGATCTGAACGATCTACAAAAACACCTTGGTTAATTTCATCTTCTATAAGTCTATAGAAAACTCCAGCTGTGATACTTCCTTTTTCTAAATTTCTAGTATAATTAACTTCTACTGAATTGGTGAACTGTGGTTCTAATTCTGGATTACCAAATTGAGAAATCAAAGGTGTATTAAATTCAGGAATAGGATTTACTTGACCAACACCAGGGCGATCTACACGTCTACTATAACTAAACTGATATGAATTTTTTTCCGAAGGATTATAGGTAACAAACGCAGATGGATATACTTGGAAATAATCATTTTCAAAAGGAAAATTTGTCGTTGTATCATTAGTTAAATCTGTATCGATAGCCAAAGCTTCAACTTGAACACTTTCTGCTCTTAAACCAACTTGGTATGACCATTTGTCTTTCTTTTTACCATAAGTTGCGTAAGCAGAGTAAATGTTTCTTTCGTAATCAAAAAGTGTTTGAGTTGGAATGTAATCTCCAAATTCATTTCTTACTCTAGCATCAGAATTATAACCGATCGAATTATCAAATAATCGCGCCTGAAGCCCTAATTCTAATTTTGCTGTTTCTGATAATGGGTTCACGTAATCTAAGTTGATTGTTGTTCGGTTACGTTCGGTATCTGTAAATTCATCAAAGTTAGGTCTTGCATCAACTCCCGTAAAGCGGTTAACCGTTACTAAGTCACTATCAAAGAGATTATGGTCAACTTCTAATTCGATGTTGTGTCCTTCTTTATCAAAATCTAATTTATAATTTACATTGTACTGCTGACTCTCATTTTCATTTACATTATCAAAGGTTTGCAGTTGTCCTATAGACGGATTACTGATAGAGAATAAGTTAGTTTCCCCTAAAGTACCTCCATCAAAAATGTTTTGGTTGGTAAATATTGAGAAAGTGTTTTTATCGTTGATATAATAATCGACTCCTACTTTAAATAAGTGTGAATTACGTTGATCTAAAAAGTTAAAGGTTTGTGATACATCAGCTTCTGTTTGTGTTAATAACCCTGTATTTCTATTATCTGAAATGTTATTACCATAACTTCCGTAGAAATTAAGTTTACCATTTCTATAATTCATATCAATAGAACTATTGAACTTAGGTTCTAATTGATAGCTTAGACCTACATTAGCATTACCATTAAAGCCGATATTTACATTTTTATGAAGAATGATATTAATAATTCCACTCATACCTTCAGGATTATATTTTGCTGAAGGGTTTGTAATCAATTCGATTTGTTTGATTGATGTAGAAGGAATTTGTTTTAATAATTGTGCTGCAGGAATATTAGATAGTTTACCATCTACCATAACCTGAACATTTTGATTACCTCGTAAAGAAATATCACCAGTCTGTTGATCTACATTAACAGATGGGATATTATTCATTATGTCTGAAGCTGTCGGTCCAGAGGTTGTTAGATCTTTACCTATATTAATAACTTTTCGATCTATTTTTTGCTGAATAGTTGATATTTCAGCAACTACTGTAACTTCTTCTAAACTCTCGGCGTCTTCTTCAATTAAGATGTCGCCAAATTTGATATTATAGTTGTCTTTACCAATAGTAGCTTCCTTCATTACACTCTTGTAACCAATGTAAGTAATCTCAACTTTAATAGGACCTTCAGGTAGTTTTTCAATTTTGAATTTACCCTTATCATCTGTGATTCCACCTGTAATAATAACATCTTTAGAATCTTTTACAATAACATTTACATATGGTAAGGGCTGATTTAATTTCGCGTCGATAACACGACCAGATACCGTACCATCTCTTAATTCTGATTCTGAGGGTTGTGCAAATGCCATAAGGGCAAATAGAAAAATGCACAATTGTGTGATTTTTTTCATTTTTTGATTGATTTGATTGATTAGTCTTTTTCGCTCAATAGGAGCGGTTGTTATTTCATAGACGACAACTTTATAATAGTGTTACTTTTTTTAACATTACTTAACATCTTTTTAACATTTGAACCATAACAATATAAATTGGAACATTATTTTTGTCATAAATAAATGTATCATGAACAAAAAGACACTAGTGCTGGGTGCCTCAATTAAACCACAGCGATATTCTAATATTGCGATGAATAGACTAGTTAAATATAACCATGAGGTCGTAGCCATTGGTTTGAGAGAAGGAATAGTGTCTGGAGTTACTATAGATACACATTTAATGCCTTACAAAGACATACATACGGTAACTTTGTATTTAAATCCGGCACGCCAAAAAGCCTTTTACGATTATATCATAGGATTACAACCTGAACGCATCATTTTTAATCCTGGAACTGAGAATTCTGAATTTCAAAACCTCTTAAAACAAGCAGATATTTATTTTGAAGAAGCATGTACGCTAGTTTTATTGGGTACTAATCAATACTAACTTCCGATCTTTTTGAAATACATAGTAAGCCTAAAAAGGTAAGTAAACCGTTTACTATTAAAATCTCAAATCCTATTTGGTAGCCATTTAATAGATCTACAGAATACATATTTATAAAGTATGATACAATTGGAGCAACTATTGCAATAATCCACACGTATTTATCTTTTAAGTGCTTTTTTGTTAAAATTCCAAAAGCAAATAACCCAAGTAAAGGTCCGTATGTGTATCCCGCTGCCTTAAATAATTCCCAGATCACAGAAACATCTTTAAATAAAAGATCAAATAAGATAATAACGATAACAAGGATAACGCTAAATAAGACATGAATTTGTTTGCGAACTCTTTTTTGATCTTCTTTTGGTTTTTTATCTAACTCGATAATATCTATGCAAAAAGATGTTGTTAAAGATGTTAGTGCACTATCTGCACTCGAATAGGCGGCTGCAATTAAACCTAATAAAAAGAAAGCAGAGGTTACTACTCCAATTTCAGGTAACATCGCAATAGTTGGGAACAAATCGTCTTTTTTTGCTGTAATGCCATGCTGTGCTGCATATTGCGTTAGCAATAATCCTAATGTTAAGAAAAGAATATTCACAAATACTAAAATAACACTAAAACTCACCATGTTTTTTTGAGCGTCTTTTAAGTTTTTACAGGTTAAGTTTTTTTGCATCATATCCTGATCAAGACCAGTCATGGTAATTGTTATAAAGACACCAGCCAGAAAACTTTTAATAAAGTACTGCGCATCATTAACATCATCTAAGAAAAAGACTTTACTCAGTTTGCTTTCAGCAACATTATTATATAGTTCAGAAATACTGTTTAAATCCAATGCAGTTGCTAAAAAAGAAATTGTGACAACTACCGAAACTAACATAAAAAGTGTTTGAAGCGTGTCTGTGAAAATTATAGTTTTAATGCCTCCTCTAAATGTATACAACCAAATTAAGGCAATTGTAATGACAACAGTTACTGGAAAAGGAATATTGAAATTATTAAATACTAACAATTGCAAAACTTTAGCAACAAGAAATAACCTAAAGGATGCACCAACAGTTCTAGATATTAGAAAAGCGATAGAACCTGTTTTATAACTTGTCGTTCCAAAACGTTCTTTTAAATAAGTGTAAATAGACGTAAGGTTCATTTTGTAATACAGTGGAAGCAACACATAAGCAATGATGAGGTATCCAAAAAAGTATCCAATAACCACCTGAAAATAACCAAATTGCTTAGCTTCAACAGCTCCAGGAACAGAAATAAAGGTAACTCCAGAGAGAGAAGCGCCTATCATACCAAACGCTACTAGGTACCATGGTGCAGATTTATTAGCTTTAAAAAAGGCTTCGTTAGAATCTTCTTTTCCTGTGAAATACGAAATTAAAATAAGCACGCCAAAATAGGCTAGAATGAGTAAAATGATGGCGTTTGTCGACATAATTGAGGTTTTAACAGATTTTTGAATGAAATGTCTTATTTTAGCTAAAAAATTGCAAACAATATTAACTAATTAAAATTAAACTTAAAGAAAAGCTAGTGCTATGTGTTTTTCTATAGGCTAATTTTAACCTAAATTTATTTAAATGAAAAAGATACTTACTTTTTTAACCATCGCTTCTTTTTCCTTTACAGTATTCTCTCAGAACTATAGAGATATGATTGCTGAAGGCACCTACACTGTTGCAGAGATTATTACAGCAGCAGAATCTTATTTTGAAAACGCTGGTACTGGTCGAGGTACTGGATATAAGTCCTACAGAAGATGGCTTTATAACGCCGAGCGTAATATGGATGCTACAGGAAAATTAAAGTCGCCTGAATACTTTCAAGAAGAATTAGAAAATTACATTGCCTTACAAAATTCTAATCAAGATCAATTGTCTAGAACAACTGTAGGTACTTGGGAAGAAATGGGACCAACCTCATGGAATGCAACATCTGGTTGGAATCCTGGTGTTGGACGTATTACATCTATAGCTGTTGATCCAACAATGCTTACAACTATTATAGTTGGTGCAGAAACTGGAGGTATTTGGCGTTCTACAGATGCTGGACAAACCTGGACCGTTTTAACAGATAATTTATCAAATATTGATGTTTATGCAGTAGCGATAGATCCAAAAAATCCAACGCATTATTATTGGGGATCAACTGGTGGAACTATTTTTAGATCTACCGATTCTGGAGTTACATGGAATTTTTATTCTGATATTGGAAATGGAGCCGTAAATAAAATATTGATTGATCCTACACCTGGAAGTACCAAAATGTACTGTACAGCACAAGGTGGCGGGTTTCACAAATCATTTGATAATGGACAAAACTGGATACAGGTTTTTAGTGGTAGTGCCTATGATGTAGAATTTAAACCTGGAGATGCAAGTGTCGTATATGCAACAGGTTCTAGTTTTTATAAATCAACAAATGGTGGCGGTTCTTTTGCAGAAAACACTACCGATTTTAGTAATGGACCAAAAATGATTGGTGTTTCTGCTGATGACCCTAGTACAGTATATGTAGTTGAAGCAGATGGCGGAAGATTTGGTGGTTTCTATAGATCAACAAACTCTGGTGATTCATTTATCGGCTTGAGTCATGCCGGAAAAAATTACTTTGGTTATGAGACTTTAGCCGATGATAATCTAGGTCAGGCGCCTAGAGATATGGATATAGCTGTTAACCCTGCCGATGTGAACGAAGTACATATAGCAGGAATTAATACTTGGAGATCAATTAATGGAGGTGCTACATTTTCTATTACATCTCAATGGACTGTTGGTGGTGCTTCATTCAATAATATAGGGTATTGTCATGCCGATGTTGATATTTTAGAATTTGTTGGAAATAGTACCGATGGCTACAAATTATACGTTGGAACAGATGGAGGCTGCTATGTGGCAAATAATACAAGCGCTGTAAATAGCAATTACTATACAGATCTAACAAATGGTATTGGAATACGTCAGTTTTATAAAATTGGAGTAAGCCAAACAGATCCTGTTGTTGTCACTGGTGGTGCACAAGATAATGGTACATCTGTAATGGATGTTAATGGAAATTGGACAGACTGGTTAGGTGCTGATGGTATGGAAAGTTTTGTTGATAAGAACGATTCTCAAATCATGTATGGAACGAGTCAATTTGGATCATTTTATAAAACCTTTAATGGAGGTGTTAATCTAGCAGGAATTTCTCAGCCAGATGGTAAAGGAGGTCAGAACAACTGGAATTGGATAGTGCCATTCGAGCAAGACCCTATTGATGCTAATGTGATTTATTGTGCGTTTGATGAAGTATATAAATCTACAGATGGTGGTGGTACATGGGCTTCTATTTCACCAAATTATGGTGCAGATATTGATGACCTTAAAATATCTCCTGCAGATAATGATGTCATGTATATTTCTATTAATGACATATTATATCGTACTACTAATGGAGGTGCTATTTGGTCACAAGCTACGGGATTGAACTTAGGTTTTACTGCTAGAATTAATGATATTGCAGTACATCCAACAGATCCCTCAAAGGTAGCTGTAGCCAGTTCTGGATTTGGAGCTCAAAAAGTTTATTTAAGTACAGATAGCGGAGTAACATGGAATCCGCTAGGAACTGGATTACCAAACTTTACAGCCCTTGCTGTAGCATTTCAAGATAATGATGATAATGGTATTTACGTTGGTATGAACTATGGTGTTTACTATCTAGATGATACAACGAGTAACGCTTGGGTACCGTTCAATAATGGTTTGCCAAATGTTCGTGTTAGTGAACTGGAAATCAATAGCGCAGATGGTAAAATATACGCAGGAACTTATGGTCGTGGTTTGTGGAGATCTGATGTTTTTGATGCTACATTAAGTGTTTCTGAATTCGATCTAGAATCGTTTAATCTATACCCAAATCCTGCTAAAAATAATATAACTTTAAGTTGGGATAAGAGCGAGCCAGTATCGATTAGAATATACGATGCCTTAGGTAAGTTAATGTATTTTACTAAGAATAAGAATATTTCTGAACCGACATCTATTGATGTTTCAAACTATGCATCTGGTCTTTATTTTGTTAAGATCAATAACACTAATGGGTTTGTAACTAAAAAGCTTATTATAGAATAGACCAATCGTCTAACACAATATAAAACCACTGTGAGTTATCATGGTGGTTTTTTTGTACAATGTCTCTGTAAATTACATTACAAATTGTAAATTAGCAACTATGGAATTTTCTTCAAAATTACTAGAGAATGCAGTTAATGAAATGTCACAATTACCAGGAGTTGGTAAGCGAACGGCACTGCGTTTAGTATTGCATCTATTGCGACAACCAAAAGAGCAAACATTAGATTTTGCAAAAGCTCTAAGTACTATGCGTACTGATATCAAATTTTGTAAAAATTGTCACAATATTAGTGATACTGATGTTTGTGAAATTTGTGCCAATCCGAATAGAGTTGAAGATATTGTGTGTGTTGTAGAAGATATTAGAGATGTTATGGCTATAGAGAATACAAGTTCTTTTAAAGGATTGTATCATGTATTAGGTGGAAAAATATCACCAATGGATGGGATTGGACCTAATGAACTCAATATCCAATCACTAGTCGAGAAAGTTAAACAAGGAACTGTTAAGGAACTTATTTTTGCATTGGGCTCAACCATGGAAGGGGATACCACTAATTTCTATATTTATAAACAGATTCAATCTTATGATATAAGAACATCTACGATCGCTAGAGGCATTTCTGTAGGGAATGAGCTTGAATATACCGATGAGGTCACACTTGGTCGCAGTATTATTAATAGAATTCCGTTTGAAGCCTCCTTAAAATCTTAGTCCTTAATTGAAGCTATCCGTAATCATATTAAATTACAATGTGCGCCACTTTCTAGAGCTCTGCTTAAAAAGTGTCGAAGCGGCATTGATTAATATAGAGAGCGAGATTATTGTGGTTGACAATCAGTCATCAGATACTAGCTGTGCGATGATAAAAGAGTGTTTTCCTGAAGTAAAACTCATAGAGAACACGGCTAATTTCGGGTTTTCTAAAGGCAACAATATAGGTGTTGCCAATGCCAAAGGTGAATATGTTTGTATTTTAAATCCAGATACAGTTGTTGCCGAAGATACATTTGAAAAATTACTCACGCTATCAGAATTAAAAAATAAATTAGGGATACTGTCTTGCCGACTTATAGATGGTCGAGGGCGATTTTTACCAGAAAGTAAACGTAATATCCCAACACCAGCTATAGCAGTAAAGAAGATGCTTGGTTTATCTAGATCTTACTATGTGTCTAACTTAGCAGAAAACGGAACAGGACGAGTACCTATTTTTGTAGGCGCTTTTATGCTCATGCAACGTACTATATATAAAGAGGTAAATGGGTTTGATGAAGATTATTTTATGTATGGTGAGGACATTGATTTTTCTTATAAAGTTTTGAAAGCTGGATATCAAAGTATATATCATGGTGCCATATCTACAATTCATTATAAAGGGGAAAGTACGTTAAAGGATAAAACTTACGCTAAACGCTTTTATGGCGCTATGCAAATCTTTTATAACAAGCATTTCAAATCGAATAGTATTTTTGATACATTGGTTTGGTTTGGAATTAAATTAAGTCCGTTCTTTAGCCATTCTCCTGAACGAAATAATAAACAAATAAACCAGTATGTATTAGTTTCTTCGGAAATAAATATTGCATTAGAAACTGCTTTAAAATGTAGTTTAAAAGTTCAGCCTGAAATCGAAACATATGAGGACAATACAGAATATGTATTAGATAACAAACATCTTAGTTTTAAGTCAATTATCGAAATCCTATCCAATACACCTAAAAATTGTACAGCTACATTTAAAATTCTACCAAAAAATTCTAACTTTATCATCGGAAGTAACGACTCCAAAAGTAGAGGAGAAGTAATATTCTTTTAGATAATAATTATTTGAAATAATCTCAATAATTGTGTTGTTTTTTCATTAATTTTGCAATCAACAAACCAATTATTGACCTTAGATTACAGATATGGCAAAATTTGAACTAAAGCTTCCTAAAATGGGAGAGAGTGTTGCAGAGGCAACTATTACATCTTGGTTAAAAGACGTAGGTGATACTATTGAAGCTGATGAAGCAGTTTTTGAAATTGCAACAGATAAGGTAGATAGTGAAGTGCCTAGTGAAGTAGATGGTGTTTTAGTAGAAAAACTATTTGATGTTGATGATGTGGTACAAGTAGGTCAAACGATTGCAGTTATAGAAATAGATGGAGAGGCTAATCAACCTATAGAAACACCTAAGACAGAACCAGTTAAACACGAAGTCGCTGAGCCTGCTGCTGTTGCAGAAGTGACAAAAACAGTTGTTGTTGCTCAAGAAACTGTTGCTCCTGTGGTTAGTTCAGGTGATCGTTTTTATTCACCATTGGTTAGAAATATAGCAAAGCAAGAAGGAATCTCTCAAACAGAATTGGATGCAATTGCAGGATCAGGTAAAGATGGTCGCGTAACTAAAAATGATATGCTAGCCTATTTAGGTAGTAGAGGTACTCAGTCGGCACCTGTTAAAGAAGCACCTAAAGCAACACCTGCTCAAGCTAATGGTGTGGAGAAGAAAACAGCTCCAGTAGTCGCTAGTGGTGAAGATGAGATCATTGAAATGACTAGAATGGGTAAACTTATTGCGCATCATATGGTCGAATCTGTACAAACTTCAGCACATGTGCAAAGTTTTATAGAAGCCGATGTTACTAAAATATGGAATTGGCGTAATAAAGTCAAAAACGAGTTTAAGCAAAGAGAAGGAGAAAACTTGACGTTTACACCAATCTTTATGGAAGCTGTAGCGAAAGCATTACGTGATTATCCAATGATGAATATCTCTGTTCAAGGAGATTCTATTATTAAGAAAAAGCATATAAATCTAGGAATGGCAGCTGCATTACCAGATGGTAATCTTATTGTGCCAGTTATTAAAGACGCTGATCAGTTAAACTTAGTTGGAATGACCAAAAAAGTAAATGATTTAGCTGGTCGTGCTAGAGAGAATCAACTTAAACCAGATGATATATCGGGAGGTACTTACACAGTAACCAATGTAGGAACGTTTGGAAGTATCATGGGAACACCAATTATTAATCAACCTCAAGTTGGTATCTTAGCACTTGGAGCTATTAGAAAAGTTCCTGCTGTAGTAGAAACACCAGAAGGTGATTTTATTGGGATTCGTTACCGCATGTTTATGTCTCACTCTTATGATCATCGTGTTGTAAATGGTGCTTTAGGAGGACAATTCGTTAAAGCTGTAAAAGATTATTTAGAGGCTTGGGACTCGGATAGAGAAATTTAGTAAAAGCTTGTAGAGACAAGTATTTCAATATACAAAAGCACAATCTTAAGATTGTGCTTTTTATTTTTAGTCTTTCTAATTTTTATTCTAGTTCTTCACAAGAAAACCCTCCTGAGATTACCTCATTTATTATTTTACTCTCATCTAAGATCTTGTGAGCTTCAATTCTTAATACCTTGTCAACGTCTTCTAGGTCAATTGAGAATTGCTTTATTCCTAAAGTAGAGTTCAACATTTTCTTTATGTTATCTGCCTCTTTCTTTGTTTCTATATTCGTTTTAAATATATAGATATTCATATGACTTTTATGTTTTAAATAGAATGGACTAATCATTGGGTTCTTCTTTATTAGTTATACGATCTACATAATCTTCATAGGCTTTGTTTCCTTCTTCTTTCCAAAAGTTGTCATAATATTTCCACTTTGAAAACTCTCCTTTATGTTCATTTTTACAATTTGATTTTTTTGTAGATGATTTGTCTTTTCCTCCAAATCCACCACATCCACCTAAAAGAATTTTAAATAATATAAAAACACCAACAGCTTCCCAATAAGTAAGTGTTGTTAGCCCAAAAATCATTGGCATTAACCAATTCCAAAGCCACATGATTACAAAGCCAAACAGGATAGCTAATCCAGCTATGAATATCGTTCCGAAGATTATCATTCCGGCAATTTCTCCTGGAGATTTGCCTCTCATTTTGTGTTTAAAGTAATTTGACATGTTTTTTATTTTAACTAATTATTTCTTGTTTAGATTTTAAGTTTTTGTACAGTAGTGAAATAGCTCTATGCCTTCTAGACATTAAAGTACCAATTGGAATACCAGTTTCTAGTTCTATTTCTTTATAGGTATAACCTTCAAAGTCAATCGCTATAATTATATCTCTATAGTTGGGCTTGAGGTTAATAATTGCTTTTTTCAATTCTTCTTTCATTTGTTCAGGATATAGATCTGATGTTGTTTCATAAATTAAAGCTGCAAATTCATTTAACTTCGTTTCATTTTGAGAGTGATATTCTATGTTCTTCTTATTTGATCTTAAAATATCGATGATTTTATTCCTCATGGCACGATACACAAAACCAGCTACATTATTTATTGGAGAATATCTATCAGCACTTGTAAATAACTTTAAAGCTACATCTTGAATGATGTCTTCTGCATCTCTAGTAACACTAGCCTTTAAGTTAGAACTTACATAAGATTTGAGGGAAGAATACTCTTCTTTAAAAAAGGTGTTTAGTTTTTCGCTATTTTTTGATTGATTCATTCATTGTGCTTTTTTACAGCTCTCAATTATAAAGACGCAACTTTTTTAATCTATTGCATTTTTTACTATTATAAATTGACGAACTAGTTTTGATTCTGTTTCATAAATCAAAAGTTAATTTTACTGATTAAGTAAATATTCATTAATCTAATTACCTTTGTGAAAAATTAATAGTACATGCAACTAAATCTTACAAAACCCATCTGTTTTTTTGACCTTGAAACTACAGGAATAAATATTACCAACGATCGTATTGTTGAAATATCAATCCTAAAAGTACATCCTAACGGAAAGGAGGAAACCTATACCCAACGTGTAAACCCGACAATTCCTATTCCGCCTCATGTCACCTTAGTTCATGGGATTTCAGATGAAGATGTTGCAGATAAACCAACGTTTAATGAGATATCAAAAGAGGTGCATAATATGATTAAAGATTCCGATTTAGGAGGTTTTAATTCTAATCGCTTTGATATTCCATTGTTAGCAGAAGAAATGTTACGTGCCGATATAGATTTTGATATGAAAAATAGACAATCGGTTGATGTACAAACTATTTTCCATAAAATGGAGAAACGTACATTAAGTGCAGCTTACAAGTTCTATTGTGATAAAAATTTAGATGATGCTCATAGTGCCGAAGCTGATACATTAGCTACTTATGAAGTATTAAAATCACAATTAGATAGATATGACGAGCTGGAAAATGATACTAGTTTTCTTGCCGAATTTAGCTCGCGTAAGAAATTTGCCGATTTTGCCGGATTTATAGCTTATGATAAAGACGGACAAGAATGTTTCTCTTTTGGGAAGCACAAAGGTAAACGTGTTACCGAAGTTTTAGAAACCGAACCAGGATATTTTGGATGGTTACTCAATGCCGATTTTCCATTGTACACTAAAAAAGTACTTACAGCTATAAAACTAAGAGGCTTTAATAATAAACTGTTTTAAATCTAGAGAATGAAACTCATTTGTATAGGTCGTAATTATACAGAACACATTAAAGAACTGGAAAATGAAAGACCAGTTGATCCTGTTGTGTTTTTAAAACCAGATACCTCTATCTTATTAAAAAAACAGCCTTTTTTTATTCCAGATTTTTCAGATGATGTGCATCACGAGGTTGAAATTTTAGTGAAGATTAATAAAGTAGGTAAGCATATCGCTAAAAAGTTTGCTCATAAATATTATGATCAAATTGGACTAGGAATAGATTTTACTGCTAGAGACTTACAAGCACAATTAAAAGCCAAAGGTTTACCATGGGAAAAAGCGAAAGCCTTTGATGGAGCAGCAGTTGTAGGAGAATGGTTGCCAAAATCTGATTTTGAAAATGTTGATGATATTAATTTCAGTTTGTTCAAAAATGAAATAAAAGTTCAAGATGGAAACACGAGCTTAATGCTTTGGAAAATTGACGAAATCATAGAATATGTGTCAAAATATTTTACTTTAAAGATTGGAGATATTATATTTACGGGAACTCCGTCGGGAGTTGGCAAAGTTCTTGCTAATGATAAACTAAAGGGATATATCGAAGACAAGCAATTGTTTTCTATTACAGTAAAATAATACATGGAACAACATTACAAATTAGAACGCGTTCGCGAATTGGCAGATAATGATGCCGATTTTATTAAATCATTAGCCGAGGCATTTTTAGAAGAAGTACCTGAAGATGCAGAACGACTTAAAAAAGCAGTGGCAGAGCAAGATTTTTATAACGCTTATCAAGCTGCTCATAAAATGAAACCAACAGTAGACTTATTTGAGCTCGGTGTACTACACCACTTAATCGTTGTGCAAGATTGGGGGAAATTTGAAAAAGTAGGTGAAGACTGCTCTAAAGAATTACAACTTGTACTCACTGCAGTAGAATATGCTACTGCCGAACTCAAAAAAGACTTCAACTTATAATGCAAGCAGAAATTATTACCATTGGTGATGAGATTCTTATTGGGCAAATTATTGACTCGAATTCTGCATTTATAGCAAAGCAACTCAACAAAATTGGTGTATCGGTGTATCAGATTACTTCGGTGCAAGATGACAAAGCACATATTTTAAAGGCTTTTTCTGAAGCTGAAACTAATGCTGATATTGTCATAATTACTGGTGGTTTAGGCCCTACAAAGGACGATATTACTAAAAAAACAATCGCCGATTATTTTGAGGATACTTTGGTAGAAGATTCTTCCGTTAGAAAAAATGTAGAGCATATTTGGGAAGTCTATGTCAAAAAACCTATTATGCAAGTCAATCTAGATCAAGCTTTAGTACCTTCAAAAGCTGAGGTTTTGATGAATAAATACGGTAGTGCTCCTGGAATGTGGCTAGAAAAAAACGATACAGTATTTATTTCTTTACCTGGAGTACCTTATGAAATGAAAGCATTAATGGAAGATGAAGTCATTCCTAAACTAAGAACACGATTTCAGTTTCCATATATTAAACACAAAACGTTTTTAACCTATGGTATGGGCGAAAGTACACTCGCTGAGCGTATTGAAACGTTTGAAAACGAATTGCCTGATTTTATCAAACTTGCCTACTTACCTAGCTTAGGTCGTGTGCGTTTACGATTGTCTGCTAAACATAGAGATAAGAGTCTTGTTGAAGCTGAAATGGAAAAACAAACGCAATTATTATTACCACAAATTCAAGATATTTTTGTGGGATTTGAAAATGATTTATCCATAGAGGCTGTTATTGGTAAATACTTAACCCAAATAGAAAAAACAGTAGCTACTGCCGAAAGTTGTACAGGAGGTCTTATTGCAGAACGATTTACAGCTAACCCTGGGGCTTCGAAATATTTTAAAGGAAGCGTAGTAAGTTATACAAAAGAGGTAAAAGTCAATGTCCTTAACGTTTCCGAAGTATTGATAGATGAACATTCAGTGGTAAGTGGAGCTGTAGCAGAAGCCATGGCGAAAAATGTGAGATCTTTATTGCATACTGATTATGCGATTGCAACTACAGGTAATGCAGGACCTACAAAAGATGATACTGCTGAAGACTTAGGAATTGTATACATCGCTATTGCTACAAAAGATGGTGTATATTCTGAAAAATTCAGCTTTGGAAATCATCGTGTTAAAGTCATCAACAAAGCAGCAAATAAGGCCTTTGAAATGCTACAAAAAGAAATTTTAAAAAAGTAGCACTTTTAGTTTGTTGATATTGTAAAGTTTTATTAAATTTGCACCCTGTTTTAAAGAAACATAATTAAAGTTAGAAAGAAATGTCAAGAGTTTGTGAACTTACAGGAAAGAAAGCGATGGTTGGAAACAACGTATCTCACGCAATGAACAAAACGAAGCGTAAATTTAACGCTAACTTAATCAAGAAACGTTTTTATATTCCTGAGGAAGATAAGTGGATAACTTTAAAAGTATCGACTTCAGCATTAAAGACTATCAACAAGGTTGGTATTTCTGCTGCAATAAAAGAAGCTAAATCCAAAGGATTTTTAAAATAATAGCATAACGCGTTAAAGACACGTACAATGGCAAAAAAAGGAAATAGAATACAGGTTATATTAGAATGTACAGAGCACAAAGAATCTGGAATGCCAGGAACTTCTCGTTACATTACTACGAAAAATAAAAAGAATACGCCAGATAGAATGGAGATTAAGAAATTTAATCCAATCCTTAAGCGTATGACAGTTCACAAAGAAATTAAATAATTAGAGATTTTCGTAAGAAAACTCAAATAATACATAAATAAGAGTTATCTCTCAAAATATATAGAGTCATGGCAAAGAAATCAGTAGCATCATTACAAACAGGATCTAAAAGACTTACTAAAGCAATCAAAATGGTAAAATCACCAAAGACAGGTGCTTACATGTTTGTTGAGTCAGTAATGGCACCAGAGTTTGTCAATGATTTTTTAAACAAAAAATAAATTAGATATTTATATCTAGTGACGAACTGCTTTCATATTTGAAAGCAGTTTTTTTATGTCTATATTTGAGCAGTTTTCTGCCAAAATAGCAGAAAAAAAATTCGGCTCGATAGTTGACTAGAACTTATAAATAAGTATAACGAATGAGTTTTTTTAAAAAGATATTTTCTTCGGAAAAAAAAGAAACCTTAGACAAAGGGTTAGAGAAATCGAAAACGTCGTTTTTCTCGAAATTAAATAAAGCAGTTGCAGGTAAATCCAAAGTTGATGATGATGTATTGGATAACTTGGAGGAAGTGCTAGTAACTAGTGATGTTGGTGTAAATACGACACTTAAAGTTATTGAACGTATCGAAGAACGTGTGTCTAAAGATAAGTATTTAGGGACTTCAGAATTAAATAAGATCTTACGTGAAGAAATTGCTGGATTGTTGTCAGAGACCAATTCTGGTGAAGATACAGATTACACGATTCCTGAATTACCAAAACAAGAAGATGGCTCAAAAACACCATATGTTCTTATGGTAGTAGGTGTTAATGGTGTAGGAAAAACAACAACCATTGGTAAATTAGCGTATCAGTTTAAAAAGAAAGGACTTAAAGTCGTTTTAGGAGCAGCAGATACTTTTAGAGCTGCGGCAATTGACCAACTTCAGGTTTGGGCAGATCGCGTTGATGTGCCTATGGTACGCCAAGAAATGGGAAGTGATCCTGCTAGCGTAGCTTTTGATGCACTACAATCAGGTGTAACCCAAGATGCCGATGTGATTATTATTGATACTGCTGGACGTTTACACAACAAAGTGAACTTAATGAACGAGTTGAGTAAGGTGAAACGTGTGATGCAAAAAGTGGTAGGCAATGCACCTCACGATGTGTTATTGGTTTTAGATGGTTCTACAGGGCAAAATGCCTTTGAGCAAGCTAAACAGTTTACTGCCGCTACAGAAGTCTCTACATTAGCCGTTACAAAATTAGATGGAACTGCTAAAGGAGGTGTCGTTATTGGTATTAGTGATCAATTTCAAATTCCGGTTAAATATATTGGTGTTGGTGAAGGGATTGAAGATTTACAGGTCTTTAATAAGTATGAGTTTGTAGATAGTTTTTTTAAATAGAGAGCAGAGCATTTTGAATAACGAAAAAGTTTTAAGAACACTTTCAATTGTTACTTTTGCTTATGCACTTATTCGAGTACTCTATTATTTACAAAAGATTGTTTACACTTACCTTGATGGAACAAGCAGTCCTTTAATTCCAAAATACTTATGGAAGTTTGCTACATTTCCGAAAATTATACTATCTCTAATTTTTATAGTTATAGCAATATATACCTATAGAAGCTTTAAAATGAAACACTATAATGCTCTCATAATTTGGCTTCTTTTTGTCTATTCTGTTTTGTTTATCTTTATAGGACATTATATTTATGATTTTATAAATACATTCAATCCTTATGGCTCATAGTATCTATTTCGATTTCTACATTGAGGCACCAAAACAAAAAGTCTTTGATGCCTTTACTTTACCAGAACATTTAAATAATTGGTGGCCTTTAAAGTCGTCTGGAAAACCAGAATTAGGAGCAACCTATAACCTTAATTTTACCGATGCATACAATTGGTTTGGTGAAGTCACAAAAGTTGAAACTAATGACCATTTTTATTTGAAAATGACAAATGCCGATACCGATTGGAACCCAACAACTTTTGGGATTACTTTAGAAGAGCATGACAATAAGACCTTGTTTAAGTTCTCACATACCAATTGGCCAGAGAATAATCATGAATATAGAAATTCTTCATTTTGCTGGGCACAATTACTAAAAGACCTAAAAAACTACATCGAAAACGGAACGATTATTCCTTTTGAAGAACGCAGTTGATTTTTCCGTATTTTTATTAAAAATACAAATCATGCGTTTTATACTTCTATTCTGCCTTATTCTAATTACCTACAACTGTAAACCTTCTGATGAAAAGAAAACATCTTCAGAAGATACTCAAGTCGCTGAAACAGCTAACGACAGTGATGATCTAAGCGATATTTCTACCAAAGACTTTAGAGAGTTTAAAGTTTTAGATTCTAAGTATATTAATACTACTGAGCTTTGGGATGTTATAGATGATGACTTAAAAGATTTTACCGAAGACGACTATTTTACATTAAAACCTCTTATTCTTGATCAGGATATTCCTTCACTTCAAAAGCATATTTCTGAAGGTCTGCTTAGTTATGAGTCATTAACAAAGTTTTATTTATATCGTATAAAAAAGTTTGATCGTGAAAATGAGTTGTCATTAAATTCGGTGATTGCTTTAAATCCTAACGTTATAAAACAAGCAATAGCAAGAGATAAGTTGTTTCAAGAAGATAAAAAGAAGTACAAGCATCCAATTTACGGCATGCCTATTCTTTTAAAAGATAATATAAATACATCCGAAATGCCAACAACAGCAGGTTCTGTAGCTTTAAAAGATAATACGACCGAAGATGCTTTTATAGTCAAACAACTTAAATCTAAAGGTGCATTAATTCTTGGAAAAGCCAATTTAAGTGAATGGGCATATTTCTTTTGTGGTGATTGTCCAAGTGGTTATTCTGCAATTGGTGGTCAAACCTTAAATCCTTATGGTAGGAGAATTATTGATACTGGAGGCTCTAGTTCTGGAAGCGGTGTGGCAGTTGCAGCTAACTTTTGTGTAGCGGCTATTGGGAGTGAAACTTCTGGTTCGATCTTATCGCCTTCTAGTCAAAATTCTGTAGTTGGTTTAAAACCTACCATTGGTTTGGTAAGTCGTAGTGGTATTGTGCCAATTTCATCAACTTTGGATACTGCTGGACCTATGACTAAAAATGTAATGGATAATGCCATTGTATTAGACGCAATTTTTGGATTCGATAACGGCGATTCTAAGAGTATTAACACAAAATGGGGCGCCAGTTTTTACTATGGGAGTTTTGGTGTTGCTAACAAGTTAGAGAATAAGAGATTTGGAGCTTTTAAAGGTTTGATGGACGATGAGTTATATGCCAATGCTATATCTGTTTTAAAAACTCAAGGTGCAGAAATTATTGAAATTGAAGCCTTAGATGTTAACCTTCCAGGGTTTTTACGATTGCTGAATCTAGACATGAAAGTAGATTTGGTCAACTATTTAAAAAATTATGGAAATCAGTATTTAGAGTATGCCTCTATTGAAGATATTATGGATTTTAACCGAAAAGATAGTATGCGTATAATGCCTTACGGACAAAAATTATTTCAAGGTATTTCAGATGATTCTGCAACCGATGAAGAGTTTACAAAAATAAAATCGATTTTAAAAACAAACGGAAAACGCTTTTTTGATGAACCCATGACTGCACATAATTTAGATGGAGTTTTGTCTATTAATAACTATCATGCTGGTTTTGCTGCAGTAGCAGAGTATCCTGCATTAACTGTTCCGATGGGTTACGCTGAAAACGGAGCTCCTAAAGGTCTAACCTTAATAAGTTCACCTTTGCGAGAAATAGACCTTTTAAATTGGGCTCGTGTTTATGAACAAGCATCTAAAATGCGAAAGGCACCAACAAATTATAATTAGTCAATTACAGCATTAATTTTTTCCCATAAGTCATCATCAAAAGTAGAGAGTGCAAAGTTGATATCGTCGGCAGCTTCTCCCATTCTAATCACCACTAAGTCTTTACTTGGAACGATATAGATCTTTTGGTCGTCTCGTCCTAAAGCGCAATACATATCCTCAGGTGCATTTGGAATTAATTCTCCTGAAAACTCAAGCTGCGTTTGTGGTAGGCGATACGTTGATTTGCCATTGAGCCACCATAAATAACCATAAGCTTGATTTAAGGATTGAGAGGTGCTTGTCGCTTCATTTAAGAAAGACTGAGACACAATTTGATTCTCATCCCATCTGCCATTAGCAGCAATCATTAAACCAAATCGAGCCATGCTTCTAGTGTTGCTCCAATACACATTGATGTCACCTAAAGGAATCCAAGCACCTGTCATTCCTATTTTATTTTTTAAATTCGTATTGAAGTAAGAGTTCCAAGTTTGATTGCTTGCCGAACTTATAACATCTTGAAGCTTAACAAATACATTATGATAGGCCCAACGATTGCCTGCATCTGCCAAGTATTGAAGATTATCTGGAGAAAAGTCATCACCAAGACTATCATCTAAACCTGAGTTCATTGACAAGAGATTCTTGCATGTAATGAGGTTTTCTTTGTCTAGCGGAATACTTGTCCATCCAGTTCCTATATAATCAGATACTTTATCATCAATAGTCAACAAACCGTCATCATGTGCAATTCCCATTATTGTAGTTGTTAGTGTTTTTCCTGCACTAGCCCAGTACCAAGGAGACGCATTGTTATGACCATTCATATAAGCTTCTACCACAATTTTTCCATTGTGAAGTATCATAAAACTCTTTGTGTTTTTTTCTTCTAGAAAGTTTAAAAGTGGTTGAAGTCCTAGATCGTTCCATTCTAATTCTGCTATAGATTTGGTGTCCCAGGTTTCACTACCATCAATTGGAGGGAAATAAGTGCTTTCAGGTTCTGGTGTCCCATCAATAAAGGTTTGAGTATTATCATCGTCTGAAGTACAATTGTATAAAAAGGCGAAGCAAACTAAAATAAAGGCACAGTGTACAAACTTCATAAATTGAGATTTCATAATTGGACTATTACGTATGATAAAGGTTTAATCTTCTGAAAACAAATATATCACAAATCATTACGTATCTTTGCAGCCTGAAATTTGACTATGAGAACTAAATCACTTAAGAAAAATAAGATCAACGTCGTAACGCTTGGTTGCAGTAAGAATGTTTACGACAGTGAAGTATTGATGGGACAACTAAAAGCCAGTGGTAAAGATGTTGTTCATGAAGAAGAAGGAAATGTTGTTGTCATTAACACGTGTGGTTTTATTAATAATGCTAAGGAAGAAAGTGTAAATACCATTTTGGAGTTTATGCAGAAAAAGGAGGCAGGTGATGTAGACAAAGTATTTGTAACAGGTTGCTTAAGTGAACGTTATAAACCAGATCTTCAAAAAGAAATACCTAATGTAGATCAATATTTTGGAACTACAGAATTACCACAATTATTAAAAGCTTTAGGAGCAGATTACAAACATGAATTGATAGGTGAACGATTAACAACGACACCAAAAAATTATGCCTATTTGAAAATCGCTGAAGGTTGTGATAGGCCTTGTAGCTTTTGTGCGATTCCTTTAATGCGTGGAAAACATAAAAGTACACCAATAGAAGAGTTGGTTATTGAAGCCGAAAAGCTGGCTGCTAATGGTGTTAAAGAGCTCATCTTGATTGCTCAAGATTTGACCTATTATGGTTTGGACCTCTATAAAAAACGAAATCTAGCCGAATTACTAGAGCACTTAGTTAAAGTTGAAGGAATTGAATGGATTCGTTTGCATTATGCATTTCCAACAGGTTTTCCGATGGATGTGTTAGATATTATGAATCGTGAACCAAAGATCTGTAACTATCTTGATATTCCATTACAGCATATTTCAGATGCTATTCTGAAAAGTATGCGTCGTGGCACAACCAAAGAGAAAACAACTAAGTTACTCAAGGAATTTAGAGCTAAGGTACCCGAAATGACCATTAGAACGACACTGATAGTTGGTTATCCAGGAGAAACTGAAGAAGATTTTCAAACACTTAAAGAATGGGTTAAGGAGATGCGTTTTGAACGTTTAGGATGTTTCACCTATTCTCATGAAGAAAATACACATGCTTATAATTTAGAGGATGATGTTCCAGAAGAAGTAAAAATCGACAGAGCCAACCAGATCATGGAAATTCAGTCTCAAATCTCATGGGAATTGAATCAGACTAAGATTGGACAAGAGTTTAAAGTGGTGATTGATAGAAAAGAAGGCAATTATTTTGTGGGTCGTACCGAATATGATTCGCCTGATGTTGATAATGAGGTTTTGATTGATGCGACATCAACGTATTTAAAAACTGGTGAATTCACTACAGTTAAAGTGATTGAAGCCGAAGATTTTGATTTGTATGCAGAGGTGCTAAGCTAAATCCTTTATGTATCTTTTTTCAACACGTAAAAATGCTCGTTTAAAATAAGGTCTTTTTCAAGTTGTATAGGGTTGTTATAAGTTTTAGATAGACTAAAGTAATCTTGATGGTCAATGAGTTTGTAATTCTTTATGTTTTCGTAATATATATCATTTATTGTTTGGTAATCGCTTTCTCTCATATTGATGACTTTTTTACCAAAAAAATCTAATAATCTTTTAAAAGCTTGAGAGTCTTTTAAACTATCTTGAAATGAACCACTACCTATAAAATCACCTGAGTGTTGAAGCGTGTCAAAGAAATCAAATAACCTGTTGGTTTCTGCTCTGTCCAGAAAGAATAAAACCCCTTCTATAAGAATAAAAGATTTACGATTGCCTTTAATAGCTTCTATTTGTTCTCTAAGTTTATCTTCGTAATCGTCACTAAAATCTACACCAATAGAATAGATACGACGTTTAGGAAGTATATTTTTATGTTGCCAATCGTCTAGTTTTTCGGTTTTGTATTGTATAATTTCAGATTTGTCAATTTCAATATGAATAAGGTTTTTATCCAAAAGAAAAGGATACATACTAAAACCACATCCAAAGTTAATGAGTACTTCTACATGATTTGTATCTATTAATGTTTTTAGAGTATCAAGGAAATATCGGTTTCTCAGGCAGTGTGTTGCTGCTTCTTCAGAAGACACTTTTTCGAGATAGTCTTCAATCCATTTTTCGGTTTTTGGGTTGTTCCAAAGTTTAGCAAAATAATCCTCGCTCAACGCTTCATTTGAAGATCGAAACATGGACGTGACAAATGCAGTTTCATGTATTTCTATGTGCTTCTTTTTATCTTCGGAATTTGACATATTTCCATTGTATTAACACTCATTATTCTGACTTTATATAGGCTTCCCTCATCCAATCGGTCAATTCTTGATCGATATCACTTTCTGATGTAATTTGCACACGATGGGTACACATGGTTCCAAAAGGACCTGAGTTACCTAAACGATCGGTTGTTGGTTCTCCAGGAAGTTTAAGACCTAAGTCTATACGTGTTTTGGTTGCCGGTTTTATTAATACAAATTGGCGTTTCCTAATCACACTAACACTAGTTTTTTTTGGCGTAACAGTCACATCATTTCCAAAACTATTAACAACACTCAACAGTTTTTCATAAATAGGAAATAATGCCTCTTTACCTTTATATTGATTAGATACTAAATCATCTGAAGTGTGTTGTTCATCTTTAGATAATGTTACAATCGTATTAGCAAACCCGTGAGTAACACCATGTTCTTTTTTTAGGAAATTAACACCTTCAGAATGTTTAACAAAAGCTTTGTCTTTTAATATCGATTTCCATTGGTCTAATGACTTACCAGTTTTTTCTAGCATATTATTGATCATCGTTTGTAGTGCTTTGTCCATATCGAAACGGTTTTCTGAAAGTTTATTGTTTTTAAAGATAATACAAGTTAATAATATTTCAGTTTAACCTAATAAAAAAGAGTAAGCATTATACTTACCCTTTTAAACAAACTAACGTGATTTTGGCTAATCCCATTGTTTCATTGTTGTACTTAAGCCTTGGTAAAGGAAAACTGCATTGATATTACCATTTGTAATCATATTAGTATCACCACCATCTCCCCAACCATAGATTGTTCCTGAGATGTTTTTATAACCAATACTATTATTTGCAAATATAGCAAGGTGTGCTTCTGCAGATGTTGCGGTTGCATTTCCTTTAATTACAAAATAGTTATACTCTGCGTTGTGCTCTGGTAAGGAAGTTCCGATAGATTCGTAAGTTCCAAACTCATCACCTTGTGATAATTTAACTTTACTGCCTGAAATATTATTTGCCCAAGAGTAGTGTTTAAACGCAAAAATGTAACTGCCTTCTGGCATGGTATCTCCATTTCTATTTGCTAAAAGAGAATTGCCCGAATTTTGTTGAATATTTGCTGTACTTGAAAAATGACTATCTGTTGCTCCACTTTTAGTAACTTCTGCCAAGTAATTGGCCAAATCATTGTATTCGCTTTCAGTAATGCTAATCCATTCACCATCGGCAGCATTGTCATAAGCTGTTCTCGAACTATTTAAGAAAGCAGCAATATCATCTATATTATTAATTGAAACAATCACAGCCTTGTTTTCGGTATCTATGCCATTGGTGGCTTTAACCGTAAGAGTAATTACAGGATTAGCTTCATAATCGAACACTTGCCAAGCTAATACTCTTAATTCTCCTGTATCACTGTCTATACCCATGGCTTGCGAAATAGATTGTGAGGTAATGCTAAAGGTTACTTCTCCTGATAGGTTAGAGTTAATTGTTGTAACTAAATCTCCCGATGTTGGATATTCATCAATAGAAGCTTCTATCGTATTGTTTGAAGCTGGAGGGTTGCTAGAGTCATCTTCACTTGAGCAAGCGAAAAATGTAAGAGCTATTAAAAGGGCAAAAAGTCTAACTTGAATGTTCATAATACTTGTGTTTTGTGGTTTTGTAAATAAGTTTTTGTAGCGACTTGCAACTGGTAAAGTCTGCAGCCTAACCAGAGCAAGGCACCACAAAACTGGTTGCCAAATTAATGACACAACAAACCTACAATCAGTAAGTTATGATTAAAAATAATAGAGGTGGACATCATGTGGACACCTCAAAATATGGATAAGGACAAGAAGTGGACTTTAGTTTTTAAACTTCTCATTTACAGCTCTATAACGAGTTCTTGTAATGAATCTTCCGTAGAAAGTTGTAATTTTTTACGTAGTCTGTATCGTGCCTTTTTAACACCTTCGGCAGAAATGTTTAAAATGTTTGCAATTTCTTTACTTGAGAGATTCATTTTCAATAACGCCATAAGTCTTAAGTCATTTGTAGAAACTTCTGGGTAGGTCTTCATGACCTTAGCGTTAAAGTCTTTATGTACGTCTTCAAAATAGGTTCTAAATTGTTCCCAATTACCATCATTATTAATATCCAGGTTTATAGTATTGATAACCTTTTGATAATTTCTTGAATTTTCAGGACCAGATTTTAGCTCTTTGAGTTGTGATTTTAAGTCTAATAAAACCTCATTTTTATGAGCCAGATGGAGTGCATGTGTGGTTAGTTCTTTTTCTTTAAATTCAAGAGATGCGTCTAATTTTTCTCTTTCTGCTTTATTTCTCTGTATCTTTTGACGTAATCCGTATAACAATAAACCGGCTAGCAGAAGCAAAGAGACAATACCTATAATTAAGAGAAGTTGACGTGTATGTGCTACTTTTTCTTGTTCTTTAAGTAATTCAATTTCAGATTTTTGTACCGCAATTTCTTTTTCTTTTCTATTGGTTTCATAAATAATTTTTTGCTCTTCAGCTAAGCTCGTTCTTAGATAACTATTAAGCGAATCTTTAGCATCACTACTTTCTTGTAGTTCACTATAAGCTTCATTAAATCGCCCCAGCTGTTTAAGAGCACGAGATTTATACAGTTTTGACCAACTAATATCTTTAAAGGAATTTATAGCCTCAGCATCTTTTAAGCAATAATTAAAATTTACTAGTGCTGCTTTAGGCTGGTTTATTTTTAAATTTAATTGACCTTGTGTTAAATTGTAATCATAATGCGCACCACCTCTTTTGAGATCATCATCTAGCTTATTATAGTCTTCAAGATAAGATTTGGCTTCTGTAATATGGTTCTGGCGCGTTTCTAATTCTGCCATTTGTATTAATGTTTTAGCCGTATTCCGTCTTAAATTAATCATTTTTGAAATTTGTAAGGCCTCTTCAAAGTTTTGCTTAGCATCGTCATAGCGCTTAAGTTCCATTAAACCAATACCTTTCATACGAAGTAATTGCGCTTTCATATTATTTTGTCCGATAACATCGCTAATTTCAATACCAATATCTAATTGTGAGATACCAGATTCATAATCAAACATTTCTAAATAGAGTACACCTGTCTTGTAATAGGTTTGTGGTAAGTATAGCGAGTCGTTAAATTGTTCTCTTAACTCAATAGCTTCGAGCATTTTTGATAAGCTAATATTTCTATGACCTCTTTCTAGTGCAATGTCACTTTTATGTTCTAACATAGTAGCCATTAAAGCAGTGTCTTTATGTTTTAGAATTAAAGGTTCAATTTCATTTATGATGCGCTCTATACTGTCTTGTGGTTTTGAGAGTGCTTTCATGGTAATTATAATGTTAGACTTGATTGTCAATCCTAAAATAGTATCACCAACTTTCATGAATTCGTTACCAGATTTATCTAGATACTTCATAGCATCGTCATAATTGCTCTGTGTATATGAATAGTTGGCCTTTACAGCATATAAATTCGCCAAGCCTCTTTCGTATGTTTTTGTTTTATAAATCGTTTCGGCACTATCAATATAGGTTTTAGCCTTTTGCGGATCTTGATAAATAATCATCTCAGCTATAGTTAATTGCTCTGTTGCTCGAATGCTATCATTTTTTGCCGTATTAATTATTTGCTGCATGCTATCCACTTTTTTTTCTAACTGTGCATTTAAATTGAAATGTATTCCGAAGACTAATAGAAAAAATAGAAAAGCTAATTTGTCCACGTTCGAGTAGACATTATTCTGAAATTTTAAAACTGGGACATTTTTGGTACGAGATTTTGATTCCATGTTTTTTGGTGGTTAGATTATTCAAGATACTAACATTTAATGGTATAAATTATATTCTTGATAATCAATTAGTTGTATGTTATTTTTTAAACTTTAATTGCTTAATATAAATATCCTCAAATTTTTATTTGCATGCTTTTTTTGATGGTGGACAAATGGTGGACAACGCAATATTTATAAAAAACCAGGCCTTATTTTATCTAAATTGCTTCAACAAAAACTGGTTTCATGATAAAGAATTATTCAATTCTGATAGTTGTTCTATTACTAAGTAATTTATGTTTTTGCCAACAACTCAGCTTTGAGTTTGGCACAACGGTTTCGTCTTTTGATTATGAAAACTCACAAGGGCAACCTCTCAATAATTTACTCTCTAAATCGAAATCCTATTTTGGTATGGGTTACAGACAAACTATAAATAATAGCAGAACATTGTTTTTGTCGCTAGGTGCATCCTACAATAGTTATGCTGCAATTGGTAGTGAGTCTAGTATTGATAATTACTTTGAATGGGATGTGAGTTACTTAGGCGTAAAAGCAGGATTAGGAATAAAGATGTTTGAGCTAAGAGATCTAAGCTTTTTTGCTAACGTTTCTATGGCTTCAGAGTTTTTGATAAGAGGTAACCAAACGATAAACAATGATGTTTTTAACCTTGTTGGAGAAGAAGAGTTTAATAACAATATTTTATTCTTTAGAGGAGGAGTAGAGATGCAGTACCCTATTTCAAGAAGTACTGCAATTTTTGTGGGTTATAATTATGGAAAATCAGTATTGATTAGTAGTGGAAAGAATGCTGAAAAACTGAATTTGAATGCCCATCAATTTGGTTTGGGTTTTATCATAAATCTACCTAAATGCTATTGCAGTTATTAAGCAATTGAGCATTTAAGTAGACAAATGGTGGACATATGAACTGTTTTTTAAATAAATGAATAATTACTTATAAGTTTAAGCTACAAACACTATTAATAGCTTGACAATAAAAAGAATAAAGCAATGAAAACTTTAATATGCATACTAGTACTGTTTGGATTTTCACAAGAATTTCTGGCACAAGATAATTCAGGATATCGCATAATGAGATCAAGTCTTGGCAGCAGTGGGTCTTCTCAAAATGTAGTTACTACAAAAGGAACTTACAAAGTGAGTCAAAGTGTAGGTCAAGCAAGCGTTATTGGAACACATTTTAACAACGGTTACTATTTAAGACAAGGTTATCAGCAACCTTTAAGCAATATAATCGCTGTTAAAGGTCATGATTATAACCTTGAAGCTGAAGTATATCCCAACCCTTTTAAAGAATCAATAACTATTGCATTTAGTAATTCGATACTAAAAAAAATATCTGTGATGATGTTTGATGTAGACGCTAAATTAGTCCATTCTCAAGAATTTTTACCAGCTCAAAAAATCAAATTAAAAATTAATGGTATTGCAACAGGAACTTACTTCTTAAAAGTGATTTCTGGTAGCAAACACTTTAATACAAAACTTATAAAAATTTGAAAAAGAAATTAATAATTATAAACCCATCAATTATGAAAAGAATACTTACTCTTACACTGTTTATTTGTTTAATGTCGCAGGCATTTGCACAGACGGATGGCATTTCATATCAAGCCGTAATTATTAGTCCAGATAATTTAGAATTACCTGGAGTGGATTCGGAAGGTAATTATTTGCCAAATACAACAATAGCCATAAGGTTCACAATATATGATAGTGGCAATCAAATAGAATTTCAAGAAGTTCAAGTTACAAATACAGATGAGTTTGGACGTATCAATCTTCTAATCGGTGATGCAGAACACGATTATTTTAAGGAAATAAGTTGGGATGGCACTCCCAAAGATTTAAAAGTAGAGATTGATTTTGATGCTGGTAATAATTTTGAAACCATGAGCAGGGAAAGATTAACGTTTTTACCTTACGCTTATCACAGAAACATTACAGCTACAGGAACCTTAACCGTAGATGATAGAACATATTTAAACGGAGAATTACAGGTGGAAGGACCAACAAATTTAAGTAGTACTTTAGATGTAAATAATGGTAATGCTACTAACCTAACAGGAACTTTAGACGTTGATGGCATTGTAAATCTAAATGAAGCCTTTAATGTAAACAACGGTAGCCCATCAACATTAACAGGAGATTTAGGTGTTAATGGGAATACTGCCTTAGATGGAACTTTAGATGTACTAGGATTAACAACCTTGAACGATTTAATTGTGAATGGAGAAGCTAGTTTTGGAGACCTAACAGCAGAAACATTAAAAGTCACAGATTCAACGCATTTGGATGGCGGACTTAATGTAACTTCAGATTCACAGGTAAAAATAACGTCAACTTTAAATGGATCCGATTTAGACATCAATAAATATCCATTGCTAATTGAAGGTGGAAACCAAGGGATCGCGATTAAAGTGAATGCAGTAGGTGCCAGAAATGAAAACAATTATATTTCGTTTTGGGATGAAACATCACCAAATGACGTGTCTGAGTTAGCACCATTAGCAGGTATTGGAGGTGCTGCTAATGTTTTATGGGAGTTGTTGAGTGGTGGAGCGCCATTTGAGCCATGGGTGGATTTTTATGGCAATGACGCAAATACAGTCTCTGGTGTTACGATTCCAAATTATGATAATGCACCAATGCTTTGGGGAAGAATTGAAGGCGAAACAGTTGAATCTGAGTTTACTAATAATGCAGATTATAATTTAGATAGATTAAACGTAATTTATGATGTTGTAGATGGTTCTTTAGATTTGGTTTGGCAAACAATTGATGTCACAATAGCAGGTATTGCTTTAACTTCAGCATCTGCAGATGTAAGAGCTTGTGTTGGGTTTGGTGCTTGTGTAGTATCACCAGGACCAGCAAAAATAGCCGCAGAAATAGCATCTTTAGCACTTGAAATAATTAAGGAAATTGCAGCTATAGCAAACGAGATTTTTGCTGTTAGAAACTTGCAAGTTTTTGACTATAACAAACAAAAATTTAAAGGAGTTTCATATGCATCTGGTGCAGGAGATTATGCAGAGTATCTCATTAGAGCAGATATAAATGAAACGATGTCGTATGGTGATATTGTAGGAGTCAACGGAGGAAAAATATCCAAAACTACTAACGGATCTCATAGAATGATGGTTATTTCTTATAAACCAATTGTTCTTGGAGCATTACCACAACCTCAATTAGAAAAATACTATGAAAAAGTAGCTTTTATGGGACAAGTACCTGTAAAGGTTTATGGGAAAGTAAATATTGGTGATTATATCTTACCTAGCGGTAATAATGATGGTATAGGTATAGCTGTATCACCAGCCGACATAAAACCTAGAGATATTAAAAATATTGTTGGTGTTGCATGGGAATCGGTCGATTTTAAATCTGGTTTTAACTATGTAAATGTTGCAGTTGGTTTGAACGCTAACGATACGAGTCCGTTTATTGAAAAATTAGAAGAACAGTTTTTAAGTCAGGCTAATGAGATCAATGAATTAAAAAAACTTTTACAGCAGACCATTGAGAGAATCGTTGTTCTTGAAAATGGTACTTCAGTCACAGATATTAATAACTCTCACCTAGATGAAGATGCTACGAGTGGGATGTCTGCCGATGGACGTAACTATACCGTTGAAAATGATATCATATATTATGAAATAACAGATGCCGACATAGAAAACGGATTAAAACTAGCCGAAAAAATGATGCAAGATCAAGGTATCGACACTATGAAGCATTTAGTGTGGAAGAAATTAAAAGAAGACCCTAGCTTTAAGCTTAAATTCACTAATTCTTTAAAAGATAAGTTTGATCAACACATTCATTATCACAAGGAGGTTATTAAAGAAGCTAAAAATTAAAATAAACGCGTGTTTCAAATAACTAAAGTGTTATGAAAAATAGTTTTCAGTTTTTAGTGATTACACTGTTGTTCGCTTCATCCATCTTAAGCGCACAAACAACATCTATTCCCGATAATAATTTCGAAAATTATCTCGAAACACATGCCGAGGACGGCTCTATAGTAGCTGTTGGAGATGCTAATAGTATGGGAGATGGAATCGCGAATAATAATTTAGTACTTACAGATAGAATATCTAATGTCGTCACACTTAGTGTCATTGATTTAGAAATTGCTGACCTTACAGGGATTGAGGATTTCGCGAGCATTGAAATTTTACTATGTAATGATAATAGGTTGGAAACTATTGATGTTTCAACAAACACTAATTTAAAATTATTAAATGTATCAAATAATAGAATAGTAGGTGAATTGGTCTTGAGTAATAACTTAGATTTAGAAGATCTATTTTGCTCTTCAAATCAAATTAATACACTCAACTTATCAGCTAATACGATACTAAAAAGTCTTGATGCTTCTAATAATTCTTTAACCAACTTAGATTTAAGTACTATTAATTCACTAGTCTGCCCCAATCCGCAAACAGATCCAATTACATTGTGCCAAGGTTCAGCTTTAATTAATGTATCTAGAAATCAATTAACATCACTCATAGTAAGTAATGGTTTTAACGACCTTATTGCTTTGTTTGATGCCAGCGATAATCCAGATTTATTCTGTATTCAAATCGATAACGGTTTTACGCCTTCAGGATGGATTAAAGATGATTGGACCTACTACAGTGAAACTACTTGTACCAATATTTACACTTACATACCAGATGATAATTTTGAGCAAGTATTGATCGATCAAGGCTACGATGATGTTATAGATAATTTTGTGTTAACAGAAAATATAATTGACATTACAAACTTAGATATTTCAAATGCATCAATTTCTAATTTAATTGGAATTGAAGATTTTTCTGCTTTGGGAATTTTAGATTGTAGTTTTAATTCGATTGAAAGCGTAAATTTTTCAAATAATGGAATGATGTTTCAATTAGATATTTCGAATAATGATGTATCTGTTTTAGAATTAAATACCAATACAGCTTTAATAAACCTCAACTGTGCTAGCAATGTAATTGATTCATTAGATTTAAGTAATAACACAGCACTAGAGATACTCAATTGCTCTAATAATGCGCTCACCAGCATAAATGTGAGCGGTAATTTGATGTTGAATAATTTTGACTGTTCGACAAATCTGATTGAAAGTTTAGATATAAGATCAAATACAGTTTTAACAAGTGTTTTATGTAACGATAATAACCTCTTTGCCTTATACATAGATAATGGAAATAATACTGCAATAACGTCCTTAAATGCAACTAATAATACAAATCTATTTTGTATAAATGTAGATGACGTGGCATTTGCCAATGGCGCAGCAGGTTGGCTAAAAGATGCAATAGCAACATATAATCTTGACTGCGGTACTTATATACCTGATGATAATTTTGAACAAGCTCTCATTGATCAAGGTATAGACTCTGATGGAACACTAAATAACTTTGTTGCAACTATAGACATCATTGCGGTAACTGTTTTAGATGTTTCAGGGCTTGCAATTGCAGACTTAACAGGTATTCAAGATTTTGATGTATTACAAAATTTAAATGTGTCAAACAACCAGCTTACTAGTTTAGACTTGAGCGCGAATACTGATTTAGAGCTTTTGGATTGTTCGATAAATCAAATTGAAGATCTAGATTTCACAGCGAATACCGCTTTACTATCTGTGACTTGTAACTTAAATGCATTAAAAACCTTAAATGTTGAAAACGGAAGTAACGGATCCCTGACCACCTTTAATGCTACCGGAAATCCTAATTTATTTTGTATCAATGTTGATAATGCCATTGTAGGAAGTATTCCTGGAAGTTGGCAAAAAGATGATTTTGCATCATATGATGGCGATTGCCTAAATAGTCGTTTTACCTTAATTCCTGATCCGTTTTTTGAACAAGCACTCATTGATTTTAATTACGATGATGTTATAGATGGGCAAGTATTAACCTCTAACATTGAGCATTTAGAAGTGTTAAATGTTAGTGATGAGAGCATTTCTGATTTAACTGGAATAAGAGATTTTAAGTCGTTAATAGAGTTAGACTGTAGTGGAAATTATTTAGATGATTTAGACGTTAGTAACATGATTTATTTAGAGCGTCTCAATTGCAGTTCTAACTATTTGCTTACAAATGATGTAAACGATACCAATGGATTATTTGACACAACTGGAACAGTGAGTTTGATAGAATTATTCTGTGCAGGAAATAATTTAACTAATCTCAATACATCCATAAATACGAATCTCGAAATTTTAGATTGTGCAGATAATAATTTAGACGTTCTAGACATATCAGGCAATACGTCTTTAAGAGAATTGAATTGCTCAAATAATGATTTAACAAATCTAGACATTAGCAATAATGTAGCTCTAGAAGGTCTTAATTGCAACAGTAATAGTATAAATAACTTAGTAACCACAACAGTAAACAACACAACTCTTGTTAGTATTACTTGTGTTAGTAATAATCTTTCAGATGTATTGGTTGGTAATTATCAATCGTTAACTACTTTAAATTGTGCATCGAATGATTTAACTCAACTTGATATTTCATCCAATACTGAATTAACGTTTTTATCATTCACTGATAATCAAATTTCAGATATAAACCTTCAGAATAATATCAATTTAGTTGAAGCGCAAGGATCTCAAAATAATTTGTCACAGCTTAATGTTACAATGAATGTTGATCTAGAACAATTAAATTGTAGTTTTAATGACATAACACAATTAAACTTAAGTTCAAACACACTTCTAGAGTTTTTGTCGTGTTCAAATAACCAATTAACTACTCTAGATTTAACTCCTAATACGAACTTAATTGAAGTAGACTGTAGTTCTAACCTATTGACAACTTTTGTCTTGTCTAACAATTTGGGAGCCTTAAAACGATTAAATATTAGTAGCAATCAAATTAATGATGCTATAGATTTAACTACAATGGCAATTTCCGCATGTATATATAATGTCAACCAAGATGAGTTTTGCCCAGAAACTGTAGTTATAAATGTGTCTAACAACCTATTCGATTTTGTTAATATTCAAAATGGTATGAATGCAGATATTGCAAGTTTTAATGCTACAAGTAACCCTAATTTAACTTGTATTCAAATTGATGATACTAATGCTATTGGTGTAAATTGGATTAAAGATGATGCTACAAGCTATAATGAAGATTGCAATTTTGGCGAAACCTATGTGCCTGATGATAATTTTGAACAAGCCTTAATCAATTTAGGGTATGACTCTGGTCCTTTAAATGACTATGTATTAACCGAAAATATAGAAGAGCTCATCAGTTTAGATGTTAGTGGAAATACTATTGCCGACTTTACAGGAATAGAAGATTTTATTGCTTTGGAAATTTTAAATTGTTCTAATAATAACTTGAGTGAAATAGATTTAAGTTCTAATACTAACTTATTAAATATCAATTGTTCTAATAATGTACTTTCAGATTTAACTATTGAGAATAGTACGGCTTTAATCGTACTTGATTGCTCTGGAAATTCAATAAACAGTCTAGATCTTAGCGCAAATTCAGACCTTTCAGATTTGAATATTAGTAACAATGCATTTACATCATTTTTGCCAAGTGAGATTTTGTCATTAGAAATTTTTAATTGTGATGACAACCAAATTATTGAACT
This sequence comes from uncultured Psychroserpens sp., assembly GCF_947500255.1. Taxonomy (GTDB): domain Bacteria; phylum Bacteroidota; class Bacteroidia; order Flavobacteriales; family Flavobacteriaceae; genus Psychroserpens. Next base: position 192,030 of record NZ_CANMRL010000002.1, on the reverse strand, counting down.
CGATTTTCAGCAGAATCAATCTCTTACAAATATCAGTTGTCAGTCTAATCTGCTAGAAACACTTAATATTAAAAACGGGCAAAATGCGATATTAACTAACTTAAATGCCATAAATAATCCAAATTTAGTTTGTATTGAAATCGATACTGGCTCTGTGCCTGCTGGCGCAAACTGGACTATAGATGCAACAGCGCAATTTGCTACAGAATGTTTTTTCGGACAAACATATGTACCAGATGATAATTTTGAGCAAGCTTTAATCGATTTAGGTTACGATTCTGGATCATTAGATGATTATGTATTTACCGAGAATATCGAAGGTCTTACATTTTTAAATGTAAGCGGAAGAGGGATTTTTGATGCAACAGGTATTGAAGCGTTTGTAAGTTTAACAAGTTTAGAGATAGATGACAACAGTATAGCAACATTAGACTTAAGTAACAATTCTCTTTTGATAGTTTTAAATGCTTCAGAGAATATGCTCACAGATTTAGACCTATCAGCTTTGTTAAATTTAACAACCTTGAATGTCTCCAACAATAGCTTGACGCAGCTTAACTTTGACACCAATTTAAGTCTTTTAGATTTGAATGTTTCAAATAATCTATTTACAAATCTAAATGTAGAGAATTTAATAGATTTAGAAGAACTAAACTGTGCCGCAAATCAATTAAGTAGTCTGAGTGTTACCCAAAATACTAATTTAACCCAACTGCTTTGTCAGTCAAATATGTTAGTTGGAGATCAACTCAATTTACAAAATGGAAATAATGAAAATTTGCAACTATTTAATGCATCAAACAATCCAGGTTTAGGTTGTATTTTAGTTGATGATCCCGTTGCTGTAATTTCTAATACTGATGGTACTTATGATAATTGGATTAAAGATGATTCTGCTAGTTATCAAACCATATGCGAAGATGCCGATAATGATGGCGTTCCAAATGAAGATGATCTTTGCCCTAATACCGAATTTGGAGCTGCAGTAGATTTTACAGGATGTGCCTTTCCAGATTTACCAAATGATAATTTTACCGTATCAATCACTGGTGAAACCTGTTTAAACAGTAATAATGGTAAAATTACTATTGTAGCCCAAGAACTTTACACATATACAGTCACACTTACTAATGATGAATTTTTTCAAGAATATAACTTTACCAATGATGTGGATATTTTTAATCTCTTGGCTGGAACCTATGAAATGTGTATTACCATCGAGGAATGGCCAGATTATGTGAGTTGCTATACTATTGTTATTACCCAACCAGATCCGCTGGAAGTTTTTGCAAGCAGAATGGCATCAGGAAATGAAGTGTCTCTTGATATGTCTGGTAGTTCTAGTTACAACATTAAATTTAATGATGAGACATTCACTACCCATAACTCAACAATTACCCTAGAGTTACAGCAAGGTATAAATACATTAAAAGTAAGTACAGATTTAGAATGCCAAGGGGTTTATGAAGAGCGCATATTGATGACAGAAGATTTTCTAGTGTATCCAAACCCTTTTGAAAACAAGATTAATATTTACAATGGTATTGAAGATGAAGAAGTGAGTGTTAAGTTGTATTCTATATTAGGACAACTGGTTTTAAACAAAACTATTGTAAACGAAGGAACGAATATGAGTATAGACACTACTAACTTACCTGATGGTATATATCTAATTATCGTAAAATCAGAAACGATGACATCTACATTAAAAATCGTAAAAAAATGAAGCAGATAACCTATTTAATTTGTGTAGTAATTTTGGTGTTGGGATGCAGCGATACTACAGATGATGGACCTATAAATGGAAATGGAATAGGGCAGGATTCACCAATTGGAGTACAATTGATTTTCCCACAAGAAGATTCTTTGTGCAATGAAGGTGAAAATCCAACACCTACAGAGAGTACTGTTTTCTTTGAATGGGAGCCCAATGATAATGCAGAGAGTTACACACTCACTGTAGAAAATTTAGATACTGGTGTTGTTACACAGCACGAAACATCAGACTTTATATTTCCTGTAACCATAAGTCGCGCTGAAGCCTTTAGATGGTTTGTAGAATATAATTATCAAGGGGAAGCTAAAGTGAGTGCTAGTTGGAATTTTTACAATGCTGGTCCAGGTGTTCAAACCTATGCACCTTTTCCTGCCGAAATAATTTCACCAAGTATGGCTCAAACTATTTCTGCCACAAACTCAGTCACATTAGACTGGAGTGGAAGTGATGTTGACAATGATATTGTAGGCTACGATGTGTATTTTGGAACCAATAATCCGCCGAGTTTAAATACAAGCGATATGTCTGTAGATCAATTAACAGTTTCGGTAACATCAGGTAATACATATTATTGGAATATAATTACCAAAGATGCTGAAGGCAATTCATCTGAGTCTGGTGTTTTTGAATTTAGAATTTTATAGTAAAGTTAATCGGTAAATGTATTAACAAAGAACTTTAGGTTCTATGATGAGGCCATACTAATTTAAGAACGTAATAGAAACGCTTTTAAATCTTTGTAGTTTGAAATTTTGGTAGCTACCTTTTCTTTGTCTATAACGTCTTTAATTTGATGAGGTAACTCAATTTTAGTTTGAATAACGTCTTCAACCACATTCAGAAATTTTGTTGGATGAGCGGTTTCTAAAAACACACAATGTACATTATTATGGGATTTCAAATGTGCTTTACAGCCTAAATAGCCAACAGCGCCATGTGGATCAGCAATATAATTGTATTGCTCATAAATCTCTAGCAGAGCATCTTTGGTCTCTTTATCAGAGTAACTGTATGACGATAAGTTATTTTTAAGTTGATTAAAATCATTATTGTAAATCTCTTGAATACGTATGAAATTACTTGGATTACCAACATCCATAGCATTGCTAATGGTTTGTACTGATGGTTTCGGATGGTATTTTCGAGTAGTTAAGTATTCGGTTACAACATTATTTGCATTGTTAGCAGCTATAAAATGTTTAACTGGTAGACCCAATTGTTGTGCTATCATTCCCGCACAAATATTTCCGAAATTCCCACTAGGAATTGAAAATACAATATCATCGTGTTCGTTGTGCAACTGCTGATAGGCAAACATAAAATAAAACAGTTGTGGTAACCATCTGGCTACATTGATTGAATTGGCAGACGTCAATTGCATTTTATTGGTAATGGATTGGTCTAAAAATGCTTTTTTAACCATATCTTGACAATCATCAAATACACCATCTACTTCTAGAGCAGTTATATTTTGTCCAAGTGTTGTGAGTTGTTTTTCTTGAATATCACTCACTTTTCCCGAAGGATATAAAATCACAACATTCACACCTTTTACACCTAAGAAACCATTGGCAACTGCGCCTCCTGTATCACCAGAAGTAGCCACCAATACAGTAATGTCATTTGCATTATTTTGATTAAAGTATCCCAAGCATCTAGCCATAAAGCGCGCACCAACATCTTTAAATGCCATAGTTGGACCATGAAATAATTCTAAAGATGATATGTGATCATTTAGTTTTACAATTGGAAAATCGAAAGATAAGGTCTCTTCAATAATTGTTTTTAAAACAGATTCAGGAATGTCCGGACTTACAAATTGTTGAATCGCTTCAAATGCAATTTCAGAACGTGACTTACGATCAATAGTTTCAAAGAATGATGCAGGTAAAGGTGTTATTTTTTTAGGAAAATACAATCCTCTATCTGGTGCAAGCCCTTTGATAACAGCATCTGTGAAATTCGTATTTGGTGCTTCTCTATTGAGACTGTAGTAATTCATTTATAAAATTTTTATCCCTTCAGTGTTAATTTCTGAAATGTATATTTCAAAAGGAATCTTGGTTTTTGAATATATATTCTGAATGGCTTTAGCAACATTTTGAGCAGTTTCATTTCCGTGACATAAACTGAAAATAGAGGGGCCAGATCCAGAAATACCGCAACCTAATGCCTTGTGTTTTAATGCATGTTCTCTTACTAGGTCAAAATGAGGAATAAGTCGACTGCGATGTGGTTCTACAACCACGTCTTTTAATGAATTACTCAAGAGCTCATAATCATTGATATGCAATGCGTGTACCAAGCTTCCTACGTTTGACCACTGTCTTATAGCATCTTTTAACGGAATTTCTTTTGGCAAAATGGCACGTGCTTCAGCCGTTTTTATTTCAATCTGCGGATGGATAATTACGGCAAATAAATTTTTAGGTGTAGGCAATTGTAATACCTCAAGAGGTGCAACAGATTTTACAAGTGTAAATCCACCAAAAATGGCTGGAGCTATGTTATCTGCATGCTCACTCTTACTAGCTAATGCTTCTCCTTTCATAGCAAAGCTGGTGAGTTGTGTTTTATTATAAGGTTTTCCTAAGAGTTCATTCATACCAAATACGCTCCCTACAGCGCTTGCAGAGCTGCTTCCAATACCGCTTCCAGGTTTTATGTTTTTGTAGATTTCTATCTCAAACCCATAATCTGGCTGTACATCATTAAGCATAGCCAAAGCAGAAACACCAGCCACATTTTTCTCAGCTTCAAAAGGCAAATGATAACCTTCAATTTTTGTAATATGAATTCCTTTTTTATCCGTTTTTCTAATGATCATTTCATCACCAATCGTATCTAAACAAAATCCTAGTACGTCAAATCCGCAAGAGACATTTGCAACAGTTGCAGGTGAGAATATTTTGAGTTCTTTCATTAGTTATTTCCTATTCTAATTATATCAGCAAAAAGACCTGAGGCAGTAACATCTGCACCAGCACCAGCACCTTTCACTATAAGAGGTTGCTCTGGATAGCGTTCGGTATGAAACATGACAATATTATCTTTACCTTCTAAATTATAAAATGGATGCCCTTTAGGAATTTCTTTTAATCCAACTTTGGCTTTACCCTTTTTTAATTCTGCTACGTATTTAAGTTGGCAATTATTCTTTTTGGCAGATGCATAAAGATTTTGGAAATGAGCTTCACTAGCTGATAAAGTGTCATAAAAATCATCTACAGAATTACTTTCTAAATTGTCTTTTGTTAAAAACGAGTTGTTTTCAATATCTTCAATTTCCATGACCATACCATTTTCCCTAGCTAAAATCAATAGCTTTCTAGCAACATCAATTCCACTTAAATCTATTCTTGGATCCGGTTCTGTATAGCCTTCAAATTGTGCTCTTTTTACCGTGTCATGGAAGTTGTTTTTATTGCTAAAATTATTGAATACAAAATTTAAACTACCTGATAAAACGGCTTCAATACTAGTGACTTTGTCACCAGAAGCAACCAAATTATTTAACGTATTGATAATTGGTAATCCTGCACCAACATTGGTCTCGAATAAAAAAGGAGCATTGTATTTTAACGAGAGTCTTTTCAAATTTATATAATTTTTATAAGAACTAGCGCATGCAATTTTATTACATGCTACAACAGCAATACTTTGTCTTAAATACTCATCATAGAGGTTCGCTACGGCTTCGTCTGCTGTAATATCAACAAAGATGCTATTTCTTAAATTAAGTGCAATTACCTTGTCAAAAAAGCCTCGCAAACTTGATTTGTCTGCGTAATGAAATTGAGCGGCCCAATTATCTAAATCTATTCCATCTTCATTAAAAACCATTTTACGTGAATTAGCCATTCCAACAATTTTCACATCGATTTTTAATTTTTTCTTTAAAAATGAATGCTGTTGCTGAATTTGATCAATAAGTTTTTCCCCAACATTACCAACTCCTGTAATGAAAACATTAAGGCGTTTCGTTTTAACTTCAAAGAAGCTTTCGTGTAGCGTATTAAGTGCTTTTTTAACATCCTTATTAGCAATTACCGCTGAAATGTTTCGTTCTGAAGCACCTTGAGCAATAGCTCTAATATTAATATTGTTTTTCCCCAAACTTCTAAACATTTTACCGCTAATACCTTGATGATTTTTCATATTATCACCCACTAAGGCAACTATGGAAAGATCATTCTCAATAATTATTGGATCTATTTTATGAAGTGATATTTCATATTCAAAGGTACTATCAACAGCTAATTTTGCTGCATCTACATTGTTCTCATCAATTCCTAAACAAATGGAATGTTCTGATGAAGCTTGGGTAATTAGAATGATATTGATTTTTTCATTTGCTAAAGTTTCAAACAAACGTTTAGAAAACCCAGGAATGCCAACCATTCCACTCCCTTGTAAGGTGATTAGTGAGATGTTACTAATGTGGCTAATTCCTTTTACAGCCAGTCCGTTTTCTTCACCAGAAGTAGAAATTAGTGTACCCTCATCATTAGGTTTTAAGGTGTTTTTTATTAGAATTGGAATCTCTGCATCTAAAGCAGGTTGCACTGTTGGTGCATATAAAACTTTGGCGCCGAAATGAGATAGTTCCATGGCCTCTTGATACGATAATTTTTTAATTGGAATAGCCTGCTTTACTAACTTAGGATTAGCTGTGAACATACCACTAACATCAGTCCAAACTTCAAGTTGATTAACTTTTAAAGCTGAAGCAACAATAGCAGCAGTAAAATCGGATCCTCCACGGCCTAGAGTTGTTTGCTCTCCAGATGTTGATTTTGAAATAAATCCAGGCAATATGGTGATGCGTTGTGTGGCTTTAGAAAAATAATTAGTTATGTTGGTGTTGGTGCTGTCGAAAACGACTTCACCTTTGGTGAAATTTGAGTTAGTCACAATGAGCTCTTGACTGTTTTTTCTAAGACAATCCATGCCTCTTTTTTTCATTGTCTCTGCAATAATGAAAGAAGATAATAACTCTCCAAAACTTAGTAATTTATCAGATGTTTTTGGAGATAATTCATTGATCAAAAAAATACCATCTAAAAGATGTTTTAACTCCTGTAATGTCTCAGTCAAATGAGCTACTATTTTTTCATTTCCTGTAGGAATTAATTCAGATAAAATCGAATGGTGTTTTTGTGCAATAGTATCAAATTCTGAACTATAGTTTTCATCTTTTTCTTGAGCTAATTCACCAGCTTTTAGAAGTTTGTCAGTAATACCTCCAACTGCTGAAACGACACAAATAACAGCATCGTCTTTTGCGTAATTATCAAGAATAGTTATGACATTATTTATGTTTTTTGCTGAACCTACTGAAGTTCCTCCAAATTTTAAAACATTCATTTGTAGTTATTTATAATTGAATTGGGTTTTCTTTATTAATCCTTGAGAGGGATTTGTAATGTATTGAAGATTTAATATACTAAACACCCCTAAGGGTAGACTTACGATAAGTTATCTCGATGTCTATCGCAGTAAACTGTAAGAATATTTTTGTTTCGTTTTGCATAAATAATAGCCTATACCTTTCAAATGTATTATTTTTACAAGAATAAAAAAACTTAAAAGGTTATTTTACATTTTTTTCAGTTTAAAACAGAAAACATGATGTTATGCAGCTTTTAAGCGATAAAAACTAACAATTTAACAACTGATTATAAACCTCTTACATGAAGATTTTTTCAAAAGAACAAATTTACGAAGGCGATCAACTAACTTCCAAGAAACAGAATATTTCATCTACTGAATTGATGGAACGCGCTGGAATACAAATTTTTAATTGGTTACATGTTCGTATGCAAGGTGCACAAGTACCTATTCATGTGTTTTGCGGAATTGGAAATAATGGTGGTGACGGACTCGTAATCGCCAGACATTTAGTGACTCATGGATATAACGTAAAAACCTATGTGGTTAATTGTAGTGACAAGCGTTCAAAAGACTTTTTAATCAATTATGATCGCATTAAACAGACCACAAAAAAATGGCCAGATATGTTGAATTGTGAAGCAGATTTCCCTGAGATTCATAAAGACGATATTATCGTAGATGCTATTTTTGGAATTGGTCTCAATAGACCTGCAAATGATTGGGTGAAATCTTTGTTTGTTCACTTTAGAAATAGCAAAGCATTTACATTAGCCGTAGATATTCCTTCAGGCGCTTATACAAATAAAGCTCCCGAAGATGAAAATGGAGTTGTTTGGGCAAATTATACCTTGAGTTTTCAATCCCCTAAATTGATATTTTTTTTACCAGAAACCGCTAAGTTTACTATACAATGGGAAGTCCTAGATATTGGGATTGATAGAGAATTTTTGTTTATGACAGAAACTGAAGCCGATTTAATTGGTAAACATGAAGTATTGCCTATTTATAAACCCAGAGAAAAGTATGCGAATAAAGGCGATTTTGGGCATAGTTTGATTCTTGGAGGTAGTTACGGAAAGATAGGTTCGGTCGTGCTAGCAAGTCGTGCTGCTTTATCTATTGGAGCAGGATTAGTAACGGCTTATGTGCCAAAATGTGGTTATCAGATTTTGCAAACAGCGTTTCCTGAAGCTATGGTTATAACAGATGAAAATGATACGCTGATCTCTGATATTATTTTTGATATTGAACCCAAGGTTATCGGATTAGGAATAGGAATGGGAACCGATCCAAAAACGATTTCTGCACTGGAAAAATTCCTTAAAACAAATAAAATACCATTAGTTATTGATGCCGATGGATTAAATATATTTTCAAAGAAAAAAGCACTTTTAAAATTGCTTCCAGAACAGAGTGTTTTAACGCCTCATCCAAAAGAATTAGAGCGACTAATTGGTAAATGGAAAGATGATTTTGATAAGCTCAAAAAGACCAAGGCATTTTCAAAAAAACACAAGGTTGTTGTTCTTATTAAAGGCGCTAATAGTATTACGGTTTTTCATGATAAATATTATGTCAATACTACTGGAAATCCTGGTATGGCAACTGCAGGAACTGGCGATGTTCTAACAGGCGTTATTACTGGACTAATATCACAAGGTTATGATGCGCTTATGGCTACTGTTTTTGGTGCTTATTTACACGGAAGATCTGCAGATATTGCTATTGAAGATTTAGGATATCAAGGCCTAATTGCAAGTCACATAATTGAGGCTCTTGGAGAAGCCTATATCGATTTGTTCAAACAACCAGAACAACCTCAAGTTGAAAACGCACAATCGGAAGAATCTGAAACAAAAAAAAGCCACTAATAAAAGCGGCTTTTTTTTATTAATTATATTGGTAAACTTAAGGTTGCATTTTAAGCTCTTCTTCTAATAGTTCCACCAGTTTAGGATTTGAAGGTCTTGGTGCATCAGCGCTTACAATATTTCCATTAGGATCAATTAAGATAAACCTTGGAATACCATCAATAGCATAATCTCTAACAAACTTAGATTTCCAAGCATTGTCAGCCATTAATTGTACACCTCCTAAATCTTTATCTTTTACCATGTCTATCCATTTGTCGTGATCTTTAACTTCATCGATAGAAGTACTAACGAATTCAATGTTTTCGTTGTGAAATTTCTTTTCAACTTCTTTCAAAGAAGGGATTTCTCTAATACATGGTCCACACCAAGTTGCCCAAACATCTACATACACATATTTTCCTTTTAAATCTGCTAGAGACATTTCACCTCCTTTATGATTTTCGTAGTTGTTAAACTGAGGTGAAGGCTTCCCTTTCATTAAGTTTTTGTTTTTTTCAAACTTTTCAGTTAAGCTTTTCTTTGTGTCTTCGCTTGTGGCATTGCTAACAAAAAAGTTATGTAGCGATTCCATATTTGGATTCCCAGGAGATACTAGGAAACCTGCTAAATTATCAATAATGTCATTTTTTAAAGCAGGAATCTTGATATCTGCAATACTTTTTAAATGTTCTGTCGTGGTAGCTAAGTGATCATCACCAATAGCTTCATAGATTGGATTAAGAGATTTTCCTATAGCGATACTTCTGTAGGCATCAGATGATTTATATGCTTTTTCATTATCAAAAGTCATATTCTTTATAGCGTCAGGAACAAAACTTTCAGACACTTCATAACCAGGTTTTTTTGCATAGTACGCATGATATCTTCCGTAACGATCAATCATACCATACTCATCGTATGTTAAGTTTTCTGTTTCTGTAGCGACAAAATCAGCATCAGCACTTTCAAGAGCTTTAAGTGCTTCAAGGTTTTTAGCTTTCATTTTACCAATAGCATCTTTATAGGCGTCTTCTTCTAAAGAATAAAAACTTGCTACGTCTTTAGTCGTCTCTTCGTTGTTTAGATATTTCTTGGCTAGATAATTATTTTCTACAGAACCTTCACCAGAATAGGTAACGGTCTCATCAAATTCCTTAGCGTCAACAGTCAAATCAATGTTATCTCCTTTTTTGAGATACATAGCAGTGCTTTCTCTACCAATTGAGAGTGAATAAAACCCATTTTCAGAAATACGTAATGTATCTGAGAATGTACCATCCTCTTTTATTTCAATTTCAGATTTGAAATCGGTACTACTCAATGTTGCTTTTTTAGCCTTTGAATTTTCTACTTTACCAGATAGAACGGCATAATCAATTTTTGGTTCTTGCTCACATGCAAAAATAGCTAATGCAAATAAGGCAATAATTAATCTTTTCATAATTATAATTGTTTTAGTTACTCAAAAATACAGATTAATAATATTTTAAGTGATATTTTATTAATTATTAACATTTGTTGCAAAGTAGAGCTATAATTCTGAATTTTGGCACTGTAAACTATTTATATGAATACCACTCATTTTATATCTTCTGAAATATTAGAGTTATCTACTATTAGCGATATCATTTTCTTAAATAAAAAAATTGAACTATCAAAAGAAGCAATTGACAGAATTGAAAACTGTCGAAACTATCTGGACGAGAAAATAAAAAACCAAGATCAACCCATATATGGAATAAATACTGGTTTTGGATCCTTATGTGATGTTAAAATTTCTAAAGATAAACTAACTCAACTTCAAGAAAACTTAGTGATGTCTCATGCATGCGGTGTTGGAGAAGAAGTGCCAGGTGAAGTTGTGAAGTTGATGTTATTACTTAAAGTACAATCTTTGAGTTATGGTCATAGTGGTGTTCAGTTAAAAACGGTACAGCGACTAATCGACTTTTATAATAACGATATTTTACCTGTTGTTTACACACAGGGATCTTTAGGTGCTTCTGGAGACTTAGCACCACTTGCACATTTGGCTTTACCACTTATAGCAAAAGGAGAGGTGGTTTGCAATGGAAAGATTTGTGCGACTCAAGACATTATGTCTCAATTTAATTGGCAACCTATTCAGTTAAAATCAAAAGAAGGTTTAGCCTTATTAAATGGAACTCAATTTATGAGCGCTTATGGTATTCATTTACTCATAAAGTCATATAAGCTTTCTTATTTTGCCGATTTAATTGGTAGTATTTCTTTGGAGGCATTTGATGGAAGATCTGAACCTTTTAATGAGTTGGTTCATTTAGTAAGACCTCACAACGGGCAAATTAAAACTGCCAAACGTGTAAGAGCGTTTTTAGAAGGCAGTGATCTTATTCAACAAAAAAAAGAACATGTTCAGGATCCTTATTCGTTTAGGTGTATTCCACAAGTGCATGGTGCAACAAAGGACACTCTTGATTTTGTACATAAAGTTTTCAAAACTGAAATTAATGCAGTCACAGATAATCCAAATATTTTTGTCGGAGAAGATGAAATTATTTCTGGTGGAAATTTTCATGGACAACCATTGGCGTTAGCTTTAGATTATCTTAAAATAGCTATGGCTGAGTTGGGTAATATTTCTGAAAGAAGAATTTATCAATTGGTTTCAGGCCTTAGAGGTTTGCCTACATTTTTAGTTGATAACCCTGGGTTGAATTCTGGATTTATGATTCCTCAATATACAGCAGCAAGTATTGTGAGTGCAAATAAACAACTGGCATCACCTGCAAGTGTAGATAGTATTGTGTCTAGTAATGGTCAAGAAGACCATGTGAGTATGGGAGCAAATGCAGCAACCCAATGTTTTAAAATTATTTACAATATTGAGCGTATATTATCCATCGAACTACTTAATGCGTCCCAAGCCATTCATTTCAGAAGTCCGCTAAAGTCTTCAGCCTTTATTGAATCTTTTTTAGAGAGCTATAGAGTTGAGGTTCAATTCGTAAAAGAAGATTTGGTGTTTTATAAGCTAATAGAAAAAACCATACATTTTATCGATGAATTTTACATTGAAAATGAATTACTTTTCGATTAACTGCAAAAAAAAATGTTCAACTGTTTAATATCAAAAAAAAGGATAAATTTATTTGGCAGTCAGTATTTTATACTATACTTTTGAAAGTAAGTTGAGGTGGATTATGTTCAATTTCAACTTGATAGTAAATTAAATAATAGCAACCTAATTTACTATTCTTACCTTAAAAATTGTTTAATAGCACAACAATTGATTATTAGCATTTATTGATTTTAGAATGACATCATTCTAACCTGATGTTCTGCATTTGCGGTACGTCATATTTTGTTTTGAAGCTTATACGCAAATATTGTATTTGCGCTTTTGCTGACAATACGTGTATTGTCAATATAAATGTTAAGATAATTTTAATTTAAAACCAAATGTTATGTTTATGAGCAATTTTACTCGAAGTGGTAGACGCGCCAAAATTTGGCAATCTATTACTAACTTATCGTGTTGTAGCATTGATCTTATGACTAAACAAACTAAAAGCATGAAGACACTACTTGTCTTTATCATGCTTTTTGCGTTTAGTACAGGCTCAGTGTTTGCACAAGACCTTGGTCGAAGTACATTCTTCAACCGATGTCTAGACGATGCGCCTCCAGGTCCTACAGAGGCCGACGTCGCGAATCTTTATTTAAACCAATGTGGAGATATTCCAGCTGAGGTTGTTAAATCTGTCCTAGAGGAAGGGAATGATTGTGACTGGAGAGTTGAGTACACTTATGATGTTAAGTGTGGAGACTTTGAAGAGCAAATCAAAATCGCCTATACAGGTGGTGATTTAACGGCGCCTCAATTAAATGATGGAGCAGTTCTACCTGAAGGAGCTACAGGTTTAGGCCTTTGCGATGACTCAATCCCTATGGGACCATCAATTGCTGATATAGCTGGTCTATATTCAGATAATTGTAGCGATGTTATCGTAGAAAAGTCAGGAACTCCTGTAAGCGATGGTTGTGATTGGTCTGTTACTTACACTTATACTATTAGGGATGCCTGTTTTAACATGGCACCAGATTTAGTTATTACTTATAGTGGTGGAGATAACCAAGCACCTCAATTAAATAAAGGAGCTCAAATACCTTCTGGTGATAATGGGCTTAATCTTTGTTATGATGATAGACCATTAGGTCCAACTGAAGGAGAGATTGCTGCATTATTTTCTGATAATTGTGGAGGTGTAAACGTTATTAAGTCTACTTCCCCAGTTAAAGAAGTAAATGATTGTAAGTGGATGGTTGCTTATCAATATAGTATTGAAGATGATTGTGGGAATTTTGCAGAACCTATAACTATTCAATATACAGGTGGAGATACTGAAGCTCCTGAGCTTTCAGGTGATCCAGATGATGTAACAGTTAGTTGCATAGATTTAATACCACCAGCAGAGGATATTACTGCTCTAGATAATTGTACAGAGTTACTAAAAGTTATTTTAGATGAGAACATTGATAATCTAGGTAATGCTTGTGAAGGCGGAACAGTAGTTAGAACATGGACGGTTGTTGACAATTGTGGATATTCTTCTAGTGTGAGTCAAACAGTTACAGTATTACCAGCACCAACTGCAGAATTTGATGAAGTAGAAGACATGGAGATTTCATGTGAAGAAGCAAATTCTTATCAACCAGGATACTTAGCTTATACTAATGGTGGAGCAGGAGCATGTGAGATATCAGGAGAAGTTCTAGGAGAATTAAGTGGATCATACGATGAGTGTGGTGGAACACTTACAGTAAACTGGACATATACTGATGATTGTGATAGAACAATCGAAGCAAGTAAAACAATAACAGTATTACCAGCACCAGCTGCTGAGTTTGATGAAGTAGAAGACATGGAAGTTACATGTGCTGAAGCTTTAGCATTTCAGGCTAGTCCATTAGGATATTCTAATGGAGGAACTGGAGCATGTGAGATATCAGGAGAAGTAGATGGAGAAGTAATTGGAGATTATACAACATGTGGAGGTTTTATTTATGTAGATTATGTATTTACAGATGACTGTGATAGAACAATCACAGCTAAGAAGACAATCACAGTATTACCAGCACCAATGGCTGAGTTTGATGAAGTGGAAGACATGGAGATTTCATGTGAAGAAGCAAATTCTTATCAAGCAGGAGCATTAGCATATTCTAATGGAGAAGCGCCAGGAACTTGTAATATTTCAGGAGAAGTTCAAGGAGAATTAAGTGGATCATACGATGAGTGTGGTGGAACACTTACTGTAAACTGGACATACACAGATGAATGTGATAGAACAATTGAAGCAAGTAAGACTATTACAGTGTTACCAGCACCAATGGCAGAATTTGATGAAGTTGAAGACATGGAAATTTCATGTGAAGAAGCAAATTCATTCGAGCCAGGAACATTAGGATATACTAATGGAGGAACTGGAGCATGTGAGATATCAGGAGAAGTTCAAGGTGAATTAAGTGGATCTTACACAGAGTGTGGAGGAACATTAGAAGTTGACTGGACATACACTGATGATTGTGATAGAACAATTACAGCTAAGAAGACGATTACAGTATTACCAGCACCAGCTGCAGAGTTTGATGAAGTAGAAGACATGGAGATTTCATGTGAAGAAGCAAATTCATACCAAGCAGGATCATTAGGATACACTAATGGAGGAACTGGAGCATGTGAGATATCAGGAGAGGTTCAAGGAGAATTAAGTGGATCATACGATGAGTGTGGTGGAACACTTTATGTAAACTGGACATATACTGATGCATGTGAAAGAACAATTGAAGCAAGTAAGACAATCACAGTATTACCAGCACCAATGGCTGAGTTTGATGAAGTAGAAGACATGGAAGTTTCATGTGAAGAAGCAGCATCAGTAGTAGCCGGAACATTAGGATATACTAATGGCGGAACTGGAGCATGTGAGATATCAGGAGAAGTTCAAGGCGAATTAAGTGGATCATACGATGAGTGTGGTGGAACATTATATATTGACTGGACTTATACTGATAACTGTCAGAGAACAATTGATTACAGAAAAACAATCACAGTATTACCAGCACCAGCTGCAGAGTTTGATGAAGTAGAAGATATGGAAGTTTCATGTGAAGAAGCAGCATCAGTAGTAGCAGGATCATTAGGATACACTAATGGCGGAACTGGAGCATGTGAGATATCAGGAGAAGTAGAAGGTGAATTAAGTGGATCATACGATGAGTGTGGTGGAACACTTACAGTAAACTGGACATATACTGATAAATGTGAAAGAACAATTACAGCTAGTAAGACTATTACAGTATTACCAGCACCAATGGCTGAGTTCAATGATGTACAAGATATATCTATAGCTTGTGAATTAGCTAGCCAATATGAAGTGAATCCATTAGGATACACTAATGGCGGAACTGGAGCATGTGAGATATCAGGAGAAGTAGAAGGTGAATTAAGTGGATCATACGATGAGTGTGGTGGAACACTTTATGTTGACTGGACATACACTGATGCATGTGGAAGAACAATTGATGCTAGAAAGACTATTACAGTTGAACCAGCACCAATGGCTGAGTTTGATGAAGTGGAAGACATGGAGATTTCATGTGAGGAAGCAAATTCATTTGAAGCAGGAGCATTAGGATATACTAATGGTGGAACTGGAGCATGTGAGATATCAGGAGAAGTTCAAGGCGAATTAAGTGGATCATACGATGAGTGTGGTGGAACACTTTATATCGACTGGACATACACTGATGATTGTGATAGAACAATTACAGCTAAGAAAACAATCACAGTATTACCAGCACCAATGGCTGAGTTTGATGAAGTAGAAGACATGGAGATTTCATGTGAAGAAGCAAATTCATACCAAGCAGGATCATTAGGATACACTAATGGCGGAACTGGAGCATGTGAGATATCAGGAGAAGTTCAAGGCGAATTAAGTGGATCATACGATGAGTGTGGTGGAACACTTTATGTAAACTGGACATATACTGATGCATGTGAAAGAACAATTGAAGCAAGTAAGACAATCACAGTATTACCAGCACCAATGGCTGAGTTTGATGAAGTAGAAGACATGGAAGTTTCATGTGAAGAAGCAGCATCAGTAGTAGCCGGAACATTAGGATATACTAATGGCGGAACTGGAGCATGTGAGATATCAGGAGAAGTTCAAGGCGAATTAAGTGGATCATACGATGAGTGTGGTGGAACATTATATATTGACTGGACTTATACTGATAACTGTCAGAGAACAATTGATTACAGAAAAACAATCACAGTATTACCAGCACCAATGGCTGAGTTTGATGAAGTTGAAGACATGGAAATTTCATGTGAAGAAGCAAATTCATTCGAGCCAGGATCATTAGGATACACTAATGGCGGAACTGGAGCATGTGAGATATCAGGAGAAGTTCAAGGCGAATTAAGTGGATCATACGATGAGTGTGGTGGAACACTTTCAGTTGATTGGACGTATACTGATAAATGTGATAGAACAATCACAGCTAAGAAGACAATCACAGTATTACCAGCACCAATGGCTGAGTTTGATGAAGTAGAAGACATGGAAGTTTCATGTGAAGAAGCAGCATCAGTAGTAGCTGGATCATTAGGATACACTAATGGCGGAACTGGAGCATGTGAGATAGCAGGAGAAGTACTAGGAGAATTAAGTGGATCATACGATGAGTGTGGTGGAACACTTTATATCGACTGGACATACACTGATAACTGTCAAAGAACAATCGAAGCTAGAAAGACTATTACAGTATTACCAGCACCAATGGCTGAGTTTGATGAAGTAGAAGACATGGAGATTTCATGTGAAGAAGCTAATTTATTCGAGCCAGGAACATTAGGATACACTAATGGTGGAACTGGAGCATGTGAGATATCAGGAGAAGTTCAAGGTGAATTAAGTGGATCTTACACAGAATGTGGAGGAACATTAGAAGTTGACTGGACATACACTGATGATTGTAATAGAACAATCACAGCTAAGAAGACAATCACAGTATTACCAGCACCAATGGCTGAGTTTGATGAAGTAGAAGACATGGAGATTTCATGTGAAGAAGCGAATTCATACCAAGCCGGATCATTAGGATACACTAATGGAGGAACTGGAGCATGTGAGATATCAGGAGAAGTTCAAGGCGAAGCTACACCAGATTACGATGAGTGTGGTGGAGTAATTATAGTAAACTGGACATACACTGATAACTGTCAAAGAACAATCGAAGCAAGCAAAACTATTACAGTATTGCCAGCACCAATGGCTGAGTTTGATGAAGTAGAAGACATGGAGATTTCATGTGAAGAAGCGAATTCATTCGAAGCAGGATCATTAGGATACACTAATGGCGGAACTGGAGCATGTGAGATATCAGGAGAGGTTCAAGGAGAATTAAGTGGATCATACGATGAGTGTGGTGGAACACTTTATATCGACTGGACATACACTGATGATTGTGATAGAACAATTACAGCTAAGAAGACGATTACAGTATTACCAGCACCAATGGCTGAGTTTGATGAAGTAGAAGACATGGAAGTTTCATGTGAAGAAGCAGCATCAGTAGTAGCCGGATCATTAGGATACACTAATGGAGGAACTGGAGCATGTGAGATATCAGGAGAGGTTCAAGGAGAATTAAGTGGATCATACGATGAGTGTGGTGGAACACTTTATGTTGACTGGACATACACTGATAACTGTCAGAGAACAATTGATTACAGAAAAACAATCACAGTATTACCAGCACCAATGGCTGAGTTTGAGCAAGTAGATAATATTACAATTACTTGTGAGGAAGCAAATTCATTTACAGCATATCCTCTTGGATATTCTAATGGCGGAACTGGAGCATGTGAGATATCTGGAGAAGTAGAAGGTGAATTAAGCGGTCAGTATTCTGAATGTGGAGGTTTACTATTTATCGATTGGACATACACTGATGATTGTGATAGAACAATTACAGAAAGACAACAAATTAAAGTTAATCCAGCACCAGCTGCAGAGTTTGATGAAGTAGAAGACATGGAGATTTCATGTGAAGAAGCAAATTCATTCGAAGCAGGATCATTAGGATACACTAATGGAGGAACTGGAGCATGTGAGATATCAGGAGAAGTTCAAGGTGAATTAAGTGGATCATACGATGAGTGTGGTGGAACACTTTATGTTGATTGGACATATACTGATAACTGTCAGAGAACAATCGAAGCTAGAAAGACTATTACAGTATTACCAGCACCAATGGCAGAGTTTGATGAAGTAGAAGACATGGAGATTTCATGTGAAGAAGCTAATTTATTCGAGCCAGGAACATTAGGATACACTAATGGAGGAACTGGAGCATGTGAGATATCAGGAGAAGTTCAAGGAGAATTAAGTGGATCTTACACAGAATGTGGAGGAACATTAGAAGTTGACTGGACATACACTGATGATTGTAATAGAACAATCACAGCTAAGAAGACAATCACAGTATTACCAGCACCAGCTGCAGAGTTTGATGAAGTAGAAGACATGGAGATTTCATGTGAAGAAGCAAATTCATACCAAGCAGGATCATTAGGATACACTAATGGCGGAACTGGAGCATGTGAGATATCAGGAGAAGTTCAAGGCGAAGCTACACCAGATTACGATGAGTGTGGTGGAGTAATTATAGTAAACTGGACATACACTGATAACTGTCAAAGAACAATCGAAGCAAGTAAGACTATTACAGTATTGCCAGCACCAATGGCTGAGTTTGATGAAGTAGAAGACATGGAGATTTCATGTGAAGAAGCGAATTCATTCGAAGCAGGATCATTAGGATACACTAATGGCGGAACTGGAGCATGTGAGATATCAGGAGAAGTTCAAGGTGAATTAAGTGGATCTTACACAGAATGTGGAGGAACATTAGAAGTTGACTGGACATACACTGATGATTGTAATAGAACAATCACAGCTAAGAAGACAATCACAGTATTACCAGCACCAGCTGCAGAGTTTGATGAAGTAGAAGACATGGAAGTTACATGTGAAGAAGCAGCATCAGTAGTAGCAGGAACATTAGGATACACTAATGGCGGAACTGGAGCATGTGAGATATCAGGAGAAGTAGAAGGTGAATTAAGTGGATCATACGATGAGTGTGGTGGAACACTTTATGTTGACTGGACATATACTGATAACTGTCAAAGAACAATCGAAGCTAGAAAGACTATTACAGTATTACCAGCACCAATGGCTGAGTTTGATGAAGTAGAAGACATGGAGATTTCATGTGAAGAAGCAAATTCATTCGAAGCTGGAGCATTAGGATACTCTAATGGAGGAACTGGAGCATGTGAGATATCAGGAGAAGTAGAAGGCGAATTAAGTGGATCATATGATGAGTGTGGTGGAACACTTTATATCGACTGGACATACACTGATGATTGTGATAGAACAATCACAGCTAAGAAGACAATCACAGTATTACCAGCACCAATGGCTGAGTTTGATGAAGTGGAAGACATGGAAGTTTCATGTGAAGAAGCAGCATCAGTAGTAGCCGGATCATTAGGATACACTAATGGAGGAACTGGAGCATGTGAGATATCAGGAGAAGTACTAGGAGAATTAAGTGGATCATACGATGAGTGTGGTGGAACACTTTATATCGACTGGACATACACTGATAACTGTCAGAGAACAATCGAAGCTAGAAAGACTATTACAGTATTACCAGCACCAATGGCTGAGTTTGATGAAGTAGAAGACATGGAGATTTCATGTGAAGAAGCAAATTCATACCAAGCAGGATCATTAGGATACACTAATGGCGGAACTGGAGCATGTGAGATATCAGGAGAGGTTCAAGGAGAATTAAGTGGATCATACGATGAGTGTGGTGGAACACTTTATGTAAACTGGACATATACTGATGCATGTGAAAGAACAATTGAAGCAAGTAAGACAATCACAGTATTACCAGCACCAATGGCTGAGTTTGATGAAGTAGAAGACATGGAAGTTTCATGTGAAGAAGCAGCATCAGTAGTAGCCGGAACATTAGGATATACTAATGGCGGAACTGGAGCATGTGAGATATCAGGAGAAGTACTAGGAGAATTAAGTGGATCATACGATGAGTGTGGTGGAACACTTTATATCGACTGGACATACACTGATAACTGTCAGAGAACAATCGAAGCTAGAAAGACTATTACAGTGTTACCAGCACCAATGGCTGAGTTTGATGAAGTAGAAGACATGGAGATTTCATGTGAAGAAGCAAATTCATACCAAGCAGGATCATTAGGATACACTAATGGCGGAACTGGAGCATGTGAGATATCAGGAGAAGTACTAGGAGAATTAAGTGGATCATACGATGAGTGTGGTGGAACACTTTATATCGACTGGACATACACTGATGATTGTGATAGAACAATCACAGCTAAGAAGACAATCACAGTATTACCAGCACCAGCTGCAGAGTTTGATGAAGTAGAAGACATGGAGATTTCATGTGAAGAAGCAAATTCATTCGAAGCAGGAGCATTAGGATACTCTAATGGCGGAACTGGAGCATGTGAGATATCAGGAGAAGTTCAAGGCGAAGCTACACCAGATTACGATGAGTGTGGTGGAGTAATTATAGTAAACTGGACATACACTGATAACTGTCAAAGAACAATCGAAGCAAGCAAAACTATTACAGTATTGCCAGCACCAGCTGCAGAATTTGATGAAGTAGAAAACATGGAGATTTCATGTGAAGAAGCAAATTCATTCGAAGCAGGAGCATTAGGATACACTAATGGCGGAACTGGAGTATGCGAGATATCAGGAGAAGTTCAAGGCGAATTAAGTGGATCATACGATGAGTGTGGTGGAACACTTTATATCGACTGGACATACACTGATGATTGTAATAGAACAATCACTGCTAAGAAAGAAGTTACTGTTTTACCAGCACCAATGGCTGAGTTTAACGATGTACAGGATATTACTATAGCTTGCTATTTAGCTAGCCAATATGAAGTGAATCCATTAGGATACACTAATGGAGGAACTGGAGCATGCGAGATATCAGGAGAAGTAGAAGGTGAATTAAGTGGATCATACGATGAGTGTGGTGGAACACTTTATGTTGACTGGACTTATACTGATGCATGTAACAGAACAATCGAAGCTAGAAAGACTATTACAGTATTACCAGCACCAGCTGCAGAGTTTGATGAAGTAGAAGACATGGAGATTTCATGTGAGGAAGCAAATTCATTCGTAGCAGGAGCATTAGGATACTCTAATGGAGTTGATGATGATATATGTAACATCTCAGGTGAAGTACCAGGGGAATTAAGTGGATCTTACACAGAATGTGGCGGAACACTTTATATCGACTGGACATACACTGATGCATGTGATAGAACAATCACTGCTAAGAAAGAGGTTACTGTATTACCAGCACCAATGGCTGAGTTTGATGAAGTAGAAGACATGGAAGTTTCATGTGAAGCAGCAGCATCAGTAGTAGCCGGACCATTAGGATACACTAATGGCGGAACTGGAGCATGTGAGATAGCAGGAGAGGTTCAAGGCGAATTAAGTGGATCATACGATGAGTGTGGTGGAACACTTTATATCGACTGGACATACACTGATAACTGTCAGAGAACAATCGAAGCTAGAAAGACTATTACAGTATTGCCAGCACCAATGGCTGAGTTTGATGAAGTAGAAGACATGGAGATTTCATGTGAAGAAGCTAATTTATTCGAGCCTGGAACATTAGGATACACTAATGGTGGAACTGGAGCATGTGAGATATCAGGAGAAGTTCAAGGTGAATTAAGTGGATCTTACACAGAATGTGGAGGAACGCTTTCAGTTGACTGGACGTACACTGATGATTGTGATAGAACAATTACAGCTAAGAAGACAATCACAGTATTACCAGCACCAATGGCTGAGTTTGATGAAGTGGAAGACATGGAAGTTTCATGTGAAGCAGCAGCATCAGTAGTAGCCGGATCATTAGGATACACTAATGGCGGAACTGGAGCATGTGAGATATCAGGAGAAGTTCAAGGAGATTTAAGTGGATCATACGATGAATGTGGTGGAACACTTTATGTAAACTGGACTTACATAGATAATTGTCAAAGAACAATCCACGCAAGTAAGACTATTACAGTATTACCAGCACCAATGGCTGAGTTTGATGAAGTAGAAGACATGGAGATTTCATGTGAAGAAGCTAATTTATTCGAGCCAGGATCATTAGGATACACTAATGGTGGAACTGGAGCATGTGAGATATCAGGAGAAGTTCAAGGAGAATTAAGTGGATCTTACACAGAATGTGGAGGAACATTAGAAGTTGACTGGACATACACTGATGATTGTAATAGAACAATCACAGCTAAGAAGACGATTACAGTATTACCAGCACCAGCTGCAGAGTTTGATGAAGTAGAAGACATGGAAGTTACATGTGAAGAAGCAGCATCAATAGTAGCAGGACCATTAGGATACACTAATGGAGGAACTGGAGCATGTGAGATAGCGGGAGAAGTTCAAGGAGAATTAAGTGGATCATACGATGAGTGTGGTGGAACACTTTATATCGACTGGACATATACTGATGCATGTAACAGAACAATCGAAGCTAGAAAGACTATTACAGTATTACAGGCACCTGTAGCTGAATTTGATGATCCAGGTGAAATGGAAATTTCATGTACTGATGCATTATTAAATTTCGAAGCAACTCCATTAGGATACTCTAACGGAGCAACGGGAGCATGTGAGATATCAGGAGAAGTAGATGGAACAGTAATTGGAGATTACACGACTTGTGGAGGCTTCATATATGTTGATTATACATTTACTGATGATTGTGGTAGAAAAATCACAGCTAAGAAGATAGTTACTGTTCTTCCTGCAGAAGAAGCTGAGTTTGATGAAGTAGAAGACATGGAAATTACATGTGAAGAAGCTGAAACATTCCAGGCAGGATCATTAGGATTCTCTAACGGAGGTAGTAGTACTTGTAGAATTGAAGGATCAGTAGAAGGTGAATTAAGTGGATCTTACACAGAATGTGGAGGAACACTTACAGTAGACTGGACGTATACTGATGTATGTGATAGAACAATCACAGCTAGCAAGACTGTTTCAGTATTGCCAGCACCAATGGCTGAGTTTGATGAAGTAGAAGACATGGAGATTTCATGTGAAGACGTAGCATCATTCGAAGGTGGATCATTATCTTATAATAATGGTGCAACTGGAGCTTGTGAGATTTCTGGATCTGTACAAGGTGTACCGCAACCTTTCGAAGGTAGCTGTGGATCTTTTGATGTAGATTATACATTTACTGACGACTGTGGACGTACAATTACAGCTAAGAAAACTGTAACTGTAATTGACAATGTTGCGCCAATGCCAACTGGAGTTTGTGATAATGAAACCGTAACAATTGAAGGTTGTCCTGCAACTGCTGAAATCTCTCTAGAAATTGGAGACGAAATTAGCATTGAAGACAGAGACTGGACTATTGATGGTATTTCAATCGAAGAACTTAACGGTACATTAGCACCATGTTTCACAGATAACTGTGCAGACGTAAGTGATTTAACTTTCAGAGTAATCGGAAAAGATGCTGAAAGAAAAGATTGCGAAACGACACTTACTGTTACTTTCGAAGTAGAAGATACTTGCGAGAATGTATCTGAACCATTTACTTGTACATTTATTGTACAGGATACAACTGGACCTTCATTTAATGAAGAATTACCACAAGATATCGCTATCGAATGTGGTGAGGAAATCCCAGCAGCACCAGTATTAACTGCTAGTGATGATTGTTCAGATGCAACTGTAGACTATAACCCAGGTTTATTTAGAAGAGAGTGTAAAGCTGATGATGCTAGTAACCATACATTATGGATTGCTAACAATGGAGGCTTAGACGCTACTAATAGAAACTGGACGTCTACTAGCACGTCAACATTCGAACAATTCTCGAATGGTACTGCTAAATTGACTGGAACAGTTGCTAATGTTAACAATGCGAATCAAATATTTGAATTTGTTGCATGGTTTAAAGATGCTAGTACATATGAAGAGTGGACATCTATTCCTAATGCTGCGTCTCCAACAGGTTTCCGTCAAGCTAAGCTAGACGCTGGAACTTCTAATGGAGCGACATTAGCAGATGCACAAACTTGGACTTATTACCTCATGGATGAATCTAAAGACAACAAATTAGTTGGACAAGGTGATTATGCAGGAGTAGAGTTAGCTCTTTCTCATAACCCTTCTAACTTAAGATATGGATTACAATATGGTAACAAAGCTAGTTTACAAAGTAACGGTTTAGGAGTATCTACTTGGATCAAAATCCAAGGAGATTACGATGGAGGACACTTCAGTAGTAATGGAGACTTTAATGTTGCATTATCTGATTGTGTTGAAGATCCTAACTTCGACCTTGAAGGACAATGTGATGCAACTATAGTTCGTACTTGGACTGCAACTGATGCTTGTGGAAATGAAACTGTTCATACACAAACAATCACGATCAGCGATAATACGCCTCCTGTAGTTGAGTGTCCTGAAGATGTAGATTTCGGTTATGTTACTGAAACTCCATCAGGATTCGCAGATAAAGCGCCTTATACTGATAACTGTAGTGCTTCTGGTCAAACACAAGTGTTTACCGATAGTGAAACTACTGTTGAACCAGGAGGGGTTACTCAAGTTGGTACTGAATTAAGATTCATATTCCAAGCAGGTTACATCTTAACATTTGGAGATGCACCAGCGGGTACTGTAAATGACGCTCCTTATTACCAAGGATTTGTTACAGACCTTGATGGTAATTACTTACCTCAATATGGAAACTTTGAATTGATATTCTACTTTAATAACTTATTCTTTGACTATAGTATAGTTCAGAATGGTGAGGAAGTAGGATTCGGACCAAGAATTGATGGATTACCATCTTGTAACTCTGAAGACTGGTACGTAGAAAGTGTTAACGGTCACAACAAAGCATTAACTGTTGAGTGTGGTCAGTTTGAATCTACGCTTGAGTACTCATTTACTCGTACATTCTATGCAGTTGATGCATGTGGAAACGAAGGTGAGTGTTCTGTAGAGTACACTTGGAGTACTGCTGGAACAGCAGCGAGAAGTTCTGCAACAGAAGAAGAAGGATTTGCGTTCTATCCAACGAACAGAGATCCTGAAGCTAGCAGCAGAATGGCTCAAGACCTAACGGTTGACTTCAAAGCGTATCCAGTACCATTTGATAAGGAAGTTAATATTGCATACTCATTCGAGTTTGATACTAACGTAACTATTGAGTTATTTGATACTAAAGGTCTATTGATCTTAAGTGAAACTAACGATAGATATGTTACAGGTTCTCAAGACAAGACTACTTTTGACTTGTCAAGAATCTCAAACCAAATGTTCTATGTTAAGTTAACTACGAGTCAAGGTTCGGTTACTAAGAAGATTGTATCTTCTGGTAAGAAGTAAATTGATAAATAATTAGGGAATTCCCTAAGGGTAAATATGAAAGGCAGCTATTTTATAGCTGCCTTTTTTTATTCAAGAATTATTATAATTGAAATTTTAGAGCGTATAATGACAACAACATTAATTGAAGTATTAATGGAGATTGTAGTAATTTAAATAAGAGCTAAACCTAAGTATTATACAGTTAATGTTTGAGCCCAACTAAAAGCTTCAGGTAATGTATCAAATATTTCAAAAGGTTTATTTAAAAACAATTTTTCTATCTGAGCAGTACTCTTAGCCATAAAATTTTTTGAGACGACACAAAAACCGACAAGGTTAGTAATTTTTGAAGTTTCCTTATAAACAGATGGATCAACAGAATACGAATTTATTCTGTGTGTGATATAGACAAAAGGTTTGTTTTTGAAATGACTATCTGCAATATCTGTTAGTATAACATTGTGTTTAACAGTGATATTAACGCCTGTGTTTACAGTTACGACCATGTAGTTTTCGTAAAGATAAACATCGCAAAAATCAAGTTTTATTTGATCTGTCATATCTTAAAGTTAGTCATTCTAAAAATTTGAAACAAAAAAAAGCCTCTTTATTTAAAGAGGCTTTTTTTATTAAGTGATTAAAATTTAAGATTCTGTTTGCTTTTCAGATTTCTCAATTTTTATAGTCAATTCATCAGATTTAGTGTCTAAATCCATAGTTATAGTATCGCCTTCAAGTAATTGAGAATTAATAATCTCTTCGGCTAGAGCATCCTCAATATATTTTTGAATAGCTCTCTTTAAAGGTCTTGCACCATAATCTTTATCAAATCCTTTTTCAGCAATATAGTCCTTAGCTTTTTTGCTTAACTTCAATTTATAACCTAAATCTTTTATTCTCTTGATGAGATGAGCTAATTCAATGTCGATGATTTTATTAATATCTTCTCTTTCAAGAACATTAAAGACCATGACGTCATCAATTCTATTTAAAAATTCAGGAGCAAATGCTTTTTTAAGTGCATTTTCAATGATACTTCTTGAATTATCATTTGCCTGTGCTGCTTTAGCAGAAGTTCCAAAACCTACGCCTTGACCAAAATCTTTTAATTTTCTTGCTCCAATGTTGGAAGTCATGATTATTATTGTATTTCTAAAGTCAATTTTTCGTCCTAGACTGTCTGTTAAGTAACCATCATCTAAAACTTGTAAAAGCATATTAAAAACATCAGGATGTGCTTTTTCAATTTCATCCAATAGAATCACAGCATAAGGTTTTCTGCGCACTTTCTCAGTTAATTGACCACCTTCTTCATAGCCTACATAGCCTGGAGGTGCACCAATTAATCTTGAAATTGCAAATTTTTCCATGTATTCGCTCATATCAATTCTAACAAGCGCTTCTTCACTATCAAAAAGCTCACGAGCCAATACTTTGGCTAGCTGTGTTTTACCTACTCCTGTTTGCCCTAAAAAGATAAATGAACCAATTGGCTTATTTGGATCTTTAA
Source organism: uncultured Psychroserpens sp. (assembly GCF_947500255.1). Lineage (GTDB taxonomy): Bacteria > Bacteroidota > Bacteroidia > Flavobacteriales > Flavobacteriaceae > Psychroserpens. The sequence goes on along the minus strand of NZ_CANMRL010000002.1, from coordinate 164,925 downwards.
GGCCAGCACGATTACGCTGAATGGCTTTTACAACTTTGGAAACAGCTTCATCTTGCCCAATTACTTTCCCTTTTATGAGTTCAGGTAATTGTGCTAGCTTGTTACTTTCAGTTTGAGCAATTCTATTTACAGGGATTCCTGTCATCATAGACACTACATCTGCTACATTATCTTCGGTAACAACTTCTCTATGTTGCTTAGTTTCTTCTTCCCATTTTTCTTGAGCAATCGCCAATTCTTTTTCTAGACGCTTTTCATCATCTCTTAGTTTAGCAGCTTCCTCATATTTTTGTTTTTTAACAACCTTATTTTTAGTTTCCTTAACCTCTTCTAATTTCTTTTCTAATTCTAGAATTTGTTTTGGAACATCAATATTAGTAATATGTACACGAGATCCAGCTTCGTCAAGAGCATCAATTGCCTTGTCTGGTAGAAATCGTTCGGTCATATATCTATTAGTTAATTTAACACAAGCTTCAATAGCTTCTTGAGTGTAATCAACATTGTGATGTTCTTCGTACTTGCCTTTAATATTATTAAGAATTTCTATGGTCTCTTCAACAGTTGTAGGTTCTACTATAACTTTTTGAAAACGACGTTCTAACGCACCATCTTTCTCTATATATTGTCTGTACTCATCAAGTGTAGTCGCTCCAATACATTGGATTTCTCCTCTTGCTAAAGCAGGTTTAAACATATTTGAGGCATCTAAACTTCCTGTAGCGCCACCAGCTCCAACAATAGTATGAATTTCATCAATGAATAAGATGATGTCATCGTTTTTTTCAAGCTCGTTCATCACGGCTTTCATCCGTTCTTCAAATTGCCCACGATATTTGGTTCCAGCAACTAAACTTGCTAGATCTAAAGTAACAACACGTTTATTGAACAGGATCCTTGATACTTTTCGTTTCACAATTCTAAGCGCTAGTCCTTCAGCAATTGCCGATTTACCAACACCAGGTTCACCTATTAATAATGGGTTGTTCTTTTTACGTCTACTCAAAATTTGAGAGACACGTTGAATTTCTTTTTCTCTTCCAACTACAGGGTCAAGTTTTCCTTCTTCGGCAAGAACAGTAAGATCTCTTCCGAAGTTATCTAACACTGGAGTTTTTGATTTCTTAGTTGATTTGGCTGAAGACTGTCCAAAAGGATTCTCTTTAGCGGCCTCCTCTTCATTAGGCTCGTCATCAGAGAATGACTCAGATTTTGGAAGGTCTATATAATCGTCATCATTTGTTATCATAAATTTGAATTGTTCTTTTACATTATCATAATCTACCTTTAACTTATTTAAAAGTTTTGTGGTAGGATCGTTTTCGTTTCTTAAAATACACAATAATAAATGTGCAGTATTTATTGACGTGCTTTGAAATAATTTTGCTTCTAAAAAAGTAGTTTTTAGTGCACGCTCTGCTTGTCTAGTTAAGTGTAAATTTTTCTTTTCATTTGAAGCTACAGTTATATTTGGATTTGCTGGGCTTAAAATCTCAACCTTTCTTCTTAAGTGATTAAGGTCGATATCAAGTGCATTTAATATATCTATAGCTTTGCCATTGCCATCACGAAGTAGTCCCAACATTAAATGTTCGGTGCCTATAAAATCGTGACCTAATCGCAACGCTTCTTCTTTACTGTACGCAATTACATCTTTAACTCTTGGGGAAAAATTATCATCCATAGTAAACTCTTTCTGCATTAAAAATAATAAAATCTACCTATTATAGGGCAAAAACTATACCTTAAATATAGGCGTACTACTAATAGAGTGAAAAAACTTTACAAATTCAAAGTATTTAACAAGATACTTATTAAAAATTAGACTAAAATTTGTTAATAAATTGTTTTATTTTTTGGATGATAAGACGCTTAAACACTATGAAAATCGTTATCTTAGCACGATTTGAAAACCTACAAAAATCTAATTTATATAATATATGGAAGAAGGAGAGAAATTGATCCCTATAAACATTGAGGATGAAATGAAATCTGCCTACATTGATTATTCAATGTCGGTCATTGTGTCACGTGCATTACCAGATGTCAGAGATGGTTTAAAACCAGTACATAGACGTGTACTTTACGGCATGCATGAACTTGGTGTTAGATCAAATACTGCTCATAAGAAATCGGCAAGAATAGTAGGAGAGGTACTAGGTAAGTATCATCCACATGGTGATACGTCGGTTTATGATGCTATGGTGCGTATGGCTCAAGATTGGAGTTTACGTTATATGTTAGTTGATGGTCAAGGTAACTTTGGTTCTATCGATGGCGATAGTCCGGCAGCAATGCGTTATACTGAGGCCAGAATGAAGAAAATATCTGAGGAAATGCTTGCAGATATTGATAAAGAAACTGTAGATCACAAATTAAATTTTGATGATACACTTCAAGAACCAACAGTACTTCCTACAAGAATCCCAGGTCTACTAGTCAATGGAGCTTCAGGTATTGCTGTGGGTATGGCTACTAATATGCCACCTCATAATTTATCAGAAGTAATAGATGGGACTGTGGCCTATATCGATAATAATGATATCGAAATTGATGAACTTATTCAGCATGTAAAAGCTCCAGATTTTCCTACTGGAGGGACTATCTATGGCTATGATGGTGTTCGTGAAGCTTTTAAAACAGGTCGTGGACGTATCGTTATTCGTGGTAAAGCTAGAATAGAAGAAGTACAAGGTAGAGAATGTATTATCGTTAGTGAAATACCTTACCAAGTCAATAAGGCAGATATGATAAAAAAGACTGCTGATTTGGTAAATGATAAGAAAATTGACGGCATCTCTCTCATTAGAGATGAATCTGATAGAAATGGTATGCGTATCGTTTACGTATTAAAGCGTGATGCCATCCCAAATATTGTATTGAACATGTTGTATAAGTATACAGCATTACAGTCATCTTTTAGTGTAAATAATATTGCATTGGTGAATGGTCGTCCGCAACTATTGAACCTTAAAGAAATGATTCATCATTTTGTTGAACATAGACACGAAGTTGTTGTAAGGCGTACAAAATATGAATTACGTAAAGCTGAAGAACGTGCACATATATTAGAAGGTCTAATTATAGCTTCAGATAATATTGATGAAGTTATTGCACTCATTCGTGCCTCATCTAACGCAGATGAAGCGCGTTCAAAATTAATTGAAAGATTTAAGCTTTCCGAAATACAAGCTAAGGCAATTGTTGAGATGCGATTACGTCAGCTTACAGGATTAGAGCAAGACAAATTGCGTACTGAGTATGACGAATTGATGAAAACAATTGAAGACCTTAAAGATATTCTTGACAAGAAAGAGCGTCGTTACGGTATCATTAAAGATGAACTTCTTGTTATTAAAGATAAGTATGGTGATGAGCGTCGTTCTCAAATTGAATATGCTGGAGGAGACTTAAGTATTGAGGACATGATTCCTGATGAGCAGGTAGTAATTACTATTTCTCATGCTGGATATATCAAACGAACATCGCTTACCGAGTACAAAACTCAAAATAGAGGTGGTGTTGGTCAAAAAGCTTCAACTACACGTAATGAAGATTTCTTAGAACATTTATTTGTTGGAACTAATCACCAATACATGTTGTTCTTCACTCAAAAAGGAAAATGTTTCTGGATGCGTGTTTTTGAAATCCCAGAAGGTAGTAAAACATCTAAAGGTCGCGCCATTCAAAATCTAATAAATATTGAGCAAGATGATAAAGTTATGGCTTTCATTTGTACTCAAGATTTAAAAGACGAGGACTACATCAATAGTCATTATGTGATCATGGCCACAAAGAAAGGTCAAGTCAAGAAAACATCTCTAGAACAGTATTCAAGACCTAGAACAAATGGTATTAATGCTATTACAATTAAGGAAGATGATGAGTTGCTAGAAGCAAAACTTACAACAGGTAATAGTCAAGTTATGCTTGCTTTGAAATCTGGTAAAGCTATCCGATTTGAAGAAGAAAAGACTAGACCTATGGGTAGAAATGCTTCTGGTGTAAGAGGAATTCGATTAGCAAATGATAAAGATGAAGTAATTGGTATGATTGCTATCGAGAATCCGCAAGAGGAATCTGTTCTTGTAGTTTCTGAAAAGGGCTATGGAAAACGAAGCTATATTGATGATCCAGAAGATGGAGAAGCAATTTATAGAATTACCAATCGTGGAGGAAAGGGTGTGAAAACGATATCTGTTACTGAAAAAACAGGTCATTTAGTTGCAATCAAGTCTGTTACAGATGAAGATGATTTAATGATTATCAATAGATCTGGAATTGCTATTAGGATGGAAGTTAAAGACCTAAGAGTTATGGGTAGAGCAACTCAAGGTGTAAAACTTATCAATTTAAAGGGAAGTGATTCTATTGCAGCAGTAGCAAAAGTAATGAAAGAAGATGACGAAGAGGTTGATATTGAAGATTCTGATATTCAGGATGTTAACGATAGTGGCACAACTCTTGATTCTAACGAAGAAGAATAAATTACATTAACACTTAAAATAACTTAATAATGAAAAAACAAATTGTAGTTGCTTTAGCACTTTTAGTAAGCACAATTTCTTTTGCTCAAAAGAGTGAACTTAAAGCTGCTGAAAAAGCAATTAAATCTGGTAATTATGCCGATGCTAAATCGGCTATACAATCTGCCGAATCTTTAATAGGAAGTGCAGATGCGAAAACGAAAGCTAAATTTTATTTTTTGAAAGGAAAAGCTTTTTATGCAACAGGTACAGTTTCTAATGAAGATATCGAAACAGCAATCGAAAGTTTTGATAAGGCTAAGGAAGTTGAAGCCCAAGCAGGTAAGCTAAAATACACCCAAGATATCAATACCATTAAGGGAGAGATGTTAAATAGTGTATTAACAACAGCTCAAACCGATCTTCAAAATAAGGAGTATATGAAATCTTCTGCCAATTTTGAAAAAGCTTATAAGATGTCACCTAGTGATACCTTATATTTATATTATGCTGCATCTACTGCTGTAACGGCTCAAGATTATGTTACATCTTTAAAGTACTATGAAGAATTAAGAGACTTAGGTTATGAAGGTAGAGGGTTTCAATATTACGCTTTAAATAAAGAAACGGGTGAAGAAGAATTATTTGATAATAAAGTATTGAGAGATGCTTCTTTAAAAGGAGGATCTCATATCGCACCTAAAGATAAACCAACACCTTCTAAATCTGCGGAAATTGTAAAGAACATTGCACTTATTCATATTACAAATGGTGACAATGAAAAAGCGTTAGCAGCTATGAAAGAAGCTAGAGATCAAAACCCAGATGATTTAGGGCTTTTAATTTCTGAAGCAAATGTTCAATTAAAAATGGGAAATAGAGATCGTTTTAAAGAATTGATGCAAGAAGCGACGCAAAAAGATCCTAACAATGCAGAATTGCAGTATAATTTAGGGGTTATTGCAGCTGAAGCAGGAGAAAATGATTCGGCTAGGAAGTATTATGAAAAAGCAATTTCTTTAGATCCTTCTTATACTGATGCATATAACAATATGGCCGTTTTAATTTTAAGCGGTGAAAAATCTATTGTTGAAGAGATGAATTCTCTAGGAACGTCAAGTGCAGATAATAAACGTTATGACGAATTAAGAGCTGAACGTCAAAAATTATACGAGTCGGCGATTCCGTTTTTGGAAACAACTTTAAAATTAAAGCCTAAGAATATTCAAGCGGCTCAAACATTGATGAATATTTACAGTGCTACAGCTCAAACAGATAAGTTTAAAGCGATGAAGGCTAGAGTTGAGGAATTAGAAGCAGGAAACTAATTCATTCAGAATACATTAAAAAAAGCGATTAGTTATACTAATCGCTTTTTTTATATAATTTTTTTGATGACTCTCAATTTATGTGTATGAACTCGCTTGTCTACATTATAAATACCCGAGTGATCCAAGCGATCTATTCTTACTTTTCCATGTGCATGTATAATGTAATTATCTTCCATTATAATACCTACATGTGTAATTGACCCTTCGGCATTATCAAAAAATGCTAAATCTCCAGGTTCACTTTCTTCAATAAAGCTTAAGGCTTGACCTTGAGTAGCTTGTTGGGAAGCGTCTCTAAGTAGTTGATAGCCGTTAATCTTATAAACCATTTGTGTAAATCCTGAGCAATCGATTCCAAAGGGTGTTTTTCCTCCCCAAAGATAGGGAGCATTAAGGTAGGTGAATGCGGTTTTTAATAGCTTAGATTTTTCCTGTTTAGAAGATACAGAGTTTCCATCAAATTTGTGCTCTAATATGTCTAAACCATTTAATGAAGATCCTAAAGGTATAGTATATAATTGCTGATTCTTGTCTTGTATAAACTCGATCAAATCAGTTGATAGTATATGATCTTGTTGTTTGATAGACTTATAAGTATCTTCATCAATCTCGAGATACTGCTTATTATCTATCCAACCTTCATATTTATCATATGCAAGCCGAATTCTGCTCCAAGATTTTCGTTGCTCTAATACTTTAAAAATTTCACCATAGAGTACCTGAGATACTAACTCACTTGGGTCACTAGGTTCAATTCTAAGAGGAACAATGCTTAGATTACAAATTCCGTATTGCATTAAACTATATTAATTACGTTCAATTACTATTGCCGAAGCACCACCACCACCATTGCAAATTGCAGCAGCTCCAATTTTAGCATCGTTTTGTTGCAGAACACTCAATAATGTAATAATAATTCTAACACCCGAACATCCTAGTGGATGACCTAATGAAACTGCACCACCATTTACATTAACGTTGCTGTCATTTAATCCAAGTATTTTCATGTTAGCTAATCCAACAACTGAAAAGGCTTCATTGAATTCGAAAAAATCCACATCATTTAGAGAAATACCAGCTTTATCTAAGGCTTTTGGCAATGCCTTTGCAGGAGCAGTAGTAAACCATTTTGGTTCTTGAGCTGCATCTGCATAACTTTTAATTGTCGCTAAAGGCTGTAATCCTAATTCTTTGGCTTTTTCACTACTCATTAATACCATAGCACCTGCACCATCATTAATAGTTGATGCATTAGCAGCAGTAACGGTTCCATCTTTAGTAAAGGCAGGTCTTAATGCAGGAATTTTTTCCATTTTCACATTAGTATACTCTTCATCCTTATTTACAACTATAGGTTCGCCACGACGCTGAGGAACTTCAACAGGTACAACTTCATTGTCAAATTTACCAGCATCCCAAGCTGCTGCAGATCTATTATAAGATTGAATAGCATACACATCTTGATCTTCTCTAGAAAATTCATACTCTGCAGCACAAGCATCTGCGCATACACCCATAGCATTCTGGTCGTATACATCTACCAAACCATCTTTTTGCATGCCATCTTCCATTTTGGCAGGACCAAATTTTGTTGCTGAACGTGCATGATAATAATGCGGAATCAAACTCATATTTTCCATACCACCAGCAACAACTATATCTGTGTCACCAAGTGCAATAGATTGTGCAGCTTGCATAACAGTTTTCATACCAGAAGCACAAACCTTATTTATTGTAGTACATGGTACTGTATCAGGAATGCCAGCAAAAATAGCTGCTTGCCTTGCTGGCGCTTGACCAGTTCCAGCCTGTACAACGTTTCCCATTAAAACTTCTTCTACCATTTCAGGCTTTAAATTAATTTTATCTAAAGCGCCTTTGATAGCTATAGCACCTAATCTTGGTGCTGGAATTGTTGATAAAGCTCCTAAAAAACTTCCTATAGGAGTTCTTGCGGTTGATACAATTACGACGTCTCTACTCATTTTAAATCTATTTTGTTTTCTAGCTGCAAAATTAATCATTTTTTAATAAAAAGACAGCTTCAGAGCGATAACATGAGTTCTATTATATTTTCTTACTTTTGAAAGTATAAGTACTAATTAAATGCGATAACTAAATAGTGCTTTAATCGTTGTAATCATGAATGACTTAATTAATAAATGGTATAAAAATCATGCACTTTTATATAAAGTGCTTTTGTTTTTAAGTACCACATTTTTAATTGTTTATTTGTTTCCGAAGAGCGGGAAATTTAAATATGATTTTGATAAAGGCAAACCATGGCAATCTGAAAGCCTTTTGGCGCCTTTTGACTTTGCGATTAAGAAATCTTCAGATGAGATTCAGCAAGAGCGCATTGAGGCATCGGAAAATAGTCCTATTTATTTTGATATCAATACATCAGTTAAGGCTACTGTACTTAGAGATTATTCTGAAAAATTTAAAACCTCATTTGCAGATAGCATCATTAGAAAGCATAGAAACTTATTTAGAGTAGGTGAGTCTGCAATAAATGATATTTATAAGGTTGGTGTTTTGGATGAAGCTTATGATTACTCAGGAGCTAAAAATGTCATTTTATTAGATCAGCAAACACAATATAATGTTACTCAATTTTCTAACCTTACCAAATTTGACGGATTTAGAAGTGTTATCGAGAAGAAGTTAGAAGCCAATAATCTGTCAAAGTTTGATGCGACTTTTGTCTCGCTCTTTTTTAACATTATTAAGCCTAATTTGAGCTTAAATACCTCATTTACTCAAAATGCACTTGATGAGAAAATAGAGGAGATTTCGACAGTAAGAGGTAGTATCGAAAAAGGAACTTTAATTATATCTAAAGGTGAATTAGTTGAAGGTAATAAGTATGACGTATTAAAGTCTTTGGAGACCGAATACGAGTCTCAAGTATGGAATGAATCTAACTATAATTTGATTGTTTTTGCATATGCACTCTTGGTTGCTCTTGCATTGTTAATGCTTTTATTATTTCTTCGGAAATATAGAATAGATGTCTTTTTAGATAATACTAAAGTAACTTTTATTTTCTTCAATATTCTATTAATGATCTTATTGACCACTTTGGTCATTAACTATAATTCTCAATATGTTTATGTAGTACCTCTTTGTATCTTACCATTAGTATTAAAAGCTTTTTTTGATGCTCGACTAGGTCTATTTGCGCATGTGTTAACTGTATTGCTTCTAGGTTTTATAGTACCAAATAGTTATGAGTATATGTTTTTGCAAATCATAGCTGGTATTGTTACCATTTTGACGGTTTCAGAATTATATAAACGTGCAAATTTATTTATTTCTGTAGGACAGATCACACTCATATACATCATTGCGTATTTTGCCTTTTTCGTGATTCATGAAGGTGATATCACTAATTTAGATCCTTCTACTTTTGGTCTCTTCGTTCTTGGTGGATTAGCCACTTTGTTTGTGCAACCATTAATATATATCTATGAAAAATTATTTGGATTGGTTTCTGATGTGTCTTTATTAGAACTTTCAGATACAAATACGAAACTCTTAAAAGAATTAGCAAATAAAGCGCCTGGTACATTCCATCATTCACTAAATGTTGCGAATTTAGCTGAAGCTTCAGCTAATGAAATAGGAGCTAATGCAATGCTTATTAGAGTAGGAGCATTGTATCACGATATTGGTAAAATGAAAAACCCTACTTATTTCACAGAGAATCAGGCAACAGGAATTAATCCTCATGATGAATTGTCATCACGTGAAAGCACTCATATTATTATAGATCATGTACTTGATGGTATTGAGATTGCTAAAAAAAATAATTTACCAGATAGAGTTATCGATTTTATAAGAACGCACCATGGGACGAGTATGGTGTATTATTTTTATCGAAAGGAAAAAGAACTTAATGAAGATACTAAGGAAAGTGATTTTAGATATCCTGGTCCACAACCATTCAGTAAAGAAACTGCAATATTAATGATGTGTGATAGTGTTGAAGCAGCTTCTAAGAGTTTAAAAGAACCTACAACGACTAAAATTGATAAGTTTGTTGAAAGTATTATAAGTAAACAAATGGAGGATGGACAATTTTTAAATGCCAATATTACCTTTAAGGAGATTCAATCTATAAAGAAAGTCCTTAAAATGAAGTTAGCTAACATATTCCATCTCAGAATTGAATACCCTGAATAAATTTTACAGAAAAAAATCTAAAAAATAGTTGCGTTCTTTGTAATGATAAGTTACCTTTGCATCCGCAATTTATTGCAAAGTTCATATACAATTGGAGAGGTGCCTGAGTGGCCGAAAGGAGCGGTTTGCTAAATCGTCGTACCTAGAAATAGGTACCCAGGGTTCGAATCCCTGTCTCTCCGCTAATTTTCCTAGTTATTTAATAGTAAAGATAACCATTTCGGGGTGTAGCGTAGCCCGGTTATCGCGCCGCGTTTGGGACGCGGAGGTCGCAGGTTCGAATCCTGCCACCCCGACCATAGAAGCTGAACAATTATGTTCAGCTTTTTTTATTTCTACAAGGTTGAGGTTTGGCATCTCATAATGTTTCATTCTAGTCGTAAGTATATTTCAGCCTTAATTTCCTTTAAAGTGAATAAAACTATATCCAATCTTTTTTATAAAAGAATCAATCTGGTTTTCTTCCCAAATGTTCGGTCAATAATTTCCATTTAGCATCTTCTTTTATTAAAACGGAGGTTCCAATTCCATTTCCAAATACAGAGTTACCCTCTACAATTCCAGTCCAATTAAATTCGAATAAATAGACCGCACACTTTTTATCTTTCACCAACCATTTAATATTTACAACGGTATATTTTTCATTTTTAATTAAAGAAAAATTTTTCTCAAATGCTTTTTGAACATTTTCTTTTCCAATGTGAACCGTTCCATTAGAAAAGGTAACACTTACATTTTTAGAAACTAAAGGCTCTATTGCTCTCCAATCCTGAGTTCCTAAAGCTGCTTCATATGATTTAATAAATACTTCTGGGCTCATTATCTTACTAGTATCTAATACAATATTTTTTCAATTGCATCCCAAATGGGTTGACGTGTTTTAAGTCTATTATTGATTAGGATGACTACCTTAACATTTTTCTCTTTATACCAAGCAATTTGCATTGACATAAAAATATTGTGATGCAAAATAAGCTTATAAGATTTTTTTTCATTCTTGTCTTTTTAAAATTATTGCCAACTTCATGACAACAATGCATAGTATATTCTACTGTTGTAACATTTCAAAAGTTTGAATCAATAAAAACTTTCCATTTTTCACCAGATTCTTTTTTCCAAACAATAACATATTTGCCTCCATAGCTGCCTTTACATTGTCCAATCTCGAAAGCGATATGCTCTGTTACCATTTCAACTTTTAAAGGTTCAAGAGTTAGATTGTAATTGTTATTATTCATGTATTGATATTCTTTAGAAATGGCTTCAGTACCAATGACTAAAGGTTTGTGGTTAAAATAGATTGCGTTATTAGCATAAAGCTCTTTAACCAGATTTTCTGCATTGTTTTTATTGCATAGTTCAATCCATAAACCCCTTCTTTTTGAGATGTCATCTTTATCGACATTAGAATTGACCTTGTTTCTTTTTACCGAGTATTCAAACTCCCTTACTTTTTTGTCATCATTTTGTTTCCAAATCACAACCTGAATGTATTCCTCTAAATCTTCAGTTTTGTAGTTGATTAGTTCATAATCGATACCCTGAGTTTTGTTGGCTTCTGTTAGAAACAAGGTTTTACTTTCTGTAATTAAATTGGATTTATTGATATAATATTCTGCTATTGTCGAAGAACCAGTAACTATACTATCAGCAGAAATGACCTTAAAAGCATTGTTAGCATAATATCCTCTTATATCAATAAGATTTTTATTGTTTACAATTTCTAGCCAAGATTTAGAAGCTGTAGAAATTTCATTGGATTGAATTTCATTGGTTTTCTTGTCTGTGCTAGTATTAAAATTTTCAACTTTCTCACGACAGCCAATAAAAATAAATAAGACTAATAGAACTATTGTAATATTTAATTGTTTCATATTGAAAAGGGGATAATATTATTTTTTAGAAACTAATTCCAACTCTTTTTTAAGAGCATCCTGCATTTTATCCTGTAACTTTTGTCCTCCAGCTATTAGTTCACCCACATGAATTCTATCCTTCTCAGATACTTCTCTATGTTTGGTGCTCCAATTTGCAATTTCTATCATCACAGGCATTAAATCGATTCCTCTTTCCGTTAAGCTATAGACATTTTTTTGTTTATGATGAGCATCTTTGGTCTTAATCAAGATCCCAAATTCTTCAAGTTTAGTCAATCTATTGGTTAATATATTACTGGCTATTTTTTCATCGGAGTTCAACATTTCTCGAAAATAACGCTTCCTATCAAACATAATGTCCCTGATAATCAATAAAGTCCATTTGTCTCCAAATACCTCTAAAGCCTGATTCATCGGGCAATATGACTTACAATTTTTCATACAAAACTAATTTAATTATAAAACCAGTTGTGAAATACAATTAGTTTTATGTATATTTATCCAGTTGTTTTTTGCAACCAGTCAAATATACAATAATATTCAAAAACCTAAAATATGGAAATAGACTTATCAATTGTGCGACTGTTGGAGCAGTATGATTTTCACAGTAAGCTTTATCTCAATTGTTTAGTAGATATACGACCAGATGATGCCCAAGAAAGAATCAATCAAAGTACAAACCATATCGCATGGCTTGCAGGAAACCTTGTGTCCGTTAGATATCGATTGGGTAATAACATCGGGTTAAAAGAACAAGATGTTTACTATGACTTGTTCAAAGACCAGAGACCTATTCAAAAACACATAACCTATCCCGATTTGGTTCCCATTAAGGAAGATTGGAACAGAATCACTCCACTTTTAAGAGATAGGTTGTCAGCATTAACCAAAGAAGAACTTTTAGCTCCACAACCTTTTGACGCTCCATTACTAGGTGAACCTAACCTCCTGAATACTATTTCTTTTTTAATAGATAGGGAATCTTATGCCATTGGTCAGTTAGGGTTGTTAAGAAAAATATTTGGCTATGAAGCCATGAAGTATAATTAAAACAATGTATAAAAAAATGAAAAATCAATTATTGAAAAATAAAAACGCTCTCATCTTTGGAGCTAAAGGGGCTTTAGGGTCTAAAGTAGCAAAAGCTTTTAAAGCAAGTGGTGCAAATATATATCTATCGGATATCAATGTTGATGGTATAGAATCTTCTGAAGTGGGTGAGATTAGAAAAGTTGACACGTTAGATGAAAATGAAGTTAGTGAATATTTTTCATGGTTTGAACGTGAAAGTGTAGAGGTAGATATCGTGATTAACCTTAGCGCATCAAATCCTGCGGAATATAATCACGGTAAACCAGCCTTAGATGTATCATTGGAGCAATTTCTTATACCACTAAAAACGACAACAGCAAATCAATTTGTAACAGCTAAGGCAGCTTTTCCAATAATGTCTAAGCAAAAAAATGGAGTCATAATTTTCATCACTTCTACTTTGGCAAAAGTTGGCTCTCCTTGGAGTGCTGCATTAACAGCATCTCATGCAGCCACCGAAGGTTTGGTAAAAAGTCTTGCAACCGAATGGGGTGGAGAAGGCGTTCGTGTTATTGGAGTGCGTTCCGAAGCCATGCCAGATTCTCCTACTATTGACTATACCTTTACCACTATGGGAGAAAATATGGGGATGAGTAGAGATGAAATGCAAGGGTTTATAGAACAACAAAAAACTGCTTTAAAGCGACTACCTTCTACAAAAGAAACTGCTGATGTAGTAGTTTTAGCTGCTTCTGATTTAGCAGGATATATGACGGGAACTATGCTCAATCATTCTGGTGGACATATTCTTGAATAAATAATAACCAACAAACCAAATTCAGGATCAACGCAGTTAATCCAATAAAAAAAGCTAAACAAAATGTTTAGCTTTTTTTATTTTATAATAGGTTAAAGTATTATTCTATACGCTTATAATTTTCAGCATAAATCCGATTACCATCTTCATCAATCTCTATTTGACTAAATGAATCACCATTAATAATCAATTCATGTTTAAATTCTTTCTTTTCCTGAATAATTTTACTCATCATTTCTGAGCCATATTCTAAAATTTCTACAAGTTCACTACCATTAACCGTATAGCTACCATATCCAAACCATTCTGAAGAGTCTGTTGGGATATATTTGCTCCACATGACTTTAGAATCTGTGTACATTTTTACTTGTCTGTAACCTTCGCTGGTACGAAAGGAATCTATCACTTCATTATCCACATAGTTATAATAACCAACAAGTTCCCAAGCACCTTCAAGCGGATTGGAATTTACATTAATTTGTGAAATATCTATCGTTGTGTCTTCAGTGTCATTAGTAGGTTTGTCCTTGCAGGAAAAAATCAACAGTATAATTAGGAGTGATGAAATAGTAGCTTTCATAATATGATGATTTTAAGATGTGATTACTTTAAATTTACAAAAAAACTTACACTATATCTAAAATTACAGACTCATAATCAAAATAGTAAACAATCATATTCGTAATTAAAGACATTGAAAAATCAAATAATACTATAATAACTGTTAATAACTTTGATGTAAGTTTTTAATCAAAAAACCTACTTTTGCTTATAATAAATTGAAACAAAAATATGTCTGATACAATAGAAAAAGTAAAATGCCTAATTATAGGTTCAGGACCTGCAGGATACACTGCAGCAATATATGCGTCTAGAGCAAATATGGCGCCAGTACTTTACCAAGGAACGCAACCAGGAGGCCAATTAACAACGACAAATGATGTAGAAAATTTCCCAGGATACCCAGAAGGAATTACTGGTCCGGAAATGATGATAGAATTACAAAACCAAGCGGCTCGTTTTGGAACAGATGTTCGTGATGGATGGATTACAAAGGTTGATTTTTCTGGAGATGTTCACAAAGTATGGGTAAATGATACTAAGGAAATTCATTGTCAAACCGTTATTATTTCGACAGGCGCTTCGGCTAAATACTTAGGCTTAGAATCTGAACAGAAATATTTAAAACTTGGAGGTGGTGTTTCTGCATGTGCTGTATGTGACGGATTTTTCTACAGAAATCAAGAAGTTGTGATTGTAGGAGCTGGTGATAGTGCAGCAGAAGAAGCACATTACCTATCTAAACTTTGTACTAAAGTAACTATGCTTGTGCGTAGAGACGAATTTAGAGCCTCTAAGATTATGGCTAATCGAGTGATCAATACGCCTAACATCGAAATTCTTTACAATACCGAAACCGAAGAAGTTTTAGGTGATGGTCAAGTTGTGACTGGTGTTAGAGCATTTAATAATAAAACAGGAGAGAAGTTTGATATTCCTGCTACTGGATTTTTTGTAGCTATTGGACACAAACCAAATACTGATATTTTTAAAGATTATCTAAAATTAGATGAAACAGGATACATTATTAATGTGCCTGGAACTGCCAAAACTAATGTTGAAGGTGTCTTTGTTTCTGGAGATGCTGCCGATCACGTATATCGTCAGGCTGTAACAGCCGCAGGTACTGGTTGTATGGCTGCATTAGATGCAGAACGCTATTTAGCGGCAAAAGAGTCTGATTTTGAAGTGTCTACTCCTGTATACTAGGTGTTAATTTCTAAGTAAAAAAATCCGAAGTTTAATATATCAAGCTTCGGATTTATTGTTTATATGCAACATAAAACCATTATTATATTAGGAAGTTCACGACCTTTTGGACATACCAGAAAAGTTGTTGATTATCTTATTTCTCATGGAAATGAGATCGATTTAGTCGTGTTGTCCGATTACAATATTGGTTATTTTGATTATGAATTAAAGAATGAAGACGACGATTTTCTCCCTTTACTAACGTCGATACTTCGTTATGATACAATTTTGTTTGCAACGCCTGTTTATTGGTATACTATGAGTGCCCAAATGAAAACTTTTTTTGATAGGATTTCGGATGTCTTGATTGGCGAAAAGAAAACTATGGGTAGACAGTTAAGAGGCAAAGTAATGGGGTCATTAAGTTGTGGGTCTGATCAAGAAATTTTTGAGGGCTTTGAAATGCCCTTTACTCAAAGTGCAAAATATTTAGGTATGACTTACATTGGACATACACATACTTGGCTTAGTAATGCCGAGACTATTCCTAAAGAGTTGGTACCACGCCTAGAATCTTTAATAAAAAAACTATAACAAAAAAGCCCTAAGTTTTAATGCTTTGGGCTTTTATATATCTGTTAATACTTATTAAACCATTACTTTACTTTCTTTTGAAGTTTAACGGTATCAGTAAATTTATTGATAGTTATTTTAGGATTTCCGTAGAGATAAACTTCACTTGAACCTGTTGCTTCAATAACAATATCTTCAATCACTTCTAAATAGACATCACTAGCAATTTCAGCAATAACACTACATGTTTTAGTGGTAAAGTTTTTACCATTAAATTGAGAATTGTTATCTGCTCTAAGTGTTAAGTTTTCTATATTTCCTTCAACATCAGAATTAGCACGTTGGTATAAGTCGATTTTTGCATCTGTAGCATTTATCAATGCATCCATTTTAGTATTATCGCTTATTTCAGCAGTGACATTTGTAGCTGTAATGTTTAATTTAACTTTGGTTTTATCTGAGCTAATAAAATTAAAATCATTTGCTTTAATATTTAGATATGCTCTAGACGAACCACTGGTCTTTAATGTCGCATTATTTAGTTCTAAAGATGTTAGTGATCTTACTTCGCCATCATCTTTAACTTCAATATCAGAGAAGGCATCTCCATAATTTACTTTCACATTGAGCTTTTTAGCTCTAATATCTCGTGTAGTAGTAAGTGTGAGTACGCTATCAATAACTTGTATGTCAATATACTCGTGAAGGTTGTCGTCGGTTTCAATTTCTACAGATGGTTTTTTATTATAAAATAGCTCTACTTTAAAATCTCCACCAACTATAATTTTCTTGAAACCATCAATGTAGGTTTGTTTAATGGTTAAATTTCTATCACCTTTTACCTTTTCGGTATCTTGAGCAAAACTTGTTACAGTACAACCCAAAACGAGTAATAGAAATAAGGTAACATTTTTCATTGTTATAAATTAAGTGTTATAACAAATATAAACAAAAACCATCCCAAACTTAAAATTAAGCTTGAAATGGTTTCAAAGTGGTTGATTAGTTGGTTGTTAAACGTTTATTTTATGGCTGTTTTTAAGGTGTTTTCGATTCTTGGTGCATGACTTGATCCCATAGTGACAAATACAGTATGACCTTGATCTACTTGCTCCAAAATAATATGAATCATATGTTCATCTCTTGAGAGATTAGAGCTATTCCAAATGTCTTGAAAATAGCCAGGCCATCCATAAGCTGAACTATGATCTCGCCAATCATCACCAGGAAAATCTTGCTTCCAGATACTATCAACATCTTTCCAAGACGTAATTGAATACCTCAAATGCTCATAGTCTGTGCGCTCCTCAATCAATTGTTGTAGCATTTCTTCTGGATTGTTAAGGCGTTCCTCTTTTGGTATACCATAAAATGGTCGAAGCGCATAAAACATTGCTAGTTGTTCTGCTGGGTACTTTTTTATCATGAGCTCTATTTCATCTTCTCTTGTTGGTTCCCATGTATATAAGTCGGCATTATCTCTTTTAGCCAAATCAGATGTTAAACCACTTTCACCATAGCTCTCTATTGGATCTTGTAACCATTTAAATAAAAACCCCATTCGACCTTCAACAAGAGCAATATTTGGTTTATGCATATCCCAGTAATGTCTTATGGAATCAAATTGAGCATTTGATGGGTCGTTGATATGTTCTACACCAACGACAATGACTTTACCTTTGTTTTTTGAAGCTACTTCATAAATATATGGTCTGCGGTGCTCATTGATAATGCTTTTGTACTCTACCATATCCATTATAGGAGTTTCTAAGGTATGTTGCTTAGCTGCCTTGTAGAATGATGGAGATTTCCATAAAACATTAGTAAAGAACAAGAGTAAAATTAGCGCGAAAAAAACAAGTATGATTTTTATAACTTTTTTCATCTCAAATTACTTTGAACTGAAGTTATTCTATTGTTTTCTAATACTTCCAGAGACGCCATCATTAGTATCTACATTTGTTGGATTTCCATAGTACTTTATATCACCACCACTACTTGCATTAGCTTTAAGTTTTTGCTCAGCATTTACTATAATGTCTGCGCCACTTGTTACAGAGGCAGTACAGTTTTGAGCTTTTAATTCTCTAGCTTTTATGTCACTTCCACTAGTCGCTTCAGCATTTAAATCATTTGTAGTCCCAGACACTTTTAGGTCACTACCACTTGTAGCTCTTAAGGTTGTTGATTCGGCATCGATATCAATTTCTAAATCAGCTCCACTAGTCGTTACTAGTTTCAAGTTGTCTGCAATGATAGTGTTTGTAGAATATACATCGCTACCACTTGTTGATGTAATAAGATTAATGTCTTTTACATTTACCATTACTTTTTTAGCTTCGGAACGGCTAATGTTTTTATCTGCATATATTTTTAAAACACCTTCGTCTATTTCTGTAATTATAATGTCATGAAGGTTTTCGTCGGCTTGTACTTTTAACATTGGCGTGTCACTCTGAGTTAAATAAACATCTAAACCTCTGCTTACAGCAATTTGGTCGAAATCTCCATCAAGTGTACGCTCTACTGTTGATACGTTTCCATTTCCTCTAACTCCAGTATCAAAATTGATATCGAAGTTGCATGATGTTAGCAGTAAGCTAAATATTACTGCAATTGTAAATTTTGTTAATGTTGTCATGATTTTTGTTTTTTGATGATTTATTGTTTTATAGCTTCTTCAACTATATTGTCGTTTTCTCTTACGATGAATTTAGTGATCTTTCCCTGAGAGTCAGATACAAATTCAAAGGTTAAGGGAGCTTGCTTATGAGCAAAAAGTGATGGAGATTTAGCATAAATATCTGCACTCATTTGTCCAGCGTTTATGTGCAATCCTTTTTCTGTTCTAGATATCACAACCAAACCAGTTTCTTTAGCTTGATATTGGCCTATATAAGTGTCTAATAGTTCATTAGAAATCTCCACACCATCTACAATAGGTTGTTCTTGCATTTTATGGTCATAACTTATCACACGTTTTAAAACCCATTTTTCGTTTTTTAAAACCCATAAATGTGAAAATTTAGCAATACTACCAGCAACTTCTTTTCCGTTGGTTGTTTCAAAAAATTTATGAACTCCATTTTGTAATGCCCCATAGACATTACCATTATCTTTTAGTAAAAATACTTCAAGGCTGCCTTCAACCAATTCTCGTCTAGACTTGGTTTTATTATTAGGATTACAAATACCATTTTTCATACTTTTAATAAAAGCTTCTTTTGATGTTTCAAGTCCGCCAATATCATGGTAAAACTCAAAATCTTCAGCAATTAACTGTTTTAAATAGTGTGTTTCACATTTATTAAATGAACGCTCAAAGATTAAACTGTCATTTACTTTTAAAGTATTAAATATCTCTTTATGTTGGTCTACCTGAGCCTTAATTGACATGTTCATTCCGTAAAAAGCGACGGTGAACATTATAAGTCTATATAGTAACTGTATCATTTTTTGATTGATTAAGGTTCAAATATTTAAAAAATGGTTGGTTAGTTAAATTTTAAATATCTGAACCGTTGATTGATTAGGATGAATTGTTAATTCTCGTTGTTGTCGGTTGTGATTTTTACACCGTCTTCGTCGTTAATATTAACATTAACATCGTCGATTTTTGCTTCAAGTCCGTCGTCGTCAATTTTTAGACTACTGTTATCCGATTTAGCCTTTATGCCATCCTCGTTAATTTCGAGTCCGTTCTCGTCATCGTCTATATCAACTTCGGTTCTGAACTCATCATCTTCCGGACAATCCAAACATTTCACACCGTTGGTAATGATTTTAAGATGACGCTCTTCCATGTTATGATCAAGAATGTCGTTATAATAGTAATCATTACTATGATAGTTGTATGTGTTTTTATCTGCATAAAGTACAGCGCCTTCAGGTAAATAAACGGTTACAGTAACCGACTGACCTTTGCGGGCCTCATCTAAAGGAATGGTTAAATAGCTATCTAATGATAATTCATTATTCTGTAAGTTATATTTGTAGCTGATACGTTCTGCTCTATTTTTAGCATTGTTGTAATCTGATCCTCTTGCACTGCGTTCTACTCTAATTTTACCAATACTATCTTTAGTTGATCTCACAATAAGTCTCACACCTCTAGAGTATAATACTTTATTGTCGTTATCGTCGTAAGCTGTATCAAAGCCATAACTTCTATAGTATCTGTTTCTTGAGAATAAATCATTGTCATCCATTCGTAAACTTATAGTGTCGTTAGCTGTAATTGATGCTAATTTTTCAGTCTTAATTGTAGAACCTTCTTCTTTAAAACTAAGTCCGAATTTTGCAGACAATATAATTAATGAGATAAATGAAATTAACCATAAGCCCAATAAGGTATATTTTGCTGGGTTACCAATAGATTTCAGATTGGTAATTAATATTTTCAATCCAAGGTAGAATATGAAAAATGCTATAATACCAACAAAGAAAAATACGAGTAGCGACATGACCCAAACAGGTACATTAGTAGCATCGGCAATATGAAAGAAATTGGTTCCAGGAATGTTTACGTTGTCCAGTATGCTAAGGCTAAATAAGCTAATTACTAATGAAATGATAGTGACTGCACCAACGATCATTAAAATAATACCAAAGAATTTAGCAAAAAGCTTTAAAAAGAACATAATGATGTCTCCAATAGTCTCAAAAAATGTACTAGATGTTGATTTTATACGTTCGCCTTGACGAGGTAAATCGGCTTTTTTTACACCTTCGGAAATAGAATCTGAAACGTGTTCGAAACCTTCTTTTATTTTATCGCCTTGTTTTTTTAAATCTACATTTTGAACAGCATTGGACACACTGTCGAAACCGTCTCTAATTTTTTTTTCGATGTTACTAATATTGACTTGCTCACCCTTCATCATTAATTTTTCAGAAGTTGTTGTAGCTTCAGGAACAAAGATCCAAAGTAGGATGTATAATAAAACTCCTGTACCTGCTCCAAAAATTAATAAGAACCAGATTAAACGAATCCATAATGGATCGATACCAAAATAGTGCCCTAATCCTGATGAAACACCTCCAACATAAGAGTTGTCTGTATCTCTATATAATTTTTTAGATGTAGACGTACTACGTTTTGAGTATGAACGTTTAGGCTCATCTTCGAAGATTTCGTCATCAACCAGATAATCTTCTGGTTGTCCCATGATAGTGATGACTTCATCTACCTCTTTATGCCCTATAACTTGTCTTTCGTTTTGTACACGCTCACTAAATAGTTCGGCTATACGAGCTTCAATATCTGATATGATTTCTGATCGACCTTGAGAGTCTGTAAATGAACGTTTTATAGCCTCAAGATAGCGCTGTAATTTTAAGTATGCATCTTCGTCTATGTGGAAGAATATACCTGCTAAATTTATGTTGACTGTTTTATTCATTATTTTTTAGTTTTTTCTCTTGTTACTATATTAACTGCATTTTGTAATTCGTTCCAGGTAATGGTTAATTCTTTTAGAAATAACTGACCTGTTTCTGTAAGACCATAATATTTTCTTGGTGGTCCAGATGTGGATTCTTCCCAACGATAATTGAGTAGTCCAGCATTTTTAAGCCTTGTGAGAAGTGGATAAATTGTCCCTTCTACCACAAGTAGTTTTGCGTCTTTAAGCGTGCCTAAGATTTCTGCCACGTAAGCATCGTCATCTTTTAATACTGACAAAATGCAGTATTCTAATACGCCTTTTCGCATTTGTGCTTTTGTGTTTTCTATCTTCATAAATGAGATTTTAAAGTGAAACTGTTCATTTTTTGATTGATTGATGGTTAATTGATGAAATTTTATTTTAAAAAGTTGATGGTTAATGGATAATGATATAATTCGCCATCTCTTGCTTTTAAACTAGCAATAACTATAAATACCATTTCTAGAATAAACCCTATGATTGCTAAAAAAGCTAAACCTCCAGTTATATATAATAGAGGAGAAGGTTGTCCAATATTGATATGAAAATCATGAAACCCATTAAAATCCACAAAGTCTAAACCGTTGAAAACTTTAAAAATGAAAAATGGGATTGATATTGTACCAAGAATTAATGTATAAAGTAAAATACTTATTTGAAAATTAATGGCTTGCTTCCCATGATTATCAATAAACTCTGATTTGTCTTTGTTCACCATCCATAATACAATTGGCCCAATGTAATTTCCTAATGGAATTATAAACCTACTAAAGGTTGATAAATGGATAAATGTTGCGATGTTTTTTTGATGATTGTCTAACATGATTTTAAAACATATAGTAATTTCTTATACAAATATATGTCTAAAAACAGGTATTATGTTACGCATAGTACTTAAATTTAACATAATATTAACAAATGGTAGTGTCAAATATTTTCAATAAATTAGCTGAAACTTCCAGTAAACATGATAGTTTCACCAAGAAAACTCAATGCCTTTTTATTATTTAAATTACCATCCGCATATTTTTGTGGTGTACGTACTAAAGCTTTAAGTAATACCACTTGTGTGGTTTCGGTCAAGCATAGATGGTTTAATCAGAACCCATTTAAGTCTATGTTTTGGGCTGTACAAGGTATGGCAGCAGAGTTAACTACTGGTGCTTTGGTTATGTCTAAGATCAAGTCAAGTGGAAAGAATATTTCCATGTTGGTCGCCAATAATAATGGATCGTTTACTAAAAAGGCAACGGGAAGAATTACTTTTACTTGTAATCAAGGAGAAGACATTGATGATGCCATTAAGAAAGCCATAGAAACAGGAGAAGGACAAACCGTTTGGTTAAATTCGAAAGGAATAAATAAAGACGGCGTACAAGTATCAGATTTTAACTTTGAATGGACGCTAAAGGTTAAAAGTTAATAATGAGTTGTAACAAAAGCAGGAGTCTTAAAACATATAGGTAATCAATTAAAAAACACAAAACCATGACATCACACGAAATCGATTACAGAATTTACGGAGAAGAAATGCAATATGTCGAGATAGAACTCGACCCTCAAGAAGGTGTTATTGCAGAATCTGGAAGCTTTATGATGATGGACGACGGTATCAAAATGGAAACCATTTTTGGTGACGGTTCAGAAAAGGATACAGGGTTCTTCGGAAAAATATTAGGTGCAGGAAAACGTATTCTCACAGGCGAAAGTTTGTTTATGACAGCCTTTTATAATGACCTTTCAGGAAAGCGCAATGTATCATTTGCTTCACCTTATCCTGGAAAAATTGTTCCTATAGATCTTACAGAGTATAATGGCAAATTTGTTTGTCAGAAAGATGCATTTCTATGTGCAGCTAAAGGTGTAAGTGTAGGTATAGAGTTTTCTAAAAAACTTGGTCGCGGACTCTTTGGAGGCGAAGGATTTATCATGCAAAAGTTAGAAGGCGATGGGATGGCCTTTGTACATGCAGGAGGAACCATGGCAAGAAAAGAATTACAAGCTGGTGAAACGTTACGAGTAGATACAGGTTGTATTGTTGGGTTTACTCAAGACATCGATTATGATATTGAATTTGTTGGTGGTATTAAGAATACCGTTTTTGGAGGTGAAGGCTTATTCTTTGCTAAACTTCGAGGGCCTGGAGTAGTATATGTGCAATCACTACCATTTAGCAGACTTGCAGGTCGTATTGTGTCTTCTATACCAAGAGGTGGTAATAGTAAGGGAGAAGGCAGTATCCTTGGAGGTTTAGGAGATTTATTGGATGGCGATAATAGGTTTTAACATATAATTGGCTGTTAAATTTTGACACTGTTCGTCTAGGGAATCATTTTTTTTACTACATTTAGAATGTAATAATTAAAACAAAGGCATATAAAACAAATCTACTTTTTTTAAACCCTAAACCCAATTAAAGAATGGCAAGAGCAATGTTTGAGTACACAAAAACTGTACTTAATAAAGTGAGTTTCGACGCTACATTGTTCTGTAAAGAATTACAAAAAGCACTTCAAAGATTATTACCTTACGAAATTGAAGAGCTTAAGATTTATATTAAATCTTTAATCTTACAGAACCCAGAATTAGATCAATGTTTAATCTTATTAAATGAATAAAAAAAAGCGACTTACGAGTCGCTTTTTTTATGGTTTTAAGTTTAGTAGAATTTACTTTTAATTTATCTTTGTATAAATCATTGAAGCCCTGAAAAAGATATTTCTTTTCATATTGCTCATCTCTTTCGCTTTTAGACCAATTTACTTTGTAGGTCAAGTCTTATATTACCAGTTAAACATTGATTATATTATTGAGACCTATTGTGTGAATAAGGAAAAACCCGAGCTTCAGTGTAATGGTAAATGTCATTTAGCAAAACAGCTTCAAGTTTCTCAAAATGATAGCTCAAGTGATGAAAGTTTAGCTATAAATACCGTATTTGAGGCATTTTATCCATTATATTTTCAAGTATATCATTCAGAAAACGATACAGTAATAGAGCCTTATTTATCTAAAAAAAGATGGTGTTCTAATACTACTGAAACACGTAATTTTATTTATGAGTTGTTTCATCCTCCTCGGTTTGTGCCTTCTTATTTCGGCTAAGACATTTCTGTCTTAATTTTTTCAAATTATTTATAACATTCATTTTAAAAGCAATACAGAATGAACAAACTTATATATGTCATTTTTTTAATGGCAAGTACGCTCGTATGCGCACAAGACAACGAAGACACAAAAAAATGGTCAGGAAGTAGACCAGATGGACATGCACCAATATCGGTTATGGGAGACCATACGCACGGAAAAGGAGAATTTATGTTCTCATACAGATATATGTCCATGGCAATGGAAGACCTCAAACGCAGTAACGATGATGTGGGATTTGGGAGCGTTTTGGTTCCAAATGGAGGAGAGTATATGGTCACACCAACAGAAATGCCAATGCAAATGCATATGCTAGGCGCTATGTATGCACCAAGTAATCGAATTACAGTTATGGCTATGACTAGCTATATAACCATGGAAATGGATCACCTTACTGCCATGGGTGGAACATTTATGACTGAATCTTCTGGATTTGGTGATTTGAAGTTAGCCATGATGTACAAGTTTTTTAACAAAAACCGTCAGCAATTACATGGACAAATAGGATTTTCTTTGCCTATAGGATCTATAGATAATAAAGATGAAACACCAGCCTCTATGGGTAATGAAGTTATTTTGCCTTATCCAATGCAAATTGGCAGTGGAACTTTTGATTCTGAATTGGCTTTGACCTATTTAGTTCAAAATAATGCTATTTCATTTGGCTCTCAACTAAGAGGTGTCATTCGTTTTGGTGAAAATGATAATGATTATTCCTTAGGAAATCGTTATAGTTTAAATAACTGGATGGCCTATAAAGTTGCAAATTGGTTGAGCTTCTCAGCACGTTTGGAAGGTTTGATTGTTAGTGAGATTGATGGCGTTAATTCTGATTTAAACCCAATGATGGTGATTACCGCAGATACTAGGAACTCAGGTGGTACCTATATTAATTCTGGCTTAGGTTTTAATCTTTATGTGCCTGAAGGGTCATTTAAGAATGTGCGTTTTGGTTTTGAATTTGCGACTCCATTATTGCAAGATGTAAATGGTGTTCAGTTAAAACAAAAGGAAACCATTACTTTAGGTGTTCAGTATGCCTTCTAATATGGGCTTATAGTTAAAAATCGCAGATAAACCTTAAAGGTTTTTCTGCGATTTTCTCTAAAAGTTAAGATTTATTTAGCTATTGGACTAATAATCTCAACATTTTGAAATGCTATAGCACCTCTTATAATACCAGAGATTACATTGTGTAATGCATCAATGATTTGCATTTTTAGTTCACTTTTGTGATAAATAATACTTACTTCTCTAGCTGGTGAAGGATCATTAAAATGATGTAATTTAGCTGACATCTTTTCGTTAAGATCTAGCGTATTTAGATAGGGAAGAAGTGTCATTCCCAAGCCTTCATTGGATAGTTTGACTAAGGTTTCTATGCTACCACTTTCTAATTGAAATTGGTCGTCTTCATGGGTTTTAAATGCCTTACAAAGATTGATTACACCATCTCTAAAGCAATGACCATCTTCTAATAGCAACATGTCATTAATATCTAAATCAGATACCTCAATTTTTTTCTTGTCCTTTAATCTGTGATCGTCTGGGACATAACCTACAAAAGGTTCATAGTACAGTACACGCTCTTTTATCGTTTCGTGTTCTAGAGGCGTAGCAGCAATTGCGGCATCCAAATGTCCGTCTACAATTCTAGTGATGATTTCTTCAGTGGTTAACTCTTCAATTTTGAGTTTGACCTTTGGGTATTTCTTAATAAAAGTTTTGAGAAACATAGGTAATAGTGTTGGCATTATGGTTGGAATAATCCCAATCTTAAATTCACCACCAATAAATCCTTTTTGTTGATCTACAATATCCTGTATACGATCAGACTCATCAACTATATTTTTGGCTTGCTGCACAATTTTTCTACCAACATCTGTAAGTTCAATAGGTTTTTTACTTCTATCGAAGATGAGTATATCGAGTTCTTCTTCTAATTTTTGTATTTGAGTACTTAGAGTTGGTTGCGTTACAAAACACTTTTCGGCAGCTTTTGTGAAATTCTTATGTTCTGCTATAGCTAATACGTAATGTAGTTGTGTAATTGTCATTGTTATTCATTTAGACTATAAAAATATAAAAACTATTTATAAAAACTATAATAAATTGAATTAATTATAAAATAAATTTGCATTAATAAAAACAATAGACATTATGACACTAAATAGTATAGGGCTTGAAACTCACAAAACAAGATTAATTGCAGAAGATTTAAATCATCTTTTAGCAAATTTTCAGATTTATTATCAGAATTTAAGAGGCATTCACTGGAATATTAGAGGAAAACGTTTTTTCGACTTACATGTAAAGTTTGAAGAGCTGTATACAGATGCCAATATAAAGGTAGATGAAATTGCAGAACGTATTTTAACTTTAGGTGTGACTCCGTTACATACCTTCGAAGATTACACAAAAGCGGCAAAAGTCCCTGTTGGTAAAGATATTTCCGAAGATGAAAAGGCTGTAAAACTCATAGTAGCCTCTTTAACCGAATTATTGAAAATTGAGCGTCAGATTTTAGAAAGCTCTGGAAATGCTAATGATGAAGGAACTAATTCTATGATTAGTGATTTTATAACAGAGCAAGAAAAAACGGTATGGATGATGAAAGCTTGGTTAGATGAAAGTATTTGAATCTAAGAAATATTGTATCTAAAAGAAAACCCTCTGGAATCAATAGGATTCCAAAGGGTTTATTATCAAGCTTAAAACCAATCAATTTTATTCACAACCAGATGTTATATCTAGTACCCATGAAGCAGTACTTACTACTTCTGGTCCTTCTGGATTATCACAATCAAAGAATAACCAAACACTAGCAAAGTTACCTGAATCTGTATTTACAGTAACACCAACCTCTCCTCCAACAGGAGTTGTTGAAACTTCCCAAGTACCTGAAGTTATTGGGTCATTGGCCTCACTTACGGTAACTGTTCCATCACTACCAAACACATAAGTGTATTCTTGATCTCCAATGGTTACAGTCCAAAATTGACATTCAACTAATAGACCTTCTACATCTTCTTCAGAGCAATCTGAAGGATTATTTATATCCTCACATTCGATAAAGTCTTCTGAGCTAAACCCTGCACATTCTGCATAACATGCATTAGGGAAAGACGTAACAAATACTTGTCCGTTTTCTTCATATTCTACACAAACTGGATCGATTTCTTCTTCTAGACATTCTAAACATTCTGAACCTGTATTTCCACAGTCAACAAAATCTTCTTGAGTAAATCCTTCACATTCTGCATAACATGCATTAGGGAATGGAATGATTATCGTTTGACCGTCTTCTTCATATTCAACACATACAACTGGACCATCTGTATTTGCACATTCTTCACAATCATCGTCGTATTCATCAAAGCAATCTTCTAAAATGTCTTCAAATTCTTCTTCATTGTTTATAGTTAATACATCACCATCATCAAGAGTCACGTCAATTGGGAATACGAAATCAAAATAGTATGAATTGTATAAGGCGTTATCTAATTCTTCTTGTGAGTTTACTTCTAAAGTTGTACCATCATCTGTAATAATCGATAGTGGGAAGTTAAAAGTAAAGCACTCAATACCTCCAGGGCAATTATAATCTTCTTCGCAGTTTTCAGAAAAATCATCTTCGGTAAATCCGTCACACTCTGCATAGCATTCATTAGGATAAGTCATTAAGAATACTTCTCCGTTTGGAGCTTCTATTTCAACACAAACTGGGTCGTACTCGTCATCGCATTCACAATCAAATTCATCAAAATCACAGTCTTCTAAAACATCTTCAAATTCTTCTTCATTGTTAATAGTAACTACTTCTATAGCATCAGAATCATCGTTATATGTTTCGACATCAAAAGGAAAAGCAATCCCATTAATGTATAGATCATCTGTAGAATTAATTAAAACTTGTACTAAATCTTCAAGACTTTCAACAGCAACTGTAGTCCCGTTATTATAAGATAGGTTAATTGGGTATACGAAATCAAAACAGAAATCAAACACGATATTTCCTGTTGGATTCTCCGTAGGAATCATGTTTCCTTGATTGTTGAATTGTAATCTAAGTTCTGATAGAGATGTAGTGATAGACGCACTTTCGTCTATATTTTGATCTTCTATTACAGGTTCGTCATTTGTACATGACGTAAAAACGCTTGCAATAAGGGCAAAGCTTAAAAGAAATAATTTGAAATTTTTCATCATAGCAATTTTTAAGATTAAATATGGTTTTATCGATTAATCATAACTAAGACAACTGTCAAAAAAAATACCCTACTTTTTACTCTAATTTTTTTTTATTTAGTTTTGACACGTTCACTTTCAAAGCAAATAATGGCTAAAGATCCACATAAAATATGTCAGTCTCAAACTTTTGAGACTATCTATCGTGAGTATGCCAAAGATTTGCGACGCTTTATTTTTTTTAAAACTCAGGATATCGATAAGGCTGAAGACATTTTGCAGGAAACTTTTATAAAACTTTGGGACAACTGTAGTAAAGTAAATTATGATAAAGTAAAAAGCTATCTTTATACAGTAGCCTCAAATACGTTCTTAAATTCTGTGAAACATGACAATGTGGTGAGAAAGCATCAACAAAGTTTAGTGAAAGAAGCTACTAATGAATCTCCAGAGTTTATAATGCTTGAGAAAGAGTTTATGGATAAGTTAGAACGTACAATAAATGGATTACCCGAAAAGCAGAAGGAAGTATTTCTATTAAATAGAATAGAGAAAAAGAAATACAAAGATATAGCTCTAGAATTAGACATTTCGATAAAAGCTGTTGAAAAACGAATGCATGCTGCATTAGTTGTCATGAGGTCGGAAATTGGAAATATTTAAAAAATATGATGTTTTAGGTAGGGTTTTATTAATTGTAGTTGTCTTTATTATAGTATTCAAATGAAAGAACAAGATTTACATAACGAAAAAGATACGTTTTTAGCCAAATGGTTAGAAGGCAAGATCACTGATGAAGATCTGAAAACCTTAGTGACTAACGCTGAGTATAATTCTTATATGAAAATCAAAAAAGGGATTGAAACCTACGAAGCATTAGAAGCCTCAACAGAAGCCTCTTTTGAAAAAATTACTGATCATATTTCTAAAAAGAAAGGTAATGTTCGTAAGCTCCATACGAATAGTTGGTTTATTGGTATTGCTGCATCTATAGTCTTATTTTTTGGACTATTCTCGCTCTTAGCTGATGATATTGTGACAATCAAAACCAATTACGGAGAATATAAAACAATAGCATTATTAGATGGGTCTGAGGTGATTTTAAATTCTAAATCTACATTGACATATAATGAAGACGAATGGGCATCTGATAGGTCTTTGCACTTAGAAGGTGAAGCCTATTTCAAAGTAGAAAAAGGAAATACGTTTACAGTACATACTGAAAATGGTGAGGTTAAAGTTTTAGGAACACAATTCAATGTTAATTCTATAAGCGATCTATTTGAAGTGGTTTGTTTTGAAGGAAAAGTGAGCGTACAATCTAAAGACGAAAACTACATTTTATTACCAACACATTCTGTTAGACGCATTAATGGTCATTCTATAGAAAAGTGGGAAACCTTTGAGACTGATCCTACTTGGATTCATGGTGAAAGCACGTTTAAAAGTGTACCTTTAAAATATGTGATTTCTGCATTAGAATCAAGATACGATATTAATATTGAAGCAAAAGATATTGATCAAACAGTTGTGTATACAGGTAGTTTTACCCACAACGATTTAGATACTGCATTAAAAACGGTATTTAAATCTCTACAAATAAGATACGTTGAAAAAGACAATCGGAACATCTATTTGAGTATAAAGTGAAAAAATTGATTAACAGCATTTTACTAATTTTGCCTGTTTTAGCCTTTTCGCAAGAAGAGGCTAATAAATTTTATATCAATTTTGAGTCTGAAAAAATTGAAAATGCTTTTGATCTTATTGAAGATATTTATGATGTACGTTTTTCATATAAAGACGAGATTATAAAAGGAAAAACAGTTAATCTTAAAAAAGAAAAGCGCAGCTTAACACAAGTGCTTAAAGCTATAGAAACACAAACTGGGTTGAGTTTTGAAATTGTTGCGAGTAGATATATCATCGTCAATAAATCTGAATCTGAAGTCAATATACAAGAACTAGATAAAATAATTATTAATAGTTATCTCACAAAAGGCATATCCAAGCGGAAAGATGGGTCATATCAAATTAGTCCGAAAGATCTGGGCATATTACCTGGCCTCACCGAGCCAGATGTCTTAGAGAGTATTCAATTATTACCAGGAGTTGTGAGTCCAAATGAAACAGCTTCTGGTTTTTTAGTTAGAGGCGGAAAGATGGATCAAAATCGGTTAATTTGGGATGGGATTAATATTTATCATAAAGGACATCTCTTTGGAATGATCTCACCATTTAATCCCAATGCGACTAAAGATGTTACTTTTATAAACAAGGGGTCTCATCCTAGATATGGTGAACGCGCTTCTAGTGTAATATCTATGCGGACTAATTCAGAAATTGAGGATGAATTAAAAGCACAAATAGGGTTTAATGGTATTAGTGCAGATGCATTTATTGAAGCACCAATCATTAAAGATAAATTGGGTATTCAAGCTTCAATTAGATCAAGTTATACCGACCTCTACCAATCCTATACATTCGATAGATTAGCAGATAAGGTTTTTGAAAGCACAAAAATTGAAAACGGTGATAACCCCAATAACGATTTCAGTTTTTTAGATTTTAATGTGAAATTAAACTACCAACCTAATGCTAACAATAGCTTGTATGCAAGCATGATCTCTATAGATAATCAGTTAAATTATACAGTGTTTGATATAGATAATGACCAAAGTTTTAATGATCTTATGTTGATTAAAAACACAGGTTATGGCATGGGTTGGGAAACCCAATGGAATTCTAAATTGAGTCAACATACATCAGCGTTTTTTTCAGAATATAAACTCAATTATAATTTTATTACTTCGGAAGGAGAGACGCAAGTGTCTGATTTTGAAAAGCGAAATGTGATCTTTGATTCTGGAATTTCAACAGAGTTTGTGCAGCATATAAATACTAATAATTCTGCGACGTTAGGTTATCAATTCGTATTAAAAGATGTTGCATATGCGTTTTTAAATACAGCGAATTTACAATTTGTTTTAGATGAAGATAAAACTGTAGTAAAAACGCATAGTCTATATGGAAATTATGAATATAAAAATCCAAAATTATTTGAATTGTCTTTAGGTTTAAGAGTAAACTACTTTGATGAACTCGACACCTTTAGGTTTGAGCCAAGATTGTTGTTTTACAAACAGTTACTCAGAAACTTAAAACTTCAAATTTCGGGAGAAATTAAAAATCAAATTATTAGTGAGATCGATGAAACCATAATAAGTGATTTGTCTTTAGAAAATAGAGTCTGGCGATTAGCTAACGGAAATGAGTTTCCTATTATTAATAGCAAACAAGTATCTGCCGGATTTATCTTTACTAACAATGGATGGACTATAGATATCGACAATTACTACAAAACTTTAAATGATATCACAGCTTTGTCTTTTGGATTTTTGAATCCAAATAATAGCGCATTTAATATTGGAGAGCAGCGAATTTACGGTGTTGATGTTTATGTGAGGAAACGATTTAATAGGTTCAATTCTTGGCTAAGTTATGCATTCAATAATTCGGAGAGTAAGTATCAAAATTTAAATAATACTGAATTTTTTGATTCCAGATCTAATGTAAGACATGCTTTTACTGCTTCATTAAGTTATAAATTATCAAATTTTCAAGTGGCGTTAGGATGGCGGTGGCAAACAGGTAAGCCTTATACAGCATCTACAAATGGAATTAATGGTTTAGAGTTTAATGATGGAATAAATACCAATAGATTACCAAACTATCACCGACTTGATTTATCGTCTACGTATAAGTTCAAATTTTCCGAAGATAGTAAGTTAAGAGCAAAAGTAGGGTTTTCAATACGAAACGTCTACGATAATAAAAACCTTATAAGTAGAGAGTATAGAGGTAATAACGACTTAAATAGTGATATAGAGCTTATAGATAGATTCTCTATAGGTTTTGCACCTAATATCCTTTTCAGATTATATTGGTAAACCAATGTAAATGAAAAAGAACCTTCTATGAGAAGGTTCTTTTTTTTGATTGACTAACTTTTTGATTGATTGATTGATTGATTGATTGATTGATTGATTGATTGATTGATGAAGTTGTGTTATAGTCTAATAGATAATTTAATATCTTCTTTAGTAAGTGTGAATTTTGCATCCTCATAGATTGGAGGTCCGTAACTTCTAGGGTTATTAGACATTCCGTAAGATTCTTTTGGCATTCCATTGTCTTCAAAATCCATTCTTTCGTTTTCATTTTCATCATGTAAAACCATGATGGCATAATCTCCAGGCGTTACGTTTTCAAAAGTGATGGTCGCTTTTCCGTCTTTAATCTTAGATTCGGCATTTTGAATTCCTGCACCTTTCATAAAGGTATCTTTTGTATTTAGAGACACTAATAGTTTGCCATTATCGTTTTTAGCATTTTCTATAGTTACTGTGATGGTTTGTCCTTTGCTATCTTGAGCAAATCCTAAAGTTGATACTACTATTAAGGCGATTGATAAAAATAAAGTTTTCATGATATGATGTTTTAAATGGTTTATTTGTTATTGATGAGTCAAATATCCAACGAAAAGAAAACTTTGCCTAAAGAGACTAACCGAACCGTCAATTTTTATGACTGAATTGTAAAAAAAAACATATCATTGTTTAATGACATGCTTTTTTGATTGTAAATGGGTTTGTTTAATTACGTCCAGCAATTACACCTCCATCTGTATCCCAAATAGCTCCAGTGACCCAAGACGCTTTATCAGATAATAAGAAGGTGATGCTATTGGCAACATCTTTAGGTGTACCATTTCTTCCAATAGGATGAAATGCATTAAACCCTTCCAAAGCCTTATCTGCTTCTTCTTTTCCTCCAAATACACTATGATATACAGGTGTTTGAACTACAGCAGGAGATACAGCATTAACTCTAATATTATAATCGGCTAATTCCATGGCTAAGTGTTGTGTTAACGAATGCAAACCAGCTTTTTGCATTGAGTAAGCAGAAGATGGGGTAGCTTTAACAGCCTGTTTTGCCCACATCGAACCTACATTTACAATAGATCCGCCAGATGTATCCTTCATTTTTTTTGCAGCAGATTGTGTAATAAAGAAAAAGCCTCTATTGAGGTCTAAATATGAATCATAATCACTCTTAGTATGATCTAAAAAGGACTTTGGTCCAAAAATACCTGAAGCATTTACCAGGTAATCTAGATTATCTAAGCTATTAATTTTTGAAATGAGTTCATCTACTTCGGATGCATCGGTTATGTCTACCGTATGCTTTATTAAATGATCTTGAGCTGCAACTTTTCCTGTCGATCTACCAACAATATGTACAGTTGCGCCTTCATTTAACAAGTGTTGAGCAGTTTCATAACCAATACCGCTAGTGCCTCCAATGATGAGGGCTGTTTTGTTTTCGAATGTTTTCATAATATATATTTGTGTTTGATTATAGACAGAAAAGTCTGTCTGTTTTTGTGTAAATTTTTTTGATATTATAATAGTTGTTTGCAAATAGTTTTCGCCGAATGAATTGGCCAAATATCATTTTGTAAGTAGCTTTCAGAGACTGCGCTTTCATAGAGTAAGTACACTTGCTTTACAATAGATTTACTGTTTTCTTTTGATAGGCCTTCTAAGTTATTTTTGATTAATTCAGTGATGTATACGATTAAATTTTGTTTTTGATTTAAAATCTCTTCTCGTATTTTGGTATTGTCCTTTGGGATTTCAGAAATTGTATTTATACACCAACAACCATTAAATTCTTTGGAATTAAAAAATTGATCCAGATAATCAAATAATGCTAAAATGCGATTTTCGCCATGTTTACGTTCTTCAACAAAAGCTTTAATTTCTGAAATAAACATGCTGTTTTTATGCTGTAAATAAGCAATGCAGATGTCTTCTTTAGATTTAAAATGATTATAGAGTGTCGCTTTGGCTATGCCTGCTTCTTTTATAATTTCGTTGATACCAGTGAGGTTATACCCATTTTGATAGAACAAATGTGAAGCTGTTTGAATAATATGATCTTTAACTAAAGCGTGTTTCATATTGCAAATATATAAAAAATTATCAAAAATAGACAAGTCTGTCTATTTTTTGAAAAATTTAGTCATTTTAGATCCATTCCGTTTCAATTTCACGATGGATAGGTTGATAATTAATGTATTGAACAACACGTGGTTTCATTCCTGTATTTGGCGAACTTCCATGCGGAAGCATTTGATTCCAAATAATAAAATCTCCAGCCTTTGCCGCAATTGGTTTAGTTCCTAATTGTTGAAAGTCATAGGTTCTAGGATTTACTGTATGTGGTAAATTCTCTAGCCATGAATCAATTTTTCTGTGAAATCCTGGAACTAAGGTAAATGCACCTTGGTTTTCAGGTGTGTCTGTTAAATATAGTAAGCCTTGAAGACCAAAAGGAATGGGGCGTTTGAGACTAACATCCCAATGTAGATTTGGCCCAGGAAATTTGTAATTATCAGTTTCAGGAGGATTAAAACTAACTCTGTCATTGCTTACAATTAAATCAGTTCTTTGCCAAAGTTGTTGGTAGGCTTGTTGGATCTTTTTTGAAAACCTGTTCTTGTCTAATTGTGGATGACGAAACAGTTGCACCATGATCCCTTGTTTTAATGGGTGGTCTTCATACCAAGTGGATGTATTGTTTGGATCTATTTGTAAATGCGTATAGATAACATCTAAACTAGCTTCAATATCGTCTTCAGTAATGGCATTAGGTATAATTATATAGCCTTCTTTATCCCAATGTTCTAATGCTTTTTTATCTAGTACGTTGTTTTCAGTAGTTTGGTCTTGTAATTTTTGATTTGAAGACGATATGGCTAAGTTAAACAGATTGATCATTTCTTGAGATACTTGTCCATTACTCAATATCCAATCTTCAAATTGTTCAAAAGAAGGGGAAGATTCAAAGACATATTTATAAGTAGGTTCTATTCCTATACCCAAAGCATCAAATACTGCAGTTACATAATTATGTTTTAGTTGTGTGCTTTCATTTACTATTCCTTCTTTTTGAAGCATAACAGATGCCCATATTGTTTTTAGATAAGTTATACCAAGTTTTCCTTGTTCTTCTTCTTTGGCCATAGAGATATGCTTCTTTATCATAGATTTGATATAAAATTATGAGCTATAATGTTTAGTAATATACTTTTGAAAAACATCTAACATTTCGGGCATATTGGCTCTACCAAAACCAATTCTTGCGTGGGATGTACCATATTCAAATGTTTCACTTGGTAGAAGCATAATTCCCGTTTCTTTTACCAATTTTTCAGCAAACTGATAGGAGGTCTCATTAATCTTTAATTTAATAAATGCTGTTGATCCAGATTTTGCCTTGTGAAAATCAAATAGGTGATTGTTCCTTTTATGGAACTCCGAAAACAATGCGATATTGGATTGAATCTTTTTTATGTTAGGCTTTACAAATTTATCTATATTGTTTAAAGCAATGGTTGCTAATATTTCACTAGTTGCACTATTACAAATTGACAAATAATCTTTAAAGCTTTCTACTTTTTTTAGAAATTCTTTGTTTTTAGAAGTGAGCCAACCAAGCCGTAATCCTGCTAGTCCAAAAGTTTTAGCCGTTCCCCAAAGACTGATGCCGTTTTCATATAAATCACACATTGGAGGTAAATCACTATGCTCTGCATGAGTTAAAAATCGATACATTTCATCTGAAAAAATAGGTATACCATGGTGACGAGCAATGTCTATAATCTGTAAATAGTCATTCACTTCAGGGCTAAATCCAGTAGGATTATGAGGAAAGTTAACAATGATGAGCTTTGTATTTGCTTGTATCAATTTTTTTAAATCGGCAGGATTATAATACCATTTATTTTTTTCTTCACTAGGCTTCCAAAATGATACCGAACATTCTAACTCTTTTGCGATTTGATACAACGATTGATACATTGGAGACATACAGATAATATGATCGCCTTTACTAAGTAAAATGTTCATTAGAATGAAATTAGCTTCTCCAGGAGAAGACACCACAATATCATCTAAATCGATTGTTTTATAATGTTGCTTAATGGCTTTTCTAAGCGTTGGACTGCCTAAAGTCTCAGTATATCCAAGTTTTAGAGTATCCCAAGATGTCTTTTCATTGTCTGACGCTAAATCTAAAACATAGCTCATGGGATAACCATCACAATCGGAACTGGATAACATATACTTGGCAGTAAATTCGTATCTAGCAAAGTAACGTTCTACGGCAAAGTCTTTAATGTTCATACTCGTTTTTTTTGATTATTAATTCTAATGAGGTTAGCGTCGTCCAGCCAAATACAATACCAAAAACTAATCGATGAGTTATTGGCATAGACCACAATCCAAAAACAAAACCAATCATTGACCCTATAAGTAAGATAGCTGTTAAATTGGCTCTATGTCTTATCTTCTTGCTTAATTTTAAATTATATCCCATTCTTGAGAGTCCAAATAACCAAAAGGCAAGTCCAAGGCAAATCACCACAATATGAGCTTTAGATACAGGCGAATCTGATAAGGACATATCCATTGGTATAGAGGTTAAAGCGAATCCAATACCAAATATAGATAGAAAGATAGAGAGTAATTTATCTTTTAAAAAAATGCCATATGTAAGTCCGAAGGCAGCTAATAAAACTCCAACAAAGATGAAACCAATTAAGTTCCACCAAAATGCATAAGGCTCTTCTTTTGCACCTAGTTTGCTTATGAAATCATTAATGAAATTAAACTCTTTATTTAGCAAACCAAAAAATAAAAGAGCAATTACCAGTAGAATAACGGATGACAAACCCAAAGTTCCAACTATCTTATTATTTATTCTTTTATTCATTCTAATTATTTAAATACTACTAATTAGTAGTATGTAGACACATGAAATGTTATCTAGCACTAATTTAATAAAAGAAAATATAGATTGATTAAATCAAGTAAATTAAAGTAGTCCTCTTGCCTTAATCTCTAGATATTTATTGATGGTATCGATTGTCAAATCTTGAGGAGAGGTCAATATAGATTGAATACCATATTTCTGAAGCTCATTAACGATGAGACGTTTTTCAAAAGCAAACTTCTCTGCAATGACTTTATCATAAGCTTGTTGAACTGTTTCGGCCTTTTCGGTAATGAGATTATTAAGCTCTGTATTTTTAAAGAAAATGACAACCAATAAATGGTTTTTAGCAATCCCTTTTAAATACGGTAATTGTCTGTGGAGACTATCTAAAGTTTCAAAATTGGTGTACAAAAGCATCAAACTTCGTTGTTTGATATTTCGTTTGGTGTCTGCATATAGTCTGCCATAGTCACTTTCAAAGAAATCGGTATTTACATTGTACAATGTTTCAAGGATAAGGTTCATTTGAGATGTACGACGTTCGGCAACGACAATATTTTCTACCTTTTTTGAGAAGGCTAGAATACCTGCTTTATCTTGTTTTTTTAGTGCAACATTAGAAATCACAAGGGCAGCATTTATAGCATAATCTAAAAGTGTAAGTCCGTCAAAAGGCATTTTCATGACACGGCCTTTATCTATGATGGAGTAAACAGGCTGTGATTTTTCATCTTGAAATTGATTTACCATCAACTGATTTCGCTTAGCTGTGGCCTTCCAATTTATGGTACGGAGATCATCACCTAAAACATAATCTTTAATTTGTTCAAACTCCATGGTATGACCAATCTTTCGTATTTTTTTAATACCATATTGGTGTAAATTATTACTTATGGCCAGTAAATCATACTTTCTCAATTGGATAAAGCTAGGGTAAGTTGGAACCATCGCTTCGTCGTTATAAGTGAAACGACGTGCAATTAAACCAAAGACTGAAGTGACATAGATATTTAATTTTCCGAAGTGATATTCACCACGTTCTACAGGTCGGAGTCTATATTCAATTTGTGATGTACTTGAGGCTTCTAATTTTCGTTTGATATTAAAATCACGCACTTGAAATTGTTCAGGAATTTCATCAATAATAGTTACATTAACATTGAATGTATAATAATTATTCAGAATAAGATTAACCGGATTTTCATCACCATTAGAAAATTTTTCTGGCAAAATTCGTCTACCAACAACACCGTTTTTGGCTGCAAATAAAATGATGGTATCTAAGACTGTTAAGGTCACCAACAATAACAGTATTAGCTTAACAATAGCAAAACCTCTAGGAAATAAAAAACTCAATACAAATAATACCATAATGGCAATACATGCATAGAAGAATCTGTTTTGTAAATAAAAAGGTTTAATGCGTTTCAAATGGTGTTATTTTTTATTTAATAGGTGTTATTAGTTTTTCTAATTTTTAAATCGGTATCGTATGATTTGTTTCCTAAACTGTCTTTGTTATGAACGATATTTATATCGTAATGATAACCATACATTTTACACAATATATCTAGATCTTGCTTCTTTTTTTTAGCAAGTTTTAAATTGGTCATGTATTTATTTAAAGGACCAAATGCAATACCTAATGGGCCAAGTCCTAATCCCATTACAATTAATGGAACCGTTGAGATGACACCTTTATCGAAAATAAATTTTCCTAAAAGAAAACCTGCAATAAATAATGCGACAGCAATGATAGAATACATAGTGATATGTCCAATAGTATCTGTTTTGGTCTTTAATACAGCCTCGTATTCGATGTTGGTTTTTTTTATCTGTTCTTCAAACTCTGATTCTAATTTTATGACGCCACATTTATTTTGAAAATCAGGTTTTTTGTTGGTTAAACCACATAGAGTACCTGTCATATAATCAATGATTTTATGATCACAAAGTTTACAATGTTGCGTTAGTTCCATACGAATTATCTAGGTATTTCTACAGCTTCTATAATTTGTTTGATAATTTGTTTCGTGGTCACGCCTTCCATCTCACGTTCTGGAGTAACAATGACACGATGTTGTAAAACAGGGATAGCTGCACGTTTAATATCTTCTGGTGTTACAAAATCTCTTCCGTCCATGGCAGCAAATGCTTTACTTGCTTTTAGTATAGCAATTGAGGCTCTAGGTGAAGCTCCTAGGTATAAAAACGGATTACTACGTGTATTTACGATAATATCGGCAATATATTTGATCAAATGTGATTCAATAATGATTTGATCTACTAATGTTTGGAATTTGTTAATTTGGTCTTTACTTAAATGTGCTTTTACTTGATCTGTTTTAAGAGCTCCTTGTAAATTTTGTTCTCTGTTTAAGATTTCTACTTCCTCATCAATATTAGGATAATCAATATCTATTTTGAATAGGAAACGGTCTAATTGCGCTTCAGGTAGGCGGTAAGTACCTTCTTGTTCTACAGGGTTTTGAGTGGCTAAAACAATAAACGGTAATTCCATTTTAAATTTGTTTCCATCTATGGTAATCTGGCGTTCTTCCATCACTTCAAATAGTGCAGCTTGGGTTTTGGCTGGTGCTCTGTTTATTTCATCAATGAGAATCATATTTGAGAAAATAGGACCTTGTTTAAATTCAAATTCTGAATTTTTCATATTAAATACAGACGTACCCAAAATATCACTTGGCATTAAATCTGGTGTAAATTGAATTCGACTAAAACCAATATCTAGAGATTTGGCCAAAAGTTTTGCAGAGATCGTTTTTGCTACACCAGGAACACCTTCTATAAGCGAGTGTCCATTGGCTAAAATAGAAGCGATAAGCATATCTATCATTCCTTTTTGCCCAACAATGACTTTTCCAATTTCATTTTTAATGAGTGCTATACCATCTTGTAGCTCACTTAAATCAATACGATTTTTAAAACTGATATCACTCTCAGAAGTTTCTAGAGCTTGATTGGTTTCAGGTGGTACTGCTGCATTCGCATTTTCTGATGATGATACATCTGAATGCTCATTTTTAGGCGTTAAATCTTCGTTTTGCTTGTCATCTAAATGTTCCATAGTTATCTCGTGTAAAAATCTTCAATAGCTTTATTTAATCGCAATAAATCACCTTCATTACAGGTTGTTTTAGCTTTTAAATGTACAATTTGGTTAATTAATTTTTTAACATCACTTTCATCTTTACCAGATTTTAAAGATAAGTTCTTTACAAATTTATCATCTAAAATTTGAGTATCTAAATAGTATACACGACGTATATATTCTAAAAAGTATGTGATTTTTTTCTCTATTAAGTTGTCATGGTCTTTGGTTTCGTAATACAAATTACCAATCGTTTTTGTAAATTCTATTGTGGTATTTTTAAGTGGAGTTTTCACACTTACAATACGCTGTTTTCGTTTAGCATTAAATATCATAAATAATACTGTTGTTAATAGCATTAATCTCCAAGCCCATTTTAAAGGTGGTTGGCTATGAATAAAGCGTAAAGATGAATTACTCATTGTTTTTCTCGATTTATTTCTCGAATCAAAATAGATCGTATCATCTTTTAAATAGGATACTGCACTTGATGCATACTTGTCATTAGACTTTTTAAGTAAGTTATAATTTGTGAACGCTGCAGGCTGTAGGTGAATATAGAAATAGCCATCTCCCCAAGATGTCTTTATATAGTTAGCATATTTTGCATCTCCAAATTTTTGATAACCTAGAACAGTAGTGTAGAGTGTGTCTATTTCAGAAAAATAGATATTACTTAGTCCTTTTTCGATAGTAATAGAATCATTCTTGAAAATTGGGTTTGTGAATGAAAACTCTGCCTTGCCTTCAAAATTAAAATCGTTTTGAGTTTTAAAACCTAATGAATCTAAAAGTCTGGTTGGAAAATAATTACTAGACATGAATATATCATTGCCATAAGACGCAAAATCTAACAATTCTTGAGCTGAGGTGTTATCAATATTTGGATATTCATCAATAATCATATAGGTCCCAGAAGTGAGATAGGTGCTATCTTCCCAGCTGTAATAGTCATCAAAATACTCGTATGGTGTTACTTTAATGTCTTGCACTTTACTGTCTGGAAATAAGTTGTTTAATTCTTCGTAAAACACAAAGGTTCCATAAGGTATTTTATGGGTCTCGTTATAGGTTTTTTCCCAGTTGACAGGTATAGGTCTAGAAAACTCTATAGCAGCAATACCTATAAATAGTAATAGCAAGATGCCGAGATATATTTTTAGTGTCTTACTCATGTCTTAATTGAATTTAAAAATTGAGTAAATGCAGTCTTGGCTTTCTCGAATTGCAAATTGTCTATATCAAATTCTCCATACCAAATATAATTATAGAGATATGACGTATATGAAAACTCTTTCCTAGTGTTTTCACTTTTAATTTCAGTATAATAATCACTATTTGTTTTCTCTACATCATAATCTATAAGTTCTGCTTCTGATAGTGTTTTAAGCAACCATAAGTAATAATATCTAATGGCCAACCTATAGTTGCCATTGTTTTCAGCATTTTTAATAAGAGTAATAAAATTAGTTTCAAAAATATTGTTTTCTATATCTGTGACAGGAATGATACTTTTATCTGAAGACTTACCAAATACCCAATAACCTTCTCTGTTAATTATGGCCTTAACGATAAATAACACAACAAGTAAAAAGATAACAACATAAAAAATCTTTAGTGCAATATCTGTAATATCGGCAGCTTTAGCATCAGAATTAATATTAAAGAGCTCTTTAAATAAGTCGGAAAGCCATTGTTTGAAACGTGTCCACCATCCAGAGTTTTCTGCTGTCCGTTCATAAATGAACTCGTTGCCATCATATTTTTCTCTAAGGTCGTTGTATTCTCGTTTGTTTATGGGCTCTACATCAATATATACCGAATCTTGTATGCTTTTAGCATAAAACGATTCATCAAAACTGGCTGCATTGGAGTTTAGCGATATTCCGAAGAATAAGAGGATTATATGTAAGTACAAGTATCTACTCACCAGATCCAATTAAATCAATATCACTTTTAGCACCAATATTTTCGTTGTCTTCTTTTAGACTATAAAAAATGATACCTTGGTTAAGCTGTACAATAATATTAAGCAAACTACTCACAAAGAAGGTAATTAAGAAAACTACAATCATTAAAAATGTCACTGTTTTACCTACTTCTTCTGGATCAGGATTGACACCAGGTTGAAAATCTGTGTACATATTTATCATTCCAAAAATATAAGGCACTAATGATACTACATTTTGTATAATATAGCTCATGAGATAGAAGAGTCCAGCGCAGCTTATAGCTGCCCAAAATTTAGAACTCATTAATTTCCATGAATACCCAAAACTTTCCCAAATTCCTTTTTTATTTTCAAAGTATTCCATTAGAGCACCTTGGTAATATAAACTTACACCACCAATAACTAAAGGTAAGGCGAGTAAACCAATAAACGTAATGGCCAGAACAAATGAGAGTAAACCTATAAATATAGCTAGCGGAATGGCAATAAGTATCGCACACAGTAAAAAGATGAAAATTTTACCAATATTAGCTTTGTACACGTTTAAAATGTCGGTAGCGTTAAAATGCTTTCCGTTAGCTTTGATAAAGAGTTTTAGATATATAGGCAGAAATGAATAGGATATCATTGCTGCGACCAATGCAACAACAATAAACACAAATGCGAATAAAAAGAAAAGTCCGGCATTATCATTCAAGTAGTTGTCTAAGGGATTAGTTGTTCCATTTATACCACTAAAGAGCATATCTGTATAGAATTCACCAAAAAAATAGGTCATCACCATTAAGATTAATAAGAAAACCCCATTGATGATAAAAAAGTTTTTAAATAGATGGCCTCCGTTTTGTTTTAAAAACGCAAAGGTATCTTGAAAGTATTCTCCGAAACCTCTGGATTTATAGAGTTGCATAGGCTTTTTTTATTTTTCTGTTGACTATAAACGGGTAAACCAAATAGTAAAAGGTGATGAGACTTAGTGTAAATAGTATAATACCAACAGATAACCAATTAGGCATTGTGTTAGA
Source organism: uncultured Psychroserpens sp. (assembly GCF_947500255.1). Taxonomy (GTDB): domain Bacteria; phylum Bacteroidota; class Bacteroidia; order Flavobacteriales; family Flavobacteriaceae; genus Psychroserpens. The sequence goes on along the minus strand of NZ_CANMRL010000002.1, from coordinate 121,193 downwards.
GTATCTTGTAACGTATCCTTCTAAAAAGCCAGCAGCTATTGTAAAAGGAAAAGTGCTTATTAAGATTTTGAGACCATTTTTAACACCTATTTTTAAGGAGATCATTCGAGAATAAGTTTTAGGGAACAAAATGCTAGCTCCAAGCATTAAACCTGCTGCACCTTCAATGACTATGGCAAATATTTCCATAGACCCATGAATCCAAATCCCTCTCACACTTTCCCAAAGTACATCTTCTTGGTAAAAGAAATACTGAAAAGCACCAACCATTATACCATTTTCAAGCATGACATAGGCTGTACCTAGTCCACCAAAAATTCCCAAAACGAAGGATGTGATACCTACACGAAGGTTATTGAAGGTGATACCAATAGAACTTCCCCAATCACTACCGCTTTTATAGACAGCAACAGGATCTCCAGCTTCAATGTTTTCTAAGGTATCATTAACATAGCCATCTCCTAAAATTAACCGCACGAACGAATCATCATATACAGCAGACAGGACACCAATAGCAACAAAGGTTAAAAAGAGTATAAAAGCATAGAGAACATAACGTCTGTGTTCATAAACAATAAGAGGGACTTCTACTTTCCAAAAATGCACAAAGCGATTAGTGTCTTCTCGTTTGGTTTTATAAATTTTTTGAAAAGCTTTGGCCGCTAAGTTGTTTAAATAAAGAATTGTTTTACTTTTGGGATAGTAAGTTTGTGCATACGACAGATCATTTACTAACTGAATATAAAGTGATGCTAATTCATCAGGATTTTTGAGTTTTTTTCCAAAAATGGCCTTTTCAAAATTAAGCCACTTTTCTTTATTTTGTTTGATAAATGCAACTTCTCTCATACGCATTCAAATTAAAGCAATTAATGGTAGAGTTACAAATAAATACGACACAAAACGTTAATATAACCTTCATCGCAGCAAGTGTTGGTGAGCGCATATTAGCTTACGTTATAGATTTGATTATAAAAGTCGCTTACATCGTTGTTGCTTTTCAAATTGTATTTAATGTCATGGAATGGGATCGTGCTATCGATAAGATGGATGGATGGTCACAAACAGCTATTTATATCCTTTTGTTATTGCCTGTAATATTGTATTCTTTAGTGTTTGAATCCTTACTTGATGGTCAAACCATTGGAAAGCGTATCATGAAAATAAAAGTAGTTAAGATTGATGGCTATCAAGCAGGAATTGGAGATCATGTAGTGCGCTGGTTTTTTAGAATTGTAGATTTAAATTTATTAGGGCCACTTTTTGGACCAGTCGTTGCTTTAATTGCAATAGTTTCAAGTAAAATGAGCCAGCGATTAGGAGATATGACCGCTGGCACTTCTGTAATTACATTAAAGAATAAGGTTAATATAAGCCATACGATATTGGAAGAATTAGATGATACCTACAAGCCCACATATCCAAATGTTATTAGGCTTTCTGATAATGATGCTCGTATTATTAAAGAAACTTATGTAAAGGCAAAAGCCTCTAGAGATTATGAAACGCTTATTAAGTTAAGAAAAAAGATTGTGGAAGTTGTTGAAATAAAAGACTTTAATAGTAGTGATATCGAATTTATCGATACTATACTAAAAGATTATAATTACTATACCCAAGGAATGTAATGTTTTTTCAAGTTATCGATATCTTAGGAACTATTGCTTTTGCTATTTCTGGAGTTTTGGTAGCTCTCGATAAACGCATGGATGCTTTTGGTGTTCTTATTATTGCTTTTGTAACTTCGGTTGGAGGTGGTACATTAAGAGACGTCATGATTGGTGTGCAACCAGTATCATGGATGACCAATATGACATATGTATATGTCATTGTAGCCTCAGCAATATTTGCAGTTGTACTTCGGAAGCAAATAGGATATCTAAGGCGTTCACTATTTTTATTTGATACTATAGGTATTGGTTTATATACTGTGGTTGGAATAGAAGCCGGACTTGTAGCAGGTTTACATCCAATAATTTGCATAGCTTTAGGGACTGTAACAGCCTGTTTTGGAGGTGTGTTAAGAGATATCTTGTGTAATGAGATTCCAGTAATTTTTAGAAAGGAAATTTACGCAACGCCTTGTATTTTAGGCGGACTCACTTATTTCCTACTGCGTAATTTTGTTGCAGATACCAACTTTATATTTGTTATTGCTGGACTCATTGTTATTATCATAAGGTTACTTGCAGTAAGACTTAAAATTAGTTTACCAAGTTTGTATAAAAAAGAAGAATTATAAAGACAATTATTTATAACTTTCTTCAATTTGTGTCCAAGTATCCCATATACCTTTCAGGTGTAATTTGAATTCTGTCGAGTCTTTACTTTGTTCTATCTGATCAAAAATAGCATGTAGCTCACCTCTAAGTGATGGATATTTATTGGTAATGTCTTTCATTTTAATCCAAGCATCTATATGCTCGTGAAAAGCTAGTTTAAAAGCATCTGGACAATTACTGAAATCTAATTTTTTTAGATCATTAGAGTAGTTCGTTATTGTTTCGCTTAGCGATATTTTTTCTGACGAGTGATTTCTAATGTTACCTAAAATACTATCCTTTTCGAAAACAGCCTTGACACAATCATCTTTCGAAACAATTGTATTAGCCTTTTCTTCTGGATTTTTACATCCTAAAAGAAACAATACAGCCATGAATATTTGTATTGATTTCATTATAAATACAGGTAAAGAGTTGTCTTTTTAAAGATAAGAAAAATTCCTATTATCTCACCCATAGGAAAGATAATAGGAATACAAATACAATTTAAATGTTCTAATTTATTCAGTAGTTACAGGAAAACCACGATCACGCATCAAGGCTTCTATCTTAGCGTCACGTCCTCTAAATAGGCGATAAGCTTCAGCTGGATCCATAGAGTTTCTAGGTGCAAATAAGTACTTTACTAATTTAGCCGAAACTTCTTCGTCATAGAATCCGCCTGGAGCGTCTCTAAATGCTTCAGAAGCATCACTTGTTAATACATCTGCCCACATATATCCATAGTATGCTGTGGCATAACCTTCACCAGAAAACACATGTCCAAAATGAGGTGTTCGATGGCGCATAGGTAGCTCTTCAGGCATGTTTAGTGCTTTTAAAGTTTCACGCTCAAAGGCATCAATATCAATATTTGTAGGATCGGCTAAGTGTAATTTCATATCCATAAGTGCAGAAGCCAGATATTCGGTTGTTCCAAATCCTTGATTAAACGTGGATGCTTTTTTAATTTTTTCTACCAGAGTTGCAGGAATGGGTTCGCCAGTTTTGTGATGTACTAAAAACTGATTAATCACTTCATCTGTAGACAACCAACGCTCTAATAGCTGCGACTGAAATTCGGTGTAGTCTCTAACACCTCCATTTAGCGTAGGGTATCTCACATTACTTGAAAAGAAATGTAATGCATGCCCAAATTCATGGAAAAAAGTTTCGGCATCATCCCAAGATACTAATACAGCTTCACCTGGAGCTGCTTTCACAAAGTTAGAATTGTTAGACGCTAATACATTTGTTTCGCCTTGGTATGATGTATAACTTCTATATGTTGTTGCCCAAGCACCAGAACGCTTCCCTTGTCTAGCAAATGGGTCTAAATACCATAGCCCTATGTGCTTTCCAGAATCTTTATCGGTAACTTCCCATACGTTTACATCTTCATGGAAAACAGGTACTTTTCCTGCTTCTACAGGTGTGAACTTGTAATTAAATAAACGTCCAGCAGTATAAAATAAAGCATCTGTTAATTTATCTAATTGAAGATATTGTTTCACTTCGTCACTATCTAAATCATATTTTTTTTGACGCACTTTTTCAGCATAATAGCGGTAGTCCCATGGCTCAATTTTAATAGCGTCACCATTGGCATCAGCTACAGCTTGCATATCTGCAACTTCTTCACCAACACGAGCAATTGCTGCAGGCCAAACGGCTTCCATAAGATCCATGGCATTTTGAGGATTTTTTGCCATTCGATCTTGTAAGCGCCATTCGGCATAGTTATCATAACCTAATAATCCAACACGTTCTTTACGCAGTTTTAGAATTTCTGCAATAATCTGGTTATTATCATAATCATCACCATTGTCACCACGTGCATAATAATTGCTCCATACAATTTTTCGTAAATCACGTTCAGTAGAATAGGTGAGGAAGGGATCCATAGATGATCGCGTATTGGTAATGGCATATTTACCGTCCTGACCTTTGTCTGCTGCTATTTTTGCTGCAGAATTAATAAATGATTCAGATAAACCTCCTAACTGATTTTTGTTGAGGTAGGTTACGTAGCTCTCTTCATCATGTAGAACATTATTCGAAAACTTAGTGTATAACGACGAGAGTTCTTTGTTAATTTCGGCATAACGTTTTTTCTTTTCAACATCGAGATTAGCACCATTCATTTCAAACCCTTTATAGATCAAATCAACCACACGTTGTTGGTCTGTTGCCAATGGCGTATTTTGTGAAGCATCATAAACCGTTTTGATACGCTGAAATAATTTTTCGTTTTGTGAGATCTTAGAACTATATTCGGAAAGCTGAGGCGCTAATTCAGCCTGTATATCTCTAAACTCAGGTGATGACATATTACTGCTTAAAATACCATAGTAGGTAAATACATGGTTAAGCTCGTCTGCCGACGCTTCAAGAGCTACAATTGTATTCTCAAAAGTAGGATCCTCTGTGTTGTTTGCAATAGCTTCTATGTCTTCAAGGCCAAGTTCCATACCTTTTAGTACAGCTTCTTTGATATCATCGACATTCATTTTGTCAAAAGCGGGAACGCCTTGATAGGAACCAGTCCATTCTTGTAGTAATACATTATCACTCATAGCTATTTTGTCTTCTGTTTTGGTGTCATCTTTACAGCTCGCAAAGAGAATAACACTGCATAGAACTGCAGTTTTTAGGGATTTAGAAATCATTAGAAATTAATATTGGTTTTACGACTTTGAAGGTACTTAAAATTGAGCATCTAGGTTGTTGTAAATTTGTTAAAAGTCGAGATTTATGTGAACACTAGTTCAATAGTTCTACTCTTTTGATGTAAACGTTTTTGAGAGGCCAATCGGCATCGTCGGTATCAACATTGGCAATTTTGTCTGCGACATCTAGTCCTGCTATTACTTTTCCAAAGATTGTATAATCACCATCCAATTGATATACATCTCTTAGAGTGATAAAAAACTCATATGGAGAGGCTAATTTATATGGATTGTCAATATCACTGCTTGGCATAGAGATGACACCTCTGTCATGGCGAAACCCTCTTTTGGTATCTGTTGGTAATAAGTACTTACCAATAAAACGTCTTTTACGCATCACATCCCTTTCATCTGTACTTCCACCTTGAATGATATAATTTTCGATTACACGATAGAACTGTGTATTATCAAAATACCCCTTTTTGGTAAGATAGATAAAGTTAGCGCGATGGAATTTAGTTTCATTAAACAGCAAGATATCTATGTTTCCAAAGTCGGTAACAATACGTACTTTATTTTCTTTGTTTTCTTTTTCATATTGAAGAAAAAACTCCATGGCATTATCTTTGGTCAATAGGAAGTCTTCTTTTTTTTCTTCGGAAATGGTATCGGTTTTTTCTATATCAGCTTCTTTTTTAACTTGAGTAGAATCTATAATTTGTGTAGGAGATTTCTTTTCAGATTGTTTATCTTCACAATTGAAAATTAGTATGCAACATACGGTTATTAGAAAAAACCTCATAAGGGAATGAATTTTGAAACGTTTATAAAATCGGTATCAAAAATAAAAAATCTAAATCTTCCAGGAGAAACCTCACAGTTTAAAATGTCACCACCATTTCGTGAACATCTAGTTGAGGAAAACAGGGAGAAAATGAAATATGCAAAAAAAGCAGGCGTCATGGCTCTGTTTTATCCTAAACGTGAAACGACATATTTAATACTCATTTTAAGAAAAACCTACAGAGGTGTGCATTCTGCTCAAGTCGGTTTTCCAGGCGGTAAATATGAAGATAATGATCCTAACTTAGAATTCACAGCACTCAGGGAAACTCAAGAAGAAGTTGGTGTAGATATAGATACTGTAGATGTTTTAAAAGCGATGACCCCTTTATATATTCCGCCAAGTAATTTTACAGTGGCTCCTTTTTTGGGAGTAACAACAATAACACCAAATTTTGTTAAGCAAGATGAAGAGGTTGAAGATCTTATAGAAGTTAAGCTTACCGATTTTTTAAATGAGAATCATACAAAAGATGTTAGTGTAATGACCTCATATGAACGCGAACTAGAAGTTCCAGCTTTTATATTAAACGGACATGTGGTTTGGGGAGCTACAGCCATGATGTTAAGTGAATTAAAAGACTTGTTAAAAAAGGTGTTGTAAGTATTAGATTTTTGTAAGTTTGTCTTTCCGCTTAATAACTAACAATTAATGGGATTATTTAAAAGAAACCCCTTTGGGCATATACTTTTTATAAAAAAGTGGCTGATAAGAATCTTAGGTCTTCTCACACATCGACGATTTAGAGGTTTTAATGAACTGCAAATAGAAGGTTCAGATATTATAAAAAGTCTGCCAGACACAAACGTACTTTTTATCTCTAATCATCAAACTTATTTTGCCGATGTTATTGCTATGTTTCATGTGTTTAATGCTAGTCTTAGTGGTCGATTAGATAATATAAAAAATGTAGGCTATCTCTGGAATCCTAAATTAAACATGTATTACGTTGCCGCGAAGGAAACAATGAAGTCTGGTCTAATTCCGAAAATATTTGCTTATACAGGTTCTATAAGTATAGAACGTACATGGCGCTCTAAAGGTCAAAATGTCAATCGTCAAGTAAAAATGAGTGATATCACAAGTATCAAAAAAGCACTAGATGATGGTTGGGTTGTTACATTTCCGCAAGGAACAACCACACCTTTTAAACCTATTAGAAAAGGTACAGCACATATTATTAAACAGTATAAACCTGTAGTTGTACCAATTGTAATTGATGGATTTAGACGCTCATTTGATAAAAAAGGATTGCGTGTTAAAAAGAAGAACGTTTACCAATCTTTTGAAGTTAAAGAGCCTTTGCAAATCGATTACGAGAATGAGTCTATAGCAGAGATTGTTGAAAAAATAGAATATGCTATTGAACAGCATCCTTCTTTTTTAAAGGTTATTCCACAAGAAGAATTAGAAGAGCAAGAACGTTTAAACAAACTTAGAGACTGGTAATTGGTAATTAGTCTTTTATTTCGGTGTCGTTATCTTGATTAGAAGTGTTAATTATTGCTTGTCTTTTATTTACAGCATTAAATAGAAAGATCAGTCCCATAAATAAGAAAAACTTAGACCAGTCAAAACAGAGCGAAAGGACTATAAATATGATGCCTATAACAAACATCGAATTAGAATCATCAGTGTTTGAATCTTTAAGTTTTTTATTGTTCATATTTAGACCTCCAGTTTTTTGAGTTCCTTGTAATTTCTATTGAGACTGCGCAATAGAAGCCCATAAATAAGCCAATAGAATAATAACAGTATACCAATCGCAATAACTAATGCGATTAATGTCACTATGGCAACACCAACATAATATTTCAAAATATCACCATTTGCTTGAGCAGTTTCAATAAGTGCGCGTGTAGATTCATCATGATTTAATGCATATGGCATCATATAGGCCACACCTATAACTAATACAGCTAAATTAAAACCAACATATTGTTTTACCGTACGTCTGGTCTTTAAAATATTTTCCATGAGTGTTTTGGCATTATCAGTAGTATTTATCGTTTTATAGTTCATATAAAAGCGATAGAAGAAATAGGCCAGAATTGTGTAAGAAATAATGCTAAGAATGATAAAACCAGTATCAGATTGTAGACCTTCGTAGTCTTTATTAATACCAGAGGCTTTTAATCCAATGGCCATAAATAGCCAAAATATAAACTCTAGAATACTTATAATGAATATCCATTTTACAATGGAAGACGATTTTTGAAGAATCATCTTATAGAGCTCATTATACGTCAACTTTGGGTAAGCAGACTCTTGTTTCTGCCAATCCTTTTTTAATAGATCTAATTCATCCATAATGTTACGGATTTAATATTGTTTTTAATTTTTTCTTCACCCTATTCATTTTCACACGTGCATTAACTTCAGTTATACCTAGGGTTTCACTTATCTCACTGTAATTTTTGTCTTCTAAATATAAAAAGACCAATGCTTTTTCAATATCATTTAATTGGTGCACTGCTTTGTACAATAACTTGAGTTGTTGTTCTTCGGTGTCATCATAATCTTCCGATTTTATTTTAAAAGAAACCGATTCAAACCCTTGAGTAGCAATACTGCGCTTTGATTTTCTATATAAAGTGATAGCCGTATTTAATCCCACACGGTACATCCATGTACTAAATTTGGCATCACCTCGAAATTTAGGGTATGCTTTCCATAACTGTATGGTGATCTCTTGAAACAAATCATTGTGCGCATCTTGATTATTTGTATATAATCGACATACTTTATGTACAATGTTCTGATGCTTTTCAAGCAATTCAACAAAACTATGTTCGAGTTCTTTATTCAAATTATTGATCAGTTAGTTAACTATATGTAGTCATAAAATTTAAATTGTTACAACTGTGTTAAACATTAATTCAAAAATAAGTTTTTAACGCCGTTATATCGTACCTTTGTAACTATTATTTTAAGAGCCATTTCTTATGAATATTCCCAATTCAAAACTACCGCGAGTGGTTATTATTGGTGGTGGTTTTGCAGGTGTAAATTTAGCTAAAACTCTCGCTAATAAAGATGTACAAGTTGTACTATTAGATAAACACAATTATCATACATTTCAACCTTTATTATATCAAGTATCAAGTTCTGGTTTAGAACCAGATTCTATAGCTTATCCTCTAAGAAAAATAATTAAAAAACATAAAAACTCTTTTTTTAGACTAGCAGAGGTCAAGCATATTCATGCCGAAAAGAATGAAGTTGAAACAAGTATAGGTGTACTTAGTTATGATTATCTTGTTATTGCTACTGGGACTAAAACCAATTATTTTGGAAATGCATCTATTGAAACCAATAGTATGCCAATGAAAAGTGTGCCTCAAGCGCTAAACATTAGAAGTTTGATCTTACAAAATTTGGAGAAAGCAGCTATTGCTAATACTAAAGAAGAGCGCAATGCATTCTTAAACTTTGTAATTGTAGGAGGAGGTCCAACAGGAGTAGAGTTGGCAGGTGCTATTGCAGAGCTCAAAAACCATATTCTTCCTAGAGATTATCGCGATTTAGATAGTAAGGATATGCAAATTCATCTATTGGAAGGCGCCAATAGGGTTTTACCGCCAATGAGCGAGCATGCTTCAAAAAAATCAGAAGCATTTCTCAAGGGTTTAGGTGTTAATGTGCACACCAATACATTTGTTAAAGATTACGATGGAAAAACAGTGATCACCAATTCTGATCTGGTTTTACATACCGAAACCTTAATTTGGGCTGCAGGCGTTACAGGATCACCAGTATTAGGGCTCAATGCGTCTTCATTATTAGAGAGAACGAACAGATATAAAGTGAATCGCTTTAATCAAATAGAAGGGTATCAAAATGTTTTTGCATTGGGAGATATTGCATTTATGACCACCGAAAACTATCCAAGTGGTCATCCGCAAGTAGCACAACCTGCTATACAACAAGGAAAACTATTGGGTAAAAACCTTATCAAATTAATTCACAATAAGGAGCTAAAACCATTTACTTACAATGATAAAGGTTCTATGGCTACCATAGGAAGAAATAAAGCAGTAGTTGATCTCAAACACTTTAAATTTGGTGGGTTTTTTGCTTGGTTTATTTGGATGTTCATTCACCTTATGTCCTTAGTAGGTTTTAGAAACCGTGTGATTGTATTTTTTAATTGGACATATAACTACATTAATTTTGATAAGGCAGCAAGGCTTATCATACGACCATTTAAAAAGTAATAATTAGGGCGTTACCAACTTTCACTTAGGTTACAGTCGGTCAGGCTGTACACTATATCTTTTGTAAACAAAAGGATGACGTTTCCATCCTTAACGCGATGTTTGTGATAATTTCAATAGCCCAATAACTATACAATATTGTGCCAAGGCATACGTAAGTATGATACTTATATTCGAATATGCTAGAGGTGTATAAAACTTATTTAATGCTAAAAGACTATCAGACATCATAAATAGTAGTGCTCCTATAAATACAAGTATAAAACTAATTCGTGATACCTTCTTTTGTCGTAAATAGGCAGCGGTAGACATACTTAAAATTACTAACATATAAACGATTACTGGAATTAGCATGTCATTTAAACCGTCTTTCAATAAATAGAATAAACTAATTGCATATAGCAACAAAACAGACACAAACCCTAAAGGTTTCAATGTTTTATTTCTGTGATGCAAAAAAACAATAACATACATAATGTGAGCCATTAAAAACGATACTAACCCAAATAGAAAATAGTTAGGAGATAGCTCAACAAACATGAGTAGTACATCACCAATAAGCGAACAGACCAATGCTAATGCTACAAAAAGTCTAAGCTTAGTATGAAGTGTTTTACTCTTTTTCCAAAAGAAAACCAATAGAGATATAACAATTGCAGGCTTGAAGAGATAATGCCATTTTATATAGGCTTGAGAAGCGGCTGTAATTAATTCGGCAATAACAATAAAAGCAAAAATGAGACTAAAAGTTTTCTCAGACTTTGAAAGTGTAAACATGTATGTTGAATTGATCAGGTTTCAAAAATATGCAATTCAGTACTGATTTTTAACAATTCGGTCAAATAGAATTTTTGTAGAGGGCCTTCTTTTACATCTTTGACCTATCAATCAAAAAACAAACAGTTAAAATCATCAACCAATGAAGAATTTAGTAACACTTTTAACCATCCTATTTTCATCAGTACTATCTGCACAAACAACGATAAGCGGAAAAGTAACCGACTCTAAAAACCTGCCTATTACTGGCGCTAATGTTTATCTAGATGGAACCTACGACGGAGATACTACAGACGATAAAGGCAATTTTAGTTTCACTTCCGAAGAAACAGGCTCACAAACTTTAATTATTTCTTTTTTATCCTACGAAACCAAAACAATTATTGGTGATGTTTCAACACTTAAGAACCTGCAAATTAAACTTAATGAAGATATGGAAGCTTTGGATGCTGTGGTAATTTCAGCAGGAACATTTGAAGCTAATGATAATAGTAAGGTATCTGTACTTAATTCATTAGATGTTGTAACCACAGCAAGTGCTCTGGGTGATTTTGTTGGTGCGTTACAAACACTACCAGGTACATCAACAGTTGCCGAAGATGGACGTTTGTTTGTAAGAGGAGGTGATGCTAACGAAACACAAATTTTTATAGATGGTATTCGTGTGTTTACACCTTATACACCAACAGCAAATAATACACCAACACGTGGTCGTTACTCTCCATTTTTGTTTGACGGTATTACATTTTCAACAGGTGGTTATTCTGCCGAATATGGAAATGCACTGTCAAGTGTACTCTTATTAAATACAATTGACGAACCCGATCAACAGAAAACAGATATTGGTATCATGAGTGTTGGAGGAAGTCTTGGTCATACCAAAAAATGGGACAAAACCTCATTGAGTGTTAATGCGTCGTACATTAATTTGGCACCTTATATAGCTTTGTTTGATGATCGTAACGATTGGGAGAAACCATATGAAGGTGCTCAAGGGGAAGCCGTATTTCGTCAAAAGTTCAACAGTGGTATGTTAAAGTTTTATGCAGCTTTTGACACCTCAAATTTCGATTTAACTCAGGAAGATATAAATTTAAGTGAAGGCTTACGTTTTAAATTAAACAATAGAAATTTCTATGCCAATACGTCGTATCAAGGTGTTTTAGGGAATGGCTGGTCATTGCTTTCAGGTTTAAGCTATACCATCGCTAAAACAGATATTACGGTTATGGATAGTGATATTGAAGATGATGAAAATTCAGCGCACTTTAAGTTAAAGCTCAAAAAACGCTTTAATAGTAGATTTAAATTAAACTTTGGTATAGAACATTTTATTACAGATTTTGATGAAACCTTTAATGGCGAAACTTTTAATGGATCTTATGGATTCAACAATAATAATACAGCTGCTTTTGCAGAATCGGATATCATCTTTAGTAAGGATTTCGCAATGAAAATTGGTGTGCGAGCAGATCGTTATGCATTGTCTGATGAATTCAAAATAGCACCTAGAGCTTCAATTGCTTATAAAACATCAGAAAACGGACAACTATCTATTGCTTACGGAAGTTTCTATCAAAATGCTAACAATGAAATTTTAAAATTCAATTCAGAAGTGGAAACCCAAAACACTAAACATTACATTTTGAATTATCAGTTTGTCAATGATGGACGAATATTTAGAGCAGAAGCCTATAGAAAGGAATATGATAACCTTGTAAAATTTGATACCGAATTTGAAGGTTTCGATTCTAACTTTAATAATTCTGGTTCGGGTTTTGCGCAAGGCTTAGATATTTTTTGGAGAGATAATAAAAGCATCAAGAACACAGATTATTGGGTAAGCTATTCTTACTTGGATACAGAACGTAATTATCGTAATTATCCAACTAAAGCGCAACCAAATTTTGCAAATACACATAATTTTTCGGCCGTAGCAAAATACTGGATTGAGGATTGGAAAAGTCAGGTAGGCTTTAGTTATACTTTTGGTTCTGGTAGACCCTATACGAACCCAAATACTAATGATTTTTTAGGAGAAAAAACTAAAAGCTTTAATAGTGTAAGCTTGAATTGGGCTTATCTTTTGAGTCAACAGAAAATTCTATACTTTTCTATAAATAATGTTTTCGGATTTAAAAACATTAATGGTTATCAATATGCGAATACGCCAAATATGAATGGTGTTTTTAATAGACGTGCATTGCGTCCTGCACAAGATCAATTCTTTTTTGTAGGCTTCTTTTGGACTATTAGTGAAGATGGAAGTGATAACCAATTGGATAATTTATAAAGTGATTTAGGGTTTTTCAAACATGACATTTGTCATTCTTTTTGTGCTAGTATTGATGTAATTTACTTAGGTAAAACACTAGTATCATGAAAGCCAAGAAAAATCCAAAAGTTGATATCGGTAGAAATAGTAGTCTCTATTTCGCCATAGGCTTAAATTTAATGCTGTTATCAACGTATCTTTTATTTGAACATAAATCTTATAAGAGAGATGTACAATTAAATGATATTGTTCAAGTAGACAATTTTATTGATGAAGATATTTCAATAGTCAACCTCAATGTGCCACCACCGCCACCACCGCCACCGCCAGCAATGGTTCCTCAAGAAATTAAAATTGTTGAAGATGTTGTTGAAATTGAAGAAACAATTATTGAAAGCAGTGAAGTGAGTCAAACAGACATCGTAGAATATATAGCATCAGAAGACGAAGTTGAGGTAGAAGAGGTAGAAGAAGATATAGAAGTTCCTTTTGCTGTAATTGAAGACATTCCTGTTTATCCTGGTTGTGAAAATGGAACCAAAGCAGAAAAAAAGGCATGCTTCCAAAAATCAATTCAAGAACATATCAAAAAACATTTTAAGTATCCTCAAACTGCTATGGATTTAGGAATGCATGGTAGAGTGCATGTGATTTTTATGATTGATAAAACAGGAAAGGTGACTGGAATCAAATCTAGAGGCCCAGATAAAATATTAGAAACTGAAGCAGAGCGTATTATTAGTCTTCTGCCAAAAATGACGCCAGGTAAGCAACGAGGTATGGCAGTAAAGGTCCCTTATAGTATACCGATTAGCTTTGTATTGGAAGAATAAAATTAAAGTATAAAAAAGTACAGATGTACTATATCTGTGCTTTTTTTATCACAATCCTCCTTTATAGCCACTTAATTCTAAGAGTTTTTCACTATTGCTAATGTCTAACATAAACTCTATAGCCTTTTCTTTGTTTTCGGACTGGTTATAATATGTTTCACAAATTTTAAACCCTATAAAATACCCTAGATCTGGAGGAATGTCATCTCTGTCATAATTGTAAAACCAGTTGGTTTTTATATGCTTAAAATTTCGATTAAGATCTGTTTGGAATTTTATCCATAATTCAGCTTCATTTGATTCACCATAGCTATAAGTTTCTTGTAAGGTAAGTGGAAATTTTCCTGTTTGCAAGTGCATTAAAAAATCTGCTGAGCCTTCACATATAGACTTAGATAATAAATTTTTAGTATTTATATTTTTTTGATTTACGTGCACTTGTTCATGAACAATAAGCGGAATAAGAGATGCATAATCATTAAGATTTTTTAATTGATCTTTGTTGAATAGGAATTCAGAATCAGTCATAGAACTAACAGCATTTTTCTCAATTTCTATGATCATCGTATTTTCTATAACAGTTCCAGCACGCTTAAATTGACCAACTACAAAGTAAATGTCATTAAATTGAGCTTTAGGGTAGGTGTGTTCAAAAGATTTTAAATGTTTTCTAATTTTCTCACTGTCATTTTTAGCATTTAGTGTCACAGATCTAATAGAATTATAAAAGATAGTGTCCTTGATAAATGTTGCGAAATCTGCAGCAGTAAGTTGATCTTTTTTAATCAATAATTGTAACCCTTTACTTCCTTTGTCTATATATTCTTCCTGTAATACTTCGGTACGATCAGCATTGTTTTTAAAGCATTTTGCTTTGTCATAGGCTTTCCAAAAGTTATCTATATCTTCAAAATGCAACGTTAAAGTCGCACTGTTTTTTTCAGAAGAGTTGCTGCAATTGATAAAACATAACATCATAAAAAGATAAAATACAGCTTTAGTAACTCTAGTCATAGTTGGTTAGGGAAGGCTTCTAGTTATTTAGTTTAGATAAATATTTGTGATGAGTTGGGATACTGTTGGATGATCATTTCCTCCTGCAGGTTCTATGGTAATATTCAAAGATTCAGCATTATCGATATAATTCATGGCTAGCATGTCCTTGTCTTTATCAATAACACCCATATTTATCATTTCGCCTTCAACATCGGCCCACATTTGATAATCATGTTCATCATCAAGCTTAGGCAAATATTTTGTGTTTATGACAACCGATTTTTTTTCATTGTTAACATAACTTATTACTGTAGCTTCTGGCATTAATGCATTACCAGTTAATACATACTTTTGAACATCAGGATCATTGATTGCAACATACCACTTGTTAGTTTCCATGAGGTAGTTATTAAGGTTCTCAATGTTGCTGTTAAGTTTTTTGTTTTCTTGTTCTACAAGCTGCAACTGTTTTTTCGTGTTATTTAATTGACTAAACATGTAAATAGAACCAATAAAAAGCAAAGCAGCTACACTGGCTGCAATATTTAAATAAGGTCTTAGTGATTTTTGTGGTGCAATAGAAACAGTTTTAGTTGATGATTTAGAAATAGTATTTAACACATTAGATTTGATCTCTTTTGGAGCATCTATAGCATTTTCTAAAGCCATTTTCTCAAAATTAGCTTCAATAGTATCTAATTGTAATTTTAGCTCAGGGTGTTGAGCTATTGCAGTTTCTAACTGAGCTTGTTCATCAGCATTCAGCTCTCCTAACACATAGAGTTCTAATAATCCGTTGTCTAATATGTAAGTCTTTTCCATCATCTCATTACTTCAATTAAGATCATCAAAAACGTTACCATTTTTAAGTACGATTGCTGCAATTGTTTTATTGCCTGTTTTATGTAAGATTTAAACGTTCCTAAGGGAACATCCATTACCTCATGTGCTTCACGATGTGTAAGTCCGTTAAAATACACCAATTCTATAGCTTTTTGGTGATGAGGTTCTAAGCGTTTTATCGTACCGTTTAGTTTTAAATAATCTAGTATGTCAGTTTCTTCTTCTGTTCTATCTTTATATACACTTAAATTTTCTACTTGGATGAGCTTATCTGATTTTCTTAGAAAATTTAACGTTTTGTTCTTAGCAATTCTGTAGGCCCAAGTATAAAACCGTCCTTTGTTCACATCATAGCTTTCAGATTTTTCCCAAATGGTCATAAATGTATCTTGTAATAGATTTTTTGCCACATCTTCATCTTTACATATTCTTATAATAACACCATACAGCGCACTTGAATATTTATCATAAACAAGACCTAGCGCTGTTTCATCCTTATGCTGAAGTTTTAAAATAAGATCTTTTTCGTCGCTCATTAATGTTAAAGATTTCACAAAATAAATCTGTTGCTCATCCACAGAGAACATTGCTGTGTAAATATAAATGAAAGTACTTCAAAACGAAAACAAAGTACACTAAATAGTTTAACCAATAAATTTAAAAATTATGAAAAAGTTAGTATTAATTTTAACTACAGTAGCAGCATTAGTGTTAAGTCAAAACGTAAAAGCACAGGGCACTATTGTGGATGTTGCTGTCGGTAATGATAATTTTTCAACATTAGTAACAGCATTAAAAGCAGGAGATTTAGTCGCAGCATTGCAAGGTGATGGACCATTTACTGTATTTGCCCCAACAAATGACGCTTTTGCTAAGATTGATTCAAAAACATTAGGATCTTTATTAGAAAAGGAAAACCAAAAAGCATTAGCTAACATTTTGACGTATCATGTTGTATCTGGAAAGTTAACAGCTAAAGATGTTGTAGCGGCTTTAAAGAAGGGCAAAGGAAAAGTTGAATTAAAAGCGCTTAATGGACAAACACTAACAGTGATGCAAAAAGATGGAAAAATATGGTTGAAAGACCAAAAAGGAAATTACAGCGAGATTACTGCAACGGATGTCATGGGAAGTAATGGTGTAATCCATGTAATTAACACTGTAGTAATGCCAAAATAAGTTTGGAATAATTGCTATGAAAATAAAAAGCATTCACAATTGTGAATGCTTTTTATTTTATAACTAAAAAACGAGATTGTTTATGCTTTTTTTGCTTTTACAACAATCTTTAATTCCATATCATCATTAATAAACTTGTCACCTAAATTATCAAATATAGACTTTGAGCCATAATTAACGCCCCAAGTTGTTCTGTCTATAGTAAATGCATCGCTTTCTATGGTCATCATGTCATCAGTATTGGTAATTGTGACAGGAAATGCAATATTATGTTTCTGACCTTTGATAGTTAAATTACCCGATAATCTTGTTTTATCTCCTTCTAGGGCTTTAGTGCCAGTAATTTCAAAAGCAGCAGTAGGAAATTTAGTAACATTGAAAAAATCACCTTCTTTTCCTTCAACGGTTCCCATTAAATGTGCTTCTAAATTTTCTTTACCATCTCCAGATTCTAAATCTGTAACATTGATAGATTTCATGTCAATTGAAAACGTTCCACTTTGTAACTGTCCGTCATTAGTGTTAAATGTTCCATTGTCTATGTTGATTGTTCCAGTATGCGTGCCTGTTGGCTTAAAACCTTTCCAATGAATTGTTGATTCGGCTACATTTACCGTGTATTTTTTCGAAGTGTTTTCACTCACAGCTGCAGCTTCGGCATCACTGGTGTTTGCTTCATCGGCTTTATCTTTACAGCCCGTAAATGCTACAGCAATAGCAAGAATCATTGAAATTTTTAAAAATTTAGCTTTCATATTGTCTTTTTTAGTGTTCGTGTTCTACAAAAATACAGATTGCTATGAGCTTCTCCAATTCCGAAGAAAATATTTTGGTGACATTTTGACATTTTAATAATAATGGCAGTACTTTTGCCATCTTTAAATCGAAGATTTATTAAATAATCCAGAATATGAGTAAGAAAGATAAAAACCAAACTATAGAAGAACCGCAAATGCAAGAAGAAATAGTAGATAACAACGAAGAAACACAAACAGAAGAGTTAACGTTGGAAGAACAATTGCAAGATGATTTAGCTAAAGAGAAAGATAAATTTATGCGCTTGTTTGCAGAGTTTGAAAACTATAAAAAGCGTACAACTAAAGAACGTATTGATTTATTTAAAACAGCAAGTGAAGATGTTATGGTGTCCATGTTGCCAGTGCTTGATGATTTTGAACGTGCATTATTGCATATCGAAGATGATAAGGAAGCCGAAGAATTACGAAAGGGTGTATTATTAATCTATAATAAACTATTATCGACATTAGAGAAAAAAGGGTTATCAAAAATAGAAGTAGCTCAAGGTGACGCATTTAATGCAGATGATCATGAGGCAATAACTCAAATTCCTGCTCCAAGTGATGACTTGAAAGGGAAAATTATTGATGTTATTGAAAAAGGATATAAATTAGGAGATAAGGTAATACGTTTTCCTAAAGTTGTAATTGGACAATAAAAGACATGGCAAAGAGAGATTATTACGAAATATTAGGAATCAATAAAAGTGCATCTGCTGCTGAAATAAAAAAGGCATATCGTAAGATGGCTATAAAATATCATCCAGATAAAAACCCAGATGATAAAGAGGCAGAGGCAAAATTCAAAGAAGCAGCCGAAGCCTATGAGATATTAAGTGATGAAAATAAGAAATCACGTTATGACCAATTTGGACATCAAGCTTTTGAAGGCGCTGGTGGCTTTGGTGGAGGCGGCATGAATATGGATGACATATTTAGTCAGTTTGGTGATATCTTTGGTGGAGCTTTTGGCGGAGGCGGAGGTTTCTCTGGCTTTGGCGGAGGCTTTGGAGGCGGACAGCGACGTGTTAAGGGAAGTAACTTAAGAATTAGAGTCTCATTAACACTCGAAGAAATCGCTAAAGGGGTTGAGAAAAAAATTAAAGTAAAACGTAAAGTACAAGCACCTGGCACAACCTATAAAACCTGTAGTACATGTAATGGTGCTGGTCAAGTAACTCGAGTTACAAATACTATTTTGGGTCGTATGCAAACGGCTTCGGCTTGTCCTACTTGTGGAGGAGCTGGACAGAGTATAGATAAGAAGCCTAATGATGCTGACGCACAAGGACTAAAAGTGCAAGAAGAAACGGTATCTGTTAAAATTCCAGCTGGTGTTGTAGATTCTATGCAACTAAAAGTAACTGGAAAAGGAAATGAAGCTCCTGGAAATGGAATCTCAGGAGATTTACTCGTTGTCATCGAAGAGCAAGAACATGACACTTTAAAACGAGAAGGTGATAATTTGCATTATGATATGTATGTGAGTTTGCCCGATGCTGTTTTAGGAACTTCAAAAGAAATTGATACTGTTACTGGTAAAGTAAGAATAAAAGTAGAGGCTGGTGTACAATCAGGTAAAATTTTGCGTTTACGCGGAAAAGGAATTCCTAGTATTA
This sequence comes from uncultured Psychroserpens sp., assembly GCF_947500255.1. Lineage (GTDB taxonomy): Bacteria > Bacteroidota > Bacteroidia > Flavobacteriales > Flavobacteriaceae > Psychroserpens. Next base: position 101,883 of record NZ_CANMRL010000002.1, on the reverse strand, counting down.
ATGGTTATGGAAGTGGTGATTTACTGGTTCATGTTAACGTTTGGACACCTAAAACATTAAATAAACAACAGAAAGAATTCTTTGAAAATATGAGAAATGATGAGCACTTCGAGCCAAAGCCAGAAAGTGGCGATAAATCGTTTTTTGAAAAAGTTAAAGATATGTTTTCATAACAATCCCCTTTTTTAATAAAAAACACTATATTTGAATTATCACTAATATCTATTAGTGGTAATTTTTCTTTTTCATAGCAATTTTTTCCCATCCTTAATTTGTTTTAAGGGTGGGTTTTGTTTTTTATATATTTCATTTAAACTGCTGTAAACATTAAAAAAAGAAGCCGATTAGCTTCATTACATCATTAACATTTTTATCTTTACCATTATTAAATTCAACCAATCTAAACCTTGTTTATGAATAACCTCTTAGTCGCTGATTCCGTATCTAAAAATTTCGGAGAGTTTAGAGCGCTTAATGACGTTTCTATTGCTGTTCCAAAGGGAAGTATTTTTGGTCTACTAGGTCCTAATGGCGCTGGAAAAACGACGCTTATTAGGATTATCAATCAAATCACTATGCCAGATACTGGTGATGTCTTTTTAGATGGAGAGCCATTAAGACCAGAGCATATTCAAAATATAGGTTATTTACCTGAAGAACGCGGTTTATATAAATCAATGAAAGTTGGAGAACAGGCTCTGTATCTTGCGCAACTCAAAGGCTTAACAAAGCAGGAGGCTAAAAAGCGATTGAAATACTGGTTTGAGAAACTAGAAATTGGTGATTGGTGGAACAAAAAAATTCAGGAGCTTAGTAAAGGCCAAGCACAAAAAATTCAGTTTATTGTTACGGTTTTGCATCAACCTAAACTCCTTATTTTTGATGAACCTTTTTCAGGTTTTGACCCCATAAATGCTAATTTAATTAAAGACGAAATCCTTCAACTTAGAGATGAGGGTGCTACTGTCATTTTTTCAACACATCGTATGGAATCTGTCGAAGAACTCTGCGACCATATCGCTTTAATACATAAATCTAATAAGGTTTTAGATGGAAAATTAACAGACATTAAACGTCAATTTAAGACCAACACATTTGAAGTTGGATTACAAACTAGTGCTGTAGAAAATGTAACCAATGCGATAAAAGAGAAATTTGAAGTATTGCCAGCAACATTTAGAAATCTTAATGATGATGTAAAGCTTAATGTTAAATTAAATGAACGAGATAACTCTAACGATCTGTTGTCTTTTTTAACGTCTAAAGCTGAAGTGCATCATTTTGTTGAGGTGATACCTAGTGCCAACGATATCTTTATTCAAACTGTAAAAAATAACTAGAATGAACCATTTACCATTGATAATAAAGCGAGAGTATCTCACTAAGGTTAAAAACAGATCGTTTATTATTATGACATTTGTGAGTCCGTTGATTATGGTTGCTCTTATAGCGGTAGTTGCCTACCTATCGCAATTAAATAATGATAAGGATAGAACTATTTCGGTTTTAGATGAAACAGGAATTTTAAGTGATGTATTTGAAAATACTGATCATACTAAATATATAATGCTTACTGCGGATACTAATCTTGAAACTGCGAAAGAGCTGGTAAAGTCAAAAGAAGATTTTGGTCTATTGTACATAGAAAAAAGTAGTGATACCTCAAGTATTTACTCAAGTGTTAAGTTTTTTTCAGACGAATCCCCTTCATTATCTATCATGTCAAGTTTGGAAGATAAAATAGAAAAGAAACTTGGAGATGAAAAACTTAGAAGAGGAGGTGTAGATGTTAAAAAAATTGAAGCTTCTGAAACGAATATTACTATTGCTCAAGAAACATTTACAGGAGAGAAAACTTCAAAAATTGATAGTTATTTAAAATTGGCCTTTGGTGGCGCAGCAGGTTATTTATTGTTCATGTTCATAATTATCTATGGGAATATGATTATGCGTAGTGTTATAGAAGAGAAAACCAGTAGAATTATTGAAGTTATTATATCGTCTGTTAAGCCAATTCAATTGATGATGGGTAAGATTATTGGAACCTCCTTGGCAGGAATCACTCAGTTTGCCATATGGACAATTTTAGGTAGTATTTTAGTATTTGCGCTTACAGCGATATTTGGACTTAGTATGGCCGAATTACAAACGCCTCAACAGGAAATCGTGAATCAAGCTATGCAAAACCCAGACATGGCAAATGAGATGCAATTGGCAATGCAATCTTTTTTTAATTTACCATTAGCTAATTTGGTTATTGCCTTTATGTTTTTCTTTATTGGAGGTTATTTATTATATAGTTCATTGTATGCTGCTGTTGGTGCAGCAGTAGATAACGAAACAGATACACAACAGTTTATGATGCCCATCATCATGCCATTGATTTTAGCTGTTTATGTTGGTATTTTTACAGTAATAGAAGATCCACATGGAACAGTATCTACAGTATTTTCATTTATACCTTTTACATCACCAGTAGTCATGCTTATGAGAATACCATTTGGAGTACCTATCTGGCAACAAGTATTGTCTTTTGGTATCTTAGCAGGAACATTTGTGTTTACAGTGTGGTTTGCAGCCAAAATTTATAGAGTTGGTATCTTGATGTACGGTAAAAAACCAAGCTATAAAGAATTGTATAAGTGGATTAAATATTAATGATGTTTCAAGACCTGTCTAAAATAGAAGAAACCATAACCGAAAGTTCTGCTTGGGAAAAGACGAAGGAGTTTCTGGGGCAACATATTGATTTCGGTAAAGATATCAGTATTTCAATTTTAGATGTTCTAGTTGTAATTACAGTTATCTTTATTACTACCTTGATTCTTAGACTGGTTTTAAAGATTATTACTAGAAATTTACCTAAAGAGGATAAAGGAAAATTTAATGTTATATATGGCTATTTTAGATGGTTGATCTATATAATCATCCTATTGATAACCTTACATTCTGTTGGTGTAAATGTGACAGCGGTTTTTGCAGCTTCAGCAGCACTTTTAATTGGTATTGGACTCGCGCTTCAAACCTTCTTTCAAGATATTATTTCTGGAGTGTTTATCTTAATTGATCAATCGGTTCATGTGGGTGATATTATTGAAATAGAAGGAAAAGTTGGCCGTGTTGAAGAAATTAAATTAAGAACAACTCGAGCAGTTACTATCGACAATAAAGTATTAGTAATTCCTAATCACTTATATTTAACGAACAGCCTATACAATTGGACGCAAAATGGAACATTAACTAGAGAAAGTGTCTCGGTAGGAGTCGCTTACGGAAGTGATGTGCAACTCGTGAAAAAACTATTATTACAAGCTGCTAGTACGAGTCCAGATGTGATTAGTAGCCCAGAGCCAACAGTAGTATTTACTAATTTTGGAGATAGTTCATTAGATTTTAAATTGGTATTTACACTAGCAGATAGCTTTAAAGCACAATTTCCGAAGAGTGATATACGTTTTGAAATCGATAAATTGTTTAGAGAGCATAATATTTCTATTCCGTTCCCTCAAAGAGATATTCATATTATTCAAAAACCTGAATAGTTCTTTTGCTTTAAATTTAAGAACCTTAAAAATCATTTATGGACATAAAATCGTGTAAATTTCTTTCTGTATTATTTTTTTGTTGCTTCACACAACCTGTGCTAGCACAACTTACAGATATTGCACGATTAGAATACTCATTTATACCAAAAAGTAAATCCGAAGATCAATATACCAGAGTTAGAGCTTTAGTAAATTATCCTATAAAGACAAATGAAGATTGTTATCTGGTTGTTGGTGCAGAATATAACCGAATCATACTTAATTTAGAAGATAATTACCCTTTTGACAGGTCACTGATAGAGACCATAAATATTATCGATTTAAATATAGGATATACATTTAAGACAAGTGAAAATTGGAGACTTGCATTTAAGGCTAATCCAAGAGTTGCATCAACTTTAATAGATAAGATGACATTTGAAGATGTCTTTTTTAATGGAGGCGTTTTTGCCATAAATGATAGGCGAGAAGATGAGAGTGTTAAACGTCCTTTTCGTTTAATTTTTGGATTAACGTATAATGCCACAACTGGTGTACCATTTCCGCTACCTTTTGTAAGTTACTACAGAAGAATAAATTACCATTGGTCGTTTTCTGCTGGAGTTCCAAAATCAAATGTTAAGTATTATTTTACAGATAGTAATATACTTCAAGCCTTTGTAAGTTTAGATGGTTATTTTGCACATTTGCAAAGACCACTTACTATAAATGGTAGACAAGTTGATAATATTTCATTATCTGTAGCAGTTGGTGGACTTGGGTATGAATATTGCTTTACTAAAAATTTAGTAGCTTATGGCTATGCAGGATATACATTTAGATTAAATAATGTATTACGTGATGATAATAGAAATGAAGTTTTTAAATTAGATGATGTAAATGCATTTTATTTAAGAACTGGAATAAAATTTAAAATATAAAAATGGCAAAGATTTTAGTAATAGAAGATGAAGCAGCAATTAGAAGAGTATTGGTTAAAATACTCTCTGAAGAAAGCGATACTTATGAGGTAGATGAAGCAGAAGATGGACTAGTTGGTATCGAAAAAATAAAAAAAGAGGATTATGATTTAGTACTCTGTGATATAAAAATGCCTAAAATGGATGGTGTTGAAGTATTAGAGGCCGTTAAAAAGATAAAGCCAGAAACACCCATGGTTATGATCTCTGGACATGGTGACCTAGATACAGCTGTAAATACGATGCGCTTGGGAGCTTTTGATTACATTTCTAAACCACCAGATTTAAATCGATTGCTCAATACAGTTCGTATCGCTCTAGATAGAAAAGAACTTGTTGTTGAAAATAAAATGCTCAAAAAGAAAGTGAGCAAGAAGTATGAAATGATAGGTGAGAGTGATGCTATTTCTCATATTAAAGAAATGATAGAAAAGGTGTCTGCAACAGATGCTAGAGTGTTAATTACTGGTCCAAATGGAACGGGTAAAGAACTTGTAGCACACTGGTTGCACCAAAAGAGTGAACGTTCTAAAGGGCCATTAATTGAGGTGAATTGTGCTGCAATTCCTTCAGAATTGATAGAGAGTGAGTTGTTTGGACACGTTAAAGGTGCTTTTACAAGTGCTGTAAAGGATAGAGCTGGAAAGTTTGAAGCTGCTAATGGTGGCACAATCTTCTTAGATGAAATTGGAGATATGAGTCTTTCTGCACAAGCAAAAGTATTACGTGCTTTGCAAGAAAACAAGATTCAGCGTGTAGGTAATGATAAAGATATTAAGGTTGATGTACGTGTTGTAGCTGCCACAAATAAAAATTTAAAAACTGAAATTTCCGAAGGTAGATTTCGAGAAGATTTATACCATAGGTTAGCTGTAATTTTAATTAAAGTACCAGCGCTCAATGATAGACGAGAGGATATTCCATTACTTGTAAATCATTTTTCATCAAAGATTGCTGAAGAACAAGGAACTGCAAAAAAAGAATTTTCAGATAAAGCAATTAAACGTCTTCAAGAGTACGATTGGACTGGTAATATTCGTGAATTGCGCAATGTTGTAGAACGTTTGATTATTCTTGGAGAAAAGGAAGTAAGTGAGAACGATGTAAAATTATTTGCATCTAAATAGTATTACAATGAAAAAGATTGACATAAATCAATTTAAGGTTACTAAAAAAATTCAACTTAAGAATATCTCTACTCATTTTGACCTTAAAGCTGATAAAAAGAGAATTGAAAGCGAATTAGAAGAGGTTAGAGAAAAACTTGGTGATTTTCAAAACACCATTTATGCACACGGTAAATATGCTGTTCTGATTTGCATCCAAGGTATGGACACTGCAGGTAAAGATAGTATGATTAGGGAAGTCTTTAAAGATTTTAATACAAGAGGAATTGTGGTCCATAGTTTTAAGGTTCCTACCGAATTAGAACTAAATCATGACTATTTATGGCGACATTATATTGCGCTTCCTGCTCGTGGAAAGTTTGGGATCTTTAATAGAACACATTATGAAAATGTGTTGGTAACCAGAGTGCATCCTGGATATATTTTAGGAGAGAACTTACCTGATGTGCATTCTATTGATGATGTTAATGAAGCCTTTTGGGATAAACGATTTGATCAAATTAATGATTTTGAAAAACACATTGCAGACAACGGCACTGTAATTTTTAAATTCTTCCTACACCTTTCTAAAGACGAACAGAAAAACAGATTATTACGTCGTTTACGTAAAGCTGATAAGCATTGGAAGTTTTCGCCAGGCGATCTTAGAGAACGCAAGCTTTGGGATGATTATCAGAGGTGTTATGAGGATGCTTTAAATAGAACATCTAATGATCATGCACCTTGGTATACTATTCCTGCCGATGATAAACCAACAGCACGCTATATTGTTGCGAGAATTCTATATGATACTCTAATTCAGTATAAGGATATAATTGAACCAGAACTAGATGCTGGAATAAAAGCAAATCTTGATATCTATATCGATGAGTTGAAAAATGAGTAGTTTTTTATGATTTCTTTTTTAAAGGTCATTATTTAAAATAGTATATTTAAGCTTCAATGTAAAATACCATCATATGAAGCGATTTATTACTATTCTCTTACTTTTTGTTGCTTTTCAAATTTCAGCGCAAACAGATGCTGAAAACTTAAAAAAAATCTATTCTAATTCTTTAACTAACGGAATGAGTTACCAGTGGTTAGACCATTTATCTAATCAAATAGGAGGCCGTCTTTCGGGTTCATTAAATGCCGAAAAAGCAGTTCAGTACACAAAGGAAGAATTTGAAAAATTAGGCTTAGATAAAGTTTGGTTACAACCTGTTATGGTGCCACGCTGGGTAAGAGGAGCTCCAGAATTCGCTTATATTGAAACCTCACCTGGAGTAACGACAAATGTTAATATTTGTGCGCTTGGTGGATCAGTAGCAACACCAAATGGAGGTGTTAAAGCCAAAATAATTGAAGTGAAAACTTATAAAGATCTAGAAGCTTTAGGAGAAGAAAAGATAAAAGGGAAGATCGTTTTTATAAATAGACCAATGCAGGCCGATTTAATTAATACATTCGAAGCTTATGGTGGTTGCTCTGTAGAACGTTATGCTGGAGCTGCTGAAGCGGCCAAATATGGAGCGGTTGGTACTATTGTTCGCTCACTGAATTTAAGATTGGATGACTATCCACATACTGGAAGCATGGGTTATGGAGATTTACCCGTAAGTAAACGAATTCCATCTGCAGCTATTAGCACAAACGACGCCGAGTTACTAAGTGGAATGTTGGCACTTAATAAGAATCTTAATTTCTTTTTTAGTCAAAACTGTAAGCAATTATCCGATGTACAATCGTATAACGTTATCGGTGAAATTACAGGTAGTGAATTCCCAAATGAAATCATCGTAGTTGGTGGTCATTTAGATTCTTGGGATTTAGGAGATGGTTCTCATGATGATGGTGCAGGTGTAGTTCAATCTATGGATGTTTTACGATTATTAAAAGAAAGTGGTATTCGCCCAAAGCGTACTATTCGAGCTGTATTGTTTATGAATGAAGAAAATGGATTACGCGGAGGAAGAAAATATGCTGAGGTTGCAAAACAAAAAAAAGAAAATCATGTATTTGCTTTAGAAAGTGATTCTGGAGGATTTACACCAAGAGGCTTTAGCTTTCAATGTAATGAAGCGATGTTAACCAAAATACAGGGATGGCGATCGCTTTTTAAACCCTATTTAATTCATTACTTCGAAGAAGGTTACAGTGGCGCAGATATTAGCCCTCTAAAAGACGACACCATAGTTTTAGCTGGATTACGACCAGATTCTCAGCGCTATTTTGATCATCATCATGCTAGTAATGATACCTTTGAACATGTGAACAAAAGAGAGTTAGAATTAGGTGCAGCGTCTATGACCGCATTAATTTATCTCATTGATAAATATGGTACTCAAACTATTTCTAATACAGAAGAGTTAAGAGATTAAGCTTTTCTATTTAAATAGATTATCTTAATTTTAATAACAGATCTTATTATTCAACCAAATATATGTATACATGAAAAACACGATACTTTTTATCGCATTAATTCTGAGCTCAATCAGTTACGCTCAAGATACTTCAGAAGAAAAATTACCATACTATGAAGTTCCAGAATATTCTAAAGAATTTACAGCAGGAACTATGGCAGCAAGAATGATTGATGGACTTGGATTTAGGTTTTATTGGTCTAGTGAAGGTCTTACCGAAAAAGATTTAACTTATCGACCAAGTGAAGAGGTACGTTCTTCTGAAGAAACTATAGATCATATTTTAGACCTTTCGTATATCATAGTCAACTCTACATTGAAAAAACCAAATAGTAGAGTCGATAAATCGGCAATGAGCTATGAGGATAAACGTAAACAAACACTAATCAATTTAAAAACAGCTGCAGATATCCTTAGAGATAGTGATGATATTTCTCAGTATAAAATCATATTTGGAGAGAATGAAATTCCGTTTTGGAACCAAGTTAATGGTCCGATAGCTGATGCTATATGGCATTGTGGGCAATTAGCTTCGTTTAGGAGAGTTACAGGAAACCCAATAAATCCAAAAGTAAATCATTTTACAGGTAAAGTAAAAAAGACTGATGAGTAAGGCCTTTTTAAAACAAATTCATCCTGTACTTCCAGTGCGACATGTAATGGACGCTGTAAATTACTATGTAAATAAACTCGGATTTAAACTGGCTTTTAAAGATGCTGGAGACAATCCTAATTATGCAGGTGTTATAAGAGATGGTATCGAAATACATTTACAATGGCATGATGAAAATGATTGGACAGAAGGAATGGATAGTGCCTTGTTGAGAATTTATGTTGATGAGGTTGATGCCTTATTTGAAGAATATAAAACTACAGACGTTTTCCATCAAAACACAAACTTGAGAGATACAGCTTGGGGAACTCGTGAATTTGGTATTTATGACGAAAACAAAAATGGTTTGGTTTTTTATAGAGATTTATAAGCCCATGAATTTGATAAAAAAGTTTGCAATAGTTAGTGTTTTTCTTTTTGCATCGTCACTTTGTTATTCACAAGGTGTTGAAGAAATTTTCTGCAAACTTGTTGAAACACAAACCAATTATACTGTGCCATATGCTACCATCCAGTTTAAAAGTAGTGGTAAAGGTATTGTGGCAAATGTCGATGGTGATTTTAGAATTCCTTATCGATACAAAGCAATAAAAGACACTTTAATTATTTCTTGTTTAGGGTATGAAACTAAAATTATCGAGGCGACATCGTTAAAAGATAAGAGTGTTAATACAATATATCTTGATCCGAAAATTGAAGCCTTAGGTCAAGTTGTCGTACAAGGAAAAAAAACATCTAGTAGTGATTTAGATGCTTACACTTTAGTAAAAAAAGCCATAGCTAGTATAACACTTAATTATCCAACTAAACCATATTCTTCGGTAGGTTATTATAGAGATTACCAAATTGTTCGTGGTGATTATTATAATTTGAATGAAGCTATTATAGAATCATATGACGCCGGTTTTCAAACAGATATAATGATGAATGCGTACAATGAGAGCGCTATATTAAGTTACAAAGAAAATAAAGAGTTCTCTAGAGATTCTTCTTTGTTAATTGCCTATGATGGCGATTCAAAATATATCAAAAACACGACCTTGTCTGGTCAAGGAGGTAACGAATTGGGGATATTAAATGTTCATAATCCAATACGAAATTTTGAGCATCTCAGTTTTTCTTTTGTTTATGTTTTTAAGCGTAAATTTTTAGAGAATCACGAATTTGAAACCTTGCGTAAAGTTTATCTTAATGATGATATTATTTATGAGATTTCTTTTAAGGCTAAAAGTGGTTTGGTAGGTAGCGGTCATAAAGCAAGTGGGAAGATTTTTATTGCAAAAGATAATTTTGCAATTCATAAATTAGAGTATAGGGTTCTTGAAACTAATAATGTAAATCCTCTTTTTGAAGTGGTTATTGAGTATAAACCTAAAGGTGATTTTATGTATTTAAACTATATCACATTCAATAACCGATTCATTGTGAGTAACAAGTTTGTATTTGATGTACAAAGTATAGATTTTAATGTATATGAACAGGCGTTCTATATGAAGTTTAATAATAAGTTAGATACAACGACAGTAGATAGGAAAGATTTTAGATTCAAATACCAGAAGCGCAAATTGCTGGTAAAGAAAGCCGAAATTGTCGATCAACAAACTGTCAAGATTACAATAGCCGATTGGAGTCTACCTGAGACAATTGATGAAACTACCAATATGAGTGAATTTGATTATCGTGTTAAAAATATTTACGATGTCGCTAATAGAAGAATACTGAAATCGCCAAAGATTGAAGCATATCAATTTAGAGAGTTTTTTGCTCAAGAAGTTTTTGAAAATAAGATCAAGCCCAAAAACTTGAAGTTTATTATGAAATATAAACCCTTATCTGAAGCTGAAGTAAATTCGTTACAATCTAATGATGACTATTGGATGAATACACCTCTAAAAAACACCAATAATTGATAAGATGAAGACTAATATCCACCTATTGTTATTCCTATTTCTGTCTTGTAACTTTGGCTTTTCTCAAGATACTAGTGAGATTATAGATGCCTATGAAGATTTTGCCGATCTTTCAAGAGAGCAGATTTATGTGCATTTTAATAAAACGACCTACATCACAGGAGAAATGTTGGGCTTTAATGCTTATGTGTTTCTTAAGGATATCAAGCAACCTTCAACAAATACAGCAAATTTATATTGCCAAATTTTAGACAAAAACGATAAGGTACTCCGTGAAAAACTTATCATGATGAATCAAGGTGTTTCTAGAGGTGATTTTATGATAGATAGTACATTTGTTAGTGGAGAATATCAATTTAAAGCGTATACCAATTGGTCAAGAAATTTCAACAATGAGCATACATATTTCCTAGAAAAATTTAATGTAATAAACCCACAAGATAAAGTTAATGACAAACCAATAGATATAGATAAGACTATTGATATACAAGTACTTCCTGAAAGTGGTCATTTATTATCTGAGACCTTGAATGTTGTTGGTGTAATCGCCAAAGATAAATTGGGTTTAGGAGTACCTAATTTAAAAATTGATATTCTTAATAAGAATGGCGATGTGTTAACGTCTACAACATTGAATAAATTTGGAATAGGTCAGTTTTTATTATTTCCTACTGAAGGTGAGGATTATAGTTTGGAATATTTTTATAATGATAGTAAAGTAGTTTCTAAATTAGAACAACCTGAGAGAACTGGAATCTTGCTTTCTATTAAAGATATCACAACACCTAACAGCATAGGTGTCGCTCTTAAAACAAATGATATTGGATTAGAAAACTTTGGAAATAAAAACTTCAAACTTGTTATTCATAATGGAGCAAATGCTACTGAGGCTATATTAAGTCTCAACGGAGCCAAAGAATCTATAACTACTGTAGACCTTAGCTATCTCTACGAAGGTGTGAATATATTCACACTTTTTGATGAAGAAGATAGACCTATAGCAGAACGTTTGTATTTTAATTTTGAAGGTTTGCCTTTAAATTCAGTTACAAAAGCATCGGTAAATCAGGTGCAAAATGATAGCTTAGAAATTACACTTAAGCTACCAACTATAGATACACAGTTATTTCAAAATTTGAGTATTTCAGTGTTGCCTTCAGAAACTAGAAGCTATGCACATCATCAAAATATTATCTCAGCTATCTATCTTCAACCATATTTAAAAAGTGCGGTAGAACAAGCGTCCTACTATTTTACAGATATTACGGAGAAGAAAAAATACGAATTAGATAATTTACTTCTCACTCAAGGATGGAGTAGTTATGATTGGACGACCATTTTCAATGCACCTCCAGAACCCGTTTATGATTTTGAAGTTGGTATAAGCTATACAATCAATGCTAATACGAGCAGTGGTAAGAGTTTATTAATTTACCCAAATATTAATACTGGGTCGGAAATATTGTCATTGTCAGAAGGTCAAAAATCATTTGAAAAAAGAGGTTTTTTTCCATTGGATGATGAGAAGATAAGAATAGGCGAAACTAAACGTAATGGAAATGTTGGTCGGTCAAATGTAGTGTTACAATTTTCACCTTCTAAGATTATTGATTTCCAAACAGCATATCAACCAAAAACTACACTTAGAGCCAATCAATATGCAACTTCAGGTACCAGTGACTTCAAGTTTGACGATATAGAGTCCTTAGATGAGGTAAAACTCTATGCCAAAAAGAAATACACAAGAATTGAAAAATTGCAAAACAAAACTTTGGGAAAAGTGATAGATTTTGGAGAACATGAAAGACAGTTTTATAGAACTTTTGCACAATTTATTAGTGAACGCGGTTTTTTGGTTGATGAAACCATGAATGTAAATGAAGCCTCTCAAGAATCTTCTAGATTTAGAATTAAAACACGAGCTCCAGTTTCTATAAATGCAACAGATGTTCCATTAATATACTTAGACGATGTTATTTTAGTTGATTTAGATGTTCTATATAAGTTTAGTATGGAAGTTGTTGATTATGTTGAAGTCAATAAAGGAGGCATAGGTGGAGGTATTAGAGGTGCTGCCGGTATTATAAAAATATATACGGATCCGTATAAGAAATTTAAAGTAAAGACTAAAGTGTCTTTTACTCAATACAATATTCCGTTAACCTATACTACACCTAAACGTTTTTATGTGCCAAAGTATAACGTGTTTGATTCTAAATTTTTTAAAGAATATGGCGTAATCGATTGGATTCCTAATGCTAGATTTGATACTAATGGAGAACTCTCTTTTAAAGTTTTAAATACTAATAATCCAATCAAGTTATATATTGAAGGTATTGTTAATAGTCAAGATCTAATGTCGCAACAAATAGAAGTCGCTAATTAAACTATATAAGCGCAAGAAAAATCCTGCGCTAAGTATTTATTATAAGTCTATTGCAACTTGATTTTGTAAAATATCATCAAAAGTTTCCCGCTTTCTAATTAAATGTGCTTTTTTGTTATACCATAAAACTTCAGCTGGACGATATCTTGAGTTGTAATTTGATGCCATAGAATAACAATACGCTCCAGCATTTTTAAAGGCTAGTATATCATCTTCAGTAATTTCATTTATACGTCTGTTATTGGCAAAAGTATCTGTTTCACAAATATAGCCTACAACCGAATAAAAGCGTTCCCGACCATTTGGATTAGAAATATTAATAATCTCATGTTGAGCCCCATAAAGCATAGGTCGTATTAAATGGTTAAAACCAGAGTCAACTTGAGCAAAAACAGTTGATGTGGTTTGCTTAACTACATTAACTCGGGTTAAAAAATAACCAGCTTCACTCACTAAGAACTTGCCAGGTTCGAAAGCCAAAGTAAGCTGCTTACCATAGTTTTTACAAAATTGATTGAAACGTTTAGATAGTTTTTCACCTAGTTCTTCAACATTGGTTTCAATGTCACCTGTTTTATATGGGACTTTAAATCCAGATCCAAAATCGATAAAGTCAAGATTTTTAAAATTTTTAGCAGTATCAAATAAAATTTCACTGGCATACAAAAAGACATCAATATCTAGAATGTCACTTCCTGTGTGCATATGAATGCCATTAATGGTCATTTGAGTATTTTCAACAATTCTAAGTAAATGAGGAATTTGATGAATAGAAATACCAAACTTACTATCAATATGACCTACGGAAATGTTCGTGTTTCCACCTGCCATTACATGCGGATTAATACGAATGCAAACAGGTATTTTAGGATGCTTAGTTCCAAATTGTTCTAACACAGAAAGATTGTCAATATTAATTTGTACACCAAGACTTGCCGCTTTTTCTATTTCAGCAAGTGATACACCATTAGGAGTGAAAATAATTTGCTCTGGTTGAAACCCAGCTTTAAGTCCTAACTGTACTTCCTGGATAGAAACAGTATCCAATCCAGATCCTAATTGATTAAATAATTTTAAAATCGAGACATTAGATAGCGCTTTAACCGCATAATTTAACTTTAACTGTTTGACTTTACCAAAAGCTGATGTTAATCGTTTATACTGAGACTTTATTTTCTCGGCATCATATACGTAAACCGGACTTCCAAAGTCCTTTGCAATCTGTAATAAAGTGTTGTTTTTCATTCGTTTTAAATCTTATAATCAATGTATTTGAAGGATCAAAAATAGATGTAATCCTTAGTTAAAACATATAAATAAAAAAATATTGCTAATTTTACACAAAATGTTAAATAGTTAACAAATTGAAAACTATAGCTTCTTGTGTACAGGATATCATCGTATCTAGCCCTTTTTTAGAAGAAGGCTTATCACGACAAATCATTAATTTTTCAGCTTTAGCTAAAGAGTTAAATAAACCTATTTCTGAGATGTTGCGTAAACCGGTAAAAGATGGTGCGATAATGATGGCATTGCGACGTTACCAACAACCTTTTAACCTAGAAAACTCTATTCGTTTAAAGAAGATTTTTAAAAACTTAGGAGATATCACTGTGCGCTCAAATTTGAGTGATTTTACATTCCAAAATTCTAAAACTTTAATTCATAGCCATTCGCAAATTTTAGAAAAGATTAGTGTAAATCATCATATTTTCTATGCATTTACGCGTGGTGTTTTAGAAAGTAATATCATCATATCCACTTCCGAAAAGGAAAGCATTTTAAAAACCTTTAAAAATGAAGTGCAAATTGGGTTGCAAGATAAATTATCAGCAATTAGTATTTATTTGCCAAAAGGTAATTCGAAAATTGCTGGATTGTATTATCAAATCTTTAAGCGTTTAGCATGGGAGAATATTACTTTATATGAGGTCGTTTCTACAACCAATGAATTTACCATTGTAGTTGAAGATCATTTGGTTGATAAAGCATTTTCGGTAATTAAGCGCTTAAAAGATTAAAATAATTAGATAAAATGAAATTGATAATCAAGATGTACTATTAATTGAATTAGCAGGCTCATAAATCAATATTAAAAACTATTGGTAAAAACTTTTAGTATGTTTACTTTTGTGGTCGTAAAAATGACTTCGTAAACTAAACGAAGACAAACTATAAATTTCTAAACCAAATGAATTTACACGAATATCAAGGAAAAGAATTATTAAGCAGTTTTGGCGTACGTATTCAACGTGGTATTGTAGCACAAAATGCTGATGAAGCAGTTGAAGCAGCTAAGAAATTAACTGAAGAAACTGGTACAGGTTGGCACGTAATTAAAGCACAAGTTCACGCAGGTGGTCGTGGAAAAGGTGGAGGCGTTAAATTGGCTAAAAGCTTAGATGATGTTAAAACCATAGCTGGTCAAATTATTGGAATGGATTTGGTGACACCTCAAACATCTGCCGAAGGAAAACGTGTACATCAAGTATTAGTTGCTGAAGATGTATACTATCCTGGAGATTCAGAACCTGAAGAATATTATATGTCTGTGTTATTAAATCGTAGTAACGGACGTAATATGATCATGTATTCTACAGAAGGTGGGATGGATATTGAAACTGTTGCAGAAGAAACACCACACTTGATATTTACAGAAGAAATCGATCCAGCAACTGGAATTTTACCATTTCAGGCACGTAAAGTAGCATTTAACTTAGGTTTATCTGGTGCTGCTTTCAAGGATATGACAAAATTTGTTACAGCCTTATATACGGCTTATGTGAAATCTGATTCTTCTTTATTCGAAATCAACCCAGTTTTAAAAACTAGTGATGATAAAATTATGGCGGTAGATGCTAAAGTATCTTTAGATGATAACGCTTTATTTAGACATAAAGATTTAGCTGCGTTACGTGATTTGCGTGAAGAAAATCCAATTGAAGTTGAAGCAGGAGAGAAAGGTCTAAACTATGTTGATCTTGACGGGAATGTAGGTTGTATGGTAAATGGAGCAGGATTGGCAATGGCAACAATGGATTTAATCAAACAAGCAGGAGGAGAGCCAGCTAACTTCTTAGATGTTGGTGGTACAGCAGATGCAGCTCGTGTTGAAGCCGCTTTCCAAATTATTTTAAAAGACCCAGCAGTAAAAGCAATCTTAATTAACATCTTTGGAGGTATCGTTCGTTGTGATCGTGTTGCTCAGGGTGTTATCGATGCTTATAAAAATATGGGAACAATCAATGTGCCTATCATTGTACGTTTGCAAGGAACTAATGCAGACATCGCGAAAGAATTAATTGATAATTCTGGACTAGATGTTATGAGTGCTACAGAATTTCAAGAAGCAGCAGATAAAGTTCAGACTGTTCTAGCATAAAAGAATTTATAAATACCATATAAAACTCCCATGTGATTATCACATGGGAGTTTTTTTATAATATCATTTGAATTAAATATAGTTGATTTTTAGGTTGTGCTGTTTTCATTTTTATAAAATAGTTAAGTGTTAAATATTTAATTTTCAGAGAGTAAGACTTTTCGTTTTAACAAAATTTTAATAACTTGATAAGGTTATTAATCTAAAAATCAACTATTATGAAAAATCTCTTTCTTCTTATCATTTGTGTGCTCACTGTAAATCTAAGTAATGGACAAGTAGCAGAAGGCGTCGAATGTATACGTGGCGGTATAAATACTCGAGATATTACTAGTGCTAATCCTACCGATGTCAAATTGGAAATCCAAAATATTAGAGGATATTTGCCAAATCAAAGCTTTGAAAACCTAAGTCATATTCCTCAAGCATCATTTCAAAATGCTAGAATTACAATCAATGCCGCGCCAACCATTGTTTTAGCTCGTTACAATCCAATGAACAATGCATTACAAATAAAGAATGGTGATAAGATTTATAATATCGTAAAAACAGATAATTTGAAGTTGACTTTTATTGCAACGAACCAAACCTATCAAGCCATTTCTCATCTTGATACTAACGGAGACACTGTTATTGACTATTTCGTTTTTGATGGTAACTCCAATGATAGTAAATTACTTAAAAAGGTTGACTATAAGTATACGAAAGCTAAAGTGGCGTCAAGTGCATATGGTGCAGATAAGCCTGCTAAATTAAAGAAGGTTGAAAGCTACTATATCCTAGATAATAATAGAAGTTTAGTGAGTTTATCTACCAAGAAAAAGGATATTAAGAAAGATTTTCCTAGACAATCAGAACTGATTTTAGCTTTTATAAAAGACAATAAAATTAAAGGTAATAAGGAAACTAACTTAAAAGTGTTGGCTAATTATGTTACTAGTATTCAAAACAATGCGAATGACGGTACATTAGTCGCTTCAAAATAAACAAACGCTATAAAATAATGTAGAAAGGCTCTCAATTTTGAGGGCCTTTTTTATGAATTTATGTTAATAAACTGCTAATCAACGTTAAACACTGTTAATTCTTACTGCTTTCTTGTAACATCTTATCATTTCATCAGTCTTTTAAGTATCAATCTAAAAAACAATTAATCATGAAAACATTAAAAATGTTAGTACTAGTCGTAGCAATTACGTTTAGTAGTGCGCTTTCTGCAAGCACAGATCCAATCAAGACTGTCGAACCAAATCCAGTTGAAGAAACAATCAGTAAATTATTAAAAAATCCATCGTTTGAATTTCCTGAAGGCTTAACTGCCGATGTAGAAATCACGATTAACGAGAACAACGAAATGGTTGTCCTATCTGTAGACACAAAAAATAAAGCTTTTGATAGTTTTATTAAAAACCGTTTGAATTACAAAAAATTATCTAAGGAAGTTATTAGTTATCAACGAAGGTTTAAATTTCCTGTAACACTTACAAAGAAAAGATAACTAGAGATTTTAGTTTATGTAAAAGCGTTCAAGATTTGGACGCTTTTTTAATGTCTTTTTTCTTTTATTAAACACTCAAGCGTTAATTTCATATCCATTGCAAGCTTTTTATTTTCTTTATAAATTAAAGGATATATCTTGTCATAAAGCTCCTCATTAAATTCGTTTTCAGGATGTGAACTATCAAATATAAACCTAAAGACACTTTTAATCTCACTATCATTTCTTTTAGCTAAGACCTTACAAAAGGCTTCTGTGTCCGTTTCAAAGCGTTTGTAGATCATAAATCCGTTTCTAATATCATCAGCACCATAAGAACCATCAATACACATATTAATGTATTTGTTATAGTATTGGTTAGATTCAATACAATTGATCTCACTCAAAAAACTCACCCAAGGATGATCTAAATAAATCTTTGGAGGAGGACCACCACTTTCTTTAATTTTGTTGCGAATTATTGTAGAGTCTAGAAATAATAAATCTAACATCTTATCAAAAGAGTTGGGCATTGCACAAAAGAATTGTTGTTCCAGCGTTATTCTATTACCACCTTTAGACACTTTAGCGCTATCCATTAAGGTATGTAGTAGTTTAACATGTGCTTTATCAAATGTTAGCTTAGAATTATCACAATCAATAACTACTACTTGTGCACTAGTTGTAAAAGAAACTAGTAGAGCGAAAACAATATAGATGTGTTTCATGCTCATTATTAATTATAAATGCAATCCGCATTCCGTTTTTGGATTATTGTTCCAACGACCATTGCGATCTTCTCCAGGAACCGTACAGTGTTTACACCCAATAGAATGATACCCTTTGGCTACCAATGGATGAAATGGTAAATCATGTTCCTTAATATAAGCATCACGTTTGTCTTTAGAGATATCAAGTAAGGGATAAAACTTTAGAATCTCACCGCGTAGCTCAAAAATATCTAAAGAGGCTCGATGATCACTTTGCCATTCCATTAAACCAGATACCCAAACCTTATATTTATTTTTGATAACATCTAAAGGCTTGACTTTATTTATAGAACAGCAAAAATCTGGATTCTTGGTCCAAGTTTTGTCTTTAGAAGTGAATTCATGTTCTTCTTTTAAAGCACTTATTGATGAGACATTCAACCCATAACGTTTAGTCAATTCTTCTTTGTACCTTAAGGTATCTTCAAAATGATAACCAGTATCTATGAAGAATACCTCTTGTTTCTTATTAACTTCCGAAAACAGTTTAAGTAGAAATGCTGATGTTGCTGCAAATGAACTTGTTAGCATCACTTCTGAAATGTCAAAATCTTTGTATAATTGCTGAATACGTTCTGTAGCAGAAAGCGGTTTATACTTTGCATTGAGGGCTTTTATTTCTGCTTCTGAAATATTTGGAAGCACTTTTTTTACTGAAGAAATTTCAAACATAATAGGACATTAGAGATAGGCAAGTTAGTATACAATTCTGAAGAATTAGCTGACTTTGCTCATTTTTGCGATAATGATAATTTAAGGCTTCTTTTTTTGCGGTTTTGGCATTGGACCACGTAAATGAATAATTAATCCATTGAGGAAGTTTCTTAGAATTTGATCTCCACATTCCATATAGTTTGGATGATCTTCTCGTCTAAAAAGGGCATTAAGTTCACTTTTTGAAACTCTGAAATCTACCAGCTCTAAAATTTTAATGATGTCATCATCACGTAACTTATGAGCGACTCTTAGTTTTTTAAATATATCGTTATTAGTCATAGTAATAGCTATTAATCGGAAGTTAACCATTGAAATGCTTCAGGAAAATTAGAACTCCATAGCGCTTCATTATGCTCACCTCCTTCAATTATTTTATTCTGAATTTGCTCTGTTTTTACACCTTTATTTAAAAGGAGTGTCACCATTTTTTCTTGGTCTGGTACCATAGAGTCCCCTTCTTTGTCTCCAACCAAAAAGAAAAATTTAGAGCTACTGGAAATTTCTGTAGTATTGGCTAATTCGTAGATCTTGTCACTCACCCAAAACGACGGTGAGAACACACCAGCCATACTAAATGTTTCAGGATACTTTATAGTAGCGTAAAATGCCATCAATCCTCCTAGAGACGCGCCAAAAATTCCTGTGTGCTTGGCATCTGGTTTTGTTCTATAGGTGACATCTATATGTGGTTTTACAGTATTGATGATAAACTGCATAAAAATGTCTCCTTTACCACCACCATAGTCTTCATGAGGATATGGTGTTAATTCTTCTAAACGTTTTTCGTTACCATGTTCGATACCCACTATAATAACCTCTTTATCATTCAAAGTGTCTAAATATTCATCAATTTTCCATTCACCAACATAAGAAGTCTCAGCATCAAATAAATTCTGAGCATCAAACATATATAGTACTGGATATTTTTTTTCAGAATCCGAATATGATTTTGGAGTATAGACCCAAATGGTTTTATGTGTTTTTAATTGAGGCGCTTCAATACTAAATGTAGAGACTTGTTTTGAAGCCGTACTTTGAGCACTACAACTCAGACTAATATATTGAAGAAAAAATAAAATTAGAGTAGTCTTTTTCATGTCTTGATTGAATAAAACGAATGTACACAAAATTTGAGAAATAGCGACCATACCGTTCATCGATAATATGTTTTGAAAGTAAAAAAATCGACGAACTGCACGTTGTTTTTAATATATTGATAATCAGTTGTTTAAATTTATTTTACACATGAAAGTAGGAAAAGAACGACGAATTGCACTTTATTTTTCGATGACTTACAAAATATGCAGGATTATAACCTAAACAAACCTTTTAAATTTATAAAAGTGAAATCATGAATCCCTCTAATATGATAAATCGTGTAGAGAAGCTAAGTTTGCTATCGGAAATGATAGCCTTTGCGCAGACAGACGAAAATATAAAATCTATAGAATATAAATTTCTTGCAAGTATTGCTAAACAATTAGAAATTTCTAAAGAAGACTTCGATTACCTTTTTGACCATCCTGTAACCTATGTACATCTAAAATCACATAGCGAACGCATTGTTCAATTCCATAGATTGGTCTTATTAATGAACCTAGACAATCAAATTTCTAATAAAGAATTAGTGAAACTTCATAATTTCGGATTACGAATGGGATTAAGTCATGAGTCGATTAATCGCGTTTTAGATCTTATGGAAAGTTTTCCAAATAAAATTGTACCACCAGACTTTTTGATTGACATATTTAAAGTGCAGTATAATTAAGACACTTTAAGTTTTTCTAATTTTTCCTGATAACCTTTAATATCATCCCGTAACTGTGCTGCGATAATAAAGTCGAGGGCCTTAGCAGCTTGCTCCATTAATTTACGCTTTTCACGTATTTTCTTTTCTAACTGACTTTTAGTTAAATATTCGCTTTCAGGCTCTGCAGCTCTAGCTGCTTCTAATTCATAGCTATAGGTACTTACCGAATTTTTAGATAAGGCATTGTCTAAACTCTTATTTAAGGCTTTAGGTGTGATCTTGTGTTTAGTATTATACGCAATTTGTTTTTCACGCCTGTATTCGGTCTCATCTATGGTCTTTTGCATACTTCTAGTAATCTTGTCTGCATACATGATAGCTTTACCATTTAAGTTTCTCGCAGCTCTACCTACAGTTTGTGTCAATGAACGTGTAGAACGTAAAAACCCTTCTTTATCGGCATCTAAAATAGCCACCAGCGACACTTCAGGTAGATCTAAACCTTCACGAAGTAAATTCACACCAACTAAGACATCAAATAATCCTTTTCTAAGGTCTTGCATAATCTCAACACGTTCTAAAGTATCAACATCACTATGAATATAGCGACATCTAATTTGAATACGATCTAGATATTTAGTAAGTTCCTCAGCCATACGTTTGGTCAATGTAGTTACCAAAGTACGTTCGTCTTTTTCAATGCGTTGCTGTATTTCCTCTATAAGGTCATCGATTTGATTTAAACTTGGACGCACTTCGATTACCGGATCTAATAACCCTGTTGGTCTAATCACCTGCTCCACGTAAACACCATCTGTTTTCTGAAGCTCATAATCTGCAGGTGTTGCACTCACATAAATGACTTGATTTTGCAAAGCCTCGAACTCTTCAAATTTTAAAGGTCTATTATCCATAGCAGCAGGTAATCTAAATCCGTATTCTACCAAATTCTCTTTTCGACTTCGGTCACCACCATACATAGCATGTACTTGAGAAATGGTCACGTGACTTTCATCTACAACCATCAAATAATCATCTGGAAAATAATCTAATAAACAGAATGGTCTTGTGCCAGGCTCACGACCATCTAAGTATCTTGAATAGTTTTCAATCCCAGAGCAATAGCCTAGCTCGCGAATCATTTCCAAATCAAATTCGGTACGCTCTTTTAAACGCTTTGCCTCTAAATGTTTTCCTATGTCCTTGAAATAATCATGTTGTTTGACCAAATCATCCTGAATGTCTTTAATAGCATTTTGTAAAATATCAGGCGAGGTCACAAACATATTGGCTGGATAAATATTCAATCGGTCATAATGTTCAATCACCTCATTAGTTTGAATATTAAACTGCTCAATATCTTCAATCTCATCTCCAAAGAAATGGATACGAAAGGCATCATCAGCATAACTTGGAAACACATCAACTGTATCACCCTTTATTCTAAAATTTCCATGATTAAAATCCGCTTCTGTTCTTGAGTACAGACTTTGCACCAATTTATGTAAGAGTTCGGTTCTAGAAATTTCCTGATTGACTTCTAGTGAGATAACGTTTTTCTGAAATTCAACTGGATTTCCAATACCATACAAACAGGATACCGATGCTACAACAATCACATCACGCCGACCAGATAGTAGAGAAGAAGTTGTACTTAAACGCATCTTCTCAATTTCCTCATTAATCGATAGATCTTTCTCTATATACACTCCAGAAACAGGTATATAAGCTTCTGGCTGATAATAATCATAATATGATACAAAATATTCGACGGCGTTGTCTGGAAAGAACTGCTTAAATTCTGAATACAATTGTGCAGCCAAAGTTTTATTGTGAGCTAGGACCAAGGTCGGTCGCTGTACTTCTTGAATGACATTGGCTACTGTAAAGGTCTTACCAGATCCTGTTACACCTAATAAGGTTTGATAGGTTTCGTTAGATTCGATGCCACTAACCAATTGTTTTATTGCCTCAGGTTGATCTCCTGTGGGTTTGAATTCGGATTGTACTTTAAAACGCATCTAACAAAGTTACAATAATGCGTTCATATTTTAAACCTAAGTGTTGTTCAATTCTAGTGACTAATTTTCTGCTCTAGACTTGAGATTCTATCTTCTAAGGATTTTTGTGTTTTAAGTACCTTTTTTAGGGCTTCAATTTCTTTATTCTGTTCTTTTATGGCATTGATAAGTACAGGAATTAAATCAGAATAATACACACCAAGTCTGTCGAGTTTCACTTTTTGCAAAGTGTCGTTCTCTTCTGAAATGGGTTCCCAAGTATGGGTTTTGACCACTTCAGGAATAAGTTCTAGTACATCTTGTGCAATCAAACCCAGTTTAGTGTCTTGATCTATTCTATCCTTCCATTTGAAGCTTACGGGATTCATTTGTAACACTTCATTCAAGCCATAGTTTAATGTTTTGATATCTTTCTTTTCACGTCTATCAGACGTATTAATGGTACCGTCAGTAGCCCAAAGTCCAGTCCAGCGCAAAGATGAATTTCCCAGACTCATAACGTTGTTTTGATCAGGAATTAAACTGGCATTAAACCGCAAGATATTGCTACCTCCATCTTCAATGGTTTCTGATCCTATACGTAATCTGCCATCTGTTATATGAAGTCGTTCTTGAGGAGTATCTGTTCCTATTCCTGTATTGCCATTTCTTAATACCGTTAAAGCATTTCGTCTGTTCAATGTTATACTAGTTCCATTAAAGGAAAATGAGCCGTTAGCAACACTAAACGCCCTATTACTTGAAGGGCTATCAGGATTGTAAAGTGTATTACCAAATCCGACAACTACCTCATTTGCTGCACGAGACTCTAGCAATTCACCTATGGCTATAGAGTTTATGCCACTTGCCACTGAATCATCTCCTATAACTACTGAATTTGCACCTGACGAAATTGAATTTCTTCCAATAGCAACAGACCTACTCCCAGTTGATTCATTAAAATATCCTAAAGCCATTGAGTTATCACCACTCGCCTCACTATTGTTTCCTGCAGCAAATGATGATATACCGGAAGCTATTGTACTAATCCCTAATGCCGTTGCATAATTTGCTGAGGCAATAGTTGATGTTCCTGTAGCAAGCGCTGCAAAGCCGGAAACAAGGTTATTTAATCCTAGAGTTGTAGAATAGCTAGCTTGTGATTCATTTCCACTCCCAAGTGCTATTGCAGAATAGCCTTCGACCGTATTATCATCTCCCATTGCAATACCGTAGGTAGAAGATACCAGATTAGAACGACCGTGTGCAAAAGCATATTCTGCTGATATTTGATTACTTTGTCCAGATCCAAATGAGTGATCGCCAAATACTAAATTACTACGTCCAAAAGCATTAGAATAGTCCCCAGAAGAGAGGTTGTTAAAGCCCATAGCTACGGAAAAATCACCCGGAGAAGAACTCTGTTCGCCAAATGCAAATGATTGCTCGCCACCAGCTGTTGCAATATCTCCCATGGCAAAAGATGAATAACCTATAGAACTAGAATTGCGCCCAAATGCAACTGAAAGTTCTCCTATAGCTCCCAGTGTTTCTGAAGGAAATTGCGATTCTGAAAAG
Organism: uncultured Psychroserpens sp.; assembly: GCF_947500255.1. Classification (GTDB taxonomy): domain Bacteria; phylum Bacteroidota; class Bacteroidia; order Flavobacteriales; family Flavobacteriaceae; genus Psychroserpens. The sequence goes on along the minus strand of NZ_CANMRL010000002.1, from coordinate 77,264 downwards.
TCAAGTGCTTTTTCCCCAATATTGCCATGGTTATCTGGATTAGACCCTATTAATCTCCAGCCAATACCATTACTTTCATTAATTGCCTCTAGTCCAGTGACATTTTTTGCTTCGGCTGCTATTTCAGCAGCATAGGCAAAGGGTACATATTGAAATTCTGTTGTTCCAAAATCTATTAGACCACTGCCTGTGTCAATTTGTACATTTATGAATACCTCACCAAGAATCCACTCTACATCTCTAATATCTCCTGTCGTTGTACCTTGCCCAATAGTTAAAATCACTATACCATTATCATCTGTCGTTGGCATATGCGTTTCTGTGTAGACAGTATTCATTGAGAGACCTTGTAGTAATGTAAATTGTACCTCAATAATAGAATTGCTAACTACATTTCCATTAACATCTTTAATTAATGCTTTATAGTTAATACCAGTTTGTGCTATTGATGTAAGAGCTATCAAACATGCTATAATTGTAAGCTTTATTTTGCTCACAACAGTTCTATTGTTTTTTTTGAGTTCGTGATTTTTTTTAGAAAAGTTCATAATATTTGGGTTTTATCCTTCTGTTTTATCAAAAACTATTGTTTCTTCATCTGTAGTAATAGTTAGTGAGTTTTCGGTAATCGTAACAATTACTGCTGTAATGATTTCACCCTCAAACGATACGCTAATGTTGATGTTATTAGAAAGTGTGAATGCTCCTGTATTGATGCCAAATGATTCGCAATTACCAGCATTTAGATCAAAAGATTCTAATGTAAAAGTGCCATTATCAGAAAATTGGATATAACCCATTTTTTCACAATCATTGTAACTACCAGGAGTTACAGATTCATTATACCATTTTCCAGAGGTTAATAATTCGCGATTTGTTGGTTGATTACCATTTCCATTGTTATCATCATCATTACTACATCCAAAGAAAGATAGTATGACTAATAGAATGCTGAGTTGTTTGTAAGTTTTCATATGTTTTATTTTTTAATAATTCTTTTGGTGATGGTAGTTGTTTCAGTTTCAATTTTCAAGAAATAGGCACCAGAACGTAAGTGTTCAACTATCATGGATTTAGAGTCTTTTAGTGACATGATTTGTTTTCCTAAGATGTCATAAAGTATGAGTTTCTGAACTTTAAAAGGTGTTGATACATGAAGTATATCTAGAGCTGGATTTGGATATACAGCAATGCTATAATTTTCAAGTTCAATGTCATCCACGTCTAAAGTTTCAAACATAAAACTTCCTTGACCTGAAGCTATTCCAGAAAAATAATCTTGTGTATTTGTATTATCAATATTTGAATTAAAAAAACTATCTAGAGCTCCACCAAGACCCATTGCAATAGGATCTGAGTTTGGCAATAAGTCCATAAAACCTTGGGTTGGAGAATTACTAATATCGAATGTAAAAATTACAAATGGTGTATCTGTTGTGTGAGATACAATGCTCTGTCCTGGAGGCAAATTAATAACAAAAGCATCACGTGTACCATCACCAAACCCTGCTCCAGATAATTGTGCAGCAGTAAATTGATTGGCAGCCCACGGACGACCATTAAATTGTGAGGTATTTATAATATCGGTATCACCTGCTGGTAGCATAAGTGTAAATCCAATATCCGATACATCGGTATCTGTTGCGTCAAAATCTGGTATCGCAACAATAGAAAAATTGTAGCCAGAATTATGTTGAATTCCAAATTGATAACCTTGTGATAGTCCAGAGAATGTAAAAAAGATAGTAAATAATATTGTGTAAAAGCTTTTCATGGTTTCTAATTTTTTGGCGGAACGGTTGTACTTATTGTAAATGTTGGTAGGTTTAGGAAGTTTGCTGGATGATTAAGAATATTATCTTTGATAATATTACTGTCATTTGGAGATCCAGAAAAGCGCGCAATGTTATTTAAATCAATGTCCTGAAGGAGATATCCAGAAGACGCATATGTGATAAAATTTAGAACATTACTTGGGTCTGCAAGGATATAGTCTTTAATAGCATTTACATCGTTGTTGCTGCCAGAAAATATGATACTATCATCAGTATTAGTATCTCCTGCCCAAAGCGCTGTATTGCCCGAATTTAAAATAGTCTGAGCGTTATTTCCAAAAGTTAAAAAGCTACTGGTTGTAAAATCTACAATGGTTGTAGTGCTTTCTGATAAATTGATTGTGGCAGAACTCATGGCGCCTAGGTGATTTCTATGTTTTATAACAACATAGTAATTTGTTGGAGCGGCTTGCATAATTACAGATGATGTACCGTCAAAATCAACAACATCACCATCACGTTGCACTAAAGCTGAGCGCGCATTAATAAGACGTTGATTGTCATTAGCGGCTCTTAATTCTAACCATATCCAATCTACTATAGCATTAGTACCTGTAGTATTAAATACAGTGGCATTGCAAGTAGCATTATCTTCATACGGACTAGTTGTTGGTAATAATCCATTTTCTCTGAGCGTATCATTCATTAATCCATTAGTCATTGGATTTAATGAAGGCCCTTGTAATAATACAATTGGGTCTATGAGAATTCTGAAATCCGCATTGATAAAGCCTTCGGAAATGTTAATACCTGAAGCACTTAATTCTTGTACGTTAGTTTCTCCAATAGTATATAGTATTTGTATATCTCCAGAACTTACCGAAGCACCTCCATTGTCAATACTGAATTTTTCAATAGTTTGCGCATTTATGTATATACTGCTTAATGCAAGTAACATACAGTTGTAAAATATTCTATTTCTCATTTGTTTATACTTTTAGATAATTGAAATTCGATCTAGCAAATAGTCACAAAAATGACAACGAAATCACCACCAGCAATGCCATCATCATCACCATCAATGGTAAGATTATTAGCATCAAGAAGTTGATTGATACCATTTCCTTTTAGAATTATTGGTACACCACTAAAACAATCTGCAGAAAGATCAAAATAGCTTTGATCTGTTGTGATGGTCAATCGAGTATCACCATTAGACCAATTCATAGTTCCGGTACCAGTACCATCATCTCCAATAAGTATTGAACTACCAATCACTGCAGAAGATATATTCATAGGAGCACTAAAGTCAATAGAAAATGTGATGCGACTACCAGAGATAAATGTGAAATCAGTATAGTTTTGAGTATCATTATCTGGTGCAGTAATTGTAGTTACATTAAATGAAGGGTTATTATTAAGAATGACCCATTTAGTACCATCATAACCTTCAAAGTTCTTAGTTACACTATTGTAGCGCATGGTGCCTTCTGTTGGAGTTGTGTTGTCATCGGCAATTTTAATTTTACCATTAACATCTAGTTTTTGTTCAGCACTAGAGCTTCCTACTGCTATATTTCCTGAATCTCGATAGATATCATTTCCAGATTTTTCCCAGGAAGAATCAGCAGAACTAAGTGCATAAGGCACCGTTTTAAATTGTGACGTTCCCATGTCTACTAACCCGTTTCCAGTATCAATTTCTACTTTCAAAAAATGCGGATTGCTACTCCAGTCTATGTTAGAGAAGTTTCCTAATGATGAGTTGCCTTCTCCAATATTTAAGACTATAAATCCGTTGTTACTTGTTGTTTCAACATGAGTTTCTTGATAAATCGTATCTGCATTTTCTTGAATAGATAGCTGAATGCTTACAGATTGATTAACTATAGCATTTCCGTTTTCATCTTTGATAAGAGCTTTGTAATTGATTCCATTTTGAGCATAACTTAAATAGGTTAAGCATAAAATAAGTAGTGTTAATTTTACTTTCATGATTTGAATTTTAAATAAAAAAGGGAATAATGTTTACTCAACGTTTTTTTGTTACTCCCTTTTCTCAATTGATTAATAGCGTCTTTAATATTGTTTATAAAATTTTATTGTTTTGATAATCTCATTTTTCAAAAGGATATTGAGTTTATAAGTCCCTTTTTTTAGATGATCGATACTTAGGTATATCTTTTCATCTTCTTTTTCTTTTGGATTGTTATCCATCTTAAACTTTAGCTATTGAATTCTTTATAGATGTAAAATTATAATGAAGACACTGGAGAGGGTGGAAGATATGTTTCAAAGTATGAAACATATGTAACATGTATTGAAATTGTGTTTTAAACTATTGAAAATCAATAATTTAAAATGCATTTCACTTTTTAGATAAATACTCGTTGGGTGTGCATTTATAAGTGTCTTTAAAACACTTAATAAAGTATGAAGGTGTATTGAAACCTATTTGGTATGCTATTTCAGAAATGGTAGCATCTGACTTTTTAAGTAGATCGATAGACAGTTTTAAGCGCTGTGCTCTGATAAATTCCGATGTACTCATATTAACAATAGCCTTTAGTTTTCTATGTAGTTGTGTCCTACTCATATGCATGGCTTCTGAAAATGCTTCACTAGTAAAATCTGTATTAGTTATTTTTTCATCTAATACTAATTTTAATCGTTTTAGAAATTCAGCTTCAGTTGAGGTAATAGATATTTCAGGATTTATAGTGAAATCTTTGCTAAAATGCTTTTGAAGTTGTTGTCTGTTTTCTATAAGTTTTTTTACTCTAAGCTGAAGTTTTTCACTATTAAATGGTTTGGTAATATAGGCATCAGCTCCAGTTTTTAGGCCTTCAATCTCATTCTCTTCACCAACCTTGGCTGTTAGTAAAATAATTGGTACATGACTTGTGAGTACATTGTATTTTAGCGTGTTACATAACGCAATACCATCTTGAATAGGCATCATAATATCACTAATGATGATATCTGGAATATGTTGTAACGCCATCTCTATTCCAGTTTTTCCGTTTCCTGCTTCAATAATTTGATAACTATTCTTAAAAATTGAAGATACAAATGCTCTTATGTCTTTATCATCTTCAACAATTAATAAAAGTGGATCATCATGGTTTTTATTTAGATTGTCATCTAATACATCTAAAGCTATTTGATTTCTAGTTTCAGTTTTAATTTCTGAAGATGTAAAGGCACTTTTAGAAATAGGAAGTGTAACTGTAAATTGCACTTTGTTTTGATCTACTGTATTGGCTGTAATATTTCCTTTTGATAAATTAACTAATTCTTTAACGAGTGCTAAACCAACTCCAACGCCATCAGAAGCTTCATTATCTTGATAGAATCGTTGAAATAATTTTTCGAAATCTTTTTTAGAAATACTGGTGTTAACGTTGATTATTGATAAGACTAGAGAATTGTCTAAGGCATTAGCATCTATTATTATTTCTGTATGCTCTGGTGCATATTTAATTGCATTTGATAATAAGTTGGATGCTATTTTTTCGATTAAATCGACATCGTACCATGCTGTAGTAAGGTTTTCGATACGACTATTAATATGAATATGTTTGTTATTTGCCTTGTATTGGAAAGCAGCAATAATCTGTTTTAAAAGGACATTTAGATTTCCTTTCTCAACCTGCAATCGTAATTGACCTGAATCTATAAGTGAAAGATCTAACATTTGATTAACCAGATTAAGCAATCTGTTTGCATTTTGCTTAACCAAGTTAAGTTCTTTACGATCTTTTGGGTCTAAAGCTTTTCTAGATAGTTGTTGGTCAATCGGACCAGAAATAAGTGTTAAAGGTGTTCTAAACTCATGAGAAATATTGGTATATAATTTGGTTTTAAATTCATCTAATTGTTTGAGACGTTCAGTTTCTGCATGTTCTAAGCGTACTTGAGTTTCTAATTTCCACTTAAATTTAAAATAACTAAAAATGGCAAAAACTCCTAAACCAATTAGCAACACATAAATACTATAAGCTAAGTTTGTTTTATACCAAGGTTTTAATATCTCAAATGAATAGGTTTTAGGCGTTTTGTTCCAAACACCTTCATAATTACTTGATGTGACTAGAAACGTATATGTATTGGGAGGCAAATTTGTATAATGCGCAACATTGTTGTAACTAGGTATAGACCAGTCTTCGTCATGATTAATTAGTTTGTAGCGATAGAGATTTTTTGATGGCTCAGAAAAGTGTAAACTAGCAAAGGTAAAGGTTAAGGTGTTTTGATCATGACGAAATGTTTCAGATGCTACCATTTCTTGTGTCTGATTAAATATTTCAAATTTTGAAATAACAGTTTTAGGCTTCACTTGATTGGTAGTTAAATCACTTGGAGAAAACCAATTAACGCCTTCTAGCCCGCCAAAGAACAGTGTACCATCATTAGCTCTAAAATACGCTCCTGTATTAAATTCAAAAGATTGTAGTCCACTGTTTTCTGAATAGTTTTCAGCACGCCGCTTTTGTTCATCTTGTGGGTTAAATCGTGTGATTCCTTTGTTAGAACTCAACCATAAATTTCCGTTTTCATCTGGTAAGATTGCATAAATAACATTATTAGATAAACCATATTCAAGAGCATAAGTTTTAATGTCTTTACGTATAGTGTTGTATTCTTTTATACCATTTCCATTAGTACCAATCCATAAAATAGAGTCTCTAAAATATAACGACTTAATTTTGTCTGTGATGTTTTGTACTGGTTCAATTATTTTGGTTTGTGTATGCAATAAAAAGAGCCCATTATTCTCGGTTCCAATCCAAATATCATTTGCTTTTCCTTTTTGGATAGTTCTAATGTTATTTGAAGTTAAACCTGAATTATCAGTCGAAAATTTATGAATAATACCTTTGCCTTTTTCATATAAAATAATACCACTATCTCTTGTACATAGCCAAAATTGATTTTTACTGTGTTTATAAATTTTCCAGATAGTTTCATTCTCCAATAGTTTAATAGTTTTAAACGTACCAGAGTTATCTAATATTTGTAAACCTTTTCCTTGATGACCAATCCATAACTCATTATCATCAAACAACAAGCTCATGATTCGATTGCTATTAATTGCTGAGTTTTGCGTGGTGTAACTTTTGTAGTTGTTTTCATCTAAATTGATAGACGTTAAACCTTTTCCTGACGTTCCCAACCACATCGTTTTATTAGTATCGTAGACTATAGCTCTAGTGACATCTACAGGTATATTTTTAGGTGTTTGTTTATTAGTGATGACATTAAATTTTGTTAGGTGTTCGTCATAATAACTTAAGCCAGCGCCATCTGTTCCTAGCCACACTGTGCCAGTGTAATCTTGATATAAGCATAGTACATCATTATATTGCAATGCGTATGGATTGTTCTTGTTTTCGGTAAAATGAGCTACGTTATTTTTTTTATATTCAATAATGTATAAACCATCTCCATAAGTTGCTATCCATACATTATTATTGTTGTCAATAAGTAAATCTTGAATATTTAATTTTGAAGGTAGGTCAGGATGCTTAAACTTTTCAAATCTATTTGATTTTAGAGATTTATAATACAATCCATTCTCAAAACTGCCTAACCATATTGTTTTCTCTTCTGAGACTGCAATTGAACTAAAGTTTGTTTCATTGTTTTCAACCTCTACTGCCTTTATGTGCTTATCACTTAATTGAAATATGTGTTTGGATGTAGCGACATAATTATCACCATTTAATTCAATAATATCATATGTATTAAGGCCTTTTAATTGAGGTTTAAAAACATCTAGTGTGTCGTTTGTTTCAGAATCAATTTTAAAAAGCCCATTTCCGTAGGAACCGATATAATATTCTTTTTTTGTGTTCTGAAAAATGACACTTACATTTTTTATGGATTGTATGGTATTAAAACTTTGAGTGTTCTTATCAAATTTTTCAAGAATCCCTGAGTTGCTAATAATCCAGAGATCATCACTTCTATCAATATATAGTTTACCTAGCTTGCTGTAAGTTGGTCTGGTGACATCTTCAAAGTGTTTATTAAAAAAGGTAAAAGATCTCCCATCATATTTGTTGAGACCGTCTTGTGTGGCAAACCACATATAACCTGTAGAATCTTGCACAATACTCACTACACTGTTTTGCGATAAGCCTTGTGCAACTGTTAGTTCGCGAAAAGACATTTGTTTAGAATTTTGCGCAAAACAATTTAGACCAATACAAAGAAAGATTACAGAAACAAGATGTCTCATTTATGGGTAAAGTTTGTATCTAAAGTTAAGTAATCTTTGTGAATATCAATACACTATGCATTATAATGTATTAGCGCTTTAACGCAAAGTGACTTGTAAAGGTTCTTCCATCAATCAACGTTACTGTAAACCAGTAGTCGTCACTTGGAAGTGCTTGTCCGTTAAGTGTGCCATCCCAACCAGCACTTTCATTATCAAACTGTGTCAAGAGTTTGCCATAGCGATTAAAAATCTTGATGTCAGTTCCTTGGTTAAATTGAGAATTAACACCATAGACTTGCCAACGCTCGTTGTAAGGATCGCCATTTGGTGTAAAGAATTTGGGAAAACCTAATACTGAAATCGTTTCTTCGGTAATACCGCAACCATTTATATCGCGAACAAAAACCGTATGAAATCCAGAAGTCACATTGGTAAACGTATTTTCAGATTGATAATCACCATCAGGATCATCTAATGCGAATTCGTAATCACCTTCACCTGAAACTTCTATGGTAACGCTATTGTTACTTGAGCCTTCAGTGACAATGATATTATCTATAGTCGCTAGATTAGAGGCCAGCACTGTAATGGTTCTACTTGATGAACAACCGTTAGGATCGGTAACAATAACGGTGTAATTTCCAGGCTCGTTAATATCGTTAAAGGTTGTGTTGACTGCTGTTGTACTCCCATTAAATAGCCATTCGTAGTAATAATTGTTAGGTTCGTCATTTAAGACACCTCCAACCAAAGTAATAGTTTCAGGGAAGCTGTTTAGGCAATAAATGAAAGTTTCATCGTCTAATAAAACAGGTGTATAGAGTACTACCAATTCTACTGTGGAAATTGAATAGCACTGGTTATTGCTTTCAACTTTTACAAAAATAGTCTGTGTATTTGCTGATGTATTTTGATACGTATTTGGAAGTGCATTGGTGTCAAAAAACGCATCAATTTCAGTTTCATAAAAACTTACTGAAGCATCCATTGGAATTTGAGGTTCTATGGTCGTTCTAATGTCATTTAGATTGAAATTCGTAAATCCATCGACAGGATCGTTGTCACAGGCTTCAAGAGGTAGAATAGCGATGATATTATTTGAAATTTGTAATTCTACTTCAGCAATGCTATAACAATTGGCTTGATTGACTACTCGAGCATACACGGTTTGAAAAGGAATAGTATTTTCAAAGGTATTGGCACCAACAATCGCATTCACATTTTGTTCGGCATCATTTTCAGTAAAGAAAAAATCACTAATAAAAATGGAAGAATCATTATTGGTAACTAGAGGTTCTGCATCAAACAAGTTATAAAAAGTCAAACCATCCTGATTCTGGTCACATTCAATTAACACCGAATCAAAGACTACTGGGTTTTCTGCATATTCTATATTAATCTCACCAAATAGGAGGCAAGTCCCTTTCGTTATTTCAACATTATATAAACCTGCATCGTCAACTTCTAAAGACGCATTGGTCTCGCCTAATAACTCTACATCGTCTTTAAACCATTTGTAGGTGTTTGTCGCTCCAGGTTCATTGGTTTGGATGGTAAATGTGTCGTCACCACAAATAGCATTTCCATTGGCAATTAAGCGATCAGGACCTAAATCTGTTGAGAGCCTAAAACTGCCAGCTTCAAGAAAGACTGCAGAATCAAATCTGAAGTTTTGTTCATCGGCTATCACAAGTTTAACATGATAGGTCTGATTAGGGATGACATTAGCTGTCGCTGTTAATATGGAGGTCTGTCCGTTGAAATTTGTAGGAGATACTGCGCCATTAAAGCCAGCAAAATAGGCTTCATTTTCAGCATCACATCCAGGAAGATCTGGATGGACTGTTGTTACTTTTACCGGAGTTTGAGTACCAGGAACCAACGCAATGTTTGTATATTGTTGATCTCCTATTGGTCGAATCAAAAATCCAAATAAATCAGAGAATTGACAAGTATTTGGATTTCCTTCTTGGTATTCTTCGGAAGCGAAAATATATCTAAAACTAATTTGAGTAGCAACAGAGGTGAAATCAAACTCTAAAATGGTCGCGTTAGTCGTATTGGTTTCATTAAGAATAGTTTCGAGATCATTATCTCCAGACCAATTTGAAGCCGTATCATCACTAAGCGTTGTATTTGGACCAGGAACATTAGATAAGCGTCCTGTACTCATTACAATTCCAGTGTCGAATGGAAACGTCGTTCCTGTCGCATCAAAAAAACCATAACTCTGGTCCGAGTCATTAAAATTACCGCCAACGACGTTCGTAACAACAACATTATCAATACATTCACTATCAATAAGAATGTCTTCAATGAGTTGTTGCGGTGTAAACGTTTGTGAGTCTACAGTAATATTTTGCCCAAAAACACCGAGCGAAAATAAACAACATAGAATTTTTATAGCGAGTTTCATTTGCAATTTTTCCGATTGCAAAGATACACATTGAATAGCTTGTTAAGCCTTAAAAAATGTTAAGATTATCCTCTTATAAACGCAATGAAAAATGGCCTTTAACTTGAAAAGAAATGTTATCCTTTTTTACATTGGCAACAAACCAATAATCATTTGCAGGCATAAGATTACCATTGTATAAACCGTCCCATCCTCTTGAGTTAGAGTCTAAAGTTGTTAGCATTTTTCCATAGCGATCATAAATGTATACGACTGTTCCAGTTAAGGTTTCAACTCCAGTAATATGCCATGTGTCAAAATAACCATCATTATTAGGTGTAAAGAACTTAGGCGCATCGATAACAACAATCTCTTTTGTTGTTTCTGAACATCCATTTAAATCAATAATAGTTATGGTATGATATCCAAGACTTACATTTTGGAAGAAGCCTGTATCTTGTGGTGGATTGTCATCTAGTTGATACAAATAATTTCCTATACCACTAATGGTTACTGTAATATTGTTTGGATCAGAGAAATCTACGGTTTCGGTAATTTCGATGGTTGCGGCTTCAGATTCAGATACAGAGAATACTCGTGTTGTTTCACAACCATTTGGTGTAGTTACTGTGACGGAATAAGTTCCTATATTGGTAATTTCAATCTCAGGTGTTGTTTCGTTAGTAGACCATATATATGTATCACCAGCATTGTTCGTGTTTGCACTTACAATAAGTGGTAAGTTGTCTAAACAGATGACTTGATCATCTATATCAATGACTGGTTTTTCAAAAATAATAGTCATAAATTGAGTTGTACTATAACAGCCAGTTGCATTATTCTCGACACGAACATAAATAGTTTCATTTGTTATCGCCTCATAACTATCTCCTAAGTCATTTGTACCTTGATTAGCTAATACTACATCATTATAGTAGGTAACTGTGAATGCGTTAGGGTTTTGACCACCCAGAATTTGAGCATTCTGCTGTGTTAAGTTAAATACTAATAACCCATCAAAATCATCATCACAAGCCTCTAAATCATTGGGCTGATTAGCTATAGGTAACGAATTTACCTGTAGGTTGAACTCATAGATTGTAAAACAATGTGTTGTAGAAAATTCTACGCGAGCAAATAGCGTATCATTATTAGTTTGATAGTTATAGTCGTTAGCTAAAGCATTCTCTTGGTTACGCGCATCTGCTTCAGAAGCATAATAACTAACTAAAACATTTGCTGTCTGATCTAGTAGTGTTGCATCAATTTCAGATAAATCGAATAGGTCATTTTCATTATCACAAATTTGATAAACTCCAAAATCATTAATGGCAGGAGGTAGGTTAACATCTAATTCTAAAGGAACAGATACGAAGCAATTTGAAATGGTATTCGTCACTCGAATGAAAACAGTTTGCGGATTAGTGAGGTTGGTATAATTGCTTGGATCCTGAATAGCATTTGTATTCGCTTCCAGATCTTCCATAGTTTCGAAATAAGTCACTGTAATATCATCTTGCCTTACATCGAGAATATCGAACTCCGCTTGAGTAAGATCAAAGGTTACAATACCATCATAATCTTCATCACACATTGAAATTGGTAATGCTGGATTAGCTTCGGGTGATTGAATGATATTTAATTCGAAACTTGTAATCGAATTACAAATAGTTCCATTATCGATAACCACGAAAATCTGTTGTGGGTTTAAGGTATTCGTATAGTTTAGAGGAAGTGCATTAATGTCGTTTTCGGCATTTGACAAAGACGTATAAAATGTAATATCTAAGGTATCATTAATACCTTGTGAAATTTCTTGAACTTTAGTGTTTAAATCAAAAGTTTCACTTCCATCATTTGAGATGTCATCACAAACAAACCAATCTGTTGGAGCATTAAACTCAGGATTTGTACCTACTTCAATAATAAAAGAAGCCGTTCCGTAGCAATCGGTATCTGTGATATTTTGAACTCTCACAAAGATGGTTTGAGGGTTTGATGTATTTTGATAAGCTACAGTTTTATCAATTGCATTAGTGTTATTATCTGCATCGGATTGATTTAAGAAGTATAGGGTTTCTTTTCCTGTTTGTCCGTTTAAAATTTCAGCATCTTTAGTAGAAAAGATAAAATCACCTACATTATCACTTTGGTCTTCGCAAATCTTATAGTTTGAAATTGCGGTAAAATTAGGAAGTGTGTTAACGATGATTTCTAAACTTTCAGTAGAATGACATCCAGTAATCGTGTTTTCTATTCTAGCAAAAACAGTCTCTGTACTAGCAGCATATGATGTTGCTGTCGCAATTACATTAGTTGCTAAATCTGCATCATTTTGAGTATTGTAAAATGTGATACTTCTATCTGTAGTGTCACTCACTAACTCTGATATTTTACTATTCAAATCAATAATGGATACACCATCCTGATCGTCATCACAAATAACAATATCTGTAGGTTGATTAGATAAAGGTGCAGGTAAGACCTCAATGACAAGCGGATTTATATCTGCACAAAATGTATTATCAGATCTAATTCTCACATATAAAGTTTGCGGGTTCGAAGTATTTGTAAATTGTGTTGGTAACACATTTGAGCTTGAATTTGCATCTGCTTCTGAGGCAAAGTACAATACAGTAAAGTCTGGTTGACCATCAGTAATTAAATTATCATACTGACTTAAGTCTATGGTTGTAAACCCATCTTGATCTGTATCACAAACTAATTGGTTATCAACAGGATCAAACTCTATAATTGGATTTATGACCAAATCAATTTGAGCAATCTCTTGACATACAGGACTAGTAATTGTTATAAATAGTGTTTGTGGATTTGATGTAGGAATAAAAGGAACATTGATGTCAATTGGATTAACTTCATTGTCTCTGTCGTCTTCTGTTAAATAGAAAGCGACTATGATATTATATTCCATCACTTCCTCAACGTCATTAACGATAGTCTGACTAATATTTATAAGGTCAAACTCTTCAATACCATCATTATCAACATCGCATAAATTAAAGTTTCTTATGTCTGTTGCTGTTAATAATAAATTTGGATGAATTTCAATAGGCGTTGTAGAGGCGCAACCTGTTGCAGCATCTTCAACACGAACATAAATGATTTGTTCACCACTAGTGATGTTGGTATAGTTGGTCTCATTTGCAATTGCATTTACACCTAAATCGGCATCTTCTTGAGTTTCATGAAAGGTTACATTAACACCAGTTAAGCCTTCTAAAATATCATCAATTGCAGAAGTGAGATCAAAGTTGGCAAAACCATCATGATCGGGATCACAGGCTTCAATATAATGATCGTCTGTATTAATAACAGGATTGTTCAAAACCTCAATATCTAAGGTCGTTGTTGTAGAACATCCTGTGTTTATATTTGTGACATTAACAAAAAGAGTTTCATTCGCATTCGTATTCACATAAGGTAATGGGATAGCATTTATGCCATTATCAGCATCGTTTTGTGTCAAATGGTATGTAACACTAAGATCGAAATTTCCATTTGTAATCTCATCATCTTTTTGAGATAAATCTATAGTTGTAAAACCATCAGCTGTTGCATCATCACAAACCATTAAAGTTGTTGGTTGTGTAATAATAGGTAAAGGGTTAACGACTAAATCAAAACTTTGAAATGCCAAACATCCAGTACTTGTATCTTCGATTCTTACAAATATAGTTTGTGGGTTTGAGGTATTTTGAAAAGATCCTGATACGGCATTTGCAGCATTTTGAGCATCATTTGCTGTAAGATGATAGCTTACTGTGTAACTTGAAGCAGGAACAGCTGCTATAGCTTCAGCGTCTTTTGTAGATAAATCAAAAGTTTCTGTTTGATCTGCACTAGCATCATCACATAATTCATAATCTGAAATGGGTCCAGCTGATTGTGTTGAACTTAAAATTACAGATACGGTATCTTCAATCAGGCAAGTAGAACCAGCCAAAGGAATTTCAATTTCCACTCGGTAATCTCCAGATTGGGTCACATCTAAAGTTGATTGTGTTTCACCAGGAATACTGTTGTTATTTAAAAACCAAGAGTATGTGGCCAACGGATTTTCAATATCTCCATCTAAAGTCACTAGATCGGCACAGGTTTGGATATTTGGACCTAAATCTACAGTAGAGTTAAAACTATTTCCTTCAATAAATACTGCCGAATCATAATTTTTATCGGTTTGATCTGCTATAATTAATTTGATATGATACTGAACGTTAGGCTGTATGCTTGCTGTTGCTGTCATTACAGTTGTACGACCATTGTAATTAGTGTCGCCTAGATTGTAACCTTCAAAGAATTGGTCGTTTGAAGCACTACAAAAGCCAACAATTTCATCATGAATAGTGTTTGTATTTACGGGAGTGGTCGTTCCAGGAATTACTGCAATATTAACATAAGGATCATTAGTACCTGCTTCTTTGATAAGAAAAGCAAAACCATCAGAGTATTCGCAAGGGAAGTTTCCAAAATATTCCTCAGATGCTAAGATATAATTAAACTGAATTTGGTTTGCAACCGATACAAAGTCGAACTCTATCGACGTAGCATTTAGTGTTCCAGTGATTCCAAGAGCTGTCTCTAAATCTGAATCGGTTGTCCAATTGGGCTCACCGTCATTTAAAACAGCAGTATTTACTGTGTTTCCTCCAGATGCAGCATTACCTGTAGATAACATGATTCCGTTTTCAAAAGGAAAATTAGAACCTGCTCGCTCGAAATAAGCAAAACTATTAAATCCGTTTATTTGACCGTTAACTTGGGATTGAATGTTAGACGTTTCAACACAACCTTGAATAAGATTGTTTTCTATAAGTTCTTGTTCTGTAAATGAGTTATTGATACTAATTTGCTGAGCACCAATTGTGCAGCATATAAGACATGCAATAATGAAGAGGGATTGTTTCAAAAATGTCATTTGTAAGCGGTTAAGTTATAATATCACAACCTAGTTAGTTTGGGACTTGTTTGATTATAGATATTCTGTTGGAGTGAAAAGTAGATGTAATTTGGATGAAATACAAAAAAAGACGACGAATAGCGCAAAATTTTAACATTTATGATCTTTATAACGTCTATTAAAGTCCAAATTGTTAAATTATTTCAGTTTTCGATAACTAAATCATCATAGAAGTCTTTTTCTCCTTTTCATTGATTTGAACGATTTCTAAGGTATCTAACATAATATTAAAGCGACAAAACATTTTGTCATTATGTTTCGTCAATTGAATTGATAGTTATTAGATGATCACAGGAAATTGGACTACAACGGTATGATTTTCCCGATTGACTAACGTTAAGATTTGGAGCTGTTTCTCCTGGGAAGAATACGTCGTTGTAGTACCAAGGTAGGTTCCTGCTTAAAATTTGTAAGTAGGTAATTGTGTAATTTTAAAGTATCGTGATAATCTTGACGAAAATTGTTTCATACTTGTTGGTTGGTTGATAGACACAATTTGAAAACATAGTAGGGAACGATTGTGAACATCAGGTTGATTTCAATAGAAAACTATGATTAAATAAGCTAAAGCACAAAAAAATAAGATGAATTACATAAAATTTTAACATTTCTAGTAATTTACGTACACCCAGCCTACCAATGGTCGATAGTTAACATCATTAAGATCAAGAACATAGAAGTACGTTCCAACAGGTACACGTTTACCATGATTGTTTAAACCTCTGTTAATCAAGCCATACCATTTTTTGCCATTGTCGCCTTCAAAAATTAACGTGCCATAGCGGTTAAAGATTTTTAGTTTATGATCTTCAAAAATATCGTAAAGCCCTTGAATGTTAAACCAATCATTTGTACCATCGTCATTTGGTGAAAACCCTTCAGGTACATAAGGCGGACAATTTTCTACTGAAAGATCAAACTGGTATACATCATAGCAAGGTGGATTGTATACTTTGATATATATAGTTTTTGGGTTGCTAGTATTTGAATAGGCTTCAGGGTTTGAAATGGCATTTATATTAGATTCTAAATCGTCTATGGTTTCATAAAATTCAACTTCTAATTCAGTCGTTATAGAGTTTTCAAAAAGTTCTACTAAATTAAAAGCAGCACTATTGAAGCCTTCATTACACGCAATTTCATTAGGTAGTATTTGAATAGGAGGAATGACTAAAAGTTCAATAAGTTCATCATCAATATTGTTATTTTCATTGATTTCAATAACAATTCCATTTCCAGTGCCATCATCATCAATAACTAAGGTCAACAAGAATATATCGTCTATAGTATCTGGTAATGTTATTGTAATCGTACCACTTTCCGAAGCATCTATTGGGATGTCATTTTGTGTTTGTGTTTGTCCAACAAGAACACCATCAGCATACAAAGCTAAAGGCGTATTTGCAGGTAAATGATCTGTACTATTGGTATTAAAAACAGTGTAATCAACAGCAAGACTGCGATCACCACAATTGATAATATAATCATCAAGTACGATTGTTGCATCTGGTAATTGACTATTTAAAACAGTAACTATATTATTTATAATTATCAAGTCTGCTCTAAAAACACCAAACTCATCAAAATCACCAGTAGTCATTTTTATGACAGCGCTTGTATCACCAATGTTGATGTTATCTTGAATATCATAAACATCTAAATCTGCGTTATAAAATGCACTCGAATTTGTAAAACTATTGGTTCCATTAAACGCATTATCACTTAAATTTAGTGGTGGATTTGATAAGATATTATCGTTAATAGATAAGCTTTCTCCAAAGTTTAGATTGTTATCACCTTCCCAAGCTAGAAATCCAATTTTTGCACCTTCATTATCAATCACATTAAGGTTATCAATCGTAATGGTTTTTTCTTGATTATTTCTATTAATGATCTCCAAACCTTGATATAGATTTAATTGATTTAATGGGAGTGTACTATCTTCAAAAATGATATAGATGCTCCAGCCAGCAAAGTTGGTACGATTATTACAGAATCCAGGTGTATTGGTTAATGTATCTGTTAAATCTAGATCAGATAGTTCATAGAGTGTGTTTCCCTCGGAAATTATAAAATCGGTAATATCTGCATAGCATGAAAAATAGGTAAGCGTCTCCGCTAAAGGCTCTGAGTAATCAACTGTATACGTGTCTACAGCGTCAACTGAAAGTCCGTTAAGTGTGACATTTGTGTCTCCAGTACCAGAACCTGCCCAATATAAATAAGCGGCGACTACAGTAGCAGAGGACGACAAGTTAAGTGTGGCACTAGAAGATTCTAAAGGAAAACAAAAGCTATCATCTAAATTATTCTCAAACGGATTGAGTGTATTGCCAATAGCTGTGTAGTCATACCTGCCGTTGAATTGCTGGAAAAGTTCAATGTCTTGCGCAAATGAGGGAATTGTAAAAACAAAGGCTACAATAACTATTATGTGTTTTAAGAACCTCATTCAACCATTTTTAGATATTCAATTTACACAAATTTTAGTTAGCGTTTTAATGCAAAATGTCCTTTAAGTGTGCGACCATCTTCTAAAGTCACTACAAACCAATAATCACTTGCAGGCATATTAAAGCCATCAAAAGTGCCATCCCAACCAACATCAAGCGGATCGAGTTCTTTGAGTAGTTTTCCAAAGCGATCAAAGATCAATATTTGTGAGTTCGGTTGAAAATCTGCTGAAATTCCCTTGACCTGCCAAAATTGATTATACGTATCACCATTAGGCGTGAAAAATTTCGGGAATCCAATCACAGAGACCAACTCTTCAACAATGCCGCAATTATTTTCAATATCACGCACATACACCGTATGAAATCCAAAGCTTACATTTTCAAAGACGTTGCTTTCTTGGTATGGCCCACTAGGATCGTCTAGCGCGTATTCATAAATGCCGTCGCCAGAAACAAAAACAGAAATCGAATTATTGGATGTTGCATCTGTCACTTCAATACTGGTAAATGTAGCAATATCGGAAGATGATACTGTAATGGTTCTGTCTTTAAAGCAGCCATCAGTAGAGGTTACTCTTACTGTATAGACGCCAGGTTCATTCACCTGAATTTCAAATTCATCTTCACCAGTAGACCAATCGTAATAATAATTATTAGGAATATCATCAATAAGGCCACCAGTTAGGGTAATCGTTTCAGGGAAATTATTAAGACAGTAAAAGACTTCTTCCTGAATGACAATATTGGGGAGTTCGAAAACAGTAAGCTGTATGTCACTAATTCCAAAACAAGCATTCATATTCTCAACACGTGCGTAAATGGTTTGGGAATTAGGAATGGTATTGGTAAAGTTATTACCTAAAGGATTGTCTTCGATTAATGCTTCTTCATAGGTTTCATAGAAGGTCACATCTAAATCGGTAGGTAATCCAAAGAGAATATCATCAAGCGCATTAGAGAGGTTGAAGTTATAGAATCCATCTTCAGTACCATCATCATCACACACTTCTAAAATGGCATTGTTGGAAGCCGTAGAACTCGTTTCTAAGGTTAGTTGAGCAATATTAGTGCAACCTACAGTAGTGTTGGTCACTAACGCATAGATAGTTTGCGGATTGAAGTAATTTTCAAAGGCATCAGCATTGAGTTCATCTTCATCATTTTCTAGATCTGAAAGCGACACATAGAAGTTAATCGTTCTGTCTGGAGCACCACCAGTGATATCATCAAAGGCTTGATTAAGGTCAAAAATGGTAAAACCTTCTGGAATGCCATCTTCATCACATTGAATAAGTGTGGTGTCATTGGCCTCAGGAATTGGATTAACAGTTAGGTTTAAAGGAAAAACACCAATACAATCATTTGCAATTTCTTCAATACGAATAAATACTTGCTGATTATCAGGCGTCGTATTTTCAAACATGGTAGCAATTGGATTAGTATCATTTTCTGCATCATTTTCTGTGCTATGAAATGTGACTGTAAAATTATCAGGATCTTGCCCGCTTAAAACTTCAGATATGGTCTCTTCTAAGTCAAACTCAGCTATTCCGTTGGTAATATCGCCATCATTATCATTATCACAAATAATCAAATCACTGGGCGCATTCGCATTGATGCTTCTTACATTAAGATTAAATTGAGTGGTAACAAAACAGCCAGATACGGTGTTTTCAATTCTTGAATAAATAATTTCATTGCTGTTTGTGTTCATGTAAGGACTAGCAATAGGATTGTTGCCAAGTATTGCATCTTCTTCAGTCGTATGATAAGTCACAACAGTATTGGTTTGGCCACCTAAAATAATAGGCGTGTTTTCTTCTAAATTAAAAGAGGCAACACCATCATCAAAAGGCGCTAGATTATCACATCTATCAAAAGAAAGTGCTGCATCATCACTTGGTACTTGAGGTTCTGGAGATTCTGGGAACTGAGCTGTTCCAGTCCATTCTAAACTAAATGGGCTATTACCAATAGGTCTATCAATTAAGAGGTAGTATGTTTCTCCTGCTTGAACCGTAATCCAACTAACAAAACTATTTCCATCTGCTCCAGGACCTTCGGAAACATCAGTTTCTGGGTCACTCATTCCTGTTAAGTTATTGCCTTGATTTGCAGCAGCTGGGTTAGTTGTAGAACATCTGATAGCTTGACCTAAGTTAGCACAAGAATTTGTTGGGCCAAATACTGAAAAGTCGTAATCTTCTGTAATCGCACTACTATTTGGTGTTAGCACAAAACCTAAAGTTCCACCTTGTTCAAAAGTGAGTCTAAACCATATGGTATTATTCTCAACCATACCACAGGCATTGGAAAAGGTATCGATGTTTCCTGTGCCACTTACATCTAAATCTACACTAGAATTACCACAAATTTGAATCGCATCCGAGCAGTCGTTAGGCGTTTGCGCTTGTATAAGGTTAAAGTATAATAAAAGAGTGATTAATACTGATAATTTTGGGGTTCTATTCATGTAAAATTTAACGTTTTAAAGTAAAATGTCCTTTTAATATTCGTCCGTCTTCTAGCGTAATAACATACCAGTAATCATTAGTTGGCATATCAAAACCATTAAATGTACCATCCCAACCTGAACCAAGCGGATCAACCTCTATCAGTAATTTACCATAGCGATCAAAAATCAAAACTTGAGTATTGGGTTGAAAATCTGCTGAAATACCTTTGACATTCCAAAATACATTATGTGTATCTCCATTTGGCGTAAAGAATTTTGGAACTCCAATCACTGAAACCAATTGTTCAACTATTCCACAGTCGTTTTTAATGTCTCTAACATACACTGTATGGAAACCAAAACTTACATTTTCAAATAAAGAGCTTTCCTGATACGGACCCATAGGGTTGTCCAATGCAAATTCATAAATACCTTCACCAGTTACAAATACAGATATAGAGTTGTTGAATGTAGCATCTGTCACTTGAATGTCAGTAATGGTTGCTATATTAGAAGCGAGTACAGTTATAGTTCTATTAACAAAACAGCCGTTAGTATTACTTACGCTTACCGTATAAGTTCCTGGCTCATTAACATCAATTTCTGTAGTTGTAGCACCAGTAGACCATTCGTAAGAGTAGTTGTTTGGCAAATCATCAATAACACCTCCAGTAAGTGTAATCGTGTCCTGAGCAGTATTTAGACAATAATATAGTGTTTCTTCTAGTTCAACATCTGGGAGTTCATAAACACTCAATTGAATCTCACTAATACCATAGCAAGCATTATCGTTTTCTACTCTTGCATATACGGTTTGCGCATACGGAATTGTATTAGAAAAATTTGTAGCTAGAGGGAAACTTTCCAATAAAGCATCTTCATAGGTTGGATAATAAGAAATAGTTAATCCATCGGGTAGACCAGCTGTTATGGCATCATTAGCATCGGAAAGATTAAATGTTGTTAATCCGTCGTTTTCTCCCATATCACAATCTTCTAAGATCGCATTATTTGCAGTTGTACTACTTACCTCTAAGGTCACTTCGGAAATATTAATACAGCCATTATCAGTATTTTTTACGACTGCATAAATAATTTGCGGATTAGATGTATTTGTATAATTAACAGATATTGGAGCAATCTCACTTTGTGCATTACTAAAGGTTTCATAGAATTTAACCTGAACACCTTCTGCTGCATTAGAAACGTCCTCTACGATTTCACTTAAGTTGAAAATGGTAACATTGTCGGTATCGTCATCACATTGAAGTATAGAAGCATCATTTGCTACTGGAATATCCTCTGTAGAAATTAGAACAGTAGCGTTACCCTCGATAGGACAGCGACCATCATTAGGCTCGATAAATACTTCGTAAAAACCTGGCGTAGTCACCTCTAATATAAATCCTGTTTCACCATTGAGAACTTGACCATCTTGAAACCATGTATATGTTGCGCCTTCAATATTAATGGCGATTAGATTTTTGCTTTGTCCGCCACATAGAAAAAGTTCACATCTGCTCAAGCCATTATTAACAATATCAATGCGTTGGTTAAACCATTGTCTGTTAATTTGAGGTAAAGTTGTTCTCACCGTATTTTGTAGGTCATCGTTGATGTCGACTAAAAAACTAAACTCTATATAATTGATATTGTCTAAATTATTGACATCAGGATTGCTAATCACACTCATATAACGTAGATAGTCATCATTACTACTATCAAAAACGATATTAGTTCTATAAATCTTATTGTCATTACCAAGCTGTAACGCATCACCAGTTGCAATACCTTCTTCTTCTATTATTTCTATCGAATCTGAGATGTTATCTGAGTTTAAATTCCATCGCAAGAACCGTTTAGGCACATCAAAATCTATAGCGTCACCTTCAGCTGTTATACCATAAAGCCAATCACCAAGAGGAGAAAATTCAACTGCTACAGGGTAATCGTTACTATTTTGACCAGCAAATACATCTTTGCGATTGTCTATGAGACCTGTGGTATTATTAAAATCATAGACATGGATACTTCCTGGATCAATAAATTGAGTTTCAGAAACAAACCCACTGTGTGCTATAGCTAATTTTGTACCATCAGGAGACGATTTTAATTGTCCAGACCCAAAATAATACGGATCACCAGTACTATTAAAAATTCCAATTTCTTGTAAAGGAGCGACCGTAGAAATCACTGGGTTTGGATCTACACCGTTTTCATCCATTTTAAAAGCATAAAAATTAGATTGAAAATGCGTGATTATCCAATAGGAGTTGCAGTCTGAACCTCTCACAGCAGTCAGCATCCAACTTGTTTTTATAATGGTTTCGTTGGTGGATTGCGGATTATAGGTAATAAGTTCAATATCTTTTTGATTAGGTATGACATCGCCTAGACCATTATCTAAAGACATATCTATTTCAGAATAGTTCAAACCACTATTGATGCCATCGTCAAAGAGGTTGTTTGGACCTATTTGATCTATCGTAAAAATATAGTAGTGGCCAGGATTATTTGGTTTTGGAAGAATGACAGAGTTTTTAAACCCTTTTAAATCAGTACCATTAAGCAAGCTGGCATTTGGAAATTGTTGATGATTTCTGTTCCAAATGGTTCTACTATCTGAATAGAATAACAGATTTCCATATTTATCAGAAATTACAGAAGGATAGCGTTCAAAACCCACTTCATCACTTTGAACCATACCATCGGTATCTGTCACCACATTATCATCACAAAAATTAAAATTGACGCCAGCATTTTCATTAAAAAACCAATACGACCCTTCGCTTTGACCATAACCGAAAAAGCCGATGAGAAGGATTAGATATTGGAGTTTAAATTTCATGTTTATGTTAACGTTTCAGTGCAAAATGACTTTTAAATACACGACCATCTTCTAAGGTCACTACAAACCAATAGTCACTAGATGGCATATTAAATCCATTAAAAGTACCATCCCAACCAGGACCAAGCGGATCGAGTTCTTTGAGTAATTTCCCATAGCGATCAAAAATCAATATTTGTGAGTTTGGTTGAAAATCTGCTGAAATTCCCTTTACTTGCCAATGTTGATTATACGTATCACCATTCGGCGTGAAAAATTTTGGGAATCCAATTACAGAAACTATCTCATCTACAATACCGCAATCATTTTCAATATCACGAACATATACCGTATGAAATCCAAAGCTTACATTTTCAAAGACATTGCTCTCTTGGTATGGTCCGCTAGGATCGTCTAGTGCATACTCATAAATGCCATCACCAGAAACAAAAACAGAAATGGAGTTATTGTTCGTGGCATCGGTGACTTCAATACTGGTAAATGTAGCAATATCAGAAGCTGATACAGTAATGGTTCTGTCTTTAAAACAACCATCAGTAGAGGTCACTCTAACCGTATAGATACCTAGTTCATTCACCTGAATTTCAAATTCATCTTCACCAGTCGACCAGTCGTAATAATAATTATTTGGTGTGTCATCAATGAGTCCACCAGTTAGGGTAATGGTCTCGGGAAAGGTATTGAGACAATAAAATACTTCTTCTTGAGTGACGATATTAGGTAATTCGAAAACAGTGAGTTGAATCTCGCTAATTCCAAAGCAGGCATTTATATTCTCCACACGCGCATAAATGGTTTGAGAGTATGGCGTTGTATTAATAAAGCTATTACCCAATGGATTGTCTTCGATTAAGGACTCTTCATAGGTTTCATAGAAGGTCACATCCAGATCGGAAGGCAGTCCAAAGAGAATATCATCAAGAGCATTAGAGAGGTTGAAGTTATAGAATCCATCTTCGGTACCATCATCATCACAGACTTCCAAAATAGCATTGTTAGAGGCTGTAGAACTAGTCTCCAAAGTGAGTTCGGCAATATTAATACATCCAGTCGATGTATCGGTTACTAACGCATAGATGGTTTGCGGATTGAAATAATTTTCAAAAGCATCAGCATTGAGTTCATCTTCATCATTTTCTAGATCAGAAAGCGACACATAGAAGTTAATCGTTCTGTCTGGAGCACCACCAGTAATATCATCAAAGGCTTGATTAAGGTCAAATATGGTAAAGCCTTCAGGAATCCCATCTTCATCACATTGTATAAGTGTTGCGTCAAGGGCATCTGGTGAGTTGTTCACGGTAAGAATAAACGAATCTGTACTGTAACAATCAGTATTGGCATTATTTTCAATACGTACGAAAATCTCTTCTACATTAGGTGTTGTATTGGTATATATACTTGAGTGAGCATTGGTGTTATCATCAGCATCTTGTTGAGAAGGATGGTACGAAATAGTATAAAGTGTCTCATCTTGCGGACCTAAAATTCCTGCGTTTAAATCTTGAAGATTAGTGTTGGTAAATCCGTCCATATTATTACCATTAAAATCGGTATCACAAACAGTGATGTCATCTAATGTGAGAATAACAGGTGTTACAAATACGTTTAAGGTAAATGAAGTGGTCGCATAACAGTTTTGATTATCGTTATTATCGACGCGTGCATAAATGATTTGAGGTGTTTCGGTATTTTCAAACAGACCGGTAATTTCATTGTCATTAGAATCTGCATCTTCCTGTGAGGTATAATAATGCACAGTATATTGATTAGGATCTTGTGAACCTAATATATCGGCATCTTGAACCGAGAGATCAAACTGAGATGTTTCAGATGAGTCGCAAACGATAATGTCTTGAGGTTGCGTAGCTGTAGGAATATCAAAAACACCAACAACAGCCTCACCTTCGATTGGGCATTCGCCATTATTAGGTTCAATAAATACCTCATAAAAACCAGGTGTGTCAACGAATAGCTCAAACGTATCTTCTGGTACGACGATACCATCTTTCATCCAAGTATAGGTGCCACCTGGAACGTTTTCAGCAATTAAGGTGTAACTATCACCTGTACAAAGTTTCAATTCAGTAGTACTAATCCCATTTTGGATAATATCAATTTGCGAATTAAATAAAGATTGGATAAAAGGCGGTAAGCCGATACGACTCACATTTTCATTTGTGCCAGAAACATCTAATAATACTCCTTGAGCATTGTAAATAATATTTCCGGCATCTGCTTCTGGGTTTTCTATAATACCTATATAATCACCAGAGTTGGCGTCTGTAAAGTCAAATTGTGCTCTATATATTTTTTTGTCAATGCCTAATTGCAAAGCTCCAGCAGTGAAATTAGCAGGTGAAGGAATTTCAGTCCCAGATGTAGGAATGTCCGTTACTAGAAGATCCCACTGCAATAAAATACTACCTTCATTACCTTGAATACCGTTACCAATACTAGCATATAGTTTTGTGTTTTCTGAAGAGAATTCAATACCATATGGGCTTCTATTATTTTCTGGTCCGTATAATTCAACAGAGTTAGAAACGACTCCTGTATCATTATCAAAATCAAGCAAATAAACGCCTCCAGCCGCATTGCCAGCTTCTATATTTGCAAATCCAAAATGCGCTACAGCTAATTTAGTTCCGTCTGGAGATGCTTTAATATAACCAAGCGAATTTCTACGATAACCAGAAACAGGAACTTCAGGACCAACAGTAGAAATGACAGGAGTTGTGTCAACACCATTTATGTCCACTTTAAACGCATAAAATTTATCTATAAAATGAGTAATGACCCAAAATGAAGAGCAGTCATCTGCTTTTACAGCAGTGATTTTTTCTGAACATTTATAAGCTACTTCTTGAGGATTAGTGACATCATAAGTGACAAGCTGAATATTTTTTTCCGTATCTACAACATCGCCTAGACCTCCATTTAATGTCATATCAACCAAGGAATAATTGAACCCATTATTGAATCCATCATCAGCACCAGGAACTGTACCACCACTATCATAATTACCTGTAAATTGGTTAGGACTTACACTCGCGTTATTGTGATGTGGCTCATCAACAGTAAAAATATAATATTGGGTTGGGTCTTGTGGTTTTGGTACTATTAAGCCAGAAGATGTACTAGATGGGTCTCCCAATAAACCTGTACCTCCAAAATAATCACCATTTGCCATTATTTCGTGATTTTGATTCCAGACCGTTTGCCCATCTGTATAAAATAGTAAGTTTCCGTTTGTATCTGAAATAGAGGTGCAACCCTCTAAGGTGTTCAACTCGCCATCAACTATTGCAGTTACACTGCCAGTTCCAGCGTCAAATTGGAGCCCAGCATTTTGACCAAAATACCAAAAAGAAGCTTCTTGTTGAGCAAAAGTGAGGGCAACAGAAAGTAACGTTATAAGGGTTAAAACGGATTTCTTTTTCATGTAATATTTGCAATTAGCCTTGAAGTGTCAGTTATTAAACAGTTTCAGCCTTAGAATTCCTACTTTTTTCTTCGGAAAGCTCACCTAACTAAAACCTATAAAATAATTGACACCTAAGCCAATAAAGATATTACAAATCTCGCTTTTTTAATAATCTATACGATAAAAAGATAAATAAGGCTGTCCAAGCTAATACAATTGCGATCTCATGCCAATGCACAGCGAAGTCATATAAAAACTCTTGACCATTAGGCGCTTTAGAAATTGCAATTCTTTGGAAAGGCTGATCAATTAACTTATACATGGATTTTAATGGGAAGAAATTTTGAATTTTCTCCGCAATATCAACATTAGCTTTCCATGTTATTAGTCCGAAAATAATCCATTCAAGAATATAGAGTACAAATAAGAATGCTAAGGCAAACGCCGAACGTTTTACGAGCATTCCTAAGAATAAACACAAGCTGAAGAAACCAACTAATTTTAAGAAGTAAGCAAATAAGAATTCGGTTTCTCTAAAAATTAAATGCGCTTCATTGATACTAGAGTAGTATAACCCGATGAATAAGCAAATGAGGAATATTAAAATGGTAGCAACCGCAGAGAAAAATATAATGGTATAGAATTTTGACAGAATAAATTCCTTTTTACTCAACCCGTCGATGAGGTTTTGTTTGAGTGTTTTATTGCTGTATTCGTTACCGATCATACTGACGACGACAATAGCAAAAAAGAATTTGAATTGCGAAGCAAAAAATGTGGTAATGTGCCATACGATTGGGAAATTGAACAATCCGTAGTCACCTAATTCTAGTACGAAAAAGCCAAAAAAGTTAATTCGTAGTGATGATAGGATAATGACAAAAAATGGTAAAATAAATGATATAAAAATAAGAACCTTACTCGCTCTATTGAGCAGTAATTTTTGAAGTTCTAGTTGTAATAATCTTAACATGGTGGTTGGTTTTTATAGTTTCTGAAGCGACTTCAGAACTGCTTTTGATTGATGATTAATTATTGTCTGTTAATTGTAAGAATTGCTCTTCTAAGCTTTCTTTACGTTTAACAAGATGAGATAAAATGATGCCTTTATCAAACATCAGCTTATTGAAGGTTTCTGCATCCATCGGATCATTTAAAAACGCTGTGATTAAAGTGTCTTCTACTTTTATATTTCCGAAGGATTTATGATTTTCCAAAAGATGGATTAATTCATCCTGCTTTTCAGTTTTGAGTTCAAAAAAGCCATGACTTGAGATCATTTCATCAACGCGTCCAGAGTATAGTTTTTCTCCTTTTCTCAAGACCACAACATGAGAACATACTTTTTCAACTTCATCGAGAAGGTGAGATGCTAAAAGTATGGTTGTGCCGTTGTTAGCAATATCTTTTATGATTTGTCGTATTTGATGAATTCCTTGAGGGTCGAGACCATTTGTTGGTTCATCTAAGATTAAGATTTCTGGGTCGTTTAGTAATGCAGAGGCAATAGCTAAACGTTGTTTCATACCTAAAGAATAGGTTTTGAACTTATGGTCTTTTCTATCTAAAAGTCCGACAACTTCAAGTTTTTCTTGAATTTTACTATTGTCTACTCCTTTTATCTTACAGACTAGTTTTAGGTTTTGATGCGCAGTCATGTAAGGATAGAAATTTGGTCGCTCAATAATAGCGCCTACTTTTTTTAGAGCATCATGAGTCGATACATTGCCATCAAACCAGTGAAAGTCACCAGCAGTTTCATTGACAACATTTAAAACGATTCCAAGCGTGGTTGATTTACCACTTCCATTGGGTCCTAAGATGCCATAAACATTACCTTTATTTATAGTAAACGATAAATCTTTAACAGCAGTTAAGTACCCAAATTTCTTGGTAAGATTGTTAATGGTTAAAATTGATTCCAAAATTTGATTGATTTTTTTGCAGCACAAAGGTCTGCAATGGTTGATTATTTAAATATGACGACTATAAATTAGATTTGTTACAAAAATGAATTATAGCATCTAAATGTATGCTTCTCAATCTAAGAATAACATTTTTAAAACCAATAGAGTAATAATTAAATTTACACTCAGTTTTATCCACTTTGTATTCTTTTTTGCTATTAGGGCTAGTATGGATATAATAGATAGGAAGCCAGCAACAATAAGTAGTTGAGCCAATTCGATACCAACATTAAAGCCAAGTAGAGGCAAAACGATAGATTCGTCCTCAAAAATAAATCGTCTGATATAATTTGAGAATCCTAGTCCGTGAATGAGTCCGAATACTAATAAGATAAGGTATGTAATTGAGAGTTGAGGCTTGTATGATTTGTCTTTTAGAAGTATCCAAAAATTATTGAGGCAACTCAATAAAATGGTAATAGGAATTAGAAATTCTATGACATCTGTATTAATGCTTACAATATTAAGACCTGATAAAAAAAGTGTAATACAATGGCCTACAGTAAATGCTGTTACAAGCCCCAGAATTTTTTTCCAGTCTTTAAACGTATAAAGGATACAAAATGAGAGAATAAAGTAGAAATGATCTAGACCTTCTGGGTCAAGAATATGATTAACACCTTCGACTAAAAAATCCCAAAATTCACTCATTTTCTAAATGTATTAATTCCAATTTTCGTCAAAATCTAAATTATCATAATCGCCTACATCAATATCATCATCTAATTCATTGAAATCGTCATCAAGATCCTCAGCTTCAAACGCTTTTTCAGGAGCGGTATCAGGAATTTGACCATGAACATACATGAGGTTTGGGTAGTCGGCACCTTCAGCTTCATCTACAATTTCAGCAAGTTCTACAAAGAAGGTCCACATGTTTAAAAAGTCATACACATAAATCAATTTTGTTTGGGCTTCGTGTACAATATCATTAAGAACTGTTTCACTCATGGTTCTCACGGCATTTGCTCCTTCACTCACATCAAACATCGAAATTTCTTCGCCTTGTTCCCAGGCATCGTTGCTCACATAAAATGAGGCCATTTCTAATCCGTCAAAACCAAAAGACTGTGTGATGGTGTTATGCAAATCTTCAAGTGAATCTGTTTCTCTAATTTCAATATCTCTAAAAATATCGTCTTCAGTATCGTTATCAAGTATGACTCTAAATCTGTAAATCATGGTAATTAATTATAGCGCAAAGGTATGCTTTTTTTAAATTATTTACTGAAACGATGCAATGTAAATACCATAGCAGAAAGAAGCAAGAATGCTCCAGCTTGATGAGAAACCCCTAACCAAACAGGAACAGTATATATTATAGTAAGAACACCTAGAATAAACTGAATAGCTATGGTGATTAATAGTGTTTTAATACCGATTGCTTGGTACTTTGATACGTTTAGTTTTCTAGTCTTTAACCAAATAGCAATAATAAAAATCACAACAATATACGCTAAAGTTCTATGGGCAAACTGTACACCGCTTCTGCCTTCAATAAAGTTTTTATAAAGTGGCTGATGTTCAGTATATACAGTTTCATGAATAAACTTGCCTTCACTCATCATAGGCCAATGGTTATGCATGAAGCCTGCATCTAAACCTGCAACAAATGCACCATAGATAATTTGTAATATTAAAACGACTAAAGCTATTCTTATAAAGTTTCTTAGTTTTTTTTCAATCTCTTTTTTTTGCGGAAAGATTAAATCTAAGGCAACCCAAAATGTAAAAGCAAATGTTAGAAACGCTGTTGTTAAATGAGCAGCAAGACGATAATGACTTACATCAGGATTATCGACCAAGCCACTTTTAACCATATACCAACCTAGAAAGCCTTGAAAAGCGCCTAGGGCTAATAGAATAATACTTTTTTTGATAGTTGCTCTGGTTAATTGCTTTCGTATTAAAAAATATAAGAAAGGGATAATAAATACGAGTCCTATAAATCTACCAATGACGCGATGTAACCATTCCCAGAAATAAATATCTTTAAAATCTTGTAAGTCAAAATGCGTATTTAATTTTTGATATTCAGGGTATTGTTTGTAAAGTTCAAAAGCTTCTTGCCATTCAACATCATTCATAGGTGGGATAGTACCAGAAATGAGTTTATAGTTTGATATAGATAATCCAGAATGTGTTAATCTGGTAATACCGCCAACAATAACCATTATAAAGATTAGAACACAGCCAATAAGTAGCCAATAGATGACTTTTTTATTATCCTTTTTCATTTAAACTAGTTTTTTTTCAAAGCACAAGCTATTGGTCATATTTATATATTGACCATAGTTTGGGATATTAGTGTAATTATTTTTTTTGTAGAACTGAACAGCTTCTTTTTGACGTATTCCTGTTTCAAGGACACAAGCTGTATAGCCTAGTTCATGAGCCCAGGTTTCTAAAGCGCTTAACACTTGTGAGGCCAAACCTTTACCTCTCGTTTTTGGTTTAGTATACATGCGTTTAATCTCAACACTAGAGGTGTTAAATTCTTTGAAGGCACCACAAGCAACAGCTTCATTTTGGTCATATACAAGAATCACATGATTCAAGACATCAATGCCATTAAATTGATTGTAAAATTCATGCTCATCCCCATCGGTCACTTTTAGATAGGCATCCAACTCTTTTATCAGGTCGCTAAAATCTTCATTCTTTGAGTCTGTTCTTATGATTTTAATCATAATTGAGAATTTACTTTGAGTCCTAATCGTTCGCCTTCTTTCAGCATAAGTTGATAGGCAGCCTCATATTCATTAGGAATATCGCCTTCTAAAATCGCTTCTTTGATTACTTCTTTAATTTGACCAATTTCTCTTGATGGTTTTAAATTAAAGGCTTTCATAATTTCTTCTCCTGAAATTGGAGGTTGAAAATTACGTACATGATCACGAGCTTCTACTTCTTCAATTTTCTGACGAACAATTTTAAAATTGTTATGATACTTATTGAATTTTTTTGGATTCTTAGTTGTGATATCTGCTTCACACAATGTCATCAAATCTTCGACATAATCACCAGCATCAAAAACCAAGCGTCTCACTGCAGAATCTGTAACGATGTCTTGAGCAAGAACAATAGGGCGAGAACTCATATATACCATTTTTTGAACAAACTTCATTTTGTCATTCAAAGGCATTTTTAGACGTTTGAATAAATGGTATACCATTTTGGCACCTTCAAATTCATGGGCATGAAATGTCCAGCCTACTTTTTTGCTAAACTTTTTAGTAGGAGCTTTGCCAATATCATGTAGTAGTGCAGCCCAACGCAACCATAAGTTCTTAGTTGTTTTTGCAATATTATCAACAACTTCTAAGGTGTGATAAAAATTGTCCTTATGTGTTTGACCTTCAACTTCATCAATACCTTTAAGTGCTGTAAGCTCAGGCATGATATGGTCTAGCAAACCTGTTTTTTCTAAATGTAAAAATCCTATTGAGGGCTTATCACTTTCAAGAATTTTATGAAGCTCGACTACAATACGTTCTTTAGTAATAATCTTAATACGATCGTTGTTTTTTGATATGGCTTGAAGCGATTTAGATTCAATAGTGAAATTGAGCTGAGTAGCAAACCTAATCGCACGCATCATTCTCAGAGGGTCATCACTATAAGTGATGTCAGGATCTAAAGGTGTACGTATGATTTTATCTTTTAGGTCTTGAATGCCATTAAAAGGATCTAGCAAATTTCCGAAGTGCTGCTCAGATAAATTTAAGGCCATGGCATTTATTGTAAAATCGCGCCTATTTTGGTCATCTTGTAGTGTACCGTTTTCGACAACTGGATTTCTACTGTTTTTAGAATATGATTCTTTTCGTGCTCCAACAAATTCAATATCCATTCCGTCATGCACTAACATAGCAGTTCCGTAGGTTTTAAAGACTTGAACTTTTGGTTGAGAAGGCAAGTTTTTAGCCACTAGTTTTGCAAGAGCGATACCGCTTCCTATGGCAACAATATCAATGTCTTTGTGTTCACCACGGTTTAAAATGAAATCACGAACAAAACCACCAATAACATAACTATCGACTCCTAATTCTTGAGCAGACTTGCTAATAACCGCAAAAATGGGATGTTTTAATGCTTGTTTATAATTCATTATTAAAATTGCTCGACGCAAGTTTTATTCTCGTATGATTTTTATAGCCCCATCATTTCCTAGTTTGATAATTGACGATGGTTTTATATCACTTTTTTCGCTTTGCAAATTTACGACATAGTCCACACCTTTTAAAATCTCTTCACTTATTTCTTTGAATGATTTTGGAGTAGGCTGACCGCTAATATTTGCCGAAGTTGAGACCAGAGGTTTTTTTAATTGTTTAATGAGTTGTTCGCAAAATTTATCTTTGACAACTCTAATGGCCAAAGTATTATCATTAGCGATTAGATTTTCTGCAACACCAGCTGGATTATCATAAATAATTGTGGTTGGTTTTACGGCGATATTTAAAATACTATATGCCATTTGAGGCACTTTATCAACATGTTTCTCTAACATAGAATAGTTATTGACAAGACATATGAGTGCCTTAGAATCTGCTCTTTGTTTGAGTTTGTAGACTTTCTTTACAGCTTCATGATTTGATGCATCACAACCAATTCCCCAAACAGTATCTGTTGGATAGAGAATCAATTTTCCTTGTTTAAGAATTGATAAGGCGTTTTCTATTTCGGTATCTAATATGCTCACTATGATTTAAATTTACAAGATGCAAATTTCGAGATTTTTTTTGATTTACTTGTTTTGTCTAGACCAACCCGTTCTTGTTTCGATAGAATTGATATAGAACAGTTCTTCATCATCAAGATTCTCGTTGTCAATGTACCAAGGTAAGTGTCTTGCTTGATACGGAATTCCAGTTCTCAATGTCAACGTTCTATGGTCGCGTTGTCCAAGCTTAGAAAAAGGGCGATAAAGCGCAAAAGTGGTATCTATTGCAGCTATAAATACATTATCCTCTATGGTTTCTTTATGGTATCTACTTTCCCATTCAATAACTTTTTCTTTGTTGATATACGTATCAGGTAGATCGTCTATTTTGAGTGAAAAACCTACTTTGTGAGCTTTTGGGTATTTCTTTAACAACGAATAGAAGTATTCTAAAAAGTCATCTGGACAGTCTTCTATTGGAACAACATCGGGATCTGTATAGACATAATATGATGTTACGAATTTTAACCACAACCCACTTTTCCAAAATGCTTTAGAGCCAAAGTTTTTTTCAAGGAAATGTACTTTGTAAGGCGTGTTCTTGTAATATTCAAGAAGAGGTGGATATGTAGATTGATTATCTAAAATATGAATGTTGGTATATCCTCTTTTTTCTAAAGCCTCTATAAGTTTTAGAATTGTTGGTAGCCGATTGTAGTTATTTATGAAAATTGGAATGTTCTTGAAATCACTTGGTGTTTTACCAAATAATGCCCTAAATAATTTTGCAAAAACATTTTTGAATTTTCTCATGACACATAAAATTATGCTTTTTTTGCTACAGTTGCATACTGTACATAAAACATATCTGTAGCTGTAAACAATAATGGAATATTATATAAGTAGGGTTTTATTGACCCGGTTTTGTTTATACCTTTATGAGTGACTACTTCATAACCCAGACGCTCATACATATTTCTAATACTTTTTTTAGTAAAAAAACGTAAATGCGTTTTGTCCATAACACCACTGCGTTCATATTCCCAACTCTTATTGACAACAAGCTTTTTTAATGCACTGTGATATCTCATATTAGGTATTGAACTAATAATGATGCCTTTGTCTGTTAATTTAGATTGTATTTTTTCTAGAACCCAGTAAGGGTCTACCAGATGTTCAAGGACATCATTACAGTAAATAACATCAAAATAGTTTTCTGGAAGATCTTCAATAAAGTCTTCACACGGACCGATAAAAACTTTGTCTAGAGATTTTTTTGCCTCATTACCATGATCCTCCATGTATTCAATTCCCCAAGTTTCAATTTGATACTTCTCCTTGATAACTGAAGCAAAAGCACCTTCGCCACAACCAATATCTAAAACCGTCTTGGCATCGGTAGGGAAAAACTCAAGCATTTCCTCTCTTTCATTTTTATAGTAAGTATTCGATTTATTGTTATAATCCATTTAATATTTTATTGATGGTTAGTTTGTTATTGTTGATTAATTTTTTGTTGCTGTTTTAGTGATTTTGATAATGGTGCGCCAATTAAAAAAATATAAAATAATTTCCAATAGCTAGGTTTTATAATCGATGTGAAAAAATAGCGAATAGAATAGTAAATAATTAGAATTTTGTGATGTAGCCATCCAAAGTGCTTTTTTATGTAATACAGCAATGCGATTTTTTGCTCTATTTTTATATGTATGTTCTTTTTTATACTAGCACTTTTGTAGTGAATGTATTCTAGATCAGGTATTAAGTAGGTATACTTATTCTTTTGTTTTAAAAGTCGTCTGCTTACATCAGATTCTTCGTAATACAGAAATAAATTAGTGTCAAAACCACCAATATCATCAAAGTCTTTTGCATCTATAAACATAAAAGAACCCTGAACATAATGCACTTTTGTAGGCTTATCGTACGTTTTTTTGCGATTGAGATATGTAGATGGAAATAATGTTTCTAGTAAGGGTCTTCTTAAAATTTCACGCTGAATAGATGAAAAATGATCTATAGTCACTCTAAACTTTTTGTGTTCGTCCAACATTTGAGGAGAACATACGCCAGCATCAGTTGTTTGATCCATAAACGCTTTTAAATGGTATAAACAGTTTTCACTTACTTGTAGCGTGTCATTGTTTATAAATGCATAATATTTACAAGGTTCGGCATACTGAACACCCAACATGTTACCTGCGCCAAAACCAACATTGAGCTTACTTCTGATAAGCTTTACTTGCTTGGCATTTAATTCATCCACTTGTGTTTTTAATATGCTATAATCTTCAAAACGAGAGGCATTATCAATGACCACAATTTCATAAGTAATCGAGTTTTGAGTATTGTCAATTATCGACTTGATACAGTCTATAGTATATTGAGACGTATTATAGTTTATTAAAATACAACTTACATCAATCATATTATTCTAATATAGCTTGCCAATGCTTAGCAATGTTTTCTGGTAGATAAAATACAGATTTTTTCTTAGCTGTTTCTGACATAGTATTATCAAATACATTTAAACTTAAGACATGGTCTAAAGTGTCTTTTAAGTTACCTTCATTAAAGATATAACCTATATCTTCTGAAATGATCTCTTTAGGACCAGAATGATCTGGTGCAATAGAAATTAAACCTTGGGCCATACTCTCAATGATGATTAGTCCAAATAGTTCTTCCCATTTTTTATTTCTTTTAGAATTAAGAAGCACATATTCATGAGTGCTTAGTAATTCGGCTAGTATCGTTTTATTTGACGTATGTTTTAAATACGTTATATTTTTATAAGAAATAGCGTGATCTTCAACTAAGTTTTGTTGTGGTCCTTTACCAATGACAGTTAGTGAGCATTTCTCATTTTTGGCAAAAAAATCAAGAATCTCTTCAATTCCTTTTTGCGGTACAAGTCTACCTAAATACACAAAACTTTGTCGTTTTCTTTTGGGTGTTATCTTAGTTGTGAATGCTTTATCTATCGCATGATAAACCACACTAATTTTACTGTCTTTAAGCGTATAATTTTCAAGTAGCTGTGATTTACTTTGATGAGTTACAGCAAAAATATGTGAGACTTTTTCTTCAAGAAACTGTTTCCACGTATTAAAAACCTTTGGAGAATTTTTCTTTGTTTTTGGATGAAAGGATTTATCCCAAAATGTCCATGACGTGTGATAATACACTTGGTGTTTCTTCAAGTAATTCAACAATCCACCTAATTTAGAGTCAAAAGGCGCGATACCTAAAACAATTTTCTTGTCTTTCGAAAAAAGGAGACCTATCATGAACGCTGCATTCACTAATTGTTTTCTAAATAATTTAAAGTCAAATTTAGTAAGTGATTTAAACAACTTACTCAATACTGAAAACTCTCTATATTCAAGGTTTATATCTTCTTTTTGAAGTAAAAACTGTAATCCTGTATAGTGACTATCTGCACCATTTTTATGTAAGATATAAACCGTTTGTTGTGGCATTATAATTTATGATAAGCTAATTGCAAATGTAGTGGATAATTTTATAATTTTACCCGATGAATAAATATCAGGTTGAAGTTGGATAAATATCAAGATGAAATAGCTAAAATCATAGCCAATCAGGCAAGTGAAAATTCAGCAAAGACCTTACAGTCTGATAGAAACCTGGTCACTAAACACACGCTTCATGACGGTACCGAAATTGTCATTAAAGCATTTAAAATTCCGAATTTAATTAATAAGATCGCTTACCGCTACTTTAGGAAGAGTAAGGCTAAGCGCTCTTTTGAATATGCTTCAAAGCTAAGTGAGTTAGGTATTGGAACTCCAAAACCCATTCAATACATCGAAAATTTTAATTGGCTCGGACTCAGAACAAGTTATTACATTAGTTCTTTTGTGTCGTATGAACTGACCTATCGTGAATTAACAACTAATTTTGATATCGCTGACCACGATGCTATTTTGAGAGCTTTCACAAGGTTTACATATAGCTTGCACCAGAAGCAAATTAACTTTTTAGATCACTCACCAGGAAACACACTTATCACCAGGAATGCTGAGGGTTATGATTTTTATTTGGTAGATTTAAATCGAATGGAATTTGAACCCATGGATTTTGAAACTCGCATCAAGAATTTTGCAAAGCTTACTATTCACAGGTCAATGATAGAAACCATGAGTGATGAATATGCAAAATGTACTGGAGAATCTTATGACACTATTTTTAATATGATGTGGGATTTCACCCAAGAATTTCAAAATAGATACCATCGAAAACGAAGAATTAAGAATAAAATTCTATTCTGGCGCAAAAAAAAGGCCTAAACTTCCGCCTTGTAAAGTTCTCTTAATTTAGAATACTTTAAAAATGTGATGTTAGCTGTTTGCTTGCATATTACATAACCATTAAACCCATCTAAAAAACCTAATCTTAAAAAATAGGATTTGAAAAAAGCCCAAAACGGATTAAACATAATTTTCCAAACAGGTGCTTTCTTTCCTAAATCGTAATAAGATTTAGCTGCAATTGTCGAAAAATGCTCAGTCTTTTGGTTAAACTCTGAATAACTTTGATAGGTAAGGTGTAAGATGTCACCTTTTAAATGACCTGTCTTAGATGTCTCGTGCAGTTGAACTTCATCGTGAGGATTAATACCTTTCCATGCCGCTTTTCTGCGATCAAATACACGTAATTTTTTATTGGGATACCAATCGGAATGTTTAATCCATTGGCCACAAAAATTATTAAAACGATTACAATAGTAACCATCAAATTTCCAATTGGTCTTTAAATTGATTATTGATTTTTGAAGTTGTTCCGATAAAGATTCATCACCATCCAAAGACACAACATAGTCAAAAGTTGCTTGACTCAAAGCAAAGTTTTTTTGCTCGATATAACCTAAAAATTCCTGTTCTATAAACCTCACATTATGGTGCTCACAAATCGCTTTAGTACGATCTTTAGAATAAGAATCTACTACTAAAATTTCATCAACAACACCAATTAGAGACGTTATACAGTTTTCTATATTCCGTTCTTCATTGAAAGTTATTATAACACCTGAAATCTTAATCATAAGTACTTAAAGTATTTGGTAAAAATAACTATTTTTGGAACAATGAAAACCATTGATGTTTCTGTAATTATAAGTACTTACAATAAGCCAGAAAGTTTGCAAAAAGTGCTTTGGAGCTTTAATCAACAAACGATTAATAGCTTTGAGGTTGTTATAGCCGATGATGGCTCAACAGATGAAACAAAAGTTTTAATTGATAGGATGAAACAGGAACTGAGTTACCCGATTCAACATATTTGGCAGGAGGACAACGGATTTCAAAAAACTAAGATATTGAATAAAGCAACAGTTGCTAGTCTTGGTGATTATTTAATTTATACAGATGGTGATTGTATTGCACGTAATGATTTTATTGAAACACATTTAAAATTTCGCGCTAAAGGTTATGCCTTATCATCTGGATATTTTAAGTTAACAGAAGAGGTGTCTAAGGTTGTTGATCAATCTGAAATAAAATCACAACTATGTTTCGATACGCGTTGGCTTTTAAAAAAAGGACAACCAAAATCCTTTAAGATGAATAAGCTTACAACATCAAAATTAAAGGCGGCTTTTTTGAATTTTATAACACCAACCAAAGCCACTTTTGATGGTATGAATGCATCAGCATGGAAAGCCGATATATTAGCTGTAAATGGCTTTGATGAACGTATGCAATATGGAGGAGAAGATCGCGAACTTGGTGAACGCCTTATGAATTACGGCATCAAGTTTAAGCAAATACGTTATAGTGCTATCTGTTTACATTTATTTCATGAAAGAAGTTACGTGACTCCAGATATGATTGAGAAAAATAATCAAATACGTGCAATAACTAAGCGGGACAAAATAATTAAAACGGACTTTGGAATCGAAACAATTTAAAATTGTTTGAGGTAGTTTTTTAACTTCGGAATGATTAATTCTGGTGGAAAGCTTTTGTACAAGGAAAATACATTGTTTTTTGCTTCTTTCAGTGTTTTACCTTCATACAATTCTGGCTTAAAATCTTTTAAATGAACCGATACATGTGATGAATCATTTTCAAACATATTCCAAGATTCTTTAGATATCCATGGTGAAAACACTGTGAACGTAGGAATACTCAAAGCTTTAGCCATATTTACAGCGCCACCTTCGTTACCAATTAGAGCCGTACAATGATGAGTAATAGCAAGAAATTCGCGTAAACTTTTTCCAAAGACTTCAAAAAAGATGTGTTTTTTAGTGTCGGCTTTACAAAAGTTGTAGATTGTTTTTGCCTCATCTATTTGCTTTGGAATATAATTGAATAAAATTTGTCCGCCAGTATTCTCAACAATCGTATCAATCAAATCTGCCATGTGCGGAAGGGGATAGGTTTTATTCTCACCACTTCCCAAGACACTTATCATAAATATTGGTTTTGATAAATCGATATTCGAATCTAACAAAAATTGTTTCGATCGTTCAGCTTCTTCAGGTGTGAGATACACTTTTGGTTTAATATATTCAGGAATCGAATTGCAAAGTGGTTTTAGT
The DNA here is from genome assembly GCF_947500255.1 of uncultured Psychroserpens sp. Taxonomy (GTDB): domain Bacteria; phylum Bacteroidota; class Bacteroidia; order Flavobacteriales; family Flavobacteriaceae; genus Psychroserpens. Next base: position 37,506 of record NZ_CANMRL010000002.1, on the reverse strand, counting down.
AATTGCAATCGGTGTTCAATAGCAATACTAGCTTTTGTTTTTGGTGTTTTGGGCTCTTTAAATGTATGTGTGTAGAAATGTGAAGTGTACCATTTTTGTTTTGAAATCTTAATTTTTGCTCCCGAAAATTTTGTCATTAAATTACTAGATAGCTTAGAGTATACATCTATAACGGCATCATACTTTTCTTTTTTTAACGACTTTAAAAACGAAAGAAATGTTGATTTGCTTTCTTCCATTTCAGGAGTATAGAACAAAAATTTATCAATAAATGGATTGTTCTCAACCACAGGAAATGTATGCGAATTAATCACATAGTGCAATTCTGCATTTGGATGCTCATTTTTAAGCGCTTCAAACAAAATGCTAGTGGTGAGTACATCACCAATCATTTTTTGTTGTATAATTAAGATTTTCAAATCCAGTTAGTTATTTATCTTCTTTATAATTATCAAAGTTAATGTTGTTAGTCTTAAAAAAAGGATTTTTAAATTTAGATTTGTTTTTAACGACTAAAGCACCATCAATTTCTATAAAATCTCCATGAGTAGCTGTTGTCATATCATAAGATTTTCCTTCTATGATTAGACTCATGTTAATAGCACCAACCTTTGCTGTAATATTTGGTTCGTAAGTCATAGAAGAAATCTCTTTTTTGAATCTAATTAGTTGTTTCTCTGTTAAACTGAAAGCCCCCGAATTATTAATCATTTGGACGCTTTCTATTTTATCTACAGCTACAAAGTCACGAAACGTTAGTACCCTGTTTTTTTGACAAGATAGGACTGTGATTAATAAAAAGGAAACGGCAATTCTCTTTAACATATAGTTCGAGTTAATTACACGGCAACATCGTATTCACGTAATGCATCATTAAGCGATGTTTTTTTGTTGGTGCTTTCTTTTCGTTTTCCAATAATTAAAGCACAAGGCACATTGTAATTTCCTGCCGAAAACGTTTTTGTATAACTACCAGGTATAACCACAGAGCGTTCTGGAACGACACCTTTCATTTCTACTGGTGAATCTCCAGTAACATCAATAATTTTAGTACTCATGGTTAGCACCACATTAGCACCTAAAACAGCTTCTTTCTCAACACGAACGCCTTCAACCACAATACAACGTGAGCCAATAAAGGCGCCATCTTCTATAATTACTGGTGCAGCTTGAAGTGGTTCTAATACACCTCCAATACCAACACCACCAGATAAGTGTACATTTTTGCCTATTTGGGCACAGCTTCCAACCGTTGCCCACGTATCTACCATAGTACCTTCATCAACATAAGCACCAATATTCACATAGCTAGGCATTAAAATGGTTCCTGGGGAAATATAGGCACCATGACGTGCCACCGCATTTGGGACAACACGAATACCTTTCTTTTCATAATCACGCTTTAAAGGGATTTTGTCATGGTATTCAAAAATTCCAGCTTCAAGCGTTTCCATTTTCTGAATTGGAAAATAAAGCACAACTGCTTTTTTTACCCATTCATTCACTTGCCATCCACTTGGAGTGGGCTCGGCAACTCTAAGCGTTCCTTCATCTAATAAGTTAATGACCTGTCGTATACTTTTAATCGTATCATCACTAGTTAATAATGAACGATCATTCCAAGCTTTTTCTATAGTGTCTTGTAGTTGTTTCATATTGAAATTTATCTGCTATTTGCACAAAGATAATGGTATAATTGATTAGAATAAATTCTGAATTAATAAAAAAATAAAATATATGTGACCTTTTAAAAAGTGTTGTGTCTTAATTAATGTGAATTATTATTAGTCGGGCATTTTCCCTAAAACTAATGCCTAGACATTTAATAATTAATAGCTAATTTTTGTGAAAACTCTCCTTCTCCCTTAGGAGAGTTTTCTATTTTTTTGAAATCATGTGACCTATTAAAAAATGATGTGTCTAAATAATTGGTTTTGAGTTAATAATAGCAATAGCCCTATATACCCTTTTTAATATAATAGCAAGACTAAAAGCCTTTCTTCGCCCCAAGAAAGGTTTTTTTATGAGAAACGTTAGAGTTGTGATTTGATGAAGTTGAGTTTCATGAAAAAACTATAGATAATCCCTAATCTATACCCTATCTAACTAATAGCTACTAAAAACCTTTCTTAAACATAAGAAAGGTTTTTTTATAGAGGTGTGTGACTTTTTTTAAACAGGTGTGTCTTAATTATATAAACATGAACTGTTTAAGGTAGAGGGTGAATAGTTTCATGGATTTATTAATAGTTGATTATTTTAAAACTCTTCTTTGATTTGCAAAGAAGAGTTTTTTTTATGGCATTAAGATTGATAAACAAGATTATAAGATTAACTTTGCAAAATGGCGAGAATTTTAGCTTTAGATTACGGAACAAAACGAACAGGAATAGCAGTTACGGATGAGTTGCAAATTATTGCTTCTGGTCTTACAACTGTAGAGACTAAAGCATTAATTCCATTTTTAAAGACCTATATCTCTAAGGAGAATGTTGAGTTGATAATTGTAGGAGAGCCTAAGCAAATGAATTTTGAAGCTTCGGAAAGTGAGGTTTTCATAGCAAAATTTTTAGAGACACTTACAAAAGAAATACCTCATTTATCAGTTAAACGTGTAGATGAGCGATTTACCTCTAAGATGGCATTTCAAACAATGATTGATAGTGGACTCAAAAAAAAGCAACGTCAAGATAAGGCCTTGGTTGATGAAATTAGCGCGACGATTATTCTTCAAAGTTATTTGTATAATCAGTCTTAAAACCGTCTTAAAAGTTCTCAAATAATAATAAGAATCGTATTTTTGCACCCGAAAATTACAATACAATGATATTACCAGTTGTTGCTTATGGCGACCCAGTCTTAAGAAAAAAAGCGAAGGCTATTACTAAAGATTATCCTAATCTTGATGCACTAATCGAGAATATGAAAGATACCATGTATGGTGCTTATGGTGTTGGATTAGCTGCGCCTCAAATTGGTTTACCCATCCGTTTGTTTTTAGTCGATACTGAACCTTTTGCTGAAGATGAGACCTATACTGAAGAGGAGCAAGAACAGCTTAAAAACTTTCAACGTACATTTATTAATGCCGAAATTTTAGAAGAAGAAGGTGATGAGTGGGCATTTAATGAAGGGTGTTTAAGTATTCCTGATGTTAGAGAAGATGTATTTAGAAAGCCTAAAGTTACCATAAAGTATCAGGATGAAAATTTTAAGGAGCACACCGAAGTATTTGATGGGTTAATTGCTAGAGTAGTGCAACATGAGTATGATCATATTGAGGGTATTTTATTTACTGATAAACTATCATCACTAAAAAAGCGTTTAATTAAAGGGAAATTAACTAATATTTCCAAAGGAAAAATAAAAGTAGATTACAGAATGCGCTTTCCATTAATGAAAAAGAAGCGTTAATACTGAAACATATTACCATGAGTTTAGACAAAATACTTTCCATTTCAGGAAAACCAGGATTATATAAAATAGTAGCACAAACACGTAGCGGTTTTGTTGCAGAATCTTTAATTGATAAGAAGAAAATGGCTGTTAATATTCACAATAACATTAGTGTGTTAAGTGAGATTGCTGTTTATACCTTAACAGAAGAATTACCTTTAAGAGAGGTTTTTAAAAAAATTAGAGATAAAGAAAATGCACAGACGACATCTATTAGTCATAAAGATTCTAAAGACACTTTAGAAGAATATTTCTTTGGTGTATTACCAGATTATGATGAAGACCGTGTTTATGCTAGCGATATCAAAAAAATTGTACAATGGTATAATTTACTTCAAAAACATGATATGCTGGATGCCTTAGAAGAGGGCGAAGAAGTTACAGCAGACGAAGAAGAATAGAACGTCGTTGATAGATTGTTCATATTAAACTACACTTAGAATTTCTATCTGAGGGAAAGCGTCGTATTTTTGAAATCTAATGTCAAAAAAATGTCCAATAAAACCCAACAGTTAAAAGCTTTTGAACGCTTGCTTATCATTATGGATGAGTTGCGTGAACAATGTCCATGGGACAAAAAGCAAACCCTACAAACACTTCGTCATTTAACGATTGAAGAAGTTTACGAACTTGGTGATGCCATTCTAGATAATGATCTTGATGAGGTCAAGAAAGAATTAGGAGATGTGTTACTTCATATCGTGTTTTATTCAAAAATTGGTAGTGAAACTAATGCTTTTGATATTGCAGATGTGTGTCATAGCATTTGTGATAAATTGGTTGAGCGTCATCCTCATATCTATGGAGATGTTACTGTTAATGACGAAGAGGACGTCAAACGAAATTGGGAACAATTAAAACTAAAAGAAGGAAAGAAAAGTGTTTTAGAAGGAGTCCCAAAAAGTTTACCTGCTATGGTAAAGGCCAACCGCATTCAGGATAAAGTTGCTGGAGTTGGTTTTGATTGGGAAGAACCACATCAAGTTTTTGAAAAGGTAAAAGAGGAGTTGGGTGAACTTCAGGACGAAGTAAATAAAGGTGACCAAGATAAAATTGAAAGCGAATTTGGAGATGTGTTGTTTTCTATGATTAATTATGCACGGTTTTTAAAAATAGATCCTGAAAGTGCTCTGGAGCGTACTAATAAAAAATTCATGAAACGTTTCCAATATTTGGAACAAAAATCTAAAGATTTAGAGCAACCATTATCTGATATGTCACTAGCGCAAATGGACGTTTTTTGGGAAGAAGCAAAAAAAATATAATTTTTTTTTAGTTTTCGTAATCCAAAACAATCAAATCACTCGTATATAAATCAGATAGGAACTTATAAAAGTTTCTTAATCATAAGTAGGTAATCTTAATGTAGTAGTTAAGCGGACACATTAAGATTTAAAATTTAGTTTAGTTAGGGGTAAAATCCTGTCTGTTTACTCAGACAGGATTTTATTATTTATACACTCTCCATAATTTTTCTCAAAGTAATTTCATTAAAAGACAAATTTTAGAAAATAGTTGTGTAATTCAAAAATGTAAAGTATATTTGTCATATAGTAAAAACATTTTTACTTAATATAAAATATATTTGTCAATTATGAATAGAGAGAAAATGATAGATTGCGAACGTAATCGATTTCAAAAGTTTATTAATTTTAGATTATCACATCGATTTATGCCTATTGGAATTGCTGTAGTACTTCTGTCGATAACTACAATGTTTGTACGTGCTTTTGCTTTAGATGGTGATACGCTATGGCTAAAACACATCTTGCAAAAAACAATGCTCGTTGGTTTATTAATTATGTCGTTGTCCAAGGATAAAGAGGAAGATGAAATGACCATAAGCTTAAGAGCCCAATCCTATGCGATTGCTTTTGTGATTGGAGTTATTTATGCATTGGTAATGCCTTATGTTGAATTTGGAGTATCTAATGTTGTGAACTCTGAAGGGCAAGCCTTTAAAGACCTAGGAGACTTTCAAGTTTTATTGTTCATGCTTATGATACAATTGTTGTTTTATCATAACTTAAAACGTTATAGATAATGGAAAACACAATTAAAGTAGAACGCGCCATTTTGAGCTTAACTCAAGATGATTTGGCTAAAAAAATTGGTGTGTCAAGACAGACAATAAATTCGATAGAAGCCAATAGATATGTACCTTCAACTGTTTTAGCATTAAAACTTTCTGAAGTCTTTAGTAAACCTGTTAATGACTTTTTTAAACTATCTCAAGATGATTAGAATAAGCTTGTTTTTAGTATCTATGATTATATACCTTGTCTTAATATTGATTTGAGCTTTTCCATTCCATTTGTAGCCGTATCTGCAATAACTGTAAGATTGGGTTGACTATTAATAGCTGGTTTTGGGTCTATAAAAAATTTTCGTGTAGATTGTTTTACATAATTCATTAATCCTGCAGCAGGATAAACCTGCATAGAAGTGCCTATGATTAATAATATATCTGCTGTTTCACAAATAGTAATAGCTTTGTCTATCATTGGCACATCTTCACCAAACCAAACAATATGAGGTCTTAATTGATGTCCTTGAGCACAAAGGTCACCAAGTTTTAAATCAGTTGTCCAAGATTGTATGTCGTTATAATTTTTTGTACTTCTCACTTTAAGAAGTTCGCCATGGAGATGAATCACATTACTACTTCCTGCGCGTTCATGTAAATCGTCTACGTTTTGTGTAATTATAGTGGTTTTGTAGTCTTCCTCTAGAGCAGCAACATCTCTATGAGCGCTATTCGGTTGTACTTCAAATAGTTGTTTACGACGTTGATTATAAAACTCTAGAACGAGTTCTGGGTTTTTAGCAAAACCTTGTGGTGTAGCGACTTCCATAACATCATGACCTTCCCATAGACCATCTGCATCTCTAAAGGTCTTTATGCCACTTTCTGCACTTATTCCAGCACCTGTTAAAACGACAAGATGTTTCATAACTTACTAGTTTTTTTCTTTTTTCTTTTTCCAAGCTTTAAAATCTTTGGATTTTGAAAATGTTTCAAGAATGTTTTCTCCATACTCGTCATCTTCTTCAATATATTCTATAATTGCAGGTTTATCATAGCCATCTGCAATTAACTCATCAAGATAATTTACAGCTTCTGGGTAATCATTCATCATAATTAATGTATTGAGGTAACCGGCTTGACCTTCAAAAAAATCAGGATAGTTTTCAGCAGTATACTTAAAATAATTCAACGCAAGATCATAGTTTTGATCTTCAAAAGCTACAGAAGCTTTTATATAGTTTAAAAAATCATCTTCTGTTGCGTTTTGTAATTGATTAATAACTTGAATTGCTTCAAAATACTCACTTTTATAAATATGATAATCGATTTTATTTAGTAGTATTGTTGGATCATCTGGAAAGGTGTTAATCAAATCTTCTAAAGATTTTAAATACTTCTCATCATCAATCTGGCTAGCAATTAGACTTTTAAAAATGAGTAAGAACTTCTCTTTTGCTAATTCAGATTTTAGACCATCCATAATTTCAAAGGCTTTTAAAAAGTCTCCATTTTTATTATGCATAATTGCTTTAAAAAGATCTTTAGATTCTTCATTTGGCGACGATTCTAAGAGTCCGAATAATTTTTTTTCAGGAAGCGTATAGGTCATTAGTCTACCCAAAGTTTCGGTGAAATGCTCACCAGATAAATACACATACATATCAGAAAACAGAATCTCATCATTCTCTTTATGAATTCTGAAATCATGATAATTCATTCCAGATTCTGACGAATACATTCTAAATAGAGCATAGTAAGTTTGTGCCTCTTGATCATAACGGTAGCTAATAAAGTCATAATATGCTCCATTTTCGACCTCCATAATGATTTCATTTGGAAATGAGTTCAAGGCGCGCTTCATACCAATTAAAAATCCTTTAATGTAGCTGTCTTCGGTATCTATTGATGGGTTTACACTTAAAATGCGTTCAAAAAAGACTTTATCATTAAGTTTAGAGATAAAGGCTTCTGAATCATTGTTATGCACAGTGGCAGCAATGAATTCTCCAAATTCTAATACTTTTTGTGTGTTTTCTTCACTGAATGAAACTGTGTCTTTTCGTATGTCATTTGTTAGTTCTTGTGCGTCAACAATGAAACAACTTAAGATTAGAATTGAAAAAAAGAGTAATTGTTTTTTATATCCCATTGAGTTTTATATTTTCATAAATATAAATTATTTTTCATGATAGACGTCAAACTTTTACAACATCTTGAAAGTTATTTAACAGATCAACGTAAAGAAAAATTTACGAACATATTAGCGCAGCGTACCAAGCATTTTACAGTTGCCACAGAGGACGTCTATCAATTGCATAATACCAGTGCTGTGATACGTAGTTGCGATGTTTTTGGGATTCAAGAAGTAAACATCATTGAAGAACAAAATACAAAACGCATTGATAGGGAAATAGCTATGGGAGCGCAAAAGTGGGTAGATTTAAACCGTTACCATTCAGTGAAAGAAGCGATTAATGACCTCGAAAGGAAAGGGTATCAAATTGTAGCAACAACACCGCATGAAGATGATAGTTTGCTTGAAGATTTTGATGTTACAAAACCGTCTTGTTTTTTTTTCGGAAGGGAAATGAGCGGACTCTCAGCTGAAGTGATTGAAGCAGCCGATTGTTTTTTGAAAATACCTATGGTAGGTTTTACTGAAAGTTTAAATATATCAGTTTCTGCTGCAATAATTCTTCAGCATGTGACTACAAAACTCAAGCAAACCAACGTGAATTGGCAATTAACTGAAGATGAGCAGCTGGAAAAGCGATTAGATTGGTGTAAAAAAACGATAAAGAGTCATAAAGAAATTATAGAGCGTTTTTATCAAACGCGATAATTTCGTAATTTTAATACAACAACCAAAACCCTATAATTATGATAGTTCTTTACATTTTAGGAGGAATAGTAGCACTTATTATTCTTCTCGCTTTAATAGCACCTAAGCATTATGAAGTTAATAGAAGCATAATAATTGATAAACCACTTCCTGAGGTATTCAATTATTTGAAGCACATTAAAAATCAAAACCATTGGTCACCGTGGAAAAAAAGAGATCCTAATATGACACAAGAATTTATAGGTACAGATGGACAAGTTGGTTTTATATCTAAATGGGATGGAAATAAAGAAGTTGGAACAGGTGAGCAGGAAATCATGAATATTGTTGAAAATGATAGACTAGAAGCGAGGTTACGTTTTTTTAAACCATGGAAATCTGAATCAGATGCTGTGACTAGAGTCGATGATGCTGGTGATGGAAAAACAAAAGTGACTTGGGGATTTTCAGGAATTAATAAAGTGCCTGCTAACATTTTCATGATGTTATATAATGTTGATAAGCATGTAGGTAAAGATTTTGAAGAGGGCTTAGCAAGTTTAAAGGAGATATTAGAAACATAATAGTTATGGAACACAATATGGTAGGATGGTTCGAAATTCCAGTACATGATATGGATAGGGCCAAAGCATTTTATGAAGCTGTTTTTAAAGTAGATATTGCTATTCATGATTTTGGAGGCATACTTATGGGATGGTTTCCTTTTGATGAAAAAAAACCGGGAGCCACAGGTACTTTAATTAAGCAAGAGAGTTATATTCCTAGTCAGGAAGGGACTTTAGTCTATTTTGTAAGTAGTAATGTGCAAAATGAATTAGACCGAATTGAAGTTGCAGGCGGACACATATATCAGCCTAAGACTGAAATTTCACCAGAACATGGTTTCATGGCAGTTTTTATTGATACAGAAGGGAATAGAGTTGCATTGCATTCTAATAAATAGTATTGTAAATTACTGATAATCTGATATATCTGTAGTTTACGTGATTTAATTTGCTTGTTTGTGCTATAGCTTTAGATTAGTTCTAATAATTAGCTATTATTAAAGTGACTATTTTAACCAATCAATTAAAATCATTACTATCCTCATTTATTTCTGTTTTTGTCTTTTCACTTAGTGTTATAAGCATTGTTTTATATGTTCATTATTCTAAAAATATTGCACTAGAAACTCTTACAGATGATCCGGCTGTAATTGCACAACTTCCTGCGTATATAGGTATGTTATCTCAGTTTGGCATTTTTTTATGGGCTGCTACTGCAGCTATATGTGTATTTTGCAGTCAACTCGTAAAAAATAAACGCCTCAAAGCATTTGTGATTTCTTCTGCTTTGATTTCTATGTTGCTCGGATTTGATGATGTCTTTATGTTGCACGAATCTGTTTTGCCATCGCTAGGCATTCCACAAAAAATAGTTTACCTAAGCTATTTAGTCATTATATCTGTGTATGCTTTGACTTTTTTTAAAGTGCTTTTGCGCACAGATTATTTATTGTTATTGTGCGCTTTTTTTTGGTTTGGTGCCTCCCTGTTCGTAGATAATTTCTTTTACGAATCTTCGCCTTACATTACAAAATTGCTTGAAGATGGTGCTAAATTTATAGGGATTGTAAGTTGGTTATTTTATTTTGCGAGAACTTGTAGGCAAATATTTCAGAGTCAGACCTTAAAATCTTCCAGATTTGTTCCTGTTTAAGATCTTATATTCTTCATAGCATTCACTTATGGCGTCTAGGATTTGAAGATCGTTAGCAGATTGAATAAAGTCTTTAGAGTAGTTACATTGGTTAACAATTTCGTCTAAATCAAAACGATCGACTTCTAATAATACCATTAGCATTTCACGATCAAAACGAGAAGCTAAAAGATTTCTAATCTCATCGTCCTTCTTCATTTTCTTTAGTTTTCTCAATTCACGAGGTTTTTTACCAAACATATTATGCAAGAAATCGGCCGGATTAAAAATAGCACCAAGAACTTTGCTAACCGCATTAGGTCTTTTGTTTCCAGCTTCATAACCTTTGTTTGATAAACCAGAAATACTATACCTATAATTAGATTTAATAGGGACTTGCTTAACATCTATTTCTAGATAGCCTGTTAGCTTTAATTGATTAACAACTACTTCTTCTAAAGCCAGCGCTAATTCTGTCATGCCTATCTTGGTTTCACCAAACTTTAACCAGTCGTTTGTAACTCTTACTTTAATGGATTTATATCCTAAATACGATAAGTGAAGTGTATCATTTACTTGAGCCTTGATTTCAAAATTACCATCATCATCAGTTGAGGTTCCTATCACCTGATTAAGGTTTACAATATTTACACGATCTATAGGCTTATCGGTACTTAAATCAATGATAGTACCTCTCACACTAGTCGCTACTTTTACACTAGTAGAGTCTTGACTTGTCGAGTCTTTGACTTTAGTGTTTTGATTTTTAGCGTCTTGTGAAAATCCTGTAGTTAAGGCAAAAGCAAATAAAAATACTGTAAATAAATATTTCATACACTTATAATATGTGTTAAAAGTACTAAACAAATTGCATACCACTAAGTAAGTAGACGTAAATTTGACTTAATATTAACAACATGGTTTAAAAAAACCTCATGAGGTTATCATGAGGTTTATGTATTTAAATTTAATCTCTGCGTCGAGATCGTCTAGGTCTATCAGAAACTGGTTTACGATCAGAACGTCTAGATCCGCTAGATTCTCTCTCCGAACGTCGCCTATCTTTTCTGTTTCCAGAGTTTTCTCCAGAACGTCTGTCACTTCGTCCTCCTGAGCTTTCCGATGAACGTCTATCACTTCGGTTACCAGAACCTGAATCACTACGTCTAGAACGTCTTTCTCCTCTAGGTTTGTCATCACGTCTGCGTCGTCCACCACCATCACGTCGTCTTCCGCCTCGGTTTCGTCCACCACCTCTATCTTCGCTAACTTCAACATTTACAAAACGTCCGTTGTGTTTAAAATCAGTAAAAAAGGCTAATACTTTCTCTTGAATCGTTTTTTCAGTATTAAAGAAAGAGAAGCTATCTTTAACATCTACCTTGAATACATCATCACGGCCTAGCTCTAAGACTTCTTTTAAGAAATCTTTCAATTTCATCCAATCGTAACCATCTTTTCGACCTACATTAATAAAGTAACGTGTTTCATTACCACTTCGCCTTGAGCCTTCTTCATCGTGACCTCTTGAAGAGTCTGATACATTCAGATCTTTTGCTTTTTGGTAATAATTAAAGAAACGAGAAAATTCTACTGAAAAGAATTTTTTAATCAATTCCTCTTTATCTGTATCCTCAAAGAGCTCGTTAATACTAACTAAATAAGAATCAATTTCGTGATTTACTTCAGTATTATGAACCTTATTGGCAAGTGACATTAATTGTACTTCACAAATTTCCATACCATCAGGAATCTCTTTTTTCTCAAATTCCTTTTTGATGATACGTTCGATACTTTTAATCTTACGTACCTCACTTTTCGAAACAATCACCATAGAAACACCAGTTTTTCCGGCACGACCTGTACGACCAGAACGGTGTGTATAGGTTTCAATTTCATCTGGCAACTGATAGTTAATAACATGAGTAATATCGTCTACATCAATTCCACGAGCAGCAACATCTGTTGCAACAAGCATTTGTATTTGCTTGTTTCTAAATGATTTCATCACTAGGTCACGTTGATTCTGACTTAAATCACCATGTAATGCGCCAGCACTATAACCATCTTCAATTAAGTTTTCAGCTACTTTTTGAGTATCGCGTTTCGTACGACAGAAAATCACCGAAAAAATATCAGGATTGGCATCTGCTAAACGCTTTAAAGCTTGGTAACGATCTCTGGCATTTACTAAATAATATTCGTGAGACACTTGACTTGTACTTTCATTTCTATTTCCTACAGTGATCTCAATTGGATCGTGCATAAAATCTCTAGCGATTCTAGCCACCTCTTTAGGCATTGTTGCCGAAAATAACCAAGTATTCTTGTCGTCGGGAGTATGAGATAAGATATCAGTGATATCTTCATAGAACCCCATGTTTAGCATCTCATCAGCTTCATCTAAAACCGAATATTCAATTTTAGAAATATCAACCATATTTCGGCTAATCATATCTTTCATTCGGCCAGGAGTAGCAACAATAATTTGTGCACCACGCTTTACTTGTCGTGCTTGATCTGTAATGCTGGCTCCACCATAAATTGCAACTACGTTCAAACCTTTACAGTGCTTTCCGTAGAGCTTTAGTTCGTTTGTGATTTGTAAACACAATTCACGTGTTGGTGATAAGATCAATCCTTGAGTCGTACGACTATCAATATCGATCTTTTGTAGCATTGGAAAACCAAAAGCAGCTGTTTTACCAGTACCTGTTTGCGCTAAAGCAACGAGGTCTGATTCTTCTTCTAATAAAATTGGGATGGCTTTTGCTTGTACATCACTAGGCGTTTCAAATCCTAGATCATTAATAGCAGCAAGCAGGTCTTCATTAAGACCGAGTTCTTGGAATGTGCTCATTCTTTTGTTTGTATTCGATTATGTTCTTTGGTGTTACAAAAGAAGCGAATCGACATACTAAACACTTAAACTTCTAGGTAACACATCCTCACTCTGAGGAATTTAACGTCCCGATCCTTCGGGAATTTCAAGGTGCAAAGATAGACTATTATTTGGATAATCAATATTATGGCGTTTTAACACGCTCTCACAAGTCGCTTTTTTCCAAAAGAGCTCCAACAATTGCTCCATCGTTAACGCGAGATTAGATCGTTTGTTTTTGCTCGATACTAGATTTTAAAATATGATAAATGCTCACCTATAGCCTATTCCTTGGTTTTAAATAGGAGTTCAAAGGCATCATAAACTGCTAAATGCAAAGTATCACCATGATCTAAATCTTCAAAAAAACCAAAATAGACCTGTGTGTTTTCCTTTTTGTTTGATTTTAATGTTTTGAATAAGTCTGTAGCAGCTTTCTCCATAATAGAACCTTCTTTTCCTACACCTACATAAATGCTTTTTTTCGTCGTATAGGCTTTTGGTTTTGACTTTAGTAATGAGTTATCGTCCCACCATAGACTAGGACTAACAATAATATAATTATCAAAGAGGTCAGGGGTTTTATACAAAATTTCTGTTGCCAATAAACCACCTAAAGACTGACCTATAATTGTCTTGGTCTTATTAGTTCTGTAATTTTGATCTATATATGGCTGTAATTCGGTGCCTAAGAAGTTTATAAATGCTTCAGACTTTCCTGTTGTTGGGAAATCTGCTTTATCTTTTTTGTTAGAAGTTGGATAAGTGAAATCTCGTTTTCTATCAACATTAGAAATACCAACAACAATAGATTCAGGAAGCATATTTATCCAAGAAAATGAACCAAATTGTACAAGTCCAGAAATATGCAAAAAGTCTTCATCAATTGAGCCATCTAATAAATAAATTACAGGATAGGTTTTTAACGAGTCTTGAGCATAACTATGAGGTAGATAGATGTTTAATGTTCTATTTTCATTCAGAATTTTAGAATCCAAGATTACTTTTTCGCCAATTGATAATGTCGTTTTAGATGTTTCTATAATTGGAGTTTGTGCATTTATTTGGTACGTAACTATCGTAGTAATAAGGATTATTATGGTCTTGAGTTTCATATAAACTATAGTTGATTTAAAAAATTGACAAGTAACCTTACTGCTTTTCCACGGTGTCCAATGTTATTTTTTTCTTCTAGAGAAATTTCGGCAAAGGTTTTATCATAACCTTCTGCTTTAAAAATTGGATCATAGCCAAACCCTTTGTCGCCTTGTTTGGTTGTGGTAATCTCACCTTTACAGATTCCTGTAAACGTTTCTAATTTACCATTAAGGTCTAGAGCAATAACCGTTTTAAATTGTGCGGTTCTATCAGGCTTTTCTTTTAGGTTGTTAAGCAAAAGATCCATATTGCTATTGGCATCACGCGATTCACCAGCATAACGTGCGCTAAAAACACCAGGTTCGCCATTAAGTGCTTCAACCTCTAAACCAGTGTCATCTGCAAAACAGTCAAAACCATAATGATCTTTGATATATACAGCTTTTTGAATCGCATTACCTTCAATGGTCATTTGTGTTTCAGGTACATCTTCAAAACAACCAATATCTTTTAAACTAAGTAGTTGTATATTATCTGGAATGAGTGCTTGTACTTCTTTAAGCTTATTTAAATTGTTAGTAGCGAAAACGAGTTGCATATAGATAAGTGTTTAAATCAAAAGTATATATTTTTACTTAAATTGTGACTTAAATTTTAACTTGATTAACCATGCTCACTAAACTCGGCGAAAAATTTACAGATATCTTTCAAAAGTATATGCCAAGTGCCTTTGTATTTGCTATCCTGTTAACTTTAATTGCGGCTTTGGGAGCTTATTTTTGGGCTGATGCATCACCAGTAAAGATCATTAAATCATGGTATAATGGTTTTTTCGAGTTGCTAAAATTTGGGATGCAGATCGTGTTAATTATTATTACTGGTTTTAGTATCGCATTATCTCCAAAAATAAAGCGTGGTATTGAAAAATTGACAGTATATATTAAAACACCAAAACAGGTATACATGTTTGTTTTAGTGGTTGGAACGTTATTATCATTTGTGAGTTTTGGATGGATTGTTATTACTTGTTTATTAGCAAGAGAATTAGCTTTACGCGTCAAAGGTGTTAATTATCCGTTTTTAATTGCATGCACATATTTTACATTTGGTGGATGGGTGAGCGGTTTGTCAAGTTCTATTCCATTATTACTAAATACCAATGATAATTTTTTGATTGAGAAAAATGTACTATCTAATGTAATTTCTACAAGTTTTACGTTGGGATCTACATTAAACTTGCTAATGATTGCAGTATTTGTTCTTTTGCCACCTATATTGTTTTTGTTTTTAATTCCGAAAAACACAACAGGTAAAGAGCTAAAAGACTTATTAAAGCCAGGCTACGAATCTCAGGAGGAATCTATTGAAGAAGAAGCCGAAAGTTTTAAACTTCCTATAAAGGCTATTTCAGACACCCTAAATAACACATTCTTATTATCAATTCTAATTTTTGCTATGGGCTTGACTTATATCGTCATCCATTTTGTTGAAAACGGGTTTGATGTGAATTTAAACATCATGATATTCATTTTTTTAATGTTAGGATTATTAATGCATAAAACACCTATGCGCTATAGTATTGCGATGAAACGTGCAAGTAATAATATTTCTGGAGTGCTATTTCAATATCCGTTTTATGCCGGAATTATGGGAATTATGATGTATACAGGAGTTGGTGAGCAACTCACAGACGCATTGTTATCTGTTATGACTATAGATACCTATCCGTTTTATGCCTATCTCACAGGAGGCGTTGTTAACTTCGCTATTCCTTCGGCAGGAGGAGAGTTTGCTGTTGTGGGTCCGAGTATGATTGAGGCGGTTAAAGATATTGGAGCTGGATTACCTCCAGATCAAGTAACAGCTATGGTGTCTCGTGCATCATTGTCTGTAGCTTATGGAGAGAGTTTGAGTAATATGTTACAGCCATTCTTTATATTATTAGTATTGCCAGTAATGGGAGCAGGAGTAAAGTTGCAGGCTAGAGATATTATGGGGTATTTAGTTGTGCCTTTTATTATATTTTTTATTATTCAAGCGCTGATGGTATTATATGTACCATTATAGATTCAGTAGCCTTAAATCTTTTTTTACCTAAAATCTATAGTACAACTTTTCGACTGTCCAAACCATTTTACTCTATTTTTCGAAGCAGTTTTATAAATAAAGTCACGTATCATTCTTGGAATAAAGGCTAATAAGGCAGCAACGCGTTTCCATTTAGGGATTTTAGAAACAATTCTTAAAAAGCCATCAGAATGCGTTTTTACACCATTATCGTCGATTAAAATAACGGTGTCTAACCGTTCAGTAGGAAAACCATGTTTGCCCAGTAATTGTTGTCCATATTTTGATTGAAAAGCTACAAATTGGAATAAGTCTTTAGGTGCAAACTTTAAAAGCCAACCTACAACGCCATTACACAAATTACATTCGCCATCAAAAATGATAATATCTTTAGTAATCTCTCTTCTCATAATATGTTGATATTTAATTAGGTAGACGAACAATTTTAGAGGTGCTTACAATATCATTCGATTTTTTTTAGTATTCAAATTTTGATATTGCTTTATTTACCTTTATCATTACTAATGAATCTAAACTATAAACTATGAGAAAATTATTGATGTTGTTAGCTGTTATATTACTAGTGTCTTGTAATGATGCTAAATATGCCGAAGCTATTGTTGGCGAATGGGAATGCACTAGTTGGATTGATACAGCTACAGCGAAAGACAAATGCAATAGCAATGCGTATTTCAGTTTTAAAAAAGACAAGACCTATACATCTAAAGTAGGTGCTCAAGAAACCAGTGGAACCTATAAGATAGCCGATGGTATTTTGTACTCTACACCAAAAGATAAATTAGAAATAGCAGTAGAAATTAATACGCTCAATACTGATACATTGTCTTTTACAATGAGTCGCTCAGGTAATGAAGAGATTTTAACTTTGATTAAAAAATAACTATAATTTCCATAAGAAAATATTATCAATTCTTTATGAGATTTATCATTATTAATCGTTCAAATTTTCGTAAATTAGAGTAACGAAATTAACCTAAAAACAAGGAACGATTATGAATGTTATGATTAGATATGTAGGTGTCGATAGAAGTGAGACCCTTAATGAGTTTACCGAAGAAAAATTAAACAAATTATCAGACAGATATGAGTTTATAGTAGGTGCAACTGTACGCTTCAAACAAGATGACAATGACCACACTAAAGGTAAGATTTGTGATATTGAATTAAGTTTGCCTGGGCCACGTATTTTTGCGACTTCTAATGAAGCTCAATATGAAGTTGCTGTAAGAGAAACCATCAGTGATTTAGTACGACAACTAAAAAAGAGAAAAGAAGTTTATAAAACGTATTAATACGCCTAAATTTTAAAATGATAATGCTTGAAAGCACACATAAAGCGAATAGAATCTCAACGGTTTTTTTGCTACTGGTTTGTTTTCAAGCATTTCATTCTATAGAAGAATATATTGGTAAGCTCTGGGAAAACTTTCCTCCAGCAACTTGGCTAACTGGTTTGATCTCTGAAGATCGTCATTTGGGTTTTCTAATTATTAATATCGGACTCTTCATTTTTGGAATAACAGCTTGGTATTATGTTGTGAGACCAGATCATATACTCGCTAAGTTTGTGATTGGATTTTGGTTGTTTATTGAATTAGTGAATGGTGTGGGACATCCTATATGGACTATCATGCAAAAGAGTTATACGCCAGGCGTTATTACAGCACCTTTATTGCTTATTACAGCAGTGTATTTGATAACGCTTATCTATGGTGGTAAGGCTCGTTCTTCAAGATAGTAAATCCTCTGTACAACTGCTCTATAACAAATAAACGAATCATTTGATGGGAAAAGGTCATTTTTGATAATGATAGCTTTCCTTGTGCTTTTTGATAAACTTCAGGAGAAAACCCATATGGGCCACCTATTACAAATACTAATTGTTTAATACCAGAGTTCATATGCTTTTGTAAATACTGAGAAAATGCTACTGAGTCTAATTGCTTTCCGTTTTCATCTAATAAAATTAAAACGTCAGTTGTGTTAAGTTTGTTTAAAATAAGGTCACCTTCCTTTTGCTTCTGCTGCGCTTCACTTAAGTTTTTTGCTTTTTTGAGATCTGGTATGATTTCAAATTCAAATTTGATATAAAACCCTAACCGTTTTTGATAATCATCAATCAGCGATTGCAAATCTCTATTGTCTGTTTTGCCAATGGCAAGAAGTTTAATTGTCATATTTCAAAGTTATGCTTTTTTGAAATTTTTTAAGTTGCAATTGCTATTTTTACGGTAAATATCCAAAACATGATTTCAAAAGAACAATTTGATAAAGAAATAGCAGGCATTATTGCTAATGCCATTAGAGAAGATGTAGGCGATGGTGACCATAGCTCGCTGGCTTGTATTCCTTCTTCAGCTAAAGGGAAAGCTAAACTTTTAGTAAAAGATGAAGGTGTTATTGCTGGTGTCGAGTTTGCTAAGCAGGTTTTTGCTTATGTTGATGCAGATATGAAAGTAGAGACACTAATCGAAGATGGAAGTCATGTCAAGTATGGAGATATTGTGTTTTATGTTGAGGGCGCATCACAATCTATTTTAAAAGCCGAACGCTTAGTACTTAATGCTATGCAACGTATGAGTGCTATTGCAACAAAAACAAAGCAATTTGTAGATTTATTAGAAGGTACAGGAACTAAAATTTTGGATACAAGAAAAACAACACCAGGAATTAGAGCTTTAGAAAAATGGGCTGTAAAAATTGGAGGAGGTGAAAACCATCGATTTGCATTGTATGATATGATTATGCTGAAAGATAACCATATTGATTTTTCTGGAGGAATTACCAAAGCTATCAATAAAACTAAACAGTATTTAAAAGATTCTAAACGTGATTTAAAGATTATAGTAGAAGCTAGAAACCTTGAAGAGATTAAAGAAATTTTAGAGACTGAAGGCGTGTATCGTATTCTCATTGACAATTTTAATTATGAAGACACTCGAACAGCAGTGCGGTTAATTGGCAACCAATGCCTAACAGAATCTTCAGGAGGAATCAATGAAAAAACCGTACGAAAGTATGCCGAGTGTGGTGTAGATTATATTTCTTCTGGAGCTTTGACGCACTCTGTGTATAATATGGATTTAAGTCTTAAAGCAGTTTAATGTCTAAATCATTAAAAGAGATATTGAGTAAAATCCCTATCGTAAATCGAATTGTAGATTTACTTAGGAAGATAAAATTACCTGCTCTTGAAGGTTTAACACTATATGATTTACTGGTGCTTTATGCTATAGGTATTTTTAAAGGAGCACTTACAGCCAGGGCTAGCGCCATAGCCTTTAGTTTTTTTACAGCCATATTTCCGTTTTTATTGTTTGTACTTATTTTGATGCCTTATATACCTATTGAAGGGTTTCAAGTTGATTTTCAACAATTTTTAACGTCATTTTTACCGCCTCAAACTTCAGATTTTTTCTTTTCCAATATTTTTGAAAATATTGAGAATACAGAACGTGGCGGATTATTATCCTCTGTTTTTATCGTATCCATTTTATTAATGGCCAATGGTGTAAATGCGGTGTTTTCTGGATTTGAAAACTCATACCATCAGGAGCTCACAAGAAATATATTTAAACAGTATTTATATGCTTTAGGAGTCGCTTTGATTTTAGCTTTGCTAGTAGTTTTAACAGTGGCTTTCTTTGGGTATTTTCAAATTTATGTGATTCAACCTTTATATGAACAATTTGATAGTATCGATTTTAAGGCCAATCAATCTAATGTGTTTTGGGTTGTTTTTGCTAAATATTTATTCTTTGTATTTATGGTATACATCGCCACAGCAACCCTATATTATTTTGGTACAAAGGAAGGACGTACGTCAAGGTTTTTCTCCATTGGTGCTTTGTTCACGACTTTGTTAATCATATTAACATCATATTTATTTGGTATTTATATCGAAAACTTTTCACAGTATAATAAGCTTTATGGTTCTATTGGAGCTCTATTGATTTTATTGTTGTATTTGTGGTTAAATGCTAATATATTGTTGCTAGGTTATGAACTAAATGCGACAATTAGACGTTTAAAAAAGAAAAAGAATGGAGAAGATGAATAAAATTGGCCTTGTTATAGTTATACTTTTAATGACCATAAGCGTCTCTGCACAAAGCATTCTTGGGAAATGGAAAACAATTGATGACAAAACAGGCGAGGAGAAGTCTATTGTTGAGATCTACAAAGAAAATGGAAAGGTGTTTGGAAAAATCATTGAAATTTTTGATCCTAAAAAACGAGATTTACCCTGTAAATTCTGTGAAGGCGATGATTATAATAAACCTGTACTAGGATTGAAAATCATCAAGAACATGGAAAAATCTGGTGATGCTTATAAAAAAGGAACCATCACAAACCCAGAAGATGGAAAACAGTATGATTGCCGATTACAACTAGACGAAGACAATGCCGATAGACTTCAAGTACGTGGCTATGTAGCTTTCTTTTATCGAACACAGTATTGGGTAAGAGCTGAAGACTAGTTTTATGTTTCTAGATATTCTATTTGTTGCTTTTTAATGAACTAGAAATAGAAATTCATAACGATAATCTATTTATTAAAACACTTAGGTTGATAAACAAAGAAGATGTCCTTACCTTTGAAGAGATATTATCAATCTTATATCGAGACATCAAACCATTCCATTAAGCTGAACTATTTCATTAACGTCATATTACCAATTCCTCTAGAAAAGAGCTTCACCTATGCAATTACCAAGGCAGAAGCCAACTTTCTAAAGCCAGGTATACGTGTTTCTGTTCCATTTGGAAAAACAAAGATCTACACAGCTTTGGTTATTGATATTCATAACAATGCACCTTTAACCTATGAGGCTAAAGACATTCACCAAATACTAGATGAAGCTCCTATTGTGACACAAAAGCAGTTAGAGCATTGGAAATGGATTGCAAGCTATTACATGTGTACATTAGGAGATGTGATGCGTGCAGCTTTACCTAGCGCATTTATTTTAGAAAGCGAAACTATTATTTCTAAAAATGATACGACTGTAATTAACGATGCTGATCTTAGAGATGATGAATTTGTAATCTATGAAGCCTTGCATCATCAATCATCATTGAAGATTCAAGATTTGATGTCTATTCTCGACAAGAAAAATGTTTTACCAGTGATCAAGCGATTACTTGATAAAAATGCTATTTCGGTTCAAGAGGAAATCTATGAAAAGTATAAGCCTAAATTAGTGCGCTATGTGAAATTAGGCGCGTCTTATACTTCGGAAAATGCCTTACAGGAGTTACTCACAGATCTCAGTCGAGCACCAAAGCAAAGAGATGTAGTAATGACTTTGTTTTCAATTTCTGCACAAACCAAAAAACCAGTAAAGGTATCTGACCTTACTTCGGAAAGTGGGACGTCTAGTGCCATTGTAAAAGCATTGATCAATAAAGGAATTCTAGAAGAATATTATATTCAAACCGATCGTGTAACTTATGAAGGAGATGATAATGAAGATTCAAAACGATTAAATACACATCAAGAAAAAGCTTTAGGTGAAATCAATACATCATTTGATAATCAAAATATTACGCTCCTGCATGGTGTGACGTCTTCTGGGAAAACGGAAATCTATGTTAAGCTTATTGAAGAGCAGCTTAAAGCTAAAAAACAAGTCCTGTATTTGTTACCAGAAATTGCGTTAACTACTCAGTTGGTAGAGCGTCTTCAAAATTATTTTGGCGAAAAGGTTGCTGTATTTCATAGTAAGTATTCTTCTCATGAGCGCGTTGAGGTTTGGAATAATGTACTCTCTAATTCATCTACGGTTCAGGTGGTTTTAGGAGCCCGTTCTTCGGTGTTATTACCATTTCAGAACTTAGGATTAATCATTGTGGATGAAGAGCACGAATCGTCGTATAAACAGTTTGATCCAGCACCACGATACCATGCGCGTGATACTGCTATTGTTTTGGCAAGTATCTTTCAATGTAAAACAATATTAGGCTCTGCTACACCAAGTCTCGAGAGTTATTATAATGCAAAGCAATCAAAATACGGATTGGTAGAATTAAATCATCGCTATAACAATGTGTTGATGCCAGATATTGAATTGGTAGATATTAAGGATAAACACAAACGAAAGCGTATGCAAGGTCATTTTAGTGACCGATTAATTGAAGAAATGACCGAAACCTTGAAGAATGGTCATCAAATTATTTTGTTTCAGAACAGACGTGGTTTTTCGCCAATTGTAGAATGTCATACTTGTGGTCATTCGCCTCAATGTCCAAATTGTGATGTGAGTTTAACCTTTCATCAATATAAAAATCAGCTGCGTTGTCACTATTGTGGCTACAATACCGTGATGCCAAAAACCTGTGATGCTTGTGGAAGTCTAGAATTAGACAGTAAAGGTCTTGGTACAGAACAGGTAGAGCAGGAGGCTAAATTATTGTTTCCAGAGCATAATGTAGCGCGTATGGACTTAGATACAACTCGAGGTAAGTATGGTTATGAGAAAATTATAACAGCGCTAGAGCAAGGTGAAATAGACATCTTAGTTGGAACCCAAATGCTAACTAAAGGATTGGATTTTAGAAATGTGAAACTTGTAGGTATTATGAATGCTGATAATATGCTTAATTTTCCAGATTTTAGAGCTCACGAAAGAAGTTATCAATTAATGGCTCAAGTATCTGGTAGAGCAGGACGTACAGAAGAACGCGGAAAAGTGTTAATTCAAACGTATAATCCATATCATAAGATATTGCAACAAGTGTCTACAAATAATTATGTTCAGATGTTTGAAGAACAGTTAGATGAACGTCACATTTATAAATATCCTCCAATATATAGGATGATTAAAATCACATTAAAACATAAAGATTATAATCGTGTCAATGTTGGAGCCGATTGGTATGCTAAATCGCTTCTAACCGTTTTTAGTCAGCATGTACTTGGTCCAGAGTTTCCACCTGTAGCAAGGATTAGAAATCAGTATTTAAAACATATTTTAGTAAAAATTCCTCAGAAACAATCGTTGGCGAAAACAAAAGAAGCTATCATTAAAATTAATAACAGCTTCTTAAGCGTGAAAGATTTTAGGGCAATAAGAGTAATCTTAAATGTCGATAATTATTAAAGCTAATTAGTTAGGTTAGTTATAAGTTATATCTTCAAACTATTATTAGTCTTAAGGCCTTTAGATATTATTTAATGCATCAACAAGTTGGGTCTTCTTATTTCTACTTAATGGAATCTCATAAGCACCAACTTCAACATTTTTACTATTAAATCGATCAACTTTATCAAGGTTTACGATGTATGATTTATGGATTCTTAAGAATTTACCTTCTGGTAATTCATGTTCAAAAGCTTTCATAGTAGATAAAACGACTAAGCTGTTTTCTTCGGTAACTAGTTTTACATAATCACCAAGAGCTTCAATCCATTTAATATCTTTAATGTAAACTTTTCGTTTTTTTAGATTACTTTTGACAAAGATGTGTTCGCCATCAGTTTCATTGAAATCTAGCTTTAATTTATGTTGCTCTAATGCTTTTTCAACAGATTGATTAAATCGTTCCCTAGTTATAGGTTTTTGAAGATAATCGGTTGCATCATAATTAAAAGCTTTAAATGCGTATTCAGTTTTACCTGTAACGAAAATAATTTGGGGTTTGTTGTTGAGTACATCAAGTAGCTCGAAACCGTTCAATACAGGCATCTCAATATCTAAGAAGATTAAATCTACTTTATGAGTGTTTAGTCCGTTCTTGGTCTCTAATGCGCTACTATATTCTGCAATAAGGTTAAGAGAGGAATGATTCTCTATTAACTTTACAATCGATAAACGTTGAATCGCAGAATCATCAACTACTACACAGTTTAAAGTCATAACATTATTTATATTTTAGGTTAAGATATCGACAATAGTACGAAAAATTCGGATAAAAACCAAAAAACATCGGTAAAGTGTGATTTTTAACAAAATATTAACATTTTTTTGATACCTAAAATTTTATATACAAAAACGTTGCCAGAAACATAAATTATAGTTATTTTTGCACTCATTTTTAACACAATAAAAAAGATTTTTATGAATCATTATGAAACTGTTTTCATCTTAAATCCCGTTTTATCTGATGACCAGATAAAGGAAACAGTAAAGAAATATGAAGATTTTCTTGTTTCTAGAGGAGCGAAGATGGTAGCCAAAGAAGATTGGGGCTTAAAAAAATTAGCATATCCAATCCAAAACAAAAAGAGTGGTTTTTATCACTTATTTGAGTACACTGTTGATGGAGAAGTTATTAATCCATTAGAAGTAGAGTTTAGACGTGATGAGCGTTTTATGCGTTACTTAACGGTAAAATTAGACAAGCATGCAATTGCTTGGGCAGAAAAGAGAAGAAACAGAGATAAACAAAAAGCGTAATTATGTCTTCAATTGAACAACAAGCAAAAGGAAAAAAAGATGGAGAGATCAGATATCTTACTCCGTTAAACATTGACACAAGCAAAACGAAGAAATATTGTCGTTTTAAGAAATCTGGTATCAAGTATGTAGATTACAAAGATGCAGATTGGTTATTAGGTTTTGTTAACGAGCAAGGTAAAATCTTACCGAGACGTTTAACAGGAACATCTTTAAAATACCAAAGAAAAGTATCTGTTGCCGTAAAACGAGCGCGTCACTTAGCGTTAATGCCTTACGTAGCAGATTTATTAAAATAAAATACCAATAACTATGGAACTTATATTAAAACAAGACGTTGAAAATTTAGGATTTAAAGACGATATTGTAACAGTTAAGAACGGTTATGGTAGAAACTTTTTAATTCCTCAAGGACAAGCAGTAATGGCAACATCATCTGCAAAGAAAGTCCTAGAAGAAACTTTAAAGCAAAGAGCTTATAAAGAAAAATCAATTATTGAAGCAGCTCAAAAAACTGCAGACGCTATTAAAGATTTAGAAATCAAGATTTCATCTAAAGTAGGTACTGGAGATAAATTATTTGGATCTGTAAATAATATTGATTTAGCTAACGAATTACAAAAAGCTGGTCATGAGATTGACAAAAAATTCATCTCTGTTGCTGGTGGAACTGTAAAGCGTTTAGGAAAATACGATGCTGTAGTAAGATTACACAGAGAAGTATCAGTAGATTTACCATTTGAAGTAGTTGCTGAGGCTTAGTAGTTTACAACAAAGGTTAATAAATAAAAAAAGGCTGTTCATTTGAACAGTCTTTTTTTATTAACTTTAGGCTAATCTATAACAACCAAAAACTAAATACAAATGAAAAAAAACCTTTTTACAGCTTTTATGCTACTATTTGTTACTATGGCTTTTGCTCAGGTAACAACCTCTAGTTTAAAAGGTGTTATTTTAGACGAAAGCTCTCAACCCTTGCCTGGAGCTAATGTAGTTGCTGTACATACGCCAACTGGTACAAAGTATGGAGCTGCTACAAATTTTGACGGACGCTACAATATCATTAATATGAGAGTTGGTGGTCCTTATACAATTACCATATCTTATGTAGGCTATAAAGAACAAGTCTTTAATGATGTATTCTTAACTTTAGGTAAAACGGAGAATATTGATTTACAAATGACACCTGATAGTGAACAGCTTGATGCTGTAGTCATTACTGGTAGCACTACAGGAACATTTAGTACAGATAGAACAGGTGCCGAAACATCTGTTGGTAGACGTGAATTAACAA
Source organism: uncultured Psychroserpens sp. (assembly GCF_947500255.1). Classification (GTDB taxonomy): domain Bacteria; phylum Bacteroidota; class Bacteroidia; order Flavobacteriales; family Flavobacteriaceae; genus Psychroserpens. The sequence goes on along the minus strand of NZ_CANMRL010000002.1, from coordinate 11,742 downwards.
GATTACCAACAATTACAAGATCAACTAACGATTTTACAAGATTAGAACCAACTGCTAGTGCTGGATCGTTTGGTGGACGTAATGACCAATTTAATAACTTCTCGCTAGATGGTGCTATCTTCAATAATCCTTTTGGTTTGGATGCAGCTCAGCCTGGTGGACAAACAGAATCGACACCAATATCAATTGATGCGATAGACCAAATTACTGTAAGCACAGCTCCTTACGACGTGACTCAAGCTGGATTTACTGGTGCTGCTGTTAACGCCGTAACAAAAAGTGGTACTAATGAATTTCATGGTACTGTTTATGGGTTTTTTAGAAATGAAGACCTTACTGGTGGAACGGTTAGAGGTGAAGATGTTGTAAAACCGAAATTAGAACAAAATCAGTACGGATTTAGTATTGGCGGACCGATCATAAAGAACAAACTATTTTTCTTCGCTAATTTCGAAAAGGATGAACGAACTGATTTAGGAAGTAATGGTTGGGTTCCAAATACAGGAAGTGGTGCTATTAACGAATCTAGAGTGCTGGAGTCTGATTTAATTGCAGTTCAAAATGCACTATTAGATTTAGGTTATAATCCTGGTGCTTACCAAGGATTTACTTATGCAGCTGAGTCTAATAAAGGTATTATAAAATTAGATTGGAATATCAATGACAACAACCGATTAGCAATAATTTATAACTTTTTAAATGCTTCTAAAGAAAAGCCAGCACACCCTACTGCTTTAGGATTTAGAGGGCCAAATGCTAATACATTACAATTTGAAAATGCAGGTTATGAGATCAATAATAATATTAGATCTGTTCAGTTAGAATTAAATTCAACATTCTCTGATCAAGTATCTAATAAATTTCAATTTGGATTTACTCATTTTGACGACTTTAGAGATCCATTGTCCACGCCAGCACCAACCATTACAATTACCCAAGATGGTTCTAACTATATTATCGCTGGACATGAACCATTCTCAATCAATAATAGATTAGATCAAAAAGTACTTCAGTTTTCAAATAACATGAATTACTTTGATGGAGATCACACGTATACAATTGGTTTTGCTTTTGAGAAGTTTCAGTTTGATAACTCATTTAACCTAGGTGTTTATGGAGCCCAAGGTGTATTTTTTCCAACCACGACTATGGACGGTTTCCAAGACCTAGTTGATTCTGGACAGTTACAAGATTTATACAATCAAGCGCTTGCAGCACACGCATCATTATCGGGTAATCAAGTTGGAGAAGCTGGAGGTTTTGCTTTAGCTGAAACTAATGTTGGTCAGATGTCATTTTATCTTCAAGATGAATGGAACGTTTCCGAGAAGTTTAAATTAACTTATGGTGTGCGTTTCGATAAACCATTGTTTTTTGATAGTGCAGAAAAAGCACAAGATGTGATTGATGTTGCTTGCTGCTATGCACCAGACATTCCATATGTAAATCCAAATACTGGAGAAACAGTATTCCTAGATAATACGCAAATGCCAAATAATGATTGGTTGATCTCACCAAGAGTTGGTTTTAACTATGATGTAAAAGGAGATAGAAGTTTACAATTAAGAGGTGGTTCAGGATTATTTACTGGTCGTTTTCCATTTGTATGGTTAGGAAACCAAATTGGTAATCCTAATGTATTCTTTTACCAAGCTGTTGATCCAGATTATAAATTTCCGCAGGTATGGCGTACTAATTTAGGAACAGATTATAGATTTGAAAATGGTTTGATATTAACAGGAGATGTGTCTTATACAAAAGATATTAATGGTGCTCATGTACAAAATTGGGGACTATTACCTCCTTCAGGAACTTTGGCTGGAGTTGATAACAGAGCAATTTATACATCTAACGATATTATTAATAACGCATACGTATTTACAAACTCAGATAAAGGTAGAATTTGGAATGCTTCATTTAAAGCACAAAAATCATTTGATAATGGATTATACACCATGTTAGGTTATAGCTATTTAAATGCTAAAGATGTGAATTCTATTGAGGCTGAAATTACTGGAGATGCCTTTGCGTTTAATCCTGCCTTAGGAAATGTTAACGACGATGTATTAAGTTATTCTAGATATGGAGATACACACCGAATTATTGGTGTTGCTAGTAAGAAATGGACTTATGGTAGTGATAAATGGTCAACGACTATTTCAACGTTTTTCGAATATGCTCGTGGTGGTCGTTTCAACTATACATATGGAGGAGATCTTAATGGTGATGGGTCAAATTTAAATGACTTACTATACATTCCTACTGCGAGTGAAATATCACAAATGCAGTTTTCTGGAGCTGGACAAGCAGAAGCTTTCGAATCTTATATTCAACAAGATGATTATTTAAATGATAGAAGAGGTCAATATGCCGAGCGTTATGGCGCATTAGCACCATGGAGAGGACGTTGGGATCTTAAGTTGCTTCAAGACTTTAATTTTAAAGTTTCAGGTGATAAGGTGAACACGATTCAATTAAGTGTAGATGTATTAAATGTCGGAAACTTAATTAATAGTGATTGGGGTGTTATTCAACAGCCAATTAGTGTGCAACCTTTAGGTGTTGTTGTAGACCCTGGTACCAATGTGCCAACCTATACATTCAACGCAGACTTGCAAGAAACATTTAGTTATGATACAAGTTTAGCTTCAAGATGGCAAGCACAATTTGGAGTACGATATATCTTCTAAATACTAGATAAATTCATTAAATTTGCGCTCTTAATTTTAAGAGCGCATTTTTTTATCATTGTATATGAAATATTCTAGACTCACAAAGGAACAATTTGAAGAATTACACCAAGAATTCATCAACTTTTTAGCAACACAATCTATTACTGCCAAAGAGTGGGCAGCTATTAAAACTAATACACCTGAAGTAGCCGAACAAGAACTAGACGTCTTTAGTGATCTCATATGGGAAGGTGTGCTTTCTAAGGTGAAGTATCTAGAGCATATTTCTCCACAACAGATGCATTTGTTTCATTGTACAGATAAGCATATGAGGCTTATTGCATTAAAAGTTAAGAAAGACTCTATTGATATCACTACAAAAGAAGGTTATACATGGTTTAGAGATAATTTGATGTCTGATGATGTCGAATTCTTCACAGCAAAAAAGGATTACTCTGATGATAAAGGTCAGGATAAGTTCAAATTAATACAGGAAGGAGCCAACATTACTAAAGGAGCCTTATATCAATATTTTGAAAATTTAGTGAGTAAATAAATTTAGTCAACTGGAATGTAGAGATCTACAATACATTTCTTTTCAGGATGCTTATTAAAATCATTGTGATAAATCTCAAAAGGCGGTTCCGAACGCTTTTTGTAACCATTATCATTCATCCATTTAAATAAATTCATCCAAGTTGTAGGAAACTCATCAATGCCAATTTCATAATGAGCTGTGATGTGCAGTCCACCTTTAATTGTAGTCGAAATTACTTCGCCATCAGTTTTTGAAGGTTCATCAACAAGCAGACAAGCAGTCATTCGTACCTTATCTGGTGCAGTAATTTTAAAGCTGTCGTAATATAGTGTTCCCATTTTAAAATCTGGATTACGTAACAAACCTTGTTGTCCAGCCCAATCTAATAATTGATTAAAAGTTGGTGTTAACTGATGTTTTCCAATACATGTAATACCTAGTGTGTGAATGCTGTCAATCGTTTCTACCTTAATGTTTGTTGTCATAACTGTGTCGTTGTTTTGATTTGTATGACAAACATAGTCTTCAAATGTAGTAATGGGTTGCCCATTCTTGCTTTTCGCTTGACTAATCTTGCTATATTTTCCTTTGCTATGTCTTCGGAAATTGGACGGACTCACACCATAGAACTTTTTAAAAGCTCTGCTAAAAGATGAGTTGCTTGTAAACCCATACTGCGTCGATAATTCTGAAATAGTGATATGTTCACGATGTAGTAAATCTGCCGAAGCTTTTTCAACACGTTTTCTCGCTATATAATTGTTAAGTGTTTCTTTTGTGAACACTTTAAATATGCGATGAAAGTGATAAGGTGAGTAATGTGCAACTCTTGAAATTTGCTCTAGAGACAGATCGCGTTCTAGATGTTTTTCGATATAATCTAGGCCTTTGTTAATGCTTTTAATGTGATCTTTGGAAAGTGTCATTGAATTCACAAAAATAAACTAAAACAATTTACGTAAAAGCTTTGTGAAAAAATTTGCCCTATATGATAGACTTAAACCTCTGTTTTGTCTAGGTAATTCTTCATTCAGCAGTTTTCCATTTTTATCAAACAATGTCGAATACTCATCAAAAAATAATTTATCTCCATAATCCATAGTGTGATAGATTAATACATCATTTTCTAATCTTATATAAATTTCGTCATCATCGTCTATTAGTATATCAATTATTGCAATGTTTCTATACTTGATATTTCTTGGTATCCTCCAGTTTTCATGTGTCACTTCATAAAGATGTTCATTAGTATCCCATTTGGTAATCCAATCGTTACCAAAACAATACTTTTTTTTGTCTTCAGTTTCTAAAATAGTAGAAAAATAGTAAGCGCTTCCTAATCCTTCAAGATGCACAGTGCCTTTACGTTGGTGGGTAAAAAATACGTTTATTAGCTTTTTGCCAATTAATAAAGATTTGTAAGGTTCAATTTCAGAAAGTAATTGAACTCTAGAATTATTCATAGCGCAACGACTCCACAGGGTCAAGTTTAGCTGCTTTATTTGCAGGATATGAGCCAGAAATTACAGCAACTACAAACGTGATGACACTTGCCCATATCATCGCTCCCCAAGGAATGACAAAGTTAAAATCGACTGCTGCTGCAAAAATGTAACCAATCAGGATACCTAATAGAATACCTAATAATCCGCCTAATTGCCCAATAATAATAGTTTCAATAAAAAATTGAAAGGCAATAGTGCGGCGTTTAGCACCTAAAGATTTACGTACACCAATTTCACGAGTTCGTTCGGTTACAGATACCAACATCATGTTTAACAATGCAATGGTAGATCCAAAGATTGTAATGATACTAATAATCCACGCAGCAGTAGATAGTACACCTGTAATAGAACCAATACGATTAATAAGGTCATCACTTTTTTCGATACCAAAATTGTTTTCTTCTACGGGATTCAACCCTCTAATATTTCGGAATAATAAAATAGCCTCGTCCTGAGCGCCTTCAAGCATGTCTTTTTTATCGGCTTTGATACTTAAATTATAGTTGATATTTGCATTAGTGAAAATAGTACGTGCTTTTTGCAGTGGCATAAGCACACGTAGATCTTGATTATTACCAAAGGTTGCGCCCTTTTCTTTTAGCACGCCAACAACTTTAAATTTAGCACCTCTAATGCTAATGGTTTTACCTAAAGGGTTAACATCATCCAATAGTGCTTTTTTGAGATCACTACCAATAACACAAACGGTATTACTGTTTTCAACATCAAAGTAATTCAAAGCACGTCCAGTTTCAACTTCTAGTCCTGTATTTTGAATAAAATGTTCATTGACACCATATACTTGTACTTCGGGATCAGTTTTTTCATTTTCATACTTTACTTCAGCAGTTCGTGTACCTAAAAAGGCAATCGATGTTTTTGTGTACGGATAGTTATATTCCTCTTCAAACGCTTTTACTTGTCGGTAATTAATAACCGGATTTATCTTTTGAGATTCATCACCACGTCGTTGAGTGTTGAACTCATAGCGTTGGATATTAAACGTGTTGGCTCCCATTGATGAAAAATCACTAGAGATAGTGTTTTCTAATGCAGAAACAGCGCTTAAAATACCTACGAGAGCAGTTATACCTATGGCTATAATTAAAACGGTAAGAATAGTTCGTAACAATTGACTTCTAATAGAATCAAATGCAATTCGGATATTTTCTCTAACTAATGAAAACATATTATACGTTAAAATTTGGTTGTGTTTTATAGTAAGACTACTAAACACCCATAAAGTTACTATAAAATTGAAATAACTTTCGAATGCATCTAAAATTTATAATTTTTTTGTGAAAGATTTAAATGTATTAAAATGATTTTCGATTCTTCGGAAAATGAATACGGCATAAAAATCTTGCATTCCAAAAGAAATATGCGACTCTAAAAAACGAGATCTAGTATTTTAGAAAAATCCATATCAATCACAATCTGTTTTTAGAGTTGATAGATTACAAAAAAAGCCTCAATCCATTAGGAGAGAGGCCATTTATAAGTTAAGATCACGGTAGATTTGGGTCTATTTTATTTCACCAAAACTTTCTTAGATAACAAACCGCTTAAAGTATCTATCTTAATGATGTAAGTTCCAGTGCTTAGGCTCTTAACTTTGTATTCAGAATAGTCCAGTTCTGAAATATTTTCAATGGTTGTAATATTTTGTCCTATGATGTTATATAATTCTATAGACTTCACATCAATAGCGTTAGGATTCAATAATACAATGCTTTCTGTTTCATTGTTATAGAAAACATCTACTGTTTTCAATTCATTGTCGTCAACGCTTAATGAATCTCCTTCACTAAATGTTAATTCAAATCTGTTTAAATATTCACCTGCAGGAAGGAAAAATTGGAAATCTCCTTCTCTAAGATTATGATACGTATCATTTTCTATATCGTGGATAAATATATCAATCGTACTAGGTACATTTTCTAGATTATCAATAGTAATCGTATTTAATCCATCATCATTTGTTTTGATACCTAATGGATATACTGTATCAGATTCAGCTAAATTACTTCCTTGTATCGTATACTTTTCATCAGCTATCATCCAGAATAGATCATCCATTTGATTGTCATAAGTCTTGGCGTCATATCCCCAATCATATCCAGTTGTAGTCGATTCATCAATAGTTAACAATAACTGTCTGTGAATAGTATTTATAGAATTGTAACCAATTCTAAACTTCATACGATTATCTACAGCTTCAGTTTGGGTGTCCGCTCCAGCAATAGTATTCGGATTAGCATTTCTAACAAAAACTGATGTTCCAGTGCCTTCTTTTCGGTAAATACGTTGGCCATTATTAAAATTAATTGTACCAGTACTTTCACCAACAACAAAGAATCCTTGACTTACTGGGATGTAACGAGCTGGAAGTTTTGTTGGAGTTCCGCCAGTTCCAACGTCTGGATCATTAGTTCCTAACGAAGGTGCTCCTGTACCACCAGAGAAGTTATACGTTGCATAACCACCTTGGTAATCTAATAAGTTGTGAGTTCCACCTCCCCAATGTTCCCAGAAGTAAAGTGTACCACTAATTAATGGGTCGGCACCAGCACCAGTAATATTTGGTCCGTTATCAGTAATAAATTGATTTGCATCAATTGCAGAAGGGTATGGGTTACCTACTAAGTAATCGTTTCCGGCGTTAAGGGTTAAGTTAACATCACCATTATTTGGTTTTCCAAGGAAAACATAGTTTTGTTGATCTACTATTGTTCCAGATCCAGGACCTTTCATCGTGAATCCTTCACCAGTTAATAATGTTCCATTACGTCTCACATGTTGCCATGCAGAATAGTCATCATCTAATTGGTTGGCAAATTTCCATATCCAATAATCAGCAATACTAATGGTAGCACCATCAGATCCATCATAGCCTGTATTGATAAAGTTAATCGGGTTAACACCATCAAACATGACATCTGTTACTGTATATGAATTATTATTTGTTGTTGAATTAATTTCACCAACAGGAGACGACCAATAGTTGTACGTATGTACATCGGCAGTACCTTGTTGATCTTTTTCCAGAGAACCTGATGAGGTAGGGTCTAGATCACTATCTTCAGTTTGTACTAATTGTGATTGCCCTTCTAGATCGATTTTTCCATCAAGCTTTAAATAATGTGATACTGTTAAACCATTTCCAGCAGCAGCATCTGCATTGTCGCCATCAACAGTTAATTCACCAGCATCGACAAATAGTCCTAATACTTGACGATCTCTTCCTAAGACCACTTCAGTATCAATAGTTACATTATGACCAATTCTAACGATGTTCCAGTCGATAGGCGTCGTTCCATCTACTATCGATAATTCATTTGGTAATGGTTGAACAGTGTTGTTTAACCAAGTCGCTTCGGTGGTCCAATCACCATTTCCTTGAGATTCAAAAGGTAAAGGAGCTGTTTGTCTATCTACAGTATCTAGGTTTCTTAAAGCACCTTGATTACTGTTGCCTGAAGCATCTTCGGTATTTGTATAGGTATATACAGACATTGGATAATATCCTGCGAGATCAGACCATGGAATTGTAGCCACATCATTTTTAGTAATCGTTGTTGGTAATACTTTACCACCAACAAATGTTGCATTGTCTTCTATTTCCTGATTCATGATGAACCTTAATTCATCTACGCTAAGTTCAACATCCCAAACACGCACTTCGTCAATATTACCTCTAAAGTGTTGTGTTGGCGTATTCTTACCGGCAGCAGCAATATAGAAGGATTCATCAGTATCAACAGGAGCTGTTCTATTCGCTTGATTTGCAACAACACCATCTATGTATATGTAGAGTCTTGTGCCATTATAAATAACCGCAACATGATGCCATTCATCATCTGGTATGGCTGCAGATGTAGTTAATATTTGATCTGTTCCATTCTTTATCCACATTTGAATTCTATTATCAGTAAGAATTCTCAGGTCGTAACCCGTTGTAAATGGATTGTCTCTTTTGGATACGATAGATTTTGTTCCAGTATCTGCCGCATCTCTTTTGATCCATGCTGAAATGGTATATTCTGAAGGGTTTAAGTCTAAGGCATCTTCCATATCAACATAATCAACCGAACCATCAAAATAAACGGAACGCTCTACAATAACCATTGGTGCATAACCAAAAGTGATGTATTTCGTACCATCAAAATCGTAATTAGTTTCAAGGTTACCGTTACCATCCGATGTCATTACTCTATAATCTGCAGTAGGATCGAAGACTCCAGTGCTCGATATAAACATATAGTAGCTTCCTGGAGGTGTAATATTTCTAATAGCAGCTTGAGGTATTCTAACTTTTACTGAAGGAATATCACCACCAGTTTCTTCCACACGCCATACACGTTGCATCGCAGTAAAGGATACATTAGTTGTAAGCGCAGGTGAGATACCAGCACTCATATTGACAGAAATTGTAGTAGCAGCTAAATTTAGATCGGCGCCATTATTTCCCCATACGAGGTATTCTTTATCTCCAAAAGTAGTAGCATTAGAAGTAATGTTATCGCTATTGGTATCGTAGATTTCTGTCAATCCCATTGTAAGGATTCCTTCAATTCTTCCAGTTCCGTCTACAGCGTCATTAACACTTCTAGATTGTTTTTGATTTAATTCGGAAACATCATCTCTTCCTATTCCCGTAATATCGTAATTGTAGGTAGCAGCATCTTTAGATTGATCCCAAATAATAGTACCATCGCTATTCACATAATCCTGAGATGTTCCATTAACACCTAATGTGATTCCGTATTTAACAGCAAGGTATGATTGAATTCTATTGCGTTCTTGTGTAAGATCGGCATCCGTTTTTCTAGAATCATATGTGATGACTTCTGCAATTCGACCATCATAACTTCCAGACCAATATTGACTACGACCAATCCAGTACCTAGCATTGTTTACTTGAGCATATGCAGCTATGTCATTAGTAAGGGTACCCACTTGATTGGCATTAAAGTACAATTCCATATCAGTATCGGCAGCATTTTGTCTAATATTGACAATGTGGATTTGATTATAATCGGTTCCAGTACCTAGATCGCCACGTCCATAACCATCATCATAACTTGGTGCAGGGTTGGAAGCAGAACTTTCATTGGTAACTCCAATACAGTAGGTGAGTCGTTCGTTATCGAATCTAGCCGAATAAGCTCCATATCCAAAACCTGTAACATCTTCATCATAAGTTTGACCTGTAGGGTCAGTACTTGTAAATGTATCTAATGGAATCATTGATGTTGTAATATCAGGATCAGGCATTAATACAACGAACATATCATTAGTGTTAAAACCACCTGTACCTTTTAAAACATCTCTACTGCCATCACTAATGATATATGACATATCTCGATTAGCTGTATTATTATCATTTTCAAACTCTATAACAGGGTTGAAATTAAAATTGTTTGTAATATTATTTCTATAGACGGGTTCTTGTCCTGTAATTACAGTTTCTGCATGATTACCTTTACCATTATCTATCCATTGAGATACTAGTGAACCATCTGCGGCAACAGAAGATCCATCTAATTGATCTGCTTTTAGCCAGAGGTCAAGGTCTGATGTTATACCACCAGGTGCGGTTGTTGGTGTTTGGAAAGTTGTTCCTGTTATAGTTATAGCATCAACAAAAACATAATCACCATTGTTATTGGCTCGTATTACAATCCTGAATTGTCCTGTTGGTAATAATGGGAATGTATAATCCGATGCAAATATAGTCGCCGTTTTACTATAAAAATATTTTACAGTAGTACTTTCAAAATCGGCATTTTTACCTGCGACTGAGCCAGCTCTGTAAGTGGCAATCGTTTGCCAAGTAGATCCATCATAATACTCTATGATGAAATCTTCACCCGATTCCATACTATAGGATGAGAAAAAGAATTTGAAATCTATTTTGTCGTAAGAATTTAAGCTGAAAGAAGGCGAAGTCATAGTTGAGTTCGCAGGTGTTGAACCATTACGAAGCCAAAATGCATATGTGCCATCATAAGACCAAAAGGTGGACATGTTTCTATAGGCTAAAGAGCCTCCTGTCCATCCTTGGGTTCCTGATTCGAAATCATAAAAACCTAGGGTTGTAGTCGTTTGAGCGTTACATATGCTCATGGTTATTATTGTAAAAACCATTAGAGCATACTTTTTCTGAAAAAAAGTAGAAATTTTCATAAGCGGTTAAATTTTAGTTTGGGACTAATAAATTTATAATACAAATGTATGTGTATACTCTGTGAAATGCAAATATAATCGATGAAATGCAAATATAATTTTTTAACACCTGATTTTCAGATATTTACAAATAGAGTATTTTTAGATATTTGCTCTAATTAGGTCTTAGTTGTTATTGTCTGTGTTTTAGTATGTTACAAAAAAAAGCTGAATTATTATAATTCAGCTTTTTTGTTTAATTGATTTATCACTAAAATTTAATTAGTTTCTTAGTAACAATTATACCATTATCTCTATTAGATATCTTGATGAAATATGGTGCTTGTTCTAACCTGTCAAGCTCATCGATAACTATAGATCCATCTATACTAGATTTTCTCTTTTTATAAACAACTCTACCATTTAGGTCATAGATGTTTATTTCAAATTCACTACCATTCAAGCTTAGTGGCAAACTAACAGTTATGGTAGTTGTGAATGGGTTTGGTCTAATAGAAATATCTCTACTGTTAAACTCTTCAGTATCTAGAGTATTATCATCCATACCATCACAATCTTCATCAATTCCATTATCTGGTATTTCTGTTGCGCCAGGGTAAATCTGATCATTGGTGTCATCACAATCTGTATTGTCTATAACATATCCAGCTGGTTGAGAACAATCAACAATTGAGTTGTCAGGATCTCCAAACCCGTCATTATCTGTATCTGCATAATAGGTTATTCCTGTTCCATTATCTGTTATCTCCCACGCACATGTTGTGTTATTAAATGTTGCAGTTTCATAACACTCTGTTGCAGGTTCAGCAGGTTGTGTACCAGTGATCTCCCACGCACA
>NZ_CANMRL010000001.1 GCF_947500255.1 uncultured Psychroserpens sp. | reverse complement strand
TCTGTGTTCTTTAATGTTAAATCTATACTCGTAAGACCATCTGGAACTCCATCGTCACAAACCTCTAACGGAGTTGGATTAACTAACGCTGGAAGCGGATTAACAATTAAGTCAAAACTACCAACATTAGAACATCCAGTTGATGTATTAGTAATATTAACATATATCGTTTGTGGTGTGCTTGTATTACTATAGAATGAAGCATTTAATATAGGATTCGCTCCTCCTTCAGCATCTATTTGTGATTCATGATACGATATTGTAACACCAGTCTGACCATTAATAGCCTCAGCAGCTTTTGTCGTTAGATCAAAAACTTCTACTTCATCTCCTGGAAGGTTATAATCACATAACTCATAATTAGAAATGGCACCAACATCAGGAATAGGATTTACAAGTAATACGAGTTCAACCGTATCAAAACAACCTGAAATATCATCTTCTAATCTTACGTAAAGTGTTTGAGTGTTTGGATCTATATTAGTATAAGGACTTGGTTGCGCATTTGAACCATCATCTGCCTCTGTTTGGCTTTCGTGATACGTTACAGTAACATCTGTTTGTAACCCTATAATTTCAGCATCCTTTGTTGTTAAATCAAACATTGCAAATCCGTCATTATTATCATCACAAACCTCAAAAGTTGTAGGGACAATAGGAACAGGAGTAGAATTAACTCTCAATTCTAAAGTAGTTGTATTAAAGCAACCTGCATCTATATTTGCTTCGACTCTAACATAAACAATTTGGTTATCTGGCACCACATTTGTGTAAGGGATTGGTAACGGGTTTACATCATTATTAGCATCATCTTGAGAAAAGTGATACGATACAGTTACTGTTGTTGCATCTAAGGCACCAATGACTTCGTCATCTCTTTCAGTTAAAGTAAACATTGTGAATCCATCATTATCATCATCACACTCATCTATAGGAGTAACCGTATTATTTATAGTTAAGTCTGTAAAAACTAAATCAAAAGATGTTAAATCAAAACACTCCTGAGTATTTTCAGCAATACGAACATGTATTGTTTGTGGGTTTGAAATATTAGTATAAGGACTTGGAATTGGATTTACGTTATCAATTGCTTCTTGTTCGGTAAGATGATATGTAATTACGTAATCATTTGGATCTTGGGTTCCAAGTACATCATCATCATTGTCTGTTAGCATAAAATCACCGGTTCCTGAGAAACTACAAATTGATAAATCTGGAGGCGTATTAGCTTCTGCATTTGGTTTAAATTCTACAACTACAGAATCAGATGCTTGACATGATCCAGAAAAGATAACATCAACTGTATAAATTCCAGGCTCTATAACATCTAAAGTAGAAGAAGTCTCCCCTGCAATTTCAACACCATCTTTATACCATATATGAGTTGCAGTTGGTGCTTGTGTATCTAAGGTAATGGTTTCACCTCCACATTCAGCTGTACCTGCTGCAATTGTTATATCATCTCCTAAGTCTCCACCGAGATTAAAACTTCCCGCTTCAATAAAAACACCAGAATCTAATGCTGTATCTGAAGCATCAGCAATAACTAACTTGATTGTATAATTATTTCCAGGAGTTACAGGAGACTGTGCGGTAAAAACTGCTGTTCTCCCATCAAAACTCATTGGAGGTGAATTATTTCCTGTGTAACCACCAAAAAATTGCTCATTTATAGCAGGACAACCAGGATTTGCTGGATGAATATTTGTAACAAGAATTGGTGTATTTGTTCCTGGTAATACGGCTAAATTTGTTGTTATACCAGTCGCTTGATCTGTTAATAAAAAGGCAAAAGCATCAGAAAATGTACATTCGAAAGTTCCACCTGTACTACCATTATACTCTTCCGAAGCCATTAAAAAGTCAAAACTAATACTATCAGCTAATGGTACGAAATCAAATTGTATAATACTGGCGTTATTTGAATTAATTCCCACTGCGGCATCTAATTCGGCATCACCAGGCCAGCCTCCACCACCATCACTCAATGCATTATTATTAGGACCTCTAGCTCGACTTGCATCTCCTGAGGTTAGTATCAAACCATCAGTAAAAGGAAAAACACTGCCATCATTAGCAAAATATCCAATACCATTATCATCGTTAAAATTTGTACCTGTAGACCACGTAATATTACTTACTTGGGCACAAGGACTATCAATTAAAACATCTTGAACGAGTTCTTCTACTGTAAATGTTGTTTGATCAACAACAATATTCTCACCTAGAACAAAAACGTTTATATCTCTTGAGACCGAACAACCCAGAGGATTATTATCTGTAACAGTTAACGTGACGTCGTAAGATCCGGGTGCGGCAAAAATATTTGACACATTTGTTCCTGTTGCGGTATTAGTATCATCAAAATCCCATTCATATGTCGCTCCGGTTCCATCATCTGAAAATGTAGCGCTACCTACAAAGTCTACTTGGTCTCCTGCATTAATTAGAATAACGCCTCCACCATTGGCCTCAGGCGTTGTGGAATCTATGGATGGAGTAATTGTTTGACATGGTACTGTACATATGATTTCGGCTTCCCAGCCAGTAGTTGTTCCAGCTCCATCAGAAACAAATTCAAAGGTAATACAACCACTCATGTTTAGTAGACTAGCAACAATATTACCTGGTCCTGCTACTCCCGAATATGTACCAATAACTGGTGCTGCTGTACTATCACCATCATAAACAGTTAAAACATCAACATTTAACTGTGTACTAAAATCTGTGAAATTTATAATGACAAATTCGCCTGCATTTTCAGGACAAATTGTTGTTACTAAAGCTTCATCACTTGAATAAGGCCCTCCAGGCCCTCCCGAATCGAAAAATAAATCTGGTGCACATCTATTAAATGTACCATCTTGCATGTTTAAATCTTGACCAAACGAGATATATGATAATAAGATAAAGAGTACGTAAAGCTTTTTCATAGCGGTTTAAAATAGTTTTACCCTTATTATAAAACTTACATACTTCAACAAAATTAAACTGTTGAACACTATAACTATGAAAGCACTACGCCTTTTTAAAAGCAAACTGTAGTCAAGTTATTTAGGTAGAGGTTTTAATAATAAGAGCGAAATTTAGTAAAAATTAAGTAATTAGTACTTCTAATTCTTTTTAAAAATAACAGTTTAACACTTAAAAACCCTAACTGTTAATTTAAAATAACTCATTATAAAGATATTTATTTTGTAAGAATTATCCCTTCTTATTCGTTATGTTGTTATTAAAACCTGTTTTTTGAATTTTTTGTTACGTATTTTTGCAAAAATTTATGCTATGAAAAATTATTCTATTTCAATAAAAGAAACCACTAACCCAACTATATTAAAATTTGAAACCGATCAATTTATAACGCAACATGAGAGTTTTGAATTCAATAATATTGATGAAGCAAAATCTTCGCCTTTAGCACAACAACTATTTTACCTTCCTTTTGTAAAGAAAGTATACATCTCTGGCAACTTTATCGCTATAGAACGTTATAATATTGTCGAATGGAAAGATGTTCAAGACGAAGTAGCTACTCAAATTGAAGATTACTTAAATTCAGGAGGTGCGGTTGTTACTTCTTCCGAAGCTAAAAAGAAAGTTCCTGTAACAGTTTACGCTGAAAGCACACCAAATCCTAGTGTTTTAAAATTTGTTGCAAATAAAAAGTTAGTAACCAAGTATCATGAGTTTACATCAATTGATGAAACAGCATATGCCCCTTTAGCTAATAAGCTATTCCATTTTCCTTTTGTTAAAAGTATCTTTATGGAGGAAAATTTTGTGTCGATTACCAAATTTGATGTTGCCGATTGGAATGATATTACTATGGAACTTCGCGAGTTTATAAGATCTTATATCGAAAATGGTGAGGATATTATTAATTCTGATGCTCCTGAAGTTATACAAAAAAGTGACCAACATCTAGATGAACAGTATGAGCAGAAAGATGACGTTTCAAAAGAAATTATTAATATTCTGGAAGAATATGTTAAACCAGCAGTAGCAAGTGATGGAGGAAATATTGAGTTTCAGTCCTATGATCCTCAAGAAAAGAAAGTAAAAGTTATCTTACAAGGTGCTTGTAGTGGATGTCCTTCATCTACATTTACTCTTAAAAATGGAATTGAAAATATGCTAAGAGAAATGATGAAAGGTAAAGTTGAGACGGTAGAGGCAATAAACGGATAGTTTCAATTATTATTTAGTATCTTTAACATTCATATTTTTTAACAAAAAAACGAAAAAATGGCAGTATTAAAAGTAATCGAAGTCTTATCAAATTCAGATAAAAGCTGGGAAGACGCAACAAGAAAAGCAGTTAAACAAGCCTCTAAAAGCATAAAAAATATTAAATCTGTTTATGTGCAAGATCAAAGTGCTATTGTCAATGATGATGAAGTTACAGAGTTTAGAGTGAACGTAAAATTGACTTTTGAAGTAAAATAAATTTATACTAATGCTAGTATTCACTGTGTTGCATAGCAGCATGGCATATTTATTGTTACACAATAAAAAAACACTTATTATGATAAAATCAATTTTTTTAACGGCAATGATTTCATTAGTGTCGTTTAGTGCTACAGCGCAAGACCCAAATAGACAAAACTTGACATCTCCAGGTTTAATCTATGCATTCGACCTTAATGATAATTCAATTATTGGAACGCCTTATATCGAAAACGATTTTATGCCAGGTAAGATTTCTGCTGACAAAGACGGAAAGTTATTTAGCTTAAGATATAATGCTTTTAGTGATGTTATGGAAATCAAAAAAGACAATAATGATATTGAGGCATTAAACAAAGATTTACTTAATGTTACAATCACATTTTCTAAGGGTAATAAAGCGTATCGCGCCTACAATTATATAGATTCTGACACTAATAATGGAAAAAGAGGCTACTTTGTTGTATTAACCGATGCATCCATTGAGAAACCTTTATTAGCAAAAGAAATAATTTCCTTTACTGAAAAGAAAAAAGCAGCAAGTAGTTATGCCAAAACTAAGCCAGCTCAATATAAAAGAAAGAGCGATGTGTATTATACATTAAACGATAAGGGTATAGCCGTAGAAATACCGAGTAAGAAAAAGGAAATAGCAAAGACTTTTCCAAAGCATTCAAAAGAGATTTTGAGTTTTATAAAATCTAATAAAATTAAAACTTCAAAAAAAGAAGATTTAATTAAACTAGTTAATTATATTAATACACTCTAATACGATTAACTATTTAAGAAAACCCGAACATTTTAAACTAAAATGTTCGGGTTTTTTATTAATATTATAGCTGTCTAATTAAAAACGATGTTATGGATTTACAAAAATGGATTGATAAAGGTTATGAACTCATAGTAGATTTTGGTCCAAAAGTATTGGCCGCAATAGCCATTTGGATTATTGGTTCTATTATTATCAAAAGTATATTGAAAGGTATACGAAAAGTTATGGAGAAACGCGCTTATGATGAGAGCCTTAAAAAGTTTCTTTTAAACCTTTTAAGCTGGACATTAAAGATTATTCTCATCGTTGTTGTTTTAGGAACTGTAGGTATTGAAACCACATCGTTTGCTGCTATTCTAGCTGCAGCAGGTTTAGCTATTGGTCTAGCCCTTCAAGGATCACTTGCAAATTTTGCTGGAGGTGTATTAATTATGATTTTTAAACCTATAAAAATAGGAGATCTTATTGAAGCTCAAGGTGAATTAGGTGTTGTAAAAGAAATTGAAATCTTCACTACAAAACTTTTATCTCCAACAAATAAAGAGATTATTATTCCAAATGGTGCTTTATCAAATGGTAATATTGTGAATTATTCTTCTGAAGGAAAACTTCGTATTGATTTGACTTTTGGGGTTGGTTATGATTCCGATATTAAGCAAACTAAAGAGATTTTAATGAGTGTGCTTACGTCTAACCCAAAAGTTTTAAAAGACCCAGCTCCTTCTGTAAATGTTTCAGAGCTTGCTGATAGTTCAGTAAATTTTGCTGTTAGACCTTGGTCTACTGTAGCAGATTATTGGGATGTTTATTTTGAAACTCACGAAAATGTAAAAATTGCTCTTGACGCGGCCGGTATTGAAATACCTTATCCACATGCTGTCGAAATTCAAAAACAAGGCTAAGATGATTTAGGCTTTAATGCTATAAAATCTTTGAGATAAAAAGGTTCAAAATAAGCGACATCTTCGATGTCGCTTTTTTTATACTTTTCGAAAGCCAAAGCGCTCATCTCATTAGCTGATGGTAACTTATTCTCAACAAAAACAGCGTTAGAGTGTTTGATGAGTTGTCTTGTTTTTTCAACACCATTACCTAAAAAATGGACTTTACCTTTACTTAAATACTCTTGGAATGATTGCTCATCCAATATTTGTGCTTCAATACCTCTTACTAAATCATAAGAGCTATTAAATATAGCTGAATATACTTCTAACCGTCTTGCATCTAACATCGGGATAATTATACCTTCATCGATCGTTACTTGATGAGAAAGTGCTTCAAGTGTTGACACTGATATTAAAGGTATATCAAGTGCATAACTTAATCCTTTAGCAGCAGAAACACCAATACGTAATCCTGTATATGACCCTGGTCCTTTACTCACGGCAATAGCGCTCAAATCGATTTTATCTATTTGTGCAGATGCCAAAACACTATCAATAAAAACATGCAAAGATTCAGCATGTGAGTAATTGACATTATTATCTTCTTTTAAAACCAAAGTCTCTCCTTGTTTTGAAAGAGAGACTGAGCAATTTGTTGTAGATGTTTCTATACTTAGTATAATGGACATTACATAATATTTATTATTGTGATTTAGGTAGCTATCAAACTATTCTTCTTTCTCGACTTCCTCTTTCTTTTGATTAGCACCTTTCTTTTCGATCTTATCTCCAGACTTTAATGTTTTTGAAACGATGTTATAAGGTCCAGTAATAATTTCATCTCCTTCTTCTAATCCAGAAACAATTTCAATATTGGTATCATCTTGAATTCCTGTTTTTACAACTCTTAATTTAGCGACGCCTTTATTATTTACAAACACGCACTCAAATTTCTCTTCATTTTCAGGTTTAATCTCTTCTGAATCTTCAATCGCTTTAAAGTTATTTTTAACTGAAGACGTATCTGTTTTGATTACTATAGAACTAATTGGCACTGCAACTGTTTTATCTCTTTTATCAGTAATGATATCAACTGTTGCTGTCATTCCTGGTCTAAACGGTGAATAGCTTTCTGGTTTACCTTCAATTAGATCTTTGTATGATTCTTCTAAAATACGAACCTTAACTCTAAAGTTTGTAACTTGATCTGCTGTTAAAGTTCCTGCAGCAGAGTTTGCAATTTCTGTAACAATACCTTTAAATTCTTTCTTTAAGTAGGCATCAACTTCAACAATTGTTGAGTCACCAATTTGTACTTTCACAATATCATTTTCATTTACATCAACTTCAACTTCCATATTATTTAGGTTGGCAACTCTCAAGATTTCTGTACCTGCCATTTGTTGAGTTCCAACAACACGTTCACCTAATTCGACATTTAATAATGAAATCGTCCCACTCATAGGTGCATAGATTGTCGTTCTACTTAAGTTGTCTTTAGCTTCATTAACAGAGGCCGCTGCGCTTTGTACACTATAATATGCAGAACCTCTTGCAGCCTGAGCTGTTTCATAAGCAGCTATTGATCTATCCCAATCTGCTTTTGAAATAACACCTCTATCAAAAAGTGCTTTATTTCGGTCATAATTTGCTTTTGCTTCTCTAAGTGAAGCTTCGGCTTGATCCAAACCTGATCTCACATTTTGATATGATGCTTGAGATCTGCTTACTGCTGATTGAATTAAATCTGGATTAACTCGAACTAAAAGATCTCCTTTTTTAACTTGTTGACCTTCTTTATAAGGCAAGTCTAATATCTCTCCTGAAACTTCACTAGATATTTTCACCTCTACCTCTGGTTGAATTTTTCCCGTAGCAGAAACAGTTTCAACTATATCTAATGATGCTACTTTTTTTACAGTAACTTCTTTAAAGTTACCTTTTTTACCAAACAGTCCCATTTTTGCTCCCGCAACAAGTGCAAGAATTAGTAATCCTATAACTGTGATAATAATTTTTGTTCTTTTGGTCATGGTCTTAAAACTTTAGTTCTGTTGCAGGAATTCCGAAGTATAATTCGAGAACCTTTAACTTAAATATATAATCGTATTTAGAACGGTTTAATTCAATTCTGGCATTGTCATATCTTAATTTGGATTGGCTAAAATCAAACGCATTTGTTAATCCAACATCATAGCGTTCTTTGGCATAATCATAAGCCAGTTGCTGAGATTCTAAGGCCAATTGTGCAGCTTCATAAGATTTTAAAGCGCCTTTGGCATCTACATAGGCCTGATACACGGTAGACTCAAGATCTAATTCTGCTTGTTCTAATTGAAACTTAGAACGTTCTAAATTGATTTTATTTCTCTTAACACTAGCTTTTGTAGCAAACCCATTAAAAATAGGAATATTTAAATTAAGTCCATACCCTATACCATCATTTTGATAAAGTTGATCTACGAAGGGATCTGCCGACACTTCTTGTAAAAATGTATTTGGAAATGTACCTACAACTGTTTGTCCAGTTGCTTCGACTACACCAATTGATTGAGTAATTGTTGGGTTATCTGGATCTACTTGTTGTGTAAATGATGTCGTATTTGCATATCTTGTATTGTATCCAAAAAATGCAGATAGCGTTGGAAGGTTAGCACCACGGGCTATTTGTAAATCTTTTTCGGCCAAGGCTACATTTTGTTCTGCTATTTTTATCTCTGAACGTGTTTCTTTAGCTTGTGCTAAAATTTCGGATACATCTTTATTTGAAATTCCAGCATCTATAATGTCATATCCTTCATCTTCAATGTCAAAGTTTTCGTAGTCCTTAATTAAAAGTAATTGCGCTAAACTAATAAGAGAAATTTGAACACTGTTTTCAGCATTGATAATTGACTGTTTTTCACTAGCATCTGTAGCTTGAATCTCTAGTAAATCACCTCTTGGTAATGAACCTGCTTCTACCAATTGCTCTGTTCTTTGAATTTGCTCGTTGGTCACTTCATTTTGAGACTTTAAAACTTCTAAATTTGCTTTATTGAGTATCACTTGGAGATAACCGTTAGCAACAAAAAGCGAAATATCATCTTTCATTTTATCTAGACGATACTGGCTTGCCAATTTTGATATTTCGGCACGTTGCAATGTTCTTATATTTCTAAGTCCGTCAAATATGGTATAACCAACATTAACGCTTCCACTAGCCGATAAAAATGTGGTAGTCTGTGCATTATTAGTTACTGGGTTAAAACTAAGTCCCGTGTTTTCAGAAACTCCTGCGCCAGCATTCAAACTTGGTAAAAAATTACCCTTTGCTGTGAGCATTTCTATATCTGCAGATTCTAAATCTAGTTCACTTTGTTTAACCGAAATATTATTTTCTAATGCATATTGTACGCATTCTATTAAAGTCCATTTTTTATTTTGGGCTTGAAGGCTGATTGTTATTAAAACAATAAGTATACTGACTGTTTTTTTCATAATTATCTATATGTCTCTATAAATATTAAAGTGTTACATTAAATGTTAAAATTATTATTGATTGAATTCAGGAACGCTTTGAATTTGATTCCAGACCTTAATCTTATCCTCTTTTGTTATCCCATTCTTAATCTCAACAAAGATACCATCGCTCACACCCAACTCCACATCTTTCCTTTCAAATTTTTGATCACCTACCTCAACTTCTACATAAGGTGCTTTTGTTTTAGGATCGAATCTTAACAATGCCTCTTTTACTGCAAGAACACTATCGGCTTTGGCTAAAATTATTGATGCATTGGCACTCAATCCTGCTCTAATAAAAGTACTATCATTCTTTTTTAAGGATCCTTTTATTTCAAACTGAATGGCTCCGTTTTCATTAATTCCTTTAGGTGCTATATAATCTAAAACAGCATCAAATTTCTTATTTTCAATAGCTCCGACTGTAATTTCTAATGGTAAATTCTCTTTTATTCTTCCAACTTCAGATTCATCAACTTTTCCTTCAAAAATCATATCCTCTACATTTGCCATAGATGCTATTGTGGTTCCATCATTAAAATTATTTGCTTCAATTACTTGATTTCCTGTTTTTACTGGCACGTCCAGAACCATTCCAGAAACAGTAGCTCTAATTTGGGTTTGAGCTACATTACCTAAACCAGATGTTGTTCCAGTCTTTATGATATCATAATTCTGTCGAGACGAATTGACATTAATTTTTGCTTGTTCAACGCTCTGCTTTGTTTGTAAATACGTATTTTTTATAGACTCAAAGTCATTTGCAGAAATAACACCTTTGTCAAAAAGTGCTTTCTGTCTATCGTAATTTGCTTGCTGAGTTTGTAAGTTAATTTTTGCTGTTTGCAATGCTGTTTGATTAGTAGCAATAGAATTTTTAGCACTTGTAAGTGATGACACATTTGGCACAACTTTAATTTTAGCTATGAGGTCTCCAGCTTTAATCACGTCACCAGCTTCAATGTAAATTTCTTCAATAATTCCAGAAATATTGGGTTTTATTAAAATTTCATCTTTGGGAACAATGCTTCCTGTAGCTACAGTTTTCTTGACTATAGTTTTTGTAGACGCCGTTTCAGTAGTATAAACAACTGGATCTTCGGCATTTTTTTGATATAAATAATATAACGATCCTCCAAAAAGGACAGCAATAATTATTAAGATGATGACAGTGACAGATTTTTTCATTTTTTACTTCTGATTGATATTTGATGGTTAATTATTCAGTTCTTAGCGCATCTACGGGTTTTACTCTAATCGCATTTTGAGCCGGGATAAACCCAGCCAACAATCCAGAGATAATGAGTATAGTTAATGCAATTAATATTACTGTAAGATCTACGCTTGGGTTAGCAAACATATCTACAGGACCATTAGCATCTAAAAGAGCGTTAAGCCCGTATATAGTTAATGATCCAAAAATAATCCCTACCATTCCTGATAGGATTGTCAAAAAAATAGACTCTAAAAGTATTTGACCTCTTATAGACCATGGAGAAGCGCCTAGTGCTCTTCGTATTCCTATTTCTTTCGTACGCTCTTTGACTACAATAAGCATGATATTACTAATTCCTATTATTCCTGATAGCAATACAAGAATACCTACTACATAAGCCACTAAGCGTAGTGCGGTAAACAAGCCTTCAATTTTACTATATTCCTCATACACATCCCAGTGACCGATAGCACGCTTATCGTCTGGATGAATAGTGTGTCTTTGTCTAACGACATCAAAGATTTGCTCTTTCAAATCGGTTATTGGTACATTATCTTCGGCGGTAATCATCATCCAACCAACACGATCTCCTCTATTAAAAGCTTGTGAAAATGCTGTAAAAGGGACAAAAATTTGCTTTTGACCTTCTTCTGCGTCACCTCCGGTTTGCTTTGTCTTATAAACACCAATAACCGAAAAATTAACACCGCTAATTTTTACATAACTGCCCAAAATCTCTTCGCCTTTAGCGTATAGTTCTTTAGCAACCGAAAGCCCTATAACTGCTACTTTGCGTTTTTTATTAATATCGTTATAGTTTATAAATCGTCCTTGTGTAATATCCATAGGTTGTTGCTGGATAACTTCAGGATAGTCTCCATATACATTATAAGCACCTGTTTTCAATCCTCTCACCACATTATTGGCACCTCCCCAGCCACCAAGTTGATTTCTTGGTGATACGATTTTAAGATTAGGCACTTTGTCTTTTATTGCCTCAACATCATCAATTTTATAAGTAAATCGTCTTCCTTTAGGCAATCCTTTGTAAGGTTTAGAAATAGTTTGCGCCCACATATTCATTGTATTTGTCGCTCGACCACTAAAGTCTAACTTCACTCCATTCTCCAAACCTTTACCTGCAGCCAAGAGTACGATGAGTATGAAAATCCCCCAAAACACACCAAAAGCTGTCAATATGGTTCTAAACATATTACTAGTTAAGGCTTCTAATATTTCGTTCCAACGATCTCTACTAAACATCTTATTCGTCTCTTAATGCTTCTATTGGTTTTATTTTTACAGCTCTCCATGCAGGAAAAAAACCTGCTATTGCACCTGCTAATATGAGGATTATTACTGTTGATAAAGCTACATTGAAATTTACCGATGGGTTAATCACATATGGGATATCTAAATAGGGTCCAAAAATTTCTAGAAGTCCCATACTTACTATTAGTCCGGTAAATCCTGCAATGGCAGTTACAAAAATTGCTTCATGCAATATCATACCAATTATAGACCAAGGTTGGGCACCTATAGCTTTTCTAATTCCTATTTCTCTAGTACGTTCTTTCACTATAATTAACATGATATTACTAACGCCAACCACGCCAGCGATGATGGTACAAATACCAACAAACCAAAAGAAGAACTTAATATTTCCTATTAACCCAAAGTAACGCTGTGACGCTTCTAGGGTATTGAATGTTCCAATGGCACTCATATCATCTGGAGCTATGGTATGAACTTGCTTAAGGTACTGTTGCATTTCTTCTACAAATTGCTCCGAAGCCTCAAGTGTTTCATCAAACGTTGCTTTTGGTTTTAGTGTAAATGACAAGTTTCTTATTCTATTAGCACCATTAAACACTCGTTGTGCTGTACTAATTGGTGTAAAGATTCTTGATTCTTCTCGATCGCCACCTGGATCAGTATAAACACCTATAACCTTAAAATTAATACCATTTATCTGAATCTGTTGGTCTATTGGATCTTCTTCGTTTTTAAAAATTTCTTGTTTAACCTTATTACCAATAACGACAACTTTTTCGAAACCATCTTGATCCATATAATTAACAAACCTTCCTTGAGTAATTCCTGCATTTTCAATAAACTGAAAATCTGGCAATACACCTTCAATTCTATAACTACCTGATTCGGTTTTATAATTTACTGCACCCTGCCAAATTCTATAAATTGCTGATTTATATTCAAGGTCATCTTCATATTTTTTAGCTAAATATTCATAATTTTCATTCTCCATTTGAATATAACGTCCAGGGTTCAAACCTTTATATTCTTTAGAAGTCACTTCTGTCCAAACATGAATCCTATTAGATGCATCATCTTCAAACTCTTTTTTGATACCATTGGCCATGCCTTCTCCAAAGCCTAGTAGAATAACAAGAATAAAAATCCCAGAAGCCACAGAAAGTCCTGTCAAGAATGTTCGTAGTTTATTCTTGCTTAAGGTTTCAAATATTTCCTGCCAACGTTCTATATTAAACATATTCTGACGCTCTTACCTGTTGTACTTTTTTATCGTCAATAATTAATCCATCTTTAAGATTAACAATACGTTTTGTCATTTGAGCAATATCATGCTCATGTGTCACTACCAAGATTGTTTTACCCTCGTCATTAATCCCTTGAATGAGTTCCATGACTTCGTACGATGTTTTTGTATCGAGAGCTCCAGTTGGTTCATCGGCCATAAGAACTTTAGGGTCACTAGCTAGAGCTCTAGCAATAGCGACACGTTGTTTCTGTCCTCCAGACAGTTCACTTGGCAAGTGATGAGACCAATCTGCCAATCCAACTTTTTCAAGGTAGTGCATAGCTGTATCATTGCGCTCTTTACGCTTAATCCCTTTATAATATAAAGGCATTGCTACATTATCTAACGCGCTTTTATAATTGATAAGATTGAATGATTGAAAAATAAATCCGAGAAATTCATTTCTATATTTAGCTGCTATTTTCTCGTTTAAGTTTTTAATAGGAACATTATCTAGGATATATTGACCTTGATCTGCCTCATCTAACATTCCTAAAATATTAAGTAGTGTAGATTTTCCCGATCCAGACGAACCCATTATAGACACAAGTTCTCCTTCTTTAACATCAAAGTTAATCCCCTTTAAAACATGAAGCGAATTGCTTCCCATGTGATAAGATTTATGCAAATCTTTGATTTGAATCATAATATGGATGGTTAATTCTAACAAAATTAAGCAAAACCTAAAATGGTTTATGCTAACTAATTGTTAAGAAATATATTTTGATTGATATTTAAATGACGACCAAATCCTAAATATGTTACAGTAAATACCTGTATTTTATTCGGTTTCTTTCTTTTTACGAAAAAAGTTCCAGTAAATTAAAAATCCAACTCCTGCTACTAATAAGTAAGGAATCGTCATTAGATACATAATTCCGTCATTAACACCTTCGGCTGTAGTTTGTCCTTCTTCACTTTCTAAGACTGCACGACACATTGCACATTGCGCATTTGACCAAAACGTAATTAGCAAAAATAAAATAGTAAAAACAACTTGTTTTTTCATGATTTAAGCATAGTATGGAGAAATCATTATATATACCACAACGCCAGTTATGGCAACATATAACCAAATTGGAAATGTAATACGAGCTATCTTTTTATGGCGTTCAAAATTATTTGTAATAGCTCTTACGTAAGTGATAAGGACAAATGGAATGACAACAATAGACAATACAATATGAGAAATTAAGATAGCATAATAAAAATATTTGATTGCACCTTCTCCTCCAAATTTGGTAGAATCACTCGTCATATGATATGCAACATACATTGCCAAAAATGCTACAGATAACATAATTGCAAACTTCATTAACTTTTCATGAAGTTGTTGCTTTTTGTTTTTAATGGCCCAAAATGCAATACTTAAAACAAGAGCCGTTACTGCATTTATTGTGGCATAGATAGGAGGCAAAAAGGTAAGCGGTTCTACATCAAAACCTAACCTGCGTAAATTAATTCCGAAAAGACCTGCGACAACAAGCGGAATTGCAATAGACAAGATTACGATCCATTTATTGTACTTTTTTTCTTCGGAAGGGTTTTCAAGAGTACTCATAGGGTTAATCTTCTTTTAAAAGTTTAGCAATGTCTTCCTTAAGCATACTTATTTCTTCAGTCTCTCCATCTTCATCTACTTTCTCTTCTTCACTTATAATACCTTTGTAATAAATTTTTGGATTCCCAAAATCATCTTTTCTCGAGCGCATAAATCCATTTTTATCAATAAGCGCAAAGTTTCCTGAATGTTCAAAGCCACCTTCTACATTTGGGTTTTCGCCTGCATAGATATTGAAACCAATATTTGCCAATGCATAGATCTCTTCTTGATCACCTGTCATTAAGTGCCAGTTTGGATTCGTAATTCCGTAATTATCAGCATAAGATTTTAAAACTTCTTGAGTATCAAAATCTGGATTGATGGTAAATGAAGCCACACCAAAATCCTCAAAATCTGCAAATGTATTTTGTATCTGAACTAAGTTTCTATTCATACGCGGACAAATAGTTGGGCATGTCGTAAAGAAAAATTCTACGACATATACTTTCCCTTCATAATCTTTATTAGTAATGGTTTTTCCGTCGTGATTTGTAAATGAAAATGGAGGTACTTTTTTAGCTTCACCATTAATTTCTAAAAACAGAAGGTCTGACACATAACCTTTGGCATCAGTCGATACATCTTTTGTTCTACTTTCTGTTCTGGTTACATCACCACCTTTTATTCTATCTACGATTCTTGGAACGAATATAATTCCGAAGACTAATAAAATAAAAGCAATACCTATGTAAGAGTAATTTGTTTTTTTAGCACTCATATACCACTATTTTTTTTGTTCGTTTTTATATCTTCTTTTCGTCTTGTTGACGAATCAAACTTTCCTTTTCTTTTTTGGCGATATTCTGTAAATAGAATCCTGAGGTCATCACTCATCTTATTTTTCACCTCAGCCACTTCAATACAATCGTAAGAGTAAAGTGGATAAATAGTCTCTTCTCGCTCTATTTCTTTATCTTCTCTATCGTCTAACCTACCACGTTGCTTTAAATCTTTATCTACAATAAACACATGATCTGTAAACAAGTTGTCATCAAGTGTTTCTTCTGTTTTCATACTACCAAATAAGGTTTTAATATCATTTGGTTGTCCAAAGACATAATGCCAAAAACGCATGTCGTCATAATTATTAATCTCCTTTTGTAATTGCTTAGCTCTTTCTTCAGATCCTTTTGGTAATACAATAACGATTTGAAATTTTTTAAATCCCTTAAATTTATCATATACTAGTTCCTTTAGATTAGAAGCAGCAATAACATTCTTCACAGGATCATTTCCGAGGAAACCTAAAACAGTAATATGATCTTCAAGTAAAATATCTTCTTCAGTACTTGAAGAAAATAATTGTAGATCTGAAACATGTTCATCTACAATTTCTAAGGGATCATAGTTATGTGTTGAAGGGTATAACATTAACAAAAATCCGACTGGTAGAAAAAATAAAATCCCTAATACCACATTTCGTTTTACATTCTTCTTTTCCATCTGTTAATGTCTACAATTTTATACGATTATAGTTCATTTTTTATGATTAAAAACATTAGTTTTTAATTCTATTTTTAATCGCTTATTTGATATTGCAAAAATAAAAAAGACGGTTTAAAAAAACCGTCTTTTACTATACTTTATATTTATCATAAGATGTTAAAAATCTCTTTTAACAAAACCACTTGAGTAAATGCTTTCAATATAGCCACCTTCTTGTAATAAGATGAATACTAAATAACAAATTAAGAATACTGCTGTCCAAACAACCATACGTCTCAACGCTTTAGTTTCATCTCTCATGTGCATAAAATCCCATGTGATATAATAGGCTTTTACTATTGTCAAGATGATGAAAATCCAGTTTAGGAGTTTCATTCCTATCACCTTACCCATAGCCCATTCTGGTTTATAAATACCTAATACTACTTCAACTGCAGTAATAATAGATAGTAATATCAAAACTCCCCAAATTTTTTGAGTGTTTGATTTAAACTTTATTAAGCCTCTTAATATTTCTAATTTATGTGCGTGTGCCATTTTTTAACTTTTATTCTTGATTATACTAGGTAGAAGAATGTAAATACGAATACCCAAACTAAATCGACAAAGTGCCAATATAAACCAACTTTTTCAACCATTTCATAGCTTCCTCTTCGTTCATAGGTTCCTAAGATGACGTTAAAGAAAATAATGATATTAATCACTACTCCAGAGAATACGTGAAATCCATGAAATCCTGTTATAAAGAAAAAGAAATCGGCAAATAATGAGGTTCCATATTCATTGACGTGGAGATTAGCTCCTTCAACAACCAGTTTACCGTTATTCTTTATTTGCATTAGAGATTCTTCTCTACTAAGCACTGTTTTTTCTCCTTCGTCATTAATGATTTGAGTTCTTACCAATACGTTTGAATGAGATTCTAATCCTTTATAAACTTCATCAACAGTATATGTTGGTAATGTACCTTCTTGAACAAACCACAATCCATTTTTACGATCGTGTTCTGTTCTATATTTCTCTTCAGCTACTACAAAATCACCTAATGCAACACGTTTAAATTTCTGTTCTCCTTCTACAGTTACATATTCACCAAATTGAAGAATATTTCCTCCTTTAGTTTGTACTGCACCATAGTCACCTTTAATAAATGTTCCCCATTCCCAAGCTTGTGAACCAACGAATATTAAACCTCCAATAATGGTTAAGAACATGTACCAAGTTACTTTGTTCTTTTTCATGTGGTGACCAGCATCAACAGCTAATACCATTGTTACCGATGACATAATTAAAATAAAGGTCATGAAAGCAACATAGATCATAGGATAGTTCCCATGAAAAAACGGAACGTGAGTAAATACCTCATCTGCTATTGGCCATGAGCCAATAAATTTAAATCTTGAAAATCCGTAAGCTGCTAAAAATCCAGAAAATGTTAAGGCATCAGAGACGATAAAAAACCACATCATCATTTTACCATAACTCGCTTTTAGTGGCTGATTTCCGCCACCCCAAGTTTTGCCTTCTGTTCCAGTATTTGCTACTGTATTATCCATATAAAGCATTTAGTTGTTAAAAGTTGCACAAAAATAATCATTTTATCTATCTAAAAAAACATCCGTTTCTAAAATTTAAGAACATCCGTCTTTACTAGACTAAATCATCTATTTAAGCTTATAAAAATGATTAAAAATTTAAGCTAAATATGTTAAAAACAAAAACAAGAATAACCACAGTATATCTACAAAATGCCAAAAGGTTGCAGAGAGCTCCATCCCTAACATTTTAGTAGCAGAATATTTTTGTTTAAAATGATTATAAATTACGACCAATAATGACAAGAGTCCAGCCACGACATGCAAAATGTGCACTGCAGCAATAACATAAATAAAACTCATTGTCACATTCGATGAATCTCCCGTAAGATAATATCCCGAATTCTTGATTTCTTTAAAGCCTTCTATCTGACTATAAATAAAAGCAACACCTAAGATAAAAGTCACCAATAGCATTATAGTGGTTAGGCTTCTATTGCTATTTTTTAAAGCACGTTTAGCCATAATAAATGTTAAACTGCTTACTACAATTAACCCACAGCTTATTAAAAAAGCTTTTGGCATTGTAAAATCGTGTAACCAATCATCTCGTTTTCTACTTACTAAAACAGCACTAGTTAATCCAGCAAATGACATGATTAAGGATCCTATCCCAAACCAAAGCATCATGCGTTTGGCTCTATCATTTTTTTCTTCTATTGTTCCTTCGGTTAAATCCATCTTATCTTATAAATTTATCTACAACATAAACTATCTGAAGTAATGTTATATATGACACACTAGCTAGCATTAATTGTTTTGCTGCTTTAGCTGTTCGTTTTTTAAATAATTCAAATGCATAATACAGCATTAACAAACCGAGAGCAAATACAATGATTGCTGCTACAATTGATAATTTTAAATCTCCAGTAACTCCAAATACTGGCACTATAGACACCAATATCGTCCAAATGGTGTACATAATTGTTTGTACTGCGGTACCTTTATCACGTTTACCTGTAGGAAGCATATAAAATCCGCCCTTTTGATAATCTTCAAATAAAAACCATCCAATAGCCCAAAAATGGGGGAATTGCCAAAAAAACTGTAAAGCAAATAAGGTTCCGGGTTCTATTCCAAAATCATTTCTGGCGGCTACCCATCCCAACATAAAAGGTATGGCTCCTGGGATAGCTCCAACAAACACTGCTAAAGGTGTTCTCGTTTTTAACGGTGTATAGACACAGGTATATAAGAAAATTGAAATGGCACCATACATTGCTGTTCTCTCATTAATAACATAAAGCACTGCAATACCAAGAATTGTAAATATAGTTGCGATTATAAATGCAGAACGCACACTCATTCGTCCAGCAGGAACTGGTCTGTTTTTGGTACGATCCATCAGTGCATCTAAGTCTTTCTCAATAATTTGGTTAAATGCATTAGAAGCACCTACCATAAAGTATCCACCAAATGCCAATAGAACTAACGTATAAAAATCTACTTCAATAGCACCAAGTAAATATCCAGCAAGTGCCGAGAACACAACACTTATAGAAAGTCTCATCTTGGTGATTTCCTTAAAATCTGAAATTATTGAAGCCTGCTTAACAGAAGATTTTGTAGTACTCAATACTCGCTCTTTTATTGCGTTTGCAAAGATACTCTGAAAAAAGGTTTTGGGCAATTCTAAACATAATAAAATAAGAATAAGATAGTAGACTGTTCATCAACACAATCATAATTTTAAGACCTATATATGTTTCAGAAACAAGCTTAACGCATAAATATCAATTAGAAACTGTAAGTTTCAGTATCTTTAGGAGACTTTAGCTTAAAAATAATATACCATGAAACACAATTCTACATTTTTTATTATTGCTTTTTTTCTCTTCGGAAGTCTTGTTTACGCTCAACGTTTTGATAATGTTAAGATAGAAAGCGTTAAAATTTCTGATCACGTTTACATGCTTTTAGGAGCTGGTGGAAATATTGGTGTTTCTGTTGGAGACGATGGGGTTTTTGTAATCGATGATCAATTTGCTCCACTTACCGAAAAAATAAATACAGCTATAAAAGCGTTAAGTGATAAGCCCATTACATTTTTGGTCAATACTCATTTCCATGGAGATCATACTGGCGGAAATGTGAATATGCAAAAACTGGGCGCTACTATTATTGCACACGACAATGTAAGAGAACGTTTAGAAACCACACCAAAACGTGACGGCACATCTCAACCTAAAGAAGCTTTACCTGTAATTACTTTTAATGATAAAATGAGTATTCATGTTAATGGTGAAAAAATAGGTGTGTTTCATGTAGACAATGCACATACTGATGGCGACGCTCTTTTATACTTTACCAAAAGTAATGTACTTCATACTGGTGATACGTATTTTAAAGACCGTTATCCTTACATCGATCTAAAATCTGGTGGAAGCGTTAATGGTTATATTGAAGCCGCTAAGCTCGGACTTCAACTTATTGATGATGAAACCAAAATTATCCCTGGTCATGGTACCTTATCCAACAAGGCGGAATATCAATCATTTTTAACAATGCTAGAAGCATTACGAACTGCTGTTCTTGCCGAAATTAAAGCTGGCAAAACCGAAGATGAAGTAGCAAAAAATGAAGCTATTACAAAAACGTACGATGATTTAAACTATGGCACTGGTTTTATAAATTCTGAACGAATACGCCGAACATTTTATGTGAGTTTAAAGAAATAAAATCTTAAAAATCATTATACCAATTAAATAAATCGGTTCTCACACCAACAGTAAACCATAGCGTATTTGTATTTAGAGCTGCTGCTGTATTGGCTTGCGGATCATAATTTCTAAATGTAATATTTGTAAATAGCCTTAAGTTAGTAACAGGGTTAACAACGTAACCACCACCTAGATCGGCCTGAAAAACATTGGTCGTGTTACCTTGTCCTACTGTAATTCCAGTTTCGGCATTACGGTCAACTTCACTTCTGTAGATATTACTACCATAATTAGCAAAATCATCTCCTTCGTTAAAATCGAAGCCTCGCTTTCCAATAATAAATTTAGCATCTGCAAACCAACGCTTATAATGATAGCGTCCAATAGCAATAGCTTCACTGAAATTTGCTCCCCAAAGATGTGCCATAGGTTGATTATTGTGAGCATAATTGAGTACAATGGAATTATGAGAATACGTATAAGGTCTAACACGATTGTACTCCAATTGCAGTAACAAATTATCGACTTTAAAGGCATTAAAATATTTGACACCTAATTGGTAGCCAAACTTATTTTTCCAACTTTTCTCTCCTCCTGTAATATCATCTAAAGAAAATTCATCAAGAATAAATTGCCCATAGAGGTTTACCTTATTATTCCATTTGTATTTTGCCGAAGCTCCTAAAATAGCATTTCCGGCATCTTGACCTGTAGAAAACTCTATTGCTCTATAAAAAATAACTGGATTTAAATAATTAAT
The DNA here is from genome assembly GCF_947500255.1 of uncultured Psychroserpens sp. GTDB lineage: Bacteria > Bacteroidota > Bacteroidia > Flavobacteriales > Flavobacteriaceae > Psychroserpens. The sequence goes on along the minus strand of NZ_CANMRL010000001.1, from coordinate 1,545,829 downwards.
ATCAAAACCTCTATCATTATCATTAGACCATAACACAGATTCAAACAAACCAATGTTTAATCGTTTTGATACATTCCAACTCAAATAGTGATTCGCCATATATTTTGTTAGAAACGCACCATCTTCTGTAACTTCGGCCCTAACATCTCTCAACCACATCCATGTATTGGTATATTTTATTTTCCAAAAGGTTGTGTTGAGTTTTAAAAATGGATATGGACTCGTCGCATCACTTTGTAGAAGCGATCGATAACCATCACCTATAAAATTCTTACCATGTCCAAACTGAATATTAATAAAGCTTGCAGGTGTATACGACAAGTAAGCTTCGGCTACTGGATAATCAAAACCTCTATCTTTAAATGGTTTGGCCAAGCCTCTTCCTGGTACGATTGGCTCGGCACCTTCAGCTTCAAGGCTTATTGCATATTCATTGAAATATTGAGCAAAACGACCTTGACTTTCATAGATTGAGGCTGTGAAATTAAATTTTTTACCTAAACCTCCTTGAATAAATATACCTCTGGTATTATTATAGGTAGTACTAAAATCGGCTTCTGTATCTGTCCCTAACTGTAAATCGAAAACTGGATCTGCTGTGAACCAAAAGTTTTTTCCTTGAACTGCAACAAGGTGTTCATTCCATAATTTTCTACTCCACCATGCATCACTACCTTTAATTAGTGCTTCCTTTTCAGCTTTAAAATCATAATACTTTGCCACATCTTCATATATAAATGGTTTTGCAGCTGTGTGACTATTAGTTCCTAGTCCATTCATTTGCTGATCAAATCGCGAATAATAATTATGTGTGAATGGAATATTTAGCTGACTGCTGTACTCTAATTTCTCATACTTAACGATACCGTCATTAACACTATCAAATTCATTGCTTACATCTGCATTAAGGTCTTCGGTATTCTTTATATCTATTAATGAAGGTGTTTCTTTTTGCGTTTTAATTTCGGCTGGATCTTCTAAAGGTATTTTTATACTAAGTGAATATTGATAAAATGTTGGTTTTCCATTATAAGTTGCAGGAGCAACTTTGGGTAAGCTCTCAAAAAAACGTTTAGTTTCTTCTTTCAGTTCTTCATAAACAGCATCTACATAAAGAACACTAATCTTTCCTTCCTTATCAATTTCGAAAAGCACATTAAGTTCACCTTTATAATTGTCGTCTGTAACAATTTGGGGCACTTTAAATGAACTGAATATCTCAGTGTTTATCTTGTTATTAAAGCACGTTTTTAGTTCATCGATAGGTTCTGATTCACAACCTGGATAAATAGGTGGTTTTTCAAAAGTTGAAACATTTTGTGCAGACAGTATACCAAAAGAAAAAAAGATAATGAATAAGAAGCTATTCTTCATAGAGCAAGCGCATCATATTAGTTGTCGAAAGATACTATTTTTTTCAAAAAGCAAGCTATAAAAAAGACGGCTTAAATAGCTCTTTAAACCGTCTTGCATATTTTAAAATTAAAGTACCATTAATCTACTTTAAAAACAATTGGTAAATTATAGATAACTGACACAGATTTTCCTCGTTGCTTTCCTGGTTTCATTTGAGGGATCTTTTTTGTTAATCGCTCTGCTTCTTTTTCAAGGCTAGGGTGTGGAGCTCTTGTCAATACTTCGGTGATCTTTCCATTTGGGTCAATCTTAAACTGAACTTGGATCTTTTGTACACCTGTTAAACCATACTCACTAGCGAGATCGGTATTAAACTTTCTTTGTACAAGTCGTCCTAATTTATCCGACATACATTTCACACGATCTGTGTTGGTTTTCTTTTTCTCACAACCTGGATAGATAGGTACAATTTCTACACCTGTCATTGGAAACACCTTCGGAATATCATCAACCTTTGGTGTGTCTGTTAATGCATCAGGATCAATTATTGGGCCTGATTTTGGCTGTGGCTCTGTTAAAAAATCTGGCGTCTCAATTACTGGGTCACTATTATCTACAGCTTTTAGATTATTAGAAACGACAATTTTTTTCTTTTGCTTTTTAACAGGCTCTTGTTTGGGAGCGTCTGGTTCTATTACGATGTTTGGTGTGTAATAAATTGTGTCATCAGGTTCCACATAAACAATGTCACCTTTGGAGGTCTTCTTCTCAAACTGCATTTCAAACATGGCATAGGTGCCCAAAAGGCAGAGAATTAAACCAATTTGAAAATACAGCGATGAGTTTTTTTGTAAATTTGCATCGTGCTTGTGTGATTTTTGCACTGTTGTATTGCTCTGACCAGCAATATTGTGCGATTTGTCAAAATCTTTCATAATACTTAATTTAAAATGTTAATATTATGACAAAATCACAATAAGCATACCAAAGTAAAAATCCCATCTAATTTATTTAGATGGGATTTTGAAATTTTATGATATGCTATAAATATCTAGTCTTGTACTTGGAATAAGATTGGTAAAGAGTATGGTACAGTTACCGCTTTTCCTCTTTGTTTACCAGGTTTCATTTTTGGTAGTAATCCAATTACTCGCTTAGCCTCTTTTTCAAGACCTGGATGCGGAGCTCTCGCTTGTATACCAATAATATTTCCTGTTTTATCAATTTTGAAGATCACATTAATACGTTGTCTTCCTGATAATCCTAAATCACTAGCTAAATCTGTATTAAATTTCTTGTTTACAAACTTGCTAATTTTATCAGACATACATTGCTTTTTTGCATTGTTACCTTTTTCTCTTTCACAACCTGGAAAAATAGGCACGTTTTCAATTACAGCAAATGGTACTTCAATATCTTCTTCTACCTCTTCAACTTCTACTTCTTCAACTTCAACAATTTCTTCTTCTTGATCAGTTTCTGTAGACTCGATTACAGTTTCTTCAATTTCTTTCTCATCTTCCACAATCTCAATTTCCTCTGGCACTACTGGTGGTGGAGGTGGTGGAGGTGGTGGAATTATTTCCTGGTTAGTAATTGGAATTTCTTCGTCGTCAAGTGCATCCAAATCTAATTGGCCAATATCGATTGCTTCTTTTTCGTATGTCTTATAATTAATAGTCATATACGTCAAAGCCAACATCAATACCATCCCTACAGCAAAATAAAGCGAACTATTTCGACTTACATCTGCTTTTACGTTTTTTTTAGGTTCCATGTGTTTAACAGGTTTTAAGAATGCTAAATTAACCAATTATTTGTTAAAAAAGCAAGCGATTAATTTATTTTAACTTTAGTTTATTTCTGAATTTTAATCCAAGAGTTGCAAAAACAACACCTAGCGCATTCGCCACTACATCATAAACATCTAAAGTTCTGTAAGATGTTATCATGTTTTGTAATACCTCAATAATAATGCCATAAACAACAACAATACATGCTGAAATTAATATGGCACGATGTATCTGTTTTGTATTAAAATAATTAAATACCAATATCGTAAATACAAAATAGGCCAAAAAATGATAAATTTTATCATCAAACGAAAAGCCTAAGCTTGGAATACTTCCAATATGAACCAAACTTCCAATAGTTAAAGCTATTGCATAAGCAATAACAATGGGAAGTGCCCATTTTTTAAGCGCCAATAAGAGCTTTGTAATCATCGGCAGATAATAAACTATCTATTTGAGAAGCATCAGAAAATTTAATTTTAATCATCCAACCATCACCATAAGGATCAGAATTCACTTTTTCTGGTTCATCTTCTAAACTTTCATTGAATTCTGTAATCTCTCCAGATAATGGCAAAAATAAATCTGAAACCGTTTTAACAGCTTCAACAGTACCGAAAATTTCTTCAATTTCTAATGTTTCGTCAACCGTTTCCACTTCAACATAAACAATATCTCCTAATTCGCCTTGAGCAAAATCTGTAATGCCCACTGTGGCTGTATCACCTTCTATTTTAACCCACTCGTGGTCTTTGGTGTATTTTAAATCTGATGGTATATTCATCTTATAAATTGAAATTAATGTATAGCTACAAATGTAATTTTTTTAGACTTTAATTACTATTTAATTTCCAAAATTGTATCGTAATGTAAATCCTGTTCTCACTGTTGTTTGCGGAAATGCCGTAGATATCTCATATTCAGAAAACGTGTAATCAAAGTAGAAAATTGCCGTTAGGTTTTTGGTAAATGCGTAATCGGCTGTGTACTTTATTCCCCAAATTGTTTGACCTTGAGTAATTTGATTATTCTCAATATCTAAATATCTAATAATAGTTTTGTTATTTCTAACCGACACATCTGCCTTCATGTTTAGGTCACTTTTAATGACTTGTCTTGGTCCAGCAAGCTTAGAACGAATACGAAGGTCCTTAATACGATAACCCAAGCCGAGAATATATTCTTTACCTTGAATTTCGGTCAACAAATTATTATCAAAACTCATCGATAAAATTCTATCCTTTTTCATTTCGGCTAAGATCTTAATCGAATTTTTCATTTCGAAATCCAATCTAAATAATGGACTAAATTGTTCTTCTAAATTGATATTACTAAATACTGTTCCATTTTTAAAGTTACCTGATTGATCTAATACATCTGGGTTTTGGTTTTCATAAGCAACACCTGGCTGTAATAACGTTGGATCTAAATCTAGGTTTGTTCTAAACTGATTTATCGTATAGCTTGAACGGTATCCATGTGTAATTGAGAAACGTTTGAAGTTCTTTTTAAACCACTTCATTTTCATGAAACCAGTATATTTTAATTGCCAGTTAGGAATTGGAATATCTCTAAAGGCAGACAAACTAATCTTATCAGGATTAGTTCCTTTATAAGCTGCTAAAAACGATGGTAATAATACTGCTTGACTGTTCTTACCAAACCCAAGTGGAAATCCTTCGCCATCAACAGCAAAGTTATCGTTCCCATAAAAGTTTCTTGCTAATCGTCTTGCGACAATTAATCTGTTATTTCTGAAATCTTCAAATGCAGCAGATTGGGTTTCATCACTTTTACTAAATGCCGTTTTTATTAATGCCGTTGAAATATTAAAGTTTCCGAAGGAGTTTGTAATTAATGCATTGTAAACATTACTAAATCCGTCACCAGTTGTATCTGTTGTATTAAAGTTTTGCGTCGTGTTTTCAGAGTATACACGTCCACCAGTAAGGTCAATATTTAAATCTTTGATCAGTTCAACATCTGCCGATATATCTAAGATACGATTGGTTGTTTCACTATACTGTTGGTTGAAATCTGGAAAAACAGTTAACCATCCATTTCTTGCAGCAAGATCTCTAATGTCACGTTGGCTACCAAACGTATAACCTAATGTAGGCTTAAATGTTCCTATAAATCCTGGAGTTCTCAAATAACCAGGTAAATAAGATCCATTGTTTTCCGTATAATTAATTTGTACACGTTTTACCGAAGTTAGTATATCTAAAGCGCCATTTAGGATTTTAGATCCAGCACTTTTCTTGGCTGGTTGATTAGCATTACCACGCGCAGCTGCGGTTGATTTCCCATCTTTACTCAATGCCGCTGGTGTTGCTCCTCTAGATCTTGAACCTCTTGTATTCTTTTTGGTTAAACCAACATATTTATATAACGTTTCTAAATTAAATGTAGAGTTGATGTTATGTGTGTTTGCATTTTGGATAGAATTACCCAAATTGAAAGATGTAAATGATCCATCTTCATTTTGTATTGGTAAGTTGCTATTTAAATCTGATCCTTTTTGCCATTGAAAATCTCCAGTATACGAATAGGTGGCACGCATAAAACTCAAAGTAGGAATTTTATACAACGGTATCTCATAATTAACTTGCAGCTGTTGATTTTGAATATTTGGATCTCCTAAATCAAAGAATCCATCCCAAACATCTAAGCTTGGATCTTGTCTACCATTAATGACATCATCAACAAAATAATTTCTAACAATATTAGTGTTGGAAGCCGTAAAGTTTAGACTTAAGGCTTTTGTTAAATTATAATTAATCGCATATTGCGTATTGAAATTATAGTTTCTTCGGAATAATTCTTCCAAACCAATATTGTCTCCTGTCAAATCAACCTCTCTAAATTTTTGTTTATTAAACTGACGAATAATATCTGTATTGACAGAAAAACTCGTTGGAATTGGGTTGAAATTAAAATCTTTTAAGATCTTCCAATACTTACCAGTAAACAAAGAATCATTCTTCTTAAAAGGTTCAATACTCTTAGGCTCGAAGGTATAGTTATAATTTACACCTGCTCTAACATTTTGACTTAACGAACGTTCAATTTCAAAATCACGTCGCTCTTCTTTATTATAAGAATAGTTAAATGTCAAGTTCTCCACATCGTAAAAGCGTGGCTTTTTATCTGTGGTTCTATTTTTTCTTACACCAATAAAGTTAATACTCTTTCGTTTAGTATAATTCTCATTAACTTTTAAAATTGAATCTTGATTGGTCGTATTATCTAATTGAGTTTGTAATTTAATATCTCTATAGAATTCATCATACTCTGGTGTAATGATTTGTTCACCTACAGCATAATTAAATGGTAATTGAATACCCCATTTTTTAGGTAATAATTGTCCGAGGTTTAAATTAGTTACGACGTCATATTGCTCGACATCTTCTCGACTTCTTTCATTTGGTCGTTGTTCTACTGAACCAAAACCTATTGTACTTTTTCTTCCTGTTGCACTTACATTAGCAAAGTCGGCAAAGTTAGCATCTAAAGCTGCTACAGCAGCCCAACCACCTTCATTGTCTAGATCGGCAAGACGTAGTTCATTAAACCAAATTTCACCACAGGCATTAGCGCCACTCTGTCCAGAATTCTTAACACCTACCATTAATACACGTACATCTCCAAAGTTAGGGTTACCTTTAATCGCTAATCGTTGCTGACCGATAGTTTGAGGGTCAAATTCTGAAACTTCAGTTAGTTGGCCATCAACTAGATCATAAAATGTAGGGTCAATATTGGCTAATGTTCCGTTGGCGATACCCAAAGATTTCATTTGCTCTAACACATCCAGTTCAATATTAATCTCATTCACCTCAGGCCATATACTTTCAGGTGTAGACATACCAGAAGAGACTTGCAATGGCACTTCAATTTGATAGAAGTTTTGCGTAAAGTCATTACCCATTCTAATAAAACCGACCAAATCACCATCATTGAGTGGTCCTGTTTCGCCTTCCTCAGCATGAATAAACATACGTAGTTTATTATACTGACGCATATCGACATTAATATTTTTAAAGACACCTCTAGAATCTTCAGGCTCTAGATCACATACCTCAACTTGTAAGGATTGTTCATTCTGTCTAATGATATTATTATTGTTGTTCAGTTGTTCTAATACAACACCTGGAGGCAATACATAGTTACCATCATTTTCTTGAAGCCCAACAACTCCTACTGTAAATTCGGTATTGTCGTTTTCATTATTTGGTTCGTCATCTAAAGTTAAAGTATAACGTCTCCAATCACTACGTACTAGGTCTAATGTTGCAAAACGCAAGACAGTTGTTTGCGTAAAGTCTTCTAAAAATAAACGAGCAAAACGTACAGATCGAATATCAGATATACCTCCAACAGCAGTTCTAAAAGGGCTTTCTCCAATAGGAACTCTAAATTGATACCATCTCACAGATGCTGTTTGACCATTAGGCAAAGTCACATCTCTATCTTTAATATCATTGATTTGAGGATTATTGAGATCAAGTGTATTTTGGTTAATTTCAATTTCATATTGATAGTAACTATCAATCGTATTCATTGTGTTATCTCTATTGATATCCTCAACATCTGGCTGTGGTGTAGATCCTCTATTAGTATCGGTAAAGACATCAGGAGAGTTTCCTTCTAGACCATTATATTGCTTATAACGTTCAAAAATATTTCCAGTAGTATTTAAGTAATAAGTATAATTATCTTTTGCTGGATCTGGACCAAACAATCCGCCATTAGTAAATTGCGTTGCTTCTTCGACATCATCATAACCATCATAACCTACATCTTGATTGGTACGTTCTTGACCTCCTGTAGAGAAAGTATAAATTAGAGATTGGTTCCTCGGAACAACAGTTTCAAAAGCAGTTTGTGGTAATAAAGGTGTAATATCACCATCTTCTGGTAATCCATTTTCATATTGTTTTTTACCATCCTTCAAAACATCTTCGGAAATATTCCCGAGATTCACATATAGTTTTCCAGATAAACCACTACCAGCCGGTTCATTCAAGAATGGATCTTGAAGCCAAAACTCGATGTATTCTACATTGGCCTGCTCAAAATCTGTTGATGTAATTTGTCTAGTAATTCCTGCCCAACTTGTTGAAGGGTCTAAGTTGTCATTTGCTGCACTTGGATCAAAGTTGTATGGTCCTCTTTCTGTTGGATAATACACGAGGTCTAAAGTATTGATCACTGTTGTTTGCCCTTGTGCAATATCTATTTCAGGGAAAACCTCATCTATAAACACTCGTCTTGTATATAAATCTGACACATCATCATCACCAATATCATCTGGTCTTTGATTGCTATAAAAAATAGGATCGATTGTATACCAGTTCAAGAATGCTCTATCATATCCATTTTCAATTCCAGGACTATTGATAGGATCATTTTCAGCAACACCATTCACTGTTCGTGGTCTACTTGATAAGAACCAAGATTGTGGTGACAGTAAATCTATTGCACCTTGTGTACCTTCAAAATCATCTACATAAGCTGTCGCTTCACTATTAAAGTCGGTTCCCTTTGGAGCTCCAGGAGCTAAATAAGCAAATTCACCTCTTACCGATAGATTTGATGGTGCATCAGTATCTATATTTGGCAGCTTGTTTACTAATCGTGTAAAGAAAGGAACTTCGGTAGAATAGTTTCCGTTAAATCCAAAAATGGTATTATTTATTGGTTCGGTATTATAGTTGGCTTTTTGAGTAATTGGGCGCTCATTCAAGTTTAATAATGTTGCTCCTAAAACAAAGTTTTCATTAAATTGATGCTCAACATTCACACCCGTAAAACGTCTAGTTTGCTGACCAAATACAGCATTGTTCTCTACAGAAACATTAATAGGAATGTTTGAAGATTTTAAAGCTTCGTCTATAATATATACACGACCAATTTGATAGTTAACTGTATAGTCTTGACCTTCGACAAGTGTACGACCTCCTGCGGTTACAATAACTGAACCTCTTGGCACATTAAACGCACCTAAAGGAATACCATCACCTCCTGAGGATTTAAAACGACCTTTGATTTGAAATTTATTTTTTTCAGCTTCATCTAGTGCAGCTGTCTTTGTTTGCTTATATAGAATATCATATACATACTTCTCTTGATTGAGGTTAGTATAGGTCTCTAATTCATAGTCGGCATCATTATTATTTGGATTCCCATCATCATCTAGAATATCGAAGAGGTAACGTCCAAAAGGTTCTACCTTGGTGAATATGATTTTTCCATTTTGTGTTAATACAGTTTGCCCTTGAACAAAATCAAAGAATCCATCACCTCCAGCTTGTGGATCGTTGTTAAAATTTAATCGATCTAAATGAAATAATCGAATTAAAGGTGTATCTAAAATTTCGCCATCATCTGTATTATCAAAAGGTGTATTATTCCCAAATATTGGGAAGGCTGTACCATCTACAGGAGCAATGTAATTTAAAGGAGAGGCTTCTGTATAGAAAATATTAAGTCTGAAATCTTCTTGATCTAGCTGAAATGCGCCAGTATCGTAGATGTTTTTCATCATCAAATCCCAAATAGGTTGATTGACATCAGTGATTGGACTCTTTAACATTTTAACGATTAAACTTTGAGTAGAACCTTCGGCCACAACAAAGCTGTCATTAATTCCATCTGCATTTGTATCTGGTCCGTTATCTATAAGCCCATCACCATCAACATCAGAATCTGTTTGATCGTTTATACCATCGCCATCTGTATCAGTACCATTATCAGGAGTACCATCACCATCTTGATCAACATCGGCAATGTTTGGAATACCGTCACTATCATTATCATCATTTGTAGCTGTTGAATTAATACCGTCATTGGCAAACTCACCAACCTGAAATACTTCACCGCCAATCGTATATTGGAAGGCTACGGCTACGATTTCATCATTTAATAATCTTTGATTTAAGGAAATGTAACCTAATTGTGGGTTCAATGTATAATCTCTTCCTTGCTCTAATTTTTTTGCGTTCTCTAATTTTCCGAAGTCGAAACCTTCATTAGCCGTAGTTAAAATACCTTGCTCTGCTGTTGTAATATCTCTTACAGTAGGTGACAAAAATGAACCTGCTCCACCAATATTAGTAGGATCGAAGGCGTTATTTCCATTGTCAGGAAATTGAGATCCAGAGCCACTTAAAAACCCAGCTGGAGGAACACCACCATTAAGACCTATAGTTTCAAATTCACCAATATCTTGAAGCGCAACTATATTTCTAACATTATCGGTTTGATTACTTCGATTGGTTACCCAAACTTCTATCCTAGTAATTTGAATATTGTTATTAATAAACGGATAGCGCAACATAGATTCGTCGTAAGTCTCTCTAAAGTATTGGGCTAAAAAGTAGTGTCTATTTTCATCATAGTCTCTAGCAAAAAACTCAAACTCTTCAACAGTTCCTCCACCTTGAGCTACCACAGATTGTGATTGTGATTTTTGCTCAGAAAAAATGGCAGTTACTCTGGTCTTACCAAATTGCAATTCGGTTTTTACACCAAATAAGCTTTGGGCACCTGTAATTAACGAACTGTTTATTGGCATAGCCACGTTACCCACTTCAATTTTTCTAACTATATCATCTTCTGTAGGAGTGTATTCTAATTTTGTTAACTGTTGAAAGTCAAATGTAGATTCGGTATCATAATTTACAGTTACTTGCAAACGCGTACCAACCTTACCTAATAAACTTAAACTAATACGTTGATCGAAATCAAATGTGAAATTACTTCGATTTCTTGGAGAAAATGTTGGGTTATCTTGTTTTGTGAATAAGACTCCTAAGTCAACTTCGGCAGAACCTTGAGGAATAACTTCAATGGTATTTCCTCCAAATATAGATTCAAAAAACCCAGAATTGACATACAGTTCAGGGATTAAGTTTTTTTGTTGTTCCTCAGTTCCATCCTTTTTTCCTTCTTTAGCATCAATTTTTTGTTTGTAGTATAAACGTTGTTGCTCCATCAAGACCAACTTTTGGAATTCTGCTGGCGTTAGGATGATAGGATAATTAATATTAAAACTTCCAACTTTTTCGGTATAAATATATCGATCTGTAATTGGGTCGTATGTATATTTAGAGACTATACTTTGCGGATTTGGGAACTTTAAAGTTCCCAAAGAAAAGCCTGTTTTAGTTGAATCTTGTGTTGCTGGCGTAGTTTGAGCATAAGTAAAGCCACTAAGCAATGCGAAAGCGAGAACAAATAATAAGTGATGTAATGATTTTGATATAGTAAAGTTAGTTGTAATCAAATTTTATAAATTTTTTAAAGCTTCTTTAATAATAGTTTCAACACTTGCGTCTGGTTGCTGAGACACAATTTTATCCACAACACGTTCGGACTGCTTTTTAGCAAACCCCAAAACTTCTAAAGCTGATAACGCTTCATCTTTGTTGGTATTGTTTTTATTAACAGAAACTTCGTCAATATCGTAAACTTTTAGCACTTTGTCCTTTAAATCCAGTATAACACGTGCTGCAGTTTTAGCTCCAATGCCTTTAATGGATTGAATTAATGCCACATCTCCATGAGCGATACCTTCCTTTACCTGCTGCGGAGATAATGATGATAACATCGTACGAGCAGTATTTGCTCCAATACCGCTAACCGATAATAAAAGTTTAAAAATTTCACGCTCAGCTACTGAAGAAAAACCATATAGAGTATGCGAATCTTCTCTTACGATTAAGTGCGCATATAATTTGAGAGCCTCTCTATCTGGAATCTGAGAAAACGTATGTAAGGATATATTTAAAAGGTAACCAACACCATTACAATCTATAACAACATCTGTTGGATTTTTTTCCACCAATTTACCCTGAATATGTGTAATCATTTACTCGCTTTCGTTAAAAACTCAAATGTAATAAAATTATTTACATTTCAAAGGTCATCAGTTGGCTAAAACGCTATGCTTATTCGCTTCTCTTTTTACTTTTCTGTTGTGCATCAATTACGGCTATAGCAGCCATGTTTACAATTTCATCTACACTTGCATCTAACTGAAGTATATGAGCCGGTTTTCTCATTCCCATCATAATAGGTCCTATAGAGTCTGCTTTATTAAGTTCTTTCAATAATTTGTAGGTAATATTAGCCGACTCTAAATTTGGAAAAATAAGTGTATTCACCTTTCTACCTGCAAGTTTAGAAAACGGAAATATATCCTGTAGCATTTCACTATTGAGTGCAAAATCGGTTTGTAATTCACCATCTACGATTAAGTTTGGATGTCTTTTATGCAAATATTCTACGGCCTCTCTAACTTTAATTGCTGTTTGATTTTTTGACGATCCAAAGTTTGAGTATGAAATCATGGCCATTACAGGTTCCATTCCAAACATTTTAACAACACCAGCTGTCATTTGAGCAATTCTTGTTAAATCATTTGCTGACGGATTTATATTGATAGAAGTATCACTTAAAAACATTGGTCCGCGTTGTGTCATCATCACATTAGTGGTCGCAATTCGTGTAGAACCAGGTGCTAGCCCAATAAGTTCTAGCATTGGTTTTACTACCGAAGGATAACTCCTTGAGTATCCTGAGATCAATGCATCTGCATCTCCTTCATTAACCATCATTGCTGCATAGTAATTGCGTTCACGCATTAATTTTTCGGCAGAATACAATGTGACACCTTTGCGTTTACGTTGCTGCCAATATACTCTGGCGTACTTATTTTTACGTTCTTCTTCTTCGTCCGATTTTGGATCAATAATTTCTAAATCGCCTTCAAATTCAATTTCTTCCATTAGAGAAAGGATCTTATCACGACGCCCTAATAATATTGGGATTGCAATACCTTCGTCATAAACAATCTGTGCCGCTTTCAAAACGTCTAACTGATCTGCTTCAGCAAATACAACACGTTTAGGGTTAAGTTTTGCTCGATTTAAAAGCAGTCTAACGATTTTATTATCAGATCCCAATCTTTCCAACAATATATCTTTATACTTGTCCCAATCTTCTATTGGTTCTTGAGCAACACCACTTTCCATAGCTGCTTTGGCCACAGCTGGAGGAACCTCGGCAATCAACCTTGGGTCAAAAGGTTTAGGAATAATATAATCTCTACCAAAAGTTAAACGTGTTTCGCCATAAGCAATATTCACTTGCTCTGGCACTGGCTCTTTAGCTAATTTAGCTAACGCATAGACCGCAGCCATTTTCATTTCTTCATTAATCTTTGTCGCACGAACATCTAAAGCTCCTCTAAAAATAAATGGAAACCCTAGAACATTATTTACTTGATTTGGATGATCACTTCTACCTGTAGCCATAATAATATCATCACGTGTATCTATTGCTAATTGATATTTTATTTCAGGATCTGGATTAGCCATAGCGAAAACGATTGGCTTTTTTGCCATAACTTTTAGCATCTCTTGGGATACAATATCTGCTTTTGACAGGCCAATAAACACATCGGCATCTTTCATAGCTTCATCAAGTGTATCAATTTTCCGATAGGTAGCAAACTCGGCTTTTTCTAGAGTAAGGTTTTCGCGATCATCTCTTATGACACCTTTACTATCTAGCATCACCATATTTTCTCGTTTTGCACCACATGCTTGATATAATCTTGAACATGAAATAGCTGCAGCACCAGCACCACTTATTACAATCCTAACATCTTCAATATTTTTCTCGGCTAATTCAAGGGCATTCAATAAAGCTGCGGCAGAAATAATGGCTGTTCCATGTTGATCGTCATGCATTACAGGAATATCTAACTCCTCTTTAAGTCGACGTTCAATTTCAAAGGCTTCGGGAGCTTTAATATCTTCTAGATTAATCCCACCAAATGTTGGAGCGATGTGTTTTACTGTTTCAATAAACTCATCTATGTTTTCGGTATCAACTTCAATATCAAACACATCAATATCGGCAAAAATCTTAAACAATAAACCTTTACCTTCCATTACTGGCTTTGAAGCCTCTGGTCCTATGTTACCCAAACCTAAAACAGCAGTTCCATTCGAAATAACGGCAACCAAGTTACCTTTGGCTGTATATTTATAGACGTTGTTCTTATCTTTTTCAATCTCTAGACAAGGCTCTGCAACTCCAGGAGAATAGGCTAAGGATAAGTCTCTTTGCGTTGCATATTTTTTAGTAGGAACAACCTGAATCTTTCCAGGAGTAGGTTTTGCGTGATACACTAAAGCTTCTCTACGTTTACTTTGCTTGCTCATATATTGTTTGTGAATTAATCAATTTGTAATTAGTGTTTGTAAACAAACCGAATTACAAATGTAAGTGTTTTATGAGAAAGGTGTGAAGAAAAATCAGATGGAGATCATTAGTTCTCTTAGGACATCTTAATCCTTCAAAAACCTAATATTCCGTTTTAACCCTTCAAACTTAGTTCGCTTTACAGCAGAGTTTTTAAATACTTTATTAAAGGTATCTTTTGTAATTTCTTCCCAATCCTTTTTTGTCATTGATAATACGTCGGGATTTGGATTAAATAATGGTTCGTTGTGTGCTTTTGAAAAGCGATTCCACGGACAAACATCTTGGCACACATCGCAACCAAACATCCAATCATCAAATTGTCCTTTGAATTCTGAAGGAATATTATCTTTTAATTCAATCGTAAAATAAGAGATACATTTGCTTCCATCCACAACATAAGGTTCAGTAATGGCTTGCGTAGGACAAGCATCGATACATGCTGTACATGTGCCACAATGATCTGAGACAATATGATCATATTCTAGGTCTAGGTCGATAATCAATTCGGCAATAAAATAAAACGATCCTACCTGTTGTGTTAGTAGATTACTGTGCTTTCCAATCCACCCCAAACCTGATTTTGCTGCCCAAGCTTTATCCAATACGGGTGCCGAATCTACAAAGGCTCGACCATGAACATCTCCTATTTCATCTTGAATACTATGCAATAGCTGTTTTAATTTGTCTTTAATCACAAAATGATAATCAGTTCCGAAGGCATATTTAGATAGTTTATAACTTTCGGTATTTTGAATTTCCGTAGGAAAATAGTTTAGTAATAAAGACACTACACTTTTAGAGCCTTCAACCAATATGGTTGGATCAAGGCGCTTATCAAAATGGTTTTCCATATACCGCATCTCACCATGCGCATTATTTGTAAGCCAAGTTTCTAATCGTGGTGCTTCTTCTTCTAAAAACTCTGCTTTACTGATGCCGCAAGACAAAAAACCAAGGCGTTTAGCTTCTGATTTTATAAACTCACTATATTTAGATTTACTTGCTATCACTAGTTTCGTTTTTCGAATTTTAAAAACGCATTTTTAGGTTTTAAGGTAATTAATGGTGTTATGTCTATCGTTTCAAAATCTGGATATATTTTAAAGGTCTTTACCAATTGAAACATAGCCATAATCATTTCAAACATAGCAAAATTATTCCCTATACATTTTCTTGGTCCTGCACCAAAGGGGAAATATTGCGACGAAAATTTCCGTCCGCCTTCCGAAAATCGCTCAGGTATAAATTCGTTTGGCTTATTCCACAAATTTGGATGGCGATGCATTTCGTAAACTGAAAACAATATGTTAGAACCCGCTTTGAATTGCATACCATTGAAGTGATCTTCTGCAACATTTACACGATCAATAAAATAGGCTGGAGGATACAGTCGCATTGATTCTTCAATAACTTGTTGACAAACTTTAGATTGTGTAACGATAGTCATCAAATCGTCCGTCTCTTGTTGTATGGTTAAATATTCTTCGTGTATTTTTTCTTGCCATTCGGGATGTAAAGCTAGAAGTTGACATGTAAATGTTAACGAATTAGATGTCGTCTCGTGCCCAGCCGTAAATAAAATTAAAATTTCATCTATAAGTTGCTCTTCACTCATTGATTTACCATCATCATATTTAGCATCAAGAAGCATATCCAATAAATCATTTTCTCTTTTATTGGATTCACGTCTTTCATTAACAATACGTTTTAAGATGTCTCTTGCTTCACGAGTTAAGGTAATGTGTTTTTCAATTTCACCACTTGCTTTAAACCACCAACCTAGATAAGGTTGACGTAATTCTTTAACCAGCATTTTTTGAGCCGTCTCGGTAATATACTGTAAGCGGTTAATATCATCCTGATTTGCAGCACTACTAAATAAGGACTTGACGACGGTTTGAAATGCCAGATCATTTAAAATTGGAAATATATCTAAGACTTCACCAGATTGTATTCGTTGATACTCTGAAGTAATTGCATCGTGAATAGATTTCAATAGATTTTCTAATTGTTTTTTATGGAAAGCAGGCTGAATAAGTTTTCGTTGCTTACGCCAATGATCACCTTCTGAAGTTAATAATCCTTTACCAACATATTTTACTAGATCTTCGGTTTGAATTTTAGACTTAACATAATTGCGTTGGTTCTTTTGAAGGACATACTCGGCCAAAGCAGCGTCTCTACAAAAAAACACGCTAGTATTGAATCCAATTTTCAATCTAAAAACGTCACCTTGTTCTATAAAGTTGCGATGATGAAATGGTAATGGGTTTTTTAAAATATCTAATGAATGTTTCAAGAAACGTTTTAAAGGAACAGTAGGTATTTCTTTTTTTGGATTCATTATGTATGATTTCCTTTGATAGTATAAGTGTTATACTAAAACAAACCGCCTTGAATTGGTCCTTTAATTTTCCCTAGATGTTTATAAGCCAGCTCTGTCACTTCTCGTCCGCGAGGCGTTCGCATAATAAACCCTTGTTGTATCAAAAAAGGCTCATAAACTTCTTCTATGGTTTCGGCACTTTCACTTACGGCAGTTGCTAAAGTAGTAATTCCAACAGGGCCTCCTTTAAATTTATCTATGATGGTTTCTAAAATTTTGTTATCCATTTCGTCTAAACCATGTGCATCTACATTAAGAGCCTCTAAGGCAAATTTAGCTATCTTGATATCAATACTTCCGTTTCCTTTTATTTGAGCAAAGTCACGAACTCTTCTAAGTAATGCATTTGCAATTCGAGGTGTTCCTCGGCTTCGCCCAGCAATTTCTACCGCTGCTTCCATAGAAATTGGCACATCTAAAATAGAAGCACTACGTTGTACGATAGTTGTTAATAATTCGGTGTTATAATATTGAAGTCGGCTTTGAATTCCAAAACGCGCTCGCATAGGAGAGGTTAGCAATCCTGAGCGTGTTGTTGCTCCAACTAAGGTAAACGGATTTAAATTAATTTGAACCGTTCTAGCATTTGGTCCAGACTCGATCATAATATCGATTTTGTAATCTTCCATTGCTGAGTATAAATACTCTTCCACAATAGGACTTAACCTATGGATCTCATCAATAAACAATACATCACGATCGTCAAGGTTAGTCAATAGTCCTGCTAAGTCTCCTGGTTTATCCAAAACTGGTCCAGAGGTTACCTTTATACCTACATTAAGTTCACTAGCTAGGATATGAGCTAATGTTGTCTTACCAAGTCCAGGAGGTCCATGAAACAGGGTGTGATCTAGAGCTTCGTCTCTTCCATTTGCAGCCTGAACAAAAATTTGAAGGTTTTCCAACACCTGATCCTGACCTGTAAAATCATCAAAGGATAGTGGTCTTAATTTTTTTTCTACATCCAGTTCTTCTGGAGAAAAATTATCGTTTGTTGGATCTAGGTTTTCGTTCATATAACACAAATATAAACAAAAAGCCTTTCGATAGTTACGAAAGGCTTTTCAATATTATATAAAGAATTTTTAATGTTGTAATTCTTCTTCTCCATCATATAATGGCACATTTTGAGGTACGAAATCTTCATCATGTCCTGGTTTACTATAATCGTAAGCCCAACGGTGTACATGAGGAATTTCCCCTGGCCAGTTACCATGCATATGCTCTATTGGAGCAGTCCATTCTAATGTATTTGATCTCCAAGGATTCTGTACCGTCTTCTTTCCGTAGAAAATAGAGTAAAAGAAATTCCATAAGAATACCAATTGGAAAATACCACCTACAATTGCAAATATTGTAATTACAACGTTAGCATTTGCCGTATCATCAAATAATGGGAAGTTAGAGTTTGTATAATAACGTCTTGGTAAACCTGCCATACCTATAAAGTGCATTGGGAAAAATACACCATAAGCACATATTGCTGTTACCCAGAAATGTAAATACCCAAGGTTTTTATTTAGCATACGACCAAACATTTTTGGGAACCAATGATAGATTCCTGCAAACATTCCGTAAAGTGCAGATATACCCATTACTAAGTGGAAATGCGCTACAACGAAGTACGTATCGTGAACATTAATATCTAACGCACTATCTCCTAAAATAATACCTGTAAGTCCACCTGTGATGAACGTAGATACTAAACCAATTGAGAATAGCATTGCTGGATTCATCTGGAGATTACCTTTCCAGAGTGTGGTAATATAATTAAATGCTTTTACTGCAGAAGGAATTGCAATTAATAAGGTTGTAAAAGTAAATACAGAACCTAAGAATGGATTCATTCCTGAGATAAACATATGGTGACCCCAAACTATTGTTGATAAGAAGGCAATGGCTAGAATTGACATTACCATCGCTCGATAACCAAAAATAGGTTTACGGGAGTTAGTAGCAATAATTTCGGAAGTAATACCTAATGCAGGTAGTAATACAATATATACTTCAGGGTGGCCTAAGAACCAGAATAAGTGTTCAAACAATACTGGAGAACCTCCTTGGTAATGTAGTACTTCACCTTGAATGAAAATATCAGATAAGAAGAATGATGTTCCAAAACTTCTATCCATGATTAATAATAATGCAGCAGATAATAATACTGGGAATGATACCACACCAATAATTGCTGTTACAAAGAATGCCCAGATTGTTAATGGCAATCTTGTCATAGACATTCCTTTAGTACGTAAATTAATAACTGTTACGATATAATTTAACGATCCTAATAGAGAGGATGCAATGAAGATAGCCATTGATACTAACCATAAGGTCATACCCATTCCTGAGCCACCTTGTGCCATTGGTAGCGCACTTAAAGGTGGGTAAATGGTCCATCCTGCTGCAGCTGGCCCAGCTTCTACAAATAGTGAAATGATCATCACTACACTTGATAAGAAGAATAACCAATACGATACCATGTTAAGGAACCCTGATGCCATATCTCGTGCTCCAATTTGCAACGGAATTAATAAGTTACTAAATGTACCACTCAATCCTGCAGTTAATACAAAGAATACCATTATGGTACCATGAATTGTAACTAATGCCAAATAAATATCTGCATCCATGACACCTTCGGGAGCCCATTTTCCAAGTAATGCTTCAAACAATACATTAGGTTCCTCAGGCCATGCAATTTGCATACGGAACATTATTGACATCAAAACTCCAATAACACCCATAATAGTACCAGTTATTAGGTACTGCTTAGCAATCATTTTATGATCCTGACTAAATATATATTTAGTTACAAAAGTCTCTTTATGATGATGTCCGTGATCGTCGTGTGCGTGAGTATCTGCGTGTGCTGACATAATCTATTTTCTTTTTTAATCTTTTAGTTGTTAGTTAAAGAATTTTTGAACGTTTTTTGCTCTTTAATCCAAGCATCATACTCCTCTTGAGTTTCTACAATAATTTTCATTTGCATATTGTAGTGTGATTTTCCACAAATTTTATTACATAGTAATAGGTAATCAAACTCATATATAACTTCTTGCGTTCCTTTAGCTTCTATTTCTTTTCTATTCTTTGTTCTTATGGCGTTGATATTCTCTACTTTCTCAATAATATCAGGATTTTTACGCATATCGGCAGTAGTTACAGTTGGCGTAAACCCAAACTGAGTAATCATACCTGGAACACAGTTCATTTGCGCTCTAAAGTGAGGCATATAAGCAGAGTGTAAAACATCTTGAGAACGCATTTTAAATAATACAGGTCTTCCAACTGGCAAATGCAATTCTGTTGTAATAACATCATCTTGAGCGTTAGGATCAGACTCATCTAAACCTAAGATATTTGCTCTGTCATTATCAATCAATCTAACATTAGCCATACCTAAAACATTATCATCACCTGCGTAACGTGCTTTCCAGTTAAACTGTTGCGCGTATAATTCTACTACCAATGGATCTTCACTTTCATCAATGTTCATGATACTTGTCCAAGTGAATAGACCATAGATAATTAAACCGGCTAAAACAATCACTGGAATAAACGTCCAGATCGCTTCTAATGTATTATTATCTGCATAGAATAATGCTTTACGTCCTTTTTCTCCTTTGTACTTGTAAGCAAAGTAATGCAATAAGAATTGCGTAAATGTTTGAACAATGAATATGATTACCATAGAGATAATCATTAAATTGTCAAGTTGCGGTCCATGCTCTGAAGCAGAATTAGACATCAATGGTAAATCTCCTAAATACCAAAAACTAGCAATAGTGATGGCATAAATGAAGACTAAGAACCCCATCATTAAATATCCATTAATCTTGTTGTCTTTATCTGTAGCTATTTGATCATTTGAAGCGCCTACTTGAGCCAAATCAAATATCTTAACCATTTGCCAAATGGCAACAGCTATGAAAATTACTATTATAATTGTTAAAAAAGCAGTCATTGTCGTTTCTGTTCTTTATAATTTTTATTAATAATGGAAATGTTCACTTTCCTTGATGAACGGATTTCGTTTTGGTTCTAAAGGTGCTTTAGTTAATGCTGTAAATACAATAAATATGAACAATCCAGCAAATAACAATATTGAGCTAATTTCTGGTATACCAATTGCCCATTGGTCTCCCACTGTAGCCGGCATAATCATATTAAATATATCTACATAGTGACCTACTAAAATAACGATACCTGCCATGATTACAAACCATGGAATACGTTTATAGTCACTATTCATTAATACCAATAATGGGAACACAAAGTTCATAGCCACCATTCCTAAAAATGGTAGTTGATAATCGTTAAATCTCGCTATGAAATAAGTCACCTCTTCTGGAATGTTAGAGTACCATATCAACATGAACTGCGAAAACCATAAGTACGTCCAGAAAATGCTAAATCCAAACATGAATTTCGCTAAATCATGAATGTGACTATCGTTTACTTTTGGTAACAATCCTTTTGATTTCAAATAAATAGTAATCATTGCAATTACAGTAATACCACAAACCATCATTCCTGCCAATACATACCATCCAAATAATGTTGAGAACCAGTGAGGATCAACACTCATAATCCAATCCCAAGACATCATAGATTCTGTATATAAAAAGAATACTAAAAATGCTGCCGAGATACGGAATGTCTTTTTAAAGTTTTTATTGTCATCTGCATTATCTTGAGCAATCGAGAATTTACGAGAGAAGTGTCTATATAACCACCAACCAGCAATAAATATTAATCCTCTAACTCCAAACCATGTGATATCCAACCATCCAGATTTACCTTGAATCAATTTATCATGAGCTACTACATCTGGATCCATCCATACAAATAAGCCGTAATGACCTATCAAACCAGAAGCAATTGCTATACCTAAAACAATTAAGGCTCCAGGTAACATATATGCGGTAATACCTTCCATCACTCTTAAAAGTAATGGTGACCATCCTGCTTGAGCAGCGTATTGTACAGCATAAAATGCCAATACACCAAGTGCAATCATAAAAAAGAAAAATGCAGCTACATAAATTGCAGCCCAAGGTCTTTTGTGCATAGCATGCATAACATGGTTAACGTGCTTTGTATGTTCATCAACTTCAGCATGAGCTCCATGACTCTCTGCGTTATCATGGCCAGCTGTTTCTGCATGAGATTCCTCTGATGCATGAGTATCGTGATCTGCTACCTTATCATGACCTGCTTCTTCTCCATGACCACCACCATGATGAGATTCGTTAGCCAACATTGTTTCTACTTGTTCAAATGTTTTGCCTGAAGTTACAAAGCTGTATGATACACCTAGTACTCCAACTATCATTAAAACAATAGCAGTTAATCTTAGTCTATTTGAAATTTTGTATTCCATTATATAATCTTTAACTAAATCTTATTTTTCTAAATCAGCTTTCAACTTCAACACATAATCAACGACTTGCCAGCGTTCTTCTTCATTTAATTGATTAGCATATGAACCCATTGAATTCTTCCCATAATAAATAGTATGGTAAATACTTCCAACAGTAATTGCTCTGCCAGCATCATCATAACTTGGCACTCCCAATATTTTCTCGCGCTTAACTAAGTTACCTTGACCATCTCCTTTTTTACCATGGCAAATGCCACAATAAATATCGTATAATCTTCCTCCTCTAGGGCTATCAATTTGAGTAGAGTCTAAAGGACTGGTTAATGTCTCTTTAGCTAGGATATAACCTTCGTTAGTATTCTCAATTTCAAATGGCATGTGACCACCTCTAGGAATACTACCTTCGGCAGGTAATTGAGCTTCCATATCCTCAATGAGCATTTGTTGACCATCAACTACAATTTCAGCCTCTTGGTAAGCTTCATAACTTACAGGCTCGTACATGTTTGGCATAAACTGATAGTTAGGTCTTGTGTCATTCTTACAGGCCACAACACTTGCAAATACAATTAATACCACTATTATTTTAAATAAGCTTTTCATCTGTATAAATTAATGCGCTTTATCAATTAAATTAATTTCTACTGCTCCCGTTTCCTTTAACAAATTAGAGAGTTCCTGTTCGTTATCATGAACTGCAATTTCCATTAAGAAATGGTCATCTGTAGTTCTTGGATCTGGGTTTTCTGCATTTTTAAATGGCCACATTCTACTTCTTAAGTAAAATGTGATAACCATTAAGTGAGCTGCAAAAAATACAGTAAGCTCAAACATAATTGGTACAAAAGCAGGCATGTTCTCGATATAACTAAAACTTGGTTTTCCACCAATGTTTTGAGGCCAATCTTCGATCATGATAAAATTCATCATGACAATTGCTACTGTCAAACCAATACAACCATAGATAAATGATGCTATAGCTATTCTTGTTGGCTCTAATCCCATTGCCTTGTCTAATCCGTGAACTGGAAAAGGCGTGTAAATTTCTTCAATATGATGATGCGCAGACTTTACCTTTTTAACGGCAGCCATTAAAACATCGTCATCTGTATAAATAGCGTGAATTACTTTTGAAGCTTCCATGTACTATTTTTAGTTTATTAATTTTTTAGCCTGTCCAGACCAATCATCACGTTCTGCTCTTCCTGGGAAAGAACCTGTAATTGAATCTAGCAAGTCATATTCTCTTTTTGTCATCTTACTAACCTGTAAAAATGTATAGATCCCAATACTGTTAAGTACTTCTTCCATTTTTGGGCCAATACCATTTACTTTTTTCAAGTCATCAGCGGTCTGAGTATTTGGATCAAAAGCGCCAATGCTTCCTAATAAATCATCAACTTTAGCTGAGTTGTCTTCATCAGAAACTTCTTTAGCTACTTCTGTGTTAACCTCGGCTATAGCATTTGATGTTCTAGAATCTGCACCTGTTCCTACTAAACTATCACCGCGCTCTCTAATTTTCTTATAACGTTCTCCTGAAGATTTCAATATCGTCTTCACTTCGGCTTGAGCAATCACAGGGAATGTTCTAGCATATAATAGGAATAATACAAAGAAGAATCCTATGGTTCCAATAAATATCCCTATATCAACAAATGTTGGTTGGAACATTGTCCAAGATGATGGTAAGTAATCTCTGTGTAATGATGTTACGATAATTACGAAACGCTCAAACCACATTCCTACGTTTACAACAATAGATATAAAGAATGAGAACATAATACTCGTTCTTAATTTTTTAAACCACATAAACTGAGGTGAGAACACGTTACAAGACATCATCATCCAGTATGCCCAAGCATAAGGACCTGTCGCTCTATTTAAGAATGCATATTGTTCATATTCTACTCCAGAATACCAAGCAATAAACAACTCAGTAATATATGCCACACCAACAATAGAACCCGTAATCATGATGACGATGTTCATTAACTCGATGTGTTGTACTGTAATATAATCTTCAAGGCTACATACTTTTCTCATGATAATAAGAAGAGTATTCACCATAGCAAATCCTGAGAAAATCGCTCCAGCAACAAAGTATGGAGGGAAAATGGTTGTATGCCAACCAGGAATTACCGATGTAGCAAAGTCAAACGATACAATAGTATGTACAGAAAGTACTAATGGCGTTGCTAAACCTGCAAGTACTAATGATACTTCTTCAAAACGTTGCCAATCTTTAGCACGACCAGACCATCCAAAACTTAATAACGAATAAATCTTCTTTTGGAATGGTTTTACAGCTCTATCACGAATCATCGCAAAATCAGGTAATAAACCAGTCCACCAGAAAACTAATGATACCGATAAATACGTAGAGATTGCAAATACATCCCAAAGTAATGGAGAGTTAAAGTTAACCCATAATGAACCAAACTGGTTTGGAATTGGTAATACCCAGTATCCTAACCATGGACGACCCATGTGAATAATTGGGAACAAACCTGCTTGAACTACCGAGAAAATTGTCATCGCTTCTGCAGAACGGTTAATCGCCATTCTCCATTTTTGACGGAAAAGTAAAAGTACAGCAGAAATTAAGGTTCCTGCGTGACCAATACCAACCCACCAAACGAAGTTAGTAATATCCCAAGCCCAACCTACGGTTTTATTCAAACCCCAAGTTCCGATACCTGTAGAAATTGTATAGATAATACACCCAATTCCCCAAAGGAAAGCGACAAGTGCTATTGAAAATACAATCCACCAAGATTTATTTGCTTTTCCTTCAACAGGTGCAGCCACATCTACCGATACATCGTGATATGATTTTTCTCCTGTAACTAAGGGTCTTCTAATAGGTGCTTCGTAATGAGACGCCATAATCTATTATAATTGTTTCTTAATTAATTTTTATGCTTCTTTAGTATTTCTCACTTTAGTTTGATACTGAACATTAGGTTTAGTACCAACACTTTCTAATAAGTGATACATACGATCATCTTTTTTAAGTTTTGCAACTTTACTGTCTTTGTTATTGATATCTCCAAACACCATTGCGCCACTACTACAAGCTGCAGAACATGCTGTTTTGAATTCATCATCTTTAACTGGACGTCCATCACGTTTTGCATCAAGAATTGTTTTCTGTGTCATTTGAATACACATAGAACATTTTTCCATAACACCACGTGAACGAACTGTTACATCTGGATTTAATACCATACGACCTAAATCGTCATTCATATGATAATCGAACTCATCGTTTTGAGCGTATAAGAACCAGTTGAAACGACGTACTTTATACGGACAGTTATTTGCACAGTAACGTGTACCAACACAACGGTTATATGCCATATGATTTTGACCTTGACGACCATGTGATGTTGCAGCCACAGGACATACAGTTTCACAAGGTGCATGGTTACAATGCTGACACATTACTGGTTGGAAAGCTACTTGCGGATTATCAGCTGGATCTTCTAATCTAGCAAATGTCGATAAAGAACCATCGCCTTCACCATCGCCAAATACGAAGTTTCCTAAACCTAATCCATCTGCACTTTCCTTTTCTTTAACATCACCTTCAAATGTATCATTAGAAGAGTAATATCTATCAATACGTAACCAGTGCATATCACGACTACGTCTAATTTCTTCTTTACCAACTACAGGCACATTGTTTTCGGCATGACATGCAATTACACATGCACCACAACCTGTACAAGAGTTTAAGTCTATAGATAAGTTAAAGTGATGTCCTATTGAACGATCAAACTCATCCCATAAATCAACTTCAGGAGAGGTTACATCTACTTCTTCATGATTTAAAGATACCTTAGGTACTTTATTCCATCCATGCTCATGATCTTCTCTATCATACGTATTGAAGATCTCCAGTGTAGTTTCCTTGATGATATCGCCACGACCCATTAAGGTATTTTGTAATTGAACACATGCAAATTCGTGTTCACCACCAATATCTTTTAATGAAACGTCTGTTTGAGTTGTATTAAAATCTTTATAGAAATGGTAGGCATTCTTTCCTGTCTGCATTTCTGGTTTCAATCCATTTTTGCGACCATATCCTAAGGCTAAACCTATAGAACCTTGTGCTTGTCCTGGTTGAATAATAACTGGAATAGTAACAGGAATTCCATTAACAGTTAATTCTACGAAGCTAGAATTTAAGCCTCCATCTGCTACATGATAATTCTTAACCTGATACTTTTCTGCATCTTTTGCAGACATTGTTAAGTAGTTATCCCAAGATGTTCTAGTAATAGGATCTGGGAATTCTTGTAACCATGGGTTATTAGCCTGTTGACCATCACCCATTCCTGTTTTAGTATACAGTACTAATTCTAAATCTCCAGAAGACTTAGAAGACGCTAATGCTCTTGCCGCACTTCCTGCAGAAACTGCTGTTACAGATTCACCTAATAGATCATCAATAGAAGAATCAGCATCAGATGTTGTATCTACAGTTTCAGTAGCAATGCTACCAACATAAACACCATCTTGTAAAGCCTTGTTGAAAGATGACCCAGTAAGGATACTGCTTCCCCAAGCCTCTTTAATATATTCACGATAGTTCATGCCATTATCTGTCCACTTTAATAAAGCGTCTTGAAATTGACGTGTATCAAACAACGGACGAATCGTTGGTTGCATTAAACTATAATGTCCTTTTTTAAATTCAACATCGCCCCAAGACTCAAGGTAGTGAGGTGCTGCTGCAATATAATCAACGCCTTCAAGAGAAGCAGTTTCATCTGCTTTCATTGAAAACACTATTGATAAGTCTGTTTTGCCAAGACCTTCAGCAAAATCTGAAGCATTAGGTAATGTGTACATTGGGTTAACACCACTCATGATGATACCACCTACACGACCAGCTTTCATATCTGCTACTAATTTAGTAACCGAAGCATTATTACCTTGTCTTGTTAATATTGGTGTATTTGAATCAAATGCCTTGCTTCCAAGTGATTCATTAATCGCCAATGCAACTGTTTGTGCATTTACGTCTTGAATACCAGTAACAAGAACACCATTACTTCCTGCTCTTTTTAATTCAGATGCTGCTTTTTGAACGGCTTGATCTATATGCTCTGGTAAATCTGTAGATGCAGCTCCACCAACCACTAAACTATGTAGTTTTGCTAAGGCATGTTTTTGTTGTGTTGGCGTTAATGGCACACGCTTATCTGCGTTTGCACCTGTAAGTGACATATTTGATTCGAACTGAATGTGACGAGACATTTTTCCGTTCTTCGGAACACGTCCTTGTGCATATCCAGCATCAAATCCACCACCTTGCCAATCTCCTAAGAAATCTGCTCCAACTGAAACAATTGTCATGGCTTTAGAAAAATCATAATTTGCCATTCCGCGAGTATTATACTTCGCTTCAAAAGCATCTAACGCTGCAGATTCTGAAACAGCATCATACACAACATGACGTACATTTCCGTACTTTGCTTTAAATTCAGAAATCAACTTAGAAGTAGAAGGACTTGCATATGTTTGTGTTAACAATACAATCTCCTTACCAGCTGTCATTAAATTATTTAAAGCTTGATTTGTTTCAGCATCAAAAGTTTCCCATGAAATAGCACTTCCACCTTTCATTGGACCTTGAACTCTTAAGCTATCATATAATCCTAACACAGAAGCATTAACTCTTGCATTAGCACTATTGTTAGTCTTTGCTAAGTTGTTGTTTTCAATTTTGATTGGACGACCTTCACGTGTTTTTACTAAAACACTAGCAAAATCAAAACCATTTGCAATTGTCGTTGCATAATAATTGGCAACACCAGGAACAATAGATTCTGGTTGAACCACATAAGGAATTGATTTAATTACAGGTCCTTCACAAGCTGCTAAAGACGCAGCAGCAGTACTAAAACCTACATACTTCAAAAAGTCACGACGCGTTGTAGAAGACGATTCTAATGTATTTTTATCTCCTAAAAATTCATCAGTTGGAATCTCTTCAACAAATTCATTTTGTTTTAGCGTCTCAACAATAGAGCTATTCTCTTTTAGCTCTTCAACACTTTTCCAGTATTTCTTGTTTGATGACATATTATATAATTGAATTACTTCTTATTAAATTTTATTAGTAGTGACACTTACCACATTCTAGTCCACCCATTTGAGCAGCTGTAAGTTTATCTACACCATATTTTTTAGATAATTGCTCATGTATTTTTGTGTAATACGAATTATCTTTTACGTTAACTTCTGTTTCTCGGTGACAGTTGATACACCATCCCATTGTTAAAGGCGCATGTTGGTACATCACTTCCATTGTTTCTACAGGACCATGACATGTTTGACACTGTACTCCAGCAACCTCAACGTGTTGTGAGTGATTGAAATAAGCAAAATCAGGAAGATTATGTATTCTTATCCATCTCACTGGTTCAGTTTCTCCTGTATATGATTGCGTAGCTTCATCCCAACCAACAGCCTTGTATAGTTTTTGAATTTCGGCATTGTAATCTTTTCCAAATTCTTCTAAACCTTGTTTTTGTGTTTCAGGAGACACTTGATAAATAGTTTTATGACAGTTCATACAGATATTCAATGAAGGAATGCCTGAATGCTTACTTACTCTAGCAGAAGAGTGACAGTATTTACAGTCAATACCATTACCACCATCTTCAGCTGCTCCAGCATGAATCCTATGCGAATAATGTATTGGCTGTACAGGCTCGTAACCTTGATCTGTACCTATTTGAGATAAATAACCATATACAAAATAAGCACTTGCCAATAAGAAGAAAATTGCTGTCACCAATACTAAGAATTGGTTTTGAACGAATGCTTTCCAGATTGAAATACTCTTATCTTTTGAAGCGGCTTCGATTCCTTTTTCTTCAGCAAAACGATTTAATGTACGTCTTACCAAAACTAAAGCCATTGCCAATAATGCAAATAAAACGGCTAGAGCGCCAAGGATTAATTTATTTGAGATACCATTTGAATCTCCTCCATCAACTACTACTGGCCCATCAGGAGTCTCTGGCTCAGGAGGATCTGTAGCTGTCCAAGCTAGTATATCTGCGATGTCTTGATCTTCTAAAGCTGCAAATGCAGTCATTGGTGTTTGATTCCATTCATTAAACACCTGGTTAGCGTATGCATCTCCAGATTTAATAAGACCTGCACTGTTTCTAATCCATTTTGTTAACCACTCTCTATCTAAACCTTGGTCTTCTTCAAGTCTCGACTCAACATATCGAAGTTTTGGTCCTGTCATATCTCTATCAAGATTATGGCAAGAAGCACAATTGGTATTGAATAAAGCTTTTCCTTTTGCAGGATCGCCTTCTTGAGCGTTAAGTGAAGTAGTAAACGTGAGTAAAATAACCAGTCCTAAATAAGGAATCTTTGAGGCTAGTTGACGGTAAATCACCTGTATCATATTGTTAGTTGAATTATCTTCTAAACTTTGGTATGATTTTTTCATTATTGCTATTGAAAAAAACGTTTGTAAAATCTCATGCAAAAATAACATATAAAGTCGATTTTGGAAATGTTACAGAACTGTTAATTGATAATTTATAAGGATTCTAAATAATAATTTAGCACCCAATTTAGTTATTAATTTTGACTAAGGAAACAACAGTCAAAAAAAATCGTTTTCTTTGTACTAAATTTCAAAAAATATGAAAGCAAACACCCTTAAAATAGCGGTCTTAGTTTTAGCATTCTTGGCAATTGGAAATCAAGCTTTTGCTCAAGAGGGCACCGTCACTATTGATCAAGATAGTAACATTACGAAGCTATTAGAATATAAAAAAGATGTAAAAACGGTAGACTTATATAAGATTCAATTAGATTTTGGATCACGTTCAAAAGCAATGGCATTAGAGCAAAAGTTTCGTAATACATTTTCTCAATGGCCAACCGATGTGGTATATGAAACGCCAAATTATAAAGTTTGGGTTGGTAATTTTAGCACGCGACTAGAAGCCGATATAGCACTTTTAAAAATTAAAAAGAAGTTTTCGAAAGCTATGGTTTTTGAACCTAAAAAGGATAATTAAAATATTAACTTTCGATATTGTAAAATAAAAAAGCGACTTAATTAAGTCGCTTTTTTATTTAATATATTATGTACTTACTTGAGCGTCTTCTTAACCTCTACTTCTTGGAAGGCTTCTAAAACGTCATCAACTTGAATATCGTTATAACCTTTAAGTTGCATACCACAATCGTATCCTTTAGATACTTCTTTAACATCATCTTTAAAGCGTTTCAATGATACTAATTCACCAGTGTGAATTACAACTCCATCTCTAATGAGACGAATTCCAGAGTTTCTGTAAATTTTTCCGTTGGTCACCATACAACCTGCAATAGTACCAATTTTAGAAATCTTAAATGTCTCTCTAATTTCTGCGGTACCAGTAATCTCTTCTTTAAGCTCTGGCGATAACATCCCTTCCATTGCATCTTTAAGATCATTGATCGCATCATAGATAATCGAGTACATTCTGATATCGATTTCTTCTTTATCAGCAATTTGACGTGCATTACCCATTGGTCTTACATTAAATCCTATAATAATAGCATCTGAAGCAGTTGCTAATAATACATCACTTTCGGTAATAGCACCAACGCCTTTATGAATGATATTTACTTGAATTTCTTCGGTAGATAATTTCTGGAATGAATCGGTCAATGCTTCAACAGAACCATCCACATCACCTTTAAGGATGATATTCAATTCTTGGAAATCACCAAGTGCTATACGACGTCCAATTTCATCAAGTGTAATATGACGTTGTGTTCTAACAGATTGCTCACGTTGTAATTGTGTACGTTTCGCAGCAATTTGCTTAGCTTCTCGCTCATCTTCAAAGACATTGAACTTATCACCTGCTTGAGGTGCTCCATCTAATCCTAAGATTGATACTGGTGTTGATGGTCCAGCCGCTTCAACTTCATTACCACGTTCATCATGCATTGCTTTTACTTTACCACTGTTTTTACCAGCAAGTACGTAATCACCAACTTTTAATGTTCCTGCTTGGACTAAGATTGTAGACACATATCCTCGACCTTTATCTAAGAACGCTTCTACAACAGTACCATTAGCATTTTTATTAGGATTTGCTTTAAGCTCTAGTAATTCGGCTTCAAGCAATACTTTTTCCAATAACTCTTTAATACCTGTTCCGTTTTTAGCTGAAATATCATGGGATTGGATTTTCCCACCCCAATCTTCAACTAATAAATTCATATTAGCTAATCCTTCTTTTACTTTATCAGGATTTGCTCCAGGCTTATCAATTTTGTTTATCGCGAATACAATTGGCACTTCTGCTGCTTGAGCATGGGCAATCGCTTCTTTTGTTTGTGGCATTATGGCATCATCTGCTGCAATAACAATAATTGCTAAATCGGTAACTTGAGCACCACGAGCACGCATGGCTGTAAAGGCCTCGTGACCAGGCGTATCAAGGAAGGCTATTTTTTGTCCATTATCTAACTGAACTCCATAAGCTCCAATATGCTGAGTAATTCCTCCAGATTCACCAGCAATTACATTTTCTTTACGTATGTAATCTAATAACGATGTCTTACCGTGATCTACGTGACCCATAACAGTCACAATAGGAGCTCGAGGTATTAAATCTTCTGGCTTATCTTCAACTTCTTCTATAGATTCTTCAATATCAGCAGTGACAAAATCAACTTCATATCCAAATTCATCTGCTACAACAGATAGGGTTTCAGCGTCTAAACGTTGATTCATGGTCACCATCATACCTAATGACATACATGCAGAAATAATTTCGGTAACCGACACATTCATCATCGTTGCTACCTCACTTGCTGTAACAAACTCTGTTACTTTAAGAATTTTGCTTTCTGCTGCTTCAGCTTGTAGATCCTTTTCAGTTTGCTCTCTATGTTGCTCCCTTTTTTCTCTACGGTATTTGGCACCTTTTCCTTTATTGGATTTACCTTGAAGCTTTTCTAAGGTTTCACGTACTTGCTTTTGTACTTCTTCTGCACTTGGCTCTTCTTTTACAACAGATTTACCTTGATTTTTGCCTTTGTAACCACCTCTTTGGTTTCCACCTCTGTTATTAGATCTATTATCTCCTCCTGATGGTCCTTTACTAATACGACGTCTTTTCTTTTTATTATCAGAATCTGAATCAGGTTTCTTGTCTTCTTTTTTCTTTTTCGGCTTATTAAACTGAGATAAATCAATTTTATCACCAGCAATTTTGGGTCCAGAAAGTTTCTTGTATTTTGTTTTAAGAGTTTCCTCTGCAGGTTCTTCGGCTGCTGGCTCTTCTACTTCTTTTTTAGGCGCTTCTTTGGCTTTTGGCTTGTCTATAGCTTTAGGCTCTTCTTTTTTAGGCGCTTCTTCAACAGGCTCTTCCTTTTTTGGTTTTTCAACCTTCGGAGCTGCTTCTTTTTTAGGTTTCTCAACTTTAGGTGCTTCCTCTACTGGAGCTTCCTCTGCTGGCGCTTCCTCTTTTTCTTTATTTAAGTCGATCTTTCCAACTTGCTTAGGGCCACTTAACTCTGCTTTAGCCTTAACCACTTCACGACTCTTTGCTTCTTTTTGAGCTTTTTCTTCCAATTCACGCTCACGTTGCTCACGTAGCTCTTCTTTTTCCTTTAGCTTTGCTTCGCTAACTTCTAAAGAAGCTACTTTTTTACTCGCGTCGGTTTGAAATTCGTTGGAAAGAATCGTATAAACCTCTTCTGATATTTTTGTATTAGGACTCTTCTCTATCTCGACACCTTTTGATTCTAAAAAATCAACAGCGCGATCTATAGAGATATTTAATTCCCTTAATACTTTATTTAATCTCGTTTGAGCCATAAATTGTGTAATATAACTTAAAAATCTATTCTACCAAATTAACTTTATAATACTAAGTTGGCATTAATCTTCGAATTCTTCTTTAAGAATTCTAATAACATCTAATATTGTTTCTTCTTCAAGATCGGTACGCTTTACAAGATCATCAACATCTTGCTCCAATACGCTTTTAGCAGTATCTAAACCTACCTTACTAAATTCATCTATAATCCATCCTTCGATTTCATCTGAGAACTCAGTTAATTCTACATCTTCTTCTGCACCTTCTCTAAATACGTCAATTTCATAACCAGTTAATTTACCAGCTAATCTAATATTATGACCACCTCTACCAATAGCTTTTGACACTTCTTCTGGTTTTAGTAATACTTCAGCACGTTTATTTTCTTCGTCTAACTTAATAGACGTTACTCGAGCTGGGCTTAGCGCTCTAGTGATAAATAACTGTAAGTTATTAGTATAATTAATAACATCAATATTCTCATTACCTAATTCACGAACAATACCGTGAATTCTAGAACCTTTCATACCAACACATGCACCCACAGGATCAATTCTATCATCATAAGAATCTACGGCTACTTTAGCTTTCTCTCCTGGAATTCTAACCACATTTTTGATCGTAATTAAACCATCAAATACTTCTGGGATTTCCTGCTCAAATAATTTCTCTAAAAATGCTGGTGCAGTTCTAGACATAATAATGGCAGGTTTATTTCCTTTTAATTCAACACTTTCAATAATTCCTCTAACATTTTCTCCTTTTCTAAAAAAGTCGGAAGGTATTTGTTTATCCTTTGGAAGGATGATTTCATTACCTTCATCATCTAAAAGTATAATCGCTCTATGGCGAATATGATGAACCTCAGCCGAATAAATCTCTCCTTCTAGTTCTTTAAATTGCTTATAGATGTTTGTATTGTCATGCTCATGAATCTTGGAGATCAAGTTTTGACGCAATGCTAAAATAGAACGACGACCAAGATCAACTAACTTAACTTCTTCAGCTACATCTTCTCCAACTTCAAAATCTGGTTCAATTTTCTGAGCTTCAGATAATGCGATTTCTTGATTAGGTTCTTCAACTTCATCATCTGCAACAACAATTCTATTTCTCCAAATTTCTAAATCACCTTTATCAGGGTTTATAATAATATCAAAATTATCGTCATCACCATATTTCTTTTTCAGTGCATTTCTCAATACATCCTCTAAAATCGCCATTAACGTTACACGATCTATTAACTTATCGTCTTTAAATTCTGAAAAAGAATCAATTAACGCAATATTTTCCATAACTATGAATTAAAATTTTATTACAACTTGAGCTTTTGATATTGTATCATACAATATCTCAGCTTGCTTTTTTACGGTTACTTTGCCTTTGCCTACAGGTTTAGGCTCTCTAGTTTTCCATTCTAAAAGGATCTTATCATCATTAGCTTCAGTAAGTGTTCCTTCTATGGTTTCATTTTCGGTGGTTTTAACACTAAGTGTTCTACCTATATTTTTTTTATACTGTCTTTTATTTGTAAATGGCGCTGTTGCTCCAGCAGATAATACTTCAAGAGAAAAATCATGTTCTTCCCTATCTAAGTTATGTTCAATAGCACGACTTATAAACATACAATCTTCTACTAAAACACCATTATCTCCGTCAATTACAATTTTTATCGAATTATCTGATAACACATCAAAATCGATCAAAAACAGGTCTTCACGTTGTTTTAATCCTTCCTCTAATAAATTTTTTACAGTTTCTCTGAACATTTTTAGTATAAAAAGAGCGGACTTTCCGTCCGCTCATTATTCTTTTTTCTTCAAACAACGCTGCAAATATACAACAATTTTATTGATTTTTACAACTGCGACTATGTCGATTTTTATTATTAAATTTATATACTACAAATCAACTACATCAATATGAAAAAAATACTAGTTCCAACTGATTTTTCAAAAGAGGCGGAAAATGCATTAAAAGTAGCCTCTCAAATTGCAAGAAAGCATGGTAGTGAGATTTATTTATTACACATGCTAGAAATCCCTTTACAAGAAATTGATGCTGTAAGCACTCAAGCCGAAGTACCAGAAGTCATGTTTTTTATGAAAATGGCACATCAGAAATTTGAAGACATAATGAATAGCTCTTATCTCGAAGGTTTAAATGTACACGAGATTGTGAAACCAGATGGGTCTTTTAATGGTATTTCAGAAATATGCAAAGAACACGGTATTACCATGATTACTATGGGTTCTCATGGCGCTAGTGGCTTTAAAGAGATGTTTGTTGGATCTAACGCTGAAAAAGCAGTTCGCAACTCAGACGTACCTGTACTAGTAATTAAGAATAATCATGATGATTTTAGTGTAGATGATATTGTATTTGCTTCAGATTTTAAAAATGATAATAAAGAGACCTATCGCCAAGCCACAGAATTTGCTACAGCTTTTGGCGCACAATTACATTTACTCATGGTAAATACAGCCAGTAATTTCACAACGACCAAAAAAGCAAATGATAGAATTAACAACTTTATAGAAGACTATAGTTTTAAAAACTACACAGTTAATATTTATAATGACGAATCTGTTGAAAAAGGTGTGTTGAATTATTCTAAACAAATCGATGCCGACTTAATAGGTATTAGCACTCATGGCAGACAAGGTATAGCGCATTTTTTTAATGGAAGCATTAGCGAAGACCTCGTAAATCACGCCAATAGACCAGTAATTACCTTTAAGATTTAGTTTAAAATTTTAATAAAAAGAAAAAGTCTTCCAAAATTGGAAGACTTTTTGTTGGCCCACTAGGGATCGAACCTAGACTCTTTGGTACCAAAAACCAATGTGTTGCCAGTTACACCATAGGCCAATCTCTTAAAGAGGATGCAAATTTACTACAAAGTTTTATTTGTACAAATAATTTTTTAGAAAATAATCAAAAAATGGTAACGTTTACTTAAAATCTGTAGTGTTTAACATATTTATTAGTAAATTCGCTCGCATTAAATAGACTATTTTTATGACACATTTCAACTTCAAGAAATGGAATACCATCTTAGGATGGCTAGCTTTTACCATAGCTTTAATTACTTATGCATTAACAATAGAGCCCACAGTTAGCTTTTGGGATGCAGGAGAATACATATTGACGTCATCAAAACTACAAGTAGGGCATCCTCCTGGAGCGCCACTATTTCAAATGTTAGGCGCATTTTTCTCAATGTTTGCTCTTGAGCCTGCCCAAATTGGTATGATGCTAAACATGATGAGTGCTGTTTCAAGTGCATTTACCATACTATTCATGTTTTGGTCTATTACTCTATTATTAAGAAAACTTGTTCTTATTGCCGATCCAAGAAAGGAAAATGAAACTAATGAAGTGCTTTCAAAGCACCAATATATTGCTATTTTAGGTAGTGCCTTGGTCGGTAGTTTAGCCTTTACATTTACAGATTCTTTTTGGTTCAATGCCGTCGAAACTGAAGTGTATGCTATGGCTACTTTAATTATGGCAATCTTATTTTATCTTGGTTTAAGATGGGAACAAGACATGCATGAACCTAGAGGTCATCGATGGTTAATATTAATTGCTTTTGTCATTGGCTTATCGTTTGGTGTTCATTTCATGGGGCTTCTTACCATTCCTGCTTTAGCTCTTATTTACTATTTTAAGAATTATAAAAATATTACTGTAGGAAACTTTATTCTGGCTAATGTTATTGCCGCCGCCATTTTATTATTTATATTTAAATTATTACTGCCTAATGCACTTAGATTATTTAGTGCTTCGGAAATTTTCTTTGTTAATACTATCGGTCTTCCTTTTAACTCAGGTTCAATAATTGCTGGAATCATAGTTGTAGCATTATTTTACTTCGGATTAAAATACACAAAAAGCAAAGGCTACAAATATGCCAATACATTAACACTTTGCCTGATTTTTATCTTTATCGGATTTTCGTCTTGGGTAATGTTACCTATAAGAGCAAATGCTAATGTTATAATTAACGAAAACAATCCGTCAAGTGCACGTGAACTTTTGGCCTATTACAATTTAGAACAATACCCAGAAACTCATTTGTTTTATGGACCACTATTTACAGATCAATACACAGGGCTAGATGAAGATAATCCGTATTTGGACGACAAGCCTAAATATGAAAAAGATCATGAGAAAGGTGAATATGTTATTGTCAACAACTGGGAAAAATCTAAACAAAATTACAACGCTACTCAAGCATCGTGGCTACCAAGAATGTGGAGTACTGAGCACGCAGAAAATTACATGATGTTTACTGGCTTGTTAGATTTCAAAATCAAACCCGAATATCAAATGGATAATGATATACGTGGTTTGGTTAATAAATTTAGAAGCGAAGTCGCACAAGGAAAGATAAATTATGAAGATTATCATAATTTCCTAAGACAATTTGGTCGAGACTTTTTAGACATTGAGAAGCCATCCTTTGGCGACAATCTTTATTACATGATAGATTACCAGTTAGGTTATATGTATTGGCGTTATTTTATGTGGAACTTCTCTGGAAGGCAAGATGATATCCAAGGAAAATATGATGACCTACATGGCAATTGGATTAGTGGAATTGGTCCATTGGATAAGTGGCATTTAGGAATGTCTCAAGACAACTTACCTAGTGATGTTGCCGATAATAAAGCAAGAAACACTTATTATATGTTACCGCTAATACTTGGTATTATTGGCTTTTTGTTTGTTCTCACAAGAGATCCTAAGCGCTTTTGGGTGCTATTAGTGTTTTTCTTATTTACTGGACTAGCAATTCAATTTTATACTAATGTAAGACCTTTCGAACCTCGTGAAAGAGACTACTCTGTAGTCGGTTCATTTTATGTATTTGCTATTTGGATTGGTTTTGGAGTCTATGCTATTTTTGATTTACTACGGAAATATGCACGCTCAAAATTCTTAGCTCCTGTAATTACAGTAGTTTGCTTGATTTTAGTGCCTGGAATTTTAGCTGCTGAAAATTGGGATGATCATGATAGATCAGCAAAATATACAGCACAGGCCATGGCTCGGAAATATTTAGAATCCTGTGCACCCAATGCCATCTTATTTACTATAGGTGATAATGATAGTTTCCCATTATGGTACTTACAAGAAATTGAAGGCGTGAGAACTGATGTACGTGTCGTAAACACAAGTTTATTTCAAACCGATTGGTATATAGATCAAATGAAACGAAAAGCTTATGAGAGTGATCCTATCCCATCACAGTTGACTCATGATCAATATAAATTTGGAACACGTGACGTGGTCATGAAATATGAAATCACTCAAGATACGATGATGATTAAAGACTTCATGAATTTCATATCCAATGATGATAAACGATATAAAGTTAAATACGCTATGCAAAGTAGAGGTGAAAATCCAAATGCATATCCTGCACAACTTCAAAATTCAAACTATCTGCCAACATCAAATATTAGAATACCTGTCAACAGAGATAATGTTTTAGAAAATGGTGTTGTTAAAGACAAAGACAAAGATAAAATTGCACCTTACATTGATGTCAAAATCACAAGTAATGCACTATACAAAAACCGTTTGTTAATGCTAGACATCATAGCAAATAATGACTGGAAACGTCCAATATACTTTACTGGCGGAGCATTTGGTGACGAAGATTATATCTGGATGAAAGATTACTTACAACTGGATGGTTTATGTTATAAACTAGTACCGATTAAAACACCTGTTAATCGAGCAAATCCATTTGATATGGGACGAATTGATAGTGACTTAATGTATGAAAAAGTGATGTCTTGGGATTGGGGAAATAGTGGTAGTGACAAAATTTATCATGACGTCGAAACCAGAAAAAATGGAATTACTTACAGAGGTAACTTAGCAAGACTTATGGAGCAACTAATCAACGAAGATCAGCTTGATAAGGCCGAAAAAGTAGCAGACCTAGCTCTAGAGAAAATGCCAGTAGATAAGTTTGGTTTCTATACGTTACTAGAACCCTACATAACAGGATACTATGAAATAGGTAATAAAGAAAAAGCGAGACAACTCTATACAGATGTCACAAGAAAATACCAAGAAAAACTCATCTACTGGAGTGAACTCTCTATTGAAAATCAAGAACGTTATCTAGAAGAAATTGTTTCAGATATTGAATGGTATAGAAACTTAGTTGATATTCTAGTAATATATAATGATGAAGAATTTGCCATAAAAGAAACGAAAAAATTCAACAATTATTTACAACGATTTAGTCACTTTACTGGAGAGGAAGAACCAGACGCAAAACCTGTTAGAGAAGATCGAGACCTTCAAAAAGATACTATCGACACTATTTTGAGCGGACAGCAATAACCCTTACAAATGAAAATAGCTCCGGTAAAAACACCTATTGTTGCTAAAAAAATGTTTCCTAATTATGTTTGGGATGTGGCAACAAATGATAAGGAACTATATTTAACTTTTGATGATGGGCCAACTCCAAAGATCACAGATTGGACTTTAAATACGCTTAACGATTACAATGCAAAGGCTTCCTTTTTTTGTATTGGCTCTAATGTTGAAAAATACCCCGATGTATTTAAAAACATCATAGATAATGGTCATACGGTTGGAAATCACACACAACACCATGTTAAAGGCTGGACAACTAAGACTAAAGACTATTTAAAAGAAGTCAAAACTGCTCAAACTTCTATTAATGCTTATAAAAACTCTGAAACCCAACTTCTTTTTCGTCCGCCTTATGGACAAATAAAGCCAAAACAAGGAAAAAAACTCATCACCCTTGGCTATCAAATAATTATGTGGGATGTACTGTCTTTTGACTGGGAAAAAGAAATTTCTGAAGAAAAGTGCCTAGAGAATGTTATGTCTAAAAGTAAAAAAGGAAGCATTATTGTGTTTCATGATAGCGTGAAAGCGTCAAGAAATTTGATGTATACACTACCAAAAGTCTTAGAATTGTTTAGTAATGAAGGATTTGTGTTTAAAGCCTTGTAATCTAGATATACTCTTGAACAATACCTATAAGTGTGTTAGCGTCTTGTTCTCCACTATGTCGCCATTTCATCTCACCGTTTTTGTAAATAATAAGAGTTGGTAAACCTTTTACACGTAGAGCTTCGGCTAACTCCTTATTTTTATCAACGTCTATTTTTATGACTTTGGCTTTATCACCTAGAGCAGCAGCCACATCTCTCATCACAGGATGCATTGCTGTAGATTGCTCATTCCACTCTGTGAAAAAATCTAACAGAACTGGAATATCCACGTCTATAAGTTCCCCAAATTTTGACATACGTTTAAACTTTTAAATCAGATATGTATATACAAACCTAAACAATTTTTTGGTAATACTTTAAATTAACCAATCTACTAGGTTCACTCTGACATATTTATAAAAATAAACAATTTCAGAGTAAAAATAACATTTCGACACTATTATGCATTATTTGTGCCTTTTTTAAGCGTGATTACCGTTACCTCTGGCCAAATACCAACGCGTCCTGGATACCCTAAATATCCAAACCCTCTATTAACATTTATATATTGACCAAGTTCCTGGTAAATACCAGCCCAATATTTATAACGCCATTTTACAGGACTCCATTTAATCCAACCTGGAATCTCAATCCCAAATTGCATACCATGTGTATGTCCGCTTAGTGTAAGATGATAATGGTAATCGTCTTTTATGACTTCTTCTTCCCAATGACTTGGGTCGTGGCTCATTAAGATTTTAAAATCGTTCGGACTTACATTTTGCGATGCTTTTTTTAGATCTCCTGCTTTTTTAAAGCCGCCTTTACCCCAATTTTCAACACCAACTAAAGCTATTCGTTGTCCGTTTCTTTCTATAAACCGAGATTCATTAAGTAATAAATCATATCCCATTTCTTTTTGAAGTGCCTTAAGATCATCCAAGTTTTTGGTTTTGTCACTTTCAGATTGCCAACTTACATAATCACCATAATCATGATTTCCTAATACCGAAAACACACCATCTTTAGCTTTCAAAGTTCCAAAAACATCTTTCCATGGTACCATTTCAGATGCTTTATTGTTAACCATATCACCAGTAAACATGATGACATCTGACTGCTGCTGATTAATAAGATCAACACCATATTCTATTTTTTCTCGATTATCAAAACTCCCTGAGTGGATATCACTTATTTGAGTGATTCGATAACCATCAAAAGCATCAGGCAAATCTTCAAAGTGCAAGGTGTAATCTAAAACTCTAAACCTGTATTTACCTTTATACATTCCGTAGAGTAAAGAGGAAAAAGGAATTGCCGCCAATCCTAAAGCTATTTGACTAATAAATTTTCTTCTTGAAGGCATGTAAAAAGATTCTTTAGTCACCACTTTATCATATAATCCAAGAACAGTTCTTACAATATCCTCACCAAGGAGGATTGGTACGATTACTAAATTTAATGACATAAAAGCCAGCAAAAATCCAAAAGCATAGCTCTTTGCCGGATTAAGCACTCTTCCTTCTGAACCTATTGAAAATTGATAAATAAAGTTACCCGCAATAATAAGTGCGATAGCAATAAATAAATAATGTATCCAAGTAGTTTTTGTAACTGTCTTAACAGCTTGAAATCCGTAAAATGAAAAAAGACTATAGATTAAAATAAATATAATCCAACGCACCATATAATGAAGTTTTTGCAAAGATAAGTCATTTTAAAAAGGAACTTAGTTGTTAAAATATATTTAACGATACCTTAAGATTTAGTATCTTCCCTTTCGATTAATAAAATCTTCCATGAAACATCTTTTTTCTATCGTTTTTCTTGCGCTATCTCTAACTAGTTGCGAAACCAAACCTCAAATAGAAATCGCTAAAAAAGACAAGCCACTTATTAAATATGTCAATCCGTTTATTGGTACAGGAGGTCACGGTCATACCTATCCTGGAGCAACAATGCCATTTGGAATGATGCAATTAAGTCCAGACACAAGACTAGATGGCTGGGATGGTTGTTCTGGTTATCATTATAGTGATAACTACATTTACGGTTTTTCGCACACTCACTTGAGTGGAACTGGTGTTAGCGATTATGGCGATATACTACTAATGCCAACTAACACCATTAACTTTAATAATGGTAGCGACGAAAAACCAGGTTATCGTGCACACTTTTCTCATGATAATGAAATAGCAGAACCTGCCTATTATAAGGTATATTTAGATTCTACTAACATTGATGTAGAACTAACGGTTTCGAAGCGTAGTGGAATTCACAAGTATCAATTTCCTTCTTCAAATAATCAAATTGTAATGTTAGATTTAGATCATCGCGATGAAATCTTAGATTATAAAATTCAGAAAATAAACGATTCTACCATTTCAGGTTTTAGGCATTCTAAAGCTTGGGCAACTGACCAAAGGCTGTTTTATAGCATTCAGTTTTCAAAGCCAATAAAAAGCATCACCTATAACGAAAATGGACTTTTAGTCTCTAAAAATTATAAATATCAAAGCAAACAAGCTGCCATTGAATTTGAAAATCCTAATAACGACCCTGTTTATGTCAAGATAGGAATTTCGGCAGTTGATGTAAATGGCGCCGAAAATAATAGGCAAGAAGAAATAGGAAACAAGACCTTTGAGCAAATTAAAACTGAAGCACAACAAACTTGGGAAAACCAACTGGAAAAAATAGTTGTTGAGTCTCAAAATGAAGATTACAAGACTAACTTTTATTCGGCGATGTATCACACCATGATCGCACCTAATCTTTATCAGGATGTCGATGGGAGATATCGAGGTATGGATCTTGATATCCATGAAACTAATGATTTTGAATACTATACTGTGTTCTCGTTATGGGATACGTATCGTGCTGCACATCCTTTGTACACTATTATTGAGCAAGAGCGAACCAATGATTTTATAAATACGTTTTTGGCTAAATATGACGAAGGCGGTATTATGCCAATTTGGGATCTCTCGGCTTGTTATACAGGTTGCATGATTGGTTATCATGCGGTTCCAGTAATTTCTGATGCTTATTTAAAGGGCATCACTAATTATGATACTGAAAAAGCTTTAGAAGCTATGAAGTATTCGGCTACTAGAGACAAATTAGGACTCAAGAGCTATAAAGAGCTTGGTTTTATTCCTGTTGAAGAGGAAAGTGAATCGGTATCAAAAACACTAGAATATGCTTATGATGACTGGACCATAGCGCAAATGGCAAAAGCCATGGGTAAGGATGATGACTATAAAACATATAGTGAGCGCGCACAATACTATAAAAACATATACGATCCCGAAAGCCAGTTTATGCGTGGGCGTTTTCGCAATACATGGTTTGCGCCTTTTGATCCATATGAAGTCAATTTCAACTATACCGAAGCTAACTCATGGCAATATAGTTTTTATGTGCCTCAGGATATTTCAGGATTTATAAAGCTTCTCGGCGGAAAAGATAAACTAGAAGCTCAATTAGATGAATTATTCACGGCAAATGCTGAAACCTCGGGACGTAACCAAGCTGATATCACAGGCCTAATTGGACAATACGCTCATGGGAATGAACCTAGTCACCACATGGCTTACCTTTATAATTTTGTAAACAAACCTCATA
The DNA here is from genome assembly GCF_947500255.1 of uncultured Psychroserpens sp. GTDB lineage: Bacteria > Bacteroidota > Bacteroidia > Flavobacteriales > Flavobacteriaceae > Psychroserpens. The sequence continues at coordinate 1,502,129 of NZ_CANMRL010000001.1, read as the reverse complement.
AGACCCAAGAAAAAGTCCATCAAATTTTAACCGAATTGTATACCAATGAACCTGATGGGATTTCGGGTAATGAAGATTGTGGACAAATGAGTGCATGGTATGTATTTTCATCGATGGGATTCTATCCAGTAACACCTGGAAGCAATCAATATATTATCGGAACACCATTGTTTGATAAAGCAACTATTAATCTTGAAAATGGAAAACAATTTTCTATTGTAGCCGATAATTTAAGTGACACAAATATCTATGTCGAATATGCTTACCTCAACGGAAAAGCACTAGATAAGACATTTATTTCTCACGAAGACATCATGTCTGGTGGTACTTTAGAATTCAAAATGACTGATAATCCGGCCGTTTGGGGAAGTCGTGATGGGAACGAGCCTACAACCGAAATTAATGACCATGTTATAGTTGCAGCACCATTTATTGCAAAAGGAGATGTGGCTTTTAAAGGTGATACCGAAGTTGTGTTAGAAAATGTAGATAAAGATGCATCCATTTTATATAGCATTAATGACCGAAATTTTATTACTTATGATAAACCATTCAAAATTTCGGAACCAACAACCCTAAATGTTTACTCTGAAAAAAATGGAACAAAAAGTCCTATCATTGAAACTAAATTCTATAAAATAGACCCAAACTTGTCTATTAAGTTAGAAACCAAATATGCCAACCAATATAATGCTGGAGGTAACGATGCGCTTATCGATGGCATTCTGGGAACACAAGACTTTAGAACAGGAACTTGGCAAGGTTATTTTGATGAAGATTTAATAGCAACAGTAGATTTAGGTAGCACAAAACAGGTACATTCAGTTAGTGTTAACTTCCTGCAGGATCAACGTTCTTGGATATTCTACCCAACACGCATTGAATGCCTTGGATCAAAAGATGGTGTTAACTTTACAACCATTGATGATATAAGAACTATCGATACAGCAAAACCTTCAGAAGACGTAGAGATTGAAACTATTATTTTTAAACAAATCCCAAAGGAATTTCAGTATATAAAGATTATTGCAAAAAAACTAGGCGAGCTCCCAGAGTGGCATTTAGGCTACCCTCACGACGGTAGAAGCTGGTTGTTTGTAGATGAAATTTCAGTTAAATAGCGTGTGAATATAATTAGATAACTAATCAATTAACTTATGACAAATCAAAACAACAAATCTGCTTTAGCTACTTTAGTGACAGTCTTCTTTTTTTGGGGATTTATAGCAGCATCAAATGGCGTATTTATTCCATTTTGTAAAACCTATTTTAATATAGATCAATTTCAATCTCAACTGGTGGATTTTGCATTTTATGGTGCATATTATATTGGTGCATTATTGCTTTTTATCATGTCTAGCACGATTAAAAAGGATATTCTCAATACTTGGGGCTATAAAGCTGGTATTGTTTATGGCTTGTTATTATCAGCTATAGGAGCATTTGTAATGTATCCCTCAACAGCAGGTGCTGAACAAGGCCAAACCAGTGTTTTCTATTTAGTCCTTATTGCTCTTTTTATTGTTGGTTTAGGTTTTTCTTTACAACAAACAGCAGCTAACCCTTTTGCCATAGCTCTTGGAGATCCGAAAACAGGGTCTCATCGTCTAAATTTAGCAGGTGGTATTAATTCCTTCGGAACAACTATAGGGCCAATTGTTGTAAGCTTAGTCATTTTTGGATCTGCAACTTGGAGTACTGATGAATTGGCTCAGATGATCACTAACAATGAAATCACCTTAGTGACTGTTCAAGCCTTATATCTTGGTGTTGGTGCCTTATTTTTAGTAGCCGCAGCTTTATTTCATTTTTCTAAAAAACTACCATCTTTAAAGTCGGATACGGTATTTGAGCCTGCTAACAAAGCACGAAACCTACTCGTTATTTTAACATTGGTTATCGTAGGTTGTTTTGGTTATATTTTTAGCACTTACTCTGGTGATACGCCAGTAACTGACGACTTGGAGCAAACGCGATTGATTATTCTATTTGTTGCCCTTTTTGCCGTTATAATTGCTGTGTTCATAGCCAACTCTATGGCTTCAAAACAATCATCAGGTTGGGGCGCCATGAAATACCCTCAGTTGGTTTTAGGAATGTTAGCTATATTTACCTATGTAGGTGTAGAAGTGACTATTGGTAGTAATCTTGGAGAACTATTAAAACAAGGTATTGACAGTTCAAATCTCAATGCGCTTGGATTACCCGTATTAAATGATTCGGAAATTGGAAAATATATTTCATTGTACTGGGGCGGACTCATGATTGGACGTTGGGTTGGAGCAATTACCGTATTTAATCCTAGTAAAGGATTAAAGAAAGTCTTACTTATCGTTGTTCCATATATAGCTTTTGGAGTTATTCTTTTAGCAAATTCATTTAAAAGTAGTTTTACCACCAACGAAATTTTATTTTTCGCTATTTGTGTTGCCGTTCAAATAGGAGGCTTTTTCTTAGCTAAGGACAATCCTGTTAAAACACTAAAAATATTCAGCTTTTTAGGAATTTTAGGCATGTTGATTGGTTTATTTTCTTCTGGTAATGTTGCTTTATTTGCATTTTTATCTGGAGGTTTATTCTGCTCAATTATGTGGCCTTGTATCTTTACATTAAGTATTGCTGGCTTAGGGAAATACACGTCTCAAGGTTCAGCCTTTTTAATCATGATGATTTTAGGTGGAGCTATTATTCCTCCTGTACAAGGGAAACTGGCTGATGTATTTACAATTCAATCCTCTTATTGGATAGCTGTAGCCTGTTTTGCGTACCTTTTATTTTATGCATTTAGAACAAAAACTGTACTTGATAAACAAGGTGTAGAATATTAATAAACTAAATTATGAAACGAAGACACTTTATTAAAAATGCCTCATTAACAGGCGTTGGGTTGGCAGTTGGAAGTACACTTGTTGGTTGTGCTGAAAAAACTTCCGAAGAGAAAAAAGCTACTGCTGCGACTTCTTCAACTCATTCTAAAGCAACATTACCATTAGTTATTGCTACATGGCATGTCATTGATGCTACTGCAAAAGCTATGGAAGTATTACAAGCTGGAGGCAACGCTTTAGATGCCGTAGAACAGGGTTGTATGGTTGAAGAAGCAAATGAAAAAGGGCAATCTGTTGGTAAAGGTGGTTTACCCGATCGCGATGGCAATGTCACATTAGATGCTTGTATTATGGACAAACATGGTAATTGTGGTTCGGTAGTGTATCTTCAAAGCATCACGCATGCCGTTTCTGTTGCAAGAAAAGTTATGGAAGATACACCTCATGTCATGCTTGCTGGTGAAGGTGCTAAGCAATTTGCAGTATCAAAAGGTTTCGAACCGGAAGATTTACTTACTGAAGCGTCTAAAGACGCTTGGGAAAAATGGAAAGTAGAAGCCAAATACAAACCTATAATTAATATTGAAAATCATGATACCATTGGGATGTTAGCCATTGATAAAAATGGTGATATTTCTGGCGCTTGTACCACGAGTGGTTTAGCTTATAAAATGGGTGGTCGTGTTGGTGATTCACCTATTATTGGTTCGGGTTTATTTGTAGACAATGAAATTGGAGCTTGTGTAGCTACTGGTCTTGGTGAAGAAGTGGTAAAAACTGTTGGTAGTTTTTTGGTTGTAGAATTGATGCGGCAAGGGAAATCACCTCAAGAAGCCTGCGAAGAAGCCATTAGTAGAATTGTGAATAAACCCAACAGCAACTATAAAGATTTTCAAGTTGGATATATTGCTGTTAATAAAAAAGGTGAGACTGGAAGTTATTCAATACACCAGTGGTTTAGTATGACTAAATTTCAAAATGGTGTGAATGAACAGATTCAATCGGATTACTTTAATAAAGCTTAAAACCACTTTATAGCTGCGTTTGTAATTTTTTCTTTTAACTTATTATAAGGTGGAAATAACAAGTATAACGGCCCTATAGTATGCCTTTTCAAAACAGAACGCGCGTTAGTGAATTCTTGAAAACCAAAAAAGCCATGCGCCTTGCCAATACCACTATTGTTTGAGCCTCCAAATGGTAAATGATGATTTGAATATTGAAGTGCATTACTATTAATACATGTACTACCTGCTCGTGTAGAATGTATTATTCTATTAATGACTTTTTTACTCCTTGCGTAAATATAAAGTGCTAGCGGTTTTTCTTTTGAATTGATATAATCAATAACCTCATCAATTGTTTTATACGTTTTTATTGGCAGTATTGGGCCAAAAATTTCTTCGGTTAACAATGTCGCTTCTTCAGGTAAGTTTGATATTAATGTTGGCGCAATGTAATTTGAAGCCTCATCATAATCACCTCCTAACTCAATCGTAGCTTTGTGTTCTTTGGCATTTTCAATGCTAGCTACAAGTCGGTTAAAATGTTTCTCATTGACAACTCGACTATACGACTCTGAAGTTTTAGGGTTTTCAGAGTAATACTCTAGAGCTTTAGCTTTGAATGCTTCAATAAATTCATCTTTAATAGATTCATGTATAAATACATAATCTGGAGCGATACAGGTTTGCCCATTATTTAAATACTTACCCCAAACTATGTTCTTAATCGCAGCTTTTAGATTTACCGACTCATGAATAATCGTCGGTGACTTTCCTCCTAATTCTAAAGTTACAGAAGATAAATGCTTAGAAGCTGCAGACATGATAATCTTACCTACAGTAGGAGATCCAGTGAAAAATATATGATTAAAAGGTAATTTCAATAACTCTTGAGCAACTTCTACTTCACCTTCAACCAACGCCACTTCATTTTCATTAAATACATCTTTAACAATTTTAGCCATCACAGCAGATGTATTTGGTGTCATTTCAGATGGTTTTAAAATCACAGTGTTTCCAGCAGCTATTGCAGATACTAAAGGTCCAAATGTAAGATTCACAGGATAATTCCATGGTGAAATAATTAAACACACACCTTTAGGTTCATACCTAATATAAGATGACGTCCCTAATAAAGTTAAAGGTGTACTTACCCTTTGATCACTTAACCATGATCTTAAATTAGCAATGGTATATTTGATTTCCTTGACTACTAAATAAATTTCTGTAAGGCCAGTTTCTACTTTTGGTTTTTTGAAATCTTGATAAAGGGCCTCTTCAATAGTGCTTTTATAGGTACGTTCAAGTGCAAATTTTAAAGCCTTCAGTTTTTTAATACGAGCTTTATAAGTTGTATTTCCTATATGATATTGATTCGTTTTTTGTGTTTCAAACAGTTCAAAATACTTATTATCTGAATAATTTGCCATTTAATCCTTAACGTTTTTATTGGGCTGCGAGCCGTTTTTGTGCATTTCATCGATGTTTTTTGCGAACAAGTTCATCTCAACTAAAAATCATCCGTTTTATCTAAAATATTCATAATCACTCAAATTGTTGCGTTTCTTTGAACCGAGTTTAAAACAAAAAACCCTCGACGATTATGAAAAAAGTATTAACCATATTAGCCTTTGCAATGTTGCCTCTACTTTCAGTAGGACAGGATACTAATGTAGATATCAAAAATAATGATACTGTAGAAACTGTAGTCGAAAATAAGAGTAAAACTCAAAAAATAAAAAAAGAAACTACATCTTCTTCTGCTGCTAAAGCTCAAGTTTTGAAAATAAACAGAAAGAAGAGTTCAGATATTATTAGCATTAGAGCTTACAGAAAGAGTTTACAGATTAAAGTAAAAACGGTAAAGCTTTGCTAATTAGTTTTAAAAATAGATTCAAAAAATCCGAAACATATGTTTCGGATTTTTTTATACCTCAATTTAAAAGTAAACTCTAAGCAAAGTTTAATTCTCCTTTTGCCTCTTGCTCTTTAAATTGCTTTACTAATTCTAACGCATCAGGAATCACATCACTACACAATATAATCAGCGATCCTTTAACTGCATTTTTTACTGCATGTGTAATCGCTTCTTTTTCTGAAGGAATAATTGTTGTTTTCTTATTTGGATCTTTCATCTTGATACCATCATTAAGCATATTGATGAGTTCTTCTTCTGTTTTTCCTCTCAAACGCTTATCTTGACGAATAATAATTTCATCAAACATTTCAGCTGCAATGGCTCCCATTTCATTATTATCCTCAACACGTCTATCTCCAATTCCTGCAATGATTCCAACCTTTACGGTAGCCTCTAATTCATCGGTGAATTTTTGAAGCGCTCTCATACCTGCAGGATTATGTGCATAATCTAAAAGAATTGTAAAATCATTAAACTCAAATAGATTTAAACGCCCTGGTGTTTGCGAAGCCGAAGGAATAAATGTTTCTAATGCGGCTTTCATATCTTCAATACTAATCCCTTGAACATGAGCTGCAAGAACAGCTCCAAGTACATTTTGAATCATAAATTTTGCTTTGCCTCCATAAGTTAATGGAATATGCTCTGCTTTCATTAAGCGCATTTTCCATTCACCCCTACATATCGTCACAAAACCATTTTCGTATACTGCTGTAATCCCATTAAGGCGTTGTAATGCTTTTACTCTAGGATTATTCTCATCCATTGAGAATAGCGCTACATTACAGTCTACATTACGACGCATATCATATACCAAATCATCATCAGCATTTAATATAGCATAACCGTCTGGTAATACTGTTTCTGGAACTACAGCTTTTACTTTAGCTAATTGTTCTATAGTATGAATTCCTTTTAACCCCAAATGATCTGCAGCTACATTAGTTACTACAGCAACATCACATTTTTTAAATCCTAATCCTGCACGCAATAAACCGCCTCTTGCACATTCTAAAACAGCAAAGTTGACTGTAGGATCTTTGAGCACAAACTCAGCACTTGCAGGTCCTGTGCAATCTCCCGTCATTAATAATCTGTTCTGGATATACACACCATCACTAGTTGTATAACCGACTCTATAACCTTTCATTTTTGCAATATGAGCAATGAGTCTTGTAGTGGTAGTTTTGCCGTTGGTTCCTGATGTAGCAATAATAGGAATACGTCCTGTATCTCCTTTCTGAGGAAATAATTTATCAATTACTGGTGCAGCCACATTACGTGGTAATCCAGTTGTTGGTGCTAAGTGCATTCTAAATCCTGGCCCAGCATTTACTTCGAGAACAGCCCCTCCAGTTTCAGATAATGGTTTAGAAATATCTGTAGTCATAATATCAATTCCACAAATATCCAGATCAATAATTTTGGAAATACGTTCAGCCATAGATACGTTTGCAGGATGGACAATATCTGTCACATCCTCTGCTGTTCCTCCAGTACTTAAATTAGCGGTGTCTTTTAAAACAAGTTTTTCGCCATCAGCAATTACAGAATCTAAAGTATAACCTGCATCCTTAATAATTGTTTTAGTTAATTCATTAACTGAAATTTGTGTTAATACTTTTTCATGACCATATCCACGACGCGGATCTTTATTAACCTCATCAATCAATTCTTGAACTGTAGATTTTCCATCACCTACGACATGAGCAGGTGAGCGCAATGCTGCCGCAACTAGTTGATTATTTATAACTAACAATCTGTAATCTTCACCAACAATAAATTTCTCTACAATAATAGCACCACTTCGTGAACTGTCTTTTGCATGTCTAAACGCAACTAATGCGTCGTCATAATTTTGAATATCGACCGTTATCCCACGTCCGTGATTTCCATCAATTGGTTTAATCACTAAAGGGTAACCCACATAACGACAAGCTTCTTCTAAACTTCGTTCGCGACGAATAATATCACCACGAGGCACTTCAACTTCGGCTTGTTCTAATAAGTACTTTGTATCTTCTTTATCACAAGCGAGTTCAACACCAATACTACTAGTTTCACTAGTTACTGTAGCCTGTATTCGTTTTTGATTAGCGCCATATCCTAGTTGACATAATGAGTATTTATTTAATCTAATCCATGGAATACCTCGAGCCTCGGCTTCTTCAACTATAGATCCTGTACTAGGCCCTAAGCGATCTGCCTCTCGTAATTCTCGCATTTCTTGAATGTCTTCTGATAAGTCATAGGCTTCACCACTTATCAAAGCTTCGCATATTCTTACTGATGCTTTTGCTGCATAACGACCAACTGATTCTTCCATATAGGCAAATACAACATTGTAAACACCTTCTTCACCATAACCTCTTGTTCTTCCAAAACCAACATCCATACCTGCTAGCGTTTGTATTTCTAGGGCAATATGTTCTATAATATGTCCCATCCAGGTTCCTTCTTCTACACGTTGAAAAAATCCTCCAGGCTCACCTACAGAACAACGATGCTCATACATACCAGGAAACATAGCTTTAAGACGATCATAAAATCCATCAACTTTATTAGATGGTAACTCCTCCATTTCTTGAAGGTCTAAAACCATAACAATTAATTTGTGTCGTCTAATAGACCAATAATTTGGTCCTCGCATTGCATTTATACTACGTATATCCATTTGGTTGATTTTTTAAGTGAAAGATTATAAATATAACATTTTTCAATAAAAAAATTAGTTTATTTTTGCCCAATATTCAATCTACAGGAAGATTTTTATGCAGAAGATAAAAGGAACTCTTATTCCTATTGGAGGAAATGAAGACAAAGGTCTAGAAAACAACGAAATGTATACTCTAGAATTTATCGACGAAGGTATTTTATACCATGTCGTTAAAGAAGCTGGTGGTATTGATGCCAATATCGTAGTTATTCCTACGGCTTCAAGTATTCCTCAAGAAGTTGGTGACAATTATTTATCGGCGTTCAAAACTTTGGGTTGTAAGAACGTAAGTGTTCTGGATATTAGAAGTAAGGAGGATTCTGAAAAACAAGAATCTATAGATCTTATTACATCTGCTAAATGTATCATGTTCTCTGGCGGGAACCAATCTAAAATCACCGATAAAATTGGAGGTACAGCTATTCATGATATTCTCTTGGATCGTTACATCAACGAAACAGGTTTCGTAATAGCAGGAACTAGTGCAGGAGCAATGGTCATGGCTAAAGAAATGATTGCAGGTGGAAGCGCTTCTGAAGCGTTTATAAAAGGCGCAGTAAATATGTATAAAGGCTTGAGCTTGATTCCTAGTTTGATCATCGACACACATTTTATTAGACGCGGACGTTTTGGAAGACAAAGTGAAGCTATTGCTAAATTTCCAAGTTTAGTTGGTTTAGGGCTTGCAGAAGATACAGGTCTTATTATAAAAAATGGAAACGATTGCACTATTATTGGTTCAGGAATGGTTATCGTTTTTGACGGAAGTCAACTCACGCACAACAATGAAAAAGTACTACAAGAAGGCACTCCAATGACTATGGCCAACCTCACAGTTCACGTGCTTTCAAATGGTGATCAATACGATATTAAAAATAGAAAAGTAACTGTTCTTCCTATTGAAGCGCCTTTTATCTAATTTTTTAAAACGTAATATGAATCTCTATCTCAATAGAATCTCCAATTAGAGCATTCATTGATCCAAAATCCAAATTAAAGTCTTTCCTGCTAATTCTAGTCGTTATATCTATTTGATCATCCAAAATTTCATAGGGCATTTCAATACTTCTCTTTTCATTTTTAATCGTCAATTCGCCGGCAATCATTTTTGAAGCCTTATCAACATTACTGGATTGAAAGTGTAGTATTGGATAGGTCTTTTCATCAAGATACGGTTCACTCAACAAAATTTTATCTCTTGCTTTTTCATTGGTATTAATACTCTTAACATATACATTCCCTTTTAACATGAATACGTTTCCATTGTTACGAATTATCTCTCCATCAAATTCAGTAAAAACGCCATTTACCGTTAAAACGCCTAGATGAGACACCTTGAATTCGACCCTTGCTTTTTGGGAATCAATTTTATATGTTTTAGTCTGAGCAAAAGATAGTTGTCCAATTAATGTAGATACAATAATGGCTAGGCTAAATGCTTTCATACTACTCAGCAATAGCTAGAATCATAAGTGTAATTTTTATATCGTTACTAACAAGACTAGTACCATTAGGTAGCTTCCTGTCAAATGTAATTCCATAATCCTGTCTGTTGATGGTTATAGAAGCATTAAAGGCTATAGATTGTTTTCCTGTTGGTAGATCAACTAATGGTCCTTTAATTGTAAAAGGCAATTCAATTGAATTAGTCACCCCATGAATTGTGAGATCACCAACTAAATAATCACTATTGTTTTTTGATATTATTTTTGTTCCCTTAAAGGAAATTTCTGGGTAGGTTTCGGCATCGAGAAACGCTTTACTTTTTACGGCATTTTCTCCTCCAACATTATTAGCATCATAGCTATCTACAGCAATTGTTGCACGAGCAGTTGTTTTAGAACTATTCTCTTTGTCATAGGTAATTGTGCCTTCAACTTTTTTAAATCGGCCCGACACATCAACAACACCAAATCGTTCAACATTAACTTGCACAGTGCTATGACCTTCGTCAATACTATAAGTTTGGGCATTTAATTCATAAATACATAAAAGTGAAATTGTAAAAAAAGTAAATAGAGTTCTCATAAATTATAGGTTTTAGAATTAAAACTATAATAGTAGCATTATCGACTCATAATCACGACAACTTTTATAAAGGTTGCTTTATTTTAAGAAAAAATTAATACCGTAGAGTATCCCTGTATTTTGAAGGTGTCATACTTTCAAATTTTTTGAAGGCATTTACAAAAGATGTTTTATTGTTGAATCCAGATTCAAATGCAACTTTTAGCAACGTATATTCTGTGTGATTTAAAATTAGTGTTTTAGCTTCATTGATACGATGCTCATTGATAAAATCAAAAAACGACATGCCGTAATGCTGATTGATAATCTGAGATAAATGATGCTTACTAATAGATAACCGTTCTGCCAGGTGGTTTAATCTTAAGGCAGGATTTAAATACACCTTTTCTTTAGTGATTAACTGGTCTAACTTGACTGTATATTTTGGAATTTCATCTGCATTTAAGGAGCTTCCTGAGTACTTATCATTAGGTTCAACATGCTTCCATTCGGTACGCATAAATTTAAAACTGATGAAATAGAAAAGTACACCAATAGGTAACACATAAATATAATCAAGATGTCTTCTGTATATATCTGTAACCAATAAGATGTACAAGAAAACAGCTGAAAATGTAAGGATGATAAGCAAAACAAGATTGAAATATTTAAGCCATTTTGTTTTAGTATCAATACTAGAATATTCGGCCTTTAAACCTTTAGAATATGTCTTAACAATGTTCAGATTTCTAATTAAAAAGCTTCCTAAATGAACAAACTGTAGAATAAAAACAAACGAATACATCCATTGAAACGTCGTTAGTACTTTTTTACGATGATCAAATACCGACAGCATCCCATAATTTATTTGTCGGTCATTTAAACCTTTGTAAGCTATAAAGGGAATAATAATTACAAAAATTAGAAATGGTAAAAAGTGAAGCCAATGCCATTTTGAAAATTTCCATTGTGAATCGGTTATGGATTTAAAATAAAAATAAGTTAGTGGCCCAAGTAAAAACCATGATCCGTAACGCGTCCCATAAAATAGATTGAATCCAATATCGATTTTGTTTCTTATTGTAAAAAATTCAACCAAAAACCAAATAAGAACTAAGATGGTCAGCATCAAATAAATACTTCCACGCTTTTGGCGTTTATCTTTAGACGCCATTAAAATAGAAAATAGAAATAGTCCCTGAAATACAATTATAATGATTCCTATAGACCAAATATCAAGCTGCATTAATTCTAATTTAGTTCGTATTTTATTTAAAACTCACGAACTAAATTAAGCAATTCTAGATGACTTTAAGAGCCTATTATTTGTAAATAGCAATAACTTCCTTTCCTTCTGAAGTTTTACTAGCACGATACATTCCTTCTGTATTAAAAGGCATAGCAATATTACCCTTAGAATCAACAGCTATCAAACCACCATCACCTTTAATATCAAAAACACGCTTGTGTATGACTTCAGACGATGCGTCTTTTAAACTCATGTCTTTATGTTCCATTAAGCAAGACACATCATAGGCTACAACTCCACGAATAAAAAATTCACCACTTCCAGTACACGACACAGCGCATGTTTCGTTATTTGCATAATTGCCAGCACCAATCATAGGGCTATCACCAACCCGTCCCCATTTTTTATTAGTCATACCGCCAGTAGAGGTTGCAGCTGCAATATTTCCGTTTTGATCGCAAGCCACAGCGCCAACTGTTCCAAATTTCCCATCCTTTTTAACACTGTGATCTAACTGAAAGTTCTCACTATCCTTAATGCCTTGCCATTGCTGATAACGTACCTCATCATAAAAATAAGAAGGAGGTTCAATATCATAATTATTCTGCTTGGCAAATTGCATAGCGCCTTCACCTGCCAAAAACACGTGGTAACTTTTATCCATAACATCTCGTGCTAATGATACTGGGTTTTTAATTCCAGTAACTAAAGACACTGCTCCAGCATTTAATGTTTTTCCATCCATAATACTCGCATCCATTTCATGCGTCCCCTCTGCAGTAAACACAGACCCTTTTCCTGCATTAAACAATGGAGTGTCCTCTAGGGATTTAACAGCAACCTCAACAGCATCAACAGCAGTTCCTCCTTCATTTAAAACGTCATAACCCTTATTTAGAGCGATTTGTAAAGCCTTTTTATATTGTGCTTCCAGTTCTTGAGTCATGAGTCCTTTTACCAAAGTTCCAGCGCCTCCATGAATGGCTATTGAGAAATTTTTCATCGTATTATTTTTTACTGCGGAAAATTACAAATTGTAGTTCAATTTGTTCCATATAAACGCATAAGTTTTTGTAGCTTTATAAACTTCAAAATACAAACCAATGTCAGATCAAAAACGACTATTTCTAGTTGATGCTTATGCACTAATTTTCCGTGGATATTACGCGTTTATAAAAAACCCAAGAATCAATTCAAAAGGCGAAGACACTTCAGCCATCATGGGTTTTATGAATTCACTACTTGATGTCATAAAGCGAGAGCGACCAGACCATTTAGCCGTTTGTTTTGATAAAGGCGGAAGTGCAGACCGTGTGGAAATGTATGAAGCCTACAAGGCTAATCGTGATGAAACGCCTGAAGGGATTAAAACGGCTGTTCCATATATCTACGAGATTCTTAAAGCCATGCATATTCCAATTATGGTTAAAGAAGGTTATGAAGCCGATGATGTGATTGGAACCTTATCTCGTCAAGCTGAAAAAGAAGGTTATAAAACATATATGGTGACTCCTGACAAAGATTTTGCGCAATTGGTTACCGATAATATTTTTATGTACAGACCTGTTTTTGGAGGTGGTTATGAAACTTGGGGCATTCCTGAAGTTCAGAAAAAATTTGAAGTAGAGAGTCCGATGCAAGTCATCGATTTTCTAGGCATGATGGGTGACGCTTCCGATAATATTCCAGGACTTCCTGGTGTTGGTGAAAAAACGGCTAAGAAATTTATCAATCAGTTTGGTAGTATGGAAGGGCTGCTCGCTAATACAGATCAGCTCAAAGGCAAAATGAAGGAGAAAGTGGAAGCTAATGGTGAATTGGGTTTATTATCAAAGAAACTAGCCACTATTATGCTTGATGTCCCAGTAGAATTCAACGCTAAGGACTTTGAGCTCGATCATCCAGATATTGAAAAAGTAAAAGAGATATTTCAGAATCTAGAATTTAGAAGATTAACCGATAATTTCCTAAAAACATTTTCTGCGGAAGCCACTGCTCCTCCAACAGAAACAACAGCTCAAAAAGAAGCGCCTAAAGCAACTCCTAAAACAAAATCTTCTGCTGGTGCTGGACAGTTTTCATTGTTTGGTGGAGATGATGCTGATACCACTGAAACAGTTTCAGAATACACACGAAAGACTGCTGAAACCACGTCGCATTTTTATCAAAGTATCGCTCCAGGAATGGCCACCAAATTGTTTGTCAATAATTTATTAAATCAATCTTCTGTATGTTTCGATACCGAAACGACCGGACTTAATCCCTTAACGGCAGAACTGGTTGGCATCGCCTTTTCATGGGAAGCAGGTAAAGGATTTTATGTCCCATTTCCGGAGGAAAAAGAACAGGCTCAAGAACTCATAGAAGTGTTACGTCCATTTTTTGAAAATGAACATATCGAAAAAATCGGTCAGAATTTAAAATATGATATTAAAGTCTTGGCCAAATACAATATTGAGGTTAAAGGAAAACTCTTTGACACCATGTTAGCGCATTACCTCATCAATCCTGATATGCGACATAACATGGATGTGTTAGCCGAAACTTATCTTAACTACACGCCTATTTCCATTACCGAATTGATTGGTAAGAAAGGAAAAAATCAATTGTCGATGCGAGAAGTGCCGCTAGATAAGCAGACAGAATACGCTGTAGAAGATGCAGACATTACTTTACAACTTAAAGAGCATTTCGAAAAAGAATTAGGTGAAGCCAACACACAAAAACTATTTGATGAGATCGAAGTTCCACTACTACGTGTACTCGCAGCAATGGAATTGGAAGGCATTAATCTAGATAAAGCCTTTCTAAATTCATTATCAGAAGAATTGAATAACGATATTGCGACACTCGAAAAGAAAATATACGATGCCGCTGGAGAAGAGTTCAATATTGCGTCACCAAAGCAATTAGGTGTTATTTTATTTGAAAAGATGAAACTGGTTGATAAACCTAAAAAAACGAAGACTGGTCAATATTCTACAGCTGAAGATGTGTTAAGTTACCTCGCCAAAGACCATGAGATCATTCAAAATATTTTAGATTTTAGAGGTCTATCAAAACTCAAAAGCACTTATGTTGATGCCTTACCACTTCAAGTTGATGAAGCTACTGGTCATGTGCATACCGATTATATGCAAACCGTTGCTGCTACTGGACGTTTGAGTAGTAACAACCCGAACTTACAGAACATTCCTATTCGTACCGAACGTGGTCGTCAAGTGCGAAAAGCTTTTGTTCCAAGAGATGAAGACCACACCTTACTTGCTGCCGATTATTCGCAAATAGAACTGCGTATCATTGCAGCATTAAGTCAGGAGGCAACCATGATAGAAGCCTTTAAAAATGGTGAGGATATTCATGCATCTACGGCTTCCAAGGTATTTAATGTACCTATTTCGGAAGTGACACGCGAGCAACGTAGCAATGCAAAAACGGTGAACTTCGGAATTATTTATGGTGTGTCTGCTTTTGGATTGAGTAATCAAACCAATCTCTCACGAAGTGAATCTAAAGAGCTTATCGACACCTATTACGCGACCTATCCAAAATTGCGTGCTTATATGAGTGAGCAAGTGGGTTTTGCAAGAGACAATGGTTATGTACAAACCGTTTTAGGACGTCGACGTTATTTAAAAGATATCAACTCGCGCAATGCTGTGGTTCGTGGCGCAGCCGAACGTAATGCAGTAAATGCACCAATTCAAGGAAGTGCAGCCGATATCATTAAAATTGCCATGATCAAGATTCATGAGAAGCTACAAGCCAGTGATTACAAATCAAAGATGCTTTTACAAGTGCATGATGAATTGGTATTTGATGTTTACAAACCGGAACTCGACGCCATGAAATCACTTATCAAAACGGAAATGGAAAACGCCTATAAACTCGAAGTTCCACTTGATGTCGATTTAGATATTGGTGATAATTGGTTGGAGGCGCATTAAATTAGCAATTACCTCCTCCGCTTCTTCTTCCCCTTATACTTCACCTTATTTTTCCGCTGGTTAAAAGGCACCGCATCATTAAAGGTGTTTTTAGCTTCACCTTTAGGTTTATTTTTACGCCATTTCTCGTCCTTTTTTGGTAGTAGAACATCCAATAAATCTTGACGACCGAGTTTATTTAAGGTCTTTCTAATCCAGGCTTTGTTTTCATCTTTATACCAAAAGAAAAAACGATGTTGTTCATCTTTTTCTTTACGAGTTTTTGGCGTGTTGACCTTTTTTAAGGTATATGGATGATATCCACTATAGTAGATGACAGTTGCAACCGTCATAGGTGTAGGTGTAAAGCCTTGTACTTGCTCTAACTGGAAACCCATATCTTTAGTTTCGGCAGCGAGATTCGCCATATCTTCGGCTTCACATGCTGGATGATTGGAGATAAAATAAGGTATCAACTGTAGTTTTAAACCTTTCTTGATGTTGATTTTATCAAAACGTTCCTTAAACTTATGGAAGTACTTAAAAGACGGTTTCCGCATCAATTTCAACACCGGATCACTCGTATGTTCTGGCGCTACTTTTAGTCGGCCAGACACGTGCTTGGTCATCACTTCTTCGGTGTAATCGTCGAGCTCTTTCGGATCTGCATTCTTATTGAATTCTGGCACTAGCATATCGTGACGAATTCCAGAACCTATAAATGACTTTTTTACTTTTGGATGACTATCAACTGCTTGATATAAATCGGTTAACGGTTTGTGTGAGGTATCCAAATTACTGCAAATCACTGGCGAAATACAACTAGGTGCCACACATTTGTCGCATATAGACTGTATTTTACCTTTCATCTTGTACATATTGGCACTCGGACCACCAATGTCGCTCAAATAGCCTTTAAAATCTGGCATATTAGCAACCGTATCCACTTCTCTTAATACCGATTCCTGACTTCGAGAGGCAATAAACTTTCCTTGATGCGCCGAAATGGTACAAAAACTACAACCACCAAAACAACCACGATGGATGTTGATGGAAAACTTGATCATTTCATACGCAGGAATTGGTCCGCGCTTTTTATATTTTGGATGTGGTAATCGTGTATAAGGCAACTCAAAAGACGCATCAATTTCGTCTTCGGTCATGGTTGGATATGGCGGATTAATCATCAAAGTCCTATCACCAACCTTTTGAAAAATACGTCGCGCTGCTAACTTATTCGATTCTTGCTCTATGATTTTAAAATTGGATGCATATTGTTTCTTGTCATTTAAACAAATTTCATGCGATGCGATTTCAACATCCTCCCAATTACTATTCTTCGGGATCTTAGCATCTTTATTTAAAAGTACTGCCGTTTGCTTAACCGTTGTGATACTTGAAAACGGAACACCTTTCTGCATTAAGCGCACCACTTCTCGCAATGGTTGTTCGCCCATGCCATACACCAATAAATCGGCTTTAGAACTTTCTAAAATCGTTGGCATTAGTGTATCGCTCCAATAGTCGTAATGAGTAACACGACGTAGTGATGCTTCAATGCCTCCAATTAATACTGGTACATCTGGCCATTTCTCTTTTAGAATTTTAGAATAGACAGTGGTCGCATAATCAGGTCGAAATCCTATATCGCCATTTGGCGTGTATGCATCTTTATCACGACGTTTTTTATTGGCGTTATAATTACTAATCATGGGATCCATACAACCACCTGTAACACCGAAAAACAATTTTGGCGCTCCAAGTTTTGTAAAATCCTGAAGATTATCCGTCACACTAGGCTGTGGCACAATCGCCACACGCAATCCGAAACTTTCAAGTAAACGTCCAATAACAGCAGGACCAAAGGTTGGGTGGTCTACATAGGCATCTCCACTAAACAAAATAACATCTAGTTCATCCCAGCCTCGTATCTTAACCTCTTTGTTTGTGGTAGGCAACCAACTTGAAAGTCTTAATTCACTCATCCTTTTGCAAAAGTAATTAAAAATTACTGCGTCGATGTTAGAATTATAGATATAACGGTTTAAAATAGTATTCTAAACCACTACAATACAAATCGGTATGTAGCCTTAATCAAGAATGTGTTTTCGGGTTTTTGGTTAAAAATTTGGTTGTCAATAATAGCTCCAAAATCATTATTCACATCACCTAGACCAGTAATTCCTTGAGACCATACTAAGAATACTTCTGATCCTGGAATGTATTCCCAACGCACCACAAGGTTTGATCTAAACTGTACGAAAGCAAAGTCAGGGTTTCCAAAACTATAATCTGATGTTCCATTTACATCTTCATCCACAACGTATGAACCGTTTTCTTCTGAAATTTGATTAGCATCATACCACGTAACACGGTCGTTAATGTTTTCTGCAGTAGGATTGTTTACAAAATTAAAGTTAGAATACTTCGCCTTGAATATAAAAGGCTGTCCATAATATTGAATGGTCAAATTAGGATTGATATTATAGTTGACTCTCAAGGTAGCACTCAAACTTTCGTTATCAATTTCACCTAAGATATAACGAGGAGTTCCGTTAAAATTAGATTCGGTAACATATTGGGTTCTATTTGGATTTTCTTCGTACTCAAAATTTAAAGACATACTCAATGAATTTAAAGGTTGGTATCTAAATCTTAATTCATAACGATCTAATGAAAAATTGTTTTGCTTTGCTCTTGAGTTCACATAACCTATAGTTGTACTTAGTTTCTTGCGTTGATCGGTTCCTATGAACATATACCAAAAATTCTCTTCGTTCCATCTCCATCTCGGACCTCCTCGCAATACAGTATTACTATATATTCTAGGTTTGTGTGCGGCTCCAAAATCGGCAAACCAGTTATTTATGAAATTAATATTTCCACTCATTTCATACTGAATCCTATTATAATTCCCTTCAAAATCATATTGCGTAAATTGTTCTAAACCAATATTTGCTCTCCTAAACCAACTTGTAGGCTTATTAAATAAACGCCTCACATTAGCATATTGAGAAATAATATCTGCCTGTCTTAAAAATCCAATATCATTAAGTTCTAATTCTGGAGATTTCCAATTTCCGCCAATAGTATATCGCCATTTATCACTACCACGTTGACCAAATTCCAGTCGTCCACCCGAACCAGTTAATGAGGTTTTATTAGGATCGACATCTACATGACTGGCATCAGTTCGTTGAAATAAATGTGTTAATGAGGTTTGTGTGTTGGTAATGGCTTCCTTACTTCCATTAACAGTACTTAATGTGAGATTCCCTTGAATGTAATACCTACGGTTTTTCCAGTTATGTCTAAAATCGACACCACCAGTATAAGCGCTCTTTCTTAGGAAATCTAAATTCCCTTCCAATTTTCTATTGGTAGATGTTACAATGGCACCTATGTACGAGTTACGATCATTAAAATCTTTCTGTGCTCTTGCCACCAAATAATTAGTAAACGGCTCAACGAGTTCTTCTCGTCGTTCACCAACTTCAGGTAAGCTATTGATCACATCTTCACGCTCATCTAATTCAATCTCAGCATATTCTTTAGCTGTAATACTTTCTAAAAGTCCGATAGCCCAACCATTTTTTGTTTTACCACTAAATTTTGCTGCACCAAGTATAGTAGTGAAATTTGGTATGTCCTCATATTCACCCAAACTGCCATCGGCTGTTGTAAAGCCTTGAGGTGTTCTACCAATACGTCTTGAGAAGAACACATTATCTCTTCCGCCTCCCACTCTAAAGTCAAAGACATTTTTATTCTCTACAAAAAATGGTCGTCGTTCCTGAAAGAAAATCTCAAAACCATCCAATGCAATTGCTCCTGGATCGGCATCTACTTGTCCGAAATCTGGATTAATCGTCACATCAACTGTGAGGTCATTTGTAATTCCAATTTTGGCATCCAATCCTCCAGTAAGTTTGGTATCATTTCCATCTCTAAATGGGTTTCCTGCTTCGGCTTGATAGGTATCTAATTGTGCGACAGTATAGGGTTGAATTTCTAATTGTTTTTGAGGCTTTAATCCAACAAGTCCGCGTAACTCACCAAACTCACTTACCCATCCTGGTGGATTTGCAGGTAAAGGTTGCCATGTTGATCGCTCTTCATTATTAAAATAGCGTCGTGTTGATTGTAAACCCCAAACTTGATCTTCGAGGTCTCCAAAACGTAACTGACTTAACGGAATTCGCATTTCGGCAGTCCAACCATCATCATTAATTTTTGTATCAGCATACCAAATTGGATTCCAACTGCCATCAAAATTTCCGTTATCAGATATAAATTCATCGCCTTTTACTCCAGATGCTGAAATGGTAAACGAAAATCCCGTTCGGTCATCATTATAGCTTCCAAGATTGATTTCAACCCAATCTCCAGGAAAGTCATCTCGTCTTCCCATACGTTTTTCTATGGTCGAAGGATCTGCTTGATAACATTTGAAAGCGACATATAAGTTTTTGTCGTCATACACAATTTTCATTTTGGTTTGTTCGGAAGGAGGTGTACCTACATCTGGCTGGAATTCTACGTAATCAGATGTCCACTCCACAATATCCCAAGCGGCTTCGTCAAGAATACCATCAATAGTTGGAGCCTTTAGGTCTTTAATGGGTGAAGTTGTGTATACTCTTTTTGGAATTGATGATTCATTTTGTGCAAAAACAGTAAATGAACTGCATAGGAATACTGCAGTAATTAGTGAATAGATTTTCATTGATTTGATTGATTAGTCTTCGTTGTAAAGACTTCAATTTAAAGTCTTTGTTACATAAAATCATCATGTTTGAGAAAATTTTAACGAATGGCTTCGTTATCAATCTCATACAAAAGGAAAATTATTTTGGACACAACTTAAAATATTGGCTAAATAGGATTTGGTAATCAAATATTTAATCGTAAATTTGCAAACTCTTTTTTAAGAGAGGAATGTTTAATAACAA
Source organism: uncultured Psychroserpens sp. (assembly GCF_947500255.1). Lineage (GTDB taxonomy): Bacteria > Bacteroidota > Bacteroidia > Flavobacteriales > Flavobacteriaceae > Psychroserpens. Next base: position 1,481,529 of record NZ_CANMRL010000001.1, on the reverse strand, counting down.
AATTAATAAGTGTGGACACATTAAGCTACAAAACGATTTCAGCAAACAAAGCTACTGTTAATAAAGAGTGGGTTTTAGTTGATGCTGAGAATCAAACGCTAGGTCGTTTAGCTTCTAAAGTAGCAATACTTTTAAGAGGTAAACACAAGCCTAACTTCACACCACATGTTGATTGTGGAGATAACGTTATTGTTATCAATGCAGAAAAAATCAACTTATCAGGAAACAAGTGGAATGACAAAACGTACATTCGTCACACAGGGTATCCAGGTGGTCAAAGAAGTTTAACTGCGAATGAATTGTTTGGAAAAGATCCTGCAAGAATCGTAGAAAAATCAGTAAAAGGAATGCTCCCTAAAAACAAATTAGGTGCAGATTTATTCCGTAATTTAAATGTTGTTGTAGGTTCTGAGCACAAACATGAAGCTCAAAAACCAAAAGCAATCGACTTAAACAAAGTTAACTAATGGAAGTAATTCACAAAATTGGCCGTAGAAAGACGGCTGTTGCTCGTGTGTACGTTGCCAAAGGAAAAGGTAACATCACGGTGAACAAAAAAGACATGGCGGTTTATTTTCCTACTGCAACATTGCAGTATAAGGTAAACCAACCTTTAGCTATGACTAACAATGATGGCAACTTTGATATTACAGTAAACGTTTACGGTGGAGGTATTACAGGCCAAGCCGAAGCGATCCGTTTGGCATTATCTCGCGCTATGTGCGAACTTGATGCAGAAAACAGACTAATATTAAAGCCAGAAGGATTATTAACTAGAGACCCTCGTATGGTTGAACGTAAAAAATTCGGTCAGAAGAAAGCAAGGAAAAAATTCCAATTCTCGAAACGTTAATCCTATCCTTTTTTATTATTCTGAATTTTCTTCGGAATATAAAAAAATCAAAGCTGTTCTGATTAACCATCAGAACAGCTTTAAATTAAAACCGCTGAATTTCCATTCGGCAACAATTAAAAAAATCCTGAAACGAGTTCAGGTACAGTTTAGCATCTAAATGGTCAAGGCGAGCGTAAGCAACCACTCGATCATTGCTAATTTAACAGAACGTAAACTATTACAAAATGGAAAAAGTAGAAGTAAAAGACTTACTTGAAGCAGGTGTACACTTTGGTCACTTGACAAGAAAATGGGATCCAAACATGGCTCCTTACATTTATATGGAACGTAACGGTATCCATATCATTAACCTTTACAAAACAGCAGCAAAAATTCAAGAAACTTCTGAAGCGCTTCACAAGATTGCAGCTTCTGGAAAGAAGATCTTATTTGTTGCTACAAAAAAACAAGCAAAAGACATCGTTGCTGAAAAAGCTGGCGCTGTAAACATGCCTTACATCACTGAAAGATGGCCAGGTGGAATGTTAACTAACTTTGTTACGATTAGAAAAGCTGTTAAGAAAATGGCTATGATTGATCGTATGAAGAAAGATGGAACATTTAACTCTTTATCTAAGAAAGAACGTTTACAAGTAGATCGTCAAAGAGCTAAATTAGAAAAGAACTTAGGATCTATTTCTGATATGACACGTTTACCTGGTGCACTTTTTGTAGTAGATATCAAACGTGAGCACATCGCCATTAAAGAAGCACAGAAATTAAACATTCCAATCTTCGCAATGGTAGATACAAACTCAGATCCTCGTGAAGTAGATTATTTAATTCCTGCTAACGACGATGCGTCTAAGTCAATTAACAAGATCTTATCAGTAGTAACATCGGCAGTTGCAGATGGATTAGCTGAAAGAAAATCAGAAAAAGCTGAAAGAGATGCTAAAAGTGAAAAATCACCAGCAGCAAAAAAAGAAGTGAAAACTGAAGCAAAAGCTGAGAAAAAAGCTGAAGTAGTTGCACCAGTTGCCACTAACGAAGAAGAATAAATAAACAATTACACAATATAATTAAGTCGTTTAATTGTTTTCATCACGAAATATAAATTAAACGACTTTTTTAAATTTTTATAAACAATGGAAAATACTGTAAAAATTACAGCCGCAGAAGTAAATAAATTAAGACAAGCCACAGGAGCTGGTATGATGGATTGTAAAAAAGCCTTAGTTGAAGCTGGAGGCGATTTCGACAAAGCCATTGAAGTACTTCGTAAAAAAGGACAAAAAGTTGCAGAAAAAAGAGCTGATAGAGATTCATCTGAAGGTGCTGCAATCGCAAAAATTAATGCAGATAACACGTCTGGTGTTGCTATTGTATTAGGATGTGAAACTGATTTCGTTGGGAAAAATGAAAACTTCGTAGCATTAGCTAATCAATTTGCAGAAATTGCATTAAACTATAACACTAAGGAAGAATTCTTAGCTGCCGATTTTGGTGGAATGACTGTTGCTGAAAAGTTAACAGAACAAACAGGAGTTATTGGTGAAAAATTAGACATCACTTCTTTTGAAAAATTAGATGCACCTTACGTTGGACAATATGTTCATATCAATAAAATTGCTGCATTAGTAGGATTATCTGCAAACGTGGATAACGCTGAAGTTTTAGTAAAAGACCTTGCTATGCAAGTCGCTTCTATGGGAGCTACAACATTATCTTATAGAGATTTTGATCCAGCATACGTTGCTTCTGAAACAGAAGCAAGAATTGCTGTAATCGAAAAAGATAATATCGAATTAGGACGTTTAGGTAAGACCTTAAAGAATGTACCACAGTACATCTCAATGGCACAATTAACTCCTGAAGTATTAGCTCAAGCTGAAGAAGCTGCTAAAGCCGAATTAAAAGCTGAAGGTAAGCCAGAACAAATCTGGGATAGAATTTTACCAGGTAAAATGGAGCGTTTCATTTCTGATAATACAACTTTAGATCAAGAACAATGTTTATTAGATCAAAAGTTCATTAAAGATGAAAAGAAAACTGTCGCTCAGTATGTTGAATCTTATGGTGACGTTACTGTTACTGGGTTTAAACGTGCTACAGTAGGATAATAATCTATTTTATTCTCAATATAAAACGAAGCCTCTCATTAATTTGAGAGGTTTTTTTATTTATAAGAAAGTGTCATATATCCAGAGTTTATAAGTTTAGTATCAGAATAAACACTGATTTTATACTTACCCGATTTGTAAAATGAATTGGAGAAATGTGTTATAGATGAACTGCTGTTAACTTCAGTGACATTAAAGGTTTTAACTTGTTTATAATTGCCATTTTCATCCATTAAATCTACATAGACTTTCATTCTGTCTGTTCCTAGTTTATAAGGCTTATTTTCAACATATATCCAAATTACTCCTCCCAAAGACTTGTCTATTGTAAAACTAGAGTATCGTTTAGAGGCATCTGGTATTAGGTTATTATTCTTTTTTGCAGAAACATTTGAGAAAAACACCTTAGAACTTAAATAAGACACATAATTAGAAGGTGGTTTCTTTAGGTCATTCTCCTTTTTAACTCGTAAAGCTATTGCCGCATTAATCTGTGCTTTGGTTTTTGTTAATTGTTTATCCCCTTTAATTGTATTTATTGATGATGAACGATTAGGTAATGTTAACCCATCTGCAATTAATTTTGTGTGAGCTTTATTATCAATAGCAGAAATATAGTACATTCCATTAATACCACCTACAAGTCCAATTCCTGTTTTATTTCCTTTAGCTGTCGCAATTCCAATAACTTTATTATTCTCATCAAAAACAGGCCCTCCGCTATTTCCAGGGTGAATTTCAGCATCAGTTTTAATATACCCATAATCAGAATTAAACACAAAATCATTACCACTCATAATACCAACACTTAGGGTGCTTAAATCTCTTAACATTAGATCTGCTGAGCCTTGAAATTGTGCTGGATATCCAAACACACATAATTTTTCTCCTTGTGATACCGTATCAGAATTTCCAACAGGAAGCTTGGTAAAATTCATGCTTACTGGATTATCATTTAAATCACTAACTATTTTTAATAGTGCGCCATCAAAAGCACCTGCTCCTATTGAAACAACCTTAGCTTTATATAATTTATAGTCGTTTTCACTCTTCCCATTAAACACCTGAATTACAGGAACTGTATGTCCAACTCGATAAACTTTAACTAAATTCTTATCATTTACAATGTCTTCAGAATATACATCAATTTTAGATTTTTTGGTTTTACCAACATTATAGTCGTAGTCTAAATAACCTTTAACAGCTGTTTCCACTACATGCTTATTAGTAAAAACATAACCGTCTTTGGTCACGATAAAACCAGAACCTCTACTTAAATAACCTTTACCAGGCTTTTCTTTTTCTAATTCTGGATCAAGCATAATTATTTTCACAACGCCTTTGTAATATTCGGCGGCAATAAGTTTAGTGTCCAATCCTTTAGGTGCAGGTTCTCTACATGAAAAAATTAAAACAAAGGAGAAAAGTAAAAGAAACACTCTATTTTTCATAATAGCTGGTATAGAATACTTTATAAAAAAACGAAAATTATTTATGTTACGAAAATTAAATTGCTCATAATCAATACAAAATTACTGTCTTTTCATAAGTTCATAAAAGTAATTGTCATTTTCACAGGTATTTTTTTATATCCCAATTCTACTTTTCTAAATTACAATAATGATTATATTTGCTAAACTTTCAATATAAGAAATGAAATACAAAAGAATCCTACTTAAATTATCTGGTGAAGCTCTAATGGGTTCTCGTCAATATGGAATTGATCCAGAACGTCTGGGAGAATATGCTAAAGATATTAAAGAAATTACCGATCTTGGCGTTGAAGTAGCCATTGTAATCGGTGGTGGAAATATTTTTAGGGGTGTAGCTGGTGCGATGAATGGAATGGATCGTGTTCAAGGTGACCATATGGGAATGCTCGCAACCGTAATTAACGGCTTAGCTTTGCAAAATGCTTTAGAAGATGCTGGTGTAAAAACCCGTTTACAAACTGCGATTAAAATTAATGAAGTAGCAGAACCCTTTATTAGAAGAAAAGCAATGAGTCATCTTAATAAAGGTCGTGTAGTTATTTTTGGTGGAGGAACTGGAAATCCTTATTTTACTACAGATTCTGCAGCGGTTTTAAGAGCTATTGAAATTGAAGCAGATGTTATTTTAAAAGGAACACGTGTTGATGGTATCTATAATGATGACCCAGAGAAAAATGCAGATGCTATCAAATTTGATCATATTACATTTGATGATGTGCTACGTCAAGGACTAAAAGTCATGGATACGACAGCATTCACATTGAGTCAGGAAAATAAACTTCCAATTATCGTTTTTGATATGAACAAAAAAGGGAATTTATTGAAAGTAGTATCCGGAGAAAATATAGGAACTAAAGTTAATTTATAATGTTTGGCTTATTTTTTGGTAAGCATTTTACGAATTAAAGTTTTTAAACTATGAACGAAGACATAAAATTTATATTAGATACAGCTCAAGAAGCTATGGATGCTGCAATAAAGCACCTTGAAAAGCAATTTGTAAATATTCGAGCTGGTAAAGCTAGTCCATCGATGTTGGGAAGTGTAATGGTAGACTATTACGGCACTCAAACACCTTTAAATCAAGTAGCCAACGTCAATACACCTGATGGTAGAACTATTACAGTTCAACCTTGGGAAAAAAGCATGCTTCAAGAGATTGAACGTGGCATCATGGTTGCAAATTTAGGGTTTAACCCGATGAGTAATGGTGAATCAATAATAATCAATGTTCCTCCTTTAACAGAAGAGCGTAGACGTGACTTGTCCAAGCAGGCAAAAGCGGAAGCTGAAGATGCAAAAGTTGGTGTTAGAAATGCACGTAAAGATGCAAACAATGAAATTAAGGATCTTGATGTCTCAGAAGATCAGCAAAAAAATGCTGAAATTGACATACAACAAATGACAGACAAGTACGTTAAGAAAATAGACGATACTTTTGATGTCAAAGATAATGAAATCATGACAGTATAACATTCAAAAAAGCGACTAACACAACGTCGCTTTTTTTATTAATCCTAAACATATTAACGATTACATGCATAAGACTTTTTGCCTAATTTTTGTTACGCTATTTACTTGTGCATTACATTCACAAAATCCGACATCTGATAACGATTCTACAAAAGTTAAAAACGACTCTATAAACAAAAGGGAATTTCTAAAACAATTAGGTAACGGCTTTTTTCCTACTAAATTTCTAAATATAGACTTAAAATACTTGATAAAATTTAATCAGTATGAAGGATTTAGAACGGGACTTGGCGGTGAGACTAATGACGGGTTTTCTGAAAAATATCGCATCAATAGTTATGTGGTTTATGGCTTTAGAGATCATCGATTTAAATATAAAATTGGTGGAGGCTTTAGGGCAAATAAAGATACAGACACATGGATAAATATATCCTATACTGATGATTTACAGGAAACAGGTAGCTCAACATTTTTAACAGACAAGCGCTTTTTTTCGTTTTTCGAGCCACGATTATTAAACATTGATCTTTTCCATAAACACATTACAAAAGCTGTTGGTATTGAACATCAATTTTCAAATCATTTGTTATCTGAAGCTGAATTTTCCATAAGTAAGATCAATCCAACATATAATTATTTTTATACCATTGATGACACCTCTTATGAAACCTTTGACCTAAGTACTGCAAAAGTATCTTTGCAATGGAGTCCTTTTAGTAATTTTGAACTCAACGATGGTCAAGTCAAAGAAACCAAAAGTGGTTATCCTAAATTCTCATTGCAATTGACACAAGGTTTTAGAAATGTTTTAAAAGGTGACTTTAATTTTTTCAAAACTGACTTTAGAACTGTACATCGATTTATATTTAATGACAAAGTTTTTACCGAAGCCATTTTAACTTCTGGTCTAGCCTTAGGAAATACGCCCTTAACACATCTATACCACGCCTATCCTAATAACATTACCAAAGAGACTGTTTTACAACGTTTTTCTGTAGCAGGAATCAACAGTTTTGAAACCATGTATTTTAACGAATTCTTTTCTGATCGTTTTACAACATTACAACTCAAACACTTTGTGAGACCTTTTAAAATTACAGAACGCTACAGACCGCAACTTGTCCTTATTTCCAGATTTGCTATTGGTGATATGAGTAATATTGAACGTCATGAAAGTATAGAATTTAACACCCTGTCTAAGGGGTATTCTGAAGCTGGCATTGAGCTAAACAAACTTCTTTTTGGTTTCGGACTAAGTTTTGCCTATCGTTATGGTGGTTATCACCTGCCGTCATGGGCCGATAATTTTGCGGCCAAGTTTACCTTTAACGTGAGTCTATAGCTCAATTAGTACGCTCTTCGACAGTATAACTAAGGACCTGATATCCTATTTCGCCTGTTTTAGAAATGGCTTCAATAATAATTTGAAAGGTTCCTATATTATCCGAATGATAATAACTGATATTTTGTACACCTTTATCATCTATTATTAACTGTGGTTCCCAGAAGATAGTAGACCGAAAATCAGGAACAGACAAATCATAAACATGATTAGAATCGTGTTTAGGTACATAAAATTCTTTTTCAATAGAAAACACAGGTATCATATTTAACTCTAATTTCTCTTCTGAAGCTCTAATAGCACCAAATATACCTTTGCCAGAACGTGTATAAATAGATATAATACTGCCCTCTAAACGACCGTGTGGTGGAGGCGCAGACATAACAATGCTGTATAGCTTTTTTAATTTTCTTGGGTTATCAATAACCTCTACACTCGTAATCTCATCTACCAACAAATATTGAAGCAATGGCATATTGACTTCGGTCACTGGCTCTCCATCTACAACAAATAAGGTTGTATGACCTCTTCCTCCTTTAGCTGTTTTCGCACTAAGACCTCCTGTAACACCTCTAGTGATAATAATCTTATCTCTGAAACTACTACTAAAAAGCACGCTGAAAAGCCCTGTTGATAGTTCGCTTTCTGCTGCTCTTAAATCTTTACCATCAATTACTGCATTTGGCTTTCCATAATTGTCAGCCATCTTTTTTCTAAGAGGTGTCATCTTATAACCATTAATGACAATTTCATCTAACTTGGTTGTACCAAACGTATTAAAGTAGTATTCCTCCTGTATGTTTTTAAATGCTCTATTTTTTTCTACAATTTTTTGCACTAAACTATCCTTAACTCCGCTTATCGTATTTAAAACAAAATCAATCGGAAGTTCTGTTTTCTTATTTAAAGTTACATTATAATCATTCTTATCTGTTTTTGTATTATCAAGAGCTTGAATTACAATTTCCTGTTCCTGTCCGTATATATCATTTAGTTGAAACTCAAAACTTCCAGGAGCTACAACATCTGTTGTATAAACCGAGCGCTGCGTATCGAAAGTCATTAACATCAATTCTATAGGATTGTTTTTATTTTTGGGGTTTTTGGGTGTTACAATTCCAGAAACATTCAAGTTTTTTTCGAGTTTATAATTCAATTTTCTTATAGGATCATGGTATTTGTATCTGCGCCAACCCTGAGTTAACATCAAAAAATCAATATCTTCAATGTGTCCATCCTGAAAATAGAACCTTGGATTTTCTATAGGGCCTTTCAAATCAGAACTCAACAAAAAATAAGATTGTATATTTTGATGATTACTATCAAGGTTTTCTTTATTTAATACTAACACCGAAGCATTAGCACTAACTGGAATTTTATCTGGCATTTGAGTTGAAATGCTTAAATCTATTTTATCTCTTTGGTATCTATTTTTTTGGTCAAATGTCGAATTAACCATTAACCGTTTACTTACATCATGATTGAAAAACAAACGTTCTGCCACAGGTACATTGGTGTTATCGAATAATGTAAAAGCAATAATTCCTTCAGGAAATAATTTCTTTGGAAACACATAAATAAAACTGCCATTAATTAAAGTAGCCTCTTGTTTCAAATATTCAAACCCACGAGACATTCCTTTCAAAACTATTGAATTATTACCCTTAATGTTAGTTTTAGCAGCCACATAGATTTTATCTTTTTTAGAAATAACATTTATCAAATAACCTGATTGTACTACTTGCGGTAAATAATATATGTTCTCTGAAGTATTATAATCGGACTTGAGTTGCACCTTATATCGTGCAGAGCTATATGCGTCTTCTAATATAAAACTTCCCATACCCAAAGTGTTACTCTTAAACGATGTTATAATTTCATTTGTTTCATTCAAAACATATCCTTCAACAAAAACACCTCGACCATCTGCTCCAACTGCTTTGAAACCCACTCTATTAGACAAACCACTTATAAGATTTCCACTTTCAGGAAAAAATTGTAAATCTATATAGTCTAATTGTGGCGAAAACGACGTTGAATATGAACGCTCATTATCGGTTAAAAAACTTAATTCAACACGTTTAGATTGATTAGAAATCTCATATTCTAAAACATAACTATCCTCTTTTCCTCTATTCGAAATAAGCGTATCTATTTGATCATCTTGTGTAACAAAAACCATTAAACTTTTTTTATGATCTGGGTCAATTAGTTTTGGATATAAATTGGCTTTAAACCGCTGAGCAATTGCATTACTATCTACTCGTCTAATATTTTGAATTGGCTTATGATACTTGTCGTTTTTGTTTTCAGAAAATATTTGAATTTCCTTTTCAAAGATAAAATCCGAATTGAAATTTTTATTCCATTCGGTATAAGCTCTAATCAAGTACATTCCTGGTTCATAGCTTCTATCTAATTCAAAATGACCATTTCCAATACCATCTTTGATTTTAATGAGTTTTGAATTAACAATATGTTGTTTTGAATCTATTAAGTCTACGTATAAAATACCACTAGAATAAGCCGTCTGATGAGTTCCAGCGTTAATAAGAATAGCTTTAAACCATATGGTTTTGTCAGTTGTGTAAACGGTATTATCAAACTGTAAGTACACCTTTTCAGCCAACGAATTATGCATGTATGATTTACTAGTTTGCGCCAACAAATTGGTTGTGAGCAACAGCAAAAACAACACTAAAACCCGCAATTTAAAAACGTAAATTCTATACAATTCAATTTTTATTTCAAGTTATATATATTTCCACTATTATTCAAATATCGAAATGTTAAATCAAGAATACTATTTATAGATGTTTTCAAAAAAAATAGACGTGTTAATAAATCTTATTTTTTACACACAATCACTTGCTTTTTCCTAACTTTGCGCTTCTTTTACAAGGCACATGTTTAAATTGTTTACTAAGAATTTTTGGGAAGTTGTTGCGCGACTTATTTTGCGCAATAAAATTGGTATTCTTATTGCCATTATTTTAGCAACCCTTTTCTTTAGCTCTCAGTGGAATAACATGCGTTTTACTTACACTGAGGCCAACTTACTTCCAGACGACGACGACATTAATGTTACCTACAACAAATTTCTTGAGATCTTTGGAGAAGAGGGCAACCTCATTGTGCTTGGTGTCAAAGACTCCACATTATTTACAGTTGACAAACTAAATGCTTGGAACCAACTCTCAGAAGATTTTAAAGCCTATGATGAAGTTGAAACAGTAGTTTCTATAAATGATTTACAAAAACTAGTCAAAAATGACAATGCCGAAAAATTTGATCTAGTTCCATTTATCAAAGATTCTGTTTCATCTCAAGAGCAAATCAAAACCCTGCAAGATGAACTATTTAAGAAATATCCTTTCTATGATAATTTCTTATTCAATACCGAAACTGGTACTATTAGAACCGCAATCTATCTTAAAAAAGAGATTGTAAATACGGCAGCTAGAAAAGATTTTATCATGCTAACGCTTGATAAAAAAATTAAAGCCTTTAAAGATGCCAATGATTTAGATGTCAGAATTTCTGGTATGCCATACATACGTACACTTAATTCTCAAAATATCGTCGATGAAATAGGTCTATTTATAGGTTTGGCTTTGGGTGTCACATCTCTAATTTTCTTTTTCTTCTTTAGATCATTTAGAGCAACCTTTATCTCATTAATCGTGGTTTGTGTTGGTGTGATGTGGACCTTCGGAATTTTAGGATTGCTAAATTATGAAATTACGGTTCTTACCGCTTTAATTCCACCACTAATTATTGTTATTGGAATACCTAATTGTATTTTCCTTATCAACAAATATCAGCACGAAGTAAAACTTCATGGTAATAAAGTTAAGTCATTACAACGTGTAATTACCAAAATTGGAAATGCGACCTTGATGACCAATGTGACTACAGCGTCTGGTTTTGCTACTTTTATTTTAACCGAAAGCAAACTTTTAAAAGAATTTGGTATTGTTGCGTCTCTAAGTATTCTTGCCATTTTCATTCTTTGTCTATTAGTTATTCCAATTATTTACACCTTTTTACCTTATCCTAAAGACCGACACTTAGAACATTTAAACAAACGTTGGATAGGTGGTTTTGTAAATTGGATCGAGCGTATGGTGAGAGAACAGAAGATTGCTATTTACGTAACCTCATTAGTGCTTATTATTGCAAGTATTATTGGAATTTATAAAATTGAAATCTCAGGAAGCCTTATAGAAGACATGCCAAAAGAGAAAGCCTTTTTTAAAGATATTCGATTCTTTGAAGAGGAATTTGATGGCATTATGCCTCTCGAGATTATGATTGACACCAAACGCAAAAAAGGTGTCATGAAATTGAGTACACTAAAAAAAATGGAGAAGTTAGAGGATCTTATCGATGAAATCCCCGAACTGTCTCGCCCGATTTCTGTGGTAAGTTTGGTAAAATATAGTAAGCAAGCGTATTACAATGGTAATCCTAAATATTACCAATTACCCACCAGCCAAGAAAATAGTTTTATCCTGTCTTATGCAAAAAACTCGTCTTCAGATGTTGATCTGTTAAAAAACTTTGTAGATAGTACTGGACAATATGCACGCATCACTACGTTTATGAAGGACATTGGTACGGATAAAATGGAACGTATTCAAGAAGACCTTCAGACTAAAATTGATAAAACATTTCAACCAAAAGATCGCTACGACGTCATCATGACAGGGAAAGCACTTGTCTTTCAGAAAGGCACAAAATACCTCGTAAAAAACTTAGCCATTTCATTATCGCTAGCAATTTTATTGATCTCTATATTCATGGCCTACATGTTTAGATCTGTTAGGATGATTATAGTTTCGCTAATCCCTAATGTATTACCACTCGTAATTACAGCAGGGCTTATGGGCTATTTAGGTGTTCCTATTAAACCATCAACAATTTTAGTATTTAGTATTGCATTCGGAATTTCGGTAGATGATACTATTCACTTTTTGGCAAAATATAGACAAGAGCTGCAAGCGAACCATTGGAAAATACGTAAATCTGTTTATAGAGCATTACGAGAAACTGGTGTGAGTATGTTCTACACGTCAATCGTTTTGTTTTTTGGATTCATTGTATTTACAACATCAAGTTTTGGAGGAACAGTTGCTTTAGGTGCATTAGTCTCAGCAACTTTACTATTTGCTATGTTGTCTAATTTACTCCTACTTCCATCGTTACTGTTGTCACTAGAACGAAGTATTGCTAATAAGGAAGTCATGCGTGAACCTTCTATAAATATTATTCCAGAGGAAGACGATACTTCTGAAGAAAATTAAACCGATAACATTTATATTTGCATAAAATTTCAAAATAATGAACTATACCGTTTCACAACTATTAACACAAGATATTACATTTCAGCCTATAGAAATAAAAGGTTGGGTAAGAGCCTTTAGAGCCAATCGTTTTATTGCTCTAAATGATGGGTCGACGATAAATAATATACAGTGTGTTGTTGATTTTGAAAATACAGATGAAGACTTATTAAAGCGTATCACAACTGGTGCCGCTGTGCATATTAAAGGAGATTTGGTAGAAAGTCAAGGAAAAGGGCAAAAAGTAGAAATACAAGTGTCGTCTATTGAAATTCTTGGTGATTCAGATCCTGAAGCCTATCCAATTCAGCCTAAAAAACACACCTTTGAGTTCTTACGTAAGAACGCACATTTACGTACAAGAACAAATACGTTTAGTGCTGTGATGCGTTTACGTTCTTCGTTGTCTTTTGCGATTCACAAGTATTTTACTGACAATGGGTTTTACCATGTACATACACCAATTATTACAGGAAGTGATGCTGAAGGTGCAGGTGAAATGTTTAGAGTAACAAATTTAGACGCAAAAAACCCACCTCTTAATGATGATAGCTCAATTAATTATAAAGAAGATTTCTTCGGAAAAGAGACGAACTTAACGGTTTCTGGGCAGTTAGAAGCTGAAACGTATGCGATGTCTCTTGGAAAAGTATATACATTTGGCCCAACATTTAGAGCTGAAAACTCAAATACTTCGCGTCATTTAGCCGAATTTTGGATGGTAGAACCTGAAGTTGCTTTTATGGATTTGGCTGGTAATATGGACTTAGCCGAAGACTTTATGAAATCTGTACTGGGCTACGCTTTAGAACACAATCGTGAAGATTTAGAATTTTTAGAACAACGCCTATTAACTGAAGAGAAATCTAAGCCACAAGCTGAACGTTCTGAAATGAGCTTGATTGAAAAAATCAAATTTGTGGTAGACAACAACTTTAAAAGAGTAAGTTATACTGAAGCCATTGACATTTTAAGAAACAGTAAACCAAATAAGAAAAAGAAATTCAAATATATTATTGAAGAATGGGGAGCAGACTTACAAAGTGAGCATGAGCGTTTCTTAGTAGAAAAGCATTTCAAATGTCCAGTAATTTTATTTGATTATCCAGCAAATATTAAAGCGTTTTATATGCGTTTAAATGAAGACGGAAAAACTGTTCGTGCTATGGATGTTTTATTCCCAGGTATTGGAGAAATGGCTGGAGGGTCACAACGTGAGGAACGCCTAGAGGTATTAAAAGAAAAGATGAAAGCACTTGATATCCCTGAAGAAGAATTGTGGTGGTACTTAGATCTTCGTAAATATGGAACTGCAGTGCATTCTGGGTTTGGTTTAGGGTTTGAACGTTTAGTAATGTTCGCTACTGGTATGGGTAACATACGTGATGTGATTCCTTATCCAAGAACACCACAAAATGCAGAATTTTAATTTAAGACATTTCATATAGACATATACAAAGGACCTATTCGATTTAAAATCTAGTAGGTCTTTTAAATTATTATAAAAGGGCATTGTTTTTGCAAGCAGTTATCAATAGTTTTTTTAACTTTACTTTGTACCAAATTTAGATTATGCTCAAACAATATTTACAGTTTAAATTATCTCAAAAGTTGTCACCGCAACAAATTCAACTCATGAAGTTGATACAGCTACCTACGCAAGCATTTGAGCAACGCATAAAACAAGAACTGGAAGAAAATCCTGCTTTAGATACAGGAAAAGACACCAAAGACGAGGATAAATTTGATGAGTTTGATAACTCAGCTGATGAATACGATGATAATGAGACTATTAATACTGAAGACATTAATATTGATGAATACTTGAGTGATGATGATATCCCTGAATATCGCACACAAGCCAACAATTATAGTGCTGATGACGAAGAAAAGAATGTACCGTATGCAGCTGGGACATCGTTTACACAGCATTTAAGAAATCAGTTAAACACCTTCAGGCTTAGTGATGAAGAGCGAGAAATTGCCGAGTTTTTAGTTGGTAGTGTTGATGAAAGTGGTTATATCCGTCGGTCGTTGAGTGATATTATGGATGACTTGGCCTTTACTCAAAATGTGTTTACTACTGAAGAGACGATTGAAAAAGTACTCCTTAAAGTACATCAATTAGATCCAGCTGGTGTTGGTGCAAGAAACCTTCAGGAGTGCTTAAGTATTCAATTGCATAGAAAGGAGAAACATCCAGATGTCGAATTAGCCATTGATGTTATTGATAAAGCCTTTGATCAATTTACAAAAAAGCACTATAAAAAGTTACTTCAAAAATTTGATATTACTGAGGTTCAACTCAGAGATGCTATTGAAGAAATAGAGCGTCTCAACCCAAAACCTGGAGGCTCTTATGCTGGAAACAATAAAATGGTGGAGCATGTGGTTCCAGATTTTGCCATAAAAATTGTAGACGGCGCATTAGAACTTACACTCAACGGAAGAAACGCTCCTGAACTTCATGTATCACGTGAATATAGTGATATGATGAAAGGTTACAAGGCTACCAAAGATAAGAGCAAATCTCAAAAAGACGCCGTCATGTTTATTAAGCAGAAGTTAGATGCTGCCAAATGGTTTATAGAAGCCATTAAACAGCGTCAACAGACACTTTTTGTGACCATGAGTGCCATTATGCATTATCAAAAGGAATACTTTCTTACAGGTGATGAACGTAAGTTAAAACCAATGATCTTAAAAGACATTGCAGATGAAATTGATATGGATGTGTCTACCGTGTCTCGTGTTGCTAATAGTAAATATGTAGACACGCCTTATGGTACAAAACTTATTAAAGAATTCTTTAGTGAATCGATGACTAATGATCAAGGTGAAGAGGTATCAACTCGTGAAATCAAAAAAATACTGGAAACGGTTATAGAAGAAGAGGATAAAAAGAAACCACTAACTGACGAAAAACTTGCAACAATACTCAAAGAAAAAGGCTATCCTATAGCACGTAGAACCGTTGCTAAATATCGTGAGCAACTGGATATTCCTGTAGCGCGATTACGAAAGAAGATCTAATTATTACAATTTTCACAATATGTAGATTTTAAAAAAGCATCATCCATAAGCTGAAATGTAACTCCATCTTTACCTACTGCATCAAATAATTTGCAAAATCTAGATTTATTTAAATTAACAGCGTTAAGCATTATCGTTCTATAGTTTTCAGTTTGGGTCAAATCTGAATTTGTGAGTGTTAAATTCAAGTAATAGAACAATAAATCTTCATCAACATCAATTTGATTAACTTTAGAACTTAACAAATTGGCTGCTTTATCAACATTAGCATAATAGGCAAGAAACTGAGCTAAACTAAAATAGTCAACATTTGATAATGGGACTTTTTTATAATTTTGATAAATATAGTTTACTGATATATCTTTGTTAGTATAATCTTGTTTTTTCATGAATTGCTCACTTTTGATAATGTGATAATTCACTAACATTTTATCGATTAATACTTGCTCAACACCATACCTTTTAAGTCCGTTAATTTCCTTTTTCAGTTGATCAGTATTCACAGGCTCAAAATTATAGCGCCAAATTTTAATTTTTATAGCGATAAGGTTATAATTAACTCTCGGGTTTTCAGGTTCTAGTTTTTTAAGTGCTTCCAGTTCATTTCTTACAATGATTATTTGTTGCTCATTTAGCTGATACTTTATAGCACTATTGTTGTTTAAGACATTCACAAATTTCATTTGTCGAGGAATATTCATGGTCTTCAAAATATCTGGAGAAACCTCTTTGTTTTTTAATTTTTCGAAAATTGAATTTTGAATTACCGTTGCTTCGTCTAAGTTATCATTTGTAATTGAAGCATTAAACAAATCAACTAAAGCCGTTTCAGACAAGGTCTTGTATTTATCTTTTTTCTCCAACTCTAATGTAACTACAGCTTTTCTATGGTTTTTTAGGTAAGGCTCCATTTCTTTAGAAAATGCACCAACTAACTTTGCTTTAAGTTGAGCCTTGCTCAAACTTTTTAGATTATCGTATTTGGTATTCGCAATATCATTTAAAAATTCCACCCAATTTTCAGAAGATGAAATTGTAGTTTCAATAGTAGGTTTTTGATATGATTGTAAGGCTTTGGCAATACTATTTGCTCTTTGCTCTTGCAATTCTATATTGCGTTCTAACCTTCCTTCAATAGATGAATAAGCATTAATATTTATAGTTTTAATATTAAAATCTGTAAGATTTAGAGAATCATACAAAGGCTTAATATCCTCTGGAGGGTATTCCGTTTTATTTTTTTCAAAAGGAATTTTAAAGCGTAAGGTTTTATACTTTATCTTAAATGCATCTTGTGCTTTAGATGAAACTCCTTGATTATTATAACTTATGTTATCTAGATACATTCCCATATCTAACAAATCCCAGTTATAAGCTTTAAGGTTATAAATAATGTAATACATGCATAGCCTCTTATTTCCAAGAAATAAGATGTTATATTCTAATTCTTTATCTAATAAATGGGCTGGTATATTACCAACTCTTACTCTAAATATATCTCCTTTTTGTTTGAGACCAGACTTCAATCGTTTGGCATAAACTGGTCGTAACAGCGCCCCTTTTATTTGTTGGTCTATTGTTTCTTCATCACAATTATAATAATCTTTGGCAACAACATCTATAGCAATCCCATCATTTACTCCTTTAAACAATTGATTAAACCAAGGCTTATTATTAGTTTCAAAAAACAAATAGTTTCTTTCTCGCTTAATTGAAAATTTCACTTCTTTGGGCTTTTGTCTAAACGCTGTATAGCACTGCTGACAAACCTCATCCATTTCAGTTTGTGTTTTAGGAAATACAACATCATAAGTTGTTTGGGCAGTGCACCAATACATACTTAAGGCAAAAAGAACATTTATATACATGTGTTTTTTCATGGTAAACTAGTTAAATATGCTTCTTCAATGAATTAAAGTGGCTCTACCATATTGAACTTTCCTATATTTATAGACTCTATATATTTTTTCTAAAAAAATTTTGACTAAAGAAATTTCATTCTCGTTTTGAAAGTCTTTTTAATTTTTAAAACAACATCTATAGGTAAAACACTCATTTTATTTATAACTTTAGAAATTCCAAACTAATCATTAGAAAGGTATATTTACAAAATGTAAGAATGGCTCTTCCTCAATTTTGTAAGTTCCATTAAAAGCATTATATCGTCTTGTAAAATCATTTAAAATTTCTTGAAAAAACTTTTTTTGAGAATCTTTAATTAACTCCTTTTCTAAAAAAAAACTTATCAATTCTTTTGGTTTATCAGAGATCTTTTCAAGAGAAACATAACTTTTTATAAACCAATCTTGTAATTCTCTAGGATGCTTTTCTTCAATAAATTGGGAAGTTAAATATATACTGTAAAAAATTAAACTAATATCCTTTTTCTGCATAGCCAATAAAACTAAGTCGTTAAAATCGATATTATTTTCGAAAGTATAATGCAAAAAATAATATCTTAAATAATTTACATATTTATATTTAGGATTTTCTGAAGAAAACCCTTTTGTCAAACAAGAGTTTAAGTCTACATTTAGATGTTTGCTTTCGAAACTCTTAAATGACTCATACTTTGTCAACCTTTCTTTATTTTTTTCTATAAGCTTTAATTTTAGATTTTCCATATCTATTCTAATTAAGGTAAATACCATTGTTTGGTTATAACATCATAGACGTAACCCGCATTTTCAAGGTGTTCAATCTCCTTGCCAAAGAAGCTTAAAACTCCTTGACTTGTTAATTCACTTTCTGGTATGACATCTCCAATAGAATTTACAAATTGACCATTTGTATTTACTTTAAATTTATTAATATTCTCTAATGGATTAGAAATTACTCTAATATCATCTCCTCTTACAATAGCATCATCTAACCATTGTTGATTAACCAACCACTGTTGAGCTTCTGTCATTCCACTTCCATCAAAACTTAATGCATTAATCCCTCCAACATTCTCTCCAGATTTTGATAATCCTGAGTTAATAACTTTACTCGTTCCTCCTCCATCAACATTATCAACCCACTTGCCTATAACAGTAGTTGTCTTATTAGGTTTAGTTACAATATCACCTCCAAAACCAGTATATTTAAATGTAAGGATATTATTGTAAATTCTTGCAATCAAATTATCTGCATCATCTAAAATTTTCACTGTATCTCCTTCTAAAACCGTTTTAAGTCCAGCGGTTAATCCTCTTCTAATCTCCGCCAAGTATTTATAGGCTAGCTTAAAAATTTTAAATGATTTATAAATAGCTTTCCCTGCTTTAGCAATGGTTTTTAAAATTACACCTCCAAAAGCATCAATTACTAAACCAGCTATTCCTGCTGTAACCAACCAATAATCTCCTTCATCAAGACCTCCAACAACATCAACAATACTACTACCTGGTATAAGTGCTAACCCAATTTCTACTAAAAATTGCCCCATAATCTCAGCCATTGCAGTCCATTCTTCTGCATTTTGAGGCCAACTAGATTGAGATAATGATTTAACCTCGGGCAAGATAGTTGTTTCTGTAATATTTATTTCAACCTGGTCTATAACATGTTGAGGCATTATGTATTGTAACTCATTAATATCACTTATTCCTTCTATAGCACTAGCATAATTAATTAGTTGATTATAAGCAGCCTTTGTTTTTTGACCCATAATATCTAAGTCTTCTGCCGATAAACTTTCATTATTTGCTGCAGTATCTAAAGCTTCATTAAACTCAACAAATGGAGAGTTCTCATCTCCGCCAGTAAGTGTTAGAAAATATAAACCAACTGCTTTAATTCGTGCTCGCTTAATGTCTATAGGTTCAATTTCAGCAACAGGACTTTGAACTATAGAGCCTAAAGCAATTAAAGCTGCTTCCGTTGGGTTCTGTAACGGTTTTATTTTTACAGGAAAGGTATTACCATCTAAATCACCTAAACCTGTTCCGCTACCATCACTCACATCACCTCCATTATTTCCAGTTCCCGTCCCTGTTCCATTTGAACCAGGCGTTACAGTTCCATGATTAACCGCTACATTTGGAGAAACAAAAATGCCTCCCGAAGTCGAGTCACCTGCTTCAAATCCTTCTGGACAATCTCCATAAGTTACATTAATGATTAATTGATTACCTCCAACTTCACATATCATTAATCCCGGTGTATCTGGATTTGGTGTTTGCGTGTCTGCAGGACTATGATTATTATTAGCACTACATTCCCATTGCCAAGTAATAGATGTGACACAAGTAAATACTAATGAATTTCTAGATAGTGCATTTGTCATATCTTCGAGAGAAAAAATATCATTATCCATCATATGCATTGTGCCTTTAAATGGTTGTGACATATCTAGAAGCCAATCTAAACTAGGTGTATACTTTATGATATTTGATTTTACAATACCATCACTGTTATTTACATGAAAAACCAAATTATAAAATTCATTATTTTCGGTTTCTGTATCAATTTTTAAAATATAGGATGTTATATAATCATATTCAATCATTGTAATATCATCAGTAATAATTTGAGCTTCACAATTATTACTAATTCTATTTAAAGCATTGTCATTGGTATCAAAAAATCTATTATAGGCTTTATAAGTATCTGTATATCCAATTTTATCATATAATTCGCCCAGTGAAATTGATTTAACCCTACTTTCTACTTTCGTTTCATTATAATGAACAATTTCTTCTTTTTCACAACTAGTAAAAAATACGATTGATGTAAAAGCAATTAATCTTGTCAATGTTTTTAGATGTCTCTTCATTTGTTTTGATTTGGTTTTTAAAATGTATAGCCCTATAGGTTTATAGTATAATAAAATTTGAAGATAAATGTATTATTTTAGGATTTTTCCCACAATAACTTAATGTTAAATTTTAGCCTTTTTAGATATATTTTCTAACTTTGATTCTGGTAGTTGGTCATCTAAAAAGTTTGTATTCTTAGTTGATTAAATACTTGGTGTTTTTAAAACATTATGACACACCAATATTGACATTAAAACAGAATCAATAATTATAGATTAACTAACTTGGACCAACTCCTCAAAAGCATATCATATATTTTTCACCCATTATTAATGCCATTGCTTGGTGTGGTCTTTTATTTTTCAAAAACACCCCGTTTTGTACCAATGCCATTAATGAAAGCCAAAGTGTTTTCAATAACAATTCTCACCATTATATTACCTATTCTATTGTTTTATCTTTTAAAAACACTCAATAAAGTAGAATCATTTCACCTAGAAAAAGTTTCAGAGCGACGACTACCTTTACTTATTAATAGCTTTATAGTCATACTTATTTTAGCTCGTGTATTACCTGTTAACGAGCTTCCTGAATTGTATTTCTTTTTCATTGGAATTCTTATTTCGACAATAACATGCTTTACGCTCGTACTCGCAAAGTTTAAAGCGAGTATACACATGATAGCATCAGCTGGGTTTTTTATGTTTGCTGTGGCTATTGCTATTCATTTCAAAATAAATATTAATGGTACTATTGCATTGATGTGTGTGATCTTAGGTGCCATTGCAACCTCGCGTTTACACTTGAAGGCACATACTCCTGTAGAATTAGCTGTAGGTTTTTTTGTAGGTCTATTGCCGCAATTGATCTTGTTAAACTACTGGATGTAATTGTTATAGAATATAAAAAATCAACCCTATTTTAACGACATTCATATCTATAGACTGATTAGTAGTGCTAAGCTTCGCATTAGAATCGAATATGGAATTAAGTGCATAATAGAAATGAAAACTCACATTTGAATATCCTGCACTTAAGGTCAATCCATATTGAAGCTTATTAAAATCATCGATATTAGATAATTTAATATCATTGGGACTCCCATCAAATTTTGATGAATTATACAGGACATAACCCAATTTGATTCCCGTATATATTCTCCAGAAATCATAGTCGGTAGACGTTGATGTTCGCCATCTAAATTCAATTGGCATTTCTAATAAGTAGGTAGTGAACTTATTCTTACTAAATGTTGTATCGTCATCTAAGATAGTGTAGTTAGTAACTCCATTGTCTTCGGAAATTAATAAGGTTTGATTATAGGAGTTCGTTGACAAACCCAATCCTACACCTATAGCAATATTTCGTTTTGTATTGATAGGCATATCTCTAATAAACCCAAAATGAAAACCACTTGAAAAACCACTTTGAGACACGCCGTCTAATTTTCTACCAAGAAGGTTATAGGTAACTGAGAGATAAAACTGATCTTCTCTATAGTTTTCATCAACAATAGAATCTGATTTTTTTTCTGTTTCAAGCGCATTTTGAGCTTCAAGAATTTGAATGCCCATTAGTGCAATTATTACATATAAAACATATTTCATAGTACAAATATAACTCAATAGTGATTAAAAAATTTTGAGTGTGTAGAATAAAAAAAGCACCCAAATTGGATGCTTTTATTTTATTGTTGATTCAAGATATTAATTATCTAATGCACTACCAGAACCTGTTGCATAATTAATCTTTAAAGCATTAACTTCTCTAAGTTCTTGTTTGATATCACTAACAATACCCATGTTAGCTTCACTATCAACTTTTAACGATACGGTTAAGAAATCTCTTAACTCTTCTCGTATAGATAGTCTTTCTGAATTAATAAAAGATTCTATTTCACTAATTTCTGCAAACTTATCATTAAGTTGAAGTCGTGCTTCTTTACCATATCGATCTTCAAATGCTTGTGTAGGCTTACCTGCATAGATGTAACTAATTGGGTATTTCTTCTCTAGCTTTTCTACTTGATCTGCCAATGGTAATTTGTTTTCAATAAGTAACGTATCTTCTCTCATAACCGTTACAACCATGAAGAAAAATAACAACATAAAAACAATATCTGGTAAAGATGCTGTATTTACAGCTGGTAAAGCATCGTCTTTTTTATTTTTAAATTTAGACATTTTCTTGTGTTTTATTTAGTGTAAACTTCAGAGAGCTTTTCAGGATACTCGTTTCTTATCTGGTCAATAACTTCTTTCAATTTATCCTTGTTTCCAATGAACTTAGCATCTTTAAAGTTCTTTTCCATCTTTACAAAGTCCATCTCTGGAAATCCTTTTCTTGCTCCAATTAATAGTGCTCTTCTGTTACGTAACTCATTATAAGCCGCTACCAATTCATTTTGAACTGAGATATACGTTTTATAAGAAGTTTCTCTCTCATTCTTTAATGAAATAATGGCCTTATCTGGATTATCCGATGACGCAGCATCTTTCTTTCCATTACAATAATCACAAGAACCATCACCTCCATTGTCTAAAAACTCAATAGCTGCTGCTCTTAAATCTTCAAGTTCCATTAGTTCATCTTCGACTAATAATTGATCTTTACCATTAATTAAAACAGTAAATATATTTTTTTGCTTGATAATAACATCTTCATCGTTTTCTTCAATTGGAGGAAGTTTACGATTAATTCCTGAATCTTTAGGAATTGTAGTCGTTACCAAGAAAAATATAAGAAGTAAGAATGCAATATCTGCCATAGATCCTGCATTAACTTCTGGTGCTGATCGTTTTGCCATAATTTAATTTATTTACTTAGCATCTTTTTAACTCCGAAAAACAACATTAAACCTGCTGCTAACAAAATTAAAATATAGAATGCCTTAATTCCTGCTTCAATCATTTGAGATCCAGATGCAGATAACATTTTACCATCATTCAATGGTGTTTCTACTCCTGAAGATGCAAACCATGCAACTGCTAAAACAGCTACAAAGACACCTACTGACATTAATGCCTTTTTAAGTTTATCAGGATTGCTTACTAAATTAGCTAAACTAAATACCACTGCGGATACTGTAGCAATACCTAAAACCACATAGGCTAAGTTTGCAAACCAACCTAAAACGGCTTGGTTCTCTTCCACTGTTTCAATAGCTTCATCTCCTAACATCATAATTCTTACTAAAAAGAATACTGCAATTAGACCGATTACCAAAGCAACAATTTTGATTATTTTTTGAATATTCATGTTATGTTTGATTTAATAATTGGTTTCTTATTTCTTATGTCTTACTAATAAATCCATTAGTGAGATAGATGCATCTTCCATATCGTTAACGATGCTGTCAATTTTTGATATAATGTAATTGTAAAAGATTTGTAATATAATAGCAACAATTAGACCAAATACTGTTGTTAATAAGGCTACTTTAATACCACCTGCTACTAACGAAGGGTTCATGTCACCTGCAGCTTCAATTTTATCAAAGGCATCAATCATACCAAGTACTGTACCCATGAAACCAAGCATTGGTGCTAATGCGATAAATAATGATATCCAAGATACATTCTTTTCTAATTGTCCCATTTGAACACCACCATAAGCTACTACTGCTTTTTCAGCGGCATCGAGATCTTCATCTGCTCTATCTAATCCTTGATAAAAGATAGATGCAACAGGTCCTTTTGTGTTTCTACAAACTTCTTTTGCTGCTTCTATTCCTCCTGAGTTAAGAGCGTCCTCAACATTAGCAGTTAATTTCTTTGAATTTGTTGTTGCAAGATTTAAATAGATAATTCTTTCAATAGCAATAGCCAATCCTAGAATTAAACATAGCAATACAATTCCCATAAAAAATGGACCACCTTCAATAAAACGTTCTTTTACTTGTTGCGTAAAAGATTTTTCTTCGTCAGCTGTTGCTGGTGTTTCGTCTTGTTGAAATGATGTGGTAACTGCAGTAGTTGCAGCTTCTACTGTATAAGCATTTGTACTTGCATTAACAGTACTGAAAGCCATGATACATGCTATGGCTAAGATAGAAAATAGTCTTTTCATCGTTCTTGTTCTTAATTTTATTAGTTAAAGTGTTAAAGATATAAAAAAATTGTAATTAAAAAATAAAAATCCCAATTGAGTAGTGAGGTTTAACGTTGTTTAACTCAATTTGAAATCTTTACGATGACGAATTTAAATAAAATGTTTTGTTTTTCTTGTTATGATCCTAAAAAAACTTGTAAAATTAACGCATTGAAGACGTTTTAAGTCTGAAAATTCGCTCATATCAAATTTAGAATTGGCGTATATCTTCCTTATTAGTATTGGACACTAAACTAGATTTAGCGACACTGATCCCTAAAGATCATATTGGCAATACACTATAATAGCAAACTTACGTTTGCTCATGAAAACACCTTAGAGAATTTACTGAAGCTAGCTTCGACAACACATCATGGATTAGCTGCGCTGATCCCAAAAAGCTATGCTGGCAATACACAATAATAGCAAACTTACGTTTGCTCATGAAAACACCTTAGAGAATTTACTGAAGCTAGCTTCGACAAATTCTCTAAGGTGTTTTCATGTATTCGCAGAGAGGAAGGGATTCGAACCCTCGATACCCTTTTGGAGTATACACACTTTCCAGGCGTGCGCCTTCGACCACTCGGCCACCTCTCTAATTGTTAACTCATTTCGCCGCGTAAAGAGGTTTCAAAAATAGTTTTAAATGTTTTAATAGACACATTTTCTCCTAACATAAACATCAATTTAGCTAAAGCCGCTTCGGTAGTAATATCCTTTCCTGAAATAACGCCTATAGATTTTAATTGTGTACTCGTTTCATATTGTCCCATTAAAACACTCCCTCCAGAACATTGAGTCACATTAATAATTGGGATATTTCTCTTAATAGTTTGCTTTAATAGATCTATAAACCAAACCTCTGTAGTTGTATTTCCAGCACCATAGGTTTCCAATACTATACCCTTAACAGCTGTGCTATCAAAAAGTGGTCTTAAAATAGTTTCTGAAATTCCCGGAAATAATTTTACTAATAAAATGTTAGTTTCGAATCGTTTGTGTACGACAAGTTTTTTTCGTGTATTGGGCTTAAATAAATCATCATACTCTACATTTAAATGTACGCCCGATTCTGCTAAATGCGGATAATTTAAAGATTCAAATGCTTCAAAATGTTCTGCATTGATTTTTGTAGTTCTATTTCCGCGATATAATTTATATTCGAAATATAAACCAACTTCTCTTATCACTGGTTTACCTGCTCTTTGCAGCGTAGCCATTTGTATAGAAGTAATTAAATTCTCCTTAGCATCTGTACGTAAATCTCCAATTGGTAATTGAGATCCTGTAAAAATGATTGGCTTTGCTAAATTTTCAAACATAAAACTCAATGCCGAAGCCGAGTAACTCATTGTATCACTTCCATGAAGGACAACAAATCCATCAAAATTATGATACTCTCCTTCAATGATTTCGGCAATTTGAACCCAATACTTTGGATTCATATTACTAGAATCAATAGGATCATCAAACGAAATTGTCTCAATATTACAATCTAAAAGCTTAAGTTCAGGAATACGCTCCAATAAATTCTTGAAGTCGAAAGATTTCAGCGCTCCGGTTTCAGGGTCTTTGATCATACCAATGGTACCTCCTGTATAGACTAGTAATATGTTAGGTTGATTTACTGCCATCATTTATATTCCAAATATATCTTTAGAGTTTGCTGTGGTAATTTCGGCAATTTTTTCTTCGGAAACCGAATATATCTCAGCTAATTTTTCTAATACCTTTGTGATATACGCACTTTCGTTTCGTTTCCCCCTATATGGTTTTGGAGCTAAGTATGGAGAATCGGTCTCTAATACAATATGCTTTAAGTCAATCGCTTTAAGAAATTGATCTATCTTTCCATTTTTAAAAGTAGCAACACCACCAATTCCTAATTTCATATTATAAGAAATCGCTCTATGTGCTTGTTCCAATGTTCCTGTAAAACAGTGAAAGATTCCAAATAGTTTATCATCTGCTACTTCATCAAGCACTTCAAAAATTTCATCAAAAGCATTTCTACAATGTATTACAATTGGTAAGTCATATTGTTTCGCCAATTCTATCTGGTATTTAAATGCCTCTTGTTGAATGTGCAATGTGGATGTGTCCCAATACAAATCAATTCCAATTTCACCTACAGCATAAAAATGACGCTTCGCTAATAAATCTTCAACATGTTTTAATTCCTCTTTATAATTGTCCTTAACAGAAGTAGGGTGTAATCCCATCATTAAAAAGACATGATTAGGAAAATCTGCTTCCAACGCCATCATGGCTTTGGTATAAGTAGAGTCTATAGCAGGAATAAAAAAGCGTGATACATTTTGAGAAATAGCACGTTCGATCATCGCTTTTCTATCAGTATCAAATGCTTCACTATATAAATGTGTATGTGTATCTGTAATTATCATTGTGCAAAAATAAATGAATTAATAATAAAGTCAATTGCTAATTTGTATACTATTATCTTTGCTTAAAATTGTTGTTATGGAAACTCTACAAGAGTACTTATTAGCTAAAGGATACACTAAGGTGAAATTAAAATTGACCAAGACAAATCACTTCGAAATTAAAGCTTCAATAAACGGAGTAAAAGGGCTTTTTATATTAGATACTGGTGCATCTAGTTCCTGTGTTGGTTTTGAGGCCATAGAGACCTTTAAGCTAATTGCTAAAGATTCAAAAATAAAAGCTGCAGGAGCAGGTGCAATAGATATGCAAACTCAGGTCTCTAAAAAAAACACACTTAAAATAGGGAAATGGAAAAAAGATAAAGTTGCTTTAATCTTATTCAATCTTACTCATGTTAATACAGCGCTTACAACCCATAATTCAAAACCAGTTGATGGGATTATTGGAGCAGACATTTTAAAAAAATCTAAAGCGGTCATAGACTATGATACAAAATATCTGTATTTAAAATTGTAAGAATTATTTCTTTACATTAACAAAACTCGTTATCTTTAGACTTCAATCCCTCAGATTAATAGCCCAATGTCTACGTCAATTATAATAGCAGACGATCATCCATTAATTCTTAAAGGTCTAAATGACTTCCTTTTAGAAAAGCAATTTAATGTCATCGCGAGTGCAAAAAACGGTAAAGAAGCGCTAACTCTTATTAATGCGCACAAACCAGATATTGCAATTTTAGATATTCAAATGCCTATGCTTACTGGTCTAGAGGTTGCCGAAAAATGCAAAACCTTTAACCTTAATACTAAAATCATAATTATCACTTTTGAGAAGAGTCAGGATATCTATAATAAAGCAAAGTCATTAGGTATTTACGGTTATATACTCAAAGAGTTTGCTATAGCAGAAATTGAAAATTGTATCGCATCTGTGCTTCAAGAAACCTCTTATTTTAGCCCTGAGTTGATCGAATACCTCGAAATAAAAGAAACACCTGATGAATTAAAAACATTAACCGACTCTGAAATGAAGGTTTTCAAACTCATTGCCGAAAATAAAACTGCTAAAGAAATTGCAAGTGTTTTATTTATCTCAGACCGAACAGTTGAAAAACATAAAAGTAATATCAGAACAAAGTTAAAACTTGAATCGAAAGCTAATAGCATTGTTTTGTATGCTAAAGAGCATGAAGAATTTTTATCAAAATATACGTAGAACTACGTATTGACTCCATGAGATTTAATGCTGATATTTGTTTCAGCTATTTATTCTTGTAGGGAGAATTTAATTAACTAAAACTCTAAATCTTTATTGATTTGGAGTTTTTTATTTTACAAAAAACAGGTAAATATACCTATTGTTTCTATTAAGAGAAATACAGACATTTGTGTTAGCTATTTATTCTTATAGGGAGAATTTAATTAACTAGAAAACTCTGAATCTTCATTGATTTAGAGTTTTTTGTTTTTTTTCAGAATACGTAGAACTACGTATTGACTTTATTCATTTTATTGTTGAAATTTGGTATCGCTATTATTCTTAATGGAAGAATCAAATCATCCATAACCCTGGATTGAATTTCAATTCAGGGTTTCATTTTTAAATCCAACAAAAACTAGATTAAACAAAATATACGTAGAACTACGTATTGTTTCGCATCATAATATTACCGAAGTTTGTCATGCTATTAATCAATTTCCTTTTGGAAAAAAGGAATAAAGGCTCTGGATTTTTATTAATTCAGAGCTTTTTTTATGAAAAGTCGTCAAAAAAGAAAACTTTAACATTTAAAACATGAAATATACGTAGAACTACGTATTGTTTGGTATGTGATTAATGGCGAATTTTACATCAGAGTTATTAAGATTAGAGGGATTTTTTTATAGTAACTCTATTAATTAATTAGGGTATATAAGGCTCTGAGTGTCTTCATAAGCTCAGAGCTTTATTGAAATCGAAAAGTATAATTTAAAATATATAAAAATGGAAACGATGAAAAACAAACAAAGCCTTACAAACAAGATCTTTATT
Organism: uncultured Psychroserpens sp.; assembly: GCF_947500255.1. Classification (GTDB taxonomy): domain Bacteria; phylum Bacteroidota; class Bacteroidia; order Flavobacteriales; family Flavobacteriaceae; genus Psychroserpens. The sequence goes on along the minus strand of NZ_CANMRL010000001.1, from coordinate 1,452,611 downwards.
GCGGGCTTGATATTTAGTGCCATTTTAATTATATCAATAAATATTCTTGTAAATTTTTTTTAGTTATTAGTTAGTTATTTTTATTAGGGAGAAAAAGCGCAATCCAAATTTTTGAATTGCGCTTTTTTGTATCATTTAATTATGTAATGAGATTACATTTCTAAGGCTTTCTTTATATCATTTTCCATTAATAACTCTACCGGATTTTCTAAAGCTTCTTTAACAGCCACTAAAAATCCAACACTTTCTTTTCCATCAATAATTCTATGATCATATGAAAGCGCAACGTACATAATAGGTCTAATCTCAACTTTACCATCAATAGCTACAGGACGTTCAACAATATTATGCATCCCTAGAATTCCGCTTTGCGGTGGATTGATAATTGGTGTAGATAACATACTACCAAAAACACCTCCATTAGAAATAGTGAATGTTCCTCCAGTCATTTCATCAACTGTAATTTGACCATCTCTTGCTCTAATAGCTAAGCGCTTAACCTCAGATTCAACACCTCTAAAACTTAAGTTTTCAGCATTTCTTATAACAGGCACCATCAATCCCTTAGGTCCAGATACGGCAATAGAGATGTCTACAAAATCATAACTTAACATTTCCTTTCCGTCTATCATAGAGTTTACAGCTGGATACAATTTTAATGCTCTAACAACTGCCAAACTAAAGAAACTCATAAATCCAAGACTCACACCATGCTTTGCCTTAAAGTCTTCTTTGTACTGCTTACGCAATTCAAAAATAGGAGACATGTCAACTTCATTAAAAGTCGTTAGCATCGCTGTTGTATTTTTGGCTTCAACCAAACGCTCTGCAACCTTACGTCTTAGCATAGACATTTTGCTACGAGATGTCCCTCGGCTTCCTCCAGTAGGAGTTCCCATAGAAGGCACAGCGTTAACCGCATCTTCTTTAGTAATACGACCATCTTTTCCAGTACCAGAAACAGATGATGTATCCATCCCTTTCTCATCTAATATTTTCTTAGCGGCAGGACTTGCTGTACCTGTAGCATATGTTTTCGTTTCGGCAGCAGCAACTTTTGGAGCTTCCTTTTTAGGTGCTTCTTCTTTTTTCTCTTCTTTAGCTGGTGTAGCATCTCCTCCTTCAGGTTTTGCAGCGCTTGTATCTATTAAACAGACAACAGCTCCAACCTCAACCGCATCTCCTTCTTCTGCTTTGAGTGTAATTGTTCCACTAGCCTCTGCAGGCAATTCTAATGTAGCTTTGTCACTATCAACTTCTGCAATGGCCTGATCTTTTTCAACATAGTCTCCATCTGCAACTAACCATTCTGCAATTTCTACCTCTGTGATTGATTCTCCTGGCGAAGGAACTTTCATTTCTAAAATCATCGTTCTGTAATTTTATTTTTTAGCGTTTGTAACAATTTATATTTTTATAAAAATCTTTATTTTCTAGCGTTGGTTGTTTTTCGTTTTGTCAAATACAAAGTCAATGACCTCTTGATGACGTTTTTTAGATCTCACACCACTTCCTGCTGCAGGAGCTCCATAAGGTCTTCGTGTTGCCGCTCTAAATGATTTTGCTTCATCTAAATGCATTAACATGTGACTATATGCTCCCATATTTCTTGGTTCTTCCTGAGCCCAAACAAGATCATCAGCATTTTTGTACTTACTTATGATATCTTTAATCTGTTTTTCTGGAAGCGGGAATAATTGTTCAATTCTCACCAAAGCAACATCCTCACGTTTAAGCTCTTCTTTTTGTTCTAACAGATCATAATAGAATTTCCCTGTTACAAAAACCAATGTTTTTATTTTATCTACATTAGCAGAAGCATCATCTATGATCATTTGAAAACTTCCATTTGCAAATTCATCTACAGAAGACACTACTAATGGGTGACGTAACAAACTCTTAGGTGTAAATACGATTAATGGCTTTCTAAACTCCGCTTTCATTTGTTTACGAAGTAAATGATACATATTTGCTGGTGTTGTACAATCCATAACAAACATATTATCTTTTGCACACAACTGTAAATAACGTTCCATTCTACCAGATGAATGTTCTGCACCTTGCCCTTCATAACCATGTGGCAACAACATAACCAAACCATTTTGTAGTTTCCATTTATCTTCAGCTGCCGAGATGTATTGATCTAACATAATCTGAGCACCATTACTAAAATCTCCAAATTGAGCTTCCCAAATCGTCAAGGTCTTAGGGCTTGCCATAGCATATCCATAATCAAAACCTACTACACCATATTCTGAAAGCAAAGAGTTGTAGATATAGAAATTACCTTGGGTTTCGCTTATTTGATTGAGTAATAAAATTTCCTCTTCGCTATCTTCTACTTTAACTACTGCATGACGATGAGAGAATGTTCCACGTTCTACATCCTGACCAGAAATACGTACATCATACCCTTCTTCTAATAAAGTTCCATAGGCCAAATGTTCTGCCATTGCCCAATCTAATTTATCATCATCAAACATCTTTTGTCGTGATTGAACTAAACGCTCAATTTTGCGAATAAATTTTTTGTCTTCTGGTAAGTTAGATATAACTTTAGTAATATGCTTTAGATTTTTCTTAGGATATGAAGTGTCAACTGGCTGAAGCATTTTATCTTCAACTACAGTATTAAAATCCACCCACTCATTTTCCATAAATGGCGTAATGACAGTTTTATCTATTTTTCGAGAGTCCTCAAGTTTTACTTCGAGTTTATCTTTATAATCTTTTTCTAATTGCGCTACATACCCTTTATCAATAACACCTTCATTCATCAATTTTTCGGCATAAATATCTCTTGGGTTCTTATGTTTAGAAATAGCCTTATATAATTTTGGCTGTGTAAAGCGTGGTTCATCACCTTCATTATGACCATATTTTCTATAACCCAATAAATCGATAAAAACATCGCGTTTAAATTTCATTCTAAAATGAAGTGCAAATAACATGGCATGAACAACAGCTTCGGCATCATCGGCATTAACATGTAATACAGGTGACAAAGTCACTTTACCAACATCTGTACAATACGTACTAGAACGCCCATCTAGGTAATTGGTGGTAAATCCAATTTGATTGTTCACTACAATGTGAATCGTTCCATTGGTCTTATAACCATCCAGTTGTGCCATTTGAACAACTTCGTAAACTAAACCTTGACCAGATATAGCGGCATCACCATGAACAACAATTGGTAACACTTGTGAAGGATTATCACTATACTTATCATCTTGTTTTGCTCTTACAATACCTTCAACAACTGCACCTACGGTTTCAAGGTGTGAAGGATTTGGAGCAATATTTAAATTAATCTGCTTTCCATTATCCGTTACACGATTACTTGTCCAACCCAAATGGTATTTTACATCGCCATCAAAAACCTCTTGTTCGTAATCTTTTCCGTCAAATTCACTAAAGATATCTTTAGCAGATTTTCCAAAGATATTAGTTAAGGTACTCAAACGACCACGATGTGCCATTCCCATAACAAATTCTTTAACCCCATGCTCTGATGCATTTTCAATAAGTGCGTCTAATGCAGGAATTAAGGATTCATTTCCTTCAAGCGAAAAACGCTTCTGACCAACATATTTTGTATGTAAAAAGCTTTCAAAAGAAACGGCTTCGTTTAATTTTTTTAAGATGTGCTTTTTTTGCTCAGCTGAAAACTGAGGCTGATTATCATTGACATTAAGTTTATTTTGAATCCATTGAATTTCTTCAGGTTTTCTAATATACATGTACTCGACACCAATAGAGTCACAATAAATTCTTTCTAAATGATCAACTATCTGTCTTAATGTTCTTTTACCAATACCAATTATTTCTCCAGCCGAAAACTCCGTGTCCATATCATTTTGTGATAGACCAAAGTTTTCAATTTCAAGAGTAGGTGCATACTTTCGTCGTGCACGAACAGGATTAGTTCTTGTAAACAAGTGACCTCTACTTCTATAACCATCTATCAGTTTTACCACCTGAAACTCCTTTTGAACTTGTTCCGGAATTTGGGTCGAAACACCTTCAATTAGGTCACCATCCATCCCATAACTTTCACTACCAAAATCGTAACCTTGAAAAAAGGCTCTCCAACTTGGCTCAACTGAATCAGGATTTTTTTGGTATTGTTCGTATAAATCAGCAAAGTATGCTGTGTGTGCTGCGTTTAAAAAGGAATATTTATCCATTATTTGGTATAAGTCGTTTTCGCTTCAACAAAATTTAGTCAAAAATACAACATTTACTAAAAATAGATACCTTTTTGGTATATTTATAAGCCATATTTAACTCAAATTTTGCTTTATGAAATTTCCTTACCTTTTTAATTTGAAATCCGTAGTTACTCTATCGCTCATTATGTGTTTTTCATTTAGTTCATATTCTCAAGATAGTACTAACGATTTTTGGAATCACGTTCGTTTTGGTGGTGGTTTAGGGTTAAGTTTTGGTGATGGCTTTTTTAGCGGGACACTTGCACCTAGTGCCATTTACCAATTTAATTCAGATTTTGCCTTAGGTTTAGGGCTAAACGGCACTTACAATAGCTTAAAAAACACTTATAATTCTACAATTTTTGGAGCTAGCGTTATTAGTTTATACAATCCAATTCCTGAAATTCAATTATCTGGAGAGTTTGAAGAGCTTAATGTAAATCGGAAATTTGAAAACAACCAATTTGAAGATCAAAACTATTGGTATCCAGCATTATTCTTAGGTGTTGGTTATAGGTCCAATAATGTAACACTCGGTATCAGGTATGACGTACTTTACGATAGAGACAAAAGTATTTATGCCGATCCTTGGGCGCCTTTTGTTCGCGTGTTTTTCTAAGAAAACTTGTGGCGATACCATACTTTCTGCCATTCGCGCTGTAACACTAAAAAAGTGACTTGCTCTGAAAGTTTTAAGGTGTCACTACCATCTAATTGCTTAATTTTTTCTTCGGAAACATCAACGATATATAGTAAGTTCAAATAATCGGCAAACTTCTCTTGAATAAGTTTATAAATCGTCTCATGCATAACATACTTCAAACGTGATGGTAAAATATCGTCTTGAAAATCAAGATCAATATTAGCCAATAAAAAATCTTTATTGACTTGTTTTATAAGTTTAACATAGAGATTAAGGTCTTCAGCTTCTGAGATTAAATGTTCAAATGTGGTAGGTAATTGCATTATACATTACGATTCATTAAATTTTCACCAAACGACATAAGTGCATTTTTGTTGGCTTCGGAAATTTTAATGGATTCTAAAACCGAGAACGCTTTCTTTGTATAGTTTTCAATTTCTTTCTTAGTCGCTTCTGCAGAACCTGTTGCTACGAATAATTGTTTTATTGTCTCAATCTTTTCACTTGGGTCTGATGGACTTACGCCATATAAATGTTCCAGTTGCAATTGATCTTCTTTATTTGAAAATTCGAGAGCCTTCAAATACAAATAGGTTTTCTTATTTTCTATAATATCACCACCAACTTGTTTACCAAATGTTTTTGGATCTCCAAAAGCATCTAAGTAATCATCCTGTAGTTGAAATGCAATACCTAGGTTTCTTCCAAAGTCGTAAATAGAATTCTGACACTCTTGAGAAGCCTCGGCAACAATAGCTCCCATTTTCATAGCAGCTCCAACTAAAACTGCTGTTTTATATTCAATCATCTTAAGGTACTCAGCAATCGTCACATCATCTCGAGTTTCAAAATCAACGTCATATTGCTGACCCTCACAAACTTCAATTGCTGTTTTGCTAAATAGTTTTGCTAAATCTTGAAATACATGAGGCTCATAATTTTCAAACAATTGATAGGCCATAATAAGCATGGCATCTCCAGATAGAATCCCCGTATTTATATCCCACTTTTCATGAACAGTTTCTTTTCCTCTTCGTAAAGGTGCATCATCCATAATGTCATCATGAACTAAAGAAAAATTGTGAAATACCTCAACACTTAATGCCGCATCCAACGCTTTCTTATAATCGCTTTCGAAAATCTCGGCAGTCATCAATGTTAAAATTGGACGTAAACGTTTACCGCCTAGTTGTAAAATATAGTTAATAGGATTGTAAAGTGTTTCTGGTTGCTTTGATGTTATGAAAGCCTCAAGATGCTTTACAAATGCGTCGTGGTAGGATTGAATATTTTGCATTGTGCAAAAATAATGCAAATGAATAAATCAAGCACAACACTTTAACGCAATGTTAAAAAAACATTAAAACTTAGGAAACTTTTTTTGTTTTTAAAGTTTCCTAGCTTACCTTTGCACCTGATTATGAGACAAAAAATAATACATAAGTCCACCGAACTCTTTCTTACACTTGGTTTTAAAAGTGTAACAATGGATGATATAGCTAATGAAATGGGGATCTCAAAAAAAACGATCTATGTTCATTTTAGTAATAAAACCAAACTTGTAGAAACCGTAACATTTTATCTATTTGAAACCATTTGCGAGGGTATAGATGATATTTGTGAGGCTTCAAAAAATCCGATTGAAGAACTATACGACATAAAAATGTTTGTAATGCATCATTTAAAAAATGAGAAATCGTCACCGCAATACCAGCTAAGAAAATATTATCCACAGATTTATAGCATGCTAAAAATCAAGCAATTTGAGAAAATGCATGAATCCGTTCAAGAAAGTTTACAAGATGGTGTTGACACAGGTCTTTTTAGAGATAGTATTGATGTTGACTTTATTTCTAGAATGTACTTTAATGGGATGACTGGAATAAAGGATGGTGCCATTTTTCCAAATCAAAAATTCCCCATGGAATACCTTATGGAAAGTTATCTCGAATACCACTTAAGAGCCATTGTTACTGAAAAAGGATTCAAAATATTAAATCAATTTATAACAAAAAATCAATCATAAACTATGAGACAAACACTCATATTATTTTTAAGCATACATCTGTTTTATAACGGATTTTCTCAAGAAACTCCTCAAAGTTTCTCTTTACAGGAAGCCATAGATTATGCTTTAGAGAACAACAGAACTGCGAAAAATGCGGCCTATGACGTCGACGCAGCTATAAAGCAAAAATGGGAGACAATTGCAACTGGTTTACCGCAATTAAGTGGTCAAGTCGATTATCAAAATGCCATAAAAAGAAACGTTTTCGTTTTCGGAGACCAAATCATTGAAGCTGGACCAAAACATTCTTTGGTTGCCACAGCCACATTAAATCAAAAACTTTTTGATGGCTCTTACTTAGTTGGTTTACAATCGGCAAAAGTATTTTTAGAAATTTCTAAAAATGCTAAGGAAAAAACCGATTTGGAGATTAGAAAAGCCGTGATCAATGCTTATGGTAATGTTTTATTGGCTGAAGAAAGCATTAATATCTTTGACAGAAACATTGCCGTTTTAGAAAAAAACTTAGATGAAACCACTAAGATTTATGAAAATGGTCTTGAGGAAGAAGAAAGTGTAGAGCAATTACAGATTACATTATCAGGTGTTAGAAGTAATTTAAACAATACAACAAGATTGAAAGATTTAGCTTATCAAATGCTAAATATTACGCTTGGTATTGATGTTCACTCTAAAACGACATTAACAGACAACCTCGAAAGTTTAACAGACCAAAACACCCTTTTAGATCTTTTAACTGTTGAGGACAATGTTCAAAACACCATTGATTATAAGATTTCTGAAAATGATAAACGTTCAAAAGAGCTTTTGTTAAAGTTAGAAAAAAGTAAAGCCTTACCTACCTTAGATGCTTTTATAAATGGAGCATATACTGCAAACAGAGAAGCGTTCAACTTCACAAGTAGTAGTGAACAATGGTTCGGATCGTCAATATTTGGCGTATCGATGAAAATTCCAATTTTTAGTTCAGGTATGCGAAGTGCTTCAACGCAAAGAGCCGCTATTAATCTCGAAAAAGCACAAAATGATTTAACCGAAACAGCACAAAAAATTCAACTTGAGATCGCGTCATCAAAAAGCAATTATCAGTTTGCAATTGAAGATTACGAAAATAAAAAAGAAAATTTAGCACTTGCCGAGCGAATCGAACAAAAAAATCAAACCAAATTTTTTGAAGGTATTGGTTCAAGTTTTGAGCTTCGTCAAGCGCAAACTCAATTATACTCCGCTCAACAAGAATTACTTCAAGCCATGCTTGATGTTATCAATTCAAAAGCCGAATTAGAAACTGTACTTAATTCACCAATCAACAATTAAACACTATTCAAATGAAACATATTATAACTTTATCACTAGTCGCTCTTGTATTGTTTTCCTGCGGAAATGAGAAAACACAAAGTGTAGAAGACATCATTGCTTCTAATGACCTAGAACAAATTCGTCAAAAGAAAACCGAACTCGATGCTCAACAACAAGCACTCGCCGAACAATTGAAGCAACTAAGTTCTAAAATCAAAGAATTAGATCCTCAAGAGAAAATTCCATTGATTACCACTTTTCCTGCAAAAGAAAGTGTATTTACACATTATGTAGAATTACAAGGAAATGTGGATACAAAGAAAAACTTAGTGATTTACCCAGAATACTCTGGTGTAATGACAAGTGTATTTGTTAAAGAAGGGCAAAAAGTTTCAAAAGGTCAAACCTTAGCTAAAATTGATGATGGCGGATTAAGTCAGCAAGTGGCCCAATTACAAATCCAAGCCGATTTAGCAAAAACCACGTTCGAGCGACAAAAACGCTTATGGGACCAAAATATAGGAAGTGAAATTCAATTTTTACAAGCCAAGTCTAATTATGAAGCACAACAAAAAGCGGTTAATCAATTACAGCAACAAGTGGCTAGAACAGTTGTTAAAGCTCCTTTTTCTGGTACTATTGATGATGTAATTACAGAACAAGGAAGTGTTGTTGCTCCTGGACAATCGCAATTGTTTAGAATAGTGAATTTGGATGAGATGTACATTGAAACTGATGTTCCTGAAAGCTACATTACCAACGTGACCGAAGGTAAAATGGTAGAAGTAGAATTTCCTGTTCTAGATACTACTATGGAAGCAAAGGTACGTCAAGCGGGAAGCTTTATCAATCCAGCTAACCGAACGTTTAAAGTTGAAGTTACGATTCCGAATACTAATAAAAATATCAAGCCAAACCTTACTGCAAAACTGAAAATTAACGATTACACAAATGAAAAAGCCATACTTATTCCTTTGAGTATTATTTCAGAAAACGCCGAAGGCCAACAGTATGTATATACAATTACTAATAAGTCTGATAATAAAGCAACAGCTAAACGTGCTTTTATTGAAACTGGAAAAACACAAGGCGATTACATTGAAGTTCTTTCTGGATTAACCAATAATGACGAAATCATACAAGAAGGTGCAAGAAGTGTAAAAGACGGTCAAGAAGTTAAGATTCTTATCCTCGAAACAAACGATTCTACTAACGACTAAACCTGAGATTGCAATGAGCAAAAAAGACAAAAAAAAGAAAAAAGTAGATAAGGAATTTATACTATCGTCGTGGGCTATTAATAATAAAACCACGATGTATGTATTAATTACGCTTATCCTAATCTTAGGCGCAAGTGCTTACTTTAGTATGCCTCGTGAAAACTTCCCAGAGATTAAAGAAACTAAAATCTACATCAGTTCTGTATATCCTGGAAATACTGCCGAGGACATTGAAAAGTTAATCACAGATCCAATCGAAGATCAACTAAAAACTGTGAGTAATGTGGTTGAGATTACTTCAACATCACAAGAAGACTACTCAATTGTTATTGTTGAATTTGATGAGAATATTTCGGTAGAAGCAGCTAAACAAAAAGTAAAGGATGAGGTAGATTCTGAAACAGCTAGTGAAGATTGGCCAACCTTTAATGGTGCTAAAGTTGAACCAAATGTATTTGATTTGAGTATGTCTGAGGAAATTCCAATCCTCAACATTAATATCTCTGGTGACTATCCTGTAGATGTGCTTAAATCATTTGGAGAATATCTTGAAGATGAAATAGAAGGCTTACAAGAAATTAAACAAGTTGATATTAGAGGTGCTCAAGATAAAGAAGTAGAAGTAGCTGTAGATATTTACAAAATGATGGCTGCACAAGTGAGCTTTAACGATATTATTCAAACGATTAGTAATGAAAACATGACTATGTCTGCTGGTAATTTAATTTCAAGCGGACAACGTCGTACAATCAGAATTCTAGGTGAAATTGATAATCCAGAAGAATTGGAGAACTTTGTAGTTAAGAGTGAACGCAATAATCCTATTTACTTAAAAGATATCGCAAAGGTTACATTTAAAGATGAAGATAAAACAACCTATGCAAGAGAGTTTGGTGATCCAGTTGTGATGCTCGACGTAAAAAAACGAGCAGGAAAAAACATGGTGGATGCTGCTGATAAAATTCAGGTTATGGTTGATGATGCTGTTGCCAATGTGTTTCCTCCAGATCTAAAAGTGAGCATTGCAAACGATCAATCTGAAAAAACAATCGGACAAGTAGATGACCTTGTAAACAACATCATTTTCGGTATTATTCTAGTAGTAACCGTTTTAATGTTTTTCTTAGGATTTAAAAACGCCTTGTTTGTTGGATTTGCAATTCCAATGTCGATGTTCATGTCGTTAATGATTCTAAACCTTTTAGGATATACTATGAATACCATGATTCTGTTCGGATTAATTATGGGACTTGGTATGTTAGTTGACAATGGTATTGTGGTTGTTGAGAATGTTTATCGCTTGATGGAAAAAGAAGGCATGAGTCGTATTGAAGCCGCAAAAAAAGGTATTGGTGAAATTGCGTTTCCAATTATTATATCAACCTTAACAACGGTTGCTGCATTTGTGCCATTAGGGCTTTGGCCTGGTGTAATGGGGCAATTTATGATTTATTTCCCTGTGACACTTTCTGTAGTTTTAGGATCATCATTGTTTGTTGCTATTTTCTTCAATTCGGTATTAGTATCTCGATACATGACCATTGAAGACAAAGAAATGCCGTTAAAGCAAATTATAAAGGTTTCAGCTATTTTAGGAATCATAGGTTTGACAATAATATTCTTTGGTGGTGCATATCGAGGATTAGGTACTGTTATGGTATTTACAGCAATCTTACTCTGGGCATACCGCTTATTTCTTAGAAAATGGGCTAATAATTTTCAGTCTAAAACATTGCCTAAATGGGAACGTTTTTATGAAAAAATACTTCGTGGTGCATTAGGAAAGAAACGTCCAATTTTTATTACTGTAGGTACTGTAGTGTTATTATTTATAGCTTTTGCAAGTTTTGGTGGCTCAGTTGCTAGTCAACGTACAAAGGTTGAATTCTTTCCTGATAACACGCCAAACCAAATTATAGTTTACATCGAATACCCTGAAGGTACAGACATTAAAAAAACTAATGCCATTACTAAAGACATTGAACAGCGTGTATACAACATTATTAATGAAAATACCTATGTCAATGATGGTTACAATTTCTTAACCGAAAGTGCTGTATCCCAAGTAGGTGAAGGTGCAGGAAATCCTCAAACCGATGGTGGTTCTGCTGCCGAAATGCCGCATCGTGGAAAGATCACAGCGACTATGCGCGAATATAAATTTAGAAAAGGTGCTGATAGTAATGAACTCTTAAAAAAAGTGCAAGATGCCTTGGATGGTATTTATCCTGGTGTTGCAATTTCTGTTGAAAAAGATGCTGTTGGACCTCCAGCAGGTTATCCAATCAATATAGAGTTAGAAGGTAAAAATTATGAAGAACTCATTGCTACTGCCGAAAAAATGCGTGACTTCATTAATACCAAAAATATCCAAGGTATTGAAGAGTTAAAAATTGATGTGAACCGCTCAAAACCTTCTATGCAAGTTAATGTAGATCGTAAAAAAGCTGGTGAGTTAGGGATTACCTCAGGTCAAGTAGGACAACAATTACGTAATGCTATTTTTGGAGCTAAAGCCGGAATTTATAAAGAAGATGGAGATGATTATGATATCTATGTACGATTTAATGAAGAGAATCGATATAATAAAAGTGCTATTTTCAATCAGAAGATTACGTTTAGAGATATGGCTTCTGGTCAAATAAAGGAGATTCCTGTGTCTGCCGTAGCGAGTCAAAGTAATTCTTCAGGGTTTAGTGCCATTAAGCATAAAGACGTGAAACGTGTTGTAACTGTTTACTCTGCATTAGCTGCAGGCTATACAGATGCTGGTGCTATCGTTACCGAAATTCAGAACGAAATGAAGTCTTTTAATGACAAACCCAATGATGTTAAAATTGATTACACAGGTCAAATAGAAGAGCAAAACAAGCAAATGGCATTTTTGATGTCTGCGTTTTTTATTGGTCTTGGTTTAATTTTCTTTCTACTCATATTTCAGTTTAACTCTGTATCAAAACCAGGAATCATTATGCTAGCCATTTTCTTGAGTCTTATTGGTGTATTTGGAGGTTTGATCATAACAGGAAAAGCCTTTGTTATTATGATGACCATGATGGGAATCATCTCACTTGCAGGTATTGTAGTAAATAATGGTGTAGTACTTCTGGATTATACCCAGCTACTGGTAGACAGAAAGAAGCTAAAAAGAGATTTAGATGACGATGAGTATTTAGAAAAAGATGATTTATTAGACGCTATTGTTAAAGGAGGTAAAGCACGTTTACGTCCAGTATTACTTACAGCCATCACTACTATTTTAGGATTGATACCATTAGCTACTGGCTTAAATATTAATTTCTTTACACTGTTTAGCGAGTTTAACCCTAACATTTATGTAGGTGGTGACAACGTTATATTTTGGGGACCATTAGCTTGGACTGTAATTTACGGGTTGTTCATTGCAACGTTCTTAACTTTAATTGTTGTTCCTATCTTATTTTATTTAGTAACACGTTTAAAAATGTGGATGAAAGGTGCAAATACGAATACAGAAACAGAGCTTTTGGAAACAGAAACGTTTAATATGGATAAAAGACTTGAAGGTCAAGTCTAACGATACACATTTGATTTTATATCAATGTGCGATAAACCTTTTAGGGAATTAGAAAAGGTTTTGATTAATAGCGAAAAAGCCTCAACATTTAGTTGAGGCTTTTGATTTAAACTACTCTATAATTACCTATTCATTTTCAGTAAATGGTGTAGGAAATGCGTCAATTATATTGTCTCCTGCTCTATCAAGAGGAATATATGTTTCATTTAATCTATTCAATCTTCTAAGATCAATCCATCTATGGCCTTCAGCTAAAAGAGAATATCGTCGTTGTCTTAATACTTCTTCTAACAATTCTGTAGCATCAGTTGGGTTGCCTGCATAATCTCCCAATCCTGCAGCATTTCTCACTCTATTTATTGCAGCTACGGTTTCTGGATTATCGGTTCCAATATTAGCTTCAGCGTACATCAAAATAAGCTCTTCATTTCTGATAAGATATACTGGATCTACATTGGTATCGTAAACGGCTATTTGATAATCTGCTGAAAGACCATCAAACATAGTTCCGCCTGGAAGTTGAAAAGATTTTTCGGTAACTCTAGTATCACCAGCTTCGGCATCTGCAACCCATGAGTCATGTATCATGAACTCTTGTCCAGATTGCCCTTGAACATGAAATTGAGCGTTAACGATATCATTACCTGTAAGTCCGAAAATATGTGCTGGACCATTAAATAAATCACCATTAATATCAAAAAAGGAATTTCCTAATAAAGATAACACCATAGTATTATTTCCTTGGTATAATGCAACCCTAGCGGCAACCGCTCTATTAAACTGTCTATACGTTGTTGCTGTATTAAATCCAGCAAAACCAGAACTAATACTAAAATCGAAATTTCCAGACGCACTAGATAGATCGTCATTTGCTTCATTTAATAAAGCCATGATTCCTGTAAGTGCTTCAGTGTAGCCTACAAAAGGGCCAAGGTTATCTGGATCTTCTACATCAAGTCGAATACCATTAGTATACTGCCTATTTGCTACCATTAAAAGTGCATATGCTTTTAATGTTTTTGCGTAACCATAATAACTATTCTTGACCTCATCGGTGAATCCAGCCGAGGAATTCTCAACTGCCTCAATTAGTATATTAGCAGATTTAACAACTTTATACCAAGCAGCAAATGCTCTGGTTGTTAAAAAACCATTATTATCTAAAGGTCCTTTTAAAAGCTCACCTGTATAACGAGGGTCAACACCTGTTAAATCATAATACTCTCTTCCGAGAATACTTACAGTATCATAATGAAAAGCTAAATCATTTCTCATTACTGCCTCAAGACCTGAAGCTAATAATTGAATATCTGCTTGACTAGCACCATTTGCAAAACTTCCTACGGAAGGTGCATTTGGATTTTGTATTTCATCTAATTGACATCCAGCAAAAGAAAAGGCCAGTGTAAAAAAGATCATTTTTATAATTCTATTTTTCATAATATTATTTTTTTAGAACGTGACATTTAAGTGAAAGTTTACAAACTTCGATGTTGGATAAGGTGTAACCTCAACGTTATTTCCTAAGACATTGTTTCCAAAATTTGAAACCTCTGGATCATAACTGTTATAATCAAAAATGTTGATTAAGTTTCTACCTGAAACTCCTACTCGAATTTGATTAGCATACTTTATTAAATCGCTAGGTAAAGTGTAAAACACACCAACTTCTCTTAGTTTTAAATATCCTGCATCTTCAATAACTGGGTCTGGATTAACAAAGGCCTGACTTGCACGATAATCTCCATTAGATAACTGACCACTCGGATCTAAACCTGTGTCGTTATAATCCCAAGTTGTTCCAGCTAAATCATATAATAGAGTTGTTAGGTTGATATTATCACCACCTTTTTTCCAGTGCCATAGGAATGTGAAATCAAACCTTTTATAATTGATTTCATTAAACCATGACATTTGGAAATCTGGTTCAGCATTTCCATAGACAAAGAAACCATCTCCTTCTGGATCTCTAGCTGCAATTTCTTCAGGTGTAAATGCCGTGGCATCAAACGTACCAACAATTTGAGTCGCACTTTTTCCTTCTTGAATTAAAAATGTACCAAGAGAAGCAGCAAAACCACCAGTTGTAAATGAAGGTACATCTAAACGCGTCACTTCAGATTTATTTTTCCACCATTTTATTCCTGCTTTCCATGAGAAATCATCTTTTTCCATGATATTGGCATTTAAGCCAAGTTCAATACCTTTATTTTCCAACTCACCTCCATTGACTACCTGATTTGTAAATCCTGTTGTGGTTGGCACTTGAGACTGAATTAAAAGATCATCAATCTTTTTATTGTAAAATGAAATCTCAAAATTTAATCGGCTATCTAATAACCCGAAATCAAGACCGTATTCTAATTCAGACTGTCGCTCTGGTCCTACATTAGGGTTTCCTCGTAAGTTTCCTGGACTTAAACCAGATTGTCCTCCAATAAACTGAGGATTCATTGGCGTAAATCTGTCGTTGAAATTTGAAAATCGTCCAGCTTCTCCATAAGCTATTCTTGGTTTTAGATAACTAACTTCATCCAAACTCCAAAAATCAAACTTATGTATGTTTACTGCTAAATTAGCTTTAGGGTAATAATACATTTTATTGGCGTCTCCATTGTTTGTCGACTTATCACCTCTAAGACCTATAGTACCAATGATTTGATCATTATAGTTGATTTCTTCTTGAACAAAGAACCCTGTATCCTGTTGCGGTCTAATAATTTGTTGTGTTGACACGTTGGTTGACTGACCTAAATTGGTTTGCGAGCCATTTAAACCTGTTGCAATAGTGATTACTGTATTACGATCAAAGTCTTGATAGAAACTACCTAATTGCGTCGTAAAACTCAATCCGTTATCCAAATCAAAATTGTGAACTAAGAATGCAGATAAGTTATAATTTGTATTAATCGTTGTACCAGAAATCGACACACCTCCTAAAGATGTAGGCGAAGCGAAGTATGATAAGGATTTAGGGAAAATACTCGTAGTTCTTAAGGTATATTGATCGAAACCACCTTCAAGAACAAGTTTTAATCTGTGCTGATCTGTAGTCAATAATTTAATGTTTGATTTCGCACTTCCAATAAATCTATTCACTTCCTCTCTATTGGTTGTTAAGGCAACTGTCTCTAACACATTAGATCCTGCTCCACCTTGAGGATAAACACCATTAACTGGTGATAAATCTTCCCAAGGATATGTAAATGCTAATGCATAACCAACTGTTCTATTAGCGTTACCATTATTGAAAAATCCTCTATCGGCTTTCGAATTGATATAATTTGACGTTACATAAATATCTAACCAATCATTAAATCGCTGTCCAACATTAAGACGAACAGAACTTTTAGTATAACCTGTATTATCAACTAAACCAGGTTCATCTCTATGTGTTGCACCTAAAAAATAATCGGTATCATCTTTTGCTCCAGATGTAGAAAATCTTGTTGTAGTAGATACTCTGGTATGATCAAATAATTCTGCTTCATAATCCCTAAGTGCTGGGTTACTTGGTCCTCCAAGTGCCGTTATTTGTGCTTGAGTATAATCTCTTAAACCTAGAAGCTGTGTTGGGCTTCTCAAACCTACAACTTGAGAGAATTGAACGGTAGGCTTACCTTGCTTTCCTCGTTTTGTTTTAATAATAACAACTCCACCTGCAGCTCGAGATCCATAAATCGCAGCAGCCGAAGCTCCTTTTAAAATCTCAACACTTTCAATATCTTCTGGATCAATATCTGCAATCCTGTTGGATGCATCATCTTGATTTGTTGATGGGTTACCACCTCCTGCAGCTTGACTTACAACATTGTTTCCTAAACCAATTGAAGAGTTATCTACATAAACCCCATCTACAACAAATAACGGTTGTTGATCACCAAAAATTGATGTCACACCTCTTAGTCTCATTGAAATACCACCTCCTGGAGCTCCAGAATTGGCTTTAATCTCTGCGCCATTAAACTTACCGTATAATGCACCATCTAAACCAGACTGAACAGTTACACCAGTAAGATCTGATGCAGAAATGGAAGCAACAGCATTGGCAGAGTTAGATCGCTTTGTGGAAGATGCTAAACCTGTAACAACAATTTCATTAAGTGCTGTAGCAGATTCTTTGAGTGTTATGTTTACCACTCCTGGCTCATTTACAACTTGTTCAACAGTTTCAAAACCTAATGAAGAAACCGTAAGTGTTACTGGAAAACTATCAACGTTGAGCGAAAAATTTCCATCGAAATCTGTCTGTGCTCCAGTATTAGTTCCCTTTATAATGACGTTAGCGCCAGCTAAAGGTAAATTTGTACTTCCATCCATTATCTTACCCGTAACGTTTTGACTGAAAGTCAGTAGCGGAATAAAAAGAAATGAAAAAAGAAGTAACTTTAATGATAAAGTGTAGTTCATAATGTTAATTTTTTGAATTAGTCATGTTAAATATCTTAATAAAAACTTAATAATCTTACAGATATTGTTAAAAAAATGCAAAAAATATTTTGTTTAAAACGATTAAAAATTAATTTCTTTAAGCATAAATTGTAGAGAAACATGGAAATAAACATATTAACTTGTTAAATTTGCACTTCAATTTTTTACTATGTACAGAAGTCATAATTGTGGTGAATTAAGAGCATCACATATCAATACAGAAGTTACACTTGCAGGTTGGGTTCAAAAATCTCGTGACAAAGGATTTATCGTATGGATAGACCTACGTGATCGCTATGGAATAACACAACTCGTGTTTGATGAGGAACGCACTTCTAAAGCTATGATGAAACAAGCGCAGGAGCTTGGTCGTGAATTTGTTATTCAAGTCAAAGGCACTGTCATTGAACGTGCTTCTAAAAACCCCAATATACCAACTGGAGATATTGAGATCTTAGTTACAGAATTGAACATTTTAAATGAAGCTCAACTACCACCTTTCACTATTGAAGATGACACTGATGGTGGTGAAGAACTACGAATGAAATACCGCTATTTAGATATTCGTCGTAATCCAGTAAAAGACAGCCTCATCTTTAGACATAAAGTCACTCAAGAAGTAAGAAACTATTTATCTCAAGAAGGGTTTATCGAAGTAGAAACACCATATTTGATTAAATCAACTCCTGAAGGTGCTCGTGATTTTGTAGTACCTTCTCGAATGAATGAAGGGCAATTCTACGCTTTACCACAATCGCCTCAAACATTCAAGCAGCTCTTAATGGTTGGCGGCATGGATAAATATTTTCAAATTGTAAAATGCTTTAGAGATGAAGACTTACGTGCCGATAGACAGCCAGAATTCACGCAAATTGATTGTGAAATGGCATTTATCGAGCAAGAAGATATTTTAAATGCATTTGAAGGATTAACACGTCACCTCCTTAAAGAAGTTAATGGTGTAGACATCGAAAAATTTCCGCGATTACTTTATGATGACGCTATGCGTCTTTATGGAAATGACAAGCCAGATATTCGATTTGGAATGGAATTTGGCGAGCTCAATGCTGTAGCACAACATAAAGATTTTAATGTGTTTAATTCTGCCGAATTAGTTGTTGGAATTGCTGTTCCTGGCGGAAATAGTTACACTAGAAAAGAGATAGACAAATTAATTGATTGGGTGAAACGTCCTCAAGTTGGCGCCTTAGGAATGGTTTACTGCAGATGTAATGATGACGGAAGTTACAAATCGTCTGTGGATAAATTTTACGATCAAGACGATTTAGCAAAATGGGCTGAAGTTACAGGCGCTAAACCTGGAGATCTTATTTGTGTGCTTTCTGGAAACACCAATAAAGTGAGAGCTCAATTAAGTGCATTGCGTATGGAATTAGCAGAACGTCTAGGCTTGCGTAAGCCAGATGAGTTTGCTCCACTTTGGATTATGGATTTCCCGCTTCTGGAATGGGATGAAGACACTGAACGTTACCATGCAATGCATCATCCATTTACATCACCTAAGACTGGTCAAATAGAATTACTAAAAACCGATCCAGGTGCTGTTAAGGCTAATGCCTATGATTTAGTTTTAAATGGAAACGAAATTGGTGGTGGATCTATTCGTATTCATGATAAAGAAACACAAGCCTTAATGTTTGATTACTTAGGATTTACACCCGAAGAAGCTAAAGCGCAATTTGGATTCTTAATGGATGCTTTTCAATATGGAGCGCCTCCTCATGGCGGACTCGCATTTGGTTTAGATCGACTGGTAGCCATCCTTGGCGGACAAGAAACCATTAGAGATTTTATAGCATTCCCAAAAAACAACAATGGTCGAGACGTTATGATTGATGCACCAGCGCCAATTGATGATGAACAATTAACAGAGCTGAGTTTAAAACTCAACTTAAAATCATAAATTAAAAATCCTGCTTCATGCAGGATTTTTTAGTAGATTTAATCTATGCCAATCCAAAACGTTATAAAACGCTTGCTCATTTTGCGATACAAATACATTTCGCAAAAAAACTTTGTGTTTTTATTAGCTATTCTTATTGGTTTATTATCTGGATTAGTCTCTGTAACCATAAAAAATATAACGTATAGTATTGAATGGCTGCTTGAAAAAAGTATCATTGTTTCTCAAAATAGTATCTATTTCATCTTACCTGTTATAGGTCTTTGGTTGGTTTATTTATTTGCAAAATATGTTTCCAAGCGACCTGTCGAACACGCCATTCCAAGTATCCTTTTTTCACTATCTAAAAAGAATGGCTTGCTCAAACGAAGCAAAATATATTTACCACTAATTACTGCACCACTAACTGCTGGTTTTGGTGGTTCTGTTGGATTATTAGGACCTGCAATTGCATCGGCTTCGGC
Organism: uncultured Psychroserpens sp.; assembly: GCF_947500255.1. Lineage (GTDB taxonomy): Bacteria > Bacteroidota > Bacteroidia > Flavobacteriales > Flavobacteriaceae > Psychroserpens. The sequence goes on along the minus strand of NZ_CANMRL010000001.1, from coordinate 1,432,831 downwards.
AGTAAGTTCAAATATTGGACAATTATTTCATGTCGATAGAAAAACCAGAACATTGCTTATAGGTTGTGCCGCAGCAGGTGCTATCGCATCTATTTTTCAATCGCCTATCGCTGCTATAATTTTTGCTGTAGAAGTCTTTAGTCTCGACTTGACTTTTGCTTCATTATTACCATTATTGATTGCTTCGGTATCGTCTGTACTCACCTCTTATTTTTTCCTCGGAAATGGTGTCTTATTTAATTATAATGTATCTACTACATTTGCATTAAGAGACACTTTATTCTTTATTATTTTAGGTATAGGAACTGGTATTGCATCCATCTATTTCTCTAAAATTTATTTTGCCGTTTATAAATTTTTTGAACGGTTTAAAACTAATGGACAAAAACTGATAGTCGGTGGTTTAGCTATTGGTGTCATGCTCTATTTTATTCCTCCACTATATGGTGAAGGTTTCGGATTTATTAATGATTTACTCGATGGAAATCACTTACATGCCTTAGGGAAGACTCCTTTTGATGAGTATTTAGATAATATTTGGGTGGTTATCGCATTACTTATTGGCATTACTATTTTTAAAGCTGTTGCCATGACCACGACTTTTGCAGCAGGAGGAGCTGGCGGAATTATTATCCCAACTATGGTTATGGGAAGTGCATTAGGTAATGTTGTTGCCAAAATTATTAATAATATCGGTTTCGGATTTCAAGTTTCAGAATCAAATTTTACGCTAATCGGTATGGCAGGATTAATTGCTGGTGTGCTCCATGCACCTTTAACCGCTATTTTTTTAATTGCAGAAATCACAGGTGGTTATCAATTGTTTGTTCCCTTAATGATTACTGTTTCTATGTCATTTATTATTACTAAAAATGCGGTCGACCATACCATCTACACAAAAGAGCTTGCCGAAAAAGGAGCATTGCTTACACATAATAAAGATCAGTCGGTATTAACTCTAATGAAACTCGATAGTGTTATCGAACAGGACTTTACTGTTTTAAATCCAGAAATGTCCCTTGGTGAAATGCTACATCAAGGTGTGGCCAAATCGAGTCGGAATCTATTTCCTGTAGTTGATGACAATCAATATTTGGTTGGCGTTATTTTACTTGATGACATTAGAACGGTTATGTTTGATCAATCACTTTATGAGACGACTTCGGTAGAAACTTTTATGCATAATCCGCCAGATTATATTTATTATGAAAGCGACTCCATGAAAGATGTGATGCGTAAATTTCAAGATAGTAGTGCATGGAATCTTCCTGTAATTAAAGGTGGAAGTTATTACGGGTTTGTATCAAAATCTAAATTATTAACAGCTTACCGACGGGAATTAATTAATTTTACATCGTAAATCAGGTATTGATATTTAACAAAAAACAGCCTTATGAAATATCTCATTCTTATTGCGTTTTTAGCTTCAATTGGCAGTATATGTTGTGGTTACTTCTTAGACCTCCCTTATTCACAAAAGCTTATAGGGTTTGGTGTGATAGGCCTTTTTGTTGTGGTGTTTCCTCTTTTTGGATATTATCGCTGGAAAGATAAAGACATAAAAGATTATATGTTAACACAAGAGAACTTAGACAAAATGCGCGAAAACCAAAAAAATAAAACCTATTGAAAATCAATATTTTAAAAAATTACAATTAATTAATACATCGCATTATATTATAGCGTACATTTGCAACTTAATTAATATATTTTTTTACAATGACTGGAACAGTTAAATTTTTTAATGATTCAAAAGGATTTGGATTCATTACCAACGAAGAAACAGGAAAAGACATTTTCGTACACGTATCAAACCTTAACGGTGTTGAGATCCGTGAAGGCGATAATGTAGAGTACACAGAAGAAGAAGGAAGAAAAGGAATGGTTGCGGCTAACGTACAAGTTCTTTAAGAAGATATACTTTATATTACAGTTTCAACGTCTAACGAAAGTTAGGCGTTTTTTTTGTTTGGGCGTTACCTACTTACGCTAAAGCTTCAGTTGGTCGCACTTTCACTACTCGCTTTCTTCGAAGAGCTCAAACAGATCGTTCTATTGCTAACGCAAATTTCTGTTTAATTCAAATTTCGCTTCTGAATAAAAAATCGCTTTAATAAATTTGAAGCTTCATTGGCCAGAACACCACCAACTATTTTCGTTTTTGGATGAAGTTTAGTTTTCAAATTAATACAACCGCGCTCTTCATCTCTAGCACCATACACAATCTTAGAAATCTGACTCCAATACAAAGCACCTGCACACATTTGGCAAGGTTCTAAAGTCACATATAAGGTACAATTCGTGAGATACTTTCCACCTAAAAAATTAGCAGCTGCAGTAATGGCTTGCATTTCGGCGTGAGCAGTCACATCATTTAAAAGTTCTGTCAGATTATGAGCTCTGGCTATAATGCGATCATTAATTACCACCACAGCACCTACGGGAATTTCGCCTTTCTCGAAAGCATCCTCAGCCTCTTGCAAGGCTTTTTTCATAAAATAGGTATCGTCAAACGGGTTTTCCATGCTTGTAAAAATACAATTCTAATCGAATTCATCATAAACATGGCAAGACATTTGATGCTATTCTAGAAATCATGACACTATGAAACCACGCTACGCTATCTCAATTCCCAAACCTTGTCACGAAAATTGGTCCGAAATGACACCAAACGAAAAAGGACGCTTTTGCCAGTCTTGTTCTAAAACGGTTGTCGACTTTACCAAAATGAATACGAATGAAGTTCAAACCTTTATTCATCATAATAAAGATCAACGTATTTGCGGACATATAAAACAAAACCAATTGGATGCTATTAATTTACAGGTTTCGGAAACGGTGTTTGAACAGCATTTGAGTTTTCAGAAACTGTTTTTATTGGCTTTACTTTTAGCCATGGGAACATCACTTTTCAGTTGTTCTGATGACAATGGTCGTATTAAAAAAATTGAAAGTGTTGAGATTATAGAACCTAAAATAGATTCTGCTCAAATTCTAGCCAAGCGTTTATCTGATACTACAACTACAAGCTGTTTTAGAAAAATGGAAAAAGCAGACAGTATTGTTAAAAAGAATCCTGTTCCTCCTCCAATACCGATCATAAACGGACTCGTTATTACTGGTGAGGTTATAGATAATACAAGAGATCCTATTCCCGTAGATTCGATTATTGAACCTGACTATCCTGAAATTGAAGGCGAGATGAGGATTCATGATGACGTTACTATAGGGTTGCTGAGTATCGATGTACCTCCTCAGTTTCCTAATACACCTAACAACTTATCTCAAAAAGAACAGCAAGACTATTTCAATTCAAAGATGAATGCATTTGTTCAAAAACATTTTAATATTGAAACTGCAGTGAATCTTGGACTTACAGGAAGACAACGTATTTATATTCAGTTTGAAATAGATAAGGATGGTCAAATTCAAGATATAAAAACCAGATCACCTCATCCTTTATTTGATAAAGAAGCCATTCGTGTAATCAAATTACTGCCTAAGTTTAATCCTGGAAAACAAAGAGGTCAATTCACTCCTGTTATTTATAATTTGCCTATTGTTTTTAATATGGAAGACTGATTAATTCTCGTATTTTTGTGTTGTGCAAAAGCGACTATTAGACCATATCAATCTTCCTAAAGATTTAAGACAATTAAATCCTAATGACTTACCTCAACTCGCCAAAGAGTTACGTGCGTTTATTATCAATATTGTCGCGACTAAAGAAGGACATTTAGGCGCAAGTCTTGGTGTTGTAGAACTAACCTTAGCGTTACATTATGTGTTTAATACACCTGAAGATCTCCTTATTTGGGATGTTGGGCATCAAGCTTACGGACATAAAATACTAACTGGCAGAAAAGATATTTTCCATACCAACAGACAAGAAGGCGGAATTAGCGGTTTTCCAAAACGTGCCGAAAGCGAATACGACACCTTTGGGGTTGGACACTCGTCTACCTCAATTTCGGCTGCTTTAGGTATGGCCATTGGTTCGCAACTTAAAGGCGAAGACAAACATCACATTGCTGTGATTGGTGATGCTTCCATCGCTAGCGGAATGGCTTTTGAAGGCTTAAATCATGCTGGTGTTACTGATGCCAATTTATTGGTTATTTTAAATGATAACGCCATTGGTATCGACCCAAGTGTTGGTGCTTTAAAACAGTATTTAACCAATGTCAAAAAAGGAAAGGAAAAGCAAGACAATGTTTTTGAAGCGTTAAACTTTGATTATTCAGGCCCTATAGATGGTCACGACCTTACGACTTTGATTTCAGAATTAGAACGTTTAAAATCGGTTAAAGGCCCAAAGTTTCTTCATGTGATCACTACCAAAGGTAAAGGCCTCAAACAAGCCGAAGACAATCAGGTAAAATATCATGCACCTGGAAAATTTAATGCTCAAACTGGCGATCTAATTCCAAAGAATACCATGGAGCAGGCTCCAAAATTTCAAGATGTCTTTGGTCATACCATTGTCGAGTTGGCTAAAAACAACAAAAAGATTGTTGGTATTACTCCTGCTATGCCTACAGGTAGTTCTTTAAAGTTTATGATGGAGCAAATTCCAGATCGTGCATTCGATGTTGGAATTGCCGAGCAACATGCAGTGACCTTGGCAGCTGGAATGGCCACTCAAAATCTGATTCCGTTTTGCAATATCTATTCTACATTTTTACAACGTGCTTATGACCAAGTGATTCATGACGTTGCATTACAAAATCTTCCCGTTATTTTCTGCTTAGATCGATCAGGATTGGTAGGTGAAGATGGTGCGACACATCATGGTGTTTTTGATTTGGCATATTTAAGATGTATTCCGAATATGATCATTTTTGCACCTCGAAATGAAATCGAATTGCGCAATATTATGTACACAGTTCAGTTAGGATTGGATCATCCTATCGCAATAAGATATCCAAGAGGACGTGGACATATCATGGATTGGAAACAGCCATTTTCAGAACTAAACATTGGAGAAGGCGTTCAACTTAAAAAAGGACATCATTTAGCTGTTTTAACCATTGGGTCTATTTCATCCAATGTTGAAAACGCTATTATTAATTGTGAAAGCAATGACTATATTTCTCATTATGATATGCGATTTGTAAAGCCGCTTGATGAAACACTGTTACATGAGATTTTCAATACGTATCAAGAAATCATAACTGTCGAGGATGGTACTGTTGTGGGCGGATTTGGAAGTGCTATTTTAGAATTTGCCTCTAAAAACAACTATAATATACCTGTAAGAACATTAGGCATCCCAGATCGTTTCATTGAACATGCCTCTATAAAACAACAACATCAATCTGTAGAGATTGATGTCGAAAGTTTAAGTCTTTTGTTTAAATCTATTGCTCCTCTTCGTCAGTAGTAGCAATATCTGGCTGCTCATTTACATCGTAAACCTGAACATTGGTCTGTTGCTGTGGCTGATGATTACCGTTACTAGTAATATCATCAATCATTAACAAGAACGCTAGTGTTACGAAAAAAATCACTGCAGCTCCAAGAATATTCTTTTTCATCTGTGTAGGTTTAAAAGATTAGGTTAAACAAATATAGCTAATTATCGTTAAAATACAAATTTAATCGATGAAATGCATAAAATAAAAAAGGAGTTCTTGAGCTTCCCTTCTTTAAGAAGCCAAATATCACATATAAATGTCAGTATTTATTTACGCTAAAGAATAATTATCAACACTTCTATCAACACCATCACAAAAATTAAAACAACACTTTGAATTACAAATGATTACCTTTTAATTTTTGATATGTTAAAATTGCGTTAGAGTCTGACATTTTTGAAACATAAAAGCAAACTGATAATAAACAATCGTAAAGATTGTCCTTTTCGAGATCGACATAATCTTTTATTGACTTTAATATCAATTTATCAAAGTTAGATACATTATTTTGTAGATTATTAACTACCGCTTTACTGAAAACAGCCAGAAGTTCATTTATGACTTTATATCCTACGATTTCTTTATCAACCACCTCGGTAGCTTGATACACATTACTAATACTTAATGTGATAATATCTTTTATTTGGGCCTCATAATCACTATAATCTATGAGTGCTTTAGAAAACTCTCCTGATAGAATTGTTTCTTCATGCTCCATAAAAATATCAACAGCTTCACTTATAAGCGTATTAATAGCCAATGATCGTAAATAACTTAATCTGTCTTGTGTACTTTGCAGTGCATTATAGGTTTTAGTTTGAATAGAGTCACGAACCAAATTGATTAAATATTCTAGAGCGTACTCTTCTTGAATAAGCCCTAAATTGATCCCATCCTCAAAATCTATGATTGTATAACAAATATCATCGGCTGCTTCAACCAAATATACCAATGGGTGTCTACAATAACTCACATCATTGTCATTTCCTCTTTTTACTAAACCTAATTCTTCAGCAATATCTTGAAAGAGATCTTTTTCATTTTGAAAAAAGCCATACTTCTTATCGGCTATATGTTTTGTTGGTTTTTTGGGAAGCGATTCTTTAGGGTATTTCGTAAAAGCACCAAGTGTTGCATAACTTAAACGCAAACCACCTACACGTCCTTTTCTACTTTCGGTTAAAATTTTGAATCCGTTAGCATTGCCTTCAAAACTACATAGGTCTTCATATTGTTTTGCCGTTAATTGATCTTCAAAATAACGACCTTCTCCCGTTTTAAAGAATTCTCCGATAGCTTTTTCGCCTGAATGCCCAAAAGGCGGATTTCCAATATCGTGTGCCAATGCAGCCGCCGCAACTATAGCTCCAAAATCATTGATCTGATAGCCATGAACGTCTCTTAAATGCGGATGTTTTTCTAATAATTTCTGTCCTACTTTACGACCTAAGGATCGTCCAACAACACTCACTTCCAAACTATGGGTTAATCGCGTATGAACAAAATCGGTTTTAGATAAAGGTACTACTTGTGTCTTATCTTGTAAGCTTCTGAATTCTGAAGAAAATATAATACGATCATAATCAACCTCAAAGCCTAATCGTGTTTCATCTTGTTCTTTTCGTAAGCGTTTATGAGTATCTCCAAATCGTTTTAAGGAGAGTAATTGTTCCCAATTCATAGTATCGTTTTAGCAGCAGCAAGATAAACTATTTCAATGTTAAATTAATGTTTCGAATTAACAAAAAATAGCAATTTCTCATAACACTTAATTAACGGTTTTATGATTTAGGTTTAATATCAACTTAACCTTGACTTTACATTATGCAATCATCTTTGCACCATTACTAAAAGAACATAAAAACTATTTAAAAAAATAATCATGAAAAAATTAGTATTATCTGCATTAATCGCTTCTTCTCTTGTATTTACGGGATGTTTTAAAGATGACGACACTCCTATTATCATTGAAGAAATCACTATTATTCAAAATGGAAATGGAAATGGTGATGATTGTCCAGTAGTATCAGTAACTGGAGCTATTACGCAAAATACAACATGGACAAACGATAACATCTATCAATTAAACCAAAAAGTGGTGGTTGACAATGGTGCTATCTTAACTATAGAAGCCGGAACCATTATAAAAGGAACAGCTGGAACAGGGTCTTTAGCTTCTGCATTAATTGTTGCTAGAGGCTCACAAATAAATGCTGTAGGTACAGCATCAGAACCAATTATATTCACATCTACAAGTGATAACATTACTTGTGGTGAAACTGCTGGTACAAACTTAGATGAAAACGATAGAGGTCTTTGGGGAGGTTTAATCATATTAGGTAATGCGCCTTGTTCTTTCTCAGGAGATATTTCTGAAGCTCAAATAGAAGGAATTCCTGCTGACGACACTTTCGGACTTTATGGAGGTACTGATGCTGCCGATAACTCAGGTGTTATTTCTTATATTTCTATTCGTCATGGTGGTGCTTTAATTGGTGAAGGAAACGAAATTAACGGGTTGACTTTAGGTGGTGTTGGTAATGGAACAATAATTAATAATATTGAAGTCGTTGCTAATGTTGATGATGGTATTGAATTTTTTGGAGGAACAGTAAACGCTTCTAACTTATTAGTATGGGCTCAAGGTGATGATGCTTTAGATATTGATCAAGCGTATTCTGGTACAATCGATAATGCGGTTGTTGTTTTAGGAGATTTCTCTGATCATGCTTTCGAAATCGATGGACCTGAAGGTTCGGCAACAGGATCATTTACATTACAAAATGCAACTATTATTGGTAATACTGTTACTGAAAATGGTGAATATGCCGATTACAGATCTGGTGCTACAGGATTCACAAATAATGTATATGCTTTCGGATTTAAAGCTTCTTCAGATGTTGAGTTAGATAATGATGGTGTTGCGACAAACTACAATACAGGAGACCTAACCTTTGGAGCTTGGGAAATTGTATTACCTACAGGTGTTACAGATGTGACTAGCATTTTCGTAAATAAAGCTGAAACAGTTATGGTTACTGGATTTGGTTCTACCGCTACAGCTGTAACTGAAGGTGCTAATACTGTTGGCGCTACGACATCTAGCTTAAGCTGGACATATGCTAACGATGCAGGAAACTTAGGATTCTAAAAAAAAATAATCAAACAACATAGTTTGAAAACAAAGCTATTGCTCACCTTAAATTGGTGAGCAATAGTTTCAATAATAAAACAATCATGCATAAAAACATTTACTCCCTTCTTTTCTTTTTATTTATTAGTGTTAGTCTTGTAAATGCTCAAAAAGGAACAGTCGCTGGAAACGTAATTGATGGTGAGTTTGTAGAGCCAATGGCCTTTGCTAATATCTTAGTAAAAGGAACTACTACTGGAACCACTTCTGATTTTGATGGAAAATACGAATTAGAATTAGATCCAGGAACTTATACTTTAGTCTTTTCATTTGTTGGATATAACACTCAAGAAATAACAGACGTTGTCATTAAGGCTGGAGAAGTTACTAATCTTGATGTGACTTTGGAAACAAATTCATTAGATACGGTAATTATTCAAACCTCTGTAAAGCGTAATACTGAAAACTCAGTTTTAAATTTACAAAAGAAATCTGTTGTGGTTTTAGATGGATTATCAGCACAGTCTATAAAAAGTTCTGGCGCAGGCAACCTTGCAAGTGCCGTAAAAAGCGTTCCTGGTGTTTCAATTGAAGGTGGAAAATACGTTTATGTTCGTGGTTTGGGTGACCGCTACACAAAATCTATATTAAACGGTATTGATATCCCAGGTTTGGATCCAGATAGAAATACGATTCAAATGGATTTATTCCCAACGAATATATTAGATAATGTTATTGTACTGAAATCGGCATCTGCAGAATATCCAGCAGATTTTACTGGTGGTATTGTAGACATTGTCACTAAAGATTTCCCTACAAAACCTGAGTATACACTTTCAGTTGGTACTTCTTATAATCCTGATATGCACTTTAATGATAAGTATCTTACTTATACTGGAAGTGATACTGATTTTTTTGGTTTTGATGATGGCACTAGAGATCTTCCAATACATAGATACCAACCTATTCCTGGTACATTTGAAAACAGATTATTGTTAACATCTTTAACTAATAGATTTCAAAAGGAATTACAAGCAAAACAAGAAACTAGCGGAATGAACTTTGATATTGGTTTCACCTTAGGGAACCAATATGATGTTGGAGATGACAAAATAGGGTATCAAGCTTCATTCTCATACAAGAATGAAACCACGTTTTATGAAAACAGAAATGATGGTGCCTTTGTCAAGAACTTTAATGATTCTTCAGTTAACGACTTAAGTTCTGTTTTAGATTCAAGAGGATCAGAAGGAATCAATAATGTCATCCTTAATGGAATGCTTGGCTTAACTTATAAAACCGATAAATCGAAATACAAAGCCAATTTCTTACATATTCAAAATGGAGAATCAACGGCTGGTTTTTTTGAACAAGATATATCACAAGATGGTGTTGGAGGCGGAATTGAGCCTTTAGTGAAAAACTCATTAACCTATACGGAGCGTTCGATCACAAACTTATTACTTAACGGAAAGCACAGATTAAGTGATGATGAGAATGCGTTTAATTTAGAATGGAAACTATCGCCAACATTTTCAAAAGTTATGGACAAAGCTCACAGAATTACACCATTCCAACAGTCTGGAGAAGGTCAATTCTTTGTTAGTCCGTCGGCTTCTACATTTCCAATTCAATTGTGGAGAAATCTTATTGAAGAGAACTGGGCTGGTAAAGTTGATTTAGACAAAACGATTGACATCTTTGGTAGACCTGGAAAACTAAAATTTGGAGGCGCTTACACTTATAAGTTTAGAGATTTCAGCATTGACGATTACACATTCAATATACAAGGTGACGACTCCTTTGTTGCAGATGGAAATGCCGACAACTTATTGGCATCAGAAAACGTATGGAATCCAACTACAGATTCGGGAACATTCTTAGTTTTTGGTGATCAATTTAACCCAATCGATGCTTATGAAGGCGAACAGAATATTGGTGCGACATACATTTCTGCCGAGTTTAATGTTACTGAAAAACTTAAAACAGTTGTAGGTATTAGAACCGAACTTTTTAAATCGTTTTACACTGGACAAAACAATGAAACACAATTTAATAGAGCATCAATATTAGATGAGTTTGATTTTTTTCCTTCGGCTAACTTAATCTATTCGGTTAATGATAATTCTAATGTGAGAACATCATATTCTCGCACAACTGCGCGTCCTTCTTTTAAAGAATCGTCGGTTGCTAGAATCTTTGACCCTATTACAAACCGTTTATTTATTGGTAATATTAACTTAGTACCAACGTATGTGAATAATTTCGACTTAAGATATGAGCGTTTCGGAGATAATGGTCAAATGTTTGCCGTAAGTGGTTTTTACAAAGATTTTAAAGATCCTATTGAGCAGTCATTCTTTTTACAAGCACCAACTCAATTAACAGTAGCCAACTTAGGTAATGCTAAAGTTTATGGTGTTGAATTTGAAGTGAGACAACGTCTAGGATTTATCACTGATGGTTTAAATAAATTAAAGTTTAATGCAAATGTGTCTTTTATTAAATCTGAACTAACCATGTCCGATGCAGAATTTCAAAGCAGACAATTAGCGGCAAGAGATGGTGAAAGTGTTGATAGAGAAAGAGACTTACAAGGTCAAGCACCATTTCTTATTAATTTCGGTTTAGACTATAACGACCAAGATTCTGGTTTTCAAACTGGATTATTCTATAATGTACAAGGAGAAACACTTGAGGTTGTTGGTATTGGATTAGTTCCTGATGTATACACTAAACCTTTTAACAGTTTAAACTTCACATTAAACAAAGCTTTTGGAGAAGACAGAAGGTCATCTATAGATTTTAAAGTTTCCAACATTTTAAATAGCAAAAGACAAAGTGACTATGTGTCTTTTGGAACCAGAGATCAGTTATTCTCAGTTAGAGAGCCAGGCACAGAAATTTCTCTCGGATACAGCTATAAGTTTTAAAACTTAATTTTTTGAATTGGTCTTCAAACAAAAAGTTCCCAACAATTATGTTGGGAACTTTTTTATAATATATCTATAAATAGTATCAGTTTCTAAGGGCTAGTTCAACTTTGTCTGTCCATTCACTTACACTAGTAATTTTAGAGTCTTCATAATTAACTTCTCTAAGTTTATTACCAGACCAAAATAACCATTTTCCAACTTTCTTTCCATTTTCATAACTAGCTACAGTAACTTTGTTACCGTTTAGGTCATAGCTTGTCCAAATACCATGAAGTTCTCCTTCTTTATTAAAAGTCCCAACCTGTTCAATGGCTCCATTTTCATAAAAATAGGTAGCATTAGTTACATCACCATCCTTTTTGAGATCAACTTTTTGTTTTTCTTGAGCAAATGTAAATGTTACACTTAGCATTAATATTATGGCTAATATTTTCTTCATTTTGAATTTGGGTTTTAATTAAACATAGCTAATCAAATTTAACTAAAAATTTACAATATTCAAACGTTTACATAACATTAAATTAACATTGAAATTTTAATTAATTGATAATCAGATATTTAAAATTTAATCTAAATATTAATAATTAGATAATATTAGCATTACAATTATATTACGTTCCGTGACCATATTTGTAATTGTGTTTAAATGCACAATTAGTATTTCATATAAATTTATTAGTTTTTGTCGGCTAAGTAATTATGATTACTAATGAGGCTGCTTTTTAAAAAAGCAGCCTTTTTTATTTTAATAATACACATTAAAATTAATCATTAGGAAACATTCAGTTAACATTAGAGTTGGTTATTTGCAGCGACAAAAACTAATACTTATAATGAAATCTAAACTTACAACCCTAGCACTACTATTGTGTATTGTATCCTATGTAAACGCTCAAGAAATTAGTGATACCTCATTTGGTAAAGGATTAATAAACTTTACCGCAAAAGACAGCTCATTTAGCATAAAATTTGCACCTCGTTTTCAGGTACGTTCTGTCTCATCGTGGGATCACGATGGTGATCAATATGGAAGTCCGGATCATAATTTCATAGTTAGACGTGCACGTCTAAAGTTTGACGGATATGCATACAGCCCTAAACTTAGATATAAAATAGAGTTAGGTTTATCTAACAGAGATATTTCAGGAGCAAACCAATTTAACAGAAATACGCCACGCTACATACTAGATGCTGTTATTATGTGGAATTTTGCAGCTAATTGGGAACTATGGGCAGGACAGACAAAACTTCCTGGTAACGTTGAGCGTGTTGTATCTTCGGGTAACTTGCAATTAATTGATCGATCATTACTTAACAGTCGTTTTAACATTGACCGTGACTTAGGAATTCAAATACGACATAAAAGTAACTTAGGTGGTGATTTTTTAATGCGCGAAAAACTCTCAATCTCTCAAGGTGAAGGACGTAACGTTACCGAAGGCAATGAGGGTGGTTTACAATACACAGCACGTGTTGAATTTTTACCTTTTGGGAAATTTAAATCTAAAGGAGATTATAGTCAAGCAGACCTTAAGCGTGAGGAAGAGCCTAAATTAATGGTTGGTTTCACTTATAACCTTAACCAAAATGCTGTAAGAGAACGAGGTTTTGCTGGAGATTACATGTTTAAATCTGATGGTTCTTTATACGAAACAGATCAAACTACTATTTTTGCAGATGCAATGTTTAAATACAAAGGCATCTCATTTATGGGAGAATATGCAAAAAGAACTGCAGATGATCCGGTAGCAGTTGATATTGACGGAACGACACCTACTGGTGATGTCGTATTAACTGGGAACGCTTTAAACCTTCAAGCGGGTTACTTATTTAAAAGCAATTACGAAGTTGTTGGTCGTTTTACTACTGTTGACTTTGAATCTGTGACTGGAACACTACCTAGAGAACAGTATACGTTAGGAGCATCTAAATATGTTTTAGGTCACAAATTAAAGGTGCAATCTGATGTTAGCTATACGACTCTAGATGGGAATGATGACAATATTACATTTAGAATAGGTTTCGACCTTCACTTTTAAACAATAAAAACATAACAATAAGGTAACATTCTAAAGAGATACTCTAAAGATATTTGCACACCTTTTTAAACTATAAAGATTATGGATAATATTTATTTATTTATGTTAATTGCAATTACGGTATTAGCTGTTGCTGATATTATAGTTGGAGTTAGTAATGATGCGATTAATTTCTTAAACTCTGCTATTGGTTCTAAAGCAATTTCAATGAGAACTATTATGATTGTAGCTAGTTTAGGTATATTCATTGGAGCCGTATATTCTAGTGGACTAATGGAAGTAGCTCGTAAAGGAATTTTTGTTCCAGGTATGTTTAGTTTTCATGAGATCATGCTCATATTCATGACGGTAATGATAACCGACATTCTTTTATTAGATTTCTTTAATACACTTGGTTTACCAACATCAACAACCGTTTCTATTGTATTTAATTTATTAGGTGCAGCCGTTGTAATGGCTTTAATTAAAATTGGCAATTCAGATACGCAAACTTTTGCTGATCTTGGTAGTTATATCAATACTAAAAAAGCCATGGAAATTATAAGTGGTATTTTATTGTCTGTCGTCATAGCCTTTAGTGTTGGTGCGTTCGTACAATGGATATCTCGACTTATTTTCACATTCCAATACGAAAAGAAAATGAAGAGCTTTGGTGCTTTATTTGGTGGGTTAGCCTTAACAGCCATCCTTTATTTTATTTTCATGAAAGGATTAAAAGGAACACCTTACTATAAAGATCTAAAAGGATATGTTGAAGGAAATGAGATTTATATCATCGCTATCGGCTTTGCTTTATTTACATTATTCTCATATGCTTTTCAGCAAATCACAAAAAAGAGTATTCTTCTAGTCGTTATTGCCGTAGGTACATTTGGATTAGCATTAGCCTTTTCTGGAAATGATTTAGTTAACTTTATTGGTGTGCCGATGGCTGCCTATCACTCGTACGAAGCATGGACTTTAGATGGTGGTGCTGCCTCAGGATTTATGATGGATGTCTTAGACAAGAAAATGCCAGCCGAGCCTTTCTTATTATTTATTGCTGGTGGTATAATGGTGGTAACATTGTGGTTTTCTAAAAAAGCTAAAACGGTTGCCGAAACCGAAATTAGTTTATCACGTCAAGGTGAAACTCATGAGAAATTTGAACCAAACGCAATATCTAGAGCTGTAGTAAAAGGAACAACTTGGTTATCTAACGCTTTAGGTTCTATAGTACCAAAAGCAACTCAAGAACGTATAGCGCATAGTTTCCATAAGCCAGATGAAAATCTAACTAAGGCACAAAGTGTTGAGGCTCCTGCATTCGATATGATTAGAGCTTCTGTTAACCTTATGGTAGCTGGTGTGTTAATTGCTATTGCTACATCTATGAAATTACCATTATCTACTACCTACGTTACGTTCATGGTTGCTATGGGTACATCTTTAGCCGATCGTGCTTGGGGAGCAGAAAGTGCTGTTTATAGAGTAGCGGGTGTTTTAAATGTTATTGGAGGATGGTTTGGTACTGCTTTTGGAGCCTTTACAGCTGCAGGTATTATCGTATTCCTAATTAACTGGAACCCAAGTGTAATGACGCCTATTTTATTACTGATTACTGCGTTTTTATTGTACAGAAATTACAAGTCTCATCAAAAGAAATCTAATAAAACTTTAGATGAAGATTCACTTACTGAAACAGGAAGTCGTTCTGTTCAAGGTGTTATTCATGAGAGTGCTTCTAATATTTCTAATGTTATAAAACGTGGAAATAGAATTTACACCAATGCTGTAAAAGGTTTAGCTAAACAAGATTTAGCATTACTAAAAAAGAATCAGAAACAAATTGATAAGCTTTCTACTGAAGTTGACAGTTTACGTGATAATATTTTCTATTTCATTAAAAACTTAGAAGAAACAAGTTTAAGAGCTAGTAGTTTTTATATCAATATTCTTGGGTACTTACAAGATATGACTCAATCTTTAGAATACATTTCTAAAGTTAGTCATAAGCATATTAACAACAATCATAAGAAACTTAAGTTTAGTCAGATTAGAGAGCTTAAAGAGGTCGATGATACTTTAGAAGTACTGTTTAATGAAACGAAAGAAGCTTTTGATTCGCGTTCATTTGAAAAGATTGGATCAATAATAAACCGTAAAAAAGAGTTGTTTGACTTAGTTACTGATAAAATTGTAAAACAAGTCGCAAGAACTAGAACGGAAGAATCTAGTCCGAAGAACACAACCTTATACTTTGGATTATTATTAGAAACTAAAGATTTACTTACAGCAACAATGAATCTTTTAGAAGAGTATTACAACTCTCACGATAGCTCTATAGAACCAAAAACAATTTCTGTTGAGACTACTCCTAATGATTCTGAAGAATAAGTTTCTTATCATATATAGTATTAAAAAACCGTTTCTTTCTGAGACGGTTTTTTATTTATTCACCTATTCTTCCTATTTCCTCTAAACCGTCAATAGTCTCTTTTTTAGCTTGAAACTTATCTACACTAACTACATATGTTTTTGAAATAGAATCATGCCATCCCTTTCCATTTTCACCTAAAAATGAAAGTGCTTCAAATGGAATAATTCGAGATAATGAGCGTATCAAGATTTCATTAATGGTTGGCTTAGAACCATCATAAAGCACAACTTTAGTTTTAGTGATATACTTTGCCAAAGAACGTCCTGTTAATGTTTCAAAAGTTGTATAATAAACTATAACAATAAGAAACCCAAGAACATATTCAAATATCCAGCCTGTATCTTCATCTAACAGTATATCCAAAAATGTATAGTTGCCTGTTAATTCAGAAAACAAACCTATTAAAATACCTACACCAAAGCTCAATGCATATTTTACAATAAAATCTATAATATAATTTGCAAAACGTATTTCCTTACTTGCTAGAACATCTTTAGTAACAGCATATTTAATATGGTTCATAATTAAAAGTTGATTAGTGCATTTCAAATATAGCATACTATAATTAAAATCAAATAGCTTAATTTAGTATCTCAAAATTTTAGATTATGAAATATCTTTCTTTACTAGTCATCTATTTGTTGAGTTTCCAATCGATAATTGCACAAGACCTTTCGGGAAAAGAACTACTCGAAAAAGCAATCAGATATCATGATCCAAATCAAAATTGGAATACCTTTAATGGTGAACTTCACATCTCCATGGAAACGCCTAATAATTCAAATCGTGATAGTAAAATTGTCATCAACTTACCTAAAACTTATTTTTATGTAAGCGCAACACGCGATTCCATAACTACAGAATACACTGTTAAAAAGGATACCTGTTCCATTACATTAAATGGAGAAAGTAATCTTTCCGAAGCACAAAAAAAAGAAAACAACCTCTCTTGTGATAGGGCAAACCTTTATAAAAATTATTATACCTATCTCTACGGTTTACCAATGAAGTTAAAAGATAAAGGAACGATTATCCATGACAAAGTGGAGCGTAAAACCTTCAAAGGAAAAGACTATCTTGTTTTAAAAGCCTCTTATGATAAAAGTGTAGGTAGCGACGTTTGGTATTTTTATTTTGATCCAAAAACCTATGCGATGGAAATTTACCAGTTTTATAAAACTGATGATAACGGAAAACTAAAACCCGATAGCGGCGAATATATTGTATTGACTGACACAGCAATTATTAATGGTATTAAAATGCCAAAAAATAGAGCTTGGTATTATAACAAGGACGACAACTATTTAGGCACAGATAAACTATCTAATTAGGAAGTAAAGTCACCAAAATATATCCTAAGATTGCTCCAATAACGATAACCCAAATAGGGCTAACCTTTTTAGCTTTAAACGTTAAAACTACTGCAATCAAAGCGATGACTATCGCTTTCCAATCTATTAAGGTTTCTTTGGTCATAATTACTAAAACTGCTAACATTACGGCTACTGCAGCAACATTAACAGCATTTAAAAAATGTCTTAATAGTTTAGACTTTTGCATTTTAGGAATAAAAGGGTTCAATATCAAAACGAATAAAAAGGAAGGCAGAAAAATACCTGCCGTTGCTGCCAATGCTCCATAAAATCCAGATAATTGATACCCAATGAAAGTTGATGTTGATAGTATTGGTCCAGGTGTGAATTGACCAACTGCAATAGCATCGATTAATTCTGCTCTAGTTAACCAACCTCTAGTTACTAGTTCGGCATCTAAATATGCAAAAAGAACGTAGCCACTTCCATAGAGAATAGCACCTACTTTTAAAAAGACCCAAAAGACATTAAGTGTAGATACTTTTAATACCGAGGTTCCCAATCCGGATAATAGAAATAAAGGTGAAACACTATTAGCACTTTTAATGGTCTTATCTTTCACTGAGAAATACAACATGCCAAAAACACCAGCAGATAATAATGCTATAATTTCATTAACTCCTAATAAGCTGACTATCAATACCAAACCTCCTAAAACAGCAAGTTCAAAACCTTTAACAGCTTTCTTTCCTAGTTTGATTACTGCAGAAGCAATGATTGCTAAAACTACAGGTTTAATCCCAAAAATAAACGGTTCAACTTCTGGCAGTGTTCCATAAGAGACATATAAGTAAGCCAACAGAGCCGTAATTACAGTCGCTGGAAATATAAATGATATACCTGCCACGAATAGTCCCATTTTTCCAGCTCTTTCATAACCACAATGCATAGTCATTTCAGTAGAATTAGGACCTGGAATTAAGTTTGTCGTTCCTATTAAATCTAGAAAATAGTCTCTCGTCATCCATTGCCGCTTGGTGACAACCTCATCTTCCATCATGGCGATATGTGCCGCTGGGCCACCAAAAGCAAAACAGCCTAATTTAAAAAAGACGCTCGCCACTTCTTTGAGTTTACTTCTCTTATTTGCTTCCATGCTTCAGAATAGGTTTAAATATAAAAAAAGCACCTCTTTCGAGATGCTTTTTTAGTTAACACTTAATTACTAAGAACCACACATTAAGCAGTCATCGCCTTCGCCTTCTTTAGCTTGAGCAATTAACGCTTTCATTTCTTCTGCACTCATAGGTTCTACCTCTACTTTCTCTGCTGTTTGCTTCGCAAATTTAGCAGCAGTTTCAGCAGCTTTTTGTTGCTTTTGGGCAACATTATCAACGGCTACTTGTTGCGGTTGAGCAACAGGTTGCGCTTTTTCTGTTCTGGCAATGGTCACTTTCTTTGCATCTACTGCACTCTTCGTACGTAGGTAGTACATTCCTGTTTTCAAGCCGCTCTTCCAAGCATAGAAATGCATCGATGTTAATTTTGCCATTGTAGCGCCTTCCATAAACAGATTAAGTGACTGAGACTGATCGATAAAATAACCTCTATGACGAGACATATCTATGATATCTTTCATACTCAATTCCCAAACTGTTTTGTAAAGCTCTTTTATATCTTGAGGAATATTATCTACGCCTTGTATAGATCCATTCGCTCTCATGATTTCATTTTTTAATCCTTCATCCCAAAGCCCTAATTCTACTAGATCTTCTAATAAATGTTTATTCACTACAATAAACTCTCCAGACAATACACGACGTGTATAAATATTAGATGTATATGGTTCAAAACACTCATTATTACCAAGAATTTGAGATGTAGACGCTGTTGGCATTGGCGCTACTAATAATGAATTACGAACGCCGTTTTTGAGTACTTGCTTACGCAATTTCGCCCAATCCCAAAGTCCGCTTAATTCTTCATCTTTAATTCCCCAAAGGTTATATTGGAATTCTCCTTTACTAATTGGAGACCCTTCATAACTTTCATAAGGACCATCGGCTTTTGCTTCTTCCATACTTGCTGTAACTGCTGCAAAGTATAGTGTTTCGAAAATATCTTGGTTTAATTTTTTAGCTTCATCACTTGTAAAAGGTAATCTCAATTTAATGAATGTATCTGCCAATCCTTGAACGCCTAAACCAACTGGTCTATGACGGAAGTTTGAATTTTCAGCTTCTTTTACAGGATAGTAATTTCTATCTATAACTCTATTCAAGTTTTTAGTCACACGTTTAGTGATTCTAAATAACTCTTTATGATCAAACGCTCCGTTTTTCACAAACATAGGTAAAGCGATCGATGCTAAATTACATACAGCAACTTCATCTTTAGACGTGTACTCCATGATTTCTGTACATAAGTTTGATGAACGAATCGTACCTAAGTTTTTCTGATTAGACTTACGGTTTGCTGCATCTTTGTACAACATGTAAGGTGTACCTGTTTCAATTTGAGATTCTAATATTTTCTCCCAAAGTTCACGTGCTTTTATAGCTTTACGTCCTTTACCTTCAGCTTCATATTTTGTGTAGAGCGTTTCAAACTCTTCACTATGAACATCACATAATCCTGGGCATTCGTTAGGGCACATTAGTGTCCATTCACCATCTTCTTGAACACGTTTCATAAATAGGTCTGGCATCCACATCGCATAGAATAAATCACGTGCACGTAATTCTTCAGCACCATGATTTTTCTTTAAATCTAAGAAACTCATGATATCGGCATGCCATGGCTCGATGTACATCGCAAAACTTCCTTTACGCTTTCCTCCTCCTTGATCAACATAACGTGCTGTATCATTAAATACTTTTAGCATTGGTACAATACCATTACTTGTTCCGTTGGTTCCAGCAATGTAACTTCCAGTTGCGCGAATATTGTGAATAGACAAACCTATTCCTCCGGCAGACTGTGAGATTTTAGCTGTTTGTTTTAGTGTATCGTAAATACCATCAATACTATCATCTTTCATCGTTAATAAGAAACAAGATGACATTTGCGGTTTTGGTGTTCCAGAGTTAAATAATGTAGGTGTAGCGTGTGTAAAGTATTTTTTAGACATTAACTCATAGGTCTCAATTGCTGCATCTAGATCATCCAAATGAATTCCAATAGACACACGCATTAACATGTGTTGTGGACGTTCAGCAATTTTACCATTTAATTTTAAAAGGTAAGAACGCTCGAGTGTTTTAAACCCAAAATAATCATAACCAAAATCACGGTTATAGATAATAGAGGAGTCTAATTTATCTTTATTATCCGTGATAACTTTATACACCTCATCACTTAACAAAGGTGCTTTTTTACCAGTTCGTGGGTTGACATACGTGTATAAATCTGTCATCACCTCGCTAAAGGTCTTTTTTGTGTTTTTATGTAAGTTAGACACAGAAATACGTGCAGCTAATCGTGCATAATCTGGATGAGCTGTTGTCATTGTTGCGGCTTGCTCAGCTGCTAAATTATCCAGTTCACTTGTGGTTACACCGTCATATAATCCATCAATGACACGCATGGCCACTTTAATAGGATCAACAAGTTCGTTAAGTCCGTAACATAATTTACGAACTCTTGCCGTAATTTTGTCGAACATGATTGGCTCTTTTCTTCCGTCTCTTTTTACTACATACATACTTTACACGTTTTTTTAGTTCTTTTCTGAAGCTACGATTCAGAAAAAGGGTTAGTTGGAACTACAAATCGACAGGGAGTTGATTTATAGCATGTTAATTAATTAGGTTTTTATATTGAAATTTAAAACTGGCAGTAACCATGTGTTCTGAAGTTGATTAGCTTCGGAAGCGATATGCCAATTAAAACAATTCTGTCTTTGATTAACTTTTAGTTCTAGAAATCGAAATTATCTGAACCAAAGTCATATTTATTCTCTTCTTCTTCTTTATTCAAAACACCAGCTTTTTGGTATTCGGATACACGTTTTTCGAAGAAGTTAGTTTTTCCTTGTAACGAAATCATATCCATGAAATCGAAAGGATTTGCTGTATTGTACACTTTTTCACAACCTAAATCGGCAAGTAAACCATCGGTTACAAACTCTAGGTATTGTGACATAAGTTTAGCGTTCATTCCTATTAAACTTACTGGAAGAGACTCTGTGATAAACTCTCTTTCAATATTTAAAGCATCAACAATAATGTCTTTGATACGCTCTTTTGGTACTTTATTTACAAGGTGATGTTCGTGTAAGTGAACTGCAAAGTCGCAGTGCATACCTTCATCACGAGAAATCAACTCATTTGAAAACGTTAAACCTGGCATTAAACCACGTTTTTTCAACCAAAAAATTGAGCAAAACGATCCAGAAAAGAAAATACCTTCTACAGCAGCAAATGCGATTAATCGCTCTGCAAAACTTGGCGATTCAATCCACTTTAATGCCCAATCTGCTTTCTTTTTGATTGCAGGAAATGTTTCAATAGCATTAAAAAGCATTGCTTTTTCTTTTTCGTCTTTTACATAGGTATCAATTAACAATGAGTAGGTTTCACTGTGAATGTTTTCCATCATAATTTGAAACCCATAGAAAAATTTGGCTTCACTATATTGAACTTCATTCACGAAATTTTCAGCTAAATTTTCGTTAACGATACCATCGCTTGCAGCAAAAAATGCTAATACATGCTTAATAAAGTAACGCTCATCGTCTGTTAATTTATCTGTCCAATCTGTAATGTCTTGGTGTAAATCGATTTCTTCAGCGGTCCACATACTTGCTTCAGATTTTTTATACCATTCCCACAAATCATGGTGCTGAATTGGAAAAATCACGAATCGATCTTTATTTTCTTGTAAAATTGGTTCTACAACTTGAGACATACTAATTGGTTTTTTAAATTAAAAAAAATGCTGAAAATTTTAGTGTGATTTGGGACTAACAAAGATTCAAAAATGTATGAGATATTTTAGGGTTTTTTCAGAAACCTTTTCAACAAGTTTTTAACAATTAGAGAATTAGCAAAAAAATCAAAGAATTGTTAAAAATATTTTTAACTATTTAATAATCAATATTTTATGAAAATTTTGTTGAACCAAAAAACGTAAGTATTATCCTATTAAATTATCAGTCGCAAGTGATGTTTACTGCAAATTTCTATTCTGCAAAACCGAATAAAAAGTGAACAAAAAAAGAGAGCAACGAACTGCTCTCTTTTATCCCTAATAATTAACTAAACTAACTAAAACTATTTACTAATATGAAGTCGTGTTAATTGAAATTAAGATTAAAAAAAGTCAGGTGTGAGCCTGACTTTTTTAATGATTAATAGCATTTAATCAAAAAGTGAATCCCCACGATCACTCTATATTTTTCGATTAAGTTGATTGACCATCTTAATTTCACTTCAAATATGATAAATATTTTTAGACCCAAAGTTCCCATATGTATGGTTGGTTACAAAAAGTGTATAATTGGTAACGCATGTGGCAAACACAATCTTTAAAACACATTACACAGGAAATAGTGCTAACTATACATAATACGAACATAGTATTGGATTATAGTTTATCTTTGATACTATGATTAAAGCAGTTATCGTCGACGACGAACCAAAAGCAATTCAAGGATTGTCATGGGAACTCACAAATTTTAGCGACGACATAGAGATTATAGAAACGTTTTCTAACCCTGATGAAGCGATACGATATCTAAATAACAATACTCCCGATTGTTTGTTTTTAGATATCCAAATGCCAACAATGGATGGTTTTCAATTTCTTGAAAAGCTATCCAACAAGGACTTTGCAGTCGTTATTACAACGGCTTACGATGAGTATGCTATTAAAGCCTTGAAGCATGAAGCCATTGACTATTTATTAAAACCCATAGATTCTGACGACTTACAGGATACCATTCAAAAAATAAAGAAATTTAACTCTAGATTAGTGAACTCTTCAAAAATTGAAGAGGTCTTAGTGAGTTTTAATGAACGGTTTGACAAGAAGAAAATCACTATCAATACTGACGGAAAGTTAATATTTTTAGATATAGACGACATTTTATTTGTAGAGTCTGATGGAAATTACAGCACCATCGTCACAACAAAACAGCAAAATATTGTCATTACAAAAAAGTTAAAAGAAGTGAATGCTATTTTACCAGAGCATTACTTCTTCAGAATTCATAACTCTTTTATTATTAACTTGAATAAAATTAAAGAGTTCATCAAAAACGAAGGTTATGTTGTTATGGAGTCTAACCATAAAATCCCGGTCGCAAGGCAGCGTAAATCAGACTTTTTAGAAAAACTATAATTTATAATCCCTAAATGAAATCCCTAAAATCAAATAAAAGACATAGACTATTCCATTTACTGTTGCCTATGGTACTATGCTTTTATTTTAATTCTAGTGTATCTTTTGGCCAAGACCAGCAATCAAAATTCGATCAGGACATTATCAACCTATTGGCTTCAAAAACCACGCGTTACACTAGTATTGATTCTATATTCAAGAGGTATTCCAATGACAGTATAAAAACAAAAATTCTTATTGAAAAGGCCAATAGCATCAATTATCCAGAAGCAGAGAGTTACGCCTTAAATGCTTTAGGTGTTATTTATAGAAATGTCTCGTATTATGAACAATCTATAGAAGCGCATAAAAAAGCAAAAACGTTAGCAGATGCAGCTAAAAATACAGAATTAAAAGTTATAAGCCTTAACAATATAGGTGTGGCTTATCGAAGAATGGATTTGGTAAAACCTGCTTTAGACTTTCACACTAAAGCCTTAGATATTTCAAGATCAATAGAAAACCCTTCTCCAACATTGTCTTACAATATTGCGGTATCACAAAATAGTATAGGTAATATCTATCTAATTCTAGAACAGTATGATTTGGCTCTTAAGCAGTTTGAAAAGTCTCTAGAAATAGAAAAAAAGGCAGGCAATCGATTAGGGCTAGCAATCAACTATCAAAATATTGGATATGCCTATGAAGCCGAAGGTGAACTTGAAAATGCGCTTCGTAATTATAAATTGTCTTTAGAGTTCAATGAACAGATCAATTCTAATTTAGGACGTGTTATTTGTTATAATAGCATTGGACAAGTCTATATAAAACAACGTAAATATTTAGATGCTAAAGTGATTATTGAAAGAGCACTTGAAAAAGCAATAACTATTAATGATCAATTCTATATTGCAGCATCTTATATTAATTTGGGATGGGTTCAAAAAGAATTGGGTGATCTTTCTGCTTCGGAAGGCAATCTCAAAGAAGGACTCCAAGTTGCCAAAACATACAATCTTAACCTCTCCATTGTTGAAGCAGATAAACATCTTTCAGAATTATATAATATGACGAAAGAGTACCAATTAGCTTTAGATCATTATAAGGAATCTGTTGAAGTCGAGAAAACCATAAATAACGATCGTAACTTACGTTATGTTAATGATGTCATTATTCAATATGAGAACGAAGCAAAAAACAAAGAGATAAAAGCGCTCGCAGATGAGAATCTAATTGTAAGATCTAAGTTAGAACGCAATAAAAAGATTTTTTGGTATTCTATGCTCGCATTAGCAGTAATCGTTGGGCTTTTAGTTTCACTTTACAGACACCGACAGTTACAGCAAGAAAAGCAAATCTTAACGCTTGAGCAAGACATGCTTCGTAGTCAGATGAATCCACATTTTATTTTTAACTCTCTTAATTCGATTAAGCTTTACATTATCAATAATGAAAAAGAGAATGCTGTCTATTATTTAAATAAATTCTCTAAGCTCATTAGAAAAATTCTCGTCGCCTCTTCGGAAAAAGAGATTTCCTTAGAAGACGAATTAGACACGATGCAGCTCTATATGAATATTGAAAATATTAGATTTTCTAACGAGATCGATTTTCAAATTAAGATTGATGATAATATTAATACGGCCAATGTAAAAGTGCCATCACTTGTACTACAACCGTTTTTAGAGAATGCTCTGTGGCATGGTCTATCATCAAAAGCCGATGACAAAAAGATAACTTTACATGTCTATCGCATCGAAGAAGATTATGTAAGTATTTCTATAACCGATAACGGTATTGGTAGAATAGAAGCCGAAAAAATTAATCGAGACAAGCTTCTCAAACGAAAATCTGTTGGTATCGCAATCACAAAAGCGCGTCTTGCTAATTTCTCTAAAGGCTATACTAACGATTATAGAATTGCGATAGAAGATTTATACGATTCAAATCGAAACCCAATCGGGACAAAAGTTATTGTAGATATTCCAACACGCTCTAGCGTTTTACGTACTGCTTAACGATAATTCTCTGCGACCTTCTCCAATTCTGAATACCAATCTTCTCCAAATTTTCTAATTAATGCTTCTTTCACAAATTTATAGATTGGAACTTGTAATTCTTTTCCTAAAGTACAGGCATCATCACAAATTTCCCATTTATCATAGTTTACTGCGGAAAATTCAGAATATGCTTTAACGCGAATAGGGTATAAATGACAAGACACTGGTTTTTTCCATGAGATGACCCCTTGATTGTAAGCTTCTTCAATACCGCAAAGTGCTGTCTTTTTATCATCAAAAATAACATACGCACAATCGGCTCCATTTATTAATGGTGTTTCCAAATCACCAAAATCGGTTGTGATATATTCACCTTGCTTCTCAATGACTTCAATACCTTCCTTGCGTAAAAAAGGCTTCACTTTAGGGTAAATGTCTTTCAAAATTTTTGATTCTTCTTCATCTAAAGGCGCGCCAGCATCACCATCAATACAGCAAGCGCCTTTACAAGCAGATAAATTACACACAAAATCTTTTTCGATAATGTCTTCTGAAACTATTGTTTTTCCTAACTGAAACATGCTGTTATAATAAAAATACTGCTGACAAAAATAGTCAAACTTTACGATTATTTAATGTTATATATCTCTGTTAAAGAACTACTTTTGCGGAAAATATACGAATCATGGATATTCAATTAAGTTTCAAGGAGATCTTTACAGCATTTATGATTTTATTTGCTGTAATTGACATTATTGGAAATATTCCAATCATTATAGATTTAAGAAAAAAAGCTGGGCATATTGAAAGTGAAAAAGCATCAATCATTGCTGGTATCATTATGGTGTTCTTTTTGTTTCTAGGAAAAACAATTCTTTCATTTTTAGGTGTTGGTGTCAACTCTTTTGCGGTTGCTGGCGCTTTCATTCTATTTTTTATCGCTTTAGAAATGATTTTGGGTATTACCTTATATAAACAAGAAGAAGGCACCGAAATGACAGCCTCTGTCTTTCCGTTGGCATTTCCATTAATTGCTGGACCAGGAAGCTTAACAACATTATTATCATTAAGAGCTGAATACAGAATTGAAAATATCATTATTGCCGTAATACTAAATGTTATCATTATCTTTATCGTACTAAAAACCTCTGCTAGAATTGAGCGTTTAATTGGACAAAACGGAATTAACATTATCCGCAAAATTTTTGGTGTTATTCTTTTAGCTATCGCAGTAAAGTTATTTGCTCACAACATTAAAGCGCTTTTTGAACTAGCATAATTTATAGTTTTAACAGATGAAATATTTTACCATTTTAGCGACCATAATTGCCTTTGGTCTTATTATTTACAACGCAACAAGACTTGACTTTGATAATTTATTTGAAGGGCAAAGTATTGTAGCTCTCATAACAATTCTTGCCTCACTTTGTGCTGTTGCACTCTTACAAATCTTGCGATTATCTAAACGTGTAGATCAAAAATTAAAAGGACGCAACTAATGTTTGATGCTTTTATAATTGGTGGTGGAGCAGCAGGTATGTCTTGCGCTTTGGTTTTAGGTTCTGCCAAACTCAAACCTTTTGCTGAACATAAACGTATTGGTATTGTCATGCATCAACGCACATCACATCTTCAAAATGCGCTGTTTAATAACGTTTTAGGATTAACTCCTGGAACTTTAGGAGCCGATATTTTACAACATGGAAAAGCACAATTGCAAAACCTATATCCTCATGTTGAACAGATAGATACAGAAAAAGTAAAATCGGTCGCAAAGTCTTCAGAAGGATTTATAATTGCGACCAATAAAAACACCTACACCTCCAAAACTGTTGTGATTGCAGTAGGTTATACCAATCTCATTACTATTAAAGGCTTGGAAGATTATATAGAACCTCATCCAAAAGCCAATTTGGAAAAAAGTCGTATTTGGTTAAAGAATGACAATCATTTGATTGACGACGGTTTGTATGTAGCCGGAACTTTGGCAGGCTGGAGAAGTCAGTTTGCTATTGCCTCAGGAAGTGGTGCTCAAGTAGCCACAGACATTTTAACGCTTTGGAATCATGGGAAACATACTAAAATACATGATAAAGTATAATGGGGAACAAAAAGAAGAAGAAAAAGAAAAAAACAGGTAAGAAAGAAATACTTATCCTAATCGTATTAAGTGCATTATTGTCTTCGGCAGGTCTATATTCTTATTTTTCTGAAGATCTCGAAGAAACAGCGAACGTAAGCGGTACTTTTATTAAATACGAGGAAAAAAAACGGAGAGTCAATAAAACCAGAAGGACGTATTACGCTGTTTATTTGGATGATAATAAGTATACGATTCCAAGAATTTATAGTAGTGCTTTAAATAAACAGAAATTCTTATCTGAAGTTAGCAAAGGTGACCGTATTACGCTGGCTATAAATGATAGTAAAGCCATATATCAAATTACAAAAGCAGATACTAATTATATCGACTCCAATAAGCTAAAAGAAGAAGTTGAATCTAATGATTTTATTGGTTTAATTATGGGATGCTTTTTTTTAGCGGGTATGGGCTACCTTGTATACATTTACACAAAACTATAGCCAATTGATTGATCTTAGTGATCTTCTAAAGCTTCATCTCTTTGACTTAGCAAGATCACCTCTTCGATCACATCATCATTTTCATTCAAGATTTTTTCGGCAACATTACTTCCAAATAACTGATCGGCCAATTCAGATTTTATAAGTCGTCGCATTTGATCATGATAAGCCACAAATGTAATATTGGTGCGTTCTTTCAGATTAACAAAATCCTGAAATTTAACTACTATATCATCACTAACTTCAAAGTTATTTATGAAATCATTAGCTTCAACACCTTCATAAACACTTCGGTCTTTGTCCAATTCGGTAAACACAAAATTGCTTATGTATTCGCGACGCTTTAAATAGTTTAATGTTTCATTTTGAACGGTCGTATTAAGCGGTACGAAAATATCTGGAATAATTCCGCCACCACCATAAACGATTTTGCCCTCTGGTGTCTTGAACTTTAGGGAGTCTGCAATTTTAATACTTTCGGCATCTTCAAATTCACCGCTACTTAGTCGTTTGTAATAATCATTATAGTAATCACTGTTCTTTCCGTTATCATAAGGGCGCTGAATTGAGCGTCCTGTTGGCGTATAATATCGTGATACTGTTAATCGCACAGCACTACCATCACCTAGTGACATTTCGCGTTGCACCAGTCCTTTTCCATAGCTTCGACGACCTACAATAGTACCTTTATCATTATCTTGTAAAGCACCAGCCACAATCTCACTTGCAGAAGCCGAGCTTTCGTTGATTAGAATAAAAATTTCACCTTCTTCAAAATCACCACGACGAGTAGCATAGCTATATTCCTTTTTTCCTTTTTTGTTTTTCGTAAATAGAATAAGCTTATCGTCTTCCAAAAATTCGTCAACAATTTGTTCTGCTATAGCCAAAAAACCTCCTGGATTATCCCTTAAATCTAAAGCCAGCTGAGTAGCGCCTTGATCCTGTAATTTATCAAGAGCTCTTTTAAATTCTTTATATGTAGATTCGGCAAAACGGTTAATTTTTATATAGCCCAATTTATCCGTTAGCATATAAGCTGCATCAACACTTTTGATAGGTACTACATCTCGTTTTACTTTAAACTCTAGTAGCTTGTCTTCACCTTTTCTATAGATCGAAAGTTTCACTTTAGACCCTTTTTCGCCTTTTAACTTTTGAATGATATCAGCATTACTCCATTCTTTTCCAAAGATAGAATCACCATCAGCCATTAAAATTCGGTCACCAGCTTTAATACCAGCTTTCTCACTTGGCCCTCCATCTACAGTTCTAATTACGGTAATGGTATCATTATAAGTGTAAAAATTAACACCTAAACCAACAAAATCACCTTTCATATTATTAGTGACACGTTCTAATTCGCTTTTTGGAATGTAGGTAGAATGTGGATCTAGGTTATCTAAAATACCATTCACAGTGACATCAACAATGCTGTCTGTATTGATATCATCAACATATTCGTAGTCGATGTAATCTATGAGTCGGTTCAGTTTGTCTTTTTTACTGTTTGATGTGAATAAACGATCGGATGTATCGGTGAAATTTAATTTCCCACCAATAAATACACCAGCTGCAATTGCAACTCCTACAACAAACGGTATGTATTTTTTATCGAATGCCATTTATACTTTGACGTCTTCTATTAATTTTAATTCTATTCCTGCCTTTTCTAAAAATGCTATTCCAGAGCAATCTTTATAGGCTTCATGATATACAACTCTTACAATTCCTGCCTGATGTATAAGTTTGCTACATTCTTTACAAGGTGACAACGTAATATATAGCGTAGCACCTTTACAAGACTGCGTGGACGCTGCCACTTTTAAAATGGCATTAGCTTCGGCATGCAATACATACCATTTTGTGTAACCCTCATCATCTTCGCAATAATTTTCAAAACCTGTAGGAGTCCCATTATATCCATCAGATATTATCATTCTATCTTTAACGATCAGTGCACCTACTTGCTTTCGGTTACAATGCGATAATTTCCCCCATTCTTTGGCAATTCTAAGGTAAGCTTTATCGTAACGTAATTGTTTCTCTTTCGGCATTTATTTTGAATGCTTTTATTAATTATAGATTTCTTTAAAATAGTCCTCTACGTAATTTTCGTCGAACTCTTTTAGTTCTCCAACATAAATATAGGATGAATTTTTTGCAACTAAAAGCTTAGCTCTTTCATTTGTTTTTAAAATTGCATCTATAAAAAGTGTGTCAGATCTTGATTTTACAAGATAAGCCATATAGCTAATACTTGGTTTTACGTTTACACCAACAAAAGCATTTGTTTTATTATTTTTTATACTAACATTTATAGACAAATCATCAAAATTAGTATTGTACTGTTTTAATAATCTACTAAAAATATTTAATACAACTACACTATCATTTAATCTAGATGCTAACATTTTAGCTCTATAACTGGATATTCCTGACAAATCACATCCTATTGACGACAACAAGTTATATCTTTCAAAGTTTATATTTTTTAGCTTTCTTAAAAGTTTGTATTTTTCTGACAGTCTGGTTAATGGTTGTAAATCTAACTCTTCATTTAACATGCTGAATTCTTTCAAATTGAGTGTAGATATATTTTCTTTGAAGAATTTTAATTTTACATTAATAGCATCAACCGTTTCTGATTTCAGAATAAAACTTTCAAATTCAGAAACAAGAACATTAATGTTCTTAGCTTCTTCATACATTAATTCAAACTCTTCTGGTCTTTCTTCTGCCAAACTTTCCAGAGATGACACTTCATATTCCTTTCTATTTTTATTGTGTCTAATATCTTCATCTACATACTCTTCAAGCACCATTTTGTATTCATTTTCCTGAAAACAGGACACTAAAAAAAGAGGTAATAATAAGAATAATCTCCTCGGATTATTGAATTTATGCAATAAAAAAAATTTCATTTATGTTTAACGAATATAAAAGGATAGAATTGCATAAACTGTTTACTTTTCGTTAAAGTTTTATCAAAACCGTTATCAACAATAATTTTTAGGACAACATTTCACTTGAAATAATCATTGGTAAGACAAATCCAACCACTATTGCTGAGATAACCATCACCCAATCTCGTTTTGAAAATCTAAAGATTGTTTGGCATAAAAAACTCAAAAAGACGACAATAAATGCAACGATAAGTTGACCAACTTCAATCCCTAAACCTATTTCTAAGAGGGCAAGTAATTTGCTTTCAGAACTTGAAATAAGACGTTCAAAAGTGCCTACAAATCCTAAACCGTGAATTAATCCAAGAAACAACGTTGCAAAAAACAGTAAACCTATGGTCTTACCATGAGATTTCTTTCCTGAAGTAAATACATTGAAAAGGGCTACAATCAAAATTGTAATGGGGATTAAAAACTCAACTAACTTCACGTTGACTGTTATAATATCGTAGGTCGTTAAGGCCAAGGACACACAATGTCCAAGTGTAAACATGGTAATTAATAGTAGTACACGCTTCCAATCTTTAAATAGATATGGAACTGCGAGCACGATCAAAAATAAAATGTGGTCGTAGGCTTTTAAATGGAGTACGTGAAAAACACCATCTTGAAAATTTGACACAAAATTGTCAATCATAATGTATTTTTATTTGGGTTGAACCAAATTTACGGTTTATAATTGATATTGAAAAAGGCTTTAACGATATCGTCAAAGCCTTTTAATTTTAAATATGTTAATACTATTAGTTCTTCACATCGAATAAGCTAAAAGAAATCCCAAAGTAATACCCAAAATCATAAATATCTCGAGTAAGTTGATTAGAGTCACCGTCAAAGGTATCACCCACTTGTGCTCCATTTCTCAATTCCTCTGTCGGACCATAGGCTATTCCTCCAGAAAAGGCCAATCTATTTTCTGATCCAAAAAAGAACGTTGGTCCTAAAAGGAAATTCACACCTGTAACATCACTTGTAATTGGTATAGATAGCCCAAAACTACCTCCTACATTAAATTTTTCTCCCATAAACGGATAAAAATTAACCATAGTAGCAATACTAGGCACGAAGTAATCATTATCATCTGCACCAATAGCGTTTGTTTCAGAATTTAAAAAATACTCCTTAGAATTACTTCCAAAGTTATTAAGCGTTAAAGCAATACTGGTGTTTATTTTTAATCCTCCTTTAGCATATACTTTAATGTCACGCTCTCTCAAGGTTTCGTTAGAACGTTCTAAACCTACTGAATCATAAAAATCGCTCTCCATAAACTGAAGATTAATATTCATTCGATCGCGCTGTACTTCTTTATCAATAGTGCGTTCAAAGCTAGCCGATTCTAAAGCCGAATACAGGTCTTGTATCACATTTAAGGTTTCTAAGGATAATACCTTCGTTGCATTGGCTTCAGCAATTAAGCGGTCTAAGGCTACAATTGAATTGCTTATAGAACTCACATTTTCCCTTTTTGCTATGACTTCATCTTTCTCTGCTTCATCTTCATAGCTTCGTTTCAAACTAGTTGCTTGATCTACTACTGCCTTATTTGCAGCTGATACTTTTTGTCTAACCGCAATTAAAAATGGTATTACGTTATCTTCGGGAGACTCATCTATATTAGCATCGACCTGCAACACATCTGCTAAGAAGTTCGTTATTTTTTCTTGGATTTCATCCTTTTTTAATTTAGGGTTAACCAAAGTACTCACTATAAATTTTTTGGTCATATTAATATCAGTTGCGAGCGTATTGGTAACCACAATATTGTTACTCATAATATCTGCATCTCCACGAATTTTGTTTTGTGTGGTTGCATCTGTCGCAACAGTGCCAAGGGCTGGTGGATTAATATTTAGATTCAAATCTGAAGGTCTTGTTGCAATACTGTTAATACTGGTAAACAAATTACCAATATTAAAGTTATTTCCTTCTCTAAATGCATCGGTTTGAGTGATGTTGGGATTAACTTTTAATGCGAATGGATTGACATTCATTAATTTGATCTCAACCAAACTATTTCTTTTAAACTTTGGCTTATTTATAGCTTCATAAGTTTTTGTCTCTTCCTTTAATTGCAAATAACTAATGGTATCCTTTTCAAAATCATAAACGACTTTATAACGCTCTTGAGCAAATAGGTTTGGCGAGACCATAAGTAATAAGCCTAACAGTAAAAATTTAGTTCTCATTCTTTTGTTTAGTATTTAATTGATTAATAAGCTCTTGTACGAATTTACGCAATTTTTCGTTATAATCTTTGCTAGGTAATTCTATGCAGTATGCTGGAGACTTAGAGTTGTTTGTTCTTATATCTCTTTAGTGACTAATCCCAACTGAAAGTCGATATCTTTATTCAATTCTATGGAAGGACGTTCCACCTTAGAATCATTAATTTGATTTTCGACAATGTTCTATATAATTAATAGAGGTATAATAATCTGCATCACCTAACTCATCATAATACAATCGTAAACTTTCATCATTATTCTCAAAATCATCTTGAGCAAACGCAGTATTTAAACATAATAACGCAACTACTACCAAGGCATAATATTTCCTGATTTTAAAGCTTAGCACAACCGACATTATCTTGTAAGAATTTTATTGTTATTTTTAAAGTTATAAATATTAACCTAAATGAAAAAGTTATTGCTCATCTTTTCGATTTGCTTGATTTGCAATGCCATACATTCGCAATCTAAAAAAGCGTTCATTGTTGGTGTGAGTAATTATGAAGACGCTAATTTGGGATGGGATAATATTTCGGGCGAAGAGGATGCACATTATATAGAATCCTTTTTAATCAATACATTACAATTTAAAAGTTCAGACATTCACTCGCTTATCAATGAAGAAGCTAAAAAAGCCGATGTCCTTAATCAATTAAATAGTTTCTCAGAATCCCTAGATGACAGCACCGAATTTGTATTTCTATATTTCGCAACGCATGGACAACAGATTAGTGATTCTAATAATGATGAAACGTTAGATGCCTTAGACGAAGCGCTTGTATTGTATAACACGCCTAAAACACAAGAGTATGCTCCAAATAATTATAAAGGCCAGCTTCATTTAATTGATGACGAATTACAACCCATTATTTTAAAAATAAGACAAAACATATCTAAAACTGGTCATGTATTTATGGGTGTCGATGCCTGTTTCTCGGCAACATCAGACAAAGGAGATGATGTCACACCAGTGAGAGGCACACATGAGAATTTTATTTTTAAAGAAGCGACGAAAAGCCCTAAAGACGATACCGAAGAACTAAAAGAACTCCTAAGCTCTGATACAGATTTGGCGCCTTTTGTTATTATATCTGGATCTCAAGCCAATCAAGTCAATATGCAGTATAGCGATAGCATGGGTTCACTTACTTATGCATTGACTGCTGCCTATAAAAAAGTTCGCCCTGAAGACAATTGGTCTTATGAGTATTTCTTTAAATATATTAAAGAGGAATACAAGACAGTACAAGAGAAAAATCTCAGTCAAAAACCTGTTATGACTGGACATACCGAGCATAGTATCTTTACAAGTTCAAGTATTAGTCATCCCTATTTTCTGACGTCTTTTTTTAACAAACGCTATAAAACCACATCAAAACAATTACTCACACTTCCCTTCGGAAGAATTCATGGCTATGCTCCTGGGATGCTATTTAAAATCATAAATAGAGCAAACGACGAGGTGTTAGCCTATGGAAAAGTGACGAATGCTAATGAAGTAAAAAGCTATTCGGTTTGTTCTAATGACCTGACTAAACCTGAGTTGAATAATGCCATTTTTATTCCAATTCAACTCAACTATCTCACTGACAACTTTAAAATTTCAATTCAAAAAAAAGATGAGAATCACATACAAAGTTTGTTAAAAATAAAGTCTATTGAAGAGCTTAAAGACCCAGCATCAGATTTTAAATTGACTGTAAAAAATGGGCTGTTTAGCATTCAACTATTAGATCGTATGGTTATAGAAAATAGGGCTTTAGAAGATTTAGAATACGGATTGATATATGCTTCCTATATACAATATCTATATCTCATGGATAAGGAAACTCGAACTGTAGATTTAAAGAATAAAGCACTAAGTAAAGATTTTGGTTTTGATACTAGTAACCCTAACACTCTAATCATATTTAGCAATAGTAGTTCCTATTTCTATAATGTGGCAGATATGTTTCCAAGTTTTTCGGTTGACTATCCAAATGCTGTCTATCGTAATGATGAGCTTTTCGTGAGCAATAGACCTAAACAAAAACCAAGTTTAAATATTGCGTTTGGTAATAATTTACAGAAACTAATTGTTTTAGAAAAACAATCTAAAGATGTATCAAGTGGTGCCGTATTTCCGAATTTAAATTTAGATAAATCGGTATTCAATTATGATTTTTTTAAGCTAAAAGATGATATTCCAGAGAATGTGGTATTCTCTAAAAACACAAAGTCTTTAAAACCTCAGCGCAATTTCCTTCTTCTTATATTGAATGAAGGTTCGTTGAATTAAAAAAGGCTTCAACATTACTGCTAAAGCCTTTTGTACTCAAGGTGGGAATCGAACCCACACGACCGAAGTCACTGGATTTTGAATCCAGCGCGTCTACCAATTCCGCCACTTGAGCAATTTTGGACTGCAAAACTATAAAATATTTTATTACAATCAATTAAAAATAGTAGGTTTTATGCTTTTTCAGTCCAAATAAATTCCTAAATTTGCACCTCGTTAAAATAAAGCGTAGTAAGTAATACAAATAATTCATTACCAATGCCAAACGTAACAACAGAAGCAAAAATTTTTGCATGTGGACAAAGTAGAGAACTCGCAGAGAAGATCGCGGTGACTTTTGGTGTGCCTTTGGGTAATGTAATTACGTCAACGTATAGTGATGGTGAATTTCAACCATCATACGAAGAATCTATCAGAGGAACACGAATTTTTATTATTGGCTCTACGCATCCTGGTCCAGAAAATTTAATGGAAATGCTATTAATGATCGATGCTGCAAAGCGCGCATCGGCCAGACATATTACAGCAGTACTTCCTTATTTTGGATGGGCAAGACAAGATCGTAAAGACAAACCTAGAGTTCCTATTGCTGCTAAGTTAGTAGCAAAAATGTTAGAGGCTGCAGGTGCAACACGTATCATTACTATGGATTTGCATGCCGATCAAATTCAAGGGTTCTTTGAAAAACCAGTTGACCATTTATTTGCCTCAACCATATTTTTACCTTACTTAAAATCATTGGCTTTAGACAATTTAACTATTGCCTCTCCTGATATGGGAGGATCTAAAAGAGCTTATGCATATTCTAAGGCTTTAGAAAGCGATGTGGTTATTTGTTACAAACAACGTGCAAAAGCAAATGTGATTTCGCATATGGAACTCATTGGTGATGTTACAGGTAAAAATGTAGTCTTGGTAGATGATATGGTAGATACCGCTGGAACATTAACGAAAGCTGCAGATTTAATGATGGAAAAAGGAGCACTTAGTGTAAGAGCTATTTGTACACATCCTATTTTATCTGGAGATGCTTATAACAGAATTGAAAACTCTAAATTACAGGAATTGATTATCACAGATTCAATTCCTCTGAAGCAAACAAGTGACAAAATTAGAGTATTAAGCTGTGCTGATTTATTTGCTGAAGTAATGCAAAATGTACATTACAACAAATCGATTAGCTCTAAATTTTTAATGTAATTTAATATTAATATAAACACAGAAAATGAAATCAATTACAATCAATGGATCTCAAAGAGAAAGCGTGGGCAAGAAGGCAACGAAAGCCCTACGTAATGCTGGTCAGGTTCCTTGCGTATTATACGGAGGAGACCAAAACGTGCATTTCTCTGCACCAGAACTGGCTTTCTCTAAACTTGTATACACGCCAAATGCGCATACAGTTGTGATTGCCTTAGACAATGGCGAAACTTATGATGCTGTTTTACAGGACATCCAGTTTCACCCAGTAACAGATAGAATCTTACACGTAGATTTCTATCGTTTATTCGAAGACAAAGAAATTGCTATGGATATTCCAGTACACGTTATCGGAACATCTAAAGGTGTTTTAAATGGAGGTGTTCTTCGTAGAAACAGACGTAAATTAAGAGTGAAAGCTCTACCTAAAAATTTACCTGATTTCTTAGAAGCAGATATCACACCACTTAAAATTGGTAACAAGCTATATGTTACAGCATTAGCAGGTGAAGGTTATTCTTTATTACACTCTGACAATACAGTTGTTGTTCAAATTAAGACAGCTAGAACTGCTATTGTTGAAGATGAAGATGAAGATGAAGAATTAGAAGAAGGAGCAGAAGGAACTGCAGCAGCAACTGAAGGAGGAGACGCTCCAGCAGTTGAAGCACCAGCTCAAGAATAGAACATCTATTTTTCTATAATTATATAAAGCATTCTATTTATTTAGAATGCTTTTTTATTTTTACAAAAAAACACACGTCAATTATCTGGAAGTTTATACGTAATTTATTTAAATGGAATTCGACAACCAAAGATGTTGAAGACACAGATCCTATGAAAAAATTTCTCATCGCTGGACTAGGCAATATTGGAGATAAATATGCCAACACTCGACATAATATAGGTTTTAAAATTTTAGATGCTCTTGCTGAAAAAGAAGGACTTAAGTTTGAAACCCAAAAATTAGGAGATTTAACTACCTATAAGTTTAAAGGTAGAACCTTCATTTTGCTTAAACCTAGTACTTATATGAATCTAAGTGGCAAAGCTGTTAAGTACTGGTTGACCAAAGAAAAAGTACCATTAGAAAACTTATTAGTTGTAACCGATGATCTTAATCTTCCCTTCGGAAATCTGAGGTTAAAAACAAAAGGAAGTGATGGTGGTCATAATGGCTTAAAAGATATACAAAATGTGTTACAAACCAGTAAGTATAATAGATTCAGATTTGGTATTAGTGACGAATTTAGTAAAGGCAGGCAAGTCGATTATGTTTTAGGCGAATGGACTGATGAAGAATCTGAAAAACTTCCTGAACGTCTTGAAAAGTCAATTGAACTTATAAAGTCATTTGGTACTGCAGGTGTTAGTAATACGATGAACACCTTTAATGGTAAATAAAAAAAGCGAGGTGAATACCTCGCTTTTTTTATTTATAGTCTTTGTTTATTATTCAATAACTATCTTTTTTGTTGCTTTTCTATCGCCATCATTTACAGTAACAAGATAGATTCCAGACTGTATGTTATTAAGTGTTACCACTTGATTAAAGTCTGAGTTGTTTTCATATGCATTGTTAAAAATTTGTCTTCCTCTAATATCTACTATATTCACATTGATATCTTTATTAGATGACGAATTTAATTTGATCGTAAACTCTCCATTATTCGGATTAGGATAGATGACAAAGTCATTAACACCAAACTCGTCAACACTTAAAGGAGTCTCTGTAGTAGAGCAAATTTCAATATACCAATCATTTAGTGTACCTGTATCAGCATTGAAAAAGTCTTGAATTTCAATAGTCCAATCACCTGCACTATCCAATCCAGAGAAAACACTTAATGGTGATGAAGGACTATACGTTCCTGTCGTTGGTGATGCACAAGCTACGGCTGGTGCTCCATCTTCAAAAATCACATCAAAATCTGTTTGCCTTGACCCATTACATGTTCTGTTCCAAACCGTATTTACAGCAGTTCCATTAGGATGGATGACATCAACAACTAAATCACCAATCCAAGTATGAGAAGCGTCTACATTTACTCTAACTTCTCCAATAGAACCTGCATCAGGAATATTTATAGTATTAGTTATTGCAGCTCCAGGTTGGTTAGCTCCTGTACCATCAGGAATTGCTAAAGCAATATTACCCGACGCGTATTGTGTACAGGTTGTAGTCACCTGATAATCTAATGGGAACTCAGCACTATTAACGGCATAATAAATATTTCCTACCGCTTCAATCATAATTCTACAATAAGGTGCTGGCACATTAGGCACTGTAATCATTTCAGATCCATCATTAGGTGTATTAGAT
This sequence comes from uncultured Psychroserpens sp., assembly GCF_947500255.1. Taxonomy (GTDB): domain Bacteria; phylum Bacteroidota; class Bacteroidia; order Flavobacteriales; family Flavobacteriaceae; genus Psychroserpens. Next base: position 1,393,672 of record NZ_CANMRL010000001.1, on the reverse strand, counting down.
GCTAGAACAGTATCAAAATTTTGTCCCCCATCTGTCGATAATAGAATATTTACATTTGACGTATTAATTCCGTTAGCAGTTGTCCCAGCTACATTCCAAGTAATCATTTCAGCCGTACCACTAGTCCAAAGCGCTCCACTATCTTGAGATGTTACAGCAAATGGTCCTGCAGTACCACTAACAGTTACATTCATCGTATCAAAGTCACTTTGTGGCATTTGATTTACACCTCCAGCTTCGGAGCGATCTCTTACCGTTAAAGCAAAAGTTAAACCTCTTCCAACAGTCGAGACTGTTTCCCAAGTCGTATTATTTGAAGATAATAAAGGATTTGATTCAGTTAATTGTCCGTTTAAAACACGTTCAAATACAGGCATGTATCTATCTGGAGATGTACTAGGTGGTCTAGATCTCCATAGTGGTCCAGTTGTTAGCGTTGGCGCAAAATCGTTTCTGGTTGTATACCCATCATTTATTTGTTCCCAAGTGTAAGTTAATGCATCTGTTCCATCTGGATCGGTCGCAGCACCTTTTAAAATAAATGCCGTACCATTAGGAATTGTATAATTTGGTCCAGCGTCTGCAACTGGTGGATTATTAGTAATACCTGTTGTAACAGCACAATTATTAGGAGCTGTAGCCACATTATTTAAAATTTGATTGATACTTCCATAATGGAAATACGGGTCACTATGATTTTGTACATTATTGTCTCCAGTAATTCCAGCATAACCCATAATGGTTGTTCCACTTCCCGGTTCAAAATTCACAGAATTATTATCTGCCTGAGAATGTGTATGAAGTGCACCCATTTGGTGTCCAATTTCATGAGGCACATAATCTATGTCAAAGAAATCGGCCATATACGGTCCGCCGTCATTATCTAAAAAGCTATGAGAAGAAAAACCACTTCCCTTTCCTTCGCTTACTGGAGGGTTTACCGTATTATCACAAACACAGCCTATACATCCTGCGTTACCATTGTTTCCTCCAAAAGCAAATAGGTGTCCAATATCATAATCTGCTGGTCCTACAACTGCTGTTAAATTAGTTTGTAAATCCCCATTTAAGTCTCCTCCATAAGGATCAGGAAATGTTGGAGCGTAGATGAGATCAATCGCTGGATCATCAGCAGTATCGACAAGCACAAAAGTAATGGCCATATCTACTTCAAAAACTTCATTTGTTCTGTTAAGTGTAGATACTACTTGTGCTAGAGCATCTGCTCTATTATTTCCGTTAGCATTATTTCCATCATCCCAAAAATTGGTATACTCTTGAGTAACTGAAATCGCTATTCTAAATGTTCTCAATAGTTGATCGTTAGCATCTCTGTTAATCGTATTATTTTCCGATCTATTTGAAGCCTCCATTTCTACTGTTAAACATTCAAAGGTTTCAGAAGAATTAATTCTGGCGTTTTTACTATATAAAAGGTATTGTCCGTTTGACACTTTTGTCGCAGGTTGAATAAAAAACGTGTCTTCACCTGGCTGAGAAATCATAGCATTTAGTCCTAATTGGGTAACACTAAATCTCACTCTTGTAGATGGGTCATCAACTCTCGAACCTAAGTAAGTTTTAATATTTGGATGTTGGTCTGCATTGTCTTGCGAAGAGAATATTTGAGTTTCAACAACGCGATAGTTTTGTAATTCTCCTTTAACATCAGGAAATTGAACAAAGGCATTTGACTGTCCGTTTGAAACTTGCCTTAAAGGTGCATTAATCAATTTTGATTTAAAGGATTCAATATCTAATTGAAATAGGTTATAGTGTGCTTCATCTAAGGTTTCCAGTTCGCTTTTATTAATTGCCCTATCAGATGATATGGATTGCCAATCTCTAGTTTGTCCAAATGAGGAGGTAACAATTAATAAGAAGAAAAACATAAAAATTTGGGTTGTAGTCTTTTTCATGGTAAAGTGGTTTAAGGTTGATTCTACTTTAATTAAATGACGATTAATATGTCTATACTATTATAAACATTTGATATTGAATTTACCCTAAAAAAAAACCTTGTCATTTAAACATATTATTAATGAAAATGTCAACTATATCAAATTTTGATGGTTTTTTATTAAAATAAATACGTTTGTTGTTTAAATCTTAACAATAGCTATTACATAATTAGAATAAAAAAAGAGAGACAATAAGGTCTCTCTTTTTTTAAATTAATGTGGCTATATGTATTATTCCACAATTATTTTTTTAGTTGTTTTCTTATCACCATCACTTATAGACACTAGATAAACTCCAGAGTGTACATCATTTAGTTTAACAACTTGATTAAAGTTCGAATTACTTGAGTACGTATTATCAAAAATTCTGCGTCCTCTAATATCAAATATATCAACTGATATATCATTTCCAGAGTAAGAACTTAACTTAATCGTAAATTCTCCTTTATTAGGGTTAGGGAAAATTGCAAAATTTTCGAATTCATTTTCTCCTACAGATAACGAAGCCATTACATTAAGTGTATAATCTTCAGTTTCTCCATCATAATTTGTTAAACAAGATTCTGGAAGCCCTGGATCATCTGTATTCACATACTTAGTTGCAACACGCATTGTTGTAGATCCAGTCGCAGCAGTATTAGGAATTGTAATAGATAACGGAGATCCTCCAGATGGTCCATTTGCTACATTAGCTGTAAAACCTAAATCATATTCTTCTCCTGGATCATCAAAACTACAGTTTTGATTCCAGTCAATCCATACTCTAGTCTCTACAGGGAAGTTTCCATCTGTATTTACATTAACGGTAAGGTCATATGATTCTTCTTTATTAACATCAGTAGCATAAGTAGCTGTATAGTCGTCATAACCAGTATTTTTTCCTGTATTTAAATTACTAATCGTTCCAAAAACAACACCTTCATTACTTGTGTTATATGTTGTATTTCCTGAAGAAGGACATAAATCGTCAATAATAGATAATGTAACATCTGCAGTTTTTGTCTGAGTTGCTGATGTTCCAGTAACAGTCATTGTATAATCACCTAAAGCAGCTCCACCTAAATTCTCAACAGTCATTGTAAAAACTCCATCTGTAGACATAGAAGTCGGATTGAATACTACGTTAGAACCTGCTGGGTTTCCAGAAACTGAAAAAGTTGCAGTTTCAGAGAAATCTTGAACCGTACTATAGTTCATCATAAATACAACATCTTCACCAGAACAATCACTTATAGGACTATTAGCTCCCACTATACTAAATCCAGGTGCTGCAGGTGTACAAACACCTGGTTTAAGTTGACTTAATAAGACACTATTTACATATGTACTTACTGTAGTTGTTTGACCAGCACTAAACATATACATACAAGCATCATCTACATAATCCATATAATTCATAGTAAGTGATGGCGTTGCCGTACAACCAGCTTCACTTCCGTTAGCCGGACAACCATAAGTTGGACCTGTTATATTTGGTGTATCTGCTATACCATCATCATTAGCACAACCACCAGCACCTCCCCAAGTGTGATCTAAATTATAAAAGTGACCTAATTCATGCGTTACAGTTCTCCCAAGACCAAAAGTGGTATCAGGAACAACTCCAGAACCAGGGCAACCCGCTCCAGATCCAAAAGCAAATGTATTCATAGTTACGGCTTGACCAGCTGCAATACTTCCTGGATATGGAGAAAACCCTAAAGTTCCTCCTCCAATTGGTCGAACTACAAAATTCATATATCCTGCCCAGTTAGTATCGGCATTATTTCCTCCTCCAAAATTGTAACCAATAGTTACAGCTGGATTTCCTTCAAGTAATTCTGGGTCTAAACCAATAGGATGATTGGATACCGCAATACAAAAAGAAATATTAGCATTACCTGTACTTATACCTGGATAAAATGCACTGGCTGCAGTCCAATTTGAAATATCTGCATTAGTACCAGCGTAGTCGGCATTTAATATATCTATTTGATTTTGTGCCAGTGCTTCTAAACAAGCTCTGTCTGCTTCATTACCGTTAGGAAAGTGAACGGCAACTGGAATAACAACACTGGCTCCACGTTGACTAAACTCTCCTTGTGCCATAACCTCTGCTAATCTAGCTTTAAATATGGCTTGGTTCTTTTCATACTCCTTGACAAACTTGGGATCCTTCATTTGCTCTTCCATGTACTCAACCATACCACAAGTACGTTCTTGGGCATAACTACTAATAGTACATAAAAGCATGAGTATTGCAAAAATTGATTTTAAAGTAAAATTCTTTTTCATTTAGATGATTTTTTTAGTTAAAAGTAAATTTTTGAATAATGACACCAAATCTAGTGAAAATCAACCATAAAACTACTCTGTTTCTTAACAAAATTTTAGGATTTTAACAAAAAAAGTAGGGCTATTTAATAAATATTCAGAAAAATCATATAAAAAAAATGAATATCTTATTCCTTCTTTTTTTATTCATTTTAGGTTTATGGTTATTTTTATCAAAAAATTGATATTGAAATCTCTAGATAAAAATAGTCTGAAAACTAATACTCCTTCTGTCATAACAATCGGCACTTTTGACGGCGTCCACGTTGGTCATCAAAAAATAATCGAACGATTAGTAAAAACTGGACACGATAAACATTTAAAATCTGTTGTGCTTACTTTTTTTCCTCATCCTCGTATGGTATTACAACCTGATTTTAAAATTCAACTATTACACACTATTGATGAACGGCAAAAGACACTTAAAGATTTAGGGTTAGACCATTTGATTATTAAAGAGTTTACTCATGATTTCGCTAATCTTTCTGCCCGTGATTACGTAAAAAAAATCCTCGTAGATGAGCTAAACGCTAAACATATTATTATTGGATATGACCATCATTTTGGAAAAAACAGAACGGCTAATATTAATGACCTTAAAGCTTTTGGTAAAGAATTTGATTTTATTGTAGAAGAAATTTCGGCTCAAGATATAAAAGACGTTGCCGTAAGCTCAACTAAAATAAGACAGGCTTTAGTAGAAGGTGATATTAAGACTGCAAATGCCTATTTAGGATATCCATACTTTATAACTGGAAATGTCATTAAAGGAAAAGGAATTGGCAAAACCTTAAAATTTCCTACTGCAAACATTGATGTTGAGAAAGACTACAAACTCATTCCTAAAAACGGCGTCTATGTTGTAAGTTCTCGAATTGGAAAACAAACTGTTTATGGAATGATGAATATTGGAACAAACCCTACATTTAATGAAAAGAAACAATCTATAGAGGTTCACTTTTTTAATATTGAAGAAGACCTTTACAATACCTCTTTGAAAATAAACATTTTACATCGTCTTAGAAATGAGCAAAAGTTTGAATCTGTAAAAGAGCTTACTAATCAACTTAACTTAGATAAAAAACACGCTCAAGAATTTATCCAAATACATGAATAAGTTTCTGTTTAAACATATAGACAACACTTCACTTATTGTCTTTAGGATGATGTTTGGTGTTTTGATTTTTCTTGAAAGTATTGGTGCTATCTTCACAGGTTGGCTTAAAAGAACACTCATTGAACCAGATTTTACATTTAATTTTATAGGTTTTGATTGGTTACAACCACTTCCTGGACAATGGATGTATGTCTACTATATTATCATGGGACTCTGTGGCATAGGTGTAATGATAGGATACAAATACAGGATAAGTATGTTAGGGTTTGCAGCACTTTGGACTGGAACCTATTTAATGCAAAAATCATCCTATAATAATCACTATTATTTCTTAATGCTTTTGAGTGCTATCATGGTATTTTTACCTGCACATAAGTATGCATCAATCGATGCAAAACAAAATCCTAGTATCAAAAGTATTTCGATGCCTAATTGGTGTCGATGGATTTTTATCATTCAGCTATTTATTTTATACACTTATGCTTCAATAGCAAAGATGTATCCCGATTGGCTTGATTTAAGTGTTCCAAAATTATTAATGGAAAGCAAAAAACATTATGTACTTGTAGGTGAGCTTCTGCAATATAAATTTGTACACTATGGTATTGCATATGGCGGTATTTTATTTGACGGACTCATCATTCCTTTACTCTTGTGGAAACGAACACGTAAAATAGCATTCTTTGCTTCAATCTTTTTTCACCTATTCAATTCATTTATTTTCCAAGTTGGTATTTTCCCGTACTTATCTTTGGCTTTTGCGGTATTCTTTTTCGAACCAGAGCGCATTCAAAAGTTATTTTTAAAGCGTAAAGCTATTTTTAAGGGTAAAAAAATAGACGTTCCAAACTACGCACTTCTCTTTAAAACTATTTTTGTGCTCTATTTTATTGTTCAAATCGCATTGCCTCTAAGACATCATTTTATAAAGGACGATGTGCTTTGGACAGAGGAAGGTCATAGATTATCATGGCGAATGATGTTAAGATCAAAAAGAGCAAACACGAGCTTTAGAGTGGTTGATAAAGCTACAAATGCTGTTATTCCAATTAAACTCAAAGATTATCTTTCTCTAAAACAGATTAGATCGGTAAGTTCAAAGCCAGATGTCATGTGGCAATTTGCACAACGTTTAAAACGTCTTTATGCCGAAAAGGGTATCGATATAGAAGTCTACGTAAGAGCATTTGTTAGTGTTAATGGGAAACCTACAAAGCAACTTATTGATCCAGAAATTGACTTAGCAAACGTGAAATGGAATCATTTTAAGCACCACGATTGGATTTTACCATCAAATCAAGACGAGAATAACTGACAATTCATTAAATTTGGCGTTTCAAAAAACAGAATAATACCATGTTGCAAGTAGCATTTATTAGAGAAAACAGAGCCGATGTCATCAAACGTTTGGAAAAACGAAACTTAGATGCGTCTCAAATGATTGATGATGTAATTACATTAGACGAAGAACGTAGAGAATTACAAACTAAACTAGATAATACACTTGCAGAATCTAATAGTATTTCAAAAGAAATAGGTAACCTCTTTAAATCTGGTAAAGCTGCCGAGGCTAATGTGCTAAAAGAAAAAACTACGCAACTTAAAGAAGATTCTAAAGCTTTAGGAGAACAACTTAACGCAAAAGCTGAAGCTTTAAATAATTTACTTTATAAAATTCCTAATGTACCTCATGAGAGCGTTCCTAATGGAAATTCTGATGAAGACAACGAAGAGATATTTATTGAAGGAGATATTCCTAAACTTCATGATGGTGCTCTACCGCATTGGGAACTTGCAAAAAAGTATGATATTATCGACTTTGAATTAGGGAATAAGATCACTGGTGCAGGTTTCCCTGTTTACAAAGGAAAAGGTGCTAGATTACAACGTGCTTTAATCGCTTATTTTTTAGATAAAAATACAGCCGCTGGTTACACCGAATATCAATTACCTCATTTGGTAAACGAAGCTTCAGGTTTTGGGACAGGACAATTACCAGATAAGGAAGGTCAAATGTATCATGTTGGCGAAGACAATCTGTACTTAATCCCAACTGCTGAAGTACCTGGAACTAATATTTTTAGAGATGAACTTCTTTCTGAAAATGATCTACCTATTGGAATTACGGGCTATACACCTTGCTTCCGCAGGGAAGCAGGAAGCTATGGTGCTCATGTAAGAGGGCTCAATAGGTTGCATCAATTTGATAAAGTTGAAATTATACGTGTCGAACATCCAGACAATTCATATAAGGCCTTTGAAGGAATGATAGATCACGTCAAAAATATTTTAAAAGAACTAAAATTACCTTACCGAATTTTAAGACTTTGTGGTGGAGACGTAACATTCGCTTCTGCTCTAACTTACGATTTTGAGGTCTTTTCTACAGCACAAGACCGATGGCTAGAAATTTCTAGTGTCTCAAATTTTGAAACATTTCAAGCCAATCGTTTAAAATTACGTTTTAAAAATAAAGACGGAAAAACGCAATTATGCCATACACTAAATGGAAGCTCTTTAGCTTTACCAAGAGTTTTAGCTGGTATTTTAGAAAACTATCAAACCAAAGACGGTATCAAAATTCCTGAAGTTCTAATCCCTTATACAGGATTCGATAAAATCTAATTTGTAGGAATTTTACTGTTATTTATCGTTTAAATGCTAAAAAAAGACGTTGTTCAACGATTTTTTGACATTTTTCTTTGTTTTTCAATTAATAATTATGATGTTAGTAATCCAAATAAGAACTAACCTACTTATTATGAAAAACATTAAACGCATCGTACTGCTAGTGACACTTATAGTCATGGCTAGCAAAGTCTTTTTCTAAAATAAAGACCACCAACTTGACCTACAAAAGCCATAGCAGAATATCTGAATCATTTTGTAAAGAATAGATTAATAGCACATTTATTTTGTTGTGAATGCCTGAACTTGCGTTTGGGCATTTTTTTTGCACTTTAACGAATTAATTATAAAAACATTCACAATATCTCGTAATTGCATTTGTTATATTTACATAAATTAATACATATGCGTCGTTTCTTAATCATTCTAACTCTTTGTAGTTGCGGACTCCTATTCGCTCAAAGCGAGCAATTAGCCGACGACTATTTTAAACGTGGTGAGTTTGAAAAAGCGCTCTTATCCTACGAAAAGCTAAACGCCAAGAAGAAGAGCTCTAAGTACATTTACAAAATTGTGGCTACACTTCAACAGCTCGAACGTTATGAAGAAGCAAGAGACATGATCTTACAACGCATGAAAGAGATTAATTATCCTGCACTTCTTGTAGAACTGGGTTATAATTATCAACTCATGGATAGTACAGGTCTTGCCGACAAATATTACAAAGAAGCCATTCTTAAGGTCGAAGAGAAGCCAAGTTACACCTATGGAATTGCCAAAAAATTTGAAGACCATTCGCTGTTAGAACAAGCGCTTCAAGCCTATAAAAAAGGGATGGAAACCAATCCAGACTTTAACTTTAATATGCAAATGGCTCGTATCTATGGAGAGCAAGGTAATATTGAATTGCTCTTTTCAAATTATATCGACTATATCGAAGTTAAACCTAACTTCTTAAGTAATGCTAAACGTGCGTTTAGTGATTTTGTTTCAGAGAACAAAGACAATGAGAATAATCTCATTTTAAGAAAATTACTACTCAAAAAATTACAGTCCAATCCAGAACCATACTGGTATGACATGCTAAGCTGGTTATATATTCAACAAAAGGAATACAATAAAGCCTTTACGCAAGAAAAAGCGCTTTACCGTCGTAGCCAAGAAAGCCTAAGTCGTATTCTCGATCTGGCTTTAGCAACAGTCAAGGAAAAAGAAAATGAAGTCGCCAATTCTATATTTCAGTTTATACTAGATAATTCTCAAGATATAGAGACTAGACTTACAGCTCACCAATATATGTTGGATATAGAAATTGAAAATGCCAATAAAGAGCAACTCGATGCAATCGATGACAAGTTTAACCAACTGTTTGATCAATATGGTAAATACGAACAAACCATCGCCTTACAGATTGCCTACGGAAATTTTATCGCCTTCCATAAACATCAACCAAAGGATGCTAGTGATTTCTTGAAAAAAAGTTTAGAGTTGCAACTATCTGTATTTCAAGAAGCAAAAGTTAAACTGAAATTAGGTGATATTCTTGTATTTCAAGAACGGTTTAATGAAGCCTTAATTTACTATACGCAAATTCAAGCCAACCTAAAAAATAGCACCATTTCCCAAGAGGCCAGATTTAAAGTGGCAAAAACCAGTTATTACAAAGGAGATTTTCAATGGGCAGAATCACAATTAAAAATATTAAAGGCATCTACATCTCAGTTAATCGCTAATGACGCTTTAGATCTTAAGTTATTGATTTCAGACAATAAAGATGAAGACTCATTACAAACGTCATTAAAACTCTACTCGAAAGCAGACTTAATGTCCTTTCAAAATAAAAATGAAGAAGCCATTGCTCTTTTAGATAAAATACTAACCGAGCATAAAGGCGAAACTATAGAAGATCAAGCTCTGTTTATGCAAGCCAAGTTATTTGAAAAAACCAATCAAATTAGTAAGGCAGTTGATAATTATGAATACATTATTACCAATTACAGGGATGAAATTCTAGCAGACGATGCGCATTACTACTTAGCCGAGCTTTACCAGACCAAATTGGATCAGCCCGAAAAAGCCAAAGAGCTTTATGAAAAAATTATTTTTGATCATGAAGACAGCATCTACTTTATTGAAGCCAGAAAACGTTTTAGACGATTACGTGGTGATGCTATAAATTAGATAACCAATGCAAATAGCCGAAACCAATCGCCTTATCCTCACAAAAATCACAACAGATGATGCGCCATTTATTTTAGAATTAATGAACACACCTGGTTGGATCAAATACATTGGTGATCGCAATGTAAAAACTGTAGAACAAGCTGCAACATATATTCAAAATAACCAACTTAAGTGCTATGAAGATTTTGAATTTGGATACTATATTGCCAGAACTAAATCTAAAAACATGACACCTATAGGCTCGTTTGGTTTATTAAAACGTGATACTTTGGATCATGTTGACATTGGCTTTTCGTTACTTCCAGATTATGAAGGCCTAGGCTATGGTTTCGAAGGTGCCAACGCAGTAATGAGGCTCGCTAAAAACACTTTCAATATAAAAACAATAAGCGCCATTACGCTTCCAGAAAATCAACCATCCATACATCTTTTGGAAAAATTAGGCTTATCTTACCAAAAAAGAGTAAAACCCTTTGACAACGACGAAGAACTTCTGTTATTTGTAAAAGATTTATAAAACTCATGATCTGCTTGTGATGCAGAACACATAAATACATGCAAATGATTATATACAACGTCACAATCAATATAGACGATAGTGTTCATGATGAATGGCTACTTTGGATAAAAGAACACATTCCTCAAGTATTAGGAACTGGAAAATTTGATAAAGCCACTTTGACCAAAGTTTTGGTAGAAGAAGAAATGGGCGGACAAACCTATTCTGTACAATATCGTTCTTACTCTCGTGAAGCACTAGACGCATACTATAGAGAAGATGCCGAAAGACTTAGAACCGACGGATTAAAAAAGTTCGCCGATAAAATGCTGGCCTTTAGAACAGAACTTCAAATAGTAGATGAATACACCGTAAATTTTAAATAACGTGGCAAATAACCATCAGGTCAAAGCAAAAAAACACTTAGGTCAACACTTCTTGACTGACGAATCTGTAGCTCAAGATATCGCCAACACCTTAACTTTAGAAGGTTATAAGCATGTGCTTGAAATTGGACCAGGAATGGGTGTTCTCACTAAGTACCTACTGGACAAACCCATCAAAACACATGTTATTGAAATCGATACCGAATCAGTAGATTATTTAAAAGCCAATTACCTCAATTTAGCCAATCGCGTATATGAGCAGGATTTTTTAAAGTATGATCTTACAGAAATTTTCGGTGATGAACCATTTGCCATCATAGGAAACTTTCCTTATAACATTTCAACACAAATTGTTTTTAAAACTTTAGAAATGCGCAACCAAATCCCCGAGTTTTCTGGGATGTTTCAAAAAGAAGTTGCTCAGCGTATTTGCTCTAAAGAAGGTTCCAAAGTCTACGGAATCCTCTCAGTACTCACACAAGCATTCTACGATACCGAATATCTATTTACAGTGCCACCTACTGTTTTTAATCCACCGCCAAAAGTTGACTCTGGTGTATTACGACTTAAACGAAAAGAAAACTTCACCTTGCCAGTCGATGAAAAGCTATTCTTTAGAGTGGTAAAAACAGCGTTTCAGCAACGTAGAAAAACATTACGTAACAGTTTAAAAACATTCAATCTTTCCGATAATTTAAAAGCAAATGTTATATTTGGCAAACGCCCAGAGCAGTTGAGTGTAGATTCTTTTTTAGAACTCACGCAACTCATTGAAAACGATAGTACAAATTAGCAAAACCATCTCGTTTGATCGAAGAGAAAGAAAATATCCAATTTGAGCTTACTCATGAACTCATTGAGCAGGTAGAAATGCTTGTCGCTAATAGCGATGATAAAGCATTAAAACTGCTATTGAATGATTTTCATTATGCTGATGTTGCCGAAATTCTAGATGAACTAGATCTCGAGGATTCTATCTATGTCATTAAATTATTAGATTCTGAAACCACTTCAGATATTCTTACAGAACTTGATGATGATACCAGAGAAAAGGTCCTCGAAAACTTATCGGCCAAAGAAATTGCTGAAGAAGTAGAAGAATTAGATACCGATGATGCTGCAGATATTATTGCCGAATTACCCGAAGAACGTCAAGCCGAGGTTATTTCAAGAATTGAAGATGATGAACATAGGGATGAAATTACAGAACTACTTACCTATGATGACGACACTGCAGGTAGTTTAATGGCAAAAGAGCTTGTTAAGGTTTACGAAACTTGGACAGTTGCAGGATGCTTACGTCGTATTAGAGGACAAGCTAAAGAAGTGACTAGAGTACACTCTATTTATGTCGTTGATAAAGAAGAAAAGCTCATTGGACGCTTATCATTAAAAGATCTAATCGTTGCAAAAAGTGAACAAAAAATAGCTGACATAGCAAAAGAGAATGTAGATTTTGTCAATGTTGCAGATGATGTAGAGGATGTTGCAAAAGTGATGGCTAAATATGATTTAGAAGCCATACCTGTAGTAGATAATCTGCAAACTTTACTTGGTAGAATTACCATTGATGATATTGTCGATGTCTTAAAAGAGGAAGCCGATAAAGATTATCAATTGGCGGCAGGTATTACTCAAGACGTTGAAGCCGATGATAGTATTATAGAACTTACACGAGCCCGTTTACCTTGGTTATTCTTAGGTTTAGTTGGTGGTGTTGGTGCTTTTTTGATTATGGAAGGCTTTCAAAATACATTTGAAAAATATGCTGTATTATTCTTTTTTACACCATTAATTGCGGCAATGGCTGGAAATGTTGGTGTACAGTCTAGTGCAATTATCGTACAAGGTCTTGCTAATGACGATGTTAAAGGCAGTATCAATAGTCGTCTAATAAAAGAAATGTTACTCGCTGCACTCAACGGAACTATTTTAGCACTCTTCTTGTTTTTATTTGTTTGGGCTACCAAAGGCGAATTCTATACGGCTCTTGCTATTTCAGTATCTTTAATTGCTGTTATTATCGTTGCAGGTTTAATTGGTACGTTTGTCCCTTTGTTTTTAGACAAAAGAGGTATTGATCCAGCTATTGCAACAGGTCCATTTATTACTACAAGCAATGATATTTTTGGTATACTTATCTATTTTTGGATTGCTAAATTAATCCTTAACATCTAGGGCGTTACCTTTCAGGTCGTGCTCTCACAAGTCGCTCTCATTGAGGAGCTCCAACAATTGCTCCATCACTAACGCAAAACTTTGTAACTTTAAAGCATAAAACATCTATACCTAATGAAACCCATAAACATCAAAGAAAAACATACACTTTTCTCAAAACAATGGCATCCACATCGTATTGCGACTGTAGACAATATGCAAGTCATACTAGCCAAAATAAAAGGCGAGTTTGTGTGGCATAGTCACGACAATGAAGATGAATTATTTCAAGTTATTAAAGGCACGCTATATATGCAATTTAGAGATCGAACAGAAGTCGTGAAAGAAGGAGAAATGATTGTTGTCCCTAAAGGTGTAGAGCATAATCCATCTACTAAAGATGGTGAAGAAGTACATTTACTCTTGTTCGAAAAACTAGACACTGCGCATACAGGAAATGTTCAAGATGAAAAAACACAAACAGAGTATCCTTGGATATAATTATACATGAAAGTACTTCACTTAGACACCAATCATCTATTACTTTTAGAGCAACTTAATGCTTTAGGTTTTACTAACGATGAAAATTATACAGATTCAAAAAATACTGTCGAGCAATTCATCCATCACTATGACGGTTTAATTATTCGTAGTCGTTTTAAAATTGATGCTCAATTTTTAGACGCAGCAAAAAACTTAAAATTTATTGGTCGTGTTGGTGCAGGACTAGAAAATATTGATACGGATTATGCACAACAAAAAGGGATCAAACTTATTGCTGCTCCCGAAGGTAATCGTAATGCTGTTGGTGAGCATAGCCTGGCCATGCTATTATCCCTTTTTAATAAACTAAATACTGCAGATAAAGAAGTTCGTGATGGTAAATGGAGGCGAGAAGACAATCGCGGCTTAGAGCTCGATGGTAAAACAGTTGGCCTTATTGGCTATGGTAATATGGGTAAAGCCTTTGCCAAAAAGCTTAGAGGTTTTGAGGTTAAAGTACTTTGTTATGACATTAAACACAATGTTGGCGATGATAACGCTACTCAAGTCTCTCTAAAAGAATTGCAGAAACATGCAGATGTATTAAGCCTTCATACACCAGAAACACCTCAAACCATCAATATGGTGAATTCTAAATTCATCGATGCGTTTAAAAAACCTTTCTGGCTCATAAATACAGCACGTGGGAAAAGCGTTGTCACCAAAGATTTGGTAGCTGCCTTAAAATTGGGTAAAATTTTAGGCGCTGGTTTGGATGTATTAGAATATGAGAAGTCCTCTTTTGAAAATTTATTTACGTCTGATATGCCTAAACCTTTCAAGTATCTTATTGCTGCAGAAAATGTTATTCTCACACCACATGTTGCTGGATGGACTTTTGAAAGTAAAGAAAAGTTAGCCCAAACGATTGTTGACAAGATAAAAGCAGAATTTTGCTAAATTTAAAACATAAAACCAACACTAATAATTACCAAAATTCAAACGTGTGAAACGAACCATTCTTGTATTTGGATTGCTCATTCTTGGATTGTTACTGCTGTTTCAGTTTAGTAAATATGCTATTATTTCTGGTGATTTAAAATCAGAATTCACTATTGCTTTGATTGCTGTGGTCTTCTTTTTTGTTGGCGTATACCTCAACAAAAAAAGCCTCCACAAATCTACTAAGGTCTTAAAAGAAATTGATCATAAAAAAATCGAAGCTTTGGATATAAGTAAACGTGAGTATGAAGTGCTCATTGGTATTTCCGAAGGGTTATCTAATAAAGAAATTGGAGATAAACTCTTTGTTTCAGAAAGCACTGTAAAGACACATGTTTCGAATCTGCTATCTAAGTTAAATGCTAAACGTCGCACACAAGCGCTTCAAATAGCAAAAGACATCAACATTATATAAAAATGTAGTATTTTATACTTAAGTATGACCGCTTTGGTACTTTAGTATGAGCCTTTAATGGCATCATTAATCTACTTTTGGGCTATTAATATAAATCAACACATTATGAAAAACACAGTTATTAGATTTGGACTTTATGGTCTTGCGGTTGCCGTTATTTTATTCTTATTGGCATTAGTATTTGGGAAAGGTTTAAGTTATTCCACTCAGGAAATTATAGGTTACACAACAATGGTGGCTTCACTTTCTTTCGTTTTCTTTGGAATAAAACATTATCGCGATCATGTTAATGATGGTATGGTAAGTTTTGGTAAAGCCTTATTAATTGGTGTTCTTATTTCTGCAATGGTTGGTATTGGTATCGGAATTGCTGATTACCTATACACTACAGTTATAAATCCAGATTTTGCTCAAGAGTTTTTAGACACTTCGATTAAAGGTTTAGAGGAAACATATTCTGGAGCAGAATTAGAAGCCAAAAAAAATGAACTTACTCAGCAAATGAATGATTATGGAGGTTCTGGGTTTCTAGCATTTATCATGTTCGCTAGTGTCGTAATTATAGGATTTATCATATCTTTAATTTCTGCATTAATCCTTCAACGTAAATAAAATTAATATTATGCAATACAAAGCAACATCACCTGAAGACTATATTAGTCAGCTACCGGAAGAAAGAAAAGCCCCTATTACGAAATTAAACAATCTTATAAAAAAACACATGCCCAAAGGACTTGAAGCCGGAATGGGATATGGTATGTTAGCATATTACGTTCCAAAATCCATTTATCCAGCGGGTTATCATTGTAAACCATTCCCACCATTACCATTTATTAATTTGGCGTCACAAAAAAACTTTATCGCATTGTACCATTCTGGGATGTATGCAAAGAAAGAATTGTACGACTGGTTTGTATCAGAATATCCAAAACATTCAAAATATAAATTGGATATGGGAAAAAGTTGTATTCGTTTTAAAAAGATAGATGATATTCCATATGATCTCATTGAAGAGCTTTTAGGAAAAATGACTGTTGAAGAGTGGATAGATATTTATGAAACAGCACTAAACAAAAAATAGATGAAAAATAGAGTAACAGGAATAGGAGGTTTATTTTTTAAGTCGAAAGACCCTAAAGCGTCAAAAGATTGGTACAAAAAGCATTTGGGTTTTAATACCGATGACTATGGCTGCACCTTTTGGTGGAAAGATAAAGAAGGTAATGATTGCTCCACACAATGGAGTGCTTTTAAAGACGATACTAAATACTTTGAACCATCTAAAAAAGAGTTTATGTTTAATTATCGTGTTGAAAATTTAAAGGAACTTTTAGTGACTTTAAAAGAAGAAGGGGTCACAATAGTAGGAGAGATGGAAGAATATGACTATGGAAAGTTTGGTTGGATATTAGATAACGAGGGCAATAAAATTGAACTTTGGGAACCAGTAGATCAAGCGTTTAAGTAGAGGTGTAACAAATTGTAATTTTAAACTACTCATAAATAAACAAGTAACAACAATGACCGAAGACAACAACAAAAATCTAGAAGACGACTTAAATAATGAAATTGAATCTACTGAAGATACGGTAAACGAAATAACAGATGCCGCTTCTGATAAAACAAGTGATTTAAAAGATAATGCTACTGACGCTTTTAATAATGCTAAAGAAAAAGCATCAGAATTAGCAGAAGATGCTAAAGAAGTTTTAGGAAATGTAAAGGATAAAGCTACAGAGTTTATTAAGGGAGACGGCAAAGAAATGTTCGATAATGCAAAAGAGAAAGCATCAGAATTAGCAAGCGAAACTGGTGAAAAACTTAGTGCTTTTGCAGATGTTGCCAAAGAAAAAGCGTCTCACCTTGCCGAGGATGCTAAAGAATTTGCTGGAGAAGCAAAAGAAAAGGCAGCTGAATTTATTGATGAAGCTGGCGAAAAGTTAGGTGAATTTGCAGATGTTGCCGAAGATAAATTAGAAGATTTGGCAGAAGATGCTAAAGAAACCTATACAGAAGCTAAGAAAAAAACAAAAGGCTTTTTTCAAAGGTTGTTTGGTAAAAAATAAATCGATTTAGTGCTTTTTTGTTAACTTTATATCATAACCATAAACCAATTATATTATGTCTGACGATAATAAAAGCTTAAGTGACGACCTTAATGACATGTTAGGCGACGCTAAAGAAGGTGCAAAAAAAGCAGCCGATAAAGTAAGTGAAAAAGCAAGCGAATTTGCCGAAGAAGCTAAAGAGAAAGCTAGTGAGTTCGCCGAAGAGGCTAAAGCATCTGCTAAAGAATTTGCTAGTGACGCTAAAGAGGTTCTTAGCGATGGAAAGAATGTCGCTATAATAGCTCATATTACAATCATAGGTTTTATTATAGCAATAGTTATGAATGGAAGCAATAGGACCGAATATGGTTCATTTTATATTAGACAAATGCTAGGCATATGTATTCTTAGTCTAGGAATTTGGGTATTGAGTTTTGTTATGCCTCTTTTAGGATTTCTATCATTAATTACAATTATCCTCTGGGTAATGAGTATAATTGGTGCTTTGAGTGGAGAAAAAAAGCCTGTTTTTTTATTAGGCGAACAATTTCAAGACTGGTTTAAAACATTATAAAATATAGAGGCCGGAATTATTTATTCTGGCTTTTTATTAATTTCTATTATCGTAATATTGCAATATTACGATAATTTACTATCTTTGTACTTAAATAGAATACTATGGGTGTTACTAAACGGTTTATTTATACCGAAAATATTAATGAAATTGCCAATATTGCAAAAGTGTTTGCACATCCTGCTCGCGTCTCTATATTAAAATACATTAGTGAGCAAGAGGGTTGTATTTGCAATGATTTGGTCGATGAAATTGGTTTATCTCAAGCCACTATCTCTCAGCATCTATCTGTTATTGGTGATGCTGGTTTATTAAAAGGTCGATTTGAAGGTAAGAAAAAATGCTACTGTCTTAACTTAGAACGATTTGAAGAATTTCAAATACTATTAAACTCATTTTTTAACAAAACAACATCCAACTGCTGCTAGTCGATAATCGACTTTAATTAGTGCGCTCATAAAAAAACTAAATATTAAATTAAGATGAAAACACAAGAATTATTCTCAATACTGGAACAAAACCAAGACAAGTCATTACTTTTTGAATACATCCCTAATGCTTTTGTTGGTGCAAATTATCATATTACTGAAGTTAAGCATATCACAATCAACTCTGTAGATTGTGGTGCTCAAACTGATAACTGGAACGAAACAATTATTCAGCTATGGGAAAGTCCAAGTGAAATAGATAAAACCAATTTCATGTCTGTTTATAAAGCTTTAGGAATTCTTAATAAGGTTGGAAAGATAAAACCTTATGATTTAAATGCTGAAATCAAATTTGAATACAGTAATAAGACATTTCATACGGCTCAATTATTTGTTAGTGACTTTACAATAGAAAATAATAAACTCATCATCAAGTTATCTGTAGAACAAACAGATTGTAAGGCTAAAGAAGCCTGTGGAGTTCCTGATCAAAAGAAAGAATTAGTAACCAATGATGAACCTTGTTGCTCACCAAGTGGCAATTGCTGCTAAGCTCAACTATGTGTATTGTTCTAAGGGCATTTAGAAAAGATGATTTTCAACAGGTTTTGGATATCTATGGAGATGGTATACGCACTGGAATTGCTACTTTCGAAACCAAATTACCAGATTGGTCATTATGGAATAAAAAATATATTGATCATCCAAGAATTGTAGCTAGCATTGATCAAGACATCGTCGGATTTGCAGTGTTGTCTAAAGTTTCTCAAAGAGAAGTCTATAAAGGTGTTGCAGAAGTAAGCGTATATGTTGCCAAACCAATGCAAGGTAAGCGCATTGGAAAACAACTGCTTTTGCAACTTATAAAAGAAAGTGAATCTAGAGGATTTTGGACATTACAAGCAAGTATTTTTAAAGACAATAAAATTAGCATACATTTACATAAATCTTGCGGATTCAGAGTGATTGGCGTACGCGAGAAAATAGGAAAACTTAATAATAAATGGTTTGACAACGTCCTTTTAGAACGACGAAGTCACCACATAGGAATTTAATGAAAAATATACTCGTTCTCTGCACAGGTAATTCATGTCGAAGCCAAATGGCTCATGGTTATCTCAATACATTTACTCAAGGAAAAGCAAAAATCTATAGTGCTGGAATAGAAACTCATGGCTTAAATCCAGGAGCAGTGTCTATTATGAAAGAAGATCATATTGATATTTCAAATCACACGTCTAATCACGTCGATGAATATGAAAATATTGATTTTGATTATATCATCACTGTTTGTGATCATGCTAATGAAAACTGTCCATATATTCCAAGTAAAAATGCTGTGAGATTACATCACAACTTTTTTGATCCATCAAAAGTTGTTGGAAGTGATTCTGAAAAACATAATGCGTTTCTAAAAGCTAGGAACGAAATTCGATCATATTTCCAAGCCTTTGTCAACGAGAAACTCTAGTTGCTTTCTAATCTGTAATTAGTGGGCAATAAGTCCCCTATTCGATAGCTTCCCATTACACCTCCAAAAAGGAGCTCTGTAATAGGTGAATAATTGCCATAGGCATCAATATAGAAATAAGCGACCCTAGGTTCTAAAACAGATTGATCTTTAAGGTCAAAAAGAATATTGACTTTGGTATTGAGCGTTACCTTCTTGAATGAAGAATCTTTTACATCTTCTATTTTAAAAAATTCCCATTCATTTACCTGAAATTTTTTATGGAAAATATCAAAGCCTTCTTTTCTTAAATTCTTGTCATATAATGAGCGCATAAAATGCTGGACAGACCCCTTAAAGGCTTTCTCCCTATTCTTTTTTGTTTTTCGCTTTTTCCTATTGCTTACATCTTTATAAAATGATGTTCCTGTGTACAATACTGAATGTGTGGAATATTGATCAAGCTTAGGATCTACATAACGAAACGCGATTTCAAAATCTTGAATATCATAAGCAATTTCATATTGTAAGCTTTTATTTTTCACCAAAACAGGCCTTTTAGCACTAACAGTTAATATATTATCTGTCTTATTAAACCTTAATATTAAATCATCTTCATTGAGAATTTTACAGGATTTCGAAAACTCAGAAAAGCCCAGAAATTCTTTTCGAAATAGTTTCAATTTTTGTTTTCGTGTCAAACCGTCGTCTGCATTAACAACCACTTCGTTTAATTGGTTTAACGTTTCCTTCAACTCAACTAAAATAGTAGATGTTGTTCTATAATCTGAAATAATAATAGTCTCATAACCCAAATAAGAAATAATGAGATTGGATTGGATTGCATCAGAAAAGTCGATTGAAAAAACACCTTGATCATCGGTTGTTGTTCCTATGGTTGTATTATCAAAATAGATAGAAACAGCCATCAACGGTTCCTTGGTTTTAAAATCAACTACCCTTCCAGAGAATGTTTGAGAATGAAGTAATGAGGTAACAATAAAAAAGCAAATAAAACCTAGCGCTCTACTCATCATTATTGTTTGAGAATTTGCGTTCCAATTCAGCTTGAAACTCTTCCATAACAGGCTTTACAGTACTTTCGGGAAGATCGGCTATTTTTATGTACATCAAACCATCAACCGAATTATTAAACAAGGGGTCCACATTAAAAGCGACAAGTTTTGCATTTTGCTTAATATATTTTTTGAGTAAGACTGGTAATCGTAACGCACCTGGTTCAACCTCATCAATTATTTTATCAAATTTATTTAAATCGGCTTCTGCCTCATCAAATACAAAATCTTTATCTGCGTCTTTAAGTTTTACTTTAAACTCTTTCTTAGGGTGTACATATTGTGCTACATAAGGATCGTAGTAATGTGATTTCATAAACTCTATCATCAGTGATTTTGAGAAATTAGAGAATTGATTACTAATACTTACTCCTCCAATTAAGTACTTATGTTCTGGGTATCTTAACGTGGTATGCACAATCCCTTTCCATAGTAAAAATAATGGCATTGGTTTTTGTTGGTATTGCTTTATAATGAAAGCTCTGCCCATTTCAATAGATTCGCTCATCATTTTATACAATTCGGGCTCAAATCTAAAGAGGTCTTGAAGATAAAACCCATCAATCCCATAACGTGCATAAATTTTAGAGCCTAAGCCCATCCTGTATGCTCCTGCTAATTGTTTGGCTTCTGTATCCCATAAAAACATATGGTGATAGTAAGTATCAAAACTATCTAAATCAATTGCTTCGTTAGTTCCTTCTCCAATAGCTCTAAAGGTAATCTCACGTAATCGACCTATTTCGTGAAGTATATTAGGAATTCGTTCTGCATCTGTTAGATATACTTCGTAATTTTTACTCACCAACAACCTACAATCTTCTTCACGTAAAGCGTCAACTTCGGCCGCCATTTTTTCTGTACTTACAGATCCAACGATTCGTTTTGGTGGCTTTGCAGGTGGTTTAAGTGTATTAGATAAATTATCTAAAATCTTTGGTTTCTTATCAAAAGCATTTGATAACATGTATGTCTTTCGTCTTATAAATTCTGAAAAATCCGAGAGTGTCTCGTGTTCTTCTTGATCTTTAACCGAAATAGGTTTCCCTATTCTAACTTTTATAATTCTGTTCTTCTGTGTTAATAATTCCGAAGGTAATTTTGCCGTTCTAAACGTATCACTAACCTTTGATAACTTATAAAATAGTTTACTGTTTTTGGCATGGAAATAAATTGGAACTACAGGTACTTCAGCCTTTTTTATGAGTTTCATAGCGGCTTCTTCCCAAGGTTTATCAACAACTAGTTTTCCATCTTTATAGGTCGAAACTTCTCCCGCCGGAAACACACCTAAGGGATGACCTTCCCTTAAATGCAGAATCGCATTCTTAAAACCAGCAATACTTGACTTCACATCCTTTCGGTCTTCAAAAGGATTTACAGGCATAATATAAGGTTTTAAGGGTTCTATACGATGCAATAAGAAATTGGCTATAATCTTAAAATCTTGACGCTGTTCTATCATGAGTTTAAGTAGTAAAATGCCATCTATACCTCCAAGTGGATGATTAGACACAGTGATATAAGCGCCATCTTTGGGAAGTCGTTTTAAATCTTCTTCTGGGATTTCAAATTTAATCTGAAAATCATCTAAAATAGCATCTAAAAATTCACCATCACTCAAGTGTTTATTTCTCTTGTAAATTCTATTAAGCGTCGATATTTTTAAGACCTTCATCAACAACCATCCAAAGAACGTACCTACAAATCCGTACTTATCTACTTTAATTGCTTTCGCAACTTCTTTGGCGGTTACCAATCCTATATCTTGTTGTTTACTCATGAGTGTAAATGTACTAAATTGTTTATTTAGTTACGATTTGAATGGTTTCTTGTGTTAACTGTTTTAGGAGCAATTCTTTACCTTCTTCTATAGAGGAAATAGCCTGCTCATTATAATGTCTTACAGTATATAGACTCACATTATTATGAGATGTTACTTTAAATTTTGCTTTTAAATGCTGAAGCAAGCGTTCGAGGTTGTCATAATTATTATCAAAACACACCGAAAAACTAATGGCCGAATTTTGAATCACATCAACTTTCATCTTATACAAATGCAACAATTTGAAAATCTCACTAATATTCTCTTCAACGATATAACTAAAATCTAATGATGATAAAGACACTAACACCTGATTTTTCTTTACAATATAACACGGTATGTTAGGCTCAATTCCAAATCCTTTTCCAACGCGTGTTCCTGCCTCTTTCGGATTTAAAAATGATTTCACAAACAACGGTATTTCCTTCTGCTGTAAAGGCTGTAATGTTTTCGGATGAATGACCGAAGCTCCATAAAATGCAAGCTCTATCGCTTCTCTATAGGATATACTATTCAATAATTGCGCATTTTCGAAATAACGAGGATCGGCATTTAAAACACCTGGTACATCTTTCCAAATGGTGACGCTTTCCGCATTTAAACAATAGGCAAAAATAGCTGCTGTATAATCACTCCCTTCACGACCTAAGGTCGTTGTAAAATTGTTAGCATCACTTGCTAGAAACCCTTGAGTAATATTAAGAACCTTAGTGTCAAGCTTTGCTTTTATTTTCGATTGTGTATGTTCCCAGTCCACATTTGCTCTACGATAATAGTCGTCAGTTTTAATCAACTCACGTACATCAAGCCAATTATTTGTCAAGCCAATTTGATTTAGATAAGCACTGATAATTGTTGTAGAGGCAAGTTCACCAAAACCAATCACTTGATCATATACAAAGTTATAATCGGGCGATTTATTACGGCTTAAAAAGTAATCTAACTCCTCAAAAATGGAAGCTATTTTTTTAAATATAGGGTGTTGTATATGTTCAAAAAGATCTACTAAAATCTTATGATGAAAGGTTTTCACCTCTTCGATTGAACCTGCTAATTCTGATGGCTGATCAAAATAGTTTTTGATAACCACTTCGAGTGCATTGGTCATTTTCCCCATGGCCGATACCACCACAAGTGTATTCTCATAACCGACCTGTTGTAATACCGACGCCAAGTTTTTGACACCTTCAGCATTTTTTACTGAGGCACCTCCAAATTTGAATACTTGCATGCTAAATATTTGCTATATAATTTTTTATTTCTGCTTCATTAAGCTGAACCACAAACCAGTCACGCTTAACTAGAGCTCCCTTTTTTTCGTAAAAAGCAATCGCTGGTTCATTCCATTCTATCACTTCCCAACTCACACGCTTTACACCTAAGCTATACGCGTATTTTACAACTTCATCCAATAGGGCTGTTCCTAACCCTGTACTTCGTTTACGCTCACTTACAACCAGATCTTCTAAATGTAGTACTTGACCTTTCCATGTTGAAAATCGATTGTAAACCAAAGCAATGCCTTCTATTTTTCCTTCACACTCAGCAACAAAGCATACAAACTGTTTTGGGTCTTCAAATCCACCTTGTTCTAAATCTTCTACAGTGACTTTCACCGCATCTGGTTCCTTTTCAAAAACAGCAAGCTCTACAATGAGTTCTAGAACTCTAGGCATGTCTTCTTTTGTCGCTTTACGTATAGAAAATGTCATCATTTTTTCTTTACCTCAAATATAGTTTAAAACTTGAGAATTTAATCATGTAATTATAATACGAAAACGTTGTAGTTGATTAAAAAAATGAGATATTTGCATAAACAATCACACTACATGTCTCGAAAAAATCAAACTCTAGGTGAATTTATAATAGAAAATCAATCCTCTTTTAAATACACGTCTGGAGAATTATCACGTCTTATCAATTCTATTAGATTAGCCGCAAAAGTCGTTAATCACGAAGTCAACAAAGCTGGTTTAGTAGATATTATTGGCGCAGCAGGCGATACTAATGTTCAAGGTGAAGACCAACAAAAATTGGATGTTTACGCTAATACAAAGTTTATCCAAACCATGACCAAACGTAATATCGTTTGTGGTATTGCCAGTGAAGAGGAAGACGATTTCATTTCTATTAATAGTCAGGATGAAAATCATCAAAACAAATACGTCGTGCTTATCGATCCTTTGGATGGTTCATCTAATATTGATGTGAATGTTTCGGTAGGAACCATTTTTTCTATTTATAGGCGTGTAACTCCTGTGGGTACACCTGTTACTATTGATGATTTTCTTCAAAAAGGAAATCAGCAAGTGGCAGCTGGATATATTATCTACGGTACCTCAACTATGATTGTTTATACCACTGGAGATGGTGTGAACGGGTTTACTTTAAATCCTGCTATAGGTACCTTTTACTTATCACATCCTGATATGCAATTTCCTAAAGACGGTAAAATCTATTCAGTAAATGAGGGAAATTATATCCACTTCCCGCAAGGCATAAAAAACTACATTAAATATTGCCAGATGGAAGAAGGTGATCGACCTTATACAAGTCGTTATATTGGTTCGTTAGTATCCGATTTCCATAGAAATATGATCAAAGGTGGTATCTATATGTATCCTAAAAGTTCTAAAAACTCTAATGGTAAATTACGTTTGTTATACGAGTGCAATCCGATGGCATTTTTAGCCGAACAGGCTAATGGTAAAGCAAGTGATGGGTTTAATAGAATTATGGATATTGAGCCAACCGAACTTCACCAACGCGTCCCATTTATCTGCGGAAGTAAAAACATGGTTGAGAAAGCAGAAGAGTTTATGAAAAAAGCATAATTACACGTTAAAAAAAAAGCAACCATAATGGTTGCTTTTTTATTTTTTTGTAAATCGTTTATTGATTCATATTTTTCATTTTATCAATAAAGTCGTCTAAGTCTACTTCATAATGTACTAAACTCAAGGCTTTATCTGTAATGTATTTTACATTGTCTGGATTAAAACCTAAACCTATACATAGTTTCTCTAATAAACGCACTTGGCTTTCACCTTCTATGTGATCTGCCCAAACCATACGCGCTAAATCGTATAAACGCTCTAAACGTTTATCATAAGATACAGGTGGATTAATTGGATGACTTTGATAATCTTTTAATATCGTTTTATAATCAGCCTCTGTAATATCTAAACGCGTCGCTAAACGGTCTAAAAAAGCTCTTTCTGCTTCATTAATAAATCCATCACTCATTGCAACTCTAACAATCGCTGCAAAGTGGTCTTCGTTACGCTTTTTAAATCCGCTTTCGAATAATTCTGAAAATGACATATATTTTGTTATTTAAGTGGCACAAAGATAGTTTTATTAATACATTTTAACAATAAGAAATTGGACAAAAAAATTATATTTGCACAAAATAAAATGCCTTGAGTAAAACCATTCTCTCGCAAACGTATGTTCAGGCTTTGCAAATGCAAAATCTGCAAACTGCTATTGCCCAATCTCAAAGTAAACTTCATTTAAAAGGTCTTGTTGGATCTTCATTATCGCTCATTATTAGTGAAGCATTTAAAGCTGCCGAACGCCCTTTTTTACTCATATTCAACGACAAAGAAGAAGCTGCGTTTTATCTCAACGATCTTGAAGTTTTACGCAATGATAAAGATGTACTTTTTTATCCTGGAAGCTATCGTAGACCATATCAAATTGAAGAAACCGACAATGCCAACGTACTCCTAAGAGCCGAAGTGCTTAATCGCATCAACTCGCGAAAAAAACCGGCTATTATTGTCACCTATCCTGATGCCCTTTTTGAAAAAGTGGTGACGCGTCGTGAACTTGAAAAAAACACATTGAAGATTGCTGTTAATGACGAACTCTCTATTGATTTGGTAAACGAAGTCTTATTTGAATATCAATTTAAACGTGTCGATTTTGTAACCGAACCTGGTGAGTTTTCGGTACGTGGTGGTATTGTAGATGTATTTTCATTTTCTCATGACGAACCTTATCGTATTGAATTTTTTGGTGATGAAGTGGATAGTATTAGAACCTTTGATGTAGAAACTCAACTCTCTACCGAGCAGATTAAAAAGATTGGGATTATCCCTAATGTTGCCAATAAATTTTTAGAGGAAAGCAGACAGAGTTTCTTAAAATATATCGCTCAAAAAACAGTTGTTTTTGCTAAAAATACCGACCTCCTTTTTTCTCGCATTGATGATAACTTCGGAAAGGCCGAAGAAACATTTAAAGCTTTGTCTTCAGAATTAAAACATTCTGAACCTGAAGAGCTATTTTGCAATTCAGATACACTGAAACGTCAATTACTCGAATTTAGTTTGGTCGAATTTGGAACGTCTAGCCTATTTTCAGCAGAACAAATCGAATTTAATACCACGCCTCAACCGTCCTTTAATAAGCAATTCAACTTATTGATTGATGACCTCAACACCAATCATAATAAAGGTTATACCAATTATATTGTTTGTGCAAGTGAGCAACAAGCTAAGCGTTTTCATGATATTTTTGAAGATGTCGACCAAGAGGTGCATTATAAAACCATCGTACTGTCTTTATACCAAGGGTTTATAGATCACGACCAGAAAATCACCTGTTATACAGATCACCAAATCTTTGAACGTTATCATAAATTCCATCTCAAAAATGGTTACGCTAAAAAGCAGGCCATCACGCTAAAGGAGTTGACCAATCTTGATGTAGGAGATTATGTAACACATATCGATCATGGTATTGGAAAATTTGGCGGACTCCAAAAAATTGATGTAGAAGGCAAAAAACAAGAAGCCATAAAATTAGTATATGGTGAGCGTGATGTATTGTATTTGAGTATTCACTCATTACATAAGATCACCAAATTTAATGGTAAAGATGGGAAGCCTCCAAAAGTTTACAAATTAGGCAGTAAAGCTTGGAAAACACTCAAGCAAAAAACAAAATCACGCGTTAAGGAAATTGCTTTTAACCTTATTAAGGTCTATGCAAAACGTAAACTAGAAAAAGGCTATCAATACAAACCCGATAGTTACCTTCAGCATGAATTGGAAGCCTCCTTTATCTATGAAGACACACCAGATCAAATCACATCTACAGCAGATATTAAAGCAGATATGGAAAGTGACAGGCCAATGGATCGTCTCGTTTGTGGCGACGTAGGTTTTGGGAAAACTGAAGTAGCGATTAGAGCTGCATTTAAAGCTGTAGATAATGGAAAGCAAGTGGCCGTTTTAGTACCTACAACAATTTTGGCTTATCAACATAACAAAACATTTACAGAGCGCCTTAAAGATTTTCCAGTGACCGTAGATTACCTCAACCGTTTTAGAACGGCTAAGGAAAAACGTATCACACTCGAAAAACTAGAAAAAGGTCATGTCGATATTATTATTGGTACCCATCAGCTAGTCAATAAAAATGTAAAGTTTAAAGACCTTGGTTTACTCATTGTCGATGAGGAACAAAAGTTTGGTGTAGCCGTAAAGGAAAAACTAAAAACACTTAAAGATAACGTTGATGTATTGACACTCACAGCAACACCAATTCCAAGAACCTTACAGTTTAGCTTAATGGCTGCTCGGGACTTGTCGGTTATTACAACACCACCTCCAAACCGTTATCCTATAGAAAGTCATGTGATTCGGTTTAATGAAGAAACCATTAGAGATGCGGTAACTTATGAAATCCAACGTGGCGGACAAATATTCTTCATCCATAATCGTATTGAGAATATAAAAGAAGTGGCTGGTATGATTCAACGTTTAGTTCCTGATGCGAAAATTGGAATAGGTCACGGACAAATGGAAGGTAAGAAACTTGAGCAACTCATGCTTGCTTTTATGAATGGAGAGTTTGATGTTTTAGTGAGTACAACTATTGTAGAAAGTGGTTTAGATGTCCCTAATGCGAATACCATTTTTATCAATAATGCCAATAACTTTGGACTAAGTGATCTGCACCAAATGCGTGGTCGTGTTGGAAGAAGCAATAAAAAGGCCTTTTGTTATTTTATCACTCCAGAGTATTCGGCAATGACCAATGACGCCAGAAAACGTATTACTGCACTTGAACAATTTACCGAGTTGGGTAGTGGTTTCAATATTGCCATGAAAGATCTCGAAATTCGTGGTGCTGGAGATTTATTAGGTGGTGAGCAAAGCGGTTTTATCAATGATATCGGGTTTGATACCTATCAAAAAATTCTAAATGAAGCTATTGATGAACTCAAAGAAAATGAGTTTAAAGATTTATATCAGGACGATGGAAAAGAGAAAGACTATGTTAAGGATATTACTATCGATTCTGATTTCGAACTCCTATTCCCTGACGATTATGTAAACAATATCACTGAGCGACTAAATCTATATACGAAACTGAATACACTTAAAACCGAAGACGAATTACAAACTTTCGAAACGGAGATTATTGACCGTTTTGGAGAATTGCCTATTCAAGTCACCGATTTATTGAATAGTGTTCGTGTGAAATGGATTGCAACCAAAATAGGACTTGAAAAAATCATTATGAAACAAGGGCGTTTTGTGGGATATTTTATCAATGATCAACAGAGTCCGTTCTATCAAAGTGATAATTTTACGAAAGTGTTGAGTTACATTCAAAGCCGTCCACAAGATTGTAAAATGAAAGAGAAGCAAACCAGAAACGGTTTACGTTTATTACTCACATTTGAGCATATTAAATCGGTTAAACAAGCATTGAGTAGACTTCAAGAGATATGAAAGACACGCATGTAAAGCACGTACTTTGGCTAACGGTTGCTACCGTATTTATAAGTACGTCTGGTGCTTTAGGCAAATTTATAGATATGCCTATTCCTGTTATTGTGTGGTGGCGATCTGCTTTAGCAGCAGGTTTTTTATTCCTGTTTTGCAAATACAAAAAGATTAACCTTAAGATTCATTCTAGTCAGGACCGATTGACATTTTTTGTATCTGCCCTGTTTTTAGGAGCCCATTGGATTACTTATTTCTATGCGCTCAAATTATCTAATGTCGCTATTGGGATGTTATCTCTGTTTACATTCCCAATCATTACCGCTATTTTAGAACCATTCTTTTCAAAAGTAAAGTTTGATCCCATTCATCTTGTTCTTGGCGGACTGGTATTAATTGGTATCTATTTTTTAGCGCCAGATTTCGATTTGGAAAGCTCGCAGCTAAAAGGCGTTTTGTTTGGATTACTCTCGGCGGTATGCTATGCCATTAGAACACTTATGCTAAAACAACACGTGTCTTCTTATAACGGAAGTATGCTTATGTTTTATCAAGTGCTCATCTTAGCTGCTGTTTTAGTTCCGTCGTTATTCATTTTAGGAACTTCAGCTATTGAAACACAATTTCCATATGTGATTTTATTAGCCTTATTGACAACTGCCATTGGTCATACCATGTTTATCAATAGCCTCAAATATTTTAAAGTAAGTACAGCGAGCATCATAGCGAGTACACAACCTATTTTTGGAATTATCATTGCCTTTTTCTTCTTAAATGAAATCCCAACATGGAATACCTATTTGGGTGGTGCACTCATTATTTCTACAGTCGTTATTGAAAGTATGCGATCAAAAAGAAAAAAATCCTGATATTTGGCTTGATATTTGAAACTGATAATGTGTTTAAAATAAATAAAACACCAATGAAAAGACTTTTACTACTTCTAACGTTAATCCCCTCTTTTATTTTTGCTCAAAACAGCATAAGCGGGACATTCACTCCTGCCGAACAATTTACCTATGCTTTTTTATATCGCGCCACGCCAACGGGTTCAGATTATATTGATAGAGCACAACTGGCAGATGATGGTAGTTTTAGTATTGTTTTAGCTGCTGATGCCAAACCTGGTATTTATAAAATTGTCTATGCATTACCTCCTGAAGAAAATAATTTCGACTTCATTTACAACGGCAAAGAATCCACTGCATTTACATTTGATCTCGATAAAGGTTTAGAGTTTACAAACAGTAACGAAAACAAATTATGGGCGAGTTATATGAAAAGTATGGACATGATAAACCAAACCTTAAGTAATTTTTACACCCAAGAAAGCACAGATAAAAAAGCCTATTTAGATATCATAAAAACATTGAGTGATACACAAAGTGCTTACGAAGACTCTTCAAAAGAAACCTTAGCATCGCAATTTATAAAAGCGAATTCGCCATACATTCCTCAAGAATTTGAAGACCTATCAACCTACTCTAAAAATTTAAAACGTACATATTTAGATCATGTAGACTTTGGAAGCGCCTTATTACAGAGCTCAGACTTCCTTATAGATCGTGTGTTGGCCTATATCTTCGGAATGACAGCCAGTACAAGTAATGACGTCTATAAAAAGGACGTTGATCATTTAATGACTACTATTGGAGATGGACATGTAGAGATTAAAACGATTTTATATGAAATGATCTGGAGACGTTTTAAGGGTATGGACAATTCAGAGTTGGCCAATTATGTAGCAGATAACCACTTATTAGAACTCGCTAAGACCGTTAATTACGATGCCCTTACCGAACAGCTCGTCGTATATAAAAACAATACTGTTGGGAATAAAGCGGCGAATTTTGATTTAGCCATTACAAAAAATGGTGAAACCATAAGCACAACACTTCATGACTTAGATATTTCAGAGCAGTATTTAGTGGTGTTTTGGAGTAGTACTTGTGGACATTGCTTAGACGAGTTACCAAAATTAAAAACCATGCTTGCCAACAAAAAAGGACTGAAGGTGATTGCTTTTGCACTTGAAGATGACGCTGAAAACTGGCAAAAGAAGATTGCTGAATTCCCAGGTTTTATTCATGTACTAGGCTTAGGAAAATGGGATAACCCAACTTCTGATGCCTATGGCATAGAATCTACACCATCTTATTTCCTATTAGACAAAAACAAAACCATCGTGGCTAAGCCTTATGATGTTGAGGCCTTGAAAACAGTTTTAAAGTAAAAAACGGCTAAACTAAAAAAGGCACAACTTAAAGTTGTGCCTTTTTTTTTATATCGTTAATTTAAACCTTAGTCTAAATGTGGTATACGTAATACTTGTCCTGGATAAATTTTATCAGGATCTGTTAGCATTGGCTTATTAGCTTCAAAGATTTCAGGGTATTTCATGGCATTACCATAATAATGCTTTGCAATTTTTCCTAAAGTATCGCCACTAGCAACCGTATGAAATTGTGCTTCTGGTTCTACATGCTCTACTGTCATTTGATCATCTACAGTTGCTATGCCAGCCGTATTTCCAATCACTAATACAACCTTTTCTTTTGTTGCTTGATCATAAGCCATACCAGATACTCTAGCCATATCATCATCAACAAATACATATAGATTGTCTACTCGTAATTGTAAATCATTAATTGTTTCTTCTAAATTACGTGCTGCTGCTTCCTCTAACTTTAGCTCTGCTTCATCTGCATCTCTTCTTGCTTTTGCTCTTGCTGCTGCAGCTTCCTCTTCTGTTGTTTTTCCTATTCCAAAGACTCTAGCGCCTGTGTTTTTAATAAATGAAAATAATCCCATAGTTGTTAATTGTTTTAAGGTTAATACTGTAATTGTAAAGTTGACGAAATGTTGGTTCTATTCCAATAATGTAATCAGCTTCCAATAGTTAGGACACAAGATATACACACAAGTCACTTCACCTTATAAAAGAAGAAACGCCCATCCCAAATAATTTGAGATGGACGCCTTATGGAGTCTAAATAACCAACCAAAATCTAGCTCCTTGTACTTACCCTAGGGTTATCTTTTTTAGCAGTTTTCTGCTTACGTTTTTTCAATTGTTTCGTACCAGTGATACGTTTTCCAGAAGCATCAGCTTCTCTTAAGAATTGAATGTATCCTCGTCCTGTAAATTCATACACTGTTTCAGATGATGGATGAAATAATTCTATCCTTTGATCATTAATAACGCTCAATTCGAAGAATTCATTGTCAAAGAAATCATAATCTAGTGTTAATGTTTTTAAATACATATTTACACTAATGTCTCCTACACCATATACTCCTGTATAATCCCAATAGATATTATCTGGGTTTGAGATATTTACGTCTTGAGAGCTTCTAAATTCTGAATCATTCCCACCAGCTAAAAACTGAAGGTAATTTTCGTTATCAAATTCATTCAACACACCCATTTCACTAGTATAGGTCTTTTCCCATGCCTCATATTCCTGTAAGAAATAGTGAATGTTATCATAGAATACAAAGTCATAATCAAATGTATTTCTTTGGTATCCATTTAAGAAATAAGACGTATCATTAAACGGGTTATATAATTCTATGGTATTGTTATCAATTTGAAAAACATCAAACGTTTCAAATCCATCAATATCGTGATTGATATCCAAAATCATATTGTACGCATCGTAAGTTCCAACATCAATACCATAACCATTACCTTGGTTACCAAAACCAACCAAATTGTTGTTAGCATATAACACACCATTTCTAAACGAAACCGTAAATGCAATCTGTAAAAACGGTGTCTCACCAGGTCCTAAAGTTTGATTGATATCTACATACCATAACTCGTAGGAGTTTAACAACTGGTTTAATGAAATACCAGGGTTGTTATCTGTGATAATAACTTCCTCTGTGTAACAAGAGGTAAATAATGTTGCGGTTAAAGCAAAGCTTAAAAGTAGTTTCATCGTTTTCATTTGTCCATGTTTTATAAAAAAATGCCGTCAAATGGAATTCACAAAACTTTAAAAAATCTTAGTTACAAAATTCAGATTCTTAAAGTTTATGTTCATTTCATAATTGTCCCTTTTTTGATTTCTAATATCTAACTTTCAAAACGCGTGCCAAAAATGGAAAGTCTAGAGGTTTCCTTCGGAAAAGCGCATAAATTCCTTATTTTTGACTAACTGAAATTGATAATCCATTTATGAGTCAACCATTAAAATATGCTGTATTTGGCGCGGGAAGTTGGGCAACTGCTATCGTAAAGATGCTTTCTGAAAACTTAGATGAAATTGGTTGGTATATGCGAAGTGTGTATACTAAAGAGCATTTATTAAAAGAACAGCACAATCCTAGTTATCTCAGTTCTGTAGAATTTAAGACCGAACAACTCAAAATAAGTAATGATATTAATGACATAGCCGAATGGGCTGATGTCTTAATTTTTGTGATTCCATCGGCTTTTATTCATGGTGAACTCGAAAAGTTAAATGTGGATATCTCAAAAAAGATTGTTGTCTCTGCCGTAAAAGGTATTATGCCTGAGTCTGGATTATTAGTAGGTGAGCATTTTCATGATATTTACCATATCCCATTTGAAAATATTGCTGTTATCGCTGGACCTTGTCATGCTGAAGAAGTGGCGTTAGAGCGATTGTCTTATCTCACCATTTCGTGTGCAGATGCTACTAAAGCACAAGCGATTGCCGATGCACTGTCAAGTAATTATATCAAGACGAAAATTAGTGACGACATTATTGGTACCGAATATGCTGTTATGCTCAAAAACATATATGCCATTGCCGCTGGAATTGCTCACGGATTAGGTTATGGTGACAATTTTCAGAGTGTATTGATGAGTAATGCCATTCGTGAAATGAAACGTTTTATCAAGAAGATGCACAAAATGAAGCGTAATATTAATAATTCGGCTTATTTAGGTGATCTACTAGTAACAGGATATTCAACATTTTCTCGTAATCGTATGTTTGGCAACATGATTGGTAAAGGTTACACTGTAAAGTCTGCACAGATGGAAATGAATATGGTTGCCGAGGGTTATTATGCAACGAAAAGTGCTCATGAGCTCAATAAGAAGAATATAAAAAAAACACGGTTGCCAATTATAAATGCGGTTTATGATATTTTGTATGAGAACAAAAATCCAAAGAAGGTCTTTAAGAAACTGACAGAGAAGTTGGATTAGATCCCTCCTCTTTAGTCGGAATGACAAACCATTACTTCACCAAAACCCCTTTGAGCTGCATCAACGGAATCGTTTGCAAAGCATTAATGTTAATCGTATTCTTTCTAAACACATAGGTTTTGTCTAGCATCGCATTACCTTCAAAAAATGTCACTTTAAACTCATTGTTTAATTGTAGGACATCATTTTGCATAAACTCTATCTTGGCATAGCTTCTGGCAGGAAGTAACTTTATGGTATGACGCATTACAGGTGTCATCTTATCTTCAGAATAACCTTTAGATACGATTAAAACGGTATCGAGATCGACATCTTTATTGTTGATGATATAAGCATTCCAATCATCGGTTTTATACTCAGGGTGTTGTTCTTGAACGACGGCAACAAACACATCTTGAACTTCTGGAATATGGATGTCTTTTTTCATGGCTACAAAATTAATATATTAAGTTTATTATTAAAGTTTAACCTATTGATATTCTCATAAAAATAGTCGAACTTCGTTAGGCAATCATAAGTAATCAAATTTTATGAGGTTCACTTTATTCTTTTTATTTTTTACACAATTTATAATTGCACAAGATATTAGTGGGATAATTCTTGATTCTGAAACAAATGAACCTATTGAAAACGTAACTGTTTATTTTGAAAAGAAAAATATTGGAACAGTTTCTGGTACCGACGGAAGGTTTAATCTTACGCTGAAATCTAAAACATCAAAAACAGATCGATTAGAGTTTTCAATCATTGGTTATCATTCTAAAACGGTAGCAATATCAACATTCACAAAAACAAATACCACGATTTACCTTTCTAAAAAATTAGAAAACCTTGATGAAGTTGTGGTCAATTCTTCCAAAAAATTAAACTCTACAATACAATTCAAAACATTGAAACCCTTAAAAACTGGTGTATTTGCTTTTGATTCACAAGTTGTAGGGAATTACATTTATGTGATTAGCGGGAATTCATCATATACCGAAGACACCGGAAAAAGAGCCTTAGCCGCAGTTAGCTATATGCCACGAGCTACCTTAGGTGATGTTATTAGAGAATTCAGACGAAATTATCCTTTTGAGAACTATAGTGAAAATCTTCAGATTTATGATATTCAAAATAACCAATGGTCAATAGCTGAAACCAAATTTAGAAAACGAGCCTATCATAACCTCAATTGCTACGGAAACACGCTATATAGTTTAGGTGGAAAACGATTATCAGTCAACCGAAAAAAAGAGTATCTAGATGACAAGATTGAAGTGTTCGATATGGGTTCTAAAGACATCGTCATTGATCATACTAATCCACATCAAGGGGTGAACTTTGCATCGTTTACCTATGAAGATAACATTATTGT
Source organism: uncultured Psychroserpens sp. (assembly GCF_947500255.1). Taxonomy (GTDB): domain Bacteria; phylum Bacteroidota; class Bacteroidia; order Flavobacteriales; family Flavobacteriaceae; genus Psychroserpens. Next base: position 1,357,838 of record NZ_CANMRL010000001.1, on the reverse strand, counting down.
TATGGGAGGTTCAACTTCAAAAAACAAAAAAGGCAAGAAAGTATATAGTGATGTATCTCATATTTACAATATCACTTCTGGACATTGGTATGAGCTCCAAAAAATGAAAACTGCTAAAGAAACACAGGGTGTTATCATAGACAGAACTGTATATCTTATTGGCGGTTATAATGAAAAGGCCTTGAAAGACATAGAATCTTATGATATAACTACTGGAACATGGAAAACTGAAGGTGAACTATTCTACGATATGGAGCGTCCTGCTTTGGCTGTTCATAAGAACATCATATATATGTTTAATGAAGATCGACTATTAACATATGATACAACAACTGGTCTATTAGAAGCTTATAAAATTAATTTAAACATCAAGCACCCAAAGATGCACTATCATCAAAACAAACTCTATATTATTGGTGGTTATATGGAAAACGACTACTCAAAAAAGGCTTTATCAAGTTTATATGTTATAGACATTGATGAATTTTCTAAAGCGAAGCCTGTAGACTCAAAAATAGTTAATTAAAGTGCACTCTTAAATTGCTCTAAGAAACGTACATCATTTTCGCTTAATAAACGAATATCACTAATTTGGTGAAGTAATAGCGCAATACGATCGATTCCCATACCAAAGGCAAAACCAGAGTATTCTTTAGAATCGATACCACAGTTTTCTAATACATTAGGATCTACCATACCACAACCCATAATTTCTAACCAACCGGTTCCTTTGGTCATTTTATAATCGGTTTCGGTTTCTAATCCCCAATACACATCAACCTCAGCACTTGGCTCAGTAAAAGGGAAATACGATGGACGTAAACGAATTTTTGACTTCCCGAACATTTCTGTAGTGAAATATTGAAGCGTCTGTTTGAGATCGGCAAAACTCACATCTTTATCAATGTATAAACCTTCTACCTGATGGAAAAAGCAGTGTGAACGTGCCGAAATAGCTTCGTTACGAAATACACGACCAGGAGAAATGGTACGAATAGGTGGCTTGTTATTCTCCATATAACGTACTTGCACCGAACTGGTGTGTGTACGTAGTAACACATCTGGATTGGTTTGCACAAAAAAGGTATCCTGCATATCACGAGCAGGATGGTATTCTGGTAAGTTTAATGCTGTAAAGTTATGCCAATCGTCTTCAATTTCTGGCCCTTCACTTACATTAAACCCTATGCGAGAAAAGATATCGATAATCTGGTTTTTTACTATTGAAATTGGATGACGTGCACCAATTTCAATAGGTTCACCTGGACGCGATAAATCACCGTAAATACCAGCTGTTTCCTCTTTGTTCTCCAATTCTTCTTTTAGAGCATTAACCTTTTCTTCTGCAGTCTTTTTGAGTTGATTAATGGTTTGACCAAACTCTTTTTTCTGCTCATTTGCTACATTTTTAAACTCGGCAAAATACTGCTTTAGGAGTCCTTTAGATCCTAAATACTTGATACGGAAGTTTTCAACCTCTTCTTTAGATTGAGTTGTAAATGCTTCGGCTTCAGCGATGAGTTCTTTTATCTTATCTATCATAATACCTGAAAATGAAACGCAAATTTAATCATTTTATCGAGATTTGCGTTAGCGATGGAGGCATTTGTTGGAGCTCTCCAGATACTTTTTATCTGGAAGCGACTGACGAGAGCGCGACCCTTGCGGTAACGCCCAACTAACTAATTAGTCTATAAATTCGGTTTCAATGAAATAGTTAACAATAGCGTCTTTCATCAAGACACTTTGTTCGCCTGCTTTTAAAGGTGGCAATTGCTCTTTTACCTTGTAATGCGGCCAGCCTTCTTCATCTACAAAATCGAATTCGTAATAACCGTAAGGTGATAAGAGTTTACAAATAGCAATATGCATGAGATCCAGCTTGTGGTCTTTTTTAAAACGCCTATCTAGTTGTCCTAATTCTTGAACACCTATTAAATAAATAATTGCGTCTAGATCTAAGGGATCTCCATCTGAAAATCGTGCAGATAATTTCTCTACAACCAATTCCCAACGTTGTTTTAATTGCTCATCTCTTGCCATAAGTTCTTATCGAAGCTATTTAGTTTGCAAAGTTAATAAACTATAAGTTCAACTTTAGCGTTATTATTTTAAAATGAGAAAAATTATGTAGGTTTGTTAAAACTGACTAAACTATGGCTATTATTGATATCATATTAGGAGCGCTTTTATTATTTGGACTTATACGAGGTTTCATGAAAGGGCTTTTTGTAGAAGTGGCTTCTCTTGTTGCATTGATTGCAGGTGTATATGGTGCTATTCACTTTAGCAATTTTGCTGCTGAATTCCTAGATAGTAGGCTGGATTGGGATGAAAAGTATATCAATATTGTTGCGTTTGCTATTACGTTTGTCATCATTGTTTTAATTATTGCTCTTGCAGGAAAAGCATTAACCAAGTTAGCAGATTTTGCGGCATTAGGTGTATTGAACAAACTTTTAGGGGGTGTGTTTGGTGCATTAAAAATTGGTTTAATTTTAAGTGTACTACTTATCGTTTTTGATAATATGAATAATTCGATTCCGTTTGCTGATAAGGAAGACTTAGAAGATTCTATTCTTTATGAACCTGTAAAATCATTAGCACCAATGATTTTCCCAAGTATCTTGAATAAAGGGAAAGATGATCCAAACGAAGAAACCTCAGAAGACACCACTGAAGCCTAATACGCCGTTAATCTCCTTTACTAATATTATTCGCTTTAAACACATGTTCTAATTCTAATTGTGTTATTGTGCCTTTTATTAAATCTTGAACATCTTGAAGCTCGATTAAACTCATTGCTAAACTTATTTGGTTAGCAGGTGTTTGTAATAGCAACGAACGACATGTCCCGTTGTGTTTACAGTCGGAACACAATTGCTGAGAATCTAGGCTTCGTTTCACATTTTTATGAAATTGAATGAGCTCAGCTTCGGTTAAAAAAAACCCTGTATTTCTAAATACAAGTTGTACTTTTTTAAAATCCTTTGCTGCACATCGCTTCCATTGAAACGCAATTCCGAAATCATTATAATAAAGCGTATTGATGTCATTCATAGAAGGTAGATTTTATTGACACAAATATAAATTAGAATGATTCTAAATAAAAATTTATACGCTTTTATATATGTTAAATTTTGGTATAAAAAAAAGCCGCTCAATGAGCGGCTTTTTTAGGATTGATATTTTTACAACATATTTACTTTTCCTGTATGTAAGCTATATACACCACCAGCAATCTTGATTTCTCCATTATCTTCCATTTCCTGTAGAATTTTACTTTTCTCACGAATACGATCTATGGTCAACCTTACATTGTTTTCAACTGTTTTAGCAACAAATTCTTTATTAGATGAATTCGCTTCACCATCGACCTCATCGGCAGATTTTCTAACTGCTGGCATAATATTATCCAACATAGCTGTTATGTTTCCTAATTCGACACCATCGCAAGCTGCTTTTACAGCACCGCAACTTTCGTGACCTAATACAAGAATGAGTTTACTTCCTGCAACATTGCAAGAGTACTCCAAGCTTCCTAAAATATCTACATTTTCGAAATTCCCGGCAACTCTAGCCACAAATACATCTCCAATGGCTTGATCTAATACAGTTTCGACTGGTACACGAGAATCTATACACGATAGTACAACGGCTTTAGGGTATTGCCCACCTGTAGTTTGGTTTACCAGAGCCGAGTTGTCTGTTGCTTGAGAATTTCCGTTAACAAAACGGCTATTTCCTTGTAATAAATCTTGCAAAACACTATCAGGTGTTAATGCGCTTTGAACGTCTTTTGTTATTGCTATATTTTTCATTTGTTGTTGTAATTAAATATTAATATTCGTCTTTTACGTTTGTTTTTATCCAATTCATGCAGTCATTAAAAGATGCAAAGATGTGTTCTTCAGAAATGAAATCTGGTATAATGTCAATACGCTCCATCATATAACGCGGTTGTCTTAACAGTCCTACAAATAGTACATCGACACCTTTAGCTTTTAAATCTTGAAGCATATCTTCCATCGCATATAATCCCGATTGATCCATATATTGCATTCTACCTAAACGCAATACCACTATAGATGCGGTATTTGGTATTTGTAAGGTGAGTTGTTGAAAATCTGAAGTCGATCCAAAAAACAAAGGTCCTTTTAAGTGTTTTATAAAAACTTCTTCTTTTAATTTACTTGGAAAATTGGCTTCATCTGCCCAAGCTTCTTCTTTTAATGGTTTTACATCAGATCGTTCAGCGGTAAGGTCACCTATTTTTTTCATAAACATTAATGAAGCTATCACTAACCCAATACCTACGGCGTAAACTAAATCCCAAAATGAAGAAAGTATAAGTACTACGAGCATTATCAATACTTCGGAACTCAGTTTTAATGGTCCCAATTTAATATCTTTTGGCATGGCAGGAATTGCTTTTAAGCCCTTATAATCCATCACTCCAATACCAACAGTAATTAATATACCTGCTAACACAGCTGCAGGAATTTGAGAGGCCAAATTTGGCAAGCCTGGAATCATTAAGATGCTAAACAATAATATTCCAGCAATCATACCAGATAGTTTTGTTTTTCCACCTGAATTAATGTTCACTACAGTACGAATAGTAGCACCTGCTCCTGGAATACCACCAAATAAAGCTGCGATACTATTACCAATCCCTTGACCAACTAATTCCTTATTGGGTTTATGTTTGGTTTTGGTCATATTGTCTGCCACGATACTTGTTAGGAGTGAATCTATTGCTCCTAAAAGCGCTAGAGCTAGAGCTGTAAAAACATAAGGCGTTATTGCATTTAGATTGAAACTTGTAATGATTTCTAAATTGGGTATTGGTAAGCCTTCCGGAATCTCAGGAATAGGCTTATAATTTAAATTCCCTACGATGGCAATGGTAGACATCACTACTAATGCGACCAGCGTACTTGGAATCTTAGTTGTAATTCGTTTAAATCCATAAATTATAAATATCGTACCCAAAGCCAGTATGACTTCTAGCCAGCTGATGTTCTTGAGCGCTCTTGGCAATACTTTAAGTGCTCCTAAAACCCCTGAAGCATTTTTAGCAGCAAGTGTTTGCGACTCTTTTAAAATATCGTCTTGAGTAATCTTTTCGGCTCGAGATATAGTTTCCTTAAAATCTTCTAATACTAAAATATCTTCAGCAGCTTCTTCTTTTAAAATATTTTCTAGAATAACTTCTTCGGCTTGAGGCTTAAACTGATTGACATAATCCATATCTTCTTTAGGATAATACCCAAGCGAAGGTAAAATTTGTGTAATCAAAATAATAACCCCTATGGCCGTCATAAAACCAGATACAACTGGATAAGGTATATACCGAATATACTTACCTAACCCAATGGCTCCAAGTCCTATCTGCATTAGACCTGCTAACAAAAATACCGTCAAAATTGCCGGAAGTGCTTTTTCTACACTTCCATCATTAGCAGCAATAATACCTGCAATAACTACCATACTTACGGCAGTCATTGGGGCAGTTGGGCCAGAGATTTGTGTATTTGTACCACCAAAAAGAGCTGCAAAAAAGCTAATAAAGATGGCGCCATATAACCCTGCACTAGGTCCTAACCCAGAAGAAACTCCAAAGGCCAGGGCTAAAGGTAAAGCTACAATACCAGCAGTGATACCACCAAAGGCGTCACCCTTGATATTAGAAAACAAATTTTTCATATTTGAAATGTTAGGTTAACCCTAAATTTAGCACTTTTTAAATTAATAAAAAGCAAAGCCTACCTTACCTGTTCCAATTAACATGAATTTATGATTACTGTTTTTGTCCTTCGGAAATTAACAATGATACATTCACATTACTCATCACATCCTTAATAGTTGATTTATTATTTTTGACATCGCTGCTGCCTCTATTTAAACACAATAAATTAACATCACTTTTTGCTAAGTAATTTGATAAGCTTTTAATAGAATTATTTCCATGATCAAAAACTAATTCTATCGTGTCTCCAGTATTGAGCGGTTTTTCTTCAGTACTTGCAACTGGGTTTTTAACTGTTCTGAATGATTTTAATGGTTTTTGTGTATGTTTAAACAAGGCATCGATAAACTCCAAGTTAAAAGTAGTATTAGCATCATCAAGTAAACCTAATGATAATTCTTTTTCAGGTTCTAATACCTCTTCTTCAGAAGCAATCATAATAGCACCATTATAGTTTTTAATAATAAAATCTGTAATCTTATCTCCTAACAAGTTAATTGGTTTAGACTTTCGTCTTCCAAGTACTATTATATCTGGTCTTTGCTTTTTAATACAATCTAAAATTTCATTTTTTACATTACCAAATGTGTGGTTGTAAGTAATATTGGTGTTATAGTCTTTAGCTATTGGTTCAATTAGATTTTGTATGTCACTTGAGATAGAAACATAAGCCTTGTTAATTGTTCTCATAGCAGACAACTGACTTTCTTTTTCTACAATTTCTGTAGGTTTCTTTACATGAAAAAAGTGAATATCTCCATCTATCATTTTAGAGAGACTAATACTACTTTTAATTGTTTTGGAAGCTGTGTCTTTCATATCTGAAAGCACTAATATTTTATATTTATTGGTTTTCATAATGTTATTGTTTTATGCCGATTTCGGTCTTAATTTAAAAAATTCTATAAAGCTTTCAGGATTTTCAACAACACCTCGTTCTGAAATGAGTTGTATGTCAATATTCCTCTCTTTTGCCTTAAATGCAAAATCATCAAGAATTTCGATAATATCGTTATCTAAGTATCTCGTTTTTCTTACATCCAACTCTAAGTATGTATCTCTTGGCAAACTATCTAGTTCTTTTAAGATTGCACCTTTGTTAAAGAAAGTTACCTCTTCAGCAAGTGTCATTTTTATTTTATGCTTCCCATTACTCTTATCTTCAATATGTAAAAAGTGAGAGTTCTGATAGCTTTTAATTAAAATCACTACGATTCCTACCGCTAATCCCATACCGATTCCTACTAATAAATCGGTGAAAACGATACCTAAAACTGTGACAAAAAATGGAATTGATTGTTTCCACCCTAAGCTATACATCTTTTTAAATAATGAAGGTTTTGCTAATTTGAATCCTACAATAAATAAGACTGCAGCTAAAACTGATAATGGAATCATATTTAATAGTCTAGGAATTAGTATCACTGATATCAATAAGAAAAAACCATGGATAATAGCCGAGGCTTTACTTCGACCTCCAGATTGGATATTTGCAGAACTTCTTACAATTACTTGTGTAATTGGTAAACCTCCAATCATTCCCGAAATAATGTTCCCTGAACCTTGCGCTAATAATTCTCGGTTGGTAGGTGTTACATTTTTATGTGGATCCAGTTTATCTGTAGCCTCAACACAAAGTAATGTTTCTAAACTTGCAACCAGCGCTATAGTGAATGCCACAATCCATATTTCAGGATTTGTAATTGCTGAAAAATTAGGGAAACTAAATTGCCCAAAAAATGATGACGCATCCTCTGGAATTGGAACACTTACTAAATGAGAAGCCTCTAACGATAATGCATCGTTTGATTTGGTGACTACATAGAATACTATACCTACTATTACAGCGACTAAAGGTCCTTGTACAATCTCAAAGAATTTACCTTTTTTACTCAATACTTTACTCCAAAGCAATAATATCCCTAAAGCAACAAATGCTATAAGTGTAGCGCCTTTATCAAAGTTTCCACTTATCAATGCGTTTATAGATTTTAGTAATTCTGTGAACGTATTTTCACCATCCAATTGCAAAAATGCAAAATTGCCTTCTGGGTTTTTATCAAGTCCGAAGAAATAAGGTATTTGTTTTAAAATAATTATAATACCAATTCCTGTTAACATTCCTTTTATAACGGAAGACGGGAAATAATACCCAATAATTCCCGCTTTGAGAAATCCAAAGATCAATTGGATAACACCTCCTAAGACCACTGCTAAAAGAAAGTTTTGATAACCTCCTAAAGTACCAATAGCTGTTAATACAATAGCAGCTAGTCCTGCAGCAGGTCCACTAACTCCAATTTTAGATCCGCTTAGTCCTCCTACAACAATTCCTCCTACAATACCAGCTATAAGTCCTGAAAAAAGAGGTGCTCCACTGGCTAATGCAATACCTAAACATAAAGGTAGTGCGACAAAAAATACGACTATACTCGCTGGCAAGTCATTCTTAATAGTTTTAAACATATATAAATTCATTTAGGCTAAAGAGAAATTCAATAGCTTATTTCAATAATTTTTTTGGATAATTTTATCCGAAGTGCTCTAAAAATTATGAAATGAATTCGGGAGGTGGGAAAATTAAATTGAGATGTGGTTTGGGATAAGTTTTGTAGGCATACTTAAGATTTTTTGCCTTTTTAATTACTGGAAAACCATCTAAATCCTTATCTGAATCAATAAGGAATTTTTCAAATTCTTTATTCTTGTCTTTCCCTTTTTTTTCTTCTTCTTCTTCTGAAATATCATAAACAAATGACATATCTATTGAATCATCAACAATCATGAGTATCGTTGGCGCTGTAGTGAGCGACAAAAATAATATCATAAAGAAAATGGTTAGTAGATTTTTGTTCATATTCAAAAGAGAAAGTTACAAATATAAGCTTTGATTCTGGAAATTTTGTTAAAGAATGTTTAAAAAGTCTTCAACATTTTAATATCCTCGTTTAAGACCCAACCCACTTTACCGTCGCTTAGTTGTATTTTTTTCCAACTAGACACCGTATCTAGAACTTGAACTTTAGTTCCTTCATGGAGTTTAAAGGTCTCTGCGCTTCTTAAATTGGGCTCACTCTTAACCTGAGCTTCTTGAGCAAAAACAATAGCTGGTTGATCTTTTTCGACCAAGTCATATTTGTGAAAGGCAAAGGCAAAGGCAACACATGCTAGAAGCAAACACGACAAACTCGTCACAAAGGCAACTCTTTTTTTTGCAGTACTATGAGAAAAGTAATATCCTAAAAATAAAATGACAAATATAACGACTAAAGCCACACATAACTTCGCCCAATTATTAAAACTGAAGGTATTTGTAATCGTTTTTATAAGTTTGGAAAAGCCAACTTCAGGAATGACCTCTATAGCATCGATTGTCATATTTCTAGCATATGCAATATTGTTCTGAATATCTTTATCACGAGGTTTTAATAGCAGTGCTTTTTCATAATAATAAATACTTGGAGCAATATGATTGAGCTTATAATGTGCATTGGCCATGTTGAAATACAATTCGGCTGAATGCTCTTGAGTTTCTAAAATAGACTCATACTTATCTAATGCTTCAGCATAATTTGCTTCATTATAAAGTGAATTAGCTTCCTTAAATAGCGCTTCATTCTGAGCAAAGGACGCGCTTGTACTTATAAACAATATTAATATGTAAAATAGCTGCTTCATTCTTATCTGATTTCCTTATCAATAATTGAAATAGTTGACGCTGCCTTATCATAATCTTGTTGCATCTCCACATTAGTGATAGGTGTATATCGTGCCAATTCGCAATGTTCCAAAATGCTAATAAACTCTTTAACTGTGATATCATTTACTTGACGCTCTATTAGTATGGCCTCGATTTTTTCTTTGCTAAAATCACTTGTTTCAATATGTAACTTGGCTTTCAAATAATTATGCAATGCTTTCTCTAAAGCAATATAAAATGCTTCTTTATGTCCTAATGATTTTTTAGCTTCTCCTAAATAGCGTCTTGCTAATTTATCTGCTTTTCTAATTTTATTTCCGAAGACATCAGCATTACGCTCTTCTTTTTTCTTACGATATACAAGTGCTAATGGAATGGCTAATAATGGGAGTAATAATGAGCTCCAAAACTCAGCAGATTTAAAGAAGTTTTCTTGTTTTGTTGGTTTTAAATTAGCTTTCGTTTTTATAAATGCAAATTGTGCATTATTTAAGGTAACTTCTTTTTTATTGCTATCAGATTCAGCAATATTATCATCACTAGCACTATTATTAACTGGGCCTTCGATAACATCAATAACAATTTCACCAGATGATACTGTTTTATAGGTTTCAGTCTCTAAATCAAAGTAAGAGAAAGAAAGGCTTGGTATTGGGTATTTACCTTTATATTGTGGAATAATAGTGTAACTATCTGAAATAGAACCATACATTCCGTCTAATCTAGTTCTTATGTTTTCATTATGTTCTGGTTCATAAACCTCTAAAGAACTCGGCACAGTTAGCTTTGGCAACTGAAACAAATTCAAATTACCTTTTCCAGTCACTTCAACTCTAGCTTGGAGAGACTCTGATGCATTTAACTCAGATTTAGACGTAATGACATTAAATTTAAAATCACCAACAGCTCCTGTAAAATTCTCTGGTTTTCCTTCGTCTGGTAAAGGTTTTACATTAATGGTTCTACTTCCTGCAGAAACCGTTCTATTGGTTTGAGCCATATGTCTTCCTCCAAAAATATCTCGCCTTTTAGTTGGCACTTCTACTGTGATATCAAGTGTTAAGGGCTCTATTTCTAACTTTCCTGTTTTTTGAGGGTAAAGTACAGTCTTACGAAGAACGACATATCTATAGTCTTGACCTTTATATTTGCCATTTTGAATGCGATATCCTTTCGTATCAATTTTCTGACTCCAAAAATCGTTATACCTTGGATTATCAACTTCTCTCCAATTACTTACACCTGTATTTGCCGAAACGTATAGTTTATATACCACAGTAATTGCCTCATTAAGGTAAGGATTTGACTTTGAGACTTCGGCAACTAAATGTATGTTTTCGGCTGCAACACCATCAACATTATAAGGATCATTTGGTCGTTTTACAGCATTAGTCACATTTACCGTTACGGCTTTTGTTTTATAAACTACACCTTCAATTTCGATACTTGCTTCATTAATTTTTAGTTTACCTTTCTTTGTAGGTGCTAAGAAATAACTGTAGGTTTTATTATAAGAATGTTGTCCATTAAGCCAGGAATTACTGACAGAAGTGTTAGGTCCTCCAACTACATTAAAATTTGCAAAATCTGGTGGATTGAAATTATCACCATCTTTATTCATTACAAAATCGATACGTAATCGTTCATTGACACCTAATTTTTGCTTACTCAATTTTGCTTCAAATTTAACTTGCGCAGAAGCCATACTCGAAGTCAGTACGATAAGTAATAATGTTATGTGTTTTACGATTTTCATCTCAATAGATACTTTTCTATTTTTTATTTAACTGTAACTGTAATAACGTTGGTAGTTAATGTTTTATTTATGGTTTGCATTACAGGACTACCAAAAATATCATTTTTATCTGTTGGCATTTCTACTGTTACGTTAAGTTTTAAAGGTTCTAATTGAAACTGACCTTTTTCTTTTGACGTTAATTTTGTTTTGCTCAATACCACAAAGCGCTGTTTTTCACCTTTGTACATTCCGTCTTCAACTTTCAGCGGTTTTACATCAATATCTTCAGATTCAAAATCTTCATATTCTGGTTTAGCCAATGCTTTCCAATTTGAAATTCCAACATCTGGAGACACATACAGCGTATAGGTAACTTCAATAGAACTTCCTACTGAAACCGTTTTGTTAGATACCTCAGCAACCAAATGAACAGTATTATTAAACTTTAAAAGTTGAGGATTCTCTTCCTTACTTTTATATATGTCATTAACTTTAACAGACATTGGTTTTGTTAGGTAAGTTTCATCATCAACAGTCATTCGAGCTTGATCAATTGTTAGATCACCTTGCTTTTGAGGCACAACATAATAAGTTATGGTTTTCTTATAACTCTCTTCACCTTTAATCCAACTTCTACTCACATTTTTTTGTGGACCGCTTACCACTTCAAAATCACTAAAGCTTGGCGGCGTAAATTCCTCTTCCTCTGCATCCATCTCAAAATCTACTCGAATAGATTCATTAGGAGCCACTTTATCTTTACTAACTTTAACTTCAAAATTCACTTGTGCGAATACTATTCCAACTGAAAAAATACTCAGCAACAATAGCGTTTGTTTAATAGATTTCATAGTGTTCGGATTTTGGTTGTATGTTAAAAGGGCACTACCAATCCTTTTCAGGTTTGACTTTTACTCCTTTTTGTTTATCAGCATTTATTTTTTCCTGAACTTTCTGTTCTTGATTGTTCATAGCTTCTAGCAAGTTTTTAATTTGCTGTGGTGAAAGCTGCCCAGGTTTTGGTTTTGGTTTTCCTTTTTGCTTATTATCCTCTTTTTCTTTTCCTTCTCCTTTATCTTTTTCGTCTTTTGGCTTTCCTTCTTCATCTTTTTCATCGTCTCCTTCCTTTTTATCTTGATCGCCTTCATCTTTAGGGTCCTGCTTTTTCTCGTCCTCTTTCTTTTCTTCGTCTTTATTTTCGTCTTCTTTATCCTCGTCTTTTTTCTCTTCTTCCTTTTCCTTCTCTTTCTTTTGCTGCTCAGCACATTGTTTAGCTATAGCCAAATTGTAACGCGTTTCATCATCAGTTGGATTGTTTCTTAATGCGTTTTTAAAAGACTCAACAGCCATTTCGCATAAGTCTTGTTTCATTAAAATATTTCCAATATTGTGAAATATCTTATGTTTTTCTTCTTTAGATTCTGAATTATCAGCAGCAAGTTTTAAACGATACAAAGCTTCATCATAATTCTCTTTTTCATAGTAGGTACTTCCCAAATTATACGAGCCAGCAACCACTGAAGGTGCTTTGGAAATTGCCTTTCTGTATTCCATCTCAGCAGAGATATAATTATCGGCATCTACCAATTCGTTGCCTTCATATACATAATTAGTAGCTTTCTCTAGCTTTAATTTTTCCTCACGCTCTTTGTCTTTATCCTGAGCAAAACTCAGGGTCGTCATTAAGACCGTACAAATGATAAGTAGTTTCCTCATTTTACTTTTGTTCTTTAAAAACGGTATTCAAGTAAACTTGTTCCCATGTTCCGTTGTTATAACTCCCTACTTTAAAATTATAAGTAGAATCATCTACATATTCCCACATATCAGTAATTATTGATTCTCCATATTGATACTGATAAATGATATTTTTACCTTCGGCTAACACTTCTCCTTTAGTCACATTTCCGAAAACATCAAACTCCCAAAACTTGATCGTATTGGTCGTTTTATCATAGTGTCTAACACCATGGTTTCTATCACCAAATTCAGTTTGTTCTTTATTAATAAACCCTTTTGACTTTGCTATCACAACCGAACGCTCTAGATCAAAACTGAAATGCACATCTTGTTTAAACTTTGGACCGTTGTTTTCCCATTGTCCTTCTGCACTCCAAGTTTTGTCAACTAGATTTTCGAATATAGACAAATCTTTATCTTGACCAAAACTTAGTAATGGTAACACTAAGAATAAAATTATAATTTTTATGTGGTTCATTCTCATATTTAGTAAATAGCAAGATAAAAAACTGTAGGGCTTGATATAGTTAAAGAATTTATAAAATATATAATACTGAAACGATTACATATTCTCATTAAAAAGATTGAGTCGTTTTAACCATCCTGTTTTTCGTTCGAGGAAGAAAATATCTATAAACAAAAAGAAGATCCCAAAACCTAAAAACCATTGAAACTGGTCTTTAAAATCGGCAAATTCTTTGGCTTCAAATTCGGTCTTCTCCATTCGATTCAAAATATCTTTGATCTCATCGATTACTTCAGAAGTGTTATTCCCTCTAATATATGCGCCATTGGCTTCATCTGCTATATCTTTGAGTGTTTCTTCGTTAAGTTTGGTAATTACAGTCTCTCCTTGATTGTCTTTTTTGTAATTTAAAAGCACACCATTTCGTTTAATAGGAATTGGACCACCTTTCTCATCTCCAACACCTATGGTGAAAATTCGAATGCCTTCTTCTCCAGCTTCTTCAGCAACATTACTGGCAATATCGCTATGATCTTCACCATCGGAAATAATAATTAATACGCGATTGGTTTGCTCTTCGTCATTAAAATAAGTCTTTGCCAATTCAATCGCTTCATTAATGGCGGTTCCTTGAGACGACAACATGTCGGTATTTAAATTTTGGAGAAACATTTTTGCCGATCCATAATCTGTAGTAATTGGCAGTTGCGGAAATGCTTTGCCAGCATAGGCGATAATCCCAATACGATCACTAGCCAAATTGTTTATAATCTGTGTTACTAACTGCTTTGATTTTTCTAGACGATTGGGCGCTATATCTTCGGCAAGCATACTTTTTGAAACATCTACAGCAAACACAATATCGACTCCTAATCGCTTTACAGTCTCTAACTTCGTTCCTATTTTAGGATTTACCAAGGCAATGGCTAGACAAGCAAATGCGAGACTGAGCACTACTATTTTTAAAATAGACTTGAATAGAGATTGGTTGGGGCTTAATCGTTTTAGCAACAGCGAATTTGCAAATCGCTTTTGAGTTCTATATTTCCAAAACTGTAGTATAGCAAACAGGAAGATAATCACCGGAATTACCAGTAATATCCAAAACCAAACTTTTTCTTCTAATTGAAAATCAAACATAATCGCTATACAAAACTTCTAAAAACGGTTAATCGCAATAAGGCTTCAATAATTAAAAAGCCAAGAGCTATCAAAATCAACGGACGATATTTCTCATCGTAGCTTGTGTATTTGATCTCTTCGATTTCAGTTTTTTCCAGTTTATTTATTTCGTTGTAAATCTCTTTTAATTTCTTGTTATTAGTAGCTCTAAAATATTTACCTCCTGTAACATCTGCAATTTCATTTAGTAAGTCTTCATCAATCTCTACTTGTACTCTTCGGTATTGAAATGTACCATTTCTATTCATTGAATAAGGTGACAAAGCCATGCCATTGGTTCCAAGTCCAACTGTATAAACTTTAATGCCGTATTCGACCGCTAACTCACTTGCGATTTTAGGATCTATAAACCCAGAATTATTGACACCGTCCGTCAATAAAATGATAATCTTACTCTTGGCCTTGCTATCTTTTAATCGGTTAACAGATGTTGCCAAACCCATACCTATAGCCGTTCCCGTTTCTATGATGTCATTATATTTCACGTCTCTAAGTGAACGTAGCACTATTGCTTTATCACTGGTAATTGGTGTTTTTGTATAACTTTCTCCTGCATATTCTACTAAACCTATTCTATCATTTGGTCGCCCTTGAATAAATTCTGCAGCCACTTTCTTTAAGGCCTCAAGACGATTAGGTAATAGGTCTTTTGCCAACATACTTGCTGATACATCAATAGCCATAACGATATCGATACCTTTAGTCGTTTTCGTTTTGGTTGTTTCATCTGAAGTTCTCGGTCTTGCAAGTGCCGTAATCAAAAATGCTAAAGCCAATAAACGACATACAAATAACATTGGACGTAGTTTAGGTAAAATAGACTGTCCTACTTGAAATCCTTTAATACTAGATATTTTGAGCTCTGCAGTTTGACGTTTTCTCTTAAACACATACCAAACTATAGCTAGAGGCAGCAATAAAAACAACCAAAAAAACTCTTTATTTAAGAACTCTACGCCTTCAAACATCACTCTTCTACTTTTTTAAGTTCTACAGAATTTAAAATACGATCCATAATTTGATTGGTATATTCATCTTCATTATTCCATATCAATGCAACTTTTTGCATTACAGATTTGTCATCGGCAACAAAGATTAAAATCAAATATTCTCCAGACCTATATTGATCTTTAACATCAGTTGGAAATTCTCCTGTACCAAACACTTTTAATCCTTCGGCAGCATTTGGTGTAATAAATTGTTCTTGCTTTACTAAAAGGTTTCTTGCGCCATTATTTTCTAAGGACTTTATTGTTTCTTCTACAGCTCCGTTTATATCAATTTCTTCACCTTCAGGAAGATTATATTGTGTAGTTCCAACACCAATATTAAACGCACTATCCAGATCTCCATAACCAAATGCCGTTCGCTTAACTTGCTGAATTGTATCTATAGCCTGTAATTCAATACGTTCTAAAACAACTGGTGTTGATATCATAATTGGCGGCACACCATAATCACTTTTAACCCAATCTCCTTCTAAGAGTTCTTTGGTTTCATTTCCAATAATTGTATCTGCAACGTACTTGAATCCGTATTTGAGTCCAAAACCAACATAAGTCGCTACCAAAATTAAAATGCTAGCACAAACGGTAAGTACGATTTTCTCTCGTTTCTTCTTGCGATCTTGCTCTTCTTTATATTGCTTATTTAGTAATTTTTCTTCTTCAGTAGGTTCTGGTAAGGCTTCTTTCACTTGATCAATTTCGACATCAATAGTGTCTCTATCAATTCTCGCCAATTCGATATCTGGAGCGGACTTAGCAAATTTCACCAAATCGGCACGTTTCAATATCGTTTCAATATTATCAATATCTGTTTGACTCAATTCTATTTGACTGGCATCTTTAAGCATATTTAGTCGATCTACCAATTCATCTGTCGTACTTTCTAAGGCACGATCATATACTTTTTCGTCGAGATATTTTCTAATGATGAAGGTTAACTCAGAGTAGTAATCTTTTAATTCAGATCGTTGTAAATAGTTACTCTCGTCAAGTTTTTTAAGTGCGAGTTTTGCCCTATCATAAGGCGGAAGCATTGCAATTTCCTCCTCTTCGGTTAATGGCTTTTTTCGCCAAATAAACCAATACAGTAAGAATCCGATTAAACCTAAAGACACTAAAGCAATTAGAAGGTAAATCCACCAATTACTGGCTCCTTTTTCAACTTCAATAAGCGGTTTGATGTCGTATAAATTTTGCTTGGTCGTATCCACAGCTACAGAAAAGACCTCAACATTTAACGAATCTGTAAACACTGTTTTAGTCCCAATCACAACCTTCTGTTTTGGAATCATGTAAGACCCAGAATCAAATTGTGTTAGTCCGTATTTTTTTATTAGTTTGAATCTCGCATTGTTTTTTGTGGTATCCACCTTGTAGGACTCAATCATTTCTAAAGGCATGAAGGTTTGACCTTCAGGAAAAACAACAAGATCTGTAGTATCTGCTTCAACTTGAATCTTGTAAGTAATTTGTTCTCCTATTTTAATTTTGGTGGTATCAATTGATGATGTTACCTGAGCATTAGAAGCTATTGTAAGGAAAAAACAACAAACCGTGAGTACGGTAAGTTGCTTACTCAAGACATTGATTATATGTTTAATTTTTGATCCTGTCACTGCTTACCCTCTTCTTTTAAAATAGCCTAATAACTTCTTTACATAACTTTCGTCCACGCGACAATCAATTGTGCCCGAACCAGATTTTGTAAAGGTGTCTTTATAGTACTCTACTTTTTCATTATAGTATTTACTGTAATTATTTCTTACGGTCTTTGATGCCGTATTTACCAACACCAACTCTCCAGATTCTTCATCTTCCATTTGCACCATTCCTAAATTTGGAATAGCTTCTTCTCTCTTGTCATAAACACGTATCCCAGTAATATCATGGCGTCCTGCTGCAATTTTTAAATTCTGTTTGTAATCGTCTGCAATAAAATCGCTAAGCACAAATACAATGGCTTTCTTTTTCATGACATTAGATAAAAACTTAAATGCCTCGGCGATATTGGTCAACTTACTCTTTGGTTTAAATTCAATGAGTTCTCGAATAATTCTCAGTACGTGCGAACGTCCTTTTTTTGGAGGAATATAAAGTTCAATATCATCTGAAAATAAGATAAGTCCAATTTTATCATTATTCTGCGTTGCTGAAAAGGCTAAGGTCGCTGCAATTTCGGTTACAATTTCATTTTTAAATTGAACATCTGTACCAAACAATTCTGATCCCGAAATATCAACCATAAGCATCATGGTCAATTCTCGTTCTTCTTCAAACACTTTAACAAAAGGTTCATTGTAGCGCGCTGTAACATTCCAATCGATATTACGAACGTCATCTCCAAATTGATATTGGCGTACTTCGGAAAAAGTCATACCACGACCTTTAAACGTCGAGTGGTATTCGCCTCCAAATATATGATCAGACAATCGGCGTGTCTTAATCTCAATTTTTCGTACTTTTTTTAGTAATTCCTTAGTATCCATTATTTTCAACTATCGTTTTGACATAAAATTTTGTTGATGCTTATGAAGTGCATCGTGTACTTTGTCTAAATGTTTTTTTGAAAAATTTTGAAGTCGAAATTCTTCAGATCCATTTCTTAAGGCACCTCGATTTCATTTACAATTTTGTTGATGATGTCTTCCGAAGTGACATTTTCAGCTTCAGCTTCATAGGTAATTCCTATTCTATGACGAAGTACATCATGAACAACAGCTCTGACGTCTTCTGGAATCACATAACCTCTTCGTTTTATAAACGCATAGCATTTAGCAGCAGTTGCTAAATTGATACTACCACGAGGTGAAGCTCCAAATGATATGAGTGGTTTTAAATCGGCTAGTCGGTATTGTTCTGGATAACGTGTTGCGAAGATGATGTCGAGAATATATTTTTCAATTTTTTCATCCATATAAACCTCTCGAACAACACTTTGCGCTTTCATAATTTGGGCAACAGATACTACTGGATTTACTTTATCCCAATCTCCTTTGAGATTAGCTCTCATAATAAGTTGCTCTTCGGCTTGCTTTGGGTAATCTATAACTGTTTTTAACATGAAACGGTCTACCTGTGCCTCAGGTAAAGGATAAGTTCCTTCCTGCTCAACTGGATTTTGCGTTGCCATTACTAAAAAAGGTTTGTCTAGGATAAATGTTTCGTCACCAATGGTCACTTGTTTTTCTTGCATCGCTTCCAGCAAAGCCGATTGTACTTTGGCTGGTGCTCTGTTAATCTCATCTGCTAAAACAAAATTGGCGAAGATTGGTCCTTTTTTGATAGAAAAATCATTTAGCTTCATATTGTAGATTAATGTTCCTACAACATCGGCTGGTAACAAATCTGGAGTAAATTGGATTCTACTAAAACTTCCATCTACAGCTTGAGATAATGTATTAATCGCTAGTGTTTTTGCTAATCCAGGCACACCTTCTAGCAAAATATGACCTCTACCAAGAAGTCCTATTAACAATCGTTCTACCATATGTTTTTGTCCAACGATGACTTTGTTCATTTCCATCATTAACAAATCAACAAAAGCACTTTCTTTTTCTATTTTTTCATTGATGCTCTTAATGTCAATTGTTCCTGTTTCTTCCATTATCTGTGTGTTTTAAACGCTGTGATTATCTCTTTTTAATTTAGTTATGCAAATTGTTAAAATTTTTTCTGTGATGCTGTTAATAATTGGTTAAAAGTTAAAGAGCAGCACCAATGGTACTGCTCTTATATATTTTATTTAAAATTACAGCGACTTAAAATAATTCAAAACGTCGTAAATGTGTACTGATTTGAGGATTGAGATTGACTTCACCTTGGGAAGAAAATTCTATAGATCGATCAACATCAAATTCAATTAAAAATTCATATAACTTATTAGCATTCAATTCTTTTCCGACCATGTTTATTGATTCGTTTTCGTATTCTGGAGCCATGCTCACCACATATTCTACACCATTTCTTACAACAGAGTTTCGATCACCTAAGATTAATTTTATGTTGTAAACAAATCCTGTTGGTATCACATCAAAATCAACCAAAGTCACAACTTCATTATCTGTTATATCGGTTAAATCATGAATTCCAGTATTAATTGTATTAAGGCTCACCCAGGCATTTGGGCTTGATTCATCTTCTAGAACTCTAAGTTGCACATCCAACACTTCAATATTTGCACGATTTAGGAGACTTTGTGTGCCTTGAAGTTTGACAGTTATTAGGCTACTATCGTCAAAAGTTTCTGTTTCGATTTCTTTAGAACAGCTACTTAAAAAAAATAAGACTATGATACTGTAAATAGCAGTTTTGTAATGACTTAAAAATTTCATGATTTGGGTGACTTAATTATTACATGGCAATAATACTTTCTTCTTACAGATTTGACTATTTTTATACGTGAATTGCAAAAAAAACGGCATAAACAGAAAAAAAAGTGAAATATTCTCGATTAATTGCAGGCACTATGACTTGGGGTGCCTGGGGAAAACAACTCTCAAAGAAAGACATGATCAACCTCATGCATCATTGTATAGCCCATAATATTTCAACATTTGATCATGCCGATATTTATGGTGGCTATACTACCGAAGCCGAATTTGGAATTGCGTTTGCTGAAAGTGGTATACAAAGAGATACTGTTGAATTGATTAGCAAATGTGGTATTCAATATTTAAGTGACAACAGACCTAATAATACAGTAAAACATTATGATTACAGTAAGTCTTATATTATTTGGTCTGCCGAATCATCTCTTAAACATTTAAAAACGGAATACTTGGATGTGCTACTCTTACATAGACCAAGCCCATTAATGCAACCAGATGAAATTGCCGAGGCTGTTTCTAATTTAAAAGAAAGAGGATTAATAAGATCATTTGGCGTATCTAATTTCTCGTCTTCTCAAGTAGACTTATTGTCAACATCGGTTGATATTTCAGTAAATCAAATTGAATTTTCTCTAACACAGCATGAGGCTATGCATGATGGTACGCTTGACCATATGATGACTAATCAAATAACATCTATGGCTTGGTCTCCTTTAGGCAGCGTTTTTAGGGAAGATAATGAGCAAACAAGACGTATTCATAGACAGCTTGGTGAATTATTGGAAAAATACGACGCAACTGAAGACCAATTACTTTTAGCGTGGATTTTAAAACATCCTTCTCGAATTCATCCTGTAATTGGTACAACAAATGCAAAACGTATTTCAAATGCAGTAAAAGCGGTAGATATTAATTTGGAACTCGAAGATTGGTTTAAAATATTGGTGACATGCCAAGGTCATAAGGTACCATAAACAAAAAATAAGCATGAAAAAAACAGCATTGATTACTGGGGCAACAAGTGGAATAGGAAGAGCCACAGCTCACGAATTTGCAAAACACGGTATTCATTTAATTCTCTGCGGAAGACGACAAGAACGACTAGACACCATACAAAAAGCATTGAGCAAACAAACAGAGGTCTATACACTCAACTTTGATGTAAGAGATAAAAACGCGACTTCTAATGCCATCACTTCTCTTCCCGATAGTTTTAAAACGATTGACATTTTAATTAATAATGCTGGAAATGCTCATGGGAAAGATCCGATACATACTGGTAATTTAGAAGACTGGGATGCTATGATTGATATTAATGTGAAGGGTTTGCTTTATGTAAGCCAAGCAATCATCCCTCAAATGACCGAACGCAAAAGTGGTCATATTATTAATATTGGGTCTTCGGCTGGAAGAGAGGTATACCCTAAAGGCAATGTTTATTGTGGTAGTAAGCACGCTGTATTAGCTATTACCGAGGGGATGCGTCTTGACCTGAATCCCTTCGGAATAAAAGTCACAGCTATTAACCCTGGTCTTGTAGAAACCGAATTTTCTCAAGTTCGTTTTAAAGGCGATCCTATTGCAGAGGATGTTTATAAAGGCTACAAAGCACTTCAAGCAGAAGATATCGCTGAAGTTATTCAGTTTGCCATTTCTCGCCCTGCACATGTGAATATTGCCGATGTACTTATGTTTTGTACAGCACAAGCCAATAATACCATATTAAACAAAGATCTATGATAGATTGGTTGCCGAGTGAATGGACACAGTTGTCTTCAAAATATACTGAAGACGAACTTTTGATATCTCAATATTGGAAGACTATTGAAAAACACTACGCATCCAAAAATAGACATTATCATAATTTAACTCATATTTATCACATGCTTGTTCAGGCTAAAGATATTACACATGAGATTATAGATTATGATGTCTTTAGATTTGCCATTTGGTATCATGATATTATTTACAAAGCCACAAAAAAGAACAACGAAACAAAAAGTGCAGAATTTGCTCAAAAGAGCCTAAAATCATTCAATTTTGATGAAAAACGTATCAAAAATGTCGTTATTTTAATTAAATCGACACAAAATCACGATATTGTTTTACAAGAAAATAATGACAATGCTTATCTTTTGGATATTGATTTGTCTATTTTAGGAACAGATTGGCATATTTACCATACTTACATTAAAAACATTAGAAAAGAATATGCAATCTATCCCGATTTTATGTACAAAAGAGGTAGAAAAGAAGCAATGCAACATTTTTTAAAACGTAAATCAATTTATTTCACCCAATTATATCGAGACAAATTTGAACAACAAGCCCGACAAAATATTGAAAAAGAAATTAGTTTATTATAGCATTAGAACTTTCAATACTACATTTCTAATAGTTGCAAGTACACTTTTGATGTTATGTATATCTTGTACCTCTGTCGCTCAAGATATAGATGACACTAGATTTGTAAGCCATGTGGTAGATCTAAAGTCTCAAACCTTGAAGTTTTATTTAAAAGATTCCTCTGGAGTTAATTATGGTAGTCTCCAAAAACTCAAAACCAGATTAGAAAAAAAGGGTCAAAAGTTACATTTTGCCATGAATGGCGGTATGTATTTAAAAGATGGTTCTCCTCAAGGTTTATATGTTGAAAATGGAATTGTTAAAACACAAATAGACACCACAAAAGAAGCGTATGGTAACTTTTATTTACAACCTAATGGCATTTTCTACATCACAAAAAACAAGCGAGGTGTCGTTTGTAAAACCGTCGATTTTAAAATAAATCCAAACATTAGTTATGCAACACAATCTGGCCCAATGTTAGTTATAGATGGTCATATTCATTCTAAATTTGTAAAAGGATCTAAGAATTTACACATTAGAAATGGCGTTGGGATTTTACCAAATGGTCAAGTTCTATTTGCTATGTCAAAAGATCTCATTAACTTATATGACTTCGCCGAATTTTTTAAAAACCTTGGCTGTAAAAATGCATTGTATCTTGATGGTTTTGTCTCAAGAACTTATATTCCGAAGAAAAAATGGGAGCAATTGGATGGAAATTTTGGAGTTATTATTGCTGAAACTGAACAATGATTAATAAACGACTACTTATTAAAAATCTATTAGCTCATAACGATGAGAATAGTTTTTATGATAAAAAACGTAAAGTCGATATTACACACAAAGAGGGAAAAGCTAAATTTTTAAAACACATTTGTGCGCTTTCTAATAGCAACCCAAAAAACAACTCTTATATTGTTATTGGTGTTGAAGACGAAGACAATAAGATCATTGGTGTTAATTTTTTTGACGATAGTAAAATTCAAAATCTTATAAACGCGTATCTATCCAATCCACCAATAGTACAATATGAAAACATCCCATTTCCGCATTTACCAGATGATAAAGTTGTTGGCTTAGTTACAATTAGAGCTATTGATAATCTCACATCGTTACGTAAAAATATCTGGAAGTATTATGGAGGCACCGTATTTTTTAGAGATGGCAGTATGAGTATGCCTAAGGTTTTTGACATTGAGATTAAAGATGTTAACTCTAAAATTGTAAGTGCCATCGAATCCCACGCGCAAAATAATATTGAGTACACCTTAGATGGTGTTTTTGATTTTATGAATAAACGTAAAGATTACAATCCGCAATACAAGGTGTTTAAAGAATACTTTGTGCTATGTTGGTCTGGGCAAAAAAAAGTAGTTAAAGATGAAGTTTTTTATTCTCGTGTGGATATAGAACTCATTAATGAACAGGTTCGTTTATTCTTTTCTACATTAGATGAAGTATCAATTACTTATGATAGTGATACATTTAAAATTATAGAATATGTGAGTTTAGGGCTTCAAAATCAAAACAAGTATTATCAACTTGAAGAAACCATTATTCATTTTGAAGATAATGCTAATTATACTATTGAAACCAATCTGTTATTCAAGCCGCCACAATTTGAAAAAAAGCTACTTCATCATATCAATAATTCAAATAATACCATTTTAGAAAAATTAAAGAAAGGGTTAGCTTTAAATAAACACGAAGAACTAGATCTAAAAAATCTTCCAGCAACTTACCTCATCTGTTATCTTAATGATTTTCCTGATGCTATTAATAAATTAAATGAAGCCAAGCCTTACTTGAAAAAACACAGTAAAGCGATTTATAATTCTTATCAAGAAGCTACTCGAATTTTAAGAAAAGTAAAATACAGTTAACCATAAACTATTACTTTGCGGTTAACTGTATTTATAAGTTGACGTTAGTTTTTGTCATCTTTTTTAAAAGGACAAACTACAGCGTGAGCGATAATATAGATCCCACCTTCAACATCATCAATTTTGTAACTGTCATCTGAAGCTCCTTCAGGAATATCATTACTGAAAGGGTATTGTCCTGGAGCTACAGTATATTGGCCATTTCTTTTCGTTGGATACTTCGTGGCGCCTACATACAAATGTGTTTCAAAAAAGCCATAGCCCTCATTGGCAACAAAATCAACTAATACATAGTCATCTTCATAAACAACATTCAAAGTGCCTATGACCTCTCCGTTATTTAAATTACATCCTCCTGCAGCTTGATAAATAAGATACGACTCATAATGATCTGGTGTAAGAGGTCCAATTGACCATCCCCATCTATTCGAATTTAAATCATCATCGTCTAAAAAACATACGGCTTCATCTTCTTTGCCATAAGCAAAAGCCGTTTCACATTCCTTTTCATTAATTGGTTCTCGATTACTGTTATTTTCTGTAATTACATCTTCTGTCTCGCACGACGTAAAAGAAACAAAAAAAGTCAACAGAATTAACTTAAAAAAAGTTTTCATAATTGGTTATGTATTGATTAATAGCAGGATCAATTTAAGAATTATTTTAACACAAATGCCATTTAACACTCTGAAAACCTTATAATTGGACGCAAATAGCTAATTTTCCAACTATTTATATGAAATCTCTTACGACCTTGACTATGATTTCTAGCTATTATAATAACTTAAAGGCAGTTAATCTGATAAATTTTCCAAAAATTACCATTCATACAGTTTTTTTAACCACTCGTAGTTTTTTTGATAGACCATCCTTGATTTTTACGATTTTAGCCTTGCTATTAATCAATTACATATAACCTTATTTCAATGTTGACTTGTCAATAACGAAATAAGGTTTTTGTCTTTTTCAACAATTTATGTAAGTGATTTTTCGTCAAAAAAAACAGATGCCATTTTTAAAATTGGTCATATTTACCATTCATACAGTTTTTTTGACCACTTATAGTTTTTTTTAGAAATCAATCTTAATTTTTAGCATTTTTGTAGTGCTATTAATCAATTACATATAACCTTGTTTCAATGCCGATTCGTCGAATGTGAAACAGGGTTTTTGTTTTTCTAATGCTATATGAAATTTAATTTTTGAAACGATGTATTTAATATTGTTTCATCGTCTACAGCTAGCCACTTATCTAAGATTGTAGCATAAATCGATCTAAAATCTATCGTGTATTTTAAGTCTCCATTATCATCTAAATCACTTAAGCTTGCCAGATTATTATAAAACCCTGGCGTTTTTAATTGATTGCCAATAATAAACACATTACTTGCAGCACCATGGTCTGTACCATTTGCTGCATTTTGTTTTACTCGCCTTCCAAATTCGGAAAAAGTAACAATAAGTGTATCGTTAAAAGTACCTTGTTGTTTTAGATCATTAACAAAAGCTTCCATGGTTTCGGCATATGTTTTTAACAATCGAGCCTGACTATTTAATTGTCCAGCATGTGTATCAAATCCATCAAGCGATGAATAGAATACTTTCGTTTCAATATTAGAAGCTATCAATTTTGCCGTTGTTTTCATTTGTTTGGCAAACTCATTACTTGGATAATCTTGTTTTGATACAGCTGTTTTATGCTTTTCGAAAATATATTTTGCAGAGGATTCTGCAGTAATCATTGTTTTATATAAGTAACCAAGATTATGTTCGCTCAAATGTTCATCTTGATAATGGTTTAGTACATTTTTAAAATAGGGATCTTGAGATGTTTTAAACAACACATAAGGATTTTTAACCGCAATACCATTAGTTTTATGTCCTTTTAAAGCGAGTGACAAACTATCGTCAATCTCAAGTGCATTAAATGGTTTATTGCCATACTCATCCAAATAACGACCAATCCAACCTGTTTGCCAATATTGATTAGAGTTACTAGCCGTTTGCCAAATGTCTGTAGCTCTAAAATGTGAGCGATTAGGGTTTGGATAGCCAACATTATTGATAATTGTTAGATGCCCTTGATCAAATAATTTTTTAAGAGGTAGTAGGCTCTTATGAAATCCCAAATCGTCACTTGCTCTTAACACATCACTCTTAGAAATACCAATAGTTGGTCGATTTCGATAATAGTCATCATTATTAAAAGGAATAATTGTATTAAGTCCATCATTTCCACCTGAAAGTTGAATAACAACCAAGCGTTTAAAGCCTAAAGTATGCGAAGGCAAACTTTCAAAGGCCTTTATAAAATTAGGCACAAAAAAGAGGCTACTCGCTAATGTGGATTGTTTTAAAAAATGTCTTCTGTCCATAATTAACACATTTGATATTCGGGTAATGACATTAACTGAACGCAATACTCTTGTTTTGACGATTTGCTCAATGTCTTTAAATAGGTTTTCGTTCCTTCACTTAACTTAGGCAATAAGAGTAATTCTTGTAATTCGTTAATGCTATAATCTGCAAATTGCTTCTCAAACGTTTCCCAATCTACAGTCACATTGACAAACTTATTTTTTCGCTTTTTCGTAATATACGCTTCAAAAGCGTCTTCAAATTCGCCTTTTTCTTTTGTTGATATTCGTGCATTTGCTAAAAGTATTGATGGCAACTTCAATCTAATCATGATGGTGTTACTATCGATCCAATTTTTACCACCTTTCCAACCTGCAACATTTGGCGGATTGAGGAGCATTTGACCTAATAACTTTTGAATTTTCAACACATCCATAGAACTTTCAAATGTTACAGGTACTGTTCGGCAAATCCCTACCAAAAACTCAATTGGCGATTTTATCTTAGCACCTATATGTTCTTGTTGATAAAACCAATCAGACATAAAAATATGTCGCATGAGCTTTTCAATATTATAATCTTTATAGAATATAGATGTTAGTTCTTCAACTTTGGCGTCATCAATAGTTTCATTTACAAAATAGCTGTATATCTTCTTACAGATAAAACGAGCACATTGTTTTTGTTCAAGTATAATATCAATAATATCATCACCATTGTAACGTCCTGTGCTTCCAAAAAACGTTTTAAAACCATAATCATGATGCATTCTACGGAATACAAATTCACCTTCAAAATTGTTGTTATAACCTGTAAAAGCTCTAGCACTCTCCTTTATGTCTTCTTCTGAATAATGACTTTCCCCTAACATAAACAACTCCATAAGTTCACGAGCAAAGTTTTCGTTAGGTTTTTGCTTTCTATTTTGTTTATTGTTTAAATATTTGAGCATCGATGGCTCTTTTGAAATAGCTTTGACAAAATCGCCAAAATCACCTAGTGCATACTCTCTAAGTATATTATTGTATTGCACCATATGAAAAACGTTTTCATCTCGACAAACAAAATGATTCGCCCAAAACAAGGTCATTCGTTCTCTTAAAGCTTCATTGGTGTTAATGAGTCGTTCTATCCAAGCCAAATTGTACGCTTTAAGTTTCTCCTTGCTCTTATCTCTAAACTCAAATAATTTTTTCTTATTTCCAATAACCGTTTCCGAAGTATAATGATCTAAATCTGTCGTATCAATACTTAAGTTTGTCATAGACGACGACTTATAAAACAGTTCATCAACTATTTGATGCCTATCTTTATTGGTGATTTGCACTAGTTGATTTGGAACAATACCAAAACCAAGCCTCTGATATAAATGTTGTATGTGTTGAACTTTCATATAGCTTTAAGACTTAAAAAATGATTTTAAGTTTAATTATACCTCTCAAAAATGATTCCAAAGCAAGAGAGTAGTAACAAAATCAACTCATTAGATTAAATTTTATTATATTATGAAGTAAAATATATTCTAAATTATGAAAACAATTTCAAGAATTTTTAGTGTTGTGTTTATCTTGTGCTTAGTGTCCTGCTCTGCAGAAGATGGTGATGATGGAATGGATGGAAATGCTAATGTCATTTCCTCTGAATGGATTCCTACTAATTTTTCAACCACCTCTGTAACTTTTACAAGTTTTGCTATTCAAGATGAAAACATTAATCCAGAAAATGTGGCCAATGCAGCGATAATTGCTCATGGCAGACTCTTTTCTAATGATGAAGTTGTAACAATTCCTTATGCCAGAAACAGTCGCTTCTATTATTTCTCGCTCTCGCCAGATACAAATGAAATCATTTTTAGAGCCGAAAACTTAATTGGCAATCAAAGTATCTTTAATGATTTAACTGAAGTAAGATATACGATAATTCCGTCAAATTAAAAAGCCATATCAAATGATATGGCTTTTATAAATATATTCTGTTTAATTAAATTAAAGATCAAACTTAATACCTTGTGCTAAAGGTAATTCGTCTGAATAATTTATCGTATTGGTTTGTCTTCTCATGTAGACTTTCCATGCATCAGATCCAGACTCACGTCCACCACCAGTTTCTTTTTCACCACCAAAGGCGCCTCCAATTTCAGCACCAGAAGTTCCAATATTCACATTAGCTATTCCACAATCAGAACCAGCATAAGATAAAAACTTCTCTGCTTCTTTCATTTCGTTTGTCATAATTGCAGATGATAATCCTTGAGCTACACCGTTTTGCTTATCAATAGCATTTTCTACATCACCTGAATATTTCATCAGGTATAAAATTGGAGCAAACGTTTCATGTTGTACAATTTCAAAATGATTTTCAGCTTCAATAATAGCTGGTTTAACATAACAACCACTTTCAAAACCTTCTCCTTCTAATACACCTCCTTCAACCAATACATTTCCACCTTCTGCTTTTGCTTTTTCAATGGCAGCTAAATATGTATTTACGGCATCTTTATCAATTAACGGTCCTATATGATTCTTTTCATCTAATGGATTCCCAATAGTTAGTTGATCATAGGCACCAACAATTGCATCTCTTACTTTATCGTATACAGAATCGTGAATAATTAATCGCCTTGTAGAGGTACAACGTTGACCACAAGTTCCTACAGCACCAAATACGGCACCAGGAACCACCACTTTTAAATCTGCAGAAGGCGTAATAATAATTGCATTGTTACCACCTAATTCTAATAAAGATTTACCAAAACGTTTGGCAACTGTTGCACCAACAATTCTTCCCATTCTTGTAGACCCAGTTGCAGAAACTAAAGGAATTCTAGAATCTGTAGTCATCATTTCTCCTACTTTGTAATCTCCATTTATGATACAAGAAATACCCTCTGGCAAATTATTTTCTTTCAAAATATCTGCAATAATATTTTGACAAGCAACAGAGCATAAAGGTGCTTTTTCAGAAGCTTTCCAAACACATACATCACCACATATCCAAGCTAAAGCTGTATTCCAAGCCCAAACAGCAACAGGAAAGTTAAATGCTGAGATAATTCCAACAACACCTATTGGATGCCATTGTTCTCTCATCACATGTCCTGGTCGTTCAGAAGGAATTGTTTGTCCGTTTAATTGTCTTGATAAACCTACAGCAAAATCACAGATGTCAATCATTTCTTGAACTTCACCATAACCTTCTTGCAAAGATTTTCCCATTTCGTATGACACTAATTTACCAAGTGGTTCTTTCAGGTCTCTTAATTTGTTTCCAAATTGACGAACAATTTCTCCACGTTGAGGAGCCGGTACATCTCTCCAAGATTTAAATGCTTTTGTAGCAGCATCCATTACTTTGTCATAATCTTCTCTTGTAGTTGTTTTTACTTTTCCTATTAATTGACCATCAACAGGAGAATACGATTCAATAATCTCTCCATTAGAAAAATTATTTGAACCTGTAGATGTTCCTTCATTTACCTCATGAACACCTAACTGTTTTAAGGCTTCTTTTATTCCGAAATCGGTAGCAATAGCTTCCATATTTGTATATTTTTTATGATTTATTAGATTTTGACGCGAAGTTACTAATAAAAAGTCATTTTTACTTGAAGCATTTTGTTTAATAATGTAACTTTAAAGCACTTATAAATTTGATATCACCATGAGACATTATATCCTTCACTTTTTTGTTTTTATCATCTGTTTTAGTTGTGCAAAAGAAGTTAAAAAAACCGATGAAAACTCCGAACCAGGTTTCCCTGAATACACTAGTAATCCCAAAGCTGATTTTGCCATTATCATCCACGGTGGTGCTGGAACAATTCTGAAAAAAAACATGACTCCTGAACGTGAAGCCGCTTATAAAGCTAAATTAGAGGAAGCCATTAAAGTGGGATATGAGATTTTAAAAAACGGCGGAACAAGTTTAGACGCCGTTCAAAAAACGATTAATGTTATGGAAGATTCCCCATTATTTAACGCTGGAAAGGGGTCTGTATTTACTAATGCTGAAACAAATGAATTGGATGCGTCAATTATGGATGGGAAAACACTAAATGCTGGAGCGTCGGCAGGCACGACCACTGTTAGAAATCCCATAAATTTAGCGCGAGTAATCATGGATAAATCGCCTCATGTGATGATGGCTGGATCTGGAGCCGAAACCTATGCCAAAGAACAAGGTTTAGTCATAGTTGAGCCTAGTTATTTTCATACCGAAAGACGTTTAAACTCAGTAAAAAGAGCAAAGGAAAGAGAACAGGTAGAGTTAGACCATGATGATAAAACAGCGTTTTACGATGCCGAAATTCAAAACTATAAATTTGGAACTGTTGGCTGTGCAGCCTTAGATAAAAATGGTAATCTTGCTGCTGGAACGTCAACAGGAGGTATGACCAATAAACGTTATGGTAGAGTTGGTGATGCACCAATTATTGGAGCTGGCACATATGCCAACAACAACTCTTGCGCTGTTTCAAGTACAGGTTGGGGAGAATATTTTATACGTGCCATGGTTGCTCATGATATTTCTGCCTTAATGCAATACAAAGGCTTATCGCTTAAGGAAGCTGCTCAAGAAGTCATTCAAAATAAAGTGCCTGAACTTGGTGGTGATGGTGGTATTGTTGCCGTTGATAAAAACGGTAATATGGTTGCCGAATTCAATACTGCTGGTATGTATAGAGCAACAATGAATGACAAAGGCGAATTAGTCATTGGAATTTATAAAGAATAACACTAATCGTATCTCTTTATTTTTTCTCAAAAAACGAATTCTTTTCTATTTGTAACGAATTCTATTTTATTAATTACGCATAACAAAACGTATGCGCGAATCCCTCACAATTACTATAATTTTATGGTATTCAACTATCAAATTGATGGTTTGAAACGATCATATAAACCAATAAAACATTTCTGTAGCCATGAAACTAAAACATCTTTCTGCACTCATTCTATGTCTAGCTATCATTCTTTCTTGCAAAAAGAAAGACCCAATTACTCAGGAGACTGACAATCTTTTTAAGTTTAGGGACTATATTAGTTATACAACTTCTGGTTTGCAATCGGTTGCCAATCCAATTACTATTAACCTATCTAATGATGTAGAAAATTGGGATATGGATCAAGAGGTTAATGATGAACTTATTCGCATATCACCTCATGTCGAAGGTAAACTTAAAGCAGCTAATAAACACACCTTAATCTTCACACCAGATGAGTATTTGGATCCAGCAACAGAATATACTGTGGTCGTAAAGCTTGATAAGATCTACAAAGATATGCCTAAAGATTATGAAGACTATACATTTCAGTTTAAAACTATAACACCAAACTTCAACATCGTTACTAATGCTCTTCAGTCATACAGTAAAAAATGGCAACACTTAGAAGCAGTTATTAAATCGGCAGATGTTATTTCGTTGGAAGATGCTAAGACATTGGTAAAAGCAACACAAAATGGGAAGCAACTCAAATTACATTTTAATGAGGTTGAAAAGAACTCAAAATATTTCGAATTTAAAATCGATAGCATTAATCGTTTGGTTGAAGATTCTGAAATTGTTATACAATGGGATGGGGAAATTATAAAAGCAGAAAACAAAGGCGAAAACACTATTCAAATTCCAGGTATAAATAACTTTAAAATTGTAAATATTGAAACCTATAAATCCCCTGAACAGTATCTATACATTAACTTTTCTGACCCAATTAAAACCCAACAAAACTTTGATGGATTGGTCACTATTCAAAATGTAAAGAATCCAAAATTTGTAGTTGTTGGTAATGTTTTAAAGGTATATCCAGACACGAAGCTTATTGGAAATATTCAAGTAGATGTATTTCAAGGCATAAAAAATACCGATGGTTACAAACTAAAGAGTCCATTTTCAGAAGCGATCTCATTTGAAGAAATGAAACCACAGGTTCGCTTGGTGAGTAACGGAACTATATTGCCAAATTCTAATGATCTCAAATTTAATTTCGAAGCTGTAAACCTTAGTGCTGTAGATGTGAGGGTTATTAAAATCTTTGAAGATAATATACTTCAATTTCTTCAAGATAATGTGATGAGCAGTAATAACCAAAACGAAATTAAACGTGTTGGTCGTCGTATTGTCAAACAAACTATTCAATTACAATCTTCTGCTGAAAATTCTGGAAAATGGAAAGCCTACAGTATCGATCTTTCTAAATACTTTAAAGCTGATCCTGGTGCCATTTACAGAGTCGAGTTGAGTTACTCAAGACAATATTCTCTTTATGATTGTGAAGCTAATCCTGACAGCTCACTCAATGAAAATGACGAATATGATGATTACTATTATGAAGAAGATTACTACTACGATGAATATGCCGATACCAATACTGAAGATGACGAATTAAGAGAACAAGAGTATTGGGACAATCGTACGTATCGATACAGAAACTATACTTACAATTGGAGACAGCGTGATAATCCTTGTCACGATGCATATTATGGCGACAATAAAATTATTGCTCAAAATTTACTAGCTTCTAATTTAGGCGTTATTGTGAAACAAGGTGCTGGGAACAAATACTACTTTGCAGTAACTGATATTTTGAGTACCAATCCAGAGGCTAATGCCACAATTAAGTTGTATAACTTTCAACAACAAGAAATCGCTACTGTTACAACAAATGGAGAAGGTTTGGCAACACATGACGCTAATAAATTTGCATCATTTGCCATTATATCTAAAGGAAATAACACAAGCTATTTAAGACTTACCGATGGAAATTCACTATCGCTAAGCAAATTTGATGTTTCTGGAAATAGATTGCAACGCGGACTTAAGGGTTACATCTATGGAGAGCGAGGTGTATGGAGACCAGGAGATTCGCTATTCTTAACTTTTATGCTTAACGACAAAGCCAATGAACTTCCTAAAAGACACCCTGTAAAAATGGAAGTGACCGATCCAAACGGAAAGCTCATTTATAAGAGTGTAACTTCCGATCATGTCAATAATTTCTACAAATTTATAGTCCCTACTGTTTCCGAAGGAAAAACAGGGAGTTATAATGCCAAAGTTTCTGTTGGTGGTGCACAATTCTACAAATCATTAAAAGTTGAAACCGTTAAACCTAACCGACTCAAAATTAAAGTTGATTTTGAAGAAGAGATACTTTCTAGTAATGAACCCATTAACGGAACACTAGACGTCAAGTGGCTACATGGTGCACCAGCTAAAAATATAAAAACCGAAATTAAAGCCAAGTTTAGCAATTCATACACTAACTTCAAAAACTTTAAAGGCTATGTATTTAATGATCCTTCACGTCAATTCAATACTGAAGAACTTAATATTTTTGAAGGTAATCTTGATGCAGAGGGAAAGGCAACCGTTAAGACTAATCTTGATATTGGAAAAAATGCCCCAGGAATGCTCAACGCACAATTTTTAGTGAGAGCCTTTGAAAATGGTGGTGATTTTTCTCTCGATGCTTTTACAAAAACCTATTCACCTTATGAATCTTATGTTGGATTAAAATCACCTAAAGGGAATTATTATGGATCCTACTTTACAGATACCAATCAAACATTTGACTTAGCAGTTGTTGATAAAGATGGAAAACCTGTAAAACGTGATAGCTTAGAAATTAAAGTCTACAAAATTGAATGGCGTTGGTGGTGGAATTCCTCTTACGATAACCTTTCAAATTATGTGTCGAGTCGTTACCACAGACCTGTATTAAATCAAAAAGTATCTACTGGAGCCAATGGAAAAACCTCGTTCTCAATTAAAATCCCTGAAAATGATAGAGGACGTTATCTGATTAGAGTTTATGACCCAGTGAGTGGTCATGCCACTGGACGTACTGCTTACTTCTACAGAAATTGGTCTGGTATGTCAACAGGAAACGATAAGGAAGCTGCTAAAATGTTGGTGTTTGCTTCTGATAAAGACAAATATATTGTTGGTGAAACGGCCAAAATTAAATTCCCATCAGGACAAGAAGGTCGTGCATTGGTAAGTATCGAAAACGGTTCAGATGTTATTGAACATAAATGGGTAAAAACGAAAAAAGGACAAACTACAGTTAATATTCCTATTACTTCGGAAATGGCGCCTAATGTATTTGTAAACATCTCTTTATTACAACCTCACGCTATTACTAGTAACGATTTACCTATACGATTATATGGTGTCATTCCAATCCTAGTTGAAGATCCAAAAACCATTCTAGAACCCGAATTACGAATGGCAAGTGTATTAAGACCTGAACAAGAGTTTGAAGTTTATGTTACAGAAAAAAATAAAAAACCAATGACATATACCATTGCCATGGTAGAAGAAGGACTGCTAGATTTAACGCGATTCAAAACACCTAATGCTTGGAATACGTTCTATTCTCGTGAAGCACTTGGCGTAAAAACCTGGGATATTTTCGATGATGTTATTGGAGCTTACTCTGGAAGTATAGATCAAGTATTCGCCATTGGTGGTGATGGAAGCGCTGCAAAAGGCAAGAACAAAAAAGCAAATCGCTTTAAACCTGTAGTCACCTATTTGGGGCCTTTTAAACTTGAAGCTGGCGGACGACAATCACATAAAATTAAAATGCCAAACTATGTTGGAGCTGTGAGAACAATGGTTGTGGCTGGAAATAATCAAACAGAAGCTTACGGAAGCACTGATAAATCGGTTGAAGTTAAAAAGCCGTTGATGGTCTTGGCAACATTACCAAGAAAACTCAGCCCTGGAGAAAAAGTAACACTTCCTGTGACCGTATTTGCTATGGAACCTAAAGTGAAAAATGTTAATCTAAGCTTGAAATTAAGCGATGGTATCTCTGTAGTTGGTAACAACTCGCAAAAGTTGTCTTTTGCAAAACCAGATGAACAAATGGCTTATTTTGAATTAGACGTAAGTAAAGCAAAAGGCATCAATACTGTTGAAGTTATTGCTACAGGAAATGGTGAAAAATCAACATACAAGGTCGAGTTAGATGTTGTAAACCCAAACCCAATAACCTCTAGATATGAAAACACCCAATTAGAAGCAAATGCATCACAAAGCCTTCAGTTTTCAACCTTTGGCGTTGCTGGTACAAATACTGCAACAGTAGAATTCTCAACGCTTCCTCCAATGGATTTCTCGAAACGATTAGAATACCTTATTCGATATCCACATGGCTGTGTTGAACAAACCACGTCTAGCGTATTTCCACAATTATACTTAAGCGATATTTTCGATTTGAAATATGAAAAACGACAACAAATCCAGTCAAACATTGAAAATGGGATTAAGCGTTTGGGGAATTTCCAACGTCCTAGTGGAGGCATGAGCTATTGGATTGGAGAGAATGCAGCTAATGATTGGGGAACAAGCTACGCTGGGCATTTTATGATAGAAGCAGAAAAAAAAGGATTTGTTTTACCATTAACATTCAAAAGTAATTGGTTACGTTATCAAAAAGAAGCTGCTAGAAACTGGAGACCAAGTTATAGGCGTTATAATTCAGATCTGGCACAAGCATATCGTTTATATACTTTAGCATTAGCTGGAAGTCCAGATCTAGCTTCCATGAACAGATTACGTGAGTTTAGCGAAATTTCAAATGAAGCTAAATGGAGATTAGCTGCAGCTTATGCCTTAGCAGGTCAAAATGAAGCGAGCGCACAATTATCAAAAACAGCAAACATCGATTTCAAACCTCCAAAACATAATTATTATACGTATGGTTCGGTTGATAGAAACAGAGCTATGGCACTAGAAACCATGATCATTACTAAAAATCAAAAAGCACGAGAACTATCAGAATATATCGCGAAAGATTTATCTAGTGATCAATGGATGAGTACACAAACGACTGCATACAGCTTATTAGCTATGGCTAAAATGGTGGAAGCCAATGGAGGAAAGAATATGAATTTCAGTTATACCTTTAACGGTAAAACCGAAACGATAGACACTAAAAGTACCATAGCGCAACGAGAACTCGCAGTTAACGATGGTTCTAATACAATAAAGTTGGACAATGCAGTGAGTAATTTGGTATATGTTCGTGTTTTAAATTCAGGTAAACTGCCATTAGGTCAGGAGTTAGCTGAGAAACGCGGCTTAAGTATTTCGGTTATATATCAGGATCTAAAAGGAAATCGACTAGATATTTCTAAGCTGCAACAAGGTCAAGATATTGTCGCAAGAATTAGCGTGAGCAACTTAAAAAGTCAGTCATTACACGATGTTGCACTTACACAGATCTTCCCTTCAGGATGGGAAATTGTAAACACACGTTTTACAGATTATGGTGATACAACAACAAGTAGTGCAAGATATACAGATATTAGAGATGATCGCGTGAATTTCTATTTTGATTTACCATCAAAAGGGAAACATGGTACTAAAGTATTTACAGTAATGCTTAACGCAGCTTATCTTGGCACCTATTATTTACCAGGCACTCAAGTAGAAGCCATGTATGATAATGATTTCTTTGTGAGAAATAAAGGACGTTGGATCGAAGTAAAAAAATAAACTCAAGACCATGAAAACATATATTGCTTTACTGTTTACTTTTCAACTTCTCTTTTCTTGTGGAATAGATCGCTCTAAAGCTGAACCCTTGAATTGGAACTATGAAAATGGTAGCTTGAGAATCGAAAATGACACAATTTATAATGACAGAATCCCTGTAGCGATTAAAGTATCAGAAATTCAACGATTTGACAATAGCCGAGTATTGATTATAAAAAAAATTGACAACAACGACACAGATAAAGACCATGCAAAATAGTAAATCAGTTAAAATAAAATTAGCCCTACTTTGTGTTTTATCTGTTCCAATAACTACATTGTTTTTGGGTTGTACAACTGATAATGTCAATGGCATTGTTATAGGAGATTCGTTATACGTCCATCAGAGTTATACAGAAAACAGGAAAATGATCCGTTTGATAAAAAAAGTATTAAGTAAGAACACAGATGCTTTAATTGAACTCAAAAAATCCCCTAATGGAGGTGCAGGTGGAAGTTATGATTTAGGCTATGTGATTACACAAATTATTTATAGACTAGGTGAAGATGATATCATCAAGATGGTAAAGAAATTTCCAGAAAAAGAGAAAAGTTTTGAAGGACTTATTGATGTCGGCTTAGAGTATGGCGATAATGATTATGATGGCAAAATGGATAATAAAAAATTTAAAAAGGAATTCCCTAAACTATTCAAATATTTAAATGAAAACAGATAAAACATACTACGCGGTGATTTTTACCTCAACGCATTCTGAAAACACAGAAGGTTATACTGAAATGGCCGATCTAATGGAAACCTTAGCCAAACAGCAACAAGGATTTATAGGCATTGAAAGCGCAAGAAGTGAATTGGGAATTACAGTAAGTTACTGGGACAGTTTAGACGCCATCAAAAGTTGGAAACTGCAAACCGATCATTTGGCGGCTCAACGAAAAGGACGTCAAGATTGGTACAGTTGGTACAAA
Organism: uncultured Psychroserpens sp.; assembly: GCF_947500255.1. Taxonomy (GTDB): domain Bacteria; phylum Bacteroidota; class Bacteroidia; order Flavobacteriales; family Flavobacteriaceae; genus Psychroserpens. The sequence goes on along the minus strand of NZ_CANMRL010000001.1, from coordinate 1,319,862 downwards.
GTAAGAATCTGTAAAGTTGAGCGTGAATACGAATTTGAAAATAAATGAAACTAGTTAATTATATAAAGCAACGTAAAAAGAGATTTGTCCTTTTGGCAATACTCCTAATTATATATGCTTTTTGTTTACCTAGTGATTTATTTAAAGACCCAACTGCAACAGTCATCACGAGTAGAAACAATGAACTTCTTGGCGCGCAAATAGCAGCAGATGGACAATGGCGTTTCCCTCATAATGACAGTATTCCTGAAAAATTTAAAACCTGTATCATTCAATTTGAAGATGAGTATTTCTATAAGCATCCGGGTTTTAACCCCATTTCTATTTTCAAAGCACTAAAAGACAATTTCAGTGCTGGTGAAGTGAAACGAGGTGGAAGTACATTAACACAACAAGTGATTCGCTTGTCTAGAAAAGGGCAAGCCAGAACCTATCTCGAAAAAATTAAAGAAATCATTTTAGCAACACGATTAGAGTTTCGAGACTCTAAAGACGATATTTTAGCGTATTACAGCAGTAACGCCCCTTTTGGAGGTAATGTAGTAGGTCTAGATGCAGCGTCATGGCGTTACTTTAATAGGGATGCGCATCAACTTTCTTGGGCTGAGAGCGCAACACTTGCCGTATTACCAAATGCGCCAAGCTTAATTTATCCAGGGAAAAATCAACAACGTTTACTTGATAAACGTAATAGGTTACTTCATAAATTATTAGAAAATGCTATCATAGATTCCTTGACTTACGAACTATCAATTGCTGAAGAACTACCGCAAAAACCTTATGCGCTACCACAAATTTCACCGCATCTTCTACAAAAAGTTGCAAAATCAAATCGAGGTGAACGCATCCAAACGACTATTGACATGAAACTTCAAGAGCGTATTAATCTTATTGTGAAAAACCAATATAATCTCTTAAGACAAAATGAAATTCATAATGCGTCGGTTTTGGTTTTAGATGTACATACGAGAGAAGTTTTGGCTTATATAGGGAATACACCAACCGATCGAGCGCATCAAAAAGATGTTGACATTATAGATAAACCAAGAAGCACAGGTAGTATATTGAAACCATTTTTATATGCTGCCATGCTAGATGCTGGTGACCTGCTACCACATACTTTAGTTGCTGATATTCCTTCTCAATTTGGAAGTTATAATCCAGAAAACTTCAATAAAGAATTTGATGGTGTCGTGCCAGCTAGTCGTGCCTTATCTCGATCATTAAATGTTCCTGCTGTAAGAATGCTTCAAGATTTTGGATTAGATCGTTTTCATCAATATCTAAAACAATTACATCTCAAAGATTTAAAATACAATGCAAATCACTATGGCCTATCACTCATTTTAGGAGGTGCCGAAAGCAATCTGTGGGATTTATGTAAAAGTTATGCAGCACTATCATCAACGTTGAATCATTTTTCTGAAACCTCAAGTGAATACTATACTAATGAATTTGTAGAACCTACATTTATGGCTTCGGAAACAGTTGACTTTGGAACAAAATCTTCTGATAAAACCTTATTTGATGCTGCTTCAATTTATCTCACTTATGAAAGTTTAAAAAAGGTAAACAGGCCTGAAGGTGACGAAAGTTGGGAGTTTTTCGATGACTCTAAACAAATCGCATGGAAAACAGGAACAAGTTTTGGGTTTCGTGATGCATGGGCTATTGGTACCACCAAAGATTATGTGGTTGGCGTCTGGGTTGGAAATGCAGATGGGGAAGGTCGACCAGGTTTAGTTGGTGTACAAACTGCGGCTCCAATACTATTTGATGTATTTGACCTATTACCAAATAGCGATTGGTTTGCCACTCCTTATGATGAGATGCAGAACGTACGTATCTGTTCTAAAAGTGGTCATCGTGCTTCTCCAATTTGTGATACAACCGAAGATTATTTTATTCAAGTTAGTGGATTAAAGACAGCTCCTTGCCCTTATCATATTTTAGCACATGTTGATGCTACTGAAACCTATCAAGTGAATTCTTCTTGTGAAAACTTAAGCAATATCAAACATAAACCTTGGTTTATCTTGTCTCCGTTAAAATCACACTACTACAAAACGAAAAATCCGTTTTACAAACCACTTCCTAAATTGCGAATGGATTGTATGGGAGATATTCAATTGACCATGGATTTTATTTATCCTAAGAAAAACAACTCTGTATTTCTTCCTAAAGATTTTGATGGTGAAACCAATGATCTTGTTTTAAAAATTGCTCATTCAAAACCTGAAGCTACAATTTATTGGTATCTCGACCAGACTTATGTTGGTACAACGAAGGATATTCATGAGTTAGCTATTCTTCCTAAAAAAGGGAAACACCTTATTACAGTTGTTGATGAATTTGGTAATGAGGCAAAGCGACAGATATCTATTTCAGAATAAAATCTAGTAAGGTATTATATTAAAGTTGAGCTACATATAATACTCTTAATTAAGAGTTTAGAGAGTCTACAGTGTCTTTCTACTTCTAGTTGTATTAAATTCTTACCTTTGTTTTCGTAATTTTTAAACTATAAAAGATGTACGATATTGTTAAAATGCTTCACTCTTATTGGGCTTACCTCGTAGTAGTAATGGTGGTGCTAGCGACCTTTAATGCCTTGATAAAGTTTTTTGGAAATAAAGAATTTCAAGCTGTCGATTTTAGAATTTCATTGTTTACTTTAATTGTTACTCACATTCAATTACTGATTGGATTGGTGTTATATTTTACATCTCCTTTTGGATTTAAGAATATTCAAAATAATGGTATGGGAGGATTAGATTCTTTTTCTCGACTATTAGCAGTAGAACATCCATTTGTTGGGATTTTAGCTGTTGTATTTATAACCATAGGCTACTCAAAACACAAAAAGAAATTAACATCGAAACCAAAATTTAAGATGTTATCCATATTTTACACCATTGGGCTACTTTTAATTTTATCTAGAATTCCTTGGAACAATTGGTTTAACTTTTAACAAAAAAATGCGCTATTAAAATTTAATAGCGCATTTTTTTATTGTGATCTGTTTTTTAGTCTTCAACTTGTTTAATTAAGTAAACATAAACAGGGAAGTGGTCACTAAAACCTCCTGTAAATCCACCATCGGCAAAACTTCTAAACGGATAGCCTTTGTAACGTCCTCTTTTATTAGCAAGATATAATTTATTGTAAATGCCTGCTTTATAAAATCTAAATGACGAATAATCATCTTTCTTAATGATAGGTTGTGTCATCATAATTTGATCGAACAAACTCCAAGCATCTCTATATGCTGTTGTACCATAGCCTTTTTCAGTAAACATTTTTTCAAAAGGATTATAAATACCTTTTAAATCTACTTCATCTTTGTCTGCTTTAGCCTTCAATACATCTTTTACACTTGAATTTGTAGGATCATCGTTCAAATCTCCCATTGTAAATATTTTAGCATAAGGATCTTTAGATTGTATAGAATCCATGATGCGCTTATTTAACTTTGCGGCACCAACACGTTTTGATCGACTTCTAGCTTCTCCACCGCTTCTAGAAGGCCAGTGATTAACAATGACATGTATAGGGTCTCCATCTAACTCACCACTAACTAATAGCTGATCTCTAGTAATGACGCGCTTTCTACTAACATCATCATAAATTAATAATTCAAAAGAATCGTGACTTGTTGGTTTAAACAATTGTTTTTGATAGAGTAATGCCACATCAATTCCTCTAACATCTGGAGATTCATAATGTATAATCCCATAATTTTTAGGTAATAATAATGGGTGGTTAACAAGATCAACTAACACTTGTCTATTTTCGATTTCGCAAACACCAATTATAGCAGGAGAATTTCCTGTGATATCGGCTCCAATATCTGCAATAACTCTAGCCATGTTATTGACTTTCTTCTTGTAAATACCTTCTCTATCAGCCTTGATTTCCATTATAGGACTTCTCTCATCAAACTTAGTCGTATCATTGATAGTGTCAAATAAATTTTCTAAATTGTAGAATGCTACAGTGTGAATTTTAAAGCGTTTTTCTTTTTTCTCATCTTGAGAAAAGCCATTAAATGTCATTAAAAAACAAATAATAGCTAAAGAAAAATGTAGTGGTTTCATAGTTTAAATATTATGTTATCGTTATGATGATTACAAATGTCGAGCCAAAAGTATGTATTTATTATAAATAATGTAAATTTGCACGCTTTAAATAAATTAAAAACACTGTTATTTAGAGCAAAAGAATTATTAATCTAATATAAGGCATGAAAAAAAGTTTCTTTATTTTTTTATTCGGAATATTCTCCGTGTTGACATCCTTCGCTCAAGATACTATCGTAAAAGGTAGTGTTTTAGATGGAACTACTGGAGAACCTATTCCTGATGTAACAATTACTATTGAAGAAACCTCGCAATCTGTTAAAACTGATGCGAATGGTGAATTTCAATTTAAAACTATTGTTCCTCTTGGAGAACAAGTACTTAGAGTTGAAAAAGTAGGTTATGTTACAAAACGTTATCCTATTGTTGTTAATGAAGGTCAAACTGTAGATATAAGCGGTATGACACTTGATTATGATTCTAGTGACAAAACAGATTTATTCATTATTTCAATTTCTGATGATAATTTAAATAGTGAAGATGATGGTTTAACAGATAATATCTCAGGATTACTACAAGCATCCAGAGATCAGTTTTTAAGTGCAGCAGCATTTGATTTTAGCGCAACATTCTTTAGACCAAGAGGTTTAGACAACGCCAATGGTAAAGTTCTTATTAATGGTATTGAAATGAACAAGCAGTTCACAGGTAGACCACAATGGGGAAATTGGGGTGGATTAAATGATGTTCAGAGAAATCAAGAATTTTCAATGGGAATGTCTGCTAATGATTACACCTTTGGAGATCTTGCAGGAACTAACAATATTGTAATGAGAGCATCTAGATACCGACAAGGTGGTCGTGTGTCTTATGCATCGGCAAACAGAAGTTACACAGGTCGTATCATGGCTAGTTATAATTCTGGAATAGTTAAAGGCGGATGGTCTTATTCTGTATTAGCCTCTAGACGTTTCGGAGATGAAGGTTATGTAGATGGGACACTGTACGATTCGAATTCGTTCTTTGCTGCTGTTGAAAAGAAAATCAACGATAAGCATAGTATTAACTTTACTGGAATATACGCACAGAATAGACGTGGTCGTTCTACGGCTATTACAGATGAAGTGCTTGCATTAAAAGGAAGAGAATACAACCCGTTTTGGGGAGAGCAAGATGGAGAGATTAGAAATTCAAGAGTAAGAGAAATAGAAGAACCTATTTTAATGTTAAATCACTTTTGGGATATTTCATCTAAAACAAAATTAAATACAAACGTTGCTTACCAATTTGGTAAAATAGGTAATACTAGAATTGATAATGGAGGAACACGTTTAGTAAACTTCAATGGTCAAGCTAGTTATCTAGGTGGTGCTAGAAATCCTGATCCAGCATACTATCAAAACTTACCAAGTTATCACTTAAGGTTTCCTAATCCTACTGCTGCAGATTTTGAACAAGCATATTTAGCTGAACAAGACTTTAGAAATGATGGTCAATTAGATTGGAATGCATTATACAGTGCCAATGCTACTGTAAGAGCTCAAGGTGGAAATTCTATTTATGCGATTCAAGAAGATAGAAACGACGATTCACAATTTACAATCAACTCTATTTTAGACTCTGAACTATCAGAACGTGTTCGATTAAACGCTGCGATTAGCTATAGACGCTTAAAGAGTGAGAACTTTGCTAACCTAAAAGATCTTTTAGGAGGAACAGGATACTTAGATGTAGATTTCTTTGCTGAAGAAGATTCAAATGTTATCGAATCATTAGAAGATGTAGCGCAAAGTGACTTAAATAATCCTAATAGAATTGTTCAGGAAGGTGATCGTTACAAATACAATTATGAAATTGACGCTAATGTCATCACTGGATTTGCACAAGCTCAATTTAAATACAACAAAATAGATTTCTATTTAGGTGCTAATATATCCCAAACAACATACCAAAGAAATGGTTTGTTTAATAACGGAAACTTTGCAGGAGCACGTTCTTTTGGAAAAAGCGAAAAATTAGACTTCTCTAATTATGGTGTAAAAGCTGGTGGAACTTATAAAGTTACAGGTCGTCATCTTATTGATTTTAATGCCAGTTACTTTACTAAAGCACCAAATATTAGAAACTCATTCAGTAATGCCAGACAAAACAATGATGTTGTTATTGGTTTAGATAGTGAGAAAATTCAGTCTGTAGATGCAAGTTACATTTTCAGATCTCCAATTATTAAAGCGAGACTTACTGGTTTTTACACTGGATTCCAAGACGGAACAGATATCGGCTTCTACTTTACTGAAGATTTAGCTGGACTAGGTTTAGATACTGGAGATGCCTTTGTACAAGAAGTACTTACCAATGTTGAAAAAAGACATATTGGAGCAGAGATGGGTATTGAAGCTCAAGTAACACCAACGATTAAATTAAAAGCAGCAGCTTCTTTTGGTCAATACACATTCAACAACAATCCAAACTTATATTTAACAAGTGATGATTTTGATGGTCCATTAACTTTTGGAGATGGCACAACAAATATTAAAGATTACCATGTTGCTGGAGGTCCAGAGCGTGCGTATCAAATTGGATTTGAATATCGTGATCCAGATTTTTGGAATGTTGGTTTAACAACAAACTATTTCTCAAATGCTTATATAGATGTAAGTAACCTAGCAAGATCAGCAAACTTTACTACAGATTTTGACGGTCAAGCGGCTGTTGGTTATGATGAAGACATTGCTAGAGGTTTGTTAAAACAAGAAGAATTTGATGACTATGTACTTGTTAATGTTGTAGGTGGAAAGTCATGGAGAGTAGGTGATTATTTTGTTGGATTCTTTGCAACAATTAATAACATCTTCGATCAAGAATACAAAACAGGTGGATTTGAACAATCAAGACTAGCAACTTATGATCGTGTGCTAGAAGATAAATCAAGAGCTAATGGTCCAGTGTTTGGTTCTCGTTATTTCAACGGAAATGGAACAACATACTATTTAAACGTCTACCTTAGATTCTAAAAAAAGCTAAAAAAGTAAATTTCAAAAATAATATCCTCAAATGAGGATGAGATAAAAAAGAAAAAAATGAAAACAATTAATTTAAACAAAATCGTACTATTTGCTTTAAGCTTATTAGTATTTAATGCTTGTGTTCAGGACGATGATTTTGACACACCTAATGTTGACGTTACAGATCCTGTGATCAATGGAAACATTATAGATATAGATGCTGTTATTGGTAACCTAATCCAATCTGGTGAAGATATTATCACTTTTGAAGAGACAAATAACTTTATGGAAGGTTATGTAATCTCTAGTGATGAAGGAGGAAACTTCTTCGAAGAATTGGTATTACAAGATAAAGCTGAAAACCCAACAGCTGGTATTGTTGTACAAGTTGATGTAAATCCTTTATTTACAATTTATGACTTCGGAAGAAAAGTATATATTAAACTAGATGGCTTATCTGTTGCTGTTGATAATGGTGTTGTTCAAATAGGAAGACGAGACGGAAACGAATTGGCTAAAATTGCCGCTTCGGAAATGTCTGAAACTATTCTTCGTACATCAGAAGTTGCTACAATTGTACCTTTAGAAGTGAGTATTAGTGATTTTTCAAATGATCTTGAAAGCTTATATATTCGTTTAACTGATGTTCAATTTAATAGAAATGATGTGTTAGGTGATGATTTGAAAACATTTGCTGCAGAAGACACAGATCAATTTGATGGAGAACGTGTTTTAGAGAGCTGTGCTACAAGTTCATCTGTAATATTAAGCACAAGTACCTTTTCAGATTTTAAATCGCTTCTATTGCCTGCAAATAGAGGATCGATTGACGGGGTTTTAACAAGAGACTTCTTTGATGAATTTTATACCTTAGTTATTAATTCACCTGAAGATATCAACTTTACCAATGAGGTACGTTGTGACCCAATCGAATTATCTTGTGGATTAGCTTCAACAACAGGAATGAATAATTTATTTGCAGATGATTTTGAAAGCCAGTCTACAAACTCATTAATTTCAGGAAACGGATGGACAAACTTTATCGAAGCTGGATCTGAAGGATGGGAAGCTTATACACAAGGTGGAACTAATTCTTCTCAAGGTGTTTCTGCAAGAGTAGGTTCTTTCAATTCAGGTGATGCTAGTACAGTAGCTTGGTTGATTACTCCTGAAATTGATCTTGATGCTAACTCAGGTGTGACTTTAAACTTCGAAACATCTAATAGTTTCTCTGACGGTAGTACATTAGAAGTATTATTCTCAAATGATTGGGATGGAACTGAAGCTGGAATTACAACAGCTACTTGGGGAATCATTACAGATGCTTATGTAACTCAAGACAGTGATTTCTTTGGTGAGTGGTTCGAATCTGGAAACGTAGATTTAACATGTGGATCTGGACAAATTTATATCGCATTTAAATATGTTGGTAGTGGTCAATCTGATTTTGATGGAACTTATGAATTAGATTTCGTAAGTATTGATGCGCAATAAAAATTAAGCTTACATAAATAAAGCCACATCAATATTGATGTGGCTTTTCTTTTATCAATACATTTGTATATGACCATTTTTGAAACGTTTTTCTTTAATGTATTTCAGCATTATAAACCTACTCATAAAAAGAAAGCAAACTCTATTGCCTTATTTTATATTTCAACACTTCAATGTAGTTTATTATTGCTTTCTGGTGTATTGCTATCGGCATTCTTAAATGAGATGAATTCGATAACACTATCATCAGGTAAGGCAAGGGTACTTTTTGTTATAGGAAGTATTTTTATATACTTCAAGAACTGGATTCAGTATAGTGGTAAAAAAAGAAAGGTTTTAAATGCAAAAAGAAATAGTAAAAATGCGCCTCAACACTATAACATTTGGTTATTGTGGTTTTTACTCCTCGGCAGCATAAGCTTATCAATTATTTTATTGAGTACTGTATTTTAATTAAGACTTATAATTATAAAAAAACCTCTAGCAATTATTACTAGAGGTTTTTTAATTATTTAGTGATTGATTAATTCAAACGTTGAATGTAAACCCATGCACTTCTTTGCTTAGTTCCATCTTCATATTCCATAGTATAGAAGTATGTACCTACTGGCAACTCTTCACCATCATTGGTTTGTCCATGCCATTCATCAACATAATTTGTTTTAGAATACACAAGTGTTCCCAATCTATTAAATATCTCTAATTTAGTAACACGATAGCTACTTAAATCAAAGGTGTCATTCATACCATCTCCATTTGGAGAAATACCTTGAGGAATAACACAGCTTTCCAATTCAATAACAGTTTGGCTTGTAATACTAGAGCATCCAGTGTCATTAAAAATCACTTCAATTTCATAATCTCCAGCGATTAATACTGGGAATGTCAATCCATTTTCTCCCGATTGCAACACACCATCTAAGTACCAGTTAATAGTCACTTCAGACGTATTGTAATTTACAGGTGTTGCTTCGATAATGATTGGTACAGTAGCGTTAGGGCATACCTCATAATCAAAATCTTGGGTGAATGTGGTCTCAGGCTCTGTACCTAATACTAAGTTAAAGCTAGTTGTATTTGTACAACCAGTAGCATTATTAGTTACTTGAGCATAAACCGTTTGAGGGTTAGATAAACTTGTATAAGGACTCACTAATGGGTTAACTCCATCAATAGCATCTTGTTCTGTTAAATGAATTGTTACAGTGAAGTCATCTGGACTTTGAGTCTCACCCAATATATCGAGATCATTATCTGACAAGTTAAATACTGCTGTGTCATTTCCTATTGAACATCCTACTAAATCTGGTGGAGTATTTGCAATTGGTAATGGCAAGAACTCTACTAAAATCTCATCAGATATAATACATGATGGTGAGAAAATAATTTGAGTTGTATAAGTTCCATCTTCAGTAACAACTAGCGAATTAGACGTTTCATTTTCAATAACAAAACCATCTTTAAACCAAACGTGATCTACAGATAGCGCTTGAGTTTCTAAAACAATTTGCTCGCCTACACAAGCTGCAGTTCCTGATGCAATAGTAATATCTTCACCTAGCTCTACTTCACCAATATCAAAACTTCCTGCTTTTAAGAATACACCCGAATCTAACGCTGAATCTGTTGCATCTGCAATAACTAATTTGATATGATATGTTTCTCCAATATTTACTTCTGAAAACGCTGTAAATACTTCTGTTCTACCATCAAAAGAAATTGGAGGAAGGTTTTGTGGAGTATAACCTCCAAAATATTCTTCATTTATTGCAGGACAACCTGGGTTTTCAGGGTGAATATTAGTTACCAAAATAGGTGTATCTGTTCCAGGTAATACTGCTAGATTAGTTGTATCACCATCTTCATCTGTTAATAAGAATGCAAATGCATCAGAGAACGTACATTCAAATGTACCACCTGTATTTCCATTATATTCTTCTGAAGCCATTATAAAATCAAAACTTATTTCATCTGAAAGCGGCACAAAATCAAATTCTATGATAGATGCATTATTAGAAACCGCAATACCTACTGCAGCTTCTAAATCGGCATCTCCTGGCCATGCACCATCACTCATTGCATTGATGTTTGGACCTCCAGCTAAGCTAGCATCTCCAGACGTTAAAATGATTCCATCTTCAAATGGGAAACTACCTTCATCAGAAGTAAAATATCCTATACCATTAACATCTCCAAAGTTTGTACCTGTTGAAAATTCAATATTTGTAATTTGCGCACAAGGGCTATCAATTAAAATATCCACAACTAATTCTTCTATGGTATAGGTGTCTTGATCAATAGATACATTTCCAGTACCAGGTCTAATACATAAATCAAATGTGTAATCAACACCCTCATCTCCAGCAGAAAATACTCTTACATAGTAAGTATTTCCAACGGTTAATGCTGGTGTAATGCTTGCATCTGCAGGAGAACAGTATAACTCTACTGGTGCATCACATGTACCTTCATAAACTGCGTGATCTAAATCTTGGAAGAAACCTCCTCCATCTATATTGATTAACTGTATAACTTGGAATTCATCTACTGCTGTAAATTCAAACCAAACATCATCATCTGGATCGCCACCACAGGTTCCGTTTGGAATACCTGAAGGTGTAGCCTCCAATAATGTTCCTGGCGTAATAATATCACAACTGTCATCCGTATTAACTCCTGCAACTATAGCATCACAAGGATTGTCGTTCTCAGGTGGACATGCTAATAATTGAATAGCATCACTATTGATAACACAATTTGCATCTTGATCGTTATTTATTGTTACAACAACATCAACACCAAATGGGAATGGCCCAACTTGATAAACACCAGCTGCAGTTGCAGCTACCGTATTAGCATCAATATTGTTTGAGATTGTTAAAGATGTCGCATCACCTAAAGATGTCACATTTACATCAATTAAGAATTGATCACCATTATCGCAATCATCAATCACTTGATAAGTTGCTGTCGGATTAACACAAGTTGCACAAGTTACAGTGTAATCTATTCCAGCTGAACAACAGAAACTTCCAGAAGAACAACTTACTGATCCGTCTGAAGTGACTTGGAAGAAAATAGTATCTCCAGTTGATTGGAATACTAATCCATCTAAAACACCATCGTTACCTTCATCATTATACAGCTCTGTGACACCATCAGAATCTAAGACAACTAAGAAATCGAAAGGAGCACCTTCTATTTCTCCAGAGTTAATCGTAATTCTTATAGGTGAACCGTCTGTACTTGTATATGAGAACTGGTTAGAATCATTGTTTTCATAACAGTAAAAAGCATTTAAGGGCCCTGCAGAACAATCAACAATATTGTCAATACAGAATTCTTGTGTTAACACGTCACTTGTTAAAACACAATTACCATCATCATCATTTGTTACTGTAATTTCTACTGGTGTATTATTAGCATAAGGTCCAAAAGTAACTATTCCTGTAGCACTTACCGTTTGATCTGCACTTCCTTGGTTATCACTAAGAGTAATAGAAGTCGCAGAACCTAAATTTGTTAAGTCGACATCGACAAAGAATTCTGGTGCAACCGTACAGTTAGATACAACAGCATATGTAGCTTCTGGTTGTACACAAGTTGCACAAGCCACAGTAAAATCCCATTGTGTAGTACAACAGAAACTTCCTGATGCACAACTTACAGATCCATCTGCGTCAATTTCCATATACATAGTATCTCCAGTAGAATCAAATTGTAACCCTGAAAGGTCTCCTCCATTATTTCCTTGAAAAATTAAAGGTGCAGTGTTGTCTGGGCCGTCGTACACTAAAATATCATCACAACAGCTCTCAATTCCTCCAGCATTAAATGTTAATCTAATCGGACTTCCATCTGTTGAAGTGAAGGTCCAGTTAGTTGTATCGTTATTATCATAGCAATATGTTATTTGAGTTGGTGGTTGTGTACAGTCAATTGAGTAATCCGACTGCACAGTTGTTGTAAAGGTTACTGGTCCAATCCAACTACTAAAACCATTTGCATCACAATTAGCTCTAACCCAAACTTCATAGTCTGTTTGAAATGTTAATCCTGTTTCGTTAACGGTCGTTGCGGTTACTGTAGTTCCTGATCCTGTTGGCATACCTGTTCCTAAAGGCTGAACAACATACTCCCAACTCGTTTCAGCACCTCCAGCAGTCCAACTTATATCTGCTGTTGTTCCTCCAACATTAGAAACAGTTAATCCACTAGGCTCTTGGCAAGATGGAATTAAACGTACTCTAAAATTATCTACAAAAATATCATTGTCTTCAGGATCATCAACAGTTCCCTCAGATCCTAAGATACCAAATTGAACTGTTTGTCCAGAATACGCTGTTAAGTCGGCAACAACTTGAGTTCCTGTTACAGGAATAACGCTTGTGTTATCAAATGTTATTAAATCAACCCAACTTGTTCCATTATCTGTACTTATGAATAATTGAACTGTATCATCAGAACCTAAAGTCCCAGCATTTGTACTACTTCCAAATTGCATAATACCAAAATCAAAATCCACTTGAAATGGTCCTCCTGTTAAATCAAATTGAGGTGATAAGATCCAATCACTTTTAGCAGCTTGCCATAAGTTTATTTTATAAGCGCCATCAAAACCATTATTTAAGAACCCATCTGGTCCCCAATCTCCTCCTCCAAGATTCGTAGGTCCAGTTGTTGCATCTCCATCTGCAGCTTCGTCCCAACAGTCTGGAATTATAGTAGTAAAGTCTTCTAAGTATTCAGGCACGAATACATCACAAGCAGATTCAAAAGTCCCAACGCTTGACCAAATACTAAAGCCATCTGGGCCACAATCTGCTCTTACAAATATTTCATACTGTGTGATTGGAGATAAACCAGTAACTGTATAAGGATTTGTTGCCGTTGCAGTACCAGCACCAGTTGGTTCTCCAGTACCTAATGGCTGAACAACAATTTCCCAGTTAGTTTCTGTACCACCAGCTGTCCAACTAATATCTGCAGTAGTAGACGTGATATTTGTTACAGTAATCCCTGAAGGAAAGTTACATGTAGAGTTATAAACTTGTACATTATCTACTAACCAGTACCATGCCCATACGTTACCATCATTATAGATAAATCGCACTTGCATCGCTGCATTAGAATAGGCTGTGATATCTATATGTTGTTCATCTGGAGCATCAAAACCTCCAGCATCGGCTGTTTGATTTAAAACTTCAATCCAGTTTGTTCCATCAAATACTTCAACAACTGCAGTATCATTGCCAATATTGTTGTAGAATTGATCGAAATCTAAGAATAATGCTGTTGCTCCTGTAGTATCAAATACAGGAGACGTCAATGTTTCGATTAGTTCGGTTCCATTTCCGTTAGAGTCACTATCTACAATGGCACAGTTAGTACCATTTAGACTGTTTCCTCCTCCTTGTTGACCTGAAATCCATGAATCTCCAGTGGCACCACCTTCGTCTGTTACAGTCCATGTAGCAGGGATTTCAGTATCAAAATTTTCTTGTAAATACGTTTGCGCATTTACCAACGAACAGGTAAATATAAACGCAATAAGTAAGATTATTTTTTTCATTTGTGTCGGTTGTTTTTTTACTTTTTCTTTTCTTTTTACATGATAATCATGTAGCAACTTTTGGATATAAACAATAAAAGCCCTGGTTGATTAATTCAGGGCTTTATATTGGTTAGTTATTCATTATTTAAATTTTATATTTTTTATTGTGCTTGTGGTCCTCCACTCACAATTATAAATTCTGATCTTCTATTCATTTGATGATCTTCATCAGAACAGTTAGAGCCACAATCTACTTTTAATTCACTCTCTCCTTTACCTGTAGCTGAAATTCTAGCTTTATCAATTCCTTTAGAAATCACATATTGAACAGTTGACTTCGCTCTTCTTTGAGATAATCCTTCGTTATAAGATCCAGGTCCTCTACTATCAGTATGAGATGTCGCATTAATAACTAGGTCAGGATATTTGTTCATAACTTGAACTAATTTATCTAATTCAAAAGCAGCTTGAGCAGTAATATTAGACTTATCAAAATCAAAATAAATTGCATTTAAAACAATAGCTTCTGGAGTAATAATCACTTCAATAGGATCTAAAGCAATATTAACTTCTACTTCTTCCTCTTCTGAAGCGCTTACAGTAACTTTTCTACTTTCATAACCGTCCATGGTTACTTCTAATTCTGAAGCTTTTCCACATTCAACTATAAATTCAACAGTACCATCAGAGTTTGTTACTTTTGACAATACACTATTTCCTTGATCATCATACATGGTTACTGATGCAGCATTAATTGGATTTCTAGTTTTAGAATCGGTAACGATACCTGTTATTAAAACATCACATAAAGGTTGTAATTTCTTGATAGCATATATATCATCACCACCTAATCCACCATCTCTATTAGAAGACACATATCCTTCTTCTGTTTCTTCATCTAAATGAAATGCAAAATCGTCTGCGCTACTGTTAATTGGCAAACCAATGTTACGAATTGGAGACATTTTACCATCTATTTCTTTAGTATGAAATACATCTAAGTTTCCTAAACCTAAATGACCATTAGAAGAAAAGTAAAGTGTATTATTACTACTTATGTAAGGGAACATTTCTTGTCCTTGAGTATTTACTTTCTGACCCAAATTTTCTGGATCACCAAGAGAGCCATCATCATTTATACTCGCTTTATAGATATCAAATAAACCATAACCTCCTGGCATATCTGATGCAAAGTATAATGTCTTTCCGTCTGGGCTAACTGAAGGGTTTTTTACTGAGTAATTTTGGCTGTTGATTGGAAATCCTTCAACATTGCTCCATTTACCACCAGATTTAGTAGCCTTAAACAGATGAAGCAAGCTATATCTATATTTTGTTATAGAATCTTTCTCATATTCTTTTTCATAGAAACTTTCTCTAGAAAAATACATTGTATTCCCATCTGGTGAAAAAGAAACAACTCCTTCATGAAACTTTGTATTTACCTCATCTTCTACTAAAGTTCCAGGTTGGTATGTCCCATCATCATTTTTAGCCATTTCATAAATATCTAAAAATGGTTCTTCATTCCATGAGTATGTTTTACGAGATGTATTTCTAGCAGATGTAATGTAAAGCTTTCCATCTTGAAGCGTTCCTCCAAAATCAGAATATTTGGTATTAAATCCTAAGTTTTGAATATTAAACTTCTTTCCTTTCTCTAAAATTTTAGGTAAGTAGTCTGGATTTTTATTAAAAGCAATCGCTCTATCATCACTTGGACGCATTGAAGCAAATTTTGCCATTTGAGTATTTGATTCTTCATACTTTCCATTAGCTTTTAACATTTGAGAATATTTAAAAACCATTTCTGGACTATCAGAAGTTTCTAAAGCTTTTGCATACCAACGTTCTGCTTCTTGAGTATTAAATACATTGTAATATGATTCTGCAAGCTGGCTATAAACATAAGGGCTACCTTTTCCGTCTTCAACTAATTTGGCATAGTCTTCAGCAGCTTCAACAAATTCAAATCTATTGAAATGTTTGTCTGCTCTTTTTGTGGATTTATCTTGAGCTATTAAGCTGAAACTACTTAATGCTGCTATTGTAAAAAGTGTCAATAATTTTTTCATGATTGTTTAGCTTAATTGATTAGAAATATCTTGGTGAACGTGAAACTTTCTTCGGAAAGTTTAAATCAAATAATAACATAAATTCGTGAGATGCAGGTGCATATCTTCTAATATCAGAAGTTACATTGTCATATGCATATCCAATTCTTAAAGAAGGCGTAATTGCAAAATTGACTAGCCCTGAGAAAGAATCGTCCAATCTATACGAAGCACCTATTTCGAATTTCTCGTAAAATAATGCGTTAAGGTTAACATCGAATGACGTTGGTGCACTAAATGCAGATTTCACTAAAAACGAAGGCTTTAACTTAGCATTTGGTGATAATTGAAAAACATATCCACCAGTAAGGAAGTAATGCGCTTCTTCAGAACCTAATTTATTTCCGTTAGCATCTAAATGAACAGAATTTAAAATATTTGGTACAGAAAGTGCTAAATAATAATTGTCTGAATAATAAAAGGCACCAGCTCCAATATTTGGTGTCGTTGTATTTATATTTTGAAAAAACGGATCATTTGGATCAATTAAATCTATTCCTGCTAATCCAATATCGTGAAACGTTGCTCCAGCTTTAACTCCGAAAGCTAACCTGTGCACTCCACCTAATTGCAATGTGTATGAGAAGTCAGCATACACATTTGTTTCTTTAATTGGCCCAACTTCATCAGAAATAACAGATAGGCCTAACCCTACTTTATCTCCAACTGGAAGATGTCCGAAAAATGTTCCTGTTTTTGGAGCGCCATCAATACCAGTCCATTGTGTACGGTAAAGTAATCCAAATGACAAATTCTCCTTAGAACCTGCATATGCTGGATTGATGACATTCATATTATACATGTACTGTGTGTATTGTGGATCTTGCTGTCCATACACCTGTGTTGCGATGAGCAATACAATAATGATATAAAATTTTTTCATTTGTTAGTTTGTTTGATTTTAGTTTGTTTGGTTGAATTCTTAGAATTCTATTTAAGATTTTAATTGGTTACTTAGTTGAGTCGTTGTATGTAAACCCATGCACTTCGTTGCTTACCATCTTCGTACTCCATTGTATAGAAATATGTTCCCACAGGTAGTTCATCACCATCGTTGGTTTGACCATACCATTCGTTTGTATAGTTCGCTTTAGAGTATACTAAAGTTCCATTACGATTAAAGATTTCAAGCTTACTTACATCATAACTACTTAAATCAAAAGTATCATTCATCCCATCTCCATTTGGAGAAATCCCTTGAGGAATCACACAACTTTCTAATTCAATTACATTTTGTGATGTAATACTAGAACATTGTGTTGCATCGTTAAAAGTCACTTCTATTTCATAAAGTCCTGCTTCTAATACTGGTAGGGTTAAACTGTTTTCTCCAGCAATAACGCCTCCATCTTGGTACCATACAATTGTTACTTCAGATTCTGAATAGTTATTGGCTGTTGCAGTAATTAAAATTGGTACTGTTGCATTAGGACACACCTCGTAATCAAAATCTGTAGTGAATGATGTACTAGGCAATGGCTTAACTATTAGGTCAAATGGTGTTGTAGAGAAGCAATCAAAAGCAATATTACTTTCCACTCTAGCATAGATTGTTTGAGAAGCGCTACTGTATAGTACAGATGTATCTATGGCATTAGTTCCTGCCTCAGCATCTGCCTCAGTTTCATAATAAGAGACCGAAAAGTCTGTAGCACTCTGACCATTGAGTATATTCGCGTCATGCGCTGCTAAGTCAAATAAAGTAGCTCCGTCTGTATCATCATCACATTCTTCAATTGGTACACTAGTTGCATCTGGAGTTGGTCCAGATATGATTAACTGGAACGATGTTGTAGCAGAACAAAATGTTGCATTAGCATCTTCAACTCTAACATAGATTGTTTGAGGATTAGATGTATTGGTGTAGTTTAATGGTAACGGATTCGCACCAGATTGAGCATCAGCCAAAGTTAAGTGGTAAGTTACATTAAACTCTGTTTCTGATTGTGTACCTAAAATACCTGCTGTTTGAATCCCTAAATCAAAGTCTTCAATCTCATCTGCTGATATGTCATCACAAGTAACAATATCTGCTACTGTATTTGCAACTGGTTCGTCTCCAAAAGTTATTGTCACCGAATCTTGAGCCTGAGCATCACATTGTTCATCATAAACTATAACTGTATAAGTACATGATTCTGTAACTATCAATGAAGACGATGTTTCGCCATCAATAATAAAACCATCACAATACCATTCCCAAGTATCAGCGAAAGGTGAATCAGCAATTATTTCATAAGAATCAAATCCACAAAACTCTTGATCTGGTCCTAAATCTACTTCTATTTCGGCTGTAATATCACCATCATCTTCACCACCTGCATTCGTTTGACTAATTGAAATGGTTCCTGGATCATCAGAGAAATTGGTTACTAATAAAAGGTAGATTTCTCCCGATAGAGCATTATCAATTGTAAGTGTTTCAGTAGAAATAAAAGAATAACTACAATCAACTATATTTCCAAAAGGATAAAAGTCTGGATCTGCTGTGTTGTTAGGACAATCTCCACCTGGATTAGGACATCCAAGGTCTAAATTCCCACAAGCATTTTCTACAGAATCAAAAGGACCCCATAGAACGAAATCAACGTCTAATCCATTTCCAGCATCATCAACTTGAGAGATTTCTATTTCAATCAATCCAGGGTCTCCAATTTGAATGATATTCCAAGTTGGGTTTGGTGCAGAGAATAGACAAGCAATATCTGAAGGATCAGGAATCCCAATAATATTAGGTGTCGTTAAAGCTCCGCCTGGTTCAGCACAGAAGTTTTCAGCATTTTCACAAATGATATTTGTAGGTGCTTCTTTGATACAAAGATCGAAGGTTGATGTTTCCGAATCATTTCCGCCTGAGAACACTCTAATAAAGTAAGTGTTTCCTATAACTAATTGAGGTGTTACGCTCGCTGTACCATCAGTACAATCAATCTCTACTAAACCATCACAAGTTCCTTCGTACAATGCATGATCTAAGTTAAAAGTTCCTCCAGCAATATTTACTAACGAGATTAATTGAACTTCACTTAATGCCGTAAATTCGAACCATACATCATCGTCTGGATTACCAGTACATGTACCATCTGGTACTCCCGATGGTGTTGCTTCAATTATTGTTCCTGGAGTTGTCAAATCACAAGAATCGTCATCATTAACCGCAGCAACAGTGGCGTCACACGGATTGTCATTTTCGGGTGGACATGCCAGTAATTGAATAGGACTACTATTAATAATACAGTTAACATCCTGATCATTACTTACAGATACAACGACATCAACCAAGAATGGAAATGGCCCAATTTGATAAGTTCCAACTGCTGTCACAGGTACTGTAGTAGCATCTATATTATTTGAAATTGTTAGTGATGTAGCATCACCTAAGCTAGTAACATTAACGTCAATTAAGAACTGATCGCCATTATCACAATCGTCAATAACTTGATATGTGGCTACTGGGTTTACACATGTAGCACAAGCTACAGTAAAGTCAATCCCATCTAAACAACATCCACTACCAGACTGACAGCTTACTGACGGATCTGATAAAATCTGGATGGTAATTGTATCTGTTAAAGACTGAAATGTTAATCCATCAAGTACACCATCATTACCTTCGTCATTATATAGTACAGTGCCATCTCCATCAGTTACAAGTAAGAAATCAAAAGGAGCCCCTTCTATTTCTCCTACATTAATAGTAAGATTAAGGAGTGAACCATCTGAACTTGTGTATGTAAATATTTCAGAATCATTATTTCCATAACAAAGGAAGCTATTCACTGGGCCTACTGCACAATCTACATCAAAATTGGTTTGTATTGTTGTCGTAAAAATCACCGGTCCAGACCATATACTAAATTCGCTACCACAATCGGCTCTTACCCAAACTTCATATTCGGTTTCAAAATCTAAACCAGAAATACTTGCTGAAGGTGTTCCTACAGTAGTACCAGGACCTGTTGGTTCGCCTGTTCCAGAAGGAACAACTACATATTCCCATGATGTTTCTCCATTGTTAGGTGTCCAACTTATATCTGCAGTAGTTCCTGTAATATTAGCTACTGTAATCCCACTTGGAGGAATACAGAAGTTTCCACAAGACTCTACTCTTACAAAATCTATAGACATATCGCCTTCAAAACCTGTTCCGGCTCCACCATAGCTAAATTCTAAATAAATCACTTGACCTAGATAAGCATCAAGATTAATTCCTACTGGTACCCAAGCTTCGTCGTCTGAGATTTGTAAATCTCCTACCCATGTAAATACATTAGTAAACGGACCTGCTGCATCTGTACCTACA
This sequence comes from uncultured Psychroserpens sp., assembly GCF_947500255.1. Classification (GTDB taxonomy): domain Bacteria; phylum Bacteroidota; class Bacteroidia; order Flavobacteriales; family Flavobacteriaceae; genus Psychroserpens. The sequence continues at coordinate 1,299,313 of NZ_CANMRL010000001.1, read as the reverse complement.
CCAACATTTAATGTTCCCATATCATCTCCAAAAGCATGGAAGAAGAATGACAATTCAGCGCCATCAACAGCCGTTGACATATCAATTGCTGGACTTATAGCCGATGCAATATCTGTAGCATCACCTGTTGCTTCATATTCTAAATGGTTTCCTCCGCCGCCATCAAAAGCATTTGCAGGACCAGTACCAAAAGAATTGGCTCCAGCTGCTGTGATATCCCAGTTACCATTAGAACCATCAAAACCTGTTCCTGTCCAACCTGATGGTGGATCTTGTTCAAAGTTTTCAGTAAAAATGAATGAAGACGAACCTGTTACACAAGTCACTCCAACTGGTGGTGGTGGTGGTGTATTTAATGTTGTAAAATTAATTGGTCCAACCCAACTACTTAAACCATCAACACCGCAATCACTTCTTACCCATACTTCATAAGCTGTACTTGGGTTTAATGGTGTTGCTGTGTAAGGGTTATCTGTTGTTGCTGTCCCAGCTCCTGCAGGAACGCCTGTTCCTTGAGGCTGTATCGCTACTTCCCAAGACGTCTCAGTTCCACCAGGCGTCCAACTTATATCAGCCGATGTATCAGTAACATTATCTACCACCACACCTGTCAATTCTTGACATGAAGGGATAGCACGTACTCTAAAGTTATCTACAAAAACATCATTATCTTCTGCATCATCAACAGTTCCTTCAGACCCTAAAATACCAAACTGTACAATCTGACCTGAATATGCTGTTAAATCAAATACAACTTGAGTTCCAGTAACAGGAACCACAGTAGTATTATCAAAAGTTATTAAACTCGTCCATGTTGCACCATTATCTGTACTAATCAATAATTGTACAGTATCATCAGAACCTAAAGTTCCTGCTGTAGTGCTACTTGCGAATTGCATGATCCCAAAATCAAAATCTACTTGAAATGGCCCACCTGTTAAATCAAACTGAGGTGATAAAATCCAATCGCTTTTGGCTGCTTGCCATAAATTTATTTTATATGCTCCATCAAAACCATTATTCAAAAATCCATCCGGTCCCCAATCTCCAGCGCCAAGTCCTGTAGGACCTGTTGTCGCATCTCCATCAGAAGCTTCATCCCAACAATTTGGTATTATTGTGGCGAAGCCTTCTAAATAATCAGGAACAAATACATCACAAGCTGACAAAAAGTTTACTGGACCAACCCAATTACTAAGACCGTCACCTCCACAATCTGCTCTTACATAGACTTCATAATCTGTTACAGCTGTTAACCCATTTTCAGTGTAAGGGTTATTTGTTGTGGCTGTTCCTGCTCCTGTTGGAACACCAGTTCCTATAGGTTGAACTACAACTTCCCAGTTTGTTTCAGCTCCACCTGCTGTCCAGTTAACATCTACTGACGTTGCAGTAATATTGCTCACTGTAATTCCTGTTGGCTCAGGACAACTTACGTCAAAAACAGATACAGTATCGAAAGCGACACCTTCATCTTGAACAGAAGTATCAGACCCAAATGCAAATCTTAAGATCACACTTGCTTCTCCTGCTAGTCCAACTAATGCATGACGAGCGATAACCCATCCTTGAGATCCATTTGCTGCACCTCTACCTGTCCAACCTTCTTGCTGGCCTCCTGGGTTTCCTCCTATAGTTCCATCGGTAAACCAATTGTTTGGATCACCAACGGCACCAACATTTTGCCATGTCGTTCCATCATCTATAGATGATTGTAAAACCATTCCATCCCAGCTAAATTCTGAATTCCACCAAATACTAAATTCAATTGATGGTGCAGTTAAGCTTGTAAAATCAAAAACAGGGCTTTGAACTGTTGATGATTCACTTACGTTATAATCACCAGTTAAATTGGTCACCCAAGCATTAACGCCAGAATCAGCACTATTAATTATTGTATTTGCAGGAGCTCCTAGAGCCCATGTTCCTGCTGTAGTATTATCTGCAACCCAACCTCCGTCTCCAGATTCAAAATCTTCTAGATACGGATATGATGTTACCTGAGCAGAGGCACACCAAATTGAAAAAGCAAGTAAAAATGATAACGAGAGTAAAACTTTTTTCATATCAATGAATGCTATTAAATTATTTTAATTAATTGATAGTTAGTGTCTTAATTTTAATCCAAAGGGGCAGGACCGAATAATTAAGACATTACTAAGTCTCTCTATAAGACCTAAATAAGTATCCGAAGATAAAAAAAATGGTAGTTAACGAACTGTTAACATTGTTATAATAGATAAAAAGCAGTTATTATCGACAAAAAGAAAAAGACGTTAAGAACTTATGTTTCAGAGACATTTAATTGTACAAAAACTGGAAAGTGATCACTGTAGCCTCCTTTGTATTTTTTACCAACAAAAGTTCTAAATGGTTGTCCTTTAAATTTACCCTTATATTGAGTAAGAAATTTTTCATCAAAAATATCGGCTTCATCAAACTTTAATTTATTCTTTTGAGTTTCGAAAAAATTAGTTGAAAATAATATTTGATCAAATAAATTCCATTTAAAATTATGGTTCAAACTTCCTCTGCTATAGGATAACATAGTTTCCATTGGATTGTAAAGATCACCATTTGCAGAAAGAAATTTTATACTCTCATTACTTGGGTTATCATTAAAATCTCCCATTACCAAAAGTTTAGCATTGGGATCTTTTGCTTTGATAGTATCAATTATCTCTACAACTTTTTGAGCCGCTTTTAAACGCTTAGGCATCGATTCTTGCTCTCCCTCTCTTCGTGATGGCCAGTGATTGATTATACAATGTACTTTTTCTGAATGAAGAATTCCTGATACTAATAAAATATCTCGAGTGTAATCTTGCTCGCCAATTTCATCTTCAAGGTATATAGAATAGGTTTTAGAATGTTGGACAGTAAAAACTGTTTTATCATAAATCATGGCAACATCAATACCTCTTTCGTCCTGAGAATTATAATGAACAATACCATAGTTATATGATTCCAGATCCTTGCTCTCAATAAGATCACGGAGCACGTTTTTATTTTCAACTTCAGCCAAGCCTACAATCGAGGGTGGCTTTTGGGCGTTTTCGACACCAATTTTGGAAATCACTTGTGCTAATTTAAAAAGCTTTCGATCGTAACGCTTTTGAGTCCAACGTTTATCAGAATTTGGTAAAAAGTCGTCATCGTGTTTTGATGCATCATTATATATGTCGAACAGATTTTCGAGATTATAGAACGCAACTGTATAAGTAATTGTTTTTTCGTCTTGGGAATTCACATTACAAATTTAGGTTTTAAAATGCAATAGACGAAGATTCAATTATGTAACTTTGTCTTTTATTTTAATATATGATTGAAAAAAAGAATATAGCACTAGAAAAAACAATACTTATAGGCGTGGTCACTAGAGATCAAAATGAAGAGCAATCTAAAGAGTACTTAGATGAGCTAGAATTTTTGACCTACACAGCTGGAGGTGAAGTTTTAAAACGTTTTACCCAGAAAATGGATATGCCAAATCCAAAGACATTTATTGGTTCTGGTAAAATGAATGAAGTGCAACACTATATTGAAGACCATAATGTTGGTACAGCGATTTTTGATGATGAACTTTCTGCTGCTCAAGAACGTAACATAAGTAAGATTTTAGGATGCAAAGTATTAGACAGAACAAATCTTATTCTTGATATTTTTGCTCAACGCGCTCAAACAAGTTATGCACGAACCCAAGTTGAATTGGCTCAGTGTGAATACTTATTACCACGATTAAAAGGAATGTGGACTCACCTTGAACGTCAAAAAGGTGGTATTGGTATGCGTGGTCCTGGTGAAACAGAAATTGAAACCGATAGACGTATTGTACGCGACAAGATTGCTTTACTCAAAGCAAAGATTAAAACGATTGACAAACAAATGGCGGTTCAACGTGGTAATCGTGGAAAAATGGTTCGCGTAGCTTTGGTTGGTTATACCAATGTTGGTAAATCAACATTAATGAATGTAGTTAGTAAAAGTGATGTGTTTGCTGAAAACAAATTATTTGCAACTTTAGATACCACTGTAAGAAAAGTGGTGATTCAAAATCTTCCTTTTTTACTCACTGACACTGTTGGATTTATTAGAAAATTACCTACGCAATTAGTCGAATCTTTTAAAAGTACACTTGATGAAGTTAGAGAAGCAGATTTGTTGCTTCATGTTGTTGATATCTCACACCGAAATTTTGAAGAGCATATTGAATCTGTAAATAAGATTCTTGGTGAGATTGACAGTTCAGACAAACCAACGATTATGGTATTTAATAAGATTGATGCTTATGAAGCTGAACCTTTTGATGATGATGATCTTATCACCGAGAGAACATCATCACATTATTCATTGGATGAATGGAAAAACACGTGGATGAATCGAGTAGGTAATAATGCCTTGTTTATTTCCGCATTAAACAAAAAGAATCTCGATACATTTAAAAAACGAGTCTATGATGAAGTAAGAGAAATTCATATCACACGATTCCCATACAATCATTTTTTGTATCCTGATTATACCGAAGAAACATAAGACACGTTTTATAGAAACAAAAAAAGCATCCTGTTAATCTCAGGATGCTTTTTTTATAGTATCTATTGTTAGAATTAGAACTTGTAAGTTAATCCTAATGTGTAGTAGCTTTGTAAGTCGTTATCAACATTATCAAACGTTGGTTCTGCTGCTGTTCCCATTGGATCAAACTGACTTAAAGCAAAATTTAAAGCCTCTTGCTTGTTATTTCTTAAACCAAAATCAAATCCTACACCAATACTTTTCCATAGTGTATAGCTAAACGAGTTGGTCCATGTCCAATTAGACAAATCACCACTTTTATAACTCTGAAACATTGATAGGTTTGATTTAAATGCTATTGCTCCAATTTGACGCGTATAATCTGCAACAATTTTTGCACCTAAAGATGATTCGAAAACGGTATCATTATCAGCAAAAACAAAATTGTAGTTTAATGGGTGGATTACAACAATCAAGTTCTCAAGTGGCGTCCATGTTGCACCAACACCAACATCTAAATATCCAGGATCATTGAAGTTATTTAAAATCGTTGTTCTGTATTCCATCAATCCAGAAATGGCAAATTTTTCGCTCAATTTTCTTCCGTATAAAGAAGAAATATTAAACACGTCTGTTGTTGGTTCGAAATCATCGCTATCGGTATCTATGTCTTTGTTATCTAACTTCGTCCAATTTAAATTAGTTGTTAAGGCATTTCTCCAGAAAAATTTCTCTTGAATTAGGTTCGCATATCCATTTACTGTAAACCCAATATTTCCCGATGAATTATTAGGAGCACCTTGCGCATACCAGTTATTAAAGTTAGACAAACTTCCTCCAATTACACCAAAGGCTCCAACTCTCCAACCAGGTAACGCATCTATTTGTGCTTGTAATGCGTTTGCTTCTGCTTGAGCAGCATCAGCTTCTGCTTGTTTTTCTGCTTTTTGAGCTTGTAATTCCTCTTTAGTTTGTGAGAAACCGAAAGACATTGATAACATCAATACTGCTGTAAAAAGTAATTTTTTTGTCATAGTTCTTGTTTTAGTTTTAATAGTTTTCAAATTGTTAATTAGAATGCAAATATAAATCATTAGCTATTTGAATGCCAACAATTTAGCTGAAAATGAAAATTTAGTAATTCGTATCTGTAGTATTTGACTCTATTTTTTCATTAAAGTCACAAGAAGGGTGGTTTTATTTTTTTCTTTTGAAAAGTGGTACAGATGAGCAAGCTTCACCATACATTATAGATTTAGCAACAGGTTTTAATTTGCTAGACAACATGAGGTAAGCATTGGTTGGAACAGGTTTATTAGCACAACCTTTAATAATGATTGGTTTATCCTTGTAAGATTCGACATCCAATGTATTTATAACATCTTGAAAGAGTGATGTCTCTAGTGTTTCGAGATCTCCTACACACACTTTTTTAGCATAGGGTTGTAATTCTAGAGTGAGCAACATAAAGGACCAAGCAGGAATTATGGCATCTGTAGAACAGGTTAATGCTACATATTGATTTTGATGTTGAGACCAATCATAATCTTTTACATATTGCCTAAACTCTTTTTCTCTCAACACAAAACCTTCATAAAGCCAATTTTTGATATCAAAAACATGGCGCTCTCCATCTGGATAGTAGTCTTCTAAGTCGACTACCATCAATTTACTTTGCGCAACTCTATTTACAATTTCCTCGGCCATATTAAAGCATTCCTAATTCTAATTTGGCTTCTTCACTCATAAGATCTTGACTCCATGGTGGATCGAATGTAATTTCAACCTCAGCTGTTTTTACATCATTCAATGACTTTACTTTTTCTTCAACTTCTAATGGAAGCGTTTCTGCAACGGGACAATTAGGCGTGGTTAAGGTCATTAAGATCTTAACATCATAATCTTCATTTACAAAAACATCATAAATAAGTCCTAATTCATATATATCTACAGGAATTTCTGGATCATAAATGGTTTTTAAAACTCTTACTATCTTTTCTCCTAATAGGTTTGTATCTATTGTTGTATCGCTCATTTTCGAACTAATTTAACTGTGTTTGATATGCAATTGCATACATTTTAATTTGTTTGATCATACTTACCAATCCGTTAGCACGTGTTGGAGACAAATGTTCTTTTAGACCAATTTTGTCGATAAAATCTGTATTACTTTCAATGATATCTTTAGGGTGTTGATTTGAGAATACTCTTATCAATATGGCAATAATTCCTTTAGTAATAATAGCATCGCTGTCTGCCGTAAACTCTACTTTATCATTGGTCATTTCGGCATGAACCCAAACTTTACTTTGACACCCTTTAATAATATGATCATCGGTTTTATATTGCTCATCTATTAAAGGTAAGGTCTTACCTAAATCTATCATATATTGGTAGCGTTCTTCCCAATCTTCAAACATCGAAAATTCATCAATAATCTCATCTTGTATCTCAGCAATTGTCATCTAAAATTCTTTTTCGTTTTAGCATTCATTTTTATAATGCAAAGATACGCATCTCTATTGTTTCTCAAACAATGTTTTAATCGATAAGATTTTCTCAACAACGCTTTTAATAGCTACTGGAGGTGTTCCGTGATCAAAGTTTTCAGTCTTATAGGTGTCTTCACCTTTTGAGATCTCTAAATGTGCCATAGGAGCACCATCATATCGAAATGCTCTTGAAGGTGGTTCTAGCCCTGGTAGTGTTTTTTCATCGGTTTCACTAATGAGTGCCATTAATGCCTCTTTTTCTTCTTTAGGGATTTGATATTTACGAATATCTTTGAGATTATAGTCATTAGTTACAGACATAGAATCGCCTTCAATCCATATTTGCAGAAAAAATCCTCTGGTATGTGCTTTATAATTAATTTTCATCGCCTCTTCTTGCAATCGTGCTTCGGTCATTTCGGTAGTGACTTGCGAAGACGTATCATTGGTCGTTTGTGCTTTATTTTTATCGCATTCTTTAGCTGAAATCAGCATGAATACCAAACATATAACTAGTTTCATAATTGTGAGCTTTTTGTTGTTAGTAGTAATATTACAAAAAAGAAGCCAAAGTTTATGATTGGTGTCACTTTTCAGAATTATTTAAAAACAAATTCTTTAGAACTAAGAAAAAAATAATACTTTTAGTACCATACATTAATCTTAAACACTAATAATGAAAACATTACTATCTCTTTTTCTGCTTATCTCTTTTACTGCATCTGCGCAAAAACTTGACCGAAAACAAATATATAACTATTCTAATGACGTTGAGTTTAGAATTTATGCTATTCAAAAAAGCAGAACTGCTGATAGAAATCAAGAAATTTTTGTTGCTGAAAAAGGTCAGCGTTTTTTTACCATTGTATTTGAGTTTAAAAATAATAGCTCGGAGGCTCAAATTATAGATTTTGAAAAGATATTCATTAAGGATAAAGATGGAAATCTACATCAAGTAGATTTGGTGGTTATGTCAATGAAGTTAACCTCTTCAATAAAGAAGTTTCAACAAAAATTAAAAGCCAATAAAAAACGAAAGATAATAGCTCAGTTTATTCCACCACTTCCAAAAAAGGAGCTTATAAAAACATTGGTCATTGACGGAACTGAGATAGAATTAAAATACAATTAATAAAAAAGGATGTCTTAGTAGACATCCTTTCTTTATATAGTATAAAACTGAAAAATTAGTTAGCCATTGCTGCTCTTGGTCCTCCAGCTTGGAACACAGTTCTCATACGTGTTTTTTGTCCTTCAGAGAACATATACATACACGCATCATCAACATAGTCCATATAATTCATCGTCATATCATTTGATCTACAATTTACCGTTGGGTATGATGGGCAACCATAGTTTGGTGCATCAGATTTAGGCGTGTCAGAAACAAAATCATCTCTATTACATCTTCCATCTCCCCAAATATGGCGTAAATTTAAGTAGTGTCCAACCTCGTGAGTTGTTGTTCTTCCTCCATTAAAAGGTGCAGATACAAACCCAGTATTTCCAAAATATTGTGGTGATACTACAACACCATCAGTAGATGAAGGTCCACCAGGGAATTGTGCATATCCTAAAATTCCGCCTCCGATATTACATACCCAAATATTTAAATGTGTTGCTGGTGTCACAGGTGGATATGCTACTTTCATAGCGTCATTAGTTCCCCAAGATGTTCTTGAGTCTGCATGTCTAAATGTACCCGCTAAAGTAAATTGAATTTCACTATCTGCTACTAAACCAGAAAACTCTCCAGGCACTTGACTCGCGTCACCATTAGTTGCTCTAAAATCTTCGTTTAACACATCTATTTGAGATTGAATTTGTCCAGCACTAATATTTTGTTGTGAGTTACTATAGATAACATGAACATATACAGGAATATCGATAACCCCTAAGTTATCTGTACCACCGTCTCCACCGCCGTCACCGCCGCCGCCATTGTTACCGTTGCCATTTCCATTTCCTGGTCTTAGTAGAATATTAGCTCTTGTTTGGTATTCAATGTCATACATTTTTTTGTACAGCTGTGGATCTTCTTCTAAAAGTCTGTTCAAGTTAGTCATCGAATAGCATTGTGTTACACCATTTCTTTCTTTTTCATCATTTTCGTCAGTTTCAGTATGTACAAAGAAGTCACTCATGTCTACTTTGTTTTGTTCCTGAGAAATTTCATTTTTGTCATTTTCACATGATGTAAAAATTAGGGCTAGAGCAGCAAGGCTCAAAAACATTTTTTTCATTTTTATATATATTTTGGTTAAAATTTTGCTGAATATATAATTATTTATATATAAAATTCAACAAAATGTTAAAAAAATATTAAGATTTTCAAAAAATCTGTTTATAAGTAAATAAACTACGGAAAACCCGTAATTCTAAGACAGAAAAATCTGTCTTCAAAAAACAATTAATTGAAAAAGAGGTATAGAAATTAAATTTAGCTCAACATAATTTTTGCCTTCACAACACCTTCAACTAAAGCATCAATTTCAGCTTTTGTGTTATAAAATGCAAACGATGCTCGAACGGTTCCTGGAATTTTGAAGAAGTCCATTATAGGCTGTGCACAGTGATGACCAGTTCGAACAGCAATTCCCATTTTGTCCAGGATAGTTCCTATATCATAAGGATGTATACCTTCAATATTAAATGAGATCACAGAGGTCTTTTCTTTAGCCGTTCCGTAGATCTTTAAGCCTTCTATTTGTGTTAACTTATTTGTGGCGTAGTTTAATAGCTCATGTTCATATGCTGCAATTGAATCAAAGCCAATAGCATTCATGTAATCTACAGCAGCACCAAAAGCAATGCCACCACAAATATTAGGTGTACCAGCTTCAAACTTATGTGGTAGTCCTGCATAAGTGGTTTTTTCGAAAGTCACCTCATCGATCATTTCTCCTCCGCCTTGGTAAGGTGGTAGTTTATTAAGCCATTCTTCTTTTCCGTAGAGCATTCCAATACCAGTTGGTCCACACATTTTATGAGCTGAAGTCACGTAAAAATCAACATCTAATGCTTGTACATCTGGTTTGATATGCGGACAAGATTGTGCACCATCAATGAGCACTGCTGCATCAACATCATGTGCTTTTTTGATGATCTGCTCAATAGGATTAATCGTTCCTAAAGCATTTGAAATATGATTAACAAACACAAGTTTCGTGCGTTCGGATAACAAGGCTTCATAATCGCTCATGATCAATTCACCGTGTTCATTCATAGGAATAACTTTCAACGTTGCACCAGTACGTTCACATAACATTTGCCATGGCACAATATTACTGTGGTGTTCTAAGGCTGATACCAAAACCTCATCATTCTTTTTAAGTAATGTTGAAAATCCATTAGCCACCATGTTAATCCCATGTGTTGTCCCTGATGTTAAAATCACTTCATAATTATGTTTAGCATTAAAATGATGCTGGATCTTTAGTCGTGCTGCCTCATAGAGATCGGTTGCTTCTTGGCTTAAGGTATGTACACCTCTATGAATATTAGCGTTGTAATTTGAATAATAATCTACGATCACATCAATCACCTGTTTAGGTGTTTGTGAGGTCGCGGCGTTATCAAAATATATTAAGGGTTTTCCGTTAATCTCACGATTTAAGATTGGAAAATCTTTTCTGATTTCATCGACATCAAGATTGATATGACTCACTGTGTTACTCATTACAAATCAAATCCGATACTAACGCCTAATTTATTGGCAATAAGTTTTGTAATACGTTGTTTGATCTCAGGGATTTTTACAGAGTCTAATACATTGTTACTAAAAGCAAACATCAATAAAGCTTTTGCTTCTTTTTCTGGAATTCCACGAGAGCGCATATAAAACATAGCGCTGTCATCTAGCTGACCAATGGTACATCCATGAGAACATTTCACATCATCGGCAAAAATCTCTAATTGAGGTTTAGTATTGATAGACGCTTTATCACTTAATAAGATATTATTGTTTGCCTGAAATGCATTCGTCTTTTGAGCGATCTTATCTACGACAACTTTCCCGTTGAACACACCTGTAGACTTATCACCAAAAATACCTTTATAATCTTGATGGCTTTCACAGTTTGGTTCGATATGATGTACTAATGTATTATGATCTACATGCTGTTTATCACCAATAATTGTAACACCTTTTAATGTAGAATCAATACGTTCTCCGTTTTGATAAAAATTAAGATTATTACGCGTTAATTGTCCTCCAAAAGAAAAGGTATGAACAGAGGCATGACTTTCACGTTTTTGTTTGATAAACGTATTATCAATTAAAGAGGCACTTTGTTTATCATTTTGAATTTTATAATAATCAATAATAGCTCTTTTATTGGTAAATATTTCAGTAACACTATTAGTTAATACTGGGTTTTCAGTAAGACTTTGATGACGTTCAATAATTTGAACATGAGAATTTTCATCTACAACAATCAAATTACGTGGCTGCAACATTAATGCAGACTCATTTCCTGTTGAAAAATGTATGATTTGAATTGGTTTCTCTACCAATTTATTCTTCGGAATATGAATATAAGCACCTTCTTGAGAAAAGGCTGTATTTAAAGATGACAACCCATCTTTAGTAGCCGCTTTATTGAAGTAATTCTCAATAATAAGTCGATACTTTGGTTTTGATAGTGCAGCAGACATCAAGCATACATCTATACCATCATGAGTGGTTTGAGACAAATGAGACGAATATTTACCATCAATAAACACAATTTTATATGTATCTATATCATAAATAAAATACTTCTTAACATCACTATATTCTATAGCATTTTCTTGCTTTGGAAATACGCTGTAATCATGTTTTAAAACACTGTTTAAAGAGGTGTATTTCCAAGCTTCATCTCGCTTAGAAGGAAAACCTTCATCTTCAAACGTTTTAATTGCTTCACTTCGAACATCATGAACAGGAGCATCTATATCTACCGTGTTCTCAAATGCCATAAATGACGATACTAATTTATCTTTTAAATCCATGTGTTGTGTCTTCGGTTATTTGTAAAATTTACCAATAACTTCAATTAAGCATTTACTTCCTCTTTTATCCAATCGTAACCTTTTTCTTCTAGCTCATGCGCTAGTTCTTTTGTTCCCGATTTTACAATTCTACCATCATACAATACATGTACATAATCTGGAACAATATAATCTAATAAACGTTGGTAATGTGTAATAACGATTACAGCATTATCCTTACTTTTTAATTTATTGACACCATTGGCAACAATACGTAATGCATCGATATCCAAACCAGAATCTGTTTCATCTAATATGGCTAACTTAGGTTCAAGCATGGCCATTTGGAAAATCTCATTTCGTTTTTTCTCACCTCCAGAAAACCCTTCATTAAGAGAGCGTGATAAAAACTTTCTATCAATTTCTAAAAGCTCTGATTTTTCGCGAATCATTTTCAGCATTTCATTTGCTGGCATATCGTCTAAGCCTTTGGCTTTTCTAGTTTCATTAATAGCTGTTTTCATGAAATTAGTCACACTAACACCAGGGATTTCCACAGGATATTGAAATGACATGAACACACCTTTATGTGCACGTTCTTCAGCTGATAACTCTTCAATATCTTCACCATCAAGACTAATTTCTCCTTTATCAACTTCATATTCTTCTTTTCCAGCAACAACCGAGGCCAAAGTACTTTTTCCTGAACCATTAGGTCCCATGATAGCGTGTACTTCTCCAGGTTTCACCTCTAAATCGATACCTCTTAAAATGGCTTTATCTTCAACACTTGCGTGTAAATTTTTTATCTTTAACATATTACTTACTTCCTAGTTTTATAACGTCGTTTTCTTCAGGACTTGGTTTAGATACCTTTAGAATTTCTTTAATCTCAATTTTTTGTTTCCATTGATTCTCAACATCATTTTCAATCATACGGACTCTCAAAGTCACAGGCACCATAGTGTATTGATCTGCTTTATATTGCTTAACCTGTTCATTTAACTCATTCATCTTGTCATCTATGACAACACCATACATTTGTGTTGGTGTTTTAAAGACTGCTGCCTTATCTGCATCTACATATAGAAAATCACCTTGTATAGCGATTAAGCCATCACTTTGTTTTAAGGTTTTGCCTGGTTCGGTAACCGTTGTTTTCTCTTCTGAAGACATCTCAGTTTCTGCTGTCTTGTCGTCTTTACAACTAACAAACACTACCAGTGTTATGAGTAATACAAATACTTTTTTCATGACTTTAATTCTTGGTTTTATTATCCAACCGATCCTTCTAAACTAATTTCTAATAGTTTTTGTGCTTCAACAGCAAATTCCATTGGTAACTTATTGAGTACTTCTTTACTAAATCCGTTAACAATTAATGCAATAGCTTTTTCAGTATCAATTCCACGTTGATTACAGTAGAAAATTTGATCTTCTCCAATTTTACTGGTTGTAGCTTCATGCTCTATTTGAGCTGATTTATTTTTGACTTCTATATATGGAAATGTGTGTGCGCCACAATCATTACCCATTAACAAACTATCACATTGTGAAAAGTTTCGCGCGTTTTCTGCTCTAGAGCTAATTTGAACCAATCCTCTATAAGAGTTTTGAGATTTTCCTGCCGAAATCCCTTTAGAGATAATAGTTGACTTGGTGTTTTTACCAAGATGGATCATCTTAGTTCCTGTATCGGCCTGCTGATAATTATTAGTTACTGCAATAGAATAAAATTCACCTACAGAATTATCTCCTTTTAAAACACATGAAGGGTATTTCCATGTGACGGCACTACCAGTTTCAACTTGCGTCCAAGATATTTTAGAATTAGTTTCACATAAGCCTCTTTTAGTCACGAAATTGTATACACCGCCTTTTCCTTCTGCATTTCCTGGATACCAATTTTGAACAGTAGAATATTTTATTTCGGCATCATCTAAGGCGATTAATTCTACTACAGCTGCGTGTAATTGATTTTCGTCACGACTAGGTGCCGTACAACCTTCTAAATAACTTACATAACTACCTTCATCTGCGATGACCAAGGTACGTTCGAATTGACCTGTTCCAGCCTGATTAATTCTGAAGTAAGTTGATAATTCCATTGGACAGCGAACACCTTTTGGTATATAACAAAAGCTACCATCACTAAAAACTGCGCTATTTAATGCCGCATAAAAGTTGTCTTTTTGAGGTACTACAGTTCCAATATATTTCTTTACCAATTCTGGATGTTCTTGTATCGCTTCAGAAATACTCATGAAGATGATTCCTTTTTCGGCCAAGGTCTTTTTAAATGTTGTTGCTACCGAAACAGAATCGACTACAACGTCCATTGCAACTCCAGCTAGCTTCTTTTGTTCGTCCAATGAAATTCCTAATTTTTCAAACGTCGCTAAAAGCTCTGGATCAACCTCATCTATACTATCGTATTTTGGCTTGCTATTTGGTGCAGAGTAGTAAGAGATAGCCTGAAAATCTGGTTTTTCATAATGCACATTTGCCCATTCAGGCTCAGTCATTTCTTTCCAGATTTTAAAGGCTTCAAGACGCCACTGGGTCATCCATTCTGGCTCTTCTTTCTTTTTAGAAATTGCTCTAACAATGTCTTCATTTAAACCAACAGGAAATGTTTCCGATTCAATATCTGTGTAGAAACCGTATTCGTATTCCTTAGTCTTCAGTTCTTCGCGAAGATCATCTTCTGTATATTTATTGCTCATACATCTTTTTTAAAGTGAGAATGACTCTCCACAACCACAAGTTCTATTGGCATTTGGATTATTAAATACAAATCCAGCACCATTTAAACCTCCTGAATATTCTAGGGTTGTTCCTATTAAATATAAAAAACTCTTTTTATCAACGATGATTTTTACACCATTGTCTTCAAAGACCTTATCATCTTCTTTTTGTTCTTTATCAAATTTTAAGTCATATGATAAACCTGAGCATCCACCACTTTTTACACCAACTCGTATAAAATCGGTAGCAGAGTTAAAGCCATCATCATTCATTAACTGAATGACTTTCTTTTTTGCTGTTTCAGATACTTTGATCATGTCTTATTTATAGATTTAATCTGTTCATAATATCCTTTTTCAAATATTAGATTGAACATCTATCTAAATACCTAACACCTTTAACAAAAAAACTTTGTTTGAATGTTTTATCTAAATAGATTGCAAATATACGACATAAGTCTATTTTTTCAATAGAACCTAACATTATATTAGCAAATGATTACATAAGTATAATTAATGCAAAGACCTGAGATCTAGAAAGTAATTCCAATGAGAAAAGTAGTCATTGTTCTAAGCCGAAATTGGACGATGAAAACGTCTGTTTTTCAACAGAAAAAGTTGTCTCATGGTTGTATTGATATCTCTATTTTTGTAAGGAAGCGCATTAAATTCACCTTGATCACCTATGATTACTTTTGAATGGCATGTTTTACAAGTGAGCTCATGAGTATCTTTAGATATCAATGACGAACGCTCTAAATTGTGTCCAAATACCGAACACGACAATTCGTTGTTAGAAGTGGTTTGCATAGTAGGTTAATAAGATTTGGGGAAGCTAACATAACAATTTTTATTCATTTAACCGATGAAATACTGGTTTTTTCGTTGAAATGCATGTTTTCTTATTCTCGAAAGTCATAAAAATAGCTTTAGCAGTCATGTTCTTCTGAAAAAGCTACTTATTTTTGCATCATGATAGAAGATAAAAACCCACAACGCACCTCATTAGAACAACTTGGAGAATTTGGTCTTATAGAACATTTAACCAAAAATTTTGATGTGAAACATACTTCAACCGTAAAAAGTATAGGAGATGATGCTGCAGTTCTAGATCATAAATCAAACCAAATCGTTGTCACTACAGATTTGCTAGTTGAGAATGTTCATTTTGATCTTAGCTATGTTCCTCTTAAACATTTGGGTTACAAAGCTGTAATTGTTAATTTGAGCGACATATATGCTATGAATGCTCATGCTGCTCAAATTACTATATCTATAGCTGTTTCCAATCGATTTCCTCTAGAAGCTCTTGAAGAATTATATGCAGGTATTGAAACTGCGGCAAAAATTTATAATATTGATGTGGTTGGTGGCGATACGACGTCTTCTACAACTGGACTTATTATCTCAGTTACCGCTATTGGTAATGTAAATAAGGATGATGTTGTATTAAGAAATGGTGCACAACCAAATGACTTAGTTGTTGTTACTGGAGATATTGGTGCGGCATATATGGGTCTTCAAGTTTTAGAGCGTGAGAAAGAAGTGTTTAAAGTGAACCCACAAAATCAGCCAGATTTAGATCCTTACACTTACATCATCGAGCGTCAATTAAAGCCAGAAGCTCGAAAAGACATTATTGAACTCCTTAAACAGTTAGATGTAAAACCAACAGCAATGATTGATATTAGTGACGGACTATCTTCGGAAATAATGCATATCTGTAAACAAAGTGATGTTGGTGTAGAAATCTATGAGAATAAAATTCCGTTGGATCCACAAGTTATCTCAACTTGCGAAGAATTTAAAATAGACAGTACAACTATAGCATTAAATGGAGGTGAGGACTATGAATTACTAATGACTGTAGCTCAAGAGGACTTCACTAAGATAAAAGGCAATCCAAATTTAACTGTTATTGGTTATATTACTGAAAAGGCAAGAGGTATGCACTTAATCACCAGAGGTGAGCAAGCAATACCAATTATCGCAAAGGGTTGGAATGCTATGAAAAATGAGGCGTAAAATCCAAAACTGAATTCTCTTCAATTGGATTGGACGCTTTCTGTTTTATTCGAGAAATTCTTCTGTTATGAATACGTTCTAACACCGAATTGATTTCTTTATACTTAGGCGTTAGTAATGTTAGACCACCTTTCCCATTTGTAGTGACTTGGGTATTGCAATGGCAACATTTATATTCTTTAACGTGATACGTGATGTTTTTAGAGACTTCGTATTGATGTCCAAATAACGAGCAGTAGAGACTTTTCACCTTATTGTGATATTTAGTTATTAATTTTAGAGGATTACTAAATATATGAAAACCACACAATAACGTGAGATTTTACACTAATATATCGATGAACTGAGTGTTTTCTTCTTTAAACGCATCATTCTGCGTGTATATATCTGCTCTAGAATAGCATTTATTTCTTTGTACTTAGGTGTAAGTTCTGTTAACTTTCCATTGCCATTGGTCGTCAATTGACGTTTACAGCATTTGCAAGTATATTCTTTAACATGAGAGGTGACTTTTTTTGTCATCTCATAGTTATGACCAAATATGTCACAGTAGATTTTTAACGGACTTGAAGTCTTAGTAGGTGTTGTTTTTTTCATGGCTGTTAGATTTGGGGACAGTAAACTTAGAAAAAAAAGTTATTAAAAACGTCTAAAAGTATTTTTATTCGATAAAATGTTTTATTATGTAAGATAATTCTGATTTATTTTCTATATGACTCATGTGTCCATCTGGTAATTGCTTACAAACAATATCGGTACCTTTGGTCTCTTTCAATATACGATCGGCATCAACAACTGGATCTTTTTTACCAACAATAATTATTTTTTTTGCATTTAAAGCCTTTAAAAGCTCATATTTATCTGTTCGAACCATCATTCCCTCTTGAGCTGCTATATAACCTTGAAGTGGTGTTTTTAATGCTTGAAATAATGCCCTATCAAGTTCATTAGCATGTGTTTTTCTGCTTTCTGAAGAAAATAAATTTATAAATGACATTTTAACAACAGCTTCATAATTGGACTGCACCATCTTATTGGCTCTTTGCCTTAACATCCTGCGCTCTTCATCATCTGCTTTATATGTCGAATTAATTAAACACAATCGATTGACAGCTTTAGGATAGCGTTCAGCCATGTCTAAGGCGACGTAACCTCCCATAGAATGACCAATTAAGTTGTACTCATTAACATCTAAATGATCCAAGACCGATAACACAGCGTTGGCCATATCTGACATCTTGTGAATGTATCCAATACATCCTGTTTGACCATGACCTAATAAATCAACACTTATAACTCTATTGGTTTGTATAAGACCCTTTTTAATATCATGCCACATTGATACATTCTCAAGAAAACCATGTAGTAGGACAATTGGTTCTCCCTCGCCTACATCCTCATAAAAAACTGGAGCATTTTTATACTTTAAAACCATAGAATACAAAGATACTACTTGAATAGATTTTGCATACTAAGTATTTATTATATTTGACAGCAACCTCAAAAATAATTTCATTGAATTCTAGAAAAGAACTTTTCATCACAAGCTTTGCCTTATTCTCACTTTTTTTTGGTGCTGCTAACTTATTGCTTCCTCCTCTTTTAGGTTATAACGCAGGAGAAAATTGGATTTGGGTCGCTATTGGTTTTATGATCACAGGTGTCGTAATTCCTATAATTGGAATTTTGGCTCATGCAAAGCTACAAGGAACACTATACGACTTTGGGAAGAAGGTCTCACCACAATTTAGCCTCATTTATTGCATACTTATTTATGTTATATCTATTGCAATTCCGTCGCCAAGAACAGCTTCAGCTACACATGAAATTGCTATTCATCCAGCATTTGGTACGAGTCCATTATTAACAAGCTCTATCTATTTTACACTCGTCTTAGTTTTTGTTCTTAATAGATCAAAAATATTAAGTTTTGTAGGTAAATTTTTAACACCGTTAATTGTAATAATGCTATTAATGGTAATTGGTATAGGTTTGTTCTCTTCGGAAATGACTACAAACGTGTCTCAATTTAAAACACCCATTGTAACTGGAGTCTTAGAAGGCTATCAAACTTTTGATGCTATTGGTGCCGCAGTTGTTGGAGCTTTTATAATTATATCTGTCAATATTAGACACAAAGGGAGTTTTGAAGAGAAGAGAGCACTCATTGCTAAATCAGGTTGGGTTGCTGGATTTGGATTGTTTATGATTTATGCTGGTTTAATTTCGGTTGGTGCCTATTATGGTTCTGAGATCATTATAAATTCAGAATTAAGTGATGATATGCAACGTGCTAATTTGCTAAGAGGAGTTAGTATTGCTGCTTTAGGCACCTTTGGGAATACCGTTTTAAGTATTTTAATTTCATTGGCATGTTTTACAACGGCTGTAGGTATTATCGCTGGAACTGCAGATTATTTTAAAGGTTTACTTGGTAATTCACATTCTGTTTATGTTGCAACATCAATTATTAGCTGTGTCCTTGGTGTCGTTGTTGGTCAATTAGATTTTCATTCTATTATTGTTATTGCTTTTCCAATATTACTTTTTGTTTATCCTATTACCATTGTTCTTATTATTCTCAATGTACTTTCAAAACGATGGTCGTCGCCTTTAATGTTTAGAGCTGTTGTGATAGTCACGTTCTTGTTTACCATTCCAGATGCTATTGGCTTTATACGTAATGCTATTGGTTATGAAAGCCCTTCGGAGGTTTTGAATACACTTATCCATTATATTCCCTTCGCCAAACATCAATTAGGATGGGTATTACCAGCATTGCTAACTTGTTTGGGTATAGGCTTGTTATCTAAAACTAATAAAGTAGCATAAGATGTTTGTGTTATGCGAATTGAAGAATAATTTAAAATTCGTTGAACTTTATATTTTTGAATCTATTGTTTTTATCAAAGCTAAATATAAATAGGTAGCTTTTTTTCGTTTTGGAATCTACTAATGTCACCTTTAAAGTATTTCCAGACTCGGATATTTTTTTATAATCTATAGTTTCTGAAAACGGCCATTCTATACTAGCTTTTTTTGCTTTTTTCGCATAACTATGTGTACATTGTTCATTTATAAAAGCATCAATAGTACTCCTATCGCTTGCGGTGATAAGGTCAAGAAATATTCCTATTTTTTGAAATTTATTCCCAGGAGGCAGTCTCCATTTTCCTTTTAAGTCATTTTTAGTCAAATGCTTTTCTTCATTTTTAGAATAATCTGACTGTTCAAAAACATCAGGAGCTAAACGCGCAAAATCAAAGTCAAAAAGTAATAGTATTATATCTCGTAACATGTAGGCGTGATCATTTCCTATATTATTATTTAAGGCAAACAAAAAATATTTGTCCTTCTGTTTTTCGACGAAATAACCAGCGACAAAACCTAAATCATCACCACCTCCATAAGTAATGTATTCTTCAGGTAAGTTTTCTAGATATCTAAACGCTTTGCCCAAATCTCCATACTTAGGGTTCTCATCTTGGTTTTTAATCATAAACCGCAATCCTTTATAAAGATCATCAAGAGATCCAGCCATACCCCCATTACCAAACAAAGTCATGGTATGTCTAGGCCAATAATAAGCACTGTTTTCCTTTCCATACGTTTGATTATTATAACCTATCGCAACTTGATTTGGTTGCCATAACTTACTACTGTAAAAGTCTGCATGTTTTGTATTGGCAGGCTTTAGAATGTAATTATAAATTACGTCTTCAAAAGATTTTCCTGTCACTTTTTCTATTATCAATGCTAATAATGTATACCCGGAATTTGAATAGTTTTGACTTGTGCCTGGTGCATATTTTAGCTCCTGAGACAGAATTCTTTCTAAGGCTTCGTTTTTTGTTATAGGGTAAAAATCGGCAGGAACGTTCGGATATTTATGACTTAAATTTAAACCATGATATTCTTGTAATCCCGAACGATGTTTTAATAGCTGTTCAATTGTGATTGCTTTTTTATCGTTCGGGACTCCATCAAAGAATTGAGTTAAATCATCTGTTTCTTTTAACATCCCTTCTATTATCAATTGAAATACTACAGATGATGTATATTCTTTTGTTATAGATCCATATGGATAAATAGTGTTTTTATTTGCCTTTATTTTTTTTTCTCGATTAGAAAAACCAATACTTTTTTTAAATATCACAACATCTTTTTCAATGACCAAGAAACTTCCGTAAACCCCTTTTTCTTCCAAACCATTAGTATAATTATCCAAAACACTCAAGTCATTTTCATCAACTACCTCAGGAAGTTTGCCCTCTTGTCCACAACTTGATATAAAAAAAGAAGAAAAAAATAAAATAAATAACAATCGTCTCATGTGTGTTTAATTATAGTTTTTTAAAAAATCTATGATGCTATTCAATAATGATCTTGATACATTCATTTCTTCTGGTTTGTGTTTTTCTAACCTTAGATTGTTATGAGTTAAAAAAAAGTGATCTGATTCTGACAATATTTTTATCTCATAGTTTTTATTTCCCGCTTCTAAAAGAGATTTATTGAGTTCAGTTATATTTTGATCTACAGTTACTTGATTATCGTAATTACCCATAACAATTAGTGTGGGAATGGTAATTTTAGATTGATATGTTCTCATATCTAATCCAAAAAAACATTGGTTCCATTTATTTCTAAAACCATCAAGAAGTTGATCAATAAACTTTGGTGTTATGCGCTTATCATCTTCATTTAAACCATGCGCTATTAAAAACTCTTTCCCGAGCGTGTAATGGATAGAATCGTTGGTAAAGTCTCTATTAATAAAATCAACATATTTACTAAAAACCCTCCTTATATTAACCGAGGTCGAATCTGGAATTCCTAGTCTTTTTATATTTCGTTTACGTTGTTCTAAAAAAATCTCTTTACCTGACACTCCTACTGAACCAATTTGTATGTTCCAACTCACCTTGTTTTCAGAGGCCAACATTGCAGCAATCATAGCCCCTTCACTATGACCAATAAGACCAATTTTTGTAGTATCTACCTTTGAATGTGTCTTCAAATAATTAATTGCTGTGTCAATGTCGTTTTTAAGGTCTATTGTAGTATAGTCACTTTCTGAGGACGGATATTTTATAGACGACTTGCCAAATCCTCTTTTATCTAATCTCATTACCAAAAATCCATTATTAACCAAGTGTCTTGAGATAATCTTAAACATTGGTGTCTTAGAAATTTCTTGATCTCTCGTGTGCGGCCCATTTCCCCATATTAGGATGGCTGCAGGCATTCGTTTGCCTGTGTTAGAATACTCTATAACTCCAGGTATATTAATTACATCACGTGTAGTGATACTAATGTCTTCCTTTTCAAATTTGACCGTATCATTTTGAGATTCTAGACTAGTCGGTCCTACAAAAAGAAAAAGACCAAAGATATAGACTAAACTTCTCATTATTTTTTGAGTTTAATAGATTTAAACTTGTAATTCTCTCCTCTATCCATTTTAACTTCAAACTTGAATGTTTTGTCTGTTAGAGTATCTTTGACAATAAGGTCCATCTCTGCGCCATAAGATGCCACTTCGTCAAATGTTATCGAATTTGATTTAGGCCAAGACTGGTGAAATTTTTTAACCTTTTTAGAAAATTTACTTGTGCAGTTCTCATTTGTAAATGTGTCTATACTCATTTGGTTTGAAACTACATCTAATAATGCTCCAAGTCGTTTATACTTAAGCTTATCTGGAAGTCCCCATTTTGATTTCTTCGTATCTGTACTTAATTGACTAAGCTCACTTTCTTCTTCTCCATTGTTGTTTTGAAATTCTTCTGGAGCAAGTGAAGCGATATCAAAATTAAATGCCATTTTGGTAACATCGCGTAACATTGCAACATCTTCCATACCATCATCATCATTATTTGAAGCAAAAAGTAAGTATTGATTTTTTGATACAATCCCGAAGTAAGTGGTAACGTTGCCTAAGTTTCCTCCTCCAGATGAACCAACAATATCGTTAGGCATGCCTTCTATATAGGGATACTTTTTTGATAATTCATTAAATTTTTTATGATTGTTTTCCAAATACATTAAATACTTAACGCCTTTATAAAGGTCGTCTAGTGTTCCCGAAACACCTCCATTTCCAATAAGTTGATTTGGATTTCTTGGCCAATAATAAGCGCTATTTTCTTTACCGAATTTTGAACGACCATAACCAATAGCAACATCTTCTGGTTTCCATAAAGGGCTTTGATAAAAATCTGTTGAAGTCATATTTGCAGGTTCAAATATTTTTTCTCTAACGACTGTATCAAAGTTTTTCTTGGTTAGATCTTCAATTAAATAAGCGAGCAAAGTATAACCTGAGTTTGAATAAGACTCATCTGCTCCTGGTTCAAACTTCAATTTTTGATTAAAAATATAGCCCAAAGCTTCTTCTTTGGTCCCAGGATATAAATCTGCGGGAATTCCTTTATACTTTTCCCTTAGTTCAGGAATATTATCGTGATAAGCTAGCAACCCTGAACGGTGTTGTAAAAGTTGCGCGATAGTGATTTTCTTTTTATCTTCTGGTATGTTATAATAGAACTTACTCAAAGGGTCATCTAAATTAAACAACTCTTCTGCTGCCAATAATAAAATTACCGTTCTAGTATAATCTTTTACTATAGAACCAAAAGGATATATAATTAATTTATGGCTTTTAATTCCTTTTTCTTTGTTGGCATACCCGATACTTTTTTCGAAAAGAATCTTATCATTTTCCATAAAAAGAAAACTACCATAAACTCCCTCTTTTTCAAGGTTATTCATATAATTATCTAACACTTCTAAATTACTTTTTGATTCTGTTAGAGCTACATCTTTATTAGGTGATTGTCCACAACTTGAGATGAATGCCATTAAAAATAAGATGATGATTGATGAATGCTTCATGTTTATTCTGATTTTGTTAATAATTTTTAAATTTAATCCGGGATCGTTATTTTTAATATATATTTAATGTCCTATTAATGTCTCTTTTTATGAAAAGTCAAATTGAAATATCTCAATCTGTTTCTTTATTAGCGAATGAAAATATTGTTATTGTTCATAAAAAAAAGGCGGTTGTTACGTTAAAAATAGAACCTCAACTCACACTTCTTTTCCTTGAATTATTGTATTCAAAAAATGAATTAGTTTCAAAAGATTACTTAATTAAATCAATATGGAAAGACAACATCTATGTTGGACAATCCGCATTGAGAAAAAATATTTACAAGCTACGTTTCCTGATAAAAAACAATAATCTAGAAGATGAATTAAGTATCACAACTGTACCAAAAAAAGGATATAAGTTAATTGTTCAACCATCTAATTCTCGTAATATTATACCGATAATCAAATCAAGATCTTCAGCATTTTTATATGTTTCTGCTGCTATATTTATTTTGTTTTTTTCTCTCAAATTTTCAACTGAAGAAGATATTATTTTAAAACAGCCTACTTCAGATATAGAGATTATAAGCAACGGTGATTTTTTTAATAAAACTTAATTTAGTTTTTTACATCTCTATAACTAAACACATGTTTCTCTTTTCCTGTGGAAACTTCCCGTTTAATGACATACGGAGCTTTGTCAATTACAACATAAAACGTATTTGAATCGTTAGCAGCTTCCCATATCTTGGCATCATAAGATTTACCTTCAAACAGCACTTTTCGGTTTTTTGAATACTTGTAATTAACCCAACCATGAAATGGAGATTGCATCCCAATTATTGGAAACGAAACTACGGTACCAATTGGAACATTTACAGCTCTAAAAAATAGTTCTCGACTTTCATTCTGAAATACTTTGGTCCCAATATCTATTCCTTTCCATTCATTGTCTGGCAAACTCACATCTTGCGTACCTTTAATTGTGGTTCCTTCTGTTTTAAAGGCAAAAGATGAGTTATTAGTTTTGTTGTCATACCTCCAGTATAAAACATGAAATGTAGTTGGATCGTAAATCGTTGTGTGAACACCTGTTAGTTTTTTCTTGTTATCAAAATATGATAAAACCTGTTTAATCACCTTTTGATTATTAAGCAGATCAAAATTCATTTGTTTATTGACATATCTAAAAACAGAAGTCTTTCCCTTTTTAGTTTCAATATTGATAACACCATCTACTGTAAAAGGCTCAAAAAAGCCTGTTTTAATTTCTGGTGAATTTGGAGTTACTTTTTTCCCTTCAATATTTTGTTTTTGAGCATTCGAACATGACATAAAAATAAAAAAGGCTAGTAATGAAAAAGTATAATTTAATGCTTTCATGAAGTTTTTGTTTTAAATTGATTGAAAGCAAATATTCATTCGTTTATGCACTATATGCAAGACTTATGTGGCAAGTGGAAGATAATTTGTGGTAAGCCGTTAATTATATGGTTATGACTTCATGAGCTGCTCAAGATTTTTCTTATAAGATCTACTCATTTTTAAGGTCTCGTCTGTTTTTAACAAAATATCTGCTCCTCCAGACTTTTGTTTTTTTATACTCTTTACATGAAAGGCATTCACAATATAAGACCTATGAATACGTATAAACCCAAAATCTTTAAGTTCGTTATTTAGATCCTTAAGTGTTTTTCTTACAACAAATAATCTATCAACGGTAAACACTTTTAGGTAATTATCAAAGGCTTCAAAGTATTTGATGTCCCCAAGAACGACCTTAAAAAGTTTTCCTTTATCTCTGAGAACAATATGTTTTAAAGGTTCAGTTTTAGATAGTTTTAGTTCTATTAGTTCTGTTTCTTTTTGTTTAAATTTAAAGTAATAGTCAATAAAATAAGCCGTAACTAATAAACCACAATACCCTATAAATATCATTAAAAAGTCATTCTGTAAACCATATTTTATCCTAGTAAATAAAGATATTTCATTAGCAATATAAAAGTGATTAAAGACTGATGCTATAATAATATGAGCTGAAGCCATTATTGCCGCAAAAAAAGAATGAATAAAAACTAATTTCCAATTTCTTATAAGGTCAAATCGGTTTTTTAAATAGTAAACCATTGGAACGAAAAGCAAAAAACAATAATAACTTCCAAAAACAGACACTAACATACTCCCTAAGGGAAATTCGACACTTTGATCTTTAAAATGCATGTAGGCTTGACCCAAGTAAATGCAGGCGGCAAGTGTAGTAATCACAAAGGAAATTACTAAAAGAATTTTCAATTTATGTCTTTGCCCTAATAGCATGCGCTTAGTTTTAAAGAGTATTAATTCATCAACTCTTCTATCTCATCAGCTTCAATTGGGATATTTCGCATAAGGTTAAATGGCTCACCTTCCTCTTGAATCACAACATCATCTTCTAAACGAATACCAAAGCCTTCATCTGGAATATAGATACCAGGTTCAACTGTAAACACCATATTTGCCTGCATTGGCTCTGTTAAAATACCATAGTCATGTGTGTCTAATCCCATATGATGAGATGTGCCATGCATAAAATACTTTTTGTATGCTGGCCAATCTTTATTTTCATTCTGAACATCAGCTTTATCAAGCAATCCAAGACCTAGTAATTCTGAAGTCATTAATTTTCCAACCTCAACATGATATTCAGCCCAAAGCGTTCCAGGTACTAATAATTTTGTGGCATCGTTCTTAACACGATTCACAGCGTTATAAACCGCTTTTTGTCTTTCGGTAAAACGACCAGAAACAGGAATTGTACGTGACATGTCACTACTGTAGTTTGCGTATTCTGCTCCAACATCCATTAAAATTAAGTCACCTGCTTTACATTGCTGATTGTTTTCAATATAATGTAACACATTAGCGTTGTTACCTGAAGCAATAATTGGTGTATATGCGAATTTTTTTGAGCGATTTCTTAGAAATTCATGCATAAATTCAGCTTCAATGTCGAACTCCCAAACATCAGGTTTTACAAAATTCAACACACGACGAAATCCCTTTTCAGTAATATCACAGGCTTGCTGTAACAGGTCTAATTCAATTTGATCCTTTACCGAACGTAAGCGTTGTAATATTGGGTTGCTCTTAGCTACTGTATGCGCTGGATATTTATCTTTTAACCATTTTGTGTAGCGATCTTCGCGCGTTTCAGTTTCAACAGATGCTCTATAATGCTCATTGGTATTAATATAAACCGTATCACATTGAGTCATGAGTTCAAACATGATTTTCTCCATATCTTGAAGCCAGTACACAGTCTTAATTCCGCTAGTTTTAAAAGCAGCATCCTTTGTTAGTTTTTCACCTTCCCAAACTGCTATATGCTCATTAGTTTCCTTTAAAAATAAAATTTCTCGATGTTTTTCTTTTGGGCAATCTGGAAATAACACTAAAATACTTTCTTCTTGATCTACACCACTTAAATAGAAAATATCGCGATGCTGTTCAAAAGGCATTGTACTGTCGGCACTTATAGGGTAAATATCATTTGAATTAAAAACCGCTAGACTGCTAGGCTTCATTTTTGTCATGAAATTTTTTCGATTTTTGATAAAGAGTTGACTATCTATTTTATGATATTTCATAAGATTGTATGTTTTGTATTCCTAAGCTTTAGGAACAATGAATACTTGTTTTTCCAAAAATAATTAAACAAAAATGTATTTACCCAGCCAAATGGCGTTAATTTATATTTTTCCGTATTCTGCTCATGTGTCTAGAAGATATGCCTAAGAATGAAGCGAGATAATGCAGTGGTACCTGTAACAACAATTCTGGATCATTACTCAGTAATTTTTTATAGCGCTCTTCAGGAGAAAGTGTTAGTAGATCAATACGATAATCATCTATGAGATATATTTGATTCTCAATAAGGTTATAATAAAACTTATTAAAAGCGTCATTGTTTCTAAGTAAATATTTGAAGGTATTAACTTTAATTACCCAAAGATCACAATCACTAATAGCCTTAATATTTTTTCTAGACGGGATTCCATCTATAAAACTTTTTAGAGCCGAAGTACATGAGTTTTTCATGGCCAAATAGGTTGTTTTTTCTTCGCCTTCAACATCAATTGAATGCTGCAAAACACCTGCTTCTACAAAACAGAAATAATCACAAACTTCACCTTCCTTGACAAAAAATTCGTTTTTATTCAATGTGAACTTTTGAAAAGATTTCAAAATTTCTGAAATAGACACATCAAAAACATCATTGTTTATTATAGATCTTAAATAAGCTTCAAAATTTGTTTTGGAAACACACATACTATTGTATTGATATGATAAATCTTAGGTGTTGTAAAAGTAAATAGATTAAATAATATTTTCATTTTATCGACAAATTGTTATATTTGTCCGTTGAAATACATATTTTCAACTGAATAAACCTAAATCTACGACATGAAAAAAACTACACTAACTACTGTGTTATTAACAGTATGTTTATCATTAACTATGGTAAACACATCACTTGCTCAAGAACTTTTATATGAAGTTCCGCTAAACACACAGGTGCAATCTTCTTCAGATATTATTGAAGGAAAAGTCATCTCAAAAACATCATTTTGGGATGATAATCAAAAAAATATTTTTACGGTTAATACTGTAGAAGTCTACAAAATATTCAAAGGACAAACGATTACTCAAATCATAGAAGTTATTACTCCTGGTGGAACTGTTGGTTCAGAATCTGAGGTCGTGACACCTAGTTTAAGTCTTGAAGTAGGTGATATTGGTGTTTTTATGCTTCATAATAATGATATTGCAATAACCAACGGAACTACTCAAAATAAATTTAAGCCTTTTGCATCATCTCAAGGATTTTACAAATACAATCTTAAAGAAAATACTGTACACAATCCTTTCCAAGCAAAAGAAGGTATTACAGATATCTTTTATAATCAAATTAGAAGTTTAACTAATAATACTGCAATTGTTGAAGTTTCAGATTTTAATGTTGATACTATTCTAGAGAATAATACCGCCAACAGAAATGTAAATGGTACGACATCAATAACAAGCTTTTCTCCTACAACTTTAAATGGAGGTGTAAAAGATCAACTAACTATTACTGGTGCTGGCTTTGGAGCTACAGAAGGCACTGTAGAGTTTAGAGATGCAAATGCTGGTGGTGAAGATAATATGGGAACACCTGTTTATTTTGCTGCTCTTTCTACTCAAATTATAAGCTGGTCAAATACTGAAATTGTTGTAGAGGTTCCTTCTAGAGCAGGAACTGGAGATATTAGAGTAACTACAAATGGTGGTGGGTCATCTGACGTGTCTAGCCAAACATTAACGGTATTTTATTCGCAAATAAACCCATCTAATGGAACCAATGCCTTTTCGTCTCAGCATTTTGACACGAATGGAAATGGTGGATACACTTGGCAAATGTTCACAGATTTTGATGCCGATGCCGATGCCAAAGCGTCATTCTTAAGAGCTTTTGATACTTGGGTTTGTACTACTGGTGTGAATTGGGAAATTGGAGCGGTTACAACAACAGATGAGATTGCAGCCGATGGTATAAATATCATTCGTTTTGACAATGGGACCGAATTGCCAGAAGGTGTTTTAGGTCGTTGTACATCTCGATTTGGATCATGTGGTGGATTTGAAGCTGTTGTTACAGAACTTGATATAGTTTTTAACGATGTGTTTACAGGAAGTTTATCTGTACTTTCATGGGAATTTGGCCCAGATACTGCTACAGGTTTTGAAGTAGATTTTGAAAGTGTTGCTGTGCACGAATTGGGACATGGTCATCAATTAGCTCATATTATCGACGCAGGAGAAGTGATGCATTACTCTATTGCAAATGGACAGAACAGTAGAGACCTTGGTGCTAGTGATCTTGCTGGTGGAACAGATGTTATGGACCGAAATGTCGCAACACCTGTGTGCTCTCAAACTTTAATGACCTATTCTGCATGTTCAACATTAGGTGTTGACGAAAACGAAATAGCAGAAAACATTTCAATCTATCCAAATCCAGTAAAGCATAATTTGAATATTCGCAATGCTCCTAGTATTGAATTAGAGCATGCAACGATATATGATGTTAGAGGAAGACGTGTTCTTTCTGAAAGTTTAAGTACTTCAAACACTTTAAGTACTATAAATGTAAGTGAACTTCAATCTGGTGTTTACTTTATTAAATTAAAAGTAGACAATACTACTATTAGTAAAAAGTTTATTGTTGAATAAAACAATTTTATAAAATAAAAAAGGCGTTCAATAATTTATTGAACGCCTTTTTTATTATGCTCACAAAGCTATTTACTACCCATAGCATTCTTTATCATTCCCACTATTGCCATGAGAACGCCTCCTCCAACACCACCACCAGCAACGCTACCAAGTATACTAGGTAAATCCATACTGGCTGAAGCCTCTGCAGCTTCTGCGCCTCCTAGTCCTAACATTCCTAAAAGTTGACCACCAAGTCCTCCTCCAAGAAGTCCTAAAATTGAGTTACCAAGCGTTCCTAAAGAAAACTTTTTCATTAGTGATCCTGCAAGGTTTCCGCCAACTGCACCACTGACTAGTTGGATAATTAAGGGTAAATACTCTTCCATTTTAAATAAAGTTATTAGTTAATATTTTGAAAAATAACAATTTTTTTAGTTAAAAAATTGAATTATATTTTATTTAATTAACATTTTTTTTAAAAATCAAGTAATTTAAAATGGTTTTTACTAGAGTGTTTTAAATATTATTTTGATCTATTTGGTATAGGATCTTCATCTGCAGGCAATAAAAGCTGATAATCATAACCATAGATTAAATTTTTTAATTTGTGATACTCTCCTGTTTTTGGTAATTGGATTTCATTATTATCTATTGCTTTTCTTATAGCTTTCAAATCAACAATGGCCCAAGTATCTTGTTTAGCTAATGGAAAAAATACTTGATAGCGTTTAAACCCTCTTTTATATCTTTCAAAATTATTGACAATCTTTCCGTCTTTACCTTTTTCATAAGGTCTCCATGAATTAATAACAGTTGCAACAGTTCCATTTTTTTGTGCTAATGACTCTACTAATTCACCTACATCATAAGCGCCATTAGAGAATGTCTTTTTAGCATGGAGACTACCTATCTTTGTAAAAACTTTTGGTCGCTCTTCTGTTTTTAATACTTCGTTATAATGATTCATGAAATTATTACGCATATAGCTTATACGGTCAACATGAGAATCATTTCTCCAATTTATATAAATATCCCAGCTAATTTTTAAATCTTTAATAAGTGCTTGCGCTTTTTCATTTGACTCATCAAATGCATTAAAATAGTTTACAACTGTTGTTTCTTTTTTAATTAAATCATAAGCGCTATCAATTTCGTTTTTAAATTCAGCTAGAAAATGTTTATACATAATAGTTTTTGCTTGATTTTCTAGAGATCGTATATTATCATATTTTGAGCTCCCTTTCGCTGTTTTAGTTAACTCATCCATTAAGAAAAAAGCTGAAAAATAGAACTCCTGATCTAAACCCCAAAGTTGCATATTGCGACTACGTGCTTCCTTTAGAAATTCAGCATCAGAAATACTTGTAAAAAAAGGAATTGGTTCGGCTACTTCTTCGCCTTGCACCACTGTATACTTAGAATAAAATGCTTTTAGATTTTCAACAGTTTTGGATGCTGGACTAGACAATTCGGTAAGCTTAACGGCCGAATGAGGGCCAACTTCAATAGCAAAATATTTAAATCCAGAATCAAATAGTAAAGGAATAAATGCCTTATTAAATATTGATGTTTGTTCTGAACCATGCATTTCGCCATAAACTACAAACTGAGATTGACTTGCAATATCTTTTAATACAGATTTGCCTTCACCAGAAATTGTATTGTTTTTAATTGTAAAATAAGAAGTATGCAACCTTAAAAACTCGGTATCTAGTATAGGTACTTCTTTTTGCGCTTTTGCTGTATGACCTATGCATACAATAAGTAATAGTATGATTATTCTTTTCATGAGATAAAATTTTAAGTTAAACTTTACCGTAATATTATTGCAATATGCATTCAGGAAGTTTATAATCTGATATCCTAAGGTATAAATTATGCCAATGCCTTGTTTTATTCTATTTTTGAAAATGTCTTGTAAAAACATATGTAGGTATAAGAAAATACACCGTTCATATAATTATACAAACTACTGTACAGAATGGTCTTAAATTCGTAGTATGCGATTATCTAAAGAACTTAAATACAACATCATTTTTGGGTTTTTACTCATCTTAATAGGACAAACTTGGGAATATTCTAATGATTTAATTTTTAACCAAGGTAGGACGTCTTGGTTTAAACCTGGAGCTGTTATACTATTCTTTACTTATAATATTGCTTACTTTTCCGTTTATCTTTTAAACTATTTGGTCTTTGCGCCTCGTTTTTTAAAACCTAACAAAATAGTACAGTACTTATTTTCATTTGTCATAATGACTTTATGTTTTGCTATCGTTAGATTTTTTTTAGAAGAAATTTTAATTTTAGAACTCTTCAATTTTCATAATTACAATCTAAACAGGCCAAATATTGTAGCCATTTACCTAACAGATAGTGCATTATACGCCTCAAGACCATGTTTGTTTAGCAGCCTTATGTTTTTGTTTTTTAGATTCACAGAAAACAAATTCAGAATACATCAATTAGAACTACAACATCAAGAAGCACAAATGGCAATGCTAAAATCTCAAATAAGTCCACATTTCTTATTCAATACCTTAAATGGGTTTTACTCAGAGCTATATGATAAACAACCAGAAACAGCCAATGACATTCTAAAACTTTCTAAATTATTGAGATATGTCACTTATGATGCTAAAGACAATTATATGCCTTTGTCTAAAGAAATCTCTTTCATTGAAGATTATCTTTATTTTTTTAAAAGGAGATATGAGGACGAGTTTTTTGTAGATTTATCAATAGAAGGAAAAGTAAGTAGTCAAAAAGTTCCATCTCTAATGCTCATCCATTTTATCGAAAATCTATGTAAACATGGTATTATTAACGATTCAGAGCAACGAGCGATTATTAAAATTAATGTTAGCGATGAGTATTTGGAAATTCAAACAAAAAATGAAGTAAACCCTTCTGAAAACTATATGGACAAAGGCATTGGTTCTAACAATATTAAAAAACGTTTAAAGCTATTATTTGATAAAAACTACATATTGAATACCAAACAAAAGAACAACACATATCTAGCTTATCTAAAAATTCCCATTTGATGCAACAGTTAAAATGTATTATTGTAGATGATGAACCTGCAGCTGTGAGATTGCTCGAACGGTATGTGCTTGATGTGGCCTTTTTAAAATTACAAAAGACCTTCACTAAACCATTAGAAGCTCTAGCATTTTTAGAGTCCAATCCCATAGACTTAGTATTCCTAGATGTCCAGATGCCTCAAATTACAGGGATTCAACTATCAAAAATTATTGCATCTCATACTCAAATCATATTCACAACAGCTTATTCTGAATTTGCACTAGATAGTTATGAAGTAGCAACAGCTGATTACCTACTGAAACCATTTGCTTTTGAACGCTTTTATAAAGCTGTTTTAAAAGCGCAAAAACAATATGCAAAACCTTTCAAAACAGAAGAAAATGAAGATGCTTTTATTTTTATTAAAACCGATGGGAAACATAATTTCAATCGTGTGTTCATTGAAGAAATACTATTTATAGAAGGTTTAAAAAACTATGTTTCAGTACAACTAAATAATGAACAAATTATAACTTACAGCACACTCAAACACTTATCTGAAAGATTGCCTAATGCACAGTTCATCCAAATTCATAAGTCCTATATTATTGCCTTATCACATATAAACAAGATCGATAATGACACTGTTTGGATACATGAAAAGCAATTGCCTATTGGTAATACTTATCGTAAAAAATTCTTTGATGCCATTAATAAAAGACAACTCTAAAATTCTTTAATCATACCCCGTATTAAAGCGTTAAATACAGTTGAAAACTATCATTATTATTTAAAAAAATGGTAATTTCATGCCAATAAAATTCTAACCAATATGTTTTATTCACGATTTCTTTCGCTTACACTTATTTTAAGTGCAATTACAGTAGCTGCACAACAACCTTCGACTTCATCTCAAATTGTAGATAAAGCGCTCGCTCAAAAAGAACAACTCACTAAAACATCATTAGTAAAAAACGTTGTTTTTGACAATATAGGCCCTACAGTAATGAGTGGTCGAGTAACAGATCTAGATGTTAACCCAGACAACCCAACCGAATTTTATGTGGGCTATGCTTCTGGAGGTGTATGGTATACAAACAATAACGGAACAACATTTAATCCAATACTCGACACATCAAATACTCAAAATGTTGGAGATATTGCTGTTGATTGGAAAAATGGAACAATTTGGGTTGGTACAGGAGAAAACAATTCATCCAGATCAAGTTATGCTGGAATTGGAATTTTAAAATCTACAGATAATGGAAAAACATGGCAAAATATGGGCCTCAAAGATTCTCATCATATCGGTCGTATTTTAATAAACCCAAACAATCCAGACCATGTCGTTGTTGGTGTTACAGGTCACTTATATTCTCCTAACCAAGAACGTGGTATTTATAAGACTACAGATGGTGGAAACACATGGTCTCAAAAATTATTTATTGATGATATGAGTGGGATTATAGACGTACAACGTGATCCAAATAATTTTAATTTGATGTTTGCTTCTTCGTGGACCAAAGATCGAAAAGCATGGAATTTTGATGGTAGTGGAAATAATTCTGCCATCTTTAAAAGTACAGATGCAGGAAATACATGGACCAAAGTCTCTACCGAAAAAAGTGGCTTCCCAACTGGTCAAGGTGTTGGGCGAATTGGCCTAGCAGTTTTTGATGATAATATTGTTTATGCCATTCACGACAGTCAGTTTCGTAGACCCTCTGAAACAAAAAAAGAAACCTCAAAAATGTTGTCTAAAGACGATTTCAAAACCATGTCAACCGAAACATTTTTAGCCCTAGACAATAAAAAGCTTAATGCCTATTTAAAAATGAATGGGTTTCAAGAAAAATATCGAGCAGATAATGTCAAACAAATGGTACGTAGTGGAAATGTTAAACCTATCGACCTAGCTAAATACTTAGAAAATGCGAACTCACTGCTGTTTGATACTCCAGTAATTGGTACCGAAGTTTACAAAAGTACTGATGGTGGAATGACTTGGAAAAAAACACATGACAACTATTTAGATGGTATCTATTATAGTTATGGCTACTATTTTGGACATATTTATGTGGCTCCAAATAATTCTGATAACATCTACATCTATGGCGTGCCTATTGTAAAATCTAAAGATGGTGGAAAAACATTCAAATCTATAAACGCCGAAAATGTTCATGCCGATCATCATGCGCTTTGGATTAATCCTAAAAATCCTAATCATCTTATCAATGGTAATGATGGTGGTGTTAATATTACCTATGATGATGGTGAAAACTGGATTAAAAATAATTCACCTTCAGTTGGTCAGTTTTATGCTATAAATGTTGACAATGCTCAACCATATAATGTCTATGGAGGTTTACAAGATAACGGCGTTTGGGTTGGTGCTTATGGCTCAAGAGAAAATAAAAGGTGGCATCAAAGTGGCCAATATCCATGGAAAAGTATTATGGGTGGCGATGGAATGCAAATTCAAATTGATAGTAGAAATCACAATGTTGTGTATACAGGATTCCAATTTGGAAACTATTTCAGACTTAATTTAGAAACCGATGAACAAACTTATATTCAACCAAAGCATGAATTAGGCGAAAATCCATACCGCTTCAATTGGCAAACTCCTATTTTATTGTCGCCACACAATCAAGATATTTTATATCTAGGTGGCAATAAACTTATGCGCTCAATGAATCAAGGAACTAATTGGACAGCCATTAGTGACGATCTTACTAATGGTGGAAAAAAAGGCAATGTGGCCTACGGAACCTTAACTTCAATAAGTGAATCGCCATTTCAGTTTGGATTAATTTATACTGGAAGTGATGACGGATTAGTTCATCTTACTAAAGATGCTGGTGGAAGCTGGGAAAATATTTCCAATACCTTTCCTAAAGATCTTTGGGTAAGTCGAATCGTTGCTTCTCAGCATAAAAAAGAACGTGTTTATGTGACGCTTAATGGGTATCGTTGGGACGATTTTAAAGTCTATGTATATATGAGTAATGACTATGGAAACACATGGAAAGATATAAGTTCTAATATTCCTGCTTCTCCTGTAAATGTGATTAGAGAAGATTCTGAAAATGATAATGTGTTGTATCTAGGAACCGATAATGGTGCTTATGTTTCATTTAATCAAGGTGTGAGCTGGGAAGCATTTAGTAACGGATTTCCAAACGTGGCCATTCATGATATTGTAGTGCAACCAGACGCTAAGCATTTACTTTTAGGAACGCATGGAAGAAGTATTTACAAAACTGATATTTCTCCTCTGCAACAAATGAATGATAAGATGATGTCTAAAGCTGAGACCTTGTTTAAGATTAACGACATCAGATTTTCATCACGTTGGGGAAGTTCTTTTAGCCAATGGTCTGATCCATATGAACCATCAATCGACATAAGTTTCTTCACTAATAGTACAGGAGGAAAAACAATTAAAGTGCTTTCAGAAAATGGTACTTTGCTGAACGAGATGAAAATTAATGCCGATAAAGGTTTTAATTATACAACTTACGATTTGACACTTACCGAAAAAGGGCGAAAAGCATTACTAAAAGAAAACTCTAGCATCGATATCAACAAAGCACAAAATGGTAAATACTATATCCCAAAAGGGAAGTACACTATTCAAATTGGAAATGAAAAAAGAATGTTCGAAGTAAAATAAATTATTGGGTTGGGAGTTATACTAAAAACTCTAAATTGATGAAATCACTCAAATTTATTTGTGTTTTGATGTTATCCTTGATGCTTTCATGTAGTAATGACCAGGATGATACAAGCCAATCTACAACGCCTAATCTCATTGTCAAATTAAAATTTGATTCAACACAAGAACGATTAGGTAATCTTGGACAACCTGTATCTGTGGCTAATGGTAATGCCGCACAATCGCCAACAATAAACCAAATGAATGCCAATTATATTGAATTTGCTCAAACGTCTACAACAGCTTTAGGTGCTGGTGAAATCATTTTTGAAGGTTTTGAAACTTTAGCAGGCGGTTCTCAGGCTATTGATTTCCAAAATGCACTTTTTGCAGGAGACAACGAGGTCTTTTTAACCATTCCATTAAACAGTATTTCTGTAGGTAACTACGAATGGGTTAGAGTATCTCTGGCTTATCAAGAAGGCTCCATAGATGTATTGGTAAATGGTCAAGATATTTCGGGAACCTTAGCCAGTTTTGTTGGTTACAATTCATACATCACCTCTTTTGATCTTAATGGTTCTGCGATTGACGTTAACGGAAATCGAGCACAAGGGTTTTGGGCA
The DNA here is from genome assembly GCF_947500255.1 of uncultured Psychroserpens sp. GTDB lineage: Bacteria > Bacteroidota > Bacteroidia > Flavobacteriales > Flavobacteriaceae > Psychroserpens. Next base: position 1,262,136 of record NZ_CANMRL010000001.1, on the reverse strand, counting down.
TTTGAAGCCTTAGGTTTTACCTCTCAAGGTCAAGCTCCTGAAGGTGCAACGACAGTTCCAAACCCATTATTTAGCTCGTCTCCAATTCCGCAAGGTTCATGTGTAGTTACAGGTGAATTTGAAAATGGATTAACTATTTCTGGAAATGAAACTGAAGATGTTGTAGTTACATTATCCTTCTCAATTAATAATAGTTTTGAGTGGACCGAAGTGAATGCAGATGGAAAGTACGAACCCGGAGCAGGAGAACAAGTTGTCGATATGGGATTAAGAGGATTAATTCCTAGTGTAGAGAATTAAATAAAGAGCCTGTCTTCAATATGACCTAAAAGACTAAGTATTTTAGAAAGATTGACATTTCTTTTGCAGTATTTTGACATTATTTAATTAAAAGCTGTCTAGTTTTACATTCAAAATATAACAATCATAAAAAAAACATAAAATAGCAACACTACCACACTATTAAATTTTAATATTCAATATTTGCAACCTAACTATCACAAATTATGCTAAAGTCCGCCTTTTTACTACTAGCATTGTTTATCTCTTCTATTGCCTTTTCGCAAGATGAGTTGAACGATGACCTAAAAATATTTCTCGATTGTAATGTTTGTGATAATACCTACATGAGACAAAATCTAGGTAACGTACAGTTTGTTAGAGATCAAGATCTTAGTGATGTACACTTATTTTTTGTCACTCAAAGAAATGGAAGTGGAGGACGTTTATACGAAATTGACTTTATTGGGAAAAATGAGTTTGAAAACATCAATTATAAATTAGAGTTCTCTACAGATTCTAATATGACACGTGATGATGTTAGACGACGTACTTTAGAATACATAAAATTAGGGTTAGTCCGATTCTGGATTGCTAATGACAATATATCAAGCGTTAGTGTTTCTGTTCCTGGTCCTGAAACCGAAACAGAAGATAAGCCTGAGGTAGATCCATGGAATTATTGGGTGTTTAGAGTTGGAGCTAATGGTTTTTTTGATGGTCAAGAGTCTAATAAGTTCAGTCGATTAAATTTTAACCTGTCGGCAAGACGTGTGACAGAAAAAAACAAGTTTTCATTTCGTGCAAATTTTGGTGAGAACAAATCAACATTCACATTTGACGGCGAAGATATTGTAGCAATAAACAACAACAAATCTTTAAATGTTAGTGATGTCATAAGCATTAATGACCATTGGTCTTATGGTCTCTTCGGAAATATTGGAACCTCAACATTTAGTAACTATGACCTATTTTGGCGATTAAGACCAGCCATAGAATATAACTTTTTTAGATATGCTGAATCTGCAAAAAAGCAACTAATTTTGTCGTATAGAAACGGACTAGTATTCAATAATTATATTGAAAGATCCATATTTGCAGAAGACAAAGAGCTCTTGTTTCAACATTCTTTTTTATTAGGAGGAAGTTTTCGTCAAGAATGGGGAAATATAAATGGAGAGGCCTCATTTAATCAATATCTACACGATACAGAATTACATTCATTCGGATTCTTTTTAGGCGCGAACATTCGTGTATTTAAAGGATTTAATTTTAATGTAAGTGGTAGTTACAGAATTACAAGAGACCAAATCAATCTTCCTGCAGGTGATGTATCGCTTGAAGAACTATTACTTCAACAACAACAACTACAATCAGGTTACAACTACTTTGTAAGTCTAGGCTTTAGTTATCAATTTGGATCGATTTACAATTCTATTGTCAATCCGAGATTCAACTTTTAATTAAACCCATTCTAAATAACTAAAATAGAAGCTAAAATTTGTAGCACATACCTGTGAACCTTATCTTTGTAGTACAAATAATTAACTACAATTATAATGAGCGGAATTTTAAATTCGTCGATTGGAAGAAAATTTGCTATGGCACTTTCGGCACTCTTCCTAATGTTTTTCCTTTTACAACATTTTGCAATAAATATTCTTTCAGTATTCAATCCCGATACATTTAACGAAGTGTCACATTTTATGGGTACCAATCCTTTAGTGCAATATGCATTACAACCTGTATTAATTTTAGGTGTGATTTTCCATTTTGTTATGGGATTTGTATTAGAAATTAAAAATACTAAAGCTAGAAATATTAGCTATGCTAAAAACAATGGTGCTGCTAATTCAACTTGGATGAGTAGAAATATGATTTGGAGCGGGTTAGCGATATTAGCTTTTATTGGACTACACTTTTATGATTTCTGGTTTCCAGAAATAAACACAAAATTTATTAATGGCGACATGTCTGGTTTAATTAATCCTGAAGTTGCTGATAGTGGTTTTAGATACTACGAAGAATTACAACATAAATTTTACAGTCATGTAAGAACGATATTATACGTTATTGCTTTTATCTTTTTAGCACTACACCTTTTACATGGTTTTAATTCGGCGTTTCAATCGGTTGGCGCAAATAACAAATACACTAAAGGATTAAAAGGATTTGGAAAAGCTTATGCTATACTAGTCCCTTTAGGATTTGTTTTTATTGCTGTTTACCATCATCTTAAATATGTATTATCATAATTATGGCTTTAGATTCTAAAATACCTAAAGGACCACTTGCAGACAAGTGGACCAATCATAAAAATACAATTGACCTTGTTAATCCAGCAAACAAACGTAACATCGATGTTATTGTTGTTGGAACAGGTTTAGCAGGAGGTTCTGCTGCTGCAACGCTTGCCGAACTTGGTTATAATGTAAAAGCATTTTGTTTTCAAGATTCTCCAAGACGTGCCCATTCTATTGCAGCCCAAGGAGGAATTAATGCAGCAAAAAACTATCAAGGGGATGGTGATTCTACCTATCGTCTATTTTACGATACTGTTAAAGGTGGTGATTACCGCTCACGTGAAGCCAATGTCTATCGTTTAGCTGAAGTATCTGCAAATATTATTGACCAGTGCGTAGCACAAGGTGTACCATTTGCTCGTGAATATGGTGGTTTATTAGACAACCGCTCATTTGGTGGTGTATTAGTATCAAGAACGTTTTATGCTGCTGGTCAAACTGGGCAGCAATTATTATTAGGTGCTTATTCCGCTATGAACCGTCAAATTGGTCGCGGTAAAATAAAAATGTACAATCGCCATGAAATGTTAGACGTGGTCATTGTAGATGGAAAAGCTAGAGGTATTATTGCTCGTAATCTAGTCACTGGAGAAATTGAAAGACATTCGGCTCATGCTGTTGTATTAGGTACTGGAGGCTATGGTAATGTGTTTTTCTTATCTACCAATGCTATGGGAAGTAATGTGACTGCCGCATGGAAAGCACACAAACGTGGTGCTTATTTTGCTAATCCATGTTACACTCAAATTCACCCAACATGCATTCCTGTATCTGGAGATCACCAATCAAAATTAACCTTGATGTCTGAGTCATTACGTAATGATGGACGGATCTGGGTTCCTAAACATAAAAAAGATGTAGAGGCAATTCGTGAAGGAACATTAAAACCGACACAATTAGCTGAAGAGGATAGAGATTATTACTTAGAACGTCGTTATCCTGCCTTCGGAAATTTAGTGCCTCGTGATGTTGCCTCAAGAGCTGCTAAAGAACGATGCGATGCTGGTTATGGTGTAAATGCTACTGGTGAAGCTGTTTACTTGGATTTTGCTTCGGCATTTATGCGCTACGGAAAAGAGCAAGCTCATGTTAAAGGTCTAGACGAAAATGATGAGGCACTTGTTAAAAAATTAGGACAGGAAATCGTAAAGAACAAGTATGGAAACTTATTCCAGATGTACGAAAAAATTGTAGATCAAAATCCTTACGAAACGCCAATGATGATTTATCCTGCTGTACATTATACTATGGGAGGTGTTTGGGTAGATTATAATTTACAAACTACTGTTCCAGGGTTATACTGCATTGGAGAAGCTAATTTCTCAGATCATGGTGCTAACCGTCTTGGAGCCTCAGCATTAATGCAAGGTCTAGCCGATGGTTATTTTGTATTGCCTTATACTATTGGTGATTATCTTGCTGATGATATTCGTACAGGGAAAATTTCTACGGATACAAAAGAATTTGATGAAGCCGAAAAGAATGTTATTGATAATATTAGCCATTTAATCAATAATAACGGAACGCATTCTGTAGATCATTTCCACAAACGTTTAGGAAAAATTATGTGGAATAAATGTGGAATGGCTCGTAATGCCGAAGATCTAAAATCTGCCATTACAGAAATCGCTGAGTTAAGAGCTGAATTCTGGAAAAATGTAAAAGTACCAGGTACAGATCAAGAATATAATGAAGAGTTAGCAAAAGCATTACGCGTTGCAGATTTCTTAGAATTAGGTGAGTTATTTGCTAAAGATGCTTTACTAAGAGAAGAGTCTGCTGGTGGGCACTTTAGAGAAGAATACCAAACAGGTGAAGGTGAAGCCATGCGTCGTAAAGAATTTCAATATGTGTCTGCTTGGGAATATAAAGGAGAACCAAAAGATGCTGTACTTCACAAAGAAGACCTTGTATACGAAAATATTGAAGTAAAAGAAAGAAGTTACAAATAAAACGTAATCAAACACTAACCAACTAAACTATAAATAATGAATACCAATATTAATACCTTAAGATTAAAATTAAAAAGAATAGATCCAGTAAAATATGCAGTAGTTGTTACATTAGTATATCTACTGATTCTTTTAATAATATATGTTCCTTTTATTTTATTGGGATCATTAATTGGTGGCTCAAATGATTTAGCAGCAGGTGCAGCAATGTTAGGCGGCGGAATTTTAGGTATTATTTTCATGTTAGTTATCATGGGAATATTCGTTTTTATAATTACTATAATAGCGTGTTCTCTTTTAAATTTTATCTTAAAGAAAACTGGTGGCATAGATATCGATTTTGAGAAAACTGGTTTAGAGATTTCTCAAATAGGTAAAGACCACAGAATAGAACAATAAAAAACACTTGTTATGAATTTAACATTAAAAATATGGCGTCAAAAAAACGCCAACGACAAAGGGAAAATGGTAGACTATCAAATTAGTGATGTCTCTCCAGATATGTCTTTTTTGGAAATGCTGGACGTTTTAAATGAAAGTCTGGTTGCCAAAGATGATGAACCTGTGGCTTTTGACCACGATTGTCGTGAAGGAATTTGTGGTATGTGTTCTCTATATATCAATGGAGAAGCTCACGGACCAGATAGAGGCATTACAACATGTCAATTGCACATGAGAAAATTTAAAGATGGTGATACTATTTACATTGAACCATTTAGAGCAAAAGCCTTTCCTGTAATCAAAGATTTAATTGTTGATAGAAGTTCTTTTGATCGCATCCAACATGCAGGAGGATTCATTTCTGTAAACACCTCTGGAAATACAATTGATGCCAATGCAATTCCTATAAACAAACACGATGCAGATGACGCCTTTAGTGCAGCAACTTGCATTGGTTGTGGTGCATGTGTAGCAACCTGTAAAAACTCGAGTGCTATGCTATTTGTTGGTGCAAAAGTGTCTCAATTTGCCTTATTACCTCAAGGTCAAGTTGAAGCAACCGATCGTGTATTAAATATGGTAAAACAAATGGATGAAGAAGGTTTTGGTAACTGTACTAATACTGGAGCTTGCGAAGTAGAGTGTCCTAAAGGAATTTCTTTAGAAAATATTGCACGTATGAACCAAGAATATTTAAAAGCATCGCTTAAAGGTTAAACTAACCAACCAAATTCTAAATATATTTTAGCCCAAGTTGTAACGACTTGGGTTTTTTTGTTTCTTTATACCTCAAATTAAACTATGAATAGTCCAACATCATTTTATACATCTCAATTAGAAAAACATAAGGCCGAAGCTGCTTTACTTCAAAAGCGAATCATCTTATTGAGCACCTTGCGTTTATTAACCTTTATTGTATCTGTAAGTGCCGTTTATATAGCGTTTCCAAATTGGCAGATGGCTACTGTTTTTGGTCTTATCGGACTAGGAATTTTTATCTTTTTCTTGTCTAGATATACTGATACAAAAGCAAAGCGTCAGCTCCATAGATCACTAGTTTCAATAAACGAAGAAGAGTTAAAAATTGCATCAGGGGATTTTCATCATAGAGATCCGGGTTTGACATTTCAAGAACCAAAGCATTTTTATAGTTTAGATATTGATCTCTTCGGAAAAGGCTCTTTTTTTCAATACCTTAATAGAACGAGTTCTTCAGAAGGCGAACAACAATTAGCTAAAAGCCTTAAAGCCAATACTATTACCAATATTGAAAAACGCCAAGACGCCATAAAAGAACTGTCTCAAAATCCCGAATGGATTCAACTATATGCAGCCACTTCAAGTTTAATTATAACCGAAACACCTGCATCAACAATTATTAATTGGTTAAAAACGCATAAGACTTATATCCCAAAGCAAATGAAATGGATTCCATGGGTGTTTGCGTCTATTTCCATAGTATTATTGGCTCTAGCCATATTAAAGATTTTAGATATTAGTGTGTTTGGCTATTGGATTTTTGTTGGTCTAGTAGTAACAGGAAGGTATTTAAAAAACATCAATAGTCTTGCTTCTAATTCTGATAAAACAAAAGATACATTTAAACAATATGCTTCATTATTACTTCAGATAGAAAATAAAACGTTTACCTCAGAGTTACTTCAGGAGAAACAAAAAAAGATTCAATCTGAAAACAAAAAAGCTTCTGTCATTTTCTCAGAATTCTCAAAACACTTAGATGCACTTGATAATAGAAATAACCTTATTTCGGCAATTTTTGGGAATGGCTACCTCCTATCTGATATTAAAAATGCCTATAAGGTCGAACGATGGATTTCAACATATGCTCATAAAGTAGAAGATTGGTTTGAAGTCGTTTCATTTTTTGACGCCTATAACAGCTTGGGAAGCTACGCTTTTAATCACCCTGAACATGTATTTCCAAAAATAACTCAAGAGCAGTCTGTGATTAAAGCGACTCAACTTGGTCACCCATTATTAAATAGGTCTAAACGTGTTAGTAGTGATGTCATTATTAAAGATCAAGAGTTTTTTATTGTGACTGGAGCAAATATGGCAGGAAAGAGCACGTTTTTACGAACTGTATCTTTACATATTGTCATGGCTAATGTAGGTTTACCAGTATGTGCGGAGTCCAGTGAATACTCACCTGTAAAACTCATTACGAGTATGCGAACAAGTGATTCTCTTACAGATGACAGTAGCTACTTTTTTTCAGAATTAACACGTTTAAAGTTTATCGTAGATGCTATTGATAAAGAACCTTACTTCATTATTCTAGATGAAATTTTAAAAGGAACAAACAGTACCGATAAAGCTATTGGTTCAAGAAAATTCGTTGAAAAATTAGTTGCTGGAAATGCGACAGGTATTATTGCCACGCACGATTTAAGTCTTTGTGAAATTTCCGAAGAATTAGACGACGTTAAGAACTATTATTTTGATGCAGAAATCGTGAACGATGAGCTCTATTTTGACTACAAATTCAAAAAAGGGATTTGCCAAAATATGAATGCGAGTTTTTTACTGAAGAAAATGAAGATTGTGGATTAGTCTTCTATAACTTCAATAATAATTGGTGAAACTTTACAGACCGGTTGAGATTTCATATAACCATAAGCATCTTAAGATTGCAAAAACAAAAAACCCATTCTCAATGAGAATGGGTTTTTTATAGTATTAAATAAAATTCAAATTAAGCTTCAAACGGCTCAATAGAAACAAAAGACTTACCATCTTTTTTCTTTGTGAATTTTACGACACCATCAACTTTAGCATGTAAAGTGTGGTCTTTTCCGCCATACACATTTTCACCTGGGTGATGTGTATTTCCTCTTTGTCTTACGATAATGTTACCAGCTATTGCAGCTTGTCCACCAAAAATCTTAACACCTAAGCGTTTCGATTCTGATTCTCTACCGTTTTTAGAACTACCTACTCCTTTTTTATGAGCCATTGTCTTAAGGTTTTATATTGTTATACTTAAGTGGTTTGCCTTAGGCTTTACCACCATCTAATTCGTCTTGTAATGCTTTTAATTCATCCCACTTACCATCTGCAGCTAATTTAGCTTGCTTTGGCCAAGTATCAGTAACGTGGTTTCCACGAACACCTGCGATGATTTCAGAAATTTGAGCTGGTTTAGCTTTAGCTAAATCTGCGAAAGTTGCGATTCCTCCTTCAACTAAAGTTGAAGCAATCTTTGGTCCAATACCTTCGATTTTCTTTAAATCGTCAGCTTTTCCCGTTGCTTTTTTAGCAGCAGCCTTTGGTGCAGCTTTCTTAGCTTCTGTTTTTGGAGCAGCAGCTTTTGCTTCTACTTTTTTCGGTTCAGCTTTTTTAGTTTCTTTCTTTGGAGCGGCTTTTTTAGCTCCAGAAGCTACGATGCTTTCGATTACGATTTCAGATAAAGATTGTCTGTGTCCATTTTTTACACGGTAACCTTTTCTTCTTTTCTTTTTGAAAACTATCACTTTATCACCTTTAAGGTGCTTTAAGACTTTTGCACTTACTTGTGCTCCGTCTATAGCTGGGGCGCCTAAAGTTACATTGTTACCATCTCCTATTAAAAGAACGTTATCGAAAGAAACTTTCTTACCTTCTTCTGTTGCTAAACGGTTAACAAAAACTTTTTGGTCTTTTTCAACTTTAAATTGATGCCCTGCTATCTCTACAATTGCGTACATAGCGTAACGTTTTTATTAATTAATTTGTTCAAAAAATGAGTGCAAATATACGTCTAAATTCTTAATCTACAAACGTTTTATAGATTTTGAGAGATATTATAGCTTTTTTTGAAGAGTTGCATAAATCCTAAAGATAATACAACAGTCGAGGCTAAACCTTCAATGAAGATGATAAAGAGTAAAATATTAGCGCCTACTTCATAATCATTAAACCAGTCGCCAAGCAATTTTTCAGTAAAAGGTAAATCCAAATGAAACATATATATCGCCATAAACACAGTAAATATTACGGTTGCCACAAACCCTGTAACTAAGCCCGTTTTTGCCCCATTAATATAAGAGAACTCATCTTTAGAAATTAACTTATAATGCTTTATGGCATAGTAAATACCTAAAGACATGACTATACCATTAAATAATCTCAACCATGGATTTTCGTGGAGGTTAAACAACTTTAAAATTAAAAAATAAGCGATCAAACTTATGGTAATAAATATGCCATACCGTAAAGCTACTTTGAATGAAGTATTCATAACTATCTGGTTTTTAAATCGTAGGATTACTAAAGTTCGTAAAAAAAATGATTAAAATGGGTGTTTTTATGATTTTTTTTGCATCAAAAACTACTGAAAAAGCATTGCTATTCGCTATTTTTGTGGAAACTGTGTAACATTTTTTTTAAATGAGACACTTATCACACGTATAAAAAAAATTAAAACAAACTCACAATGAAAAAATGCCTATTATTTTTAGCTTCTTTGATGCTTGTTGGTTTTTCTGCCAATGCTCAAAAAGTTGAATTTGAAGAATTTGATTTAGATAACGGACTTCATGTTATCTTACACCAAGATAATACCGCTCCAGTAGTTACTGTTGGTGTAATGTATGATGTTGGAGGAAAAGACTTAGGAGGAAAGCCCGAAGCACCACGTACAGGATTTGCTCACTTTTTTGAGCACCTTTTATTTGAAGGAACGAAGAATATTGACAGAGGCGAATGGTTTACTATTGTTTCTTCCAATGGAGGAAGTAATAATGCTAACACCTCACTTGATAGAACGTATTATTATGAAGTATTCCCATCAAATAATCTAGAACTAGGACTTTGGATGGAATCTGAACGTATGCTCCACCCTGTGATTGACCAAGTAGGTGTAGACACACAAAACGAAGTTGTAAAAGAAGAAAAACGTTTACGTTATGATAATTCGCCTTATGGGCAATTTTTATTCGCCGTAAGCGAAAACTTATTTAAAGTACACCCTTATAAGAATAAGAATATTGGTGAAATGGCAGATTTAGACGCCTCTACTTTAGAAGAGTTTCAAAATTATTTCAAAAAATGGTATGGCCCTAACAATGCTGCTTTAGTTATTGCAGGTGACATTGATAGCAAAGAAGCTAAGAAATTAGTAAACAAATACTTTAAAGATATTCCTAAAGGAACGGATCCTGTAAGAGCCTTCCCTAAAGAAGAGCCAATCACAGAAACGATCAAAGCAAAATTCTATGATCCAAATATTCAAATTCCAGGTATTATAACCGCTTACAGAACTCCTGGGTATGGTACAAGAGATTCTTATGTTTTAAATATGGTTTCGGCATATTTAAGTGATGGTAAAACATCTAAGCTTTATAAAAAATTAGTTGATGAACAAAAAATGGCGCTTCAAGCCGGAGCTATCAACGTCGAGCAAATGGATTACAGTATCTATGCTATTTATGGGCTTCCGTTAGGCGATACGTCTTTAGATACTTTACTTGCCGAAATTGACGAAGAAATCGTTAAAATGCAAAATGAATTGATTTCAGAAAAAGACTATCAAAAACTTCAGAATAAATTTGAAAATAGATTTGTAAACTCTAATTCTAGTGTTCAAGGAATTGCTAATTCTTTGGTAAGATATTATATGTTATATGGAGATATTAACTTGATCAACAACGAAATTGATATCTACAGATCAATTACTAGACAGGAAATTCAAGATGTTGTAAAAAAATACTTGAATCCTAACCAACGTGTTGAGTTAGAATACTTACCAAAAGAAAAAACTGACAACTAAAAAATAAGATGAAAATGAAATTTAAAATATCAATATTTATAGTAGCATTTTTAATGTCTGTTGGTGTATTTGCACAAGTTGACAGATCTAAAATGCCTGAACCAGGACCTGCTCCAAAAATCTCTTTGGATAAACCTGAAGAATTCAAATTAAAAAATGGATTAACAGTTTTAGTGGTTGAAAATCACAAACTGCCTAGAGTATCTTACTCATTAACTATAGACAATAAACCAATGACTGTTGGTGAAAAAGCAGGTGTTGAAAGTTTAATTGGTGCAATGATGGGGAACGGAACTACCAATATCACTAAAGACGAATTTAACGAAGAGGTAGATTTCTTAGGCGCTAACATTAACTTTGGATTTAGTGGTGCTTTTGCAAGTTCTCTATCTAAATATTCAGATCGTATCTTAGAATTAATGGCAGATGCTGCTATTAATCCGCTATTGACTAAAGAAGAGTTCGAGAAAGAAAAAGAAAAACTTATCGAAGGTTTAAAAACTAATGAGAAAAGTGTAGATGCCGTTGCTAGTCGTGTTGGTGGTGCATTATCTTATGGTAAAAATCATCCTTATGGAGAGTTCACAACAAAAGAAACTGCAGGTAATGTTGTTTTTGGTGATGTCGTTTCGTTCTATGAGCAATATTTCAATCCTAACAACGCCTATTTAGTTGTTGTCGGAGATGTAGATTTTAAAACTGTTAAAACGCAAATTACAGAGCATTTTGGCAAATGGGATAAATCAGTTGCTGTAGATTATACAGTTCCTGAAGAAGCGCCTAATGCACAGTACACTCAAATCAACTTTGTTGATATGCCAAATGCTGTTCAATCTAACATTTCATTGACAAATAACGTTGATTTAGAAATGAAAGATGATGATTACCATTCTGTATTAATTGCCAATAAAATTTTAGGAGGTGGGTTTAATAGTTACCTAAACATGAATCTTCGTGAAGAACATGGTTATACGTATGGTGCTCGTTCTAGAATTGGAGTAGATGAGTATGCATCTCGTTTTAGCGCAGGTGCTGCTGTGAGAAACATGGTGACTGATAGTGCTGTTGTTCAAACCTTAAAGGAGATCAATCGTATTAAAAAAGAACCTGTAGCTCAAGACATGCTTAAAAATGCAAAAGCTAAATATGTTGGCGATTTTGTATTGGCTTTAGAAAGTCCGCAAACCATAGCGCGTTATGCTTTAAATATTAAGCTTAATGATCTTCCAGATGATTTTTACACAACATACTTACAAAAAATCAACGCTGTTACTGCAGATGATGTTAATCGTGTGGCAAATAAATATTTCAAAACTGAAAACGCTCGTTTTATAGTTGTTGGAAAAGGAAGTGAAGTCTTAGAAAATCTTGAAAAAACTGGAATTCCTATCAAGTATTATGATGCTTATGCTAATCCTACTGAAAAGCCTAACTATGATGTTGAGATGCCAGAGGGTATGGATGCTAACACTGTATTAGCTAATTATATTGAAGCTATTGGTGGTAAAGACAAAGTGAGTAGAATAACATCTGTTGTATTAAAATACGAAGCTTCTGCAATGGGAGCTACTGTATTGGTTGAAGAAAAGAGAACAGCTGATAAATTTGCTAACGTGACTTCAATGAATGGGTCTCCAATGATGTCTGTAGTTGCAAAAGATTCTGAAATGTATATGAAGCAAGGTGGGCAAAAAATACCAATGCCTCAAGCGATGTTAGATGATCTTAAACCATCTATAGGTGTATTTCCTGAGTTAGGATTTATGGCTTCTGGAAAAGCTAAACTTTCAGGTATTGAAAAAGTAAATGGGAAAGACGCATACAAAATAGAAATCCCAGGAAGTACAGTTGCAATTACGTCGTTTTACGATGTAGAATCTGGTTTAAAAGTTAAAGAGGTATCTGTGATTAATTTCCAAGGTCAAACTCAAAACCAAGAATCTGAATTTTCTAATTACAAAGCAGTAGAAGGAATCATGTTCCCTCATACTAAAGTTGGTGCTTTAGGCCCACAAACTGTAGAATCAAAATTAGTTGAAGCAATTCTTAATACAGGAGTTACTGACGCAGATTTTGAAGATTAGAGTATAAATATCAAATCAAAAAACCCGAAGCACTTATGTTCTTCGGGTTTTTTTATGCCTTTTTCTTATTTGCTAAATACACTCCTAAAAGAATAATTGCACTAGCAATAACTTGAATAACACCAAACTCCTCACCATCCAATAAGCCCCAAATTAAAGCAACAACTGGCATTAAATACGTTACAGAAGAAGCAAATACTGGTGTCGAAATTTGTACTAAGGTATTGAACAGCACTTTCGCCAAAGCTGTTCCAAATAAAGATAAAATAACAACATACACCATCGCCATCTTAAAATCTGGATGCTTATAAGTACTTTCAGAAAAGAAATCTGTAAACATCAAAATAATTAAAGCTGGTATCATAATCGCAACATAATTTCCTGTAGCAATACTCAAGGGTTTTACATTTTGAAGGTATTTTTTAATAATATTTACATTGAGGGCATACATTACAGTTGAAATAATAACAAACCCAGCATATAAGTAATTCTGATTCGGATTCAAATCTGCACCTCTTAAAATCAAAATACTTGTGCCTATAAAACCGATAATCACTCCAAGAAATTGGCGTCTAGTAAATCCTATTTTGAAAATTGCGAAACCCAATAAGATAGCATTTAATGGCACCAACGAATTTAAAATTGACGTAATCGCACTATCAATTTCGGTTTCGGCGATGGCAAACAAAAATGCTGGAATAAACGACCCAAGAAAACCAGAAATAATAACCCATTTCCATTCTTGCTTTTTAATCGATTTAATACTTTTCAACCCAACTGCAAACAAAAAGACACCTGTGATAAGTGTTCGCAATGCACCCAATTGAAATGGTGTTAGACCAAGAAGAGATTTTTTTATTAAAATGAAAGAACTTCCCCAAATTAATGATAAAACCAGTAGATATAGCCATTTGACGTTTGTGTTTTGCATAGGTTTTCTTAAGTAATTCACAAAATTCGTTAATTTTCATGCAAGGAACATCAATATTTATTAAGTTTGTTCGAATTACTATTAAATTTAACTATGAAAACATTAAGAAATATTTTAGCTATCGCATTCATTTCAGCATCAATGATTGCTTGTAAGAGTGAAACATCACCTGAAGTAAAGACGGTAGAATCTAAAACAGAAATTAATACGAATGCGGCTAAGAAGTTAGATCCAAATGCAACTTATGCTAAAGCAGAATTCGGAATTGAAGGTATGACTTGTGCAATGGGTTGTGCTAAAACTATCGAAAAGAAAATTGCAAAAATGGATGGTGTGAAATCTGCAAAAGTAGATTTTGAAAAAGAAATCGCTATGGTTGAGTATGATGAAGCTATGGTAACACCAAACTCTCTAGAAGAAGCAGTTGCAAAAGCAGGAGATACCTACAAAGTAAAAGACATGAAAACTGTTAATTCTTTCTCTTCAGAAAAAAAGCATGAATGTACGGCTGCAGAAAAAGCTGCTTGTGCTAATAAAAGCGCTAAAGAAAAAATGGCTTGTGCTGAAGATTGTAAAAAAGATTGTTGTGCAGAAAAGAAAGCATAATCAAAACTTTTAAGATATTTAAAAACCCACTCGTTCGAGTGGGTTTTTTGTTATCGTAAAGGAAGTCCCTTTCCTGCCCACCAAGGGTGAATTTCAATCTCCAAACGTCCAAATTTTACCATGGGATCAGCATTAGCCAAACTATCTGCCATAGCTAGTGTTGGTACATTATAAATTGTAATACCTCTTATATCACCATCATCTCCAAACGGACCAGAAATATCCGCATAGCCCATCTCATACATTTTACCTAAATGTGCCAAATGTAATTTTTGAAGACTATCGGCCTCTGCTTTTGACTGCGACCTATTGTTTCCCCGTTTTAAAAACGCAATGAAATACTGCTGCATCACAATAGTATCTTGCGTTTTTTCATCTATATAATCAAATGTTTGATAGCCCTTTGCTTTGAGTTCTTCTTTAAGCTCTTTAATAGATCGCTTTTCTTCTTTTGCAATGTCGTTTGCCATATTATCGCCAGCAATTTCGGTGTCTTTTGCATCTTTATTGCACGACAATAGCAGCAAAGCCGATAAAAAATATAAAACTTTTATGTTCATAATATTAAAATTTATAATGTCCAATTCTTAAATGGATCCTTACTTAATTGCGAGTTGTAATAGCGAATATCTCCTGTCACCTCTTGTCCTAACCATGCTGGTTTTTCAAAAGCTTCATCCTCGTGACTCAATTCTACCTCAGCAATAATAAGACCTTCATTGTCTTTATAGAATTCGTCAATTTCATAGGTATGTTGTCCAACATCTACCTCATATCTCAACTTATCAATAACATCTTTTTCGCATAACTCTAAAAGTGCTTTCGCATCGGTTTTCGAAATTTCCTTTTCCCATTCAAAACGGGATAATCCGTCATTAGTAGATTTTCCCTTAACGGTTAAAATCCCTTTATCACCTTCTAGCCGCACTCTAACTGTTCGCTCAGGATCTGTGTTTAAAAAGCCCTGAACAATCCGAATTTGTTTATGTGCTTCGTCTTTAAAAGCTTTAGAAGTCACTAAAAATTTACGTTCTATTTCTATCATGAAAAAAGACATTTAATGTCTAAATTTACATGATGTCAAACGATTTACCAATACGAAAGATCATTCATGTCGATATGGACGCCTTTTATGCCTCTGTAGCGCAAATGGATAATCCAAAACTTAAAGGTAAACCTATTGCTGTAGGTGGTGGTGGCACGCGTGGTGTTATAAGCGCTGCAAGTTATGAAGCACGTCAATTTGGCGTGAAAAGCGCCATGTCTGGTCGACTAGCAATTAAGTTATGCCCTGAACTGATATTTGTACGAACCGATTTTGCGCGTTACACCGAAATCTCTAAAAAAGTACGTCATATCTTTTATGATTACACCGATCTCGTTGAACCCTTATCGCTCGACGAAGCCTATCTTGATGTCACTGAAAATAAAAAAGGGAATCCAAGTGCTTCCTTAATTGCTCAAGAGATTAGAGCACGTATTTTTAATGAAGTAGGATTAACAGCATCTGCAGGTATATCCATCAACAAGTTTATTGCTAAAGTAGCCAGCGATTATAACAAACCTAACGGACAAAAAACTGTAAACCCAGAAGAGGTGCTTCAATTTTTGGAAGACTTAGATATTAGAAAGTTTTATGGTGTTGGAAAAGTTACTGCCGAAAAAATGTACCAGAAAGGGATTTTTACTGGCAAGGATTTAAAAGCGAAATCACTGGAATATCTCGATGAGAACTTCGGAAAATCGGGACGCTATTATTACTACATTGTTCGTGGTATCCAAAACAGTGAGGTAAAACCAAACCGCATTCGAAAATCGCTCGCTGCCGAACGTACCTTTAGCGAGAATTTATCTTCGGAAATCTTTATGCTCGAAAAACTAGATCATATTGCTGAAGAGGTCGCTAAACGTCTTGCCAAAAGTAATGTTGCTGGAAAGACAGTCACTTTAAAAATAAAGTATAGTGATTTTACATTGCAAACTCGAAGTAAAACCTTGCCTTATTTTATTAGCGATAAAAGTATCATTCTAGAAACTGCTAAAGATTTATTATATCAAGATAAATTAAATAACTCGGTGCGATTATTAGGGATTTCATTATCTAATTTAAATACCGAAACTTCAAAAGCCAAAACACCTAAAGTCAAAGAAAAACCAGTTAGTGTACAATTGAAATTTGATTTTTAACAAGTCTCAAATGCTAAATACTGTTAATCTTTTACGCATTAAATCAGATAGTTTCTAAATTGTAGTATAAAACCAATCCTTATGAAATCAATAAGCCTATTAGTACTGTGCGTATTACTATTTAATTGTAATGAAAGACAGTCTTCCGAAACGAATGAAGTAGACCTAGAGAAACCACCACAAATCACATACAAAGAAGGTGCTGTAACTCCCTTTGCTCCAAGCATATTTTCTCAGTTTATTAATGTTAGAGATTTCACAATAGATCCTGAAGAAAATGAAGCTTATTTTACCTTATTAAGTCCAGCCAGAGAACTGTCTGTTGTCATGCATATACAAAAGGAAAATGACACATGGAGTGACCCAAAAATTGCTAGTTTCTCTGGTCAGTATACAGACTTAGAACCTTTTCTGTCTCCTGATGGTTTAAAACTTTACTTTGCGTCTAACAGACCTGTTTCAAAAGATAGCACTAACGTTAAGGATTTTGACATCTGGTATGTGCAGCGAGATCAATTGGATCTGGAATGGTCGCAGCCCATCAATCTTGGTGCTCCAGTAAACTCTGCGTTGGATGAATTTTACCCATCGGTAACCTCATCAAACAACATTTATTTTACAACGGTTAAAAAGGAGTTAGAATCTCAGGACGATATTTTTATGTGCGAATGGAAAAATGGAGCCTATTCTGAACCCGTTGTGTTAGGCGAAGGTGTAAATACTAAAGGTGCCGAATACAATGCTTTTGTAGCACCTGACGAATCATATATCCTATTTGGTGGTTGGCGCAGACCAGATGGCCTTGGAAGTGGCGATATCTATATGAGCAAACGCGAAAATGGCGTATGGCAAACAGCGACTAACTTAGGAGAAACCATTAACTCTAAAGACATGGAGTATTGCCCGTTTGTGAATACCAAAACAAGAACATTGTATTTGACTAGTCGTAGAAACAATGTCGAAAAAAAGGAATCTGGATATACTGATACAGAAGAACTCCTAAACCAGATTAATAGATATGATAATGGTGCAAGCCGGATTTATAAAGTTGATTTTAAAACTATAATTGAAAATAAATAAAAGCATTACGACTTAGATGTATCATCTATATGTCGATCTGTATATTTTGAAGGTGATTCTTGTATGTTTCGAACGCTTTGAACAATATATGACTCTCCATGATTTATAAACTTTTGAATTTCGTCAGGGTTAAGTGCTATTTTAATTTCATAAATACCAATGCTTCCACAAACTACTGTTAATATATACGATTCAGATTTAGTTTTTTCTAATGTATAGGACCAATCTTCTTTTAAAATAATCATTGGTGTAATAAAGTTTCTGCGTTAGCGATTGAACAACATGTTTGAGTTCCTCAAAGAGAGCGAGTAGTGAAATGTTCATATTCATGAGTTCCATAATATAAAATAGAAACCAACGAATAAAGTGCGACCCTCGGGTAACGTCCAAATCTTAAAAACTACAACTTGTGATTTCGGTTACTCTTAAGGTGTTTACCATTCCTTTCTCTTGAATTGGCATTGCCGCCAAACTAATAAGCATGTCTCCTACATCGAGATAACCTTTTTTACAGGCTATGGCATTTACATCTTCAATAGTTTCGTCGGTACTCACAAACTTATCGTAGTAAAATGCTTCAACTCCCCAAAGTAAACTGAGTTGTGTTAAAATACGCTTGTTAGATGTAAACACTAAAATATGTGCACTTGGTCGCCAAGCCGAAATTTGAAACGCTGTATACCCACTATTAGTTAATGTTGAGATGGCTTTGGCGCTGATCTCATTGGCCATATTGGCCGCATGGAAACAAATAGATTTTGTAATATAACGCTTGGTTTTAATATGTGGTGGCGATTGTGGTACCTGAATTAAATCGGAGTCTTCTACACTCCTAATAATACCAGCCATTTGCTTGATAACTTGTATTGGATAATTCCCTACAGACGTTTCTCCTGAGAGCATTACAGCATCTGCACCATCCATCACAGAATTGGCCACATCATTAACTTCGGCACGTGTAGGTGTTAAACTTGTAATCATGGTTTCCATCATTTGAGTCGCAATAATTACTGGAATTCTAGCGCGTTTTGCTCGTAACACTAATTTTTTCTGAATGAGTGGCACTTCTTCAGCAGGAATTTCAACACCTAAATCTCCGCGGGCTACCATCAATCCATCACAATAGGCTACAATTTTATCAATGTTGTCTACTGCTTCGGGTTTTTCAATTTTGGCGATGATTGGAATTTTATGATCACTATGTTTTTTGATTAATTCTTCTAACTGCATGAGGTCTTCTGCATGTCGCACAAAGGATAATGCCATCCAATCCACTTTTAATCCGCAAGCAAATACGGCATCTTTCACATCCTTTTCGGTTAGAGCTGGTTGTGAAATATTGGTGTTAGGAAGGTTGACTCCTTTTTTAGAGCGAAGTGGTCCACCTTGAATAACTTTTGCTTTGACTTCAGATTTCTTATCTGTAGATACGACCTCAAAAATTAGTTTTCCATCATCTAAAAGAATACGTTCTCCTGGTTTAGCATCTTGAGGGAACTTGTCATAGGTCATATAAACACGTTCTTTGGTTCCTTCAAAACGTTCACCCGTTGCAAAAACAATCTCATCGCCTTCATTAACAATAACCTCACCTTTCATTACACCAACTCGCAATTTAGGCCCTTGAAGATCTGCTAAAATAGCAGCATTGTAACCAAATTCTTTATTGAGGTCTCTTATCATTTTTACACGCTCTTCTACATCTTTGTAATCGGCGTGAGAAAAATTAATTCTAAATACATTTGCGCCTTCTTCAAGCATTCCTTTTAGAACATCTTTACTACTTGTCGCTGGACCTAATGTAGCTACTATTTTGGTTTTTTTAGTTCTTAACATTAATCAAAAATTAAGTGGTCTTTAGATTTTATTTGGTCGACATCTACACTATAAGTGGTAATCACTTGTGGTATCGTTTGAATTGTATTTAGAATATGCTTCTCATTAAAATTTCTGTGTTCATTAGATACTTTAATAAGATAGTCTACTGATTTCAATTCTGGTAACAGGTTAAAGGTTCTAGTGACTGTTGTTGGACTTTCAAACAACGAACCTGAGCTTTGGAGCGCCGCTTCTTCTTTTTTACAAATATTAGATACAAGGTTCCAAACGGTATCAAACCTTTTGTTTTCCCACTCGTAAATAGAAAAAGAAGCTGCAAAATAATTGTAGTCTAAATCTTGTGGTTTTCGCTCTAAATTAAGTCCCAAATGTTTATTGAGGAGATAAGCTAATCTATAATCTTCTAATCTACAATGAATAGCTAGAAGCGAAAAAGAAGCATCATAAAAATCGTCAACTAATAATTTGTGTAATGCCATAATTTATCAACTACAAGTTGTAAATATAACACATAAAAGCTATACAATTGTGAAGTTTTGGTTAATCTTATGTCAAGTATAGCAGCGAAAACGTTATAGTTGCGAGGTTTTAAAATCGAAATCTAAAATCAAATCTAAAAGGCTTTGCTTATTTCTTTTTGAAAAGCAAAAAAGGCGCGTTTTGACGCTTTTTCTTCAGCTTTCTTTTTTGAAGTTGCTCTGGCTTTTGATATAACTTTTTCGTCTATCGATAACTTTACAGAGAAATGTTTTAAGTCATCATTACCTGTATCTTCATAGACATTATAATCAAAGGTTTTCTTTTCTTTCTGGCACCATTCAATCAATAAACTCTTATAACTAATCACTCGACCTTCTAATGTTTCAATATCAACATGAGGCTTGATCACACGTTTATGAATGAATTTTTCACAATATTTATACCCTTTGTCAAGGTAAATAGCGCCTACTATAGCTTCGAAGAGGTTACCATGAATATTGTTTCCAAAGTTTGATTTAGGGATTTTACTTTCCACCAAATCAATTAAGTTGAGCTCTTTTCCCAATTCATTGAGGTGTTCTCTACTTACAATCTTAGAACGCATTTTAGTGAGGTATCCTTCATCTCCATGAGGCACTTCCTCAAATAAATAAGATGCAATAACAGCGCCTAGCATTGCATCTCCAACAAATTCCAGTCGTTCGTAATTAATAGCATTGCCGTCTTTGTCCTTTATATTCATAGAACGATGCGTAAATGCTTTGATGTATAACGATTTTTTCTTGACCTTATAACCAACAATATCGTTGAGTTGTAAAAAAAAATTCCCGTCCTTATGGAAACGGGAATTTTTTAGTATGTTACGAATGAAGCTCATTCGGGATTTAGTCTATTTTTTTGAATAATACGCAAGCGTTATGACCGCCAAATCCAAAGGTATTACTCATTGCAACTTTAATATCTCTTTTCTGAGCTTTATTGAGTGTTAAATTTAATTCTGGATCTATGTTTTCGTCAACCGTTTCATGATTGATCGTAGGAGGTATTATACCATGCTCGATAGCCATTATTGAAGCAATAGCTTCAATGGCACCTGCAGCACCCAACAAATGTCCTGTCATAGATTTAGTAGAATTAATATTAATGCTTTTAGCGTGACTGCCAAATACTTCAGATATAGCTTTCAATTCGGCAACATCTCCTAAAGGTGTTGATGTTCCGTGTGTATTAATATGATCTACATCTTCGGGATTTAAACCAGCATTCTGTAAACAATTCCTCATTACTGCAACAACACCTATACCATCCGGATGTGGTGCTGTCATGTGGTAAGCATCAGAAGATAATCCTCCACCTACTACTTCAGCATAGATTTTAGCACCTCTAGCTTTTGCATGTTCATACTCTTCTAAAACAATAGCTCCTGCTCCTTCTCCTAACACAAAACCATCACGGTTAGCGTCAAAAGGTCTAGAAGCTGATTCTGGATTGTCATTACGAGTAGACATAGCGTGCATAGCATTAAAACCTCCCATACCAGCAATGGTTACTGCAGCTTCACTTCCTCCTGTAATTACAACATCACAATGACCTAAACGAATATTGTTTAAAGCATCGATCATTGAATTGGCAGAAGACGCACAAGCAGAAACCGTGGTATAATTAGGACCCATAAAACCATATTTTATAGATATGTTTCCTGGCGCTATATCGGCAATCATTTTTGGAATAAAGAATGGGTTAAAACGTGGAGTACCATCTCCAGCAGCATAGTTTAACACTTCTTCTTGAAATGTTTCTAAACCACCGATACCAGCTCCCCAAATAACACCTACTCTTAACTTGTTTACAGCGTCTAGATCAAGTTTTGAGTCTGCAATTGCTTCATCTGAAGCGACCATTGCATACTGCGAAAACTTATCCATTCGCTTTGCTAATTTTCTATCAATAAAGTCAGTAACTTCAAAGTTTTTTACTTCACAAGCGAATTGCGTTTTGAACTTTTCAGCATCAAAATGCGTTATTGGTGCAGCACCACTTTTTCCACTAACTAGCGCATCCCAATATTCATCTTTGGTATTGCCAATTGGTGTAAGTGCTCCTAAACCGGTAACTACTACTCGCTTTAATTCCATAAAAATAAAGTTCTTATTTTGCTTCTTCTATATAAGATACAGCTTGACCAACTGTTGCGATATTTTCAGCTTGATCGTCTGGGATTTGAATATCGAATTCTTTTTCGAATTCCATGATTAACTCAACAGTGTCTAATGAATCTGCTCCTAAATCGTTAGTGAAGCTTGCTTCAGTTACAACTTCGTTTTCATCAACTCCTAATTTGTCTACGATAATCGCTTTTACTCTTGATGCAATGTCTGACATAATTTTTTAATTTTAAGTTTTAATTAGGTCGCAAAAATAAAAAAACTTTATTTCAATACACACCTTTACATTAAAAATGTGTTTGTAATTTACTAAAATTACTTTGAAGAATTTATCTTTTACGGTCTAATTGTTAATTATTATTCTTTTTTTTGTTTTGAATAACACTAACTGTTTGTCTGTAAATGAAACGTATTGTAATCTTTGCGTCCGGAAGTGGCACTAATGCTGAAAATTTAATTAAGTTTTTTCACAACAGAGAAAATGCTTCTGTCATTCAGGTACTCACTAACAATCCTCATGCCAAAGTTCTGGATCGCGCTAAAAAATTGAAAATTAGTGCTTTATCATTCAATAAGACGGCTTTCACTGGAACTAATGATGTGCTTCATATTTTGAAATCGGCACAACCAGACTTAATTATTTTAGCTGGTTTTCTATGGAAATTTCCTGAGCATATCCTTAAGGAATTTCCTAATAAAGTTATTAATATTCATCCTGCTTTACTGCCAAAATATGGTGGAAAAGGCATGTATGGAATGCACGTTCATGAAGCTATAATTGCTAATAAAGAAAAAGAAACTGGCATCACCATTCATTACGTTAATGAGCATTATGATGAAGGCGCAATCATTTTTCAAGCGAAATGTGACGTCGAGGCTTCCGATTCGGCTCAAGATGTTGCACATAAAATCCATGAATTGGAGATGGAACACTTTCCGAAGGTGGTAGAAAAACTTCTTAATGAGTAAAAAGAAAAAAAAATATTACACCGTTTGGAAAGGACATCATACAGGTGTTTTTGAATCTTGGGATGATTGTAAAGCACAAATTAAGGATTTTCAAGGCGCGCAATACAAATCCTTTGCAACGTTTGATGCTGCAAAAAAAGCATTAAAAGGCAACTATAAAGATTACATTGGCAAAAGTAAAAAGTTTACTAGTGAACTTTCTGATGCACAACTCAAAAAAATTGGTCAACCTAATTATAAATCCATATCAGTTGATGCCGCCTCATCTGGTAATCCTGGAAAAATGGAATATCGAGGTGTAGATACTAAAAGCAAAAAACAATTATTTATACAAGGCCCTTTTGAAGAAGGAACTAATAATATTGGTGAGTTTTTGGCTATTGTTCACGGACTAGCATTATTGAAAAAGAAAAATAGTGACCTAATTATATATACAGACTCAAAAACAGCAATGAGCTGGGTGAGAAAAAAAACATGCAACACTAAATTAAAGCGAAATAAAAAAAACGAAGCTTTATTTGAATTAGTAGATCGCGCTGTGAATTGGTTAAAAAACAATACTTACACTACTACCATTGTAAAATGGGAAACCAAAGCTTGGGGAGAAATTCCTGCAGATTTTGGTAGAAAATAATCTTAAATTTTTATTGCTTTTGTAATGCATTACACAATTTACCTACTAAGGTTTAAATTAATAGTGTTATGCAAAAGAATATAATCATACTACTTTTCTGTTTACCTATTTTAGGCTTTTCTCAAAATGAATGGCATCTCAAAAAAGAAGATAATAACATTAAAATATATACACGAGATGCTTCCAATTCTGATTTAAAAGAGTTTAAAGCAGTTACAACTATAAACACAGCTTCAAAACATATTTTGGAAGAATTGCTAACAGCTCCAGAATACTATGAGAACTGTAAGCCTAACACAAGTTATTATGTAAAGGAACTGGATAAAAATCAACATGTATTCTACGCGCACAAAGATTTACCATGGCCAATTAAAGATAGAGATATAGTCACTTTACTTACAGTTAAGATAATAGATTCAACCACAATCAAATTAACATTAGAAAGTCTTCCTGACGAACTTCCAAAAAAAGACAAGACCATACGTGTAAAAAAGTTAATGGGTCATTGGTTATTAGAAGAGATCGATGGAAAAACCAGAGTCACTCAACAACTTTTTTTAAACCCTGAAGGAAGCTTACCTCCTTTTGTAGTAAATAGCTTGCTCATTAAAGGGCCTTACAAAACCTTTAAAGATCTTCATAAAACAGTCGCTCAAAGTAAATAGATGCATTCCTCATAAAAAAAATTGAGTTTGAAATTAATCGCTGTATATTTGCAGCAAATTTTAAAACGCTTTATGAGCAAATTAGTTATAGTTGGTACAGTAGCTTTTGATGCTATTGAAACACCTTTCGGTAAAACAGATAAAATTCTTGGTGGTGCTGCAACCTTTATTGGCTTAGCTGCATCTCATTTTAATGTCGATTCTGCAGCAGTATCTGTTGTTGGTGGTGACTTTCCACAGAAATATTTAGACCTCTTATCAAATAGAAATATTAATATAGACGGTGTCGAGATTGTAAAAGAAGGAAAGACATTCTTCTGGAGTGGGAGATATCACAATGATATGAATTCTCGTGATACTCTAGCCACAGAGCTTAATGTATTAGCAGATTTTAACCCTGTTGTACCTGAAGCTTATAAAAATGCTGAAGTTGTCATGTTAGGAAACTTACATCCAATTGTACAAATGGGTGTTTTAAATCAAATGACAACCAAACCAAAATTAGCCATTTTAGATACAATGAATTTTTGGATGGATTGTGCTCTTGACGATTTGCATAATGTGATGAAAAAAATTGATGTTATTACTATTAATGATGAGGAAGCTAGACAATTAACAGGGGAATATTCTTTAGTTGTAGCTGCACGTAAAATTCATGAGATGGGACCAAAATATGTAGTCATCAAAAAAGGAGAACACGGTGCTTTATTGTTTCATGATGATCATATGTTCTATGCACCAGCCTTACCTTTAGAAGAAGTATTTGACCCTACAGGAGCAGGTGATACATTTGCAGGTGGTTTCGCTGGTTATCTAGCTAAAACAGAAGATTACTCGTTCGAGAACATGAAAAACGCTGTGATCTATGGGTCTACATTAGCCTCGTTCTGTGTTGAAAAATTTGGAACCGAACGTATGGTTGATTTAGAAAATAGTGAAGTGCATAAACGCATGCAGCAGTTTAAACAACTCACGCAATTTAATATTGAATTATCATAAACCAACGCGCTCAAAATTGAGCGCGTTTTTTATTTAAAACTAAATCCAAAATTTATAATTTTGGTGTACTCAAAAACAACAACACAACAATGAGCGATGCTTTAAAACATGAATGCGGAATTGCACTCATTAGACTTAAAAAACCATTAGAGTATTACAAAGAAAAATATGGAAGTGCATTTTATGGTGTAAACAAAATGTACCTCATGATGGAAAAGCAGCATAATCGTGGACAAGATGGTGCAGGCTTTGCAAGTATTAAATTAGATACTCAACCTGGAGAACGATATATAAGCCGCGTACGTTCTATTGCTCAACAGCCCATACAAGATATTTTTGCTCAAATTAACGAACGCATCAACGAAGAATTAACTGAACATCCAGAATATCAAAATGATGTTGCACTTCAAAAAAAACATATTCCTTATGTTGGTGAATTACTTTTAGGTCATGTACGTTACGGTACTTTTGGTAAAAATAGTGTGGAGAGCGTCCATCCTTTTTTAAGACAGAATAACTGGATGCATAGAAACCTTATCGTAGCAGGTAACTTTAATATGACAAATGTTAATCAGTTATTTGACGGATTGGTAAAACTTGGTCAACACCCAAAAGAGAAAGCAGATACGATTACCATTATGGAAAAAATCGGTCATTTCTTGGATGATGCCGTTGCAAAAATTTATAAGAAACTTAAAAAGGAAGGCTATAATAAAAATGAATGTTCTCCTTTGATCGCCGAGCGTCTGAACGTTGCGAAAATTTTAAAGAAAGCATCTAAAAACTGGGATGGTGGTTATGCCATGGCCGGACTATTAGGTCATGGTGATTCATTTGTATTAAGAGATCCAGCTGGTATTCGTCCTACTTATTATTATCAAGATGATGAGATTGTCGTTGTCGCTTCTGAACGTCCTGTAATTCAAACCGTTTTTAATATTGATTTCGACGATGTTAAAGAATTAGCGCCAGGTCATGCCATTATCACCAAAAAATCTGGAGATGTTTTTATTGAGCAAATCATAGAACCACTAGAACGTAAAGCGTGTTCATTTGAGCGTATTTATTTTTCTCGAGGAAGTGATGCCGAAATTTATCAAGAACGTAAAAATCTAGGAAAGCTATTAATGCCAAAAGTTCTTGAAGCTATTGAAAACGATACTAAAAATTCTGTATTCTCTTATATCCCAAATACTGCAGAAACATCTTTCTTCGGAATGATAGAAACTGTTGAAGAATACCTTAACGAACGAAAAACTAAAGCCATATTAGATGGTAATGGTAAACTTTCAGCAGAAAGTGTTATCGATATTCTTTCTGAAAGACCTCGAATTGAAAAAATTGCTATTAAAGATGTAAAGCTTAGAACCTTTATTACTGAAGACAGTAGTCGTGATGATTTGGTAGCCCATGTCTATGACGTGACTTATGGTGTGATTCAACCCACAGATAATTTAGTTATTATCGACGACAGTATTGTTAGAGGTACAACGCTTAAAAAGAGTATTATCAAAATGATGGACCGATTAAGCCCAAAGCAAATTATTGTTGTTTCATCTGCGCCACAAATTAGATACCCAGATTGTTATGGTATTGATATGGCCAACCTTGAGAGCCTTATTGCCTTTAGAGCAATGTTAGAATTATTAAAAGAGGCAAATAAATATCATATGGTCGAAGAGGTTTATCATAAATGTAAAGCTCAACTTGAATTAAAAGATACAGAAGTTAAAAATTTCGTTAAGGACTTATATAATGAGTTTACTGCTGATGAGATTTCAGATAAAATTGCTGAGCTTATTTCTGATGATACTGTAAAAGCTAAAGTAAAAACCATTTTCCAACCTATAGAGAATTTACATAAGGCTTGTCCGAAAAATTTAGGCGATTGGTACTTTACAGGTAACTATCCAACAGCTGGAGGTAATCGTGTGGTTAACAGAGCTTTTGTGAATTTTTATGAAGGAAATAAAGAAAGAGCTTACTAGATAAACAGTTAGTTTTTTTTGCACTTTATCCTAAAAAAAGTGCTTTTTACCAGAAAAAAATGCATTTCGTCTAATATTTAATCATCCTTACCCAATAAACACATACATTGGTATCACCATAACATAAGTAGGTTAAGTTCATGGTAGATTTGGGGCAAAAAAAGGTGAACTTCTGTTCACCTTTTTTTATTAATATAACTTATAGACCTTCAATAAGTTAAGTCTTAAAAACACATTTCTTTCAAGTTTTTATTAAACCGTTGTTAATCAATTTGTTCGTTTCATCACTTAAAGTTCAACTTTATTCAAGGTTCTAAAACCATCAGAAACAGTGATTTTTCCGTTTAAGCCAATTTATTCGTCGTTGGTCTAAAAAATTAAAATATTAAATAAAAGTGCTGTTATATTTGTTTCACCATAACATAAGTAGGTTAAGTTTATGGTAGATTTGGGGCAAAAAAGGTGAACTCTCGTTCACCTTTTTTCATTTTTAGTCGGTTCTTAAATTAGTTTTTATTGCCAAAGCATAAAAAAAGCAAACCCAAAATGAGTTTGCCTTATTTCTATTTGTAAGACGTTAATTATTTAGCTTCAGCATAACGTCTCTCAACTTCGTTCCAGTTGATTACTTTAAAAAATGCGTCAATATAATCTGGTCTTCTATTTTGATAGTTCAGGTAATACGCATGTTCCCATACATCTAATCCTAAAATTGGTGTACCTCCACATGATACTCCTGGCATTAATGGATTATCTTGATTTGGCGTAGAACACACCTCAACTTTTCCGCCTTTATGAACACATAACCAAGCCCATCCAGACCCAAATTGTGTTGCTGCTGCTTTACTAAATGCTTCAACAAAAGCATCTTTTGAACCAAACTCAGCGTCAATGGCATCTTTCAACTCTCCAGAAAGATAACCTCTATCTTCTGGATTCATCACATCCCAAAATAACGAATGATTGTAAAATCCACCTCCATTATTTCTAACTCCTTTATTATTCATATCGAGATTACCTAAGATATTCTCAATAGATTTCCCTTCTAAATCTGTGCCTTCTATAGCAGCATTTAGTTTAGTAGTGTATCCGTTATGATGTTTTGAGTGATGTATTTCCATGGTACGCGCATCAATATGTGGTTCTAATGCGTCATATGCATATTTTAATTTCGGTAATTCGAAAGCCATAATATTATTGGTTTTATTGTTAATATTTAATTCCATCAAATTTACGCATAAAACAGCGCAATTAAAAATATTAAATACCTATGAACTCATAGATAGTTTTTATAATTTTAAGCGTGCAAAATCAATCACCTTTTACTATATACAATGCCTCAGCTGGAAGCGGAAAAACCTTCACGTTAGTAAAAGATTATCTTAAAATTTTATTTCAATCTAAGAGTAAATTAGCATTTAGAAACATTCTAGCACTCACCTTTACAAACAAAGCTGTTAGTGAAATGAAAGAGCGTGTTATAGATATGCTCAAACTATTTTCCGAAGCAGACATTATAGAATCACCAAATAGTATGTCTAAAGTATTGGTTGAAGAACTTGATATTGATTTACAAGAACTTCACAATAGATCAAAAATAGTATTGCAGCGTATTGTACATAATTATGCTGCTTTTGATATCTCTACTATTGACAAGTTTAATCATAAGCTCATTAGAACCTTTGCTTACGACCTCAAACTTCCAATAAATTTTGAAGTAGAATTAGACGCTGCAACACTGCTCGGAAAAGCAGTTGATAAACTCATTGATAAAGCCGGAAGCGACCAAGAGCTAACTAAGGTATTGGTTGATTTTGCTTTTGAAAAAATGGATGACGATAAAAGTTGGGATATCTCTTATGACTTAAATGCCATTGCACCACTATTAGTTAATGAAAATGAAATCCCATATCTAGACAAGTTAAAAGATAAAAGTTTTGATGATTTTAAAGCCTTAAAATCCAAACTACAAAAACAGAAAACCGAAGTTGAATATCAAATTATAAATGTAGCTCAAGCCACATTAAATCTTATAGAATCTAATGGTTTGGATGTTGAAGACTTCACCAGAAAAACATTACCAAATCATTTTAAAAAAGCTCAAAGTCTAAATTTTTCTGGACTTTACAGCAATAAGCTGCAAGACAATTTAGCATCTAATACTTCAATCTACAACAAAACGCTTGATATTGAAAAGGCAACAACAATTGATCGTTTGCTTCCAGAAATAGAAACTAACTATTTAACTATTAAAAGACTCGTTTACACTTCAAAATTTTTAAAAAATGCTTTGAAAAACATTATACCATTATCGGTTTTAAGCGCAATAGGCAAGACACTCCAAGAGATCAAAGATGAAGATGACTTATTGCTTATTTCAGAATTTAACAACCTTATTAATAATGAAATAAAAGAACAACCTGCACCTTTTATTTATGAACGAATAGGCGAAAAATTTAAGCACTATTTTATTGATGAGTTTCAGGACACTTCTGGCTTACAATGGAGTAATTTAATTCCATTGGTCAACAATGCTGTATCTGGTGAAAACCTAAAAGGAGAAATAGGAACAGCGATGTTGGTTGGTGATGCTAAACAAGCAATTTACAGGTGGCGAGGAGGACGAGCAGAACAGTTCATTGATTTGTATTCTGAAAAAGAGAAGCCATTGGCCATAGATCAAGATGTGAGAGATTTAACATTCAATTACAGAAGCCACAAAACAATAGTGGAGTTCAACAATGCTTTTTTTGATCACATTTCAAATTTTGCATTCTCTAATCCTGACCACCAATTCATCTATAAAAATGCACAACAAGATGTGTTCTTAGAAGCAACTGGTTATGTTGAATTATCGTTTTTAGATACTAAAAGCGAAGACAAAAATGAACGATACTGCGAAGCCGTTTTAAACACCATTAAAAAAGTAGAACGTCAAGGTTTTAAAAGAAAAGATATATGTATAATAGTTAGAAAAACGAAAGAAGCAATCGCCATTGCTGAGTATCTTAGCGATTTAGATATTGATATTATTTCTTCGGAAACTTTACTACTTAAAAACGCTCCCGAAATTCAATTTATAAATCACCTCATCACCTTAAGCTTACAGGCTCAAAATGATGAAATCAAAATCAAACTTCTCAATTTTATTGCAGCAGAAAAACTCAAGTCGATTAATAAACATGAGTTCTTTAGTCGTCTCATCCATTTAAAACCAATGGCTTTATTTGAAGCGTTAAATGGTTTTGGTTTTCAGTTTAATTACAGTGAGTTTTTACAATTACCTATATATGAAGCCGTAGAAAGCATTATTAGAGGATTCCATTTAAATGAAACCTCTAATGCTTACATTCAATTTTATTTAGATGAAGTATTTGATTATTCACAAAAATACAATGCAAGTTTTTCGGGCTTTTTAGACTATTGGGATCGTAAAAAAGATAAATTAAGTATTGTTTCTCCTGAAAGTGATAATGCCATTCAAATTATGACCATTCATAAGTCTAAAGGTTTAGAATTTCCGGTGGTGATTTTCCCTTATGCCAATCAGGATATTTATTTTGATATGAGCCCTAAAGTGTGGTTTCCTGTGGACGAAACTCTTTTTGAAGGCTTTTCAAATTTATATGTCAATTTAAATAAAGATCTTGAAGAATTTAATGATTTGGGCGCTCAAATTTACAGTGATTATCGAGCACAATTAGAATTAGATAGTCTTAATTTACTCTACGTAGTTTTAACCAGAGCCATTGGTCAACTCTATATCATATCAGAATATGATGTTGATAAAAGTCAAATAGAAAAGCTAACACATTATTCAGGGTTATTTATTAATTATTTAAAAACAATTGGTATATGGAATGACCAACAAAGGCAATATGCTTTTGGTGAGGCTAAAAAAGTTTTGGAAGAAGCTGAAGACATTAATCTAGATACCATTGAACAACACCAATTTATTTCAACCAAAAAAGAAGAGCTTAACCTTAATATCATTACAAGTTCTGGCTATTTATGGGATACTGCTCAAGAACAAGCAATAGAGCGCGGTAATTTGGTTCATCAAATTATGGCACTTATTAAAACAAAACACGATGTTGATTTTGCCATAGATCACTTTTTAAGCTCTGGGTTTATTAATTCGGAGCAATCTAAAACCCTCAAGGATATTATACATAATCTTGTAAATCACAAAGATCTAAAAACACTCTTCGAAGATCATCTAACAGTATATAATGAGAAAGATATTATTTCAAAAAAAGGGAAATTATTACGACCAGATAGGATTGTCATCAATTCTAGCAATCAAGCCGTTATAGTAGACTACAAAACAGGTTTACAAGATTCTAGTCATAAAGAACAACTCTACGATTATCAATTTGTTTTAGAAGAAATGGACTTCGAAGTCATAAAAAAAATTCTAATTTATATTAATGATGATATTACCATAAAAGAATTCTAAATTTGTAAAAAATCAATCAATCATGTACGGAAAAATACAAGAACACTTACAAAATGAAATAGCAACCATAAAAAATGACGGACTTTTCAAAGAAGAACGCATTATTACATCCCCTCAAGGTGCAGAAATTACGCTGAGCACGGGACAAACTGTTTTAAATTTTTGTGCTAACAATTATTTAGGATTGTCGTCACATCCAGAGGTTATTCAAGCCGCAAAAGACACTATGGACTCTCATGGTTTTGGAATGTCTTCTGTACGTTTTATCTGTGGAACGCAAGACATTCATAAAGAACTTGAACAAAAGATTGCCGATTTCTACGGAACCGAAGACACAATCTTGTATGCTGCTGCCTTTGATGCTAATGGTGGTGTATTTGAACCGCTATTGGGAAAAGAAGATGCTATTATTTCAGATTCTTTGAATCACGCTTCTATCATCGACGGAGTGCGTTTATGTAAAGCAGCCAGATACCGCTATGCTAATAATAATATGGCAGACCTAGAGCAGCAACTTATTGCTGCTAATGAGAATGGCGCACGTTTTAAAATTATTGTTACCGATGGTGTGTTTTCTATGGACGGGTTAGTTGCCCCATTAGACAAAATATGTGATTTAGCTGATAAATATGATGCACTTGTAATGATTGATGAATGTCACGCTACTGGCTTTATTGGCGAAACTGGAAGAGGAACTTTAGAAGAAAAAGGTGTTTTAGGACGAATAGATATTATTACTGGAACATTAGGAAAGGCAATGGGTGGCGCTATGGGTGGCTATACAACCGCAAAAAAAGAAGTAATTGAGATATTACGACAACGCTCTAGGCCTTATTTATTCTCTAATTCTTTAGCTCCAGCAATAGTTGGCGCGTCAATTAAGGTTTTTGATATGCTAGCAAACGACACAACCTTAAGAGACACTCTAGAAAGCAATACTAATTACTTTAAAAAAGGAATGAAAGAAGCAGGTTTTGATATTATTGATGGAGACTCGGCAATTGTGCCTGTTATGTTATATGACGCGAAACTATCGCAAACTATGGCAAAAATGCTGTTGGATGAAGGTATTTATGTCATTGGCTTCTTTTTCCCAGTAGTACCGCGAGAGAAAGCTAGAATACGCGTACAACTCTCAGCAGCTCATACAAAAGCACATTTAGATAAGGCTATTGAAGCATTTATTAAGGTTGGAGAAAAACTTGAAATTATTTAAAATCAGTCCAAACTCCTTATTTTTAGTACCAATAATCAATATTTTTATATATTTGTCTTTGTTAATAAAATTTAACAACTTACTTTTGCCTTTAATTAACACTTAAAATTAAAATTATTTAGAATATGAAAAATCTTAGCAGATTATTATTCGTTTTGTTATTATCATTAAGCTTCAGTGCTAATGCGCAAGATCAAAACAACCCGTGGAAATTTGATATCGGTGTCAATGCTGTTGACCTTTATCCTGTTGGAGAAGAAGCGCCATTAGGTGACTACTTTGACGAATTCTTTAACGCAAACGATCACTACAACTTTTTACCTTCTTTATCTAGATTCTCTGTATCGAGATATTTAAGTGATGGGTTTAGTATTTCTGTAGCAGGTTCTCTTAACCAAATTAAGAAAATTGGAGATTCTAGAGCAGACGACTTATCTTACTATGCTGCTGATGGAACCATTTCTTACAGCTTTGCTGATATCATTAACTCATCAACTGTTGACCCTTATTTAGGTGTTGGTGGTGGTTACACTTGGGTAGATGAAATTGGTGCTGGTACATTAAATGGTACTTTAGGTCTTAATGTTTGGTTTAACGATAACTTAGGTTTCAACGTTCAAACTTCATATAAGCACGCTTTCGAAGATTACCTTCCTAAGCACTGGCAACATTCTGCTGGTATCTCTATCAGATTTGGTGGAAAAGATACTGATGGTGATGGTATCTACGACAAAGATGATGCTTGTCCAGACGTTCCTGGTTTAGAAGCATTCAATGGATGTCCAGATTCTGATAACGATGGTATCGAAGATTCTAAAGATGATTGTCCTAACGAAGCTGGTTTAGCTGAGTTTAACGGATGTCCAGATTCAGATTCTGATGGTGTTGCTGATAAAGATGATGATTGTCCTACAGTTGCTGGTTTAAAAGCCTTAAATGGTTGTCCTGATGCTGATTCTGATGGTGTTGCTGATAAAGATGATAACTGTCCTAACGAAAAAGGTCCTTCTGCTAACAAAGGATGTCCTTGGCCTGATACTGATGGTGACGGAATCTTAGATAAAGATGATCAATGTCCTAACGAAGCTGGTACTGTTGCTAACAACGGTTGTCCAGAAGTTAAGCCAACTGAGCCTGTATTAAAGCAATTAAATGACTACGCAAGATCTATCTTGTTTGATTCAGGAAAAGCGTCTTTCAAAAAAGAAACTGATGCTGTATTACAAGCAATGGTAGCTATCTTTAAAGAATACCCAAGAGCAGATTTCTCTATCGACGGTCATACTGATAGTGTAGGTTCTAAAACAACTAACCAAGCTTTATCTGAAAGAAGAGCTAACGCTGTTAGAGATTACTTAATCGCAAACGGAATTAGTGCAGACAGATTAACTGCTAACGGTTACGGTGAAGATTATCCTATCGCTACTAACAAGACTAGAGCTGGTAGAAAAGAAAACAGACGTGTAGAAGTAAAACTTAAGTAATAAGTTTCACTACAAACATAAATAAGTAAAAAAACGCTCCGAATATCGGAGCGTTTTTTATTTTTATATAATGAGAACATTCATAGACGACGTTATTGTAAATTTATTAGAAACCGATCATGATATTTCTCAATTGACCTTTGTTTTGCCTAGTAAACGTGCTGGTACATTTCTAAAGGAAGCCATATCACGTCATGTTAACAAAACCATTTTCTCGCCCGAAATACTATCTATTGAAGAGTTTGTAGAAACACTTTCAGATTTTCAATACGCTACTAATGCAGAACTCTTATTTGAATTTTATGATGTCTACCTCAAACACACTCCAAAACAAAATATAGAGTCTTTTGATCAATTTTCTAAATGGGCTCAATTGTTACTTCAAGATTTCAATGAAATTGATCGTTATCTAATACCACCAAACCATGTCTTTGACTATTTATCTGCCATAAAAGAAATAGAACATAAGCATTGGTCTTTGGATGAACAGCCTACACAATACATTAAGAACTATTTGCTCTTTTGGAATCGTTTAAAAATATACTATGCCCAATTTCAGAAACAACTTAAACATAAGAAAAAAGCCTATCAAGGTCTCGTTTATAGAGAAGCCGTAAACAATATTGAACAATACATCGCATTACATACAAATAAAACATTTGTATTTGTTGGCTTTAATGCACTCAATAAAGCTGAGGAGATCATAATTCAGGAGCTCTTACAACAAGAAATGGCATTGATCTATTGGGATATAGATAAAACATTTATAAATGATCCTATTCATGATGCGGGATTATTTACGAGATACCATAAACAAAACTGGAAATACTTTAATAAACATAATTTTAATTGGGTTGGAGAATCCTATACTGAAAAAAAAGACATTCATGTTATTGGAGCTCCAAAAAATATCAGTCAGGTAAAATATGTTGGAGAACTCCTAGAACGCATTTATAATGAGAAAGGTCATCTTCAAAATACAGCTGTTGTATTAGGTGATGAAACTTTGCTGTTGCCATTACTTAACTCCATTCCAAAATCAATAACTACGATAAACGTCACGATGGGATTACCTTTAAAAGTTATTCCATTAGCTTCATTATTTGAGGCACTATTCGGTTTACATAAATCACTTTCGGAGGCTTTGTATTATAAGAACGTGATCGATATCTTATCCAATCAATTTGTTACACCTTTATTTCAAACTGAAACAGCTAATGTAGCTGAACACATTATAAACCAAATACAACTCAATAATAAAGTATTGCTTACTGTCGAAGATTTGAGCGATATAGCACCTAATCACAAAGCACTTTTACACCTGTTGTTCGATTCTTGGAATGATAACCCTAAAACCGCCATAAGCTGTTGCATTAAGCTTATCGCTAAGATCAAAATCAACCTAGATCAAGACAAATCAAACAACTTATTAGCTCTAGAATATCTCTATCGTTTTCATCAGGTATTCAATAGTCTAGATACTTTAAATAGCTCTTTTTCTCATATTAAAGCCATTGTCACACTATTTAGCTTATATCGAGAGCTCATTAAGAGTGAAACATTAGACTTTAAAGGAGAACCTTTAAAAGGTTTACAAATTATGGGAATGCTAGAGTCTCGTGTTTTAGATTTCGAAACTGTTATCATAACATCTGTCAATGAAGGCATTTTACCAGCAGGGAAAAGCTATAATTCGTTTATCCCTTTTGATGTTAAAATAGAAAACGAGCTACCAACCTACAAAGAAAAAGATGCGGTTTACACTTATCATTTTTATCGCTTATTACAACGTGCTAAAACAGCTTATATATTATACAACACAGAACCTGATGTTCTTAATGGTGGTGAAAAAAGCAGGTTCATCACACAATTGGAAGTTGATAAAACACATGATATAAAACAGTATCTAATTTCGGCTCAAGTGCCTACAATAGAACAGCAATTACAACACATTCAAAAGACTTCAGACATAATAGAAAAATTAGATAAGGTGGCTCAAAAAGGTTTTTCTCCATCGTCATTGACCAATTATATTCGTAATCCAATTGATTTCTATTATGACAAGGTACTCGGTATTAAG
Source organism: uncultured Psychroserpens sp. (assembly GCF_947500255.1). Classification (GTDB taxonomy): domain Bacteria; phylum Bacteroidota; class Bacteroidia; order Flavobacteriales; family Flavobacteriaceae; genus Psychroserpens. Next base: position 1,225,525 of record NZ_CANMRL010000001.1, on the reverse strand, counting down.
CAATATGAAGACGTTGAAGAAAGCGTTGCCTACAATACATTGGGAACTGTCATCCATAATACACTTGAAGATTTTTATAAGCCATTTGAAAATCAGGTTTTGACAATAGAGGCTATCAAAACAATGAAATCTAAGATTAGCTCGACAGTACATCACCATTTCAAAGCTGAATTTAAAGAAGGAGACATCACCTCTGGCAAAAACCTCATCATTTTTGAAATAGCACAACGTTATATATTGAATTTTTTAAATTTGGAAATTGAGGACATAAGGCAAGGAAATGAAATCAAAATCATTGCTATTGAAACCGAAAACAAAGTGCCATTATACCTAGAGAATCTTTCAAAAACTGTAATGCTAACTGGTAAAGTAGATCGTGTTGATGCCTATAATGGAACCATAAGAATAATAGATTACAAAACTGGTCGAGTAGAATCTAGCAAAGTAGAAATCGTTGATTGGGAAGCGATTTCAACAGATTACGATAAGTATAGTAAAAGCTTTCAAATATTGATGTACGCTTTTATGATGCAAAAATCATCAAAGATTAGCCTTCCAGTAGAAGCTGGAATTATTTCATTTAAAAATTTAAGTTCTGGCTTATTAAAGTTTGCCACAAAACCATCTTCAAATAGCAGAACTAAAGCTCATTCAATTACCGAAGAAACGTTGAATGCTTTCGAAATTGAGCTTAAAAAATTAATTACTGAAATTTATAATTTAGATATAGATTTTATAGAAAAAGAGGTGTAATATGATCGTTAAAAATCAAGTCTTATATCGAGAAGAGAAAAAACCGATAGTTTGGGATGCTTTTTTTAATCCTAACGGAAAGAAAAAAACAGTAGTCATTTTTTGTCATGGATATAAAGGCTTTAAAGATTGGGGTGCTTGGGATCTGGTCGCACAACAGTTTAGTGATCATGGACTGTTTTTTATAAAATTCAACTTTTCCCATAATGGTGGAACCGTTGAAAATCCTATTGATTTCCCAGATTTGGAAGCCTTTGCCCAAAACAATTATACAAAAGAACTTGATGATCTAAACGATCTTTTAAATTTCACAACTTCTGAAGCATTTGAATATAAAAACGAGATTAATAAAAGAGAGATTACTTTAATTGGTCATTCAAGAGGTGGAGGAATTTCTATCATCAAAACGTCTGAAGACAATCGCATCTCAAAATTGATCACTTGGGCAAGTGTAAGTAGTTTTGGCAAGAGGACCTCCACTACAGGTGATTTGGAACAATGGCGAAAAGATGGTGTAAAGTATGTGTTAAATGGAAGAACCAAACAACAAATGCCACACAACTATCAGTTCTATGAAGATTTTAAAGCCAATGAAGAGCGCTTTCATATAGAATCTGCTATACAACGAATTACTAGCCCAGTTTTGATTATTCATGCTCAAGATGATCCATCGGTAAAATTTGAGGAAGCTGAAGCTTTAGATTCTTGGTGTTCCATCAATCAACTCATTTCTATTGAAAACTCCAACCATGTCTTTGGAGCACGTCATCCTTGGAACGAAAATCATTTACCTAAGGCATTAGAAATTGTAGTTCATGAAACGATTGCTTTTATAACTTCATAAAATTAATCGCTACTTAAATAAATAGCTTAAATGATATATTAGGTGTAAACCCTAATGAGAATCGTTGAATCACCTGCTCCAATATAATTTCCCGTTCTTCAGGTGTTTCACCCGTCGTACCTTCAATAGCAATACCGCCATCATCTAGAGGTTTGCGTTCGGCCTTGTAAATTAAATTTAATGGTTTTATTCTGTTGTAAATGTTTAAGAGTGATATCCCTAACTGAGCATCTGTTTTTTTAATCTTGAAATCATATAAAACCGAAGCATCCAATCGATGAAAACTCGGTAGTCTATCACTATTTATAGCGCCAAAGTTTACAACACCAGCATTTTCACCGTCAGCATCAATTTCTATAGTATAACTATTTACAGGAGTTATTGGTTTACCTGTTCTAATTTGCCATCCTAAAGCAAATTGCCAATTGTTTAGTTTAAACGAGTTGGAAATTCTAAATTGATGTGTAATGTCATTATTACCATTAAATTTAGATGGTGTGTCTTCTAAATTTAGAAACTGAAACGTTATATCATTAAAGGTATACCCTAGCCAAACTTTATAATTGTTTCGTTTATATTTTAATAAAATATCAACACCCTTTATTGTGCTTTCACCTTGTTCTAAGTTTTCTAAAGGATTACTAAAACCATTAGTAAATGTTGTTAGCCCTTTTAGTTCTTTGTAATAAAAATCAGCATCAATGTTTAAACTCTTATGATGATATAATAGACCTCCTGAAATTTGATTACTCGATAGTAATGGATACTGTTTATCATCCGACAATCGCCATAAATTGTTCTCTAAGCGCAATTCGGTATGGTTGAATTCTATTAATTGTGAAATAGGTTGGTTTCTTCTTTCAATGGCGATTTTTGATCTTAGGCGTTTGCTTAAAGCATATTCAAAATTAACTCGTGGCTCAATTAAAAATTCATTTAAACTACTATAATGCGAAAATCGCACACCAGCATTAATTAAACCTTTATTGTTTAGATTTATGGTATATTCTCCAAATAATGCGTTTTTTAGATTACTATCATCTTGCACTAAGACTTCTCTTTCAGATTCAATAGGCTTTTCTTTACTTATGGTGACGTCCAAATCGGTAAAAGACAACTGATAACCAAGTGTTAGTTTTTGAGATTCTCTAATTTGCGTAAATGATGTGAAATTTGCTCCAATTTCTGTAATATTGTTCTCTCTAATATTGACTTCGCTTAGATCTAAAATACCATCTCCTGTTTCATCTTTTATCTCATCATTCTGATAAAAAGAATTATACTCAGAAAAGTAAGCTGTAAGTTCTTCTTGCTGCTTTTCACTACTTTGATGCTTCCAGTTAAAACTTATCCCTTTATTTTGTGTGATTAGTGAATCTACAAGGACCTCATCTCCTCCTTTGAAATCAAAATCTAAACGATTTCTAGTGTATAATGCACTAAATTCTATATCATTTTTCTCATTTGGTTTTATAATCAGTTTGGTACTGATGTCAGCAAAATTAAATGTGTTATTGCTAGTTTCTGGACTAAAATCATCATCCGTTTCTAATTCAAGAATATTCCCATTAACATCTCTTGCAACACCGAAATTTGTAAAAATTTTATCGACATAACTATTATAAGTAGGCGTTTTTAATAGGTCTGAATATGACCGTCTTGCAAATAGATACAACCCTATCTTACTTGACAGTGGTGTTTTTACATAACCATTTATAGATAAACCATCGATTTCAAATCCCCCTTTAGTGTTTTCATGAATTTTATTACCACTAGAAATATCTATAATACCAGAAATACGATCACCATAGCTAGCGCTTGTTCCAGATCTATAAATAGTTGCTTTTTGAGTGGCAAAAGGATTAAATAACGAAAACATGCCGTAGAAATAACCCGTATTAAACAGTTTGATGTTATCGTATAATATTAAGTTTTGATCAGGAGAACCACCTCTAACCTGTATTCCTGTCGCCGATTCGTCTAAAGTTGAAATCCCAGGAATTAATTGAATACTTTGTGCGATATCAGTATTTACCATTCCAGGTAAAATCCCTAATCTTTCAGTATCTACAGCTATAGAACCATCTTTGTTCTTATCTATCCCATTTGTAACATATCCCAAAATAATTATATCATTTAAGGCTTCAATAGGGACTATTATATTATTATCTGTATGAGGTGTGACTATAATTTGATTTTCAGATATTTTTTCAAAAGTTAAACCCGTTTCACTTTCTAAAACTGATAAAAATTCAACCCAAGTAATTTGCTTTATATCAATAGTAACAAAGATGTCTTTGATAGCATCAGACGCAAATGAAATGGATATATTGTTTCGTTCTTGAAGCTCTTTTAATACTTGGGATAAAGAGGTTTGCGTGTACTTAAAATCCTGTTTTTGCTGCGCTACAATCGTCATAGAAAAAAAGAACACTAAAACGAAAAAATAATGCTTCATACTTGTTTGATTTGGAAATGCAAATTTAGACTTTTCAGTTATTCTGAAAGTATAATAGTTCGCTGCTCAGCTTTGTAATTTATGCCCATTGGAACCAATGTAGCTTTTAATGCAAGATTTAAATCCTTATGATCGAAACTTCCTGAAAACAATCTTCCAGTGTCAATGTTTTGATCATCAAAATTGATATCAAAATATTGGGTTAATTCCTCTAATACTAGATGTAAGGGTTGCTCATCAAATTTAGAAATACCTTTTTGCCACAAAGGTGATTCTTCATTAAAACTTAGATCTTCAATACGATCGTTATCAATTATTATTTGCATTCCTTGAGTCAAAATCTTCGAAAAAGATGAATCATTCAATTGAGCAAACTCTACTTTCCCTTCGTAACATTTCAACTCAAAGTATGATCGGTCTTTTATATTAAATTTAGTACCTAATACCTTTACTTGACCTTTCGATGTCTCTACTTTAAAATCATTGCTCTTAGTAATCACAAAATAAGCTTCACCATTCAAGTTTACTGTTTTATCGCTTGACCAAAAGAAACGTTTTAACGACAGACTAGAATTCGCATTTAAATATACTTTTGAACCATCTTCTAAAAGAATAGTTTGAGTTTCGCCAATTGCATTTGTGTAGGTTTTAGATGAATTAAAAAATACGCCTAATGCTATAATTAACATAGCAGCGACAGTAATTGTTTGCCAAAGACGAATTGTTTTAGTCTTAGCTTTGTTTTGTTTTAATTTCTGCTTTACCTCACGTAATGCCCTCTCTACATCAATATCAGGACCACTTAATAATTGAGACTCTATATTAATGAGTTTAAACTGCTTGTATGTTTTTGTGCTTTTAAAAGCGATAAGCTCCTCTTCAGACAGTTCCCCAGCTATCCAGCGTCCTAAAAAAGTATCATCTGTATCGTAATTGTTCATCATCTGTTTTAAGCTTCTAACTATAAGACATTTAAATTAAGCTTCACCCTATTTTATACTTTGATATGTGCGCCAAGTATCTCACGTAATTCCTTTAGTGCTTTACTCATTCTGCGTTCTATAGCCTTAACCGTTAAGCCTGTTATTTCGGCAATTTCTTTATAGGTTTTATCTTCTACCCTACTCAATAAAAAAACTTCTTTTTCCTTTGGGTTTAAGGTATTAATAGCTTGCTTTAACTTAACTCTAAATTCATCTATTTCAATCAAAAAATCAGGGCTTTCATAATCTGTATTTTCCTCAATGGTCTTTTGGTGTTTTAAAACCACTTTTTCATGTGCAACTTCATTTAAAAAGGAATGTTTTGAGGCTGAGTATATATAAGCCTTTGCTTTTGAATACATAATAGTAGCACAAAGTTTCCAGATTTTAATAAATACATTCTGAACAATGTCCTCAGCTTGATGCAAATTTCCACATTTATAATAAATGTACTTCGTTACCGGTTCATAGTACTTCCGAAACAATTCGTTATACACTTTTTCTTCGCAAATAGAAGGTTCTTTGTCTTGCATCATTTTCTAATGAGGGTTCAAAAATACTCAAAGCACTAAAATATATCACAAAAAAATAAAACGAAATTCTTATCGCATTTATTAGGTATGGTAATGGACTTAAATTCAATATTTTTTATTGAGAATTAATATTCGCTTTGGCCGTATAAATGTTAAAAAGCAAAAAAAATGAAAAAAAAATAGGGTAGGTCACGAATTACATGTCATAAGAGTAACAAACACTATTTAACCTATTTAATTATGAAAAAACAACTACTTTTTTTACTTACATTGGTATTTTTATGTCAAATTTCAACGGCCCAGACTGCTACAGGACTAGACTTTGATGGGCAAGTCGCTTCATGGGATTACATAGAAGTCCCTGATAATAATTCATTAGATTTCACCACAAGTTTTACGTTTGAAGCTTGGGTAAATTTTGACCAAGTAAATAGAACAACAGACGGATGGGATTGGGAATGTGTTTTTGCTAAGTCTAGGTACACTGAATCTTATGGACTTATGCTGTTAACAGATGGAGGTAATAAGATTTTTCGTTTTTATCACTCTGGATTTGGAGGTAATTTTACCGATTATATATGGAACTCGGTAACTACAAATCAATGGTATCACATAGCTGTAACTTTAAGCAGTACCGAAGTAAAGTTTTACATTGATGGTATAAATGTTCGAACTCAAGCCGGATCAGGAAGCTTAACACCTAATAATAACCCGCTTAGAATTGGCGCAGGTACTACTGCTGGAGGTGACCCATATCCGTTACAAGGTATGATGGATGAAGTTCGTTTATGGAGTTATGCAAGGACTGAGGCCGAAATTAATGCATCAATGGATTGTCAGTTAATTGGAGATGAAACAGGGTTAATCCTAAACTTTGATCTAAATCAAGGTACGGTGAATACAGATAATACAACGATTACTAGTGTTACCGACAAATCCTCAAATAACTTAGACGGTAATTTAGTTGGGTTTGAACTCATGAGTGTAGAAGGTAATTTTAGAGATACCTCAGCTAATGGTGTTTCAGGATCTTGCGATACCTTATCTGTTAATGAATCAGACTTTACAGAAAACAATATTGCTCTAGTGCCTAACCCTACAACTAATGGGACATTTAGAATTGAGCATTCAGGTAATTCCAAAATAGAAAAAGTATCTATTTATAATATTTCAGGAAAATTGATAAAGGAACACGCAAATATGATTGAAGGGCTACGTTTTGATATTTCAGAATTTGCATCAGGATTGTATTTAATAGAAGTCAAATACGCTGTAGGTACACTTACCAAAAAGCTTATTAAAGATTAATTTAAAGCAATCTTAAACGTTTAAATAAGGGAGAACTAGATTCGATTTAGTTCAAAATTAAACCCAGAACGAAAGTTTTGGGTTTTTTTATCATGTGTTATATCTCTTTATATCATTTACCTCTAGAGAAACTTATAAGCACCAGTATGCATATATTACGCGCTGGTACTTATTTCAGGTTTGTATAAAAACCAATACTTTTGGTTTATCAAATCATCATTGATAATAAGTATTAAGAAATGAAAAGGAATAAACATATAATAACCTCTTTTAAATTATTGTATTAGTAGCATAATATTTGGTTAATAGTAGAATCTTAGATTAATAACAATAATCTCTGATTTGCGACAAGAGGTTTTTCAGAGCCCATAGTTGTAGTGCTATACTATGGGTTCTTTCCTCTTAGATCAAAATAACATATTAATTACTTCTATGATGGTGAAAAGAACAGTTTCAGAACAAAGAAAAATAATACTATTCTTGATTTTATTTTACACATTTATATTAATAGGAATATTTATGTCGAATTAAATAGATATGCTATACGATGTAGTTAGTTAGAACCTTGACTTGAACCTCTTGTTTAAGGTTTTAAGCAATAAAGCCCTACATTTTACAGTTGGGCTTTTTGTTTTTAAATTACGCTTGGTGTGGAGAAGACGGGATTAGCCCGGCAGTTCCTCTATGATCCACTACTGCAAATGCAACGTCGTTTCCGATAAGAAATAATAAATCAAAACTAAAAATCTGATCAAGTAAACTTGTCAGATTTTTAGTTTCAATGCATTACAAGCTGCGCTTGATGTGGAGAAGACGGGATTCGAACCCGTGACCTCTTGACTGCCAGTCAAGCACTCTAGCCAACTGAGCTACATCCCCATTAATTATTTTAAACCTCTTAAAACCAATACGGGTAGAGCGCTACTAAAGTCTTTCTTAAAAATGGTACTCTTTTCCCATTTCTTTACAAAAAATCCACGCTTACGTCGCACAACACATAATAAGTCTGGATTATTATTTTTATAGTGCTCTAAAACACCTTGATAGGTCGTAGCGTTTTCACTAGTTGTCGTGTTTGTAATCAAACTAGCTAAATCTTCATCAACATCTAAATCGCCTTCATTGTAAAATGGTGTTTTTACCAAAAGTAAGTTAACCACTGCTTTAAATTGATTTTTTATAGCTTTTAACGGATCTAAAGCATCTTCTTTTCTAATTACTGCAGATTTAACCGCAAGTAAGATTTTTACAATTGGTTTATAAACATAACCTTCAGGAACAATCAATGCAGGAATATTAGTTTGCTTAACAATCTTTCCCGAAGTTTTTCCCAAATACACCTCATCTTTGATAGAGTTCGTTCGTGGCTCTAATAAAATGAGGTCAACATTTAATGCTTCACAAGCCAACTCTATGGTATCTACAAGTTTCCCTTTAAACGTTTTAACCACAATATCAACACCCTTTGTGTCTATTTTAGATACATGGCCTTTTAAAAACTCTAAACTTTCACGTTCTAAAATATGGTCAACTTTTATCATCGTTCCAGCTTTTGTGTATACATTATAAATTTGTGCCACATATAATTTAGCACCAAAAGCTCTAGCAAAATCTACGGCGTACTGTAAATGACTTTCTGCATTTTTAGAGGAACCGACTGGAACAAGAATAGACTTCATAATCAAATATTTAAAAGTAACTTTGTATAAATTTTTGCAAAGGTAACTATTAATATGATACGTAAAGCAACTCTAGCCGATATAGATGCAATCATGAACATAACAAAAGCATGTGCCGTGCATATGATTGATCAAAACATATTTCAATGGAATGAACATTATCCTAATAGAACTGCTTTTGAAAATGACATTAATCGAGATGAGCTTTATGTATTAGATATCGACAACAGTATTAGAGGCTGCATTGTCATATCTACATTCATGGATGAAGAATATGTACCAATGACATGGTTAACTCCAAATAACAATAACATTTATATCCATCGCTTAGCGGTTGATCCAAAGTATCAAGGACAAGGTTATGCACAACAATTAATGGACTTTGCCGAAACTTATGCCATAGAAAATAACTATACTTCTATTCGATTAGACACCTTCTCTCAGAACAAAAGAAACCAAAAATTTTACGAACTTCGTGGCTATCAACGCTTGGGTAATATTTATTTTCCGAAGCAAAGTATTTTTCCTTTTTATTGTTACGAACGTATTTTTTGAAAACAGCTATTACATTAAAAAACATCAACAAACTTGCTATTCCCGCATTAATCTCTGGGGTTGCTGAGCCTATCCTATCGCTTACAGATACTGCTATTATTGGTAACGTTGATTACAATGCTGCCGAAGCTTTAGCTGCTGTTGGAATTGTTGGTGCATTTATTTCAATGCTTATTTGGGTATTTGGACAAACCAGAAGTGCTATTTCATCAATTGTATCGCAACATTTAGGTGCAAATCAATTAGATCAGGTTAAAAGTCTTCCAGCTCAGGCTATCTTTTTAATCACTTCTATTAGTATTGTTATTATAGCTATAACATTACCGTTCTCATCTCAAATTTTTAATTTCTATAATGCATCTGGTCAAATACTGGATTATAGTGTTGAATACTATAATATTCGTGTTTTTGGGTTTCCTTTTACACTCTTTACCATTGCTGTTTTTGGCACATTTAGAGGGTTACAAAACACTTTTTACCCAATGATTATTGCTATAGTTGGAACCATAGTTAACATCGTTTTAGATGTTGTTTTCGTATATGGTATTGATGGAGTTGTCAATCCAATGCATATCCAAGGCGCAGCTTATGCAAGTGTTATTGCTCAGATTATCATGGCGCTTTGTTCGGCCTATTTTCTTCTGAAAAAAACCGATATCTCCTTACGAGTTACATTTCCGTTTAATAAGCAAATTAAGACCTTCTCTATCATGGTACTCAATCTGTTTGTGAGAACTTTAGCCTTAAATGCCACACTGTACTTTGCAACAAGTTATTCTACTTTATATGGGACACAGTATATTGCGGCATATACGATCGCCATTAACCTATGGTTTTTAGGCGCTTTTATTATAGATGGCTATGCGAGTGCTGGAAATATTCTTTCTGGAAAACTATTAGGTGCAAAAGACTATAAAAAATTGGTAGAATTAAGTCGATTTTTAATCAAATGCGGTATAGGTGTAGGTATTATTTTAGCCGTAATTGGATTAGTTAGTTACAGCTTTGTTGGCTCTATTTTCACTAAAGATCAAGAGGTCCTTAATGAGTTTTACAAGATTTATTGGATCGTTTTAGCTATGCAACCCTTATGTGCTTTAGCCTTTATTTTTGATGGAATGTTTAAAGGTATGGGGAAAATGAAATTTCTTAGAAACCTATTGCTACTATCCACTGGTTTGGTATTTATCCCTGTTCTATTATTGCTTGACAGTTATGACCTTAAATTATATGCAGTGTTTATTGCATTAACGGTTTGGATTATTGCCAGAGGCGTCCCTCTAATCATAAAATTCAGACAACTATTTTTATCGCTTTCCCAAAAGACGTAACTTTGGCGCATAATACATATTAAACTTAGTTTAATAGTTCAAAATATAGTCTATGGATATCATGTCATTTGTAAGCGGAAACGGTTTATTCCTTATTTTGGGGATAGTTTTGGTTATTGTTTATTTCTATAACCGTAACAAAAGACGATAATGAGTAACATTCGAATCACAAAGCAATTTTCTTTTGAAACCGGTCACGCCCTTTATGGTTATGACGGAAAGTGTAAAAATGTTCACGGTCACAGTTACCGCTTGGATGTAACTGTTATAGGACAACCTATTTCAGATAATACCAATGTAAAATATGGGATGGTTATTGACTTTGGTGACCTAAAAAAGATTGTTAAAGAAGAAATTGTAGATGTCTTTGATCACGCGACTGTGTTTAATAAAAACACACCTCATGTTGAATTAGCAAAAGAACTGAAAGATCGTGGGCATAATGTATTGCTCGTAAATTATCAGCCTACCAGTGAGATGATGGTTATTGATTTTGCTGAAAAAATCACGCAACGTTTACCAAATACTATAAAATTACACTCCTTAAAACTTCAAGAAACAGCAACCTCTTACGCAGAGTGGTATGCTTCTGATAATGACTAAGCCAACGCACATAAAAATTCCTGAAGGCAAGAAAATTTACTTTTCATCAGATAACCATTTGGGTGCTCCAAATAAGAAAGCGTCTTTACCACGTGAAAAAAAGTTTGTGGCTTGGCTTGATGAAGTAAAAAAAGATGCTGCTGCAATTTTCTTACTAGGTGATCTATTCGATTTTTGGATGGAATACCGTCGGGTAGTTCCTAAAGGGTTTACAAGAACCTTAGGAAAACTTGCTGAAATTAGCGACTCTGGAATTCCTATTTATTACTTTGTTGGTAACCACGATCTATGGATGAATGGTTATTTTGAAGAAGAACTTAATATCCCTGTATTTCATAAACCCAAAGAATTTGTGTTTAATGACAAACATTTTTTTATTGGACATGGTGATGGTTTAGGCCCTGGAGATAAGGGTTACAAACGGATGAAAAAAGTATTTACCAATCCTATTTGTAAATGGTTATTTAAACGCTTATTGCATCCCGATTTTGGAATTCGCATAGGACATTATATGTCTGTAAAGAACAAAATGATTTCTGGTGATGAAGACGCTAAATTTTTAGGTGAAGATAATGAGTGGCTTGTACAATATTGCAAACGAAAATTAGAAACTAAACATCGCGATTTTTTTGTATTTGGACACAGACATCTGCCTCTTGACATTGAACTGAATGAGCAATCAAAATACATCAATCTTGGTGATTGGATTAGTTATTATACCTATGGTGTTTTTGATGGTCAGCATATGGAACTAAAAACGTTTAAGTAGTTTAGTTCTCTTCTTTTTCATGGTCTTCCATATCTTTAGTCAGATCCAATTTAGGAAATGATGGCAATACAACTCCAGTCATAAGAACGGTGTACAAAGTCATGGTGCCTCCAAAAACAACAGCGCTAGCGGTTCCCATGAGTTTGGCTGTAAGTCCGCTTTCAAAAGCACCTAATTCGTTCGACGACCCAACAAACATAGAATTTACAGAAGAGACGCGACCTCTCATATGATCTGGTGTTTTTAATTGAAGAATAGTTTGACGAATCACCATAGACACACCATCGAAAACTCCACTAAAGAACAAAGCTACCACAGAGATCCAAAATATAGAAGAAAGCCCAAAAGCAATAATACTTAAACCAAATCCGAAAACAGCGATCAACAGCTTCATTCCTGCTTTTTTAACAATAGGAATATAAGCCGTAACTAACATCGTCAAGAATGATCCAACATTTGGAGCGGCTACTAAAATCCCAAAACCTTGAGGTCCAACTTTTAAAATATCTTCGGCAAAAACAGCAGCTAAAGCTATCGCTCCTCCAAATAATACAGAGACCATATCTAAAGTTAATGCTCCTAAAATTGCCTTGGTTTTAAAAACGAAATTAACGCCTTCCTTTAAACTTCGCCCTATGGGTTCGCCTATATTTGGATTAAGAATTGGTTTCTTTTTTATCTGAAATAACATAATCAAAGAAAACAGGACAAGTCCAAAGACAATACAAAGTGACCAATGCACACCCATTTGCTCATTCTCTCCTAACCATCCTATAGAAAATCCAGCAAAACTTACACCCAAAACTCGAGCCATTTGCCAGGTAGAACTGTTCCATGTTGCTGCATTCGGGTATACTTTTTTAGGTACAATTAATGCAACTAAAGAAAAAATAGAAGGCCCAAAAAATGAACGCAAAAGCCCTCCAAAAAACACAAAGGCATAAATAACGTACAATATCCTATTAACTGGCCATGTATCTGTAACTTCTTGGGACGTGACCCAAAACAATCCAAAACTAATTAATGAAAACAGAGCGATACAAACAGCTAATAAGTTTCGTTTCTCTTTTTGGTCTACAATATGTCCTGCAAATAAAGCCATTGTTAGCGCAGGAATAATCTCCATTAAACCAATAATCCCTATGTATAATGGATCTCCTGTTAATGCATAGACTTGCCATTCAATAATAATAAATTGCATAGACCATGCAAAAACCAAAGCAAATCGCACCAATATAAAGATGTTGAATTCTTTATAACGCAAGGCTGCATATGGATCTTTTTTTTCCATGCTTATGCTTTAATATCGCGTAATTTCAATTGCAAACTCACATGACCTTGCCAATGATTTTCATCAATAGAATACACGGCATTAAATAGTTTTTGGTTTTTAATAAGGTTTAGTTTGTCTCCTAAATTAAATCCAATACCCACAAGTTTATTATGGTCTTGAGTAGCTGTTAGTCGCAAATGCTTATCATCTTCTCCTACACATTTACCATAACCAGTATCTTTTAAATGTTCTGTCATGAAAATAGGTGTCATATTTCCTGGTCCAAAAGGTGCAAACTGACTAATAATTCTATAGAATTTTGGCGTAATATCACGTAACTCTATTTGCCTATCGATTTTAATTTCTGGAGTGAGTAAACTTCTATCAATGGTTTTGGTAACCTCATCTTCAAAGGCTTGCTTAAACGCTTCATAATTTTCCTCCTTAAGCGTTAATCCAGCCGCATATTTGTGTCCGCCAAATTGCTCAATATGTTCACTACAAGCCTGTAAAGCATTGTACACATCAAAACCAGAAACCGATCGTGCCGAAGCCGCTAACTTATTACCACTTTTGGTAAAGACTAGTGTTGGTCTATAGTAGGTTTCGGTAAGTCTAGAAGCAACGATTCCAATCACACCTTTATGCCATGTTTTGTCATAAACAACAGTTGTAAATCGCTCTTCTTCCTTATGTTCTTTAATTTGAAGTAACGCTTCTTCTGTAATACGTTTGTCGGCTTCTCTCCTGTCTTGATTAAAGGTATTGATCTCTTGAGCATGCTCTTGAGCGAGGGTTTCATTTGTTTCAGTTAATAAGCTAACAGCATAATTTCCATGCTTCATACGTCCGGCAGCATTAATTCTAGGAGCTACAATAAACACGACGTCTGTAATTGTGAGTTGGTCTTTTTTTACTTGCTCTATGATGGCTTTTATTCCTGGTCTTGGTTGTGTATTAATCACTTGCAATCCGAAATAAGCCAAAGCCCGATTTTCACCTACAATTGGTACAATATCTGCTCCAATTGCAGTTGCGACGAGGTCTAAATATTCTACAAGGTCATCGGTCGTTTTTCCCTCTTTTGAAGCTAATGCTTGAATAAGTTTAAATCCAACACCACAACCACAAAGTTCTTTAAAAGGGTACTCGCAGTCGTCTCGTTTAGGGTCTAAAACAGCAATAGCTTTTGGCAATTCAGCACCTGGTCTATGATGATCACAAATAATAAAATCAATGCCTTTTTCCGAAGCATAATTGATCTTGTCAATAGCTTTTACACCGCAATCCAAAGCAATGATAAGTGAAAACCCATTATCGTGAGCAAAGTCAATTCCTTTAAAAGAGATTCCATAGCCTTCATCATAACGATCTGGTATGTAGGTTGCGATTTGATCCGATTTGGTTTTCAAATACGACGACATTAACGCAACCGAAGTTGTACCATCAACATCATAATCACCATAAACCAAAATATTCTCGTCTTGAAGAAGCGCAGCTTCAATACGTGCTACAGCTTTATCCATATCTTTCATAAGAAAAGGGTCATGCAAATCATGAAAACTTGGGCGAAAAAATGTTTTGGCATCTTCATAGGTCTCTATGCCTCTTTGTACTAATAAAGACGCAATAGATATATCTACTTGTAATGCTTTTTGTAAAGTATCTACCGTTTGAGGGTCAGGTTTTGGTTTTAAAGTCCAACGCATATACTAATATAGAAAATTTTCGCTATACGTTGTGATAATGAATAGATGTTTTTACATCTGCAAATTTGCGGAACATTTCCATGACACCACAATATTTCTCTATGGAAAGGTCAACAGCTTTTTTGATCTTCTCTTCATCAAGATCTTTACCATACATGTGGTACTCTACCGAAACAGTATGGTAATATTTTGGATGTTCATCGGTAAGCTCGCCATAAGTGTCAATTCTAAAATCTGAAAAAGGTACTTTCATTTTCTTAAGAATAGAAACAACATCCAATCCAGAGCAGCCTGCTAGCGACGATAACATCATCGCTTTGGGGCCTAATCCAGAATTATGACCTCCGTGTTCTGGTGTTGTATCCATGGTAACTAGTTTACCATTAGGATTATCAGATTCAAATTGTAAATTTCCTTTCCAATGCGTGATAACTTTATGAGACATATCTGAAGAATTTTTCGTTTATTGTTATCTCAAAAATACCACTAAAAAAATCAAAAATATGCCATTAGTTACACCTTTATCTGCAGAACACGATCCAGAAACAAAACAACTTGCCGAATTTTTTAACGAGACTCTTGGGTTTTGTCCAAATTCAGTATTAACTATGCAACGTCGTCCTGCTATTAGTAAAGCATTTATCAATTTAAATAAAGCAGTTATGGCCAATGAAGGTCGCGTAACCTCAGCCTTAAAGCGTATGATTGCTTGGGTAAGTAGTAATTCTACTGGCTGTCGCTATTGCCAAGCTCATGCTATTCGTGCCGCAGAACGTTATGGTGCCGAACAAGAACAACTCGATAATATTTGGGAATATAGAACACATCCTGCATTTTCAGAAGCCGAGCGTGCTGCCTTAGATTTTAGTTTAGCTGCCTCTCTAGTGCCTAATGCCGTAAATGCTGATATCAAAAAACGTTTATATGAACACTGGAATGAAGGTGAAATTGTTGAAATGCTTGGTGTGATATCTCTATTTGGTTACCTCAACCGATGGAATGACTCGATGGGAACATCTATCGAAGAAGGCGCTGTTGAAAGCGGAGATCAATACCTAGGTAAACATGGCTGGGAAAGTGGTAAACATGATGGTTCTCAATATTAGCACATAAAACCTATAGAAAATATTGGAATACCAACAGTATTTAAGCCGACTTTAGGCTTAACTATACCTTAATTTATATTAACCTCTTCAAAATTGAAGAGGTTTTTTGTTTTAGGACACTTCACTCAATCAAAAGTGGCATTCACTCATTTTTAGTTTCTAAATCTCTAATGCTGAAATAGATTTGAACTATTAAACCGTCAGTATTATGAAAAATCAATTACTTAAAAAACTATGCATAGGGTTGGTCATACTTGTTTCGGCAAACCTGTTTGCCCAAGAAGGTATTGTGAGTGGTACCATAAATTCTGAAGCAGATGGTCTTCCTCTTCCAGGTGTTAATGTTATGGTGAAAGGCACCACTAGAGGTGTTCAAACCGACTTTGATGGTAATTACAGTATTAAATGCAAAGTTGGAGAAACTTTAGTATTTACTTATATAGCTATGACAACCAAAGAGGTAAGGGTCACGTCAAAAATGTTAGGATTAGATTCCAACGATTTTTTTGTTGATCAAATTCCTATTAAACCTATTGAAAATGACGCCTACAAGAATGCTATAAAAACTACTAGCGATACTCCATTTAATGTGCCTAGTTTAGACCTTTCTAATAAAACATATAACAAAGTAAATAATCACCAATATAGTAGAATTAAGGAGATTGAAGTGAAGGACAACAAAGTAGATATGACCTATTTTAATTCGGATATCTATTTTGAAATTAAATTCAATAGTAGGTTCGGAACTCAATTTTTTAAAGATAAGAATCTACCTAAGTTACAATCTGTTTATGCTCAAGGTGCTTCTCTCAATGATGAGCTTACTTTTCTAGGTGCTGAAACAGGAAATTTATTTTCTTATGGCCCAAAACTGAGCAACCTAGAATTTAATGGTAGCATTTATGATTATGATATTAACGGACAATTAGTTGCCCTAGGTAATGGAAATGGGATAGCTTCTAACCTATACGATAATGCCGTTTTACAAACAACATACAAAACAGATAATACGCTTTCCTTTAGCGCTTCTACAGATGGAAGTATTATCGAACTTAACTATACAAATACCCAATTTAAAGATGTCTTTAATAGAGAAAGAAGTGTTAGTGATTATATGAAAATCTCTTTTAATCAAAGCTACCGTAATTCAAAAAAATTGTCATGGAAAGCTTATCTAAAATATGGAAAAAACAGAGACAATCAACCCAATGTAAATGGATTTTTAAATAACACGTTGTTAAATGCTTGGGCTACTCCAGCTAGTTTTAGCAATGCTCAAAACTCTATTCTAGCCAATAATACGCAGCGTCGTTTTAATGCAAACTTCAATAATCCTAATTGGTTGCTAGACAACAACCGCAACGCCGAAAAAAACAAATTCTTTGTCGCTTATCTTAAAAATGGGATGGAACTATCTGAAACCATTAATATTCATAATAGTTTAAGTTATACAAGAAATACTGATACTCAAAATTTCGGACTGGTAGCTAATTCTGCTGGATTTGAAGATGGGTATTCTAGTGATAAAACTATTGAAAAGAATGTATTCAATGCAGCACTTGATTTTGAATACGAAAGCGACGATCGCAAAAATGAAATTCAAGTCTTCTCTAAACTCGACTTTTCTTCTGAAGATTTAACATATAACCTCAATGAAGGTATAGGGTTTAATCCGTTTAGCTTTGAAAACCCACAAACGATCAATACCATCAATAATCGATTGAACAGAAACACATTAAGAATTCTAAACAAATTCACGTACGGATTGAACTATTCTGATGTTGAGTTCACTATAGGAAATAATTCGTATATCTCATCAGTTCAAAACAATAAGTGGGCACTTCCATTTTTACAACTTAATGTTGACCTTGAGAGGATATTCGATATTTATAATTTTAGCAATTTTAATGTTTATGCTTCAACATCTTTTGATGTTAATAACCCATCATTATTTTACAACAATCAAAGTCATAACAGTCTGGCATTATTACCGTCTCAAAGTTTAGCATATACCGCCAACAACGATTTGTTTTTGAGTAATGCCTTAGATTTAGAAGAAAAAATAAATTATCAGTTTGGTGTAGATCTCGATTTTTATATCAGGAATATTTATTTCAGTTTTGATCTGGATTATTTCAATACTCAAATTAAAGGTTCTGTATTTCCAATTTTTGAGAACAATAATTATGCATTAAAAAACATTGCAGATATAACAAACAAAGGGCTTGAAATGAGTCTCAACTCAAGACTTAGAATAACAGATGATTTCTACTACAGTCCAACTTTTGTTTTTTCCACTAACAGAGCAAAAGTCACTAGTATAAATAGTGACGAAGAACGTGTTCCAATTGCTGGATTTTCATCGGTATCCAAAAATCTTATTGTAGGAGAATCTGCCGGAGCTATTGTTGGATCTGCTTATGCTAGAGATAGTCAAAATAACATAATCATTGATAATGAAGGGTTTCCTTTAGTGGCTAGTCAACCACAAATTATTGGTGATCCAATTCCTGATTTTAATCTTGGAGTCAGTCAGTCATTTACATGGAAAGATTTAAAACTAAAAGTTGTTTTAGATATCCAAAAAGGAGGAGATGTTTGGAATGGCACTCAAAATGTCCTTAACTATTTAGGGAGGTCTCAACAGTCTGCTAATGAAAGAACAATTACCAACTTTATATTTTCAGGCGTCAATCAACAAGGGCAACAAAATACAATTCCTGTAGATTTCTATAATCCGCAAAATGATATTTCACAAAACAGATTTGTACGATACGGGTTTTCCGGTGTTGACGAAGCTGCTATTCAAGATGGGAGTTATGTTAATATAAAATCAATCGACCTCTCATATAACTTCGATTTTGACGACGACCGTTCTACTTTTATAAGAGAATTAACTCTTGGTTTGTACGCTAATAATCTTATCACATGGACCAAGTTTGATGGTGCCTCTCCTTATCGTAGTCTCTACGATACATCATCTAGTCTTGGATTAAACTTCTTTAATATGCCAATTACTAGTGAGATTGGCTTTATGCTCAACATTAAAATATAATCGTTATGAAAACTATAAAAAACATAGGTGCTTATTTTCTTTTAGCTGTTATTGTCATGACATCATTGACGGCTTTCAAAGCGTATCAAAACACAATAGCTCCAATAGAAAAAATATATACACAAACTGATAGACCATTTTACTTTCCAGGTGAGACACTGTGGTTTAAATCTTATGTCGTTACCGAAAACAATACAGTTTCCAATCTTAGTGATGTCGCACATGCAGAACTTATTTCCCCTAAAGGAGCTATAGTTAAATCTCTAAAGCTATCTATCAAAGATGGTTATGCCTATGGCGATTTTGATATTAACGCTAATTGGGTAGGCGGTATTTACACATTAAAAGTCTATACGAATTGGATGCGCAATTTTGGTGAAGACTCCTTTTTTACAAAACAAATCACAGTTCAAAAAGTTGTGAAACCTAATTTGCTTTTAACATTGGACTTTCAAAAAGAAGGCTATGGAAAAAACAGTGAAGTCATTGCCAATTTTGAAGTTAAAGACCTAAAGAACAACCCACTTGCTAGTACAGAAGTCACGTATGAAGTCTCAGTAAAAGGACAAAAAATAATCACTCAAAACGCAGTGACAGATGTTAAGGGAAAAATAAATCCATCATTTACGCTTCCTAAAGCGTTGAGCTCTACAGATGTGGTTCTCAATGTTCTTATTCCTTATAAAGGATCAACAGAATCTATTTCTCGAAGTGTTCCTGTGGTCTTAGACAATCTTGATCTTCAGTTTTTTCCTGAAAGTGGACAAATCATAGCAGGAACTACAAACACTATTGCATTCAAGGCCCTTAATGAATTTGCAAAACCCGTTGATGTAAGCGGCGATATTATTGATAGCAAAGGTAACACTGTAGCCACATTTTCGAGTTTTCATGACGGTATGGGACGTGTTGCTATTTCCGCAGAACAAGGTGAAACCTATGTGGCAAAATTAAAATCGCCTTTTGTTTCTGAACGTGATATTGTACTTCCAAAAGTTCAAAATAAAGGAACGCGATTTTCAGTAGAGATTGAAAAATCTAGAGCTAAAATCATCCTGTTTTCTACTGAAAAAAAGTCATTACGATTAGAGGTTTCAAGTGCTTCCAAAGTATTACTTGAGAAAAAAATATCTAATAACGAGAATTTTATTAGCATAAACACTAAAGACTTTCCAATGGGAATTACCAAATTCAGTATAAAAAATAAAGCAAATCAAATTGTAGCTGAACGTCTGGTATTTGTCAATGCACATAAACAGTTAAATGTTGCTATAGACTTAGAAAAAACCGTTTACGAAACTCGTGAAAGAGTAAAATTAAAGATCAATACTACAGATGCCAAAGGTCAGCCTTTGCCTTCTAATGTATCTATTGCTGTTGCAGATAACAAGTTATTATCGTTTGCAGATGACAAGCAAGATCATATCCTGTCGTACTTATTAGTGTCTTCAGAATTAAAAGGAAAAATCCATAAGCCAAGTTTTTATCTCAATCCTAAAGAAGAAAAATCTGCCGAAGCTTTAGACTATTTGATGCTTACCCATGGATGGAGAAACTATATTGTGAATCCACAAGTGACATTAGAAAATGCTGAGTTTTTACCAGAACAACATGCCATACAATCTGGAACTGTTGTAGATAAAAAAGGAAAACCAATTACAGCGCATTTACTCCTTATGGATAGATTTGGTCATAAAATACTTGTATTTGATACTGAAGACGATGGGACGTTTACATTTAAATTCACAGATAGTCAGCACCTTGTTCTATTGGCTTACAGAGATGACAGAAAATCTGTATTTATCAAAAAAACGAACTTGATTAATGGTCGTTATCAATATCATAAAGACGCTACTTATAAAGAAAATGCTGAGAGCGTCAAAACATTTGACAAACGTGAAAAGCCTTTAAAAAAGAAAATCCTAAAAAAAGTGAAAGCCGCTGAAATCGCACTTACTGAGGATTCTAGTCAACTTGATGAAGTGGTGGTTGTAGGATATCGAGCAACAAGTAAGAGCAAAGCTACTACTGCTTCTATAGTAATAGTCTCAGAAGAAACTCTTTCAAATACATCTTCTGTAGCGCAATTATTACAAGGGCAAGTGGCAGGACTTAATATCACAACAGCCAATGGTGCGCCAGGCGCAAACTCAACCGTTCAACTGAGAGGTGTTGGAAGTATCTCTGGAAACATTGAGCCTTTGTTTATAGTTGATGGAGTTCCTGTAGACGACAGTGTTTTTAGAAACCTTAACCCTTCAGACCTCTATAGTGTTAGCGTGATAAAAGATGCTGGAGCTACTGCTATTTATGGTTGTAGAGGTTCTAACGGTGTTATTGTAATTCAAACCAATAGTGGTGGTTACATTAATAACAGTTCAAAGAAAAAACTAAATAACGCAAAGTTTAATAACTACGGTATCGCCTATTTTCAAAACTCGAAACCATCACGCCTCTCTCGAGTAAAGGAATTTTATGTTCCTGTTTATGTAGGTGAAAACACCACAAGTGAGAGAACCGATTTTAGACAAACCATTTATTGGAACCCTGTAGTACAAACTGATGCAAATGGGCAAGCAGAGGTTGAGTTTTACAATAACGATGCTATCACATCTTTTAAAATTACTACTGAAGGTGTTGGCTTTAATGGTATGATTGGACGTCAAGAAGAAACTTATGCCACAAAAAAATTATTGAATGTCGATTTTAAGTCACCTAATTATATGGCGCTCAAAGATGATGTGGTTTTACCATTAACCATAACAAACGAAACAGCAAAAGACATTACGACTGACATTGAAATTATACTGCCAAAACAATTAAAATTTGCCGAAAATTATGATCGTCAAGTCACTGTTAATGCCAACAGTTCGATATTGAGAAATGTTCGTGTTGTTCCTATTGAAAAAGCAGGGAACGCAACACTTGAAGTTCGTATAAACTCAGAAACACTAAGTGATGTGGTTAAAAAGAACGTGACGATTTTAAGTCCGTACTTCCCAACAGAAACCTCAATTTCTGGATCTAAATCTGGAGTCTACCAATTTGATATTAATAGTGTTGTTGATGGAAGCTTAAGCGCCAACTTCAACATTTATACAGATGTTATTGGTGATGTGATGAACGGAATAGAGTCTTTAATAAGAGCACCTTACGGCTGTTTTGAGCAAACCTCATCATCTACATATCCAAACATTATGGTACTTCAGTACCTTAAAGAATCTGGTAAAAGCAATCCTGAAATAGAAGCTAAAGCTTTAGACTTTATTGATAAAGGTTATAAGCGTCTCATCGGGTTTGAAACCAAGGAAGGTGGTTTTGAGTGGTTTGGTAAAACACCGCCTCATGAAACCTTAACAGCTTACGGGATTTTAGAATTCACCGAGATGAAACAGGTCTATGGTAATGTAGATCAAGCCATGATCGATAGAACCGTACAATGGCTAATGAGCAGAAAAGACGGGAAAGGTGGCTTTAAAAAAAGCACTAAAGGTTATGATAGTTTTGCGAGCTCTCCAGCAGATGTTGCCAATGCCTATATCGTCTATGCGATCAGTGAAGCTGGAATTGATGTAGACCTCAGCTTAGAGTACGAAGCAGCATTTAAAGATGCTCTAAAAAGTAAAGATGCCTATAAAATGGCAATGATGGCCTTGGCCAGTTATAATCTTGATATGCCAGAAAATGCAAGCACACTCATTAATAAACTTAAAGATCAGATCTTTAAAAACGAATTTAAAGGCTTACCAGTAGAAAATACTATTACAAGGTCCTACGGAAATGCAAAACATATAGAAACTACCGCTTTTACCTTGTTGGCTTTAATGAGAGAAGTTCAGGCAGATAAAGCTTTAATTGCTAAAGGTGTTGAGTACTTAGTAGGTCTAAGAAAGCAAAACAGATTTGGTTCTACACAATCTACTGCTATGGCATTAAAAGCATTGATTAATTACACTAAAATGCAAAAACAACTCATTATCAAAGCTAATGACACTGTAGAATTAACAATTAACGGACAGTCTCTAAAAAGACGACTGAGCATCAACGCTCAAGGAAAGATTATTATTGATAGTTTAGAAACTTATTTCAAAAAAGGACAACAAAAGGTTCAAGTACAATTTGCTAATGATGAAGTTACCTTCCCATATTGTTTAAGTATAAACTGGGATAGTTATGTTCCAGATTCGTCTGCTGAGAGCCCACTAAAATTAGACACAAAGCTTCTTGAAAACAAGTATAACGTTGGTGATAATGTAAGTATGACGATACATGTATCTAATACCAAAGAAGAGCCTTTAGGAATGGTGACATCTATTATTGGTATTCCATCAGGAACCACAGCACAACCATGGCAATTAAAAGAATTATTAGAAGAAGAAAAAGTAGCCTATTATGAAGTGTTTGATAATTATCTGGTGTTTTACTGGAGATCGCTCAAACCTTCTGAAACAAAAACCATCAGGCTTGACCTTAAAGCAGATATTGCAGGCGACTACCAAGCACCAGCAAGTACAGCCTACTTATATTATGGTGATGAATTCAAAACTTGGATTGAAGGAAATACAATTAAGATTTTGAATTGATGGTTGTCATATTTTAGTTGTTGAATGAGGCCTCTTCAGAAATGGAGAGGCTTTTATTTACGATAATCATCTATTCAAAAAGTAAATGTTCACATATTACTGATTTTTAAAAACAAAACCTCCTTGTTTATTAAGCAAGGAGGCTAATTTAACTATTGATATCCCTTAAATAATACAAATAGCTTGCAATAAACACTATTGCTATTCTTTTATCAGTTTGAAGGTCTTATTTGCTCCTGTATCACTATAAATTTTTACTAGATATACTGCCGATTTTAATTGACTTGTATCTAATCTGTTATCCAATATATCTTCTATAACCATGACGCGTTGTCCAGTGACGCTATAAACCTCAGCTCTATCTAGTATTAGATTACTAGCTAGAATTCTAACCTCATCCTGTGCTGGATTTGGATATACTGACAGTTCACTTATACTAGTCGTTGGAACGCTCAATGTATCAAATTCGTATGAAACTGTTCCTGATAAACCAGAAGCCATAGCATCAACTACTGGAGGAAATAAAGCCATTCCATCGTCAATCATATCTGCAGACATAAAGCATTTTAAAGGTGTTATTGCACTAGCTAAGGCAGAATCATTTGCTAAGATGCTAATAGTTCCTGTAGTTGGTGTACTATTCAATTGAATCGTAACTATAGGAGAAACTATTCCGCTTGATGGTGCTGGTAATCCTATAGGACTTCCTAGTGTTTCTGTAATTAAGTAACCGTCAATGGTTGGTTGCCCAACATTGGTTCCGTCGAAGAAAGTAGCAGCAGCTCCATTTCCAAGAGAAGATGTTACAGTGGCCGTAATTCCATTAGGTAAAATAATTGTAAATCCATAACTCTGTACAGATGTTGCAAAATTAGAAGCGCTTGCGTTTGGTACTACAGAAACTGAATAATTAAAGTTTCCGTTGTCTACTAATGTATAGGTATATCCATCTTGTGCATTTGATTCTCCTGAGAAAAAGCAAAGCACTAAAATTAGTAATCGAGATAAAATAATTTTGTTCATAATAAATAATTTAATAGGGTTATATGTTTAGTTTTCTTGAAGTATTTGTTCTTGTATTTGATAGGTACTAAAGTTTAGGAAGTTTCCTGGGTGTGCCAATACATTTTGAAGAATGAAAGGTGTATCAGGATTGGTTCCTGAATACTGTATATTTCCATCCATGTTTACATCATCTACTAAATACCCTGAAATACTATATGTAGGAAGATTTAAGAAGTTTCCTACGTCATTAAGTACAGAAGATAAAATATCTGGTACATCAGGATTGGTTCCTGAGTATTGAACAATAGCATCTCCATTTACATCACCAGCCCACATGGCAACAACACCGCTTGGCATGCCAAAAGTAGTCTGTGCATTGGTTCCATAGGTTGTTGGATTATTAGCATCTGTAAAGTCTATTGCTGTTACTGTGCTTGATAATGCTATTGTGTTCGATGTCATAATCCCTAAATGATTACGGTGCTTAATAACCACATAGTAATTATCTGGTGCTATATTAAATCTAAGGTTAGATACACCGTCTAGACCTACAACATCACCATCGCGTTGTAAAAGAGCAGATTGTGTATCTTCAATTTGTAAAACATCAAATTGATCTATTATTTCTACCCAAACCCAATCTACAATAGCATTGTCTCCAGTTGTAAGAAATACTCCAGCATCTATAATTGCTTCATCATTATAAGGGGTTAATGTTGGTATTAGATTAGCCACACGTAAATCGTCTCGCATAAGGTTTTCTTCTCCTGTATTTGGATTAAGTGTTGCTCCTTGTAAAAATACTTTTGGCGCTATAAAAACTGTTTCGCAAGTCGTATCGCTAAAACTCGTTTGCGGATCAATAAAATCACTCCAAACAGCATTAGCTGATGCCACATTACCTACTTTTATACAATACAGATTTGGATTACCTGTAGCATCAAAACCTAAGTTATCCTCACTAGTGCCATCCGCGAGACTTAGCGTGCTCAAATCGTTATTCTGTACATAAATCTGGTCTAAGCTACCGTTAGCCTCTAAGCTAAGCGTTGTTATATTGTTATCGTTAGCATATAAATTATCGAGTTCTGTATTAGAACTTAAATATAAAGCCGTTAATTGATTGTTACTACAATTTAAATCTAGTAATAAAACAAAATCTTCGATTCCAGTTAAATCGGCAATATTTTCATTACTTACATCTAAACTTTGTGCTTGATCTATATGAGCAGTTGTAACATAATTATCATTTGCAATGCCATTACCTAAACTACTAGAGTCGCCCAGTGGAACAACATCACCCATATCATTATGCGTTTCTAAGTAATTCTCAAAATTATCATCAGGCACATAGGTCTCGCATTTTACATCATTATAACTCGTTTGATTGTCTTTAATATCCCAGTACTCTAAAGAATATGCTGCGTCATCAACTAATACACAAGTTAGATTGGGATTAAAATCTATCTCAAAATCTGTAATAGCCATATTATTACCGTTAGCCGCATTTAATATCCTTAAGTTATTATCGTCGGCATATAACTCTTCTAATACTATATTTTGTGAAAGATCTAAACTAGTAATTTGATTATTTCCTAAATCGAACTCTTTTAATAATGGGTTTTGTGTGACATCTATACTTGTTAAATCATTCTTATCACAAAACAAGTAAACAAGATTAGGATTACTGGTAACATCTATATTTATTACGCTATTATCAGCTAAATCTAAATCTTCTAAAAGCGGATTTTGTGTCACATCCAGATTCGTAAGAAAATTGTTGTGACAACTTAGTATTTCTAAAAGTGGGTTCTGTGTAACATCTATGCTTGACACAGTATTATCACTTGTAGTTAATGTTACCAAAAGAGGGTTCTGCGTAACATCTAAATTAGCTAAATTATTATTGCCTATTCTAAGCGTTACTAAAAGAGGGTTTTGTGAAACATCTATACTTGTTAAAGCGTTATTTTGACAGCTCAAAGTTGCTAGTTGTGTGTTATTAGTAACATCTAAACTGGTTAATGAATTACTTCTACAAAACAACTCTGTTAATGCCTCAAAATCCTCTATTCCAGTTAAATCTGCTATGGCCTTACTTGATACATCTAAACTAGTTACAGTATTAACCTTGGCAGTTGTTACATAATCGTCATTAGCAATACCATTACCCATACTAGTTGGATCTCCAACTGCTACTGTATTTCCGGAAGCATCATGTGTTTCTAAATAATTTTCAAAATTATCATCTGGTATATAGGTATCATTACAATGTTCACTATAAGATGCTGTTGCGTCTTTTAGCCATGAAGGACCAGATAAATAAGATGCGGTGGCATCATCTACATTAATACATGTTAAATTCGGGTTATTTTCTGCATCAAACTCGGTAACATTTAAATTATTTCCATTGGCAAGACTTAATGCACTTAAATTATTACCTTTAATTTGTAATCTTTCTAAAGCTACGCAGTTATCTAAATTTAATTCTACTAAATCATTATTGTTTAAAAAGGCTTCTATTAAAGCAGTATTAAACTGTAAATCTAAAGTGGTTAGATTATTAGGTGATGAACTTAAATATTGTAGATTCGTATTTGCACTAAGGTCTAATGCTGAAATCTGATTTCCATAACATCTAAGATTAATTAATGCTATGTTTTGACTTGTATTTATTGTTGTTAAGTTATTGTTATTACAGAATATGGTTTCTAAAGCTGTGAAGTCTTCAATTCCTGTTAAATCGGCTATACTTCTACTACTAACGTTTAAGAAGGTTACTCCTGAAATTAAATCAGTAGGGACGTAATCATCTAAAGGGCCTGAATCGTAACCTAATTCAATTAATCGAGTTTCAAAATTATCATCGGGTACATAGGTTAGTCCACAATGTTCACTAAATAATGCTGTAGTATCGATATTTTCCCAGGTTGTGGTTGAGAAATTTTCATCATCTACATTAATACACGTTAAATTAGGGTTTCCTGTAGCATTAAAATCTGAGTTTGACTCCATTAATGCATTGGCACCATTTCTAATATCTAAACTGGTTAAATTATTATTAGACACAATTAAGCCTGTTAAATTAGGAAACGATGTAAAATCAAGACTGGTTAATGCATTATCGTGTAAGTTTAGAAATTGTAATGCTGTTATATTTTCTATATTAACAGACGTTAATCCATTACTCATAGCTACTAATACTCTTAAACTTGTATTAAAGTTTACGTCTATAGTGGCTAGATTATTATTACTACAAAGTAGTACTTCTAATGCTATAAAATCTTCGATACCTGTGAGGTCACTTATATTTAATCCACTTATACCTAGTGCGGTAACGGCATTAATAGAAGCCGTCGTTACATAATCATCCATAACACCATTTCCTAAGCTAGAAACATCACCAAGGTTTACAATAGCACCATTGATATCGTGAGTTTCCAAATAGGTTTCAAAATTATCATCTGGCACATAGGTTTCATCACAATGTTCATTAAAGGAAGTAGTAGTATCTACATGAGTGGTCCAGGTTTGTGTCGCAAAAACTTCATTATCTACATTAATACAGGTTAAATTAGGATTTCCTGAGGTTCTAAAGCTATTATCTACTATAGCTGTATTATTACCATTACGTATATCTAACGCTGTAAGTTCATTATCAGTGATGAATAGTTCCTCTAAGTCCGTGTTCGCCTTAAGATCTAATGCTGTCAAGTTATTATTTGATAAATTTAATAACCTTAAATCAACCAAATTATTTAATGTAATAGCAGAAATACTATTGTTGCCAGCAACAAGAATTTCTAGTAATGGGTTATTACTAACATCTAGGCTTGTTAATTGATTACCATTACATCTTAAATCAATTAAAGTAGTGTTTGTACTTATGTCTAAAGCCGGAATATTTGCATTAAAAACAAATAGTGTTTCTAAAGCAATATTGTTAGAAACATCTAAAGTGGTTAATCCAGTATCATAACACCAAAACTCTTTTAATAAGGTTAAGGATGAAATATCAACAGCCGTTAATTCCTCATTTTCTGTTACACGAAGGTCTTCTAAATGAATATTGTTTGTAAATGCTACTGAAGTTAAATTATTTCTCCAAGACTTAAATATTACCAAACCTAAAAAATCCTCAATTCCTGTTAAATCTGTAATTCCTAAATCATTTAAAGTTAATTCTGTCAGATTCGAAATACGGTAAGTAAACACAGTATCATCATTGGCTATTCCATTACCCATGCTAGATGCGTCACCCATACTTACTGTGTTTCCTGAGGCATCGTGTGTTTCTAAATAATTTTCAAAATTATCATCTGGCACATAGGTAGTAGCATTACAATCTTCACTAAAAAAAGTAACAGCATTATTAATACTAGTCCAATGGGTTGTTGAATAGGCCACATTATCAACAGTTGCACAGGTTAGGTTGTTGCTTCCTGATGTACTAAACGTTGTAACATTGGCATTGTTCCCGTTTTTAATATTCAAACTCTCTAATGCGCTATTGTTAGCTCTAAATTGTGTTAAAACAGTATTAAGGCTTAGATCTAGGTTAGTTATTGACGAATTGGATATATGTAAAAAATCTAACAACAGATTATTACTCACATCTAATGACGTTAATCCAGGTGCTCCCGCCCAAATTCTGTTTAATACGGTATTATTACTTAGATCTATAGCAGTAATTCCTGTACTCGAAATTTCTAAAGTTTCTAAAGCTGTTAATGTAGAAATATTCAAGCTTGTTAATGCTGTTGAAAAACTACACCATAGTTCTTTTAAATTTATATTCGCTGTTACATCTAAACTAGACATTGGATTCTCCATAGCATATAAAGTTTCTAGTGCCATAAAATCTTCAATACCAGTAAAATCTGAAATTCCCTGTCCTATAACACTTAAAAATGTAACTCCAGAAATATTAGCCTTAGTTACCAAATCATCATTTGCTATACCGTTACCCATACCGTTGGCTTCTAAATAGGCTTCAAAATTATCGTCTGGCACATAGGTACATTGACTATTAGCTGTACTAACAGAATAACCACAACCTGGATCTTCTGCGAAAATATCCATCGTGTAATTAGCAGCATCTATATCATCAGAGGTTAGCTCAAATTTTACATCACTAATACTTAAATTGTAATGCATTACTGCATTAGGGTCAATAACGTGTCCTAATTGATGTGCATGCCCTATTTCGTGTAATGCCACTGTTTTAAAATCATAGCGTGGTCCTGGTGACCCATAACCATAATACCAACTGACGCTTTCATTCCAGGTAATATCCATCTCGACTATAATACCTTTACTACTACTTGAACAAGCGATCATAAATCTAGATACAGCTCCTAAAACGCCAGAAGGTAGTTCTCCATTATCAAATCGAACCACATTAACGTTATCACTTGCAATCTCATCTATAGTTGTTGTTTCTGTTGCTATTTGAAAATTAACCCCAGATTGACAATTCCAAAGCGCTAATGCATCTTCAAAATATGTTTCTGCCTGTGTGGTCACAAAACCAGTATGATATTCAAAAGTAAAACCACCACTGCCATTATCATCTTGTAGAACAGTAGGAAATGGAATTCCAGCATTTATAGTATTAAGATGACTGTATCTAATAGTAACTGAAGCACTACTTGTTACAGTTTCATTTGTAGCATTGGTCACTCTTATGGTTCCTGTACCTGCTGTAGATGGCACTTCTATTTGTATTTGGGTATTAGACCAAGATATAATTTCAGCAGCTTGGGCAGCGATATAACTAGAACCTCCACTATTAGCAGATTTAAAACTTACTTCGCCTTGAGTTGAGCCAAAATTACTCCCATTTATCGTTAATATACTTTGTGTACCCGCAGTAATTGTTGTTGGTGAAAAGCTTGAAATTACTGGTGTAGCTCTGCGCAAATTTGTGATAGCTGGTCTTTGCTTTCCTTTTATTACAGTAAGCCTTTTATTGGTGGCTTGCTCTAGTTTAGAGTACAAATCGTTTTCTATTGAAAGATAGTTGTTAAATACATCTGATGCATTGTTCTCTATACGATTATATTTAATATAACCTTGGGCAGCAGCAACCATTTTATAAGTGGTTTGCGGTATACTAAATGAATGATTAGACGGTTTAAGAAAGAAGATGCCTTCATAGCCTATTCTTAATCTTGCAGCACTTGAAACTTCTTGGATTAGATCGCCAACTTGACCTCCTTGAGTTTCAACAAAAACAGTAGTTGCATTAGTACCTTTAGCATTTTTATACACGGTAACTTCGTGAATGGTATAAATGTTTTTATGGTCAACATCCCAATAGCTATTACTATTTATAACTTCGCCTTCTACGATAAGCGTGGCTTCATTTGTACGGGCTTGAAGAGATACCGGTTCCATTAGTGAGGAACATTCTTGAGCTTGAAAATGTAATGTAATCAATAATGTAAAAACAAGTAGGTATTGCTGTTTCATTGTTAGTAGGTTTTGATAATTAGTACTGCAAGGGTAAGAATCAATACCTAAATCTATCTGTTTTTGAAGTGACAAAAAGTGGCAATAGAGGTGACAAAAAGTGGTGCCGTGGACTTTTTTCTACTTTTAAACGGTTTTTTAAAGCTTTTAAACGGCGATTAACTTAGAGGTTTTGAATGAATTGTTCTAATTCATCTTTGGGAGAAAGGTCTAATTTTTTACGAATACGATAACGAACAGATTTTATAGCATCTTGTGAAGCGCCTCTAATATTCATAATTTCTTTAATAGATAAATTTAATCGTAATAAAGAGCACACTTCACGTTCGGTTTTAGTTAACTGTGGATATAAATCACGAAGTTTAGCCTCAAATCCTTCATTAACTTCACTTATACTTTGTTGTAAAAAGGAGAGTTTGTTTTCTGTTGAAATCTGTGCTTGTAAATCTGTTGTAAGTGTTGATATACGATCTTTTAATCCATCAACATTATCATTAGAAAGTTCCTTTTTTAATTGACCTAATAACTCTTCTTTAAATGCTAATCGCATATTATTATCAGCAACTAAACGCTTAATTTCTTCTTCTTTAGAGTGAACTTTATGGTTTAAAAGTTCTTTTTGAATCGCTTCTTTTTTTAGTTTCTCTTCATTTACAATAGATTTGCTTCTAAAGACACGACGTGCTAAAAGACCAATAATTAGTGATGCAATTAATGTGAGTATGAATAACAAGAAATAGGATTGCTTTTTAGACGCTTCAGCTTGAGCTAATACTTCAACTTCTTTTTTTTCTTGAGCAAAAGCAAGACTATCGGCTAATTTTTCTTTTTCAAATAGATAGGTTAATTCTAATTCTTGAATCTTCTTTGCATTATCTGAATTGTAAATAGAATCTGAATATTTTTTATACGTCTTATGGGTTGCGTATGCCGATTTATAGTTTTTTAATTTAGACCATAATATGCTTTTCTTTGCATAGGCTTCAGCAATCTTTTTTTTAAATCCTTCTTTTTTTGCTAACCTTAAAGCAGAATCGACATAACGTCCTGCTTCTCTGTATTCCTTCTTTTTATGATAAATACTTGATGTTGCCAAATAATTTGATACCAGGTTTAATCTTCTGTCTTTCTTTTTCGAATAAGCTACATTATCCTTGCTTAATTTTAAGGCTTCAGCATCTCTCCCTGTTCTACGATACAACGTCACCAAGTAATTATTGACTTGATGGAGATGTATAGGGTCATCAAGAGTAGTAAATATCTTTTTCGATTTATTATAGTATATTTCTGTAGAATCGTATTCCTTTAATGATTTATAACTACTACCAATCATCAATAATGCTAAGCCTAAATCCACATCATTATTCAATGACTCATTAATCTTTACGGCCTTTCCAAAGTAATCAAAAGCTTTTGGGTATGCTTTTTGAAACTTATAAATCATACCAATGTTATGATACACATCTGCAATGTTAGACGAATCTTGTTCTTTTTCAAAAATATCTAGTGCCTTTAAATAATGATTCAAAGCTTCGGTGTGCTTTCCCTTTCTTCTCTTCAAGATACCTAACTCCACAAGCACTAAAGCCTCATAATTTTGCCCTAGGTCCGTTTTATCGTCTTGTACAAAGGCATAGGCTTCATTAATAATATCTTCAGCTTTCCTAAAGTTATGATCCAGTTCATACTCACCTAAATTGAGCATTGCCTTGATTTTTGCAGTATCAGTCGTGGCTATTTCAATTGCTTTTTCCAGACGCATTAGGGTGCTATCTACTTCTTGAGAAAAGGATAAATTACTTATAAAAACTAATAGGGAGAGCACCAATAATTTCATGAATGCAAAATTACTGAATTAAGACCAAAATCTAACCATCTCATTAGTTTAGCTTAGGTGACAAAAAGTGGCAATATCAATATTTGACGCACATTTGCTAACTTCATAATACAGCCAATCGAAGATTAATCATTTTGAATTATATTGAAATCTCTTCAGAAATGGAGAGGCTTTTAAACTAAATGTGTTACTCTCTTTTTCAACTCTGGTAACACTTCCGTTTCAAACCATGGATTCTTAGCTAGCCAAAAACGGTTTCTCGGACTAGGGTGTGGCAAAGTAAAATATTGAGGCAAATAGTCTTTGTAGTTAGCGACCGTTTCAGTCAGCGTACGTTTAGCTTGGTCTTTTAAATAATACTTTTGTGCATACATGCCAATTAAAATAACCAACTCCACTTGTTTCATATGGTCAAATAAGGGCTGATGCCATTGTGGTGCACATTCGGTTCTTGGTGGTAAATCTCCACTTTTTCCTTTTCCAGGATAACAAAACCCCATTGGTATTATGGCAAATTTACGCTCATCATAAAAGTCGTCATCAGAAACACCTAGCCATTTACGTAATTGCTTTCCGCTAGCATCATCCCATGGAATTCCAGAAGCATGTACTTTTGTTCCTGGCGCCTGACCTATAATAACGATTTTAGAATCTGGATGTCCACTCGCAATTGGTCGTGGACCAAGTGGTAAATGTTGTTTGCAAATACTGCATTGCCTAATATCATGTAATAAATCTTGCATCACTTATTGCCGCTTACTATAATTACTATCTCTCCTTTTGGTGGCTTATTGGTATAATGCTCCAAAACTTCTTTTGCAGTACCTCTTATGGTTTCTTCATAAAGCTTGGTTAATTCTCTTGACACCGAAACCAATCGATCTTCCCCAAAATATTCACAAAAATTAGTGAGCGTTTTTATGAGTTTGTGCGGACTCTCATAAAACACCATTGTTCGGGTTTCTTCAGCTAATAATTTTAACCGTGTTTGTCTTCCTTTTTTTACCGGAAGAAAGCCTTCAAATACAAATTTGTCGTTTGGTAATCCTGAGTTGACTAAAGCAGGAACAAATGCAGTCGCTCCTGGTAAACAATCTACTTCAATGTTGTTTTCAATACAAGCTCTAGTTAATAAAAACCCAGGATCTGAAATTGCTGGTGTTCCAGCATCACTAATGAGTGCGATAGACATTCCGCTTTTTAATTTTTGTACGAGTTGATCTACCATTTTATGCTCATTATGCATATGATGGCTTTGCATTGGTGTTCCAATCTCAAAATGTTTCAGAAGCTTTCCAGATGTACGTGTGTCTTCAGCTAAAATCAAATCAACATCATTTAGAACTTCAATAGCTCTAAATGTAATGTCTTTTAAATTTCCGATAGGTGTTGGTACAATATAAAGTTTACTCATTTGTAAGAGATTTCTTTTCAAATTTACAATGTTTTAGACTATATTAACGCAACCTTTCGCAATATTTAGCGTCTTGTATTAAACCACCATTTATGATTGGAAAATTTTTCCGCTTAATTTTCTTTCTATGTGCTTGCAGTCAAATTTATGGGCAAACTACAGATTTGTCTATTGTTGCTCAAGCTCAAAATACAAGTGGTAGTGCCGTATCGCAAGTAGAAATTTTTCAAGATTTTCAATACATCGTAACCATAATTAACTCAGGTAATACTGTAAACGATGCGACATTTGAAATTACAATGGACAATGATTTGGCAAATTTAGATATTGATGCCATTAGTTCTCAAAATAATTCTGGAGGTGCCTCTGATGCATCAAACCTTAATCTAAATGGAAGTATTCTTACTGGAACCGTTGCTAATTTACCGAGTGATTCTAGTGTGGAATTAAAAATTGAAGTCACAGCTCCTGCTCAAGTTGGAGGTATTGCTATTAATGCGATAATCACGCCGCCTAATGGTACAACAGATACAAACGACTCTAATAACCAGTCGCTAATCTCTATTGATGTGATTGATGTGCTTATAGATTTTACTGTAGAACATTCTCAAATTTCTCCTACTCAAGGCACACCTATTCCTTCATGGAATACTTTTGTGACCTATCAATTTACCATTACTAATAACAGTGATATTGACTTCCCTTTAACTGAGATTGTAGGTGAGCTTAATTTACTTTCAGATTTAGACTATGGTCGACCAAATGTAAAATTAGAATCTATTGAATGTATTGGCACCACTAATGGAACAGAATGCCCAGATGTTTCAGGACTTGCTCCAGGAACGCCTAATTTGATTAGTGCCACTACAGATATGTTTTCTATTGGAGCTCCGCTTATATTTACCGCAGGAGGATCGGCTACTTTTGAAATTGTATACGAGTATCTTGATCCGTCTTGTGCTGTAGAGCAAATGCCTATTTCGGTGTCGAGTATTATACGGATAGAATTAGATCACGCTAATGTGTCACCAAGCGAATCAGATCCTGTTATAACACCATTACTAGAAGCTGAACTATGTCAGTTAACAGATCTCTGTATTGACACTATTCAAATCGATCCAGATCCTGCAACTGTAGCCGATTGGAATGAGGAAGTGACTTTTGAAACTACCATTTGCAACAATGGCCCATTGGATGCTAATGCTGCATTCTTTCTTCAAAATTTATCACCAGCAATTGAATGGCAGATCATTTCAGTAAACTGTACACAAACCACAGGAAATATAAGTTGTGATGATATCAATATAAATGTCAACGATCTATTTTGGGTTAGTGACCCCTTTCTAATGCCAGTTGGTGCTACAATCACGATTACGACAGTCGTTATATTTTTAGAGCCCGAATGTTCTTTCAGTACCGATATAAGTATGGCCAATATTAGAAGTGGGACAAATGTACTTGAAGCCGATATATTAGATTCTAACGTTCAAAATAGTTCGCAAACCGATTTTGTTATGTTGCCTGCAACTGAGGCTTGCCCTACAATAAATTTAGAAGTCACAAAAACGCAAATCGATCCTGTTTTACCTATTGGTGAGTCGCCTGATAATACAATTCAAGCAGGAAATGTGACCTATGAAATTACAGCTTCTAATCTTAGTGATTTAGATACAGAAATTGAATTGATAGACTTTACCGAAAATTTAGGAAGCATAAGTTACACAGGAGAACTGGTGTCGGTTGACTGTGTATCAACAACAGGTGACGCTCAGTGTTTTGCTATAAACACAGCCAATATTGGTGTGCCTTTGGATGGTATTTCTCTTAATGGTGAACCTGATATCTTTTGGGAAATTACCGAAGCTGATAATTGGACTTTACCTGCCAATAGCTCGGTGACGTTTCATGTTACAGTCGCTTGGGAAACCGATTGTGATGTCAATGCTATACCTGTTTTTAATTCTGTAGAAATCAACCATGCCAATAGTTCTTTTGATAATAATCCAGCAAATAACGAAGATAGTGTCACAACGTTTATTGCACCTTGCGTTGATTTAGTGGTTCAGACATTTCCAGAATTTACTCAAGTAAATATCAATCAAAATTTTAATTGGATCGTAGATATTACTAATAGTGAAAACAGCTCAAATGCTATCAATATTGACTTTGAAAATACTATTAATGACGTATTTATAACCAATGGTACTCCTACTTGTGTCGTTACCAACGGAAATGCAACATGTAGTACAGATCTTACTATAACCAATAATATTGTCACAGGAACTATTGCTAATATGGATGCAGGTTCTACGATAAGAATTACAATTCCCGTTACAGCTCCTAGTTTTGGAGGTGCTTATAATAATATTGCCGTAGCAACACCAAATGAAAATGATAATTCTGAAATTTCCCCTGAGACCAATACTTCTATCAGTAATGTTCAAATTGTAGCTCCTGTTCTTGACAAAAACTACAATCCTGATACCATAACTATTGGAGAACAAAGTACACTAACATTTACTATTACTAATTTACCGTCAAACCCATCTCAGAGCGATATTTCATTTACTGATGTGTTTCCTCAAGAGATTACTTTGGTTTCGGCTCCAGATTGGGTCATGAGCAACGGTTGTACAGCAACATTTGTTGGGAATACTGGAGATAATTTTGCAGGTGTTACCAATTTGGTTTTTCCTGAAGGCGTAGCTTCATGTACTTTTGATGTTGTGGTTACTTCCAATACACCTGGAGTCTATCTTAATGATACCAACAATTTTGAATCTCAAAACAATATAGATACGTCTCAAACGAATGCAACATTAACAGTGTTAGATGATAATTCTGATGTGGATATTCAAGTTTTAAAAACTGTTTCTCCTGAAGAAGCTTCAATTGGAGATCAAGTCACTTTTCAAATTACTGCTACTAACTTGGGAACGTCTCAAGGTACTGCAATAGAAATACTCGATGTGTTTCCAAATGGAATGAGTTTTATATCGGCATCTACTTCAGCAGGAACATTTAATAGTTCAACATTTATTTGGTCTATTAATGCATTAGATAGCAATCAATCTGAAATATTAACTATTGTTGCTCAAGTTACTTCAAGTTCTGATTTACTAAACGTGGCCTTGCTCAATAGCTTAGAGCAACCTGACAGAGATGAGACTAACAATATGGACGATGCTGAAGTCACTGTTGACTTTTGTCTGTATATTCCTGAAGGGTTGTCACCAAATGATGATGGCTTAAATGATCTGTTTTCTATAGAATGTATCGAAGAATATCCTAATAATCTTATTAAGATCTACAATAGATTGGGTGTACAAGTTTATGAAAGCAAGAATTACGAAAGTAATTGGGATGGAACACCAAATATGGGTATACCAACAACTTCAGGGTTACTTCCTGTTGGCACTTATTTTTATATTTTAGACCTAAATAATGGAGAAAAACCTATCCTAGGCTGGGTGTATTTAAATTATTAGAACGTACACGTTTTCCGAGAAAATATGACACTAATAAAATAGGGATTCCTGCTACCGAAAGTCCTATTGCATGTCCTGCATTTTGATGAGCTGCAGTTGCTAAAATCAAATCAAAGAAAAAACCTGCATAGGCCCACTCAGTAAGCCAATTACTTTTTCGCCATAATATCATAATGACACCTAAGACTTTAATAATAGCTAACGGAATCACAATATAAGAGGGATAACTAAGCGCTTCAAAATAACCTTTTACCATTTCGGTATTAAAAAAATACATCTGCGCAGAATATAAAAATATAAGCGATAAGAGGATTGTGGAAATCCAATATACAATTTTGGTTGTTTTCATTTGATGGTAGTCGAAAAACCTTAATCGAACTTACGCTCTACAATAGATAAAAAGCGTTCCTCAAACTCTTCTTTTCCTTCCCAATTATTATAATCGGGTTTAACTATATCTTTTATAAGGTGAGACGCTTCTTTAAAGGAATTAGTTGTTTTTAATTGAGACAATACACGCTCATAATCTTCAATTTTGCCATTAAAAAGATGTTTTATAAACGCTAATTTGTCATTAAGACCAATATTTAGTCCACCATTTTTAAGTTTATCATTTAATGATTTTCTTAGGTTTTCGTTGGACTCCGATACTGGCTCAAAAACGGGAATATCTTCAAAACCTGCCGTGATATCTTCAAGATGTGTTTCATGTTTAGGTTGCTCTGCAACTGCCGTTTCAACCATCTCATCAACTTGTTGTGATTCTTGAGGCATTTGAGCCACCATATCTTTAATTTTTTCCATGACTGGTTCATAGATATGGTCGTCTTCCTTTTCATCTAGATTAACATAAATCTTATCCTCAATTTCTATATTGTCACTCACCTTGTTATTGAAAGCTGTATCTAACATCCCGAAGAATGAAGAGTTGCTTCCTATTGTTGGTAAGTCACCTTCAAAATTCTCATTTGCAAACTTGAGAACACTTAATTTTTCATACAACGCAGAAACCTCAGCATGCAATTTCACAACATCTTCCTTTCCTTTAAGCTTTAAAATTCTATGTGCAATACTAATTAAATCTGCTTCCAGCTTCTTCTTCATAACTTTTATTTTTTATTCCCAAATAGGTTTTTGTTTTTTAATAAATTTACGCCACCTTTATACAAAACGAACTTAAGGTGAGTTTTAGTGTTAAAATTACAAAATGTTTCTCGAAAATACAGTAAATCATAAAGAACAATTTGGATGGATTGAAGTCATTTGCGGTTCAATGTTCTCTGGTAAAACCGAAGAATTGATTCGCAGACTCAAACGTGCGCAATTTGCAAGACAAAAGGTTGAAATCTTTAAACCTGCTGTTGATGTTCGTTACGATGAAGATATGGTGGTTTCTCATGATTCTAATGAAATTAGATCCACACCTGTTCCTGCAGCTGCAAATATTCCCATTTTAGCAGATGGTTGCGATGTAGTTGGAATTGATGAAGCTCAATTTTTTGATGATGAGATTGTAAGAGTTTGTAATGACCTTGCCAACAAAGGTATTCGTGTTATTGTAGCTGGTTTAGATATGGATTTTAAAGGCAACCCATTTGGTCCTATGCCTAATTTAATGGCTACGGCAGAATACGTTACTAAAGTACATGCTATTTGTACCAGAACAGGAAACTTAGCCCAATATAGTTATCGTAAAGCTACTAGTGATGCTCTCGTTTTACTAGGAGAAGTTGATGAATATGAGCCTTTAAGTCGTGCTGCTTTTTACAAAGCGATGTTACGCGATAAAATTCGACATATGAAGGTTAATGATGCTGAAGAAGTTTCTAATAAAGACAGTAAAACCAATGCCCAAAGCTAAAGAAACTGTTTTAGAAATAGACCTAAAAGCACTCAAACATAATTTCGAGTACCTCAAGTCTAAACTTAAAAGTAATACCAAAATTTTAGCTGTTGTTAAAGCCTTTGCTTATGGTAGCGACGCCAATGTTATTGCAAAATATCTTCAGGATTTAGAGGTCGATTATTTTGCTGTTGCCTATGTTAGTGAAGGTGTTGCATTACGTGATGCTGGAATTACAACACCAATTTTAGTACTACATCCTCAAGCAGTAAATTTTAAAACCTTAATTGAACGCTGTTTAGAACCAAGCCTATACAATGCAAAAGTTTTAAATGAGTTTATTGCTATTGCTACAGAAGAACACCAAACCAATTATCCTGTACACATTAAATTCAATACAGGTTTGAATCGTCTAGGTTTTTGGGAAAATGATGTTGATTATATCGTTTCAAAACTTGAAAACACCTCGTCAATAAAAGTAAAATCGTTGTTTTCTCATTTGGCTGCCAGTGAGGATTTAAACGAAAAAGAATTCACAGAAACACAAATTAAAAGCTTTAAAAGTATAGCAGAGAATTTTTCAAAAGCTATCGGATATCAACCTATGTCCCATTTGACAAATACCTCTGGAATTATTAATTATCCCGATGCACATCTCGACATGGTGAGAACTGGAATTGGTCTATATGGTTTTGGGAATTCTGAAAAAGAAAATAAAAATCTTAAACCTGTTGCAACTTTAAAATCTATTATTTCTCAAATTCATAGGATTGAAAAAGGAGAAAGTGTAGGCTATAATAGAGCTTATATAAGCAGTGGTTTTGAAAAAACAGCCACAATCCCTATTGGTCATGCCGATGGTATTGGAAGACACTACGGACATGAAAAAGGATTTGTGATTGTTAATGGCAAAAAAGCGCCAATAATAGGTAATGTATGTATGGACATGATTATGGTTAATATTAGCCATATAGAATGCCAAGAAGGAGATGAAGTGATTATCTTCGGAAAACAATCTGACGCCTCAAAATTTGCACAAACAGCAGATACCATTTCATACGAAATAATTACAGCCATTTCTCAACGTGTTAAGCGTATTATCTTAAAATAAAGCATTAGGTTTTTTTTAACATATTATTTTTTTAGTTATTTTAGGGTTCTAATAACTAACTTAATATATAAATTATGTTGAAAGAATTTAAGAATTTTATCATGACAGGAAATGTCATCGATTTTGCAGTTGCTGTAATTATGGCTGGTGCAGTAGGGCTTGTTGTTAACGGCTTTGTTAATGACATTGTAATGCCAATTGTTGGTAATTTTGCTGGAGGAATGGACTTTGCAAGTATGAAACATGTACTTTCACCAGCTGTAATGGATGGAGATGGAAATGTAACTACACCTGAGAACGCTATACGCTATGGTGCATGGATTAACACAATCATCAACTTATTAATTGTTGGACTTGTAATGTTTATGATTGTTAAGGCTTATAATAAGACTAAAAAACCAGCTGAGCCAGAAG
Organism: uncultured Psychroserpens sp.; assembly: GCF_947500255.1. Lineage (GTDB taxonomy): Bacteria > Bacteroidota > Bacteroidia > Flavobacteriales > Flavobacteriaceae > Psychroserpens. The sequence goes on along the minus strand of NZ_CANMRL010000001.1, from coordinate 1,184,397 downwards.
CTCCTGCAGGACCATCTGAAATTGATTTATTAACTGAAATCAGAGATTCATTGAAAAAATAAGATGTAACTAATCGCTACACTATATATTTTAACTTTAACCGCTTCAAAATTGAAGCGGTTTTTTTATGCTTTTTTTTAGAACTCAAATTGATTTAATAACTACATTTGCCTCTATAAAACACGTAATTTTTTTCTTATGAGAGTAGCTGTTGTTGGTGCCACAGGTCTTGTTGGCGAAGTCATGCTCAAAGTTCTAGAAGAACGCAATTTTCCTGTTTCAGAATTAATTCCTGTTGCTTCAGAACGATCAATTGGTAAATTAATTTCATATAAAGGGAACGACTATAAAGTAGTTGGGATGCAAGATGCTATTAATATGAAACCTAATCTGGCTTTATTTTCGGCTGGAGGTAACACCTCTTTAGAATGGGCTCCAAAGTTTGCAGAAGCAGGTATTACTGTAATTGATAATTCTTCGGCTTGGCGAATGGACCATTCCAAACAATTAGTCGTGCCAGAAATTAATGCTCATAAATTAACAACAACAGACAAGATTATTGCCAACCCTAATTGTTCTACAATACAAATGGTTGTGGCTTTAGCTCCGCTTCACAAAAAATATAAGATCAAACGTATAGTCGTGTCTACATATCAATCCATAACTGGAACAGGTGTAAAAGCAGTGAGGCAATTAGAAAACGAACTCGCGGGAGTTAAAGGCGAGATGGCTTATCCATATCCTATTCACCAGAATGCTATTCCGCACTGTGATGTATTTGAAGAAAATGGGTATACTAAAGAAGAAATGAAATTGGTTCGTGAAACTCAAAAAATATTAGACGATCGCACTATTGCTGTAACTGCAACAGCCGTAAGAATTCCAACTGCTGGTGGACATAGTGAGGCTGTAAACGTTGAGTTTGAAAACGACTTTAATGTTCATGAAGTAAGACAGTTACTTAATGATACACCAGGTGTTGTTGTTCAAGATAATGTAGATGTTAATACATATCCAATGCCTATTTATGCTAATGGAAAAGATGATGTATTTGTTGGAAGAATTCGTCGTGACTCTTCGCAACCTAATTCTTTAAACCTATGGATAGTAAGTGACAACCTTAGAAAAGGAGCTGCAACCAACACCATCCAAATTGCCGAACATTTAGTTGCAAATAACTTGGTTTAAGTAATTATATTGTAACTTTAGTAAGTAAAATACTGCTAAAGATACAATTATGATTCCAAAAATTATTCACTTTTGCTGGCTAAGTAATGACGAGTATCCAAAGTCGATTAAAAAATATCTTGATTCTTGGAAAAAGAAACTTCCAGATTACGAATTGAGGTTATGGAATACCGAACGTTTTGATGTTAATTCAACAACATGGACCAAGCAAGCTTTTGAGGCTAAACAATACGCTTTTGCTGCAGATTATATTAGGTTACATGCTGTTTATACGCATGGTGGTATCTATTTAGATATGGATGTTGAAGTTTTAAAAAAGTTTGACGATCTTCTTGACCTACCTTACTTTATTGGAGTTCAGTTTGATAATGATGTTGAAGCAGCTATTTTTGGTGCTGAAAAAGGAACCGATTGGCTTCAAACCTGTTTAAATTATTATGATGATAGATCTTTTATAAAAGAAGACGGTAGTTTTGATCAAGAGACTTTGCCGATTATCATGCAAACTCAAATTGAGAAAAAGAGAAAAATTATACATCTTAAATCTGATGAAGTAGATAACATTCGTGACCTGATTAAAAATGAAGGCTCCTTATTCTTATTCCCTTACGAATACTTCAGTCCTAAAAATCATCAAACGCGTAAAATTTCAAAATCAAAAAAGACGTATACCATTCATTATTACAACCATTCATGGTTCTCACTCTCTAACGTTCTTCGGTTAGAAATCATAAAACTTATTGGACTCAACACTACCGAAAAACTCATTGGTTTTTTCAATTTAAGAAAACTGCGTTCAATGCTCAAAAAAAAGTAAGTAGCTTGAGCGATTAAGTTATTATGAATAATTCTAAAATTAAAGTAGGGTTTTTTGCTTTTAAGTTGTTTAATTAGTATAAACTTTGCAAAGTTCCTAACCAGCTAATAATATTTGCAGATTTTTTTAGCATTTGGACTCTTGTTGTCTGATAAAAAGTGTATTACAACTAATTAATTGTAAGGATTGATGGCTTTGTAACTATATTTACTATCCAAATTTTACTATAAATGTTAAAAAATCACCTGAAATTACTTAACATATTTATACTTATTACAATAATCTACTCTTGTAGTGAGGATGATAATTATGTGCCTATAGCTATTGAAGCTAACGCAGATTCTGCAGAGGTATCTCAAAATAATTCAATCATAATTGACGTATTATCAAACGACACAAATGTTCCAGAACTTGGAACACTTTCTGCTCAAAATTCTCAAAATGGGACAACTCAAATTCTTGACCCCAATTCAACACCCAACAACCCGTCTGATGATGTTATTATGTACACTCCAAATGCAGACTTTGTAGGAAATGATACGTTTCAATACACCATTTGTAATGACAATAACAATTGTGCAACAGGAACAGTTATGGTTACTGTAACACCTACTTCTCCAGTTAATTTCGATTTAGGAGAGATTCCTTATGCAACCCTTTCAGAATACAATTTCTTTGACGGTGAAATGAAAGATTTAGACCCAGTATATGGCGTTTTACCTTATAATTTAAATTCTACATTGTTTACAGATTACGCTCACAAAAAACGTTTTGTGTGGATGCCTGACGGAACAAAAGCAAATTACAATAGTGATTTTACACCTTTAGATTTCCCTCTGGGCGCTGTACTTATAAAGAATTTCTATTATGATAATGTGCAACCAAGCAATACTACTAGAATCATTGAAACACGATTGATGTATATGACTGAAGAAGGGTGGGATTTTGCAAAGTATGTTTGGAATGATGATCAAACTGAAGCAACATTTACCAACGCTGGAAGTTTTACAGATGTTGAATGGATCGAAAATGGAGTGCCTTATAATGCAACATACCGAATTCCATCAAGGAATGAATGTTTTACATGTCATAACAAGTTTGGAACACCATTACCTATTGGGCCAAAACCACAAAACCTAAATAGAGACCTTGCCTATACTGATGGTGTTTCTAATCAATTACAAAAATGGATTAATGTTGGATATCTAGAAGATAATCTTCCAACATCTATCGTCTCTACAGTAAAATGGGATGATGAATCATTAGACCTAGAATTAAGAGTACGCTCTTACTTAGATATTAATTGTGCACATTGTCACTCTGAAGAAAGCTATTGCGAATATAGACCTATGCGATTTGCTTTTAATGAAAATGATGATGATACAAATAAAGGATTATGTGTTACTCCAGATACTCAAATTGCTGGAACAACACATATCGTAGTTCCTGGAGATATAAATGCTTCTGTACTTCGATTTAGAATTAACTCTACCGAAGAACAAAACAGAATGCCACTTTTAGGAAGAACATTAAAACACGATGAAGGTGTTAGATTAATCGAAGAATGGATAAATTCTCTTAACGGAGAATGTGAATAAATTAAATAAAGAGTTATGAAATCAAAATTACTAGTATTAACAATTTTTGCTTGTTGCAGTTTATCTTTTGGACAGCCTGCAAATGATAATTTCGCTGGAGCAATTCCAATTACACCTTCTGCTGAAGGTACAGGGTGTGGCTCTCCTACTTTTAATCTGCCTTTTTCTACAGATGGCACTACAGATAGTGGTGTTCAAGGATCTTGTAGAACGTCTGGTAGAGATCAGTTTTTTACATGGACAGCAACAACTAATGGATTATTTTTCTCTTCTGAAAACCCTGGAAATCCTGGGATCGTAGTATGGAGTTCTGATGGATTAACCGAAATTGCATGTACAGATACATTTGCCGTAGAAAGCATTAATGGTTGGACTATTGGAGACGATCTAGTCATTCAAATCTATGATTTCCAAGGCACAGGACTTTCTGATGTAGCTTTCTGTCTAGAAGCTATCAATTACACCCCACCTCCGCCAATGCCAGTAACATTTACGTCGCAAGCTTCTGGGTCTTCTGGAACTTATAGAATCGCTGTTGTTGATATGAATGGTGATTTCTTAGACGATATGGTTTCTATTTCACAAACTAATGTCAATATTAGAGAACAAAATTCTGATGGTAGTTTTACCACAAAAAATATCACAACACCAAGTGCTGATTTTCTTCCTACTTGGAGTTTAGCAGCAGCAGATTATGACGAAAATGGTTATACCGATTTATTATATGGTGCTGGTAGTGGTGTTACATTTATGAGAGCAAATTCTACAGGAACAGGTTTTACTGAAATTTCTGGTCCGGAAGATGTTTTCTCTCAACGTTCTAATTTTGTTGACATAAACAATGATGGAAATTTAGATGCTTTTGTTTGTCATGATGTTGCTCCTAATGTGTATTATATGAATGATGGTAGTGGAAACTTGACCTTTAACCAAGGCGGATTAGGAGATTATGCCTCTGGTGGAAACTATGGGTCTATTTGGATTGATTATGATAATGATAGAGATTTAGATATGTTTATTGCTAAGTGTGGTGGCGAAACTGCACGTAGAACAAATCAAATGCATACCAATGATGGAAATGAAAATTATACAGAAAATGCCGCTGCAATTGGTTTAGCAGATCCAATGCAAACATGGTCTGCCGCTTGGGGAGATTTTGATAGTGATGGTGACATGGATGTATTTGTTGGAGCTAGCTCTGGAGCACATAAGCTTATGAGAAATGATAGTGGTATGTTTACCGATATCACTGCTGGTTCTGGTGTAACTGTACTTACAAGTAACTCTACCGAGACTGTTACTTTTGACTTCGATAATGATGGTAACTTAGACCTCGTTTCTGGCGGTAACATTTTATTTGGAAATGGTGATATGACCTTCGATGTTTATACAACTGTTTTCCCTGGTTCGGGTGCATATGGTGATTTAAATGATGATGGTTATATAGATGCCTTCAATTCAGGAAACTTATACATCAATAATGCTGAAAGCAATAACAACTGGATCAAAATTCATACTGTAGGAACGGTAAGTAATGTAGATGGTATTGGAGCTCGTGTTGAAGTTCACACAGCGTCAGGAATAAGAATAAGAGATGTGAAAAGTGGTGATGGCTTTAGATATATGAATTCTTTAAACACACATATTGGTATTGGTTCAGATACAACTATTAACAGTGTTGTTATTTATTGGCCATCTGGAATTATCGATACGGTTACCAATCCATCGATAAACACCCCTTTAGAAGTCGAAGAAGGCGCAACATTAGGCCTAGAAAACTCATTAACTGATGAACTAATAATATATCCTAGCCCAGCTAAAGATGTTATAAATATTGAATCCCTAGAGTTAAACGACTCTACCATCTACTCAATATTTGATATTACTGGTAAAAGAATTATGAATTCTAAATTAGAGTCTCCTACAATAGATGTTTCCAAATTAAGTCCAGGAAACTATATTCTAAGAATTGTATCGGGGACTTCAATAAAGAGTCAAAAATTCATCAAAAGCTAAACAAAAAAGCCTCTAAACTAATAATTTAGAGGCTTTTTCCTTACTTTTATAACCTTTTCTTAATTAATCTTGAAAACCTATGAAAAAAATTACGCTAACACTTTTTATATTAAGTGCCTTTTTTAGTTTTTCCCAAACCTTGAACCAACCAGCAAACTGGCCTAACCCTAATTGGTCTATTACTGGTAATTACTTATTTGATTCAGCAGTATTTGAAGCAAATCCTACACAAGTGAATAGTTTTGCATATGACGATGACGATGCACAAAATGGTCATGACGATGACATCGCAGCTGAATCACCAGTTATAAATTTAACAGCAGCTAATGCCGCAGGAGAAAATTGGATTTCAGTTGGATCAAGCTATGTGTTTAATAACATTGGAGAATTACTAACAATACAATACTGGGATGCAGATGCAGGCGTTTGGGTTGTTTGGGGCGACCCTCTTACGGGGACTTCTAACCCTCCAAACGATGACTTTTGCTCTGGAGCATATGAAAGCTTTACCTCTGCGCCACTAAACATATCAGGGTTTAGTGCTAATCAGTTAAGCAACTTTAGATATAGAGTTTCATATGATGATAATGGCATATGGGGATGGGGATTTTGTTTTCAATCACCTACGATAAGTTCTCAAACACCTCCTCCTTGTCCAAATATTACCAGTCTTACCGCTACTAATGTTACTATAGATTCTGCTGATATAACTTGGCAAGCTGGAAGTACTGAGTCAAACTGGGAAATAGTAGTACAAACACCAGGCTCTGGTATTCCTGCTGGATCTGGAACCGCAACATCATCAAACAACCCGTATCCTTTAACCGGTTTAAATTCTGGAACTAGTTACGAAGTATATGTAAGAGGGTTTTGTGGTGGTTCAGATTATAGCAATTGGGTTGGACCAGTTGTTTTTAATACATTAACACCAGCAAGAGTTAACTTTATAACCGAATCATTTCCAATTGGAGGCTATGATTTAACTGTTGTAGACATGAATGGTGATCACTTAGATGATATCGTATCTGCATCAAGCACTAATGTCAATATTTTCTACCAATTAAGTACTGGTGGCTTTAATGAAGTTGACATTCCAACGCCTAACGCCGATTTCCTTCCTACATGGAGTATGGCGGCGGCTGACTTTGATGGAAACGGACACACAGACTTACTTTACGGTAATGGGTCTGGTGTGACATTTATGAAAGCCAATAGTGACGGAACTGCATTCACTGAAATTTCAGGCTCAGAATATGTATTCTCACAACGATCAAATTTTGCCGACATCAACAATGATGGTCATTTAGATGCTTTTGTTTGTCATGATGTTGCTCCTAATGTGTATTACATCAATGATGGCAATGGAAATTTGACATTTTACCAATCAAATGTTACTGCAAATGCTCCGGTTAACCTAGGAGATTATGCTTCAGGAGGAAACTATGGATCTATTTGGATAGATTATGATAATGATAGAGATTTAGACATGTTTATCGCTAAATGTGGAGGAGAAACAGATAGAAGAAGAAATAATATGCTAACCAACAATGGTGATGGCACTTATACAGAAAATGCCGCTTCACTTGGTTTAGATGATCCAATGCAAACATGGTCTTCATCTTGGGGTGATTACGATAACGATGGTGATATGGATCTTTTTGTTGGTGCAAGTTCTGGTAATCATAAATTAATGAGAAATGATGGTAACGGTGTGTTTGTAGACGTTACGACGGCGGCAAATGTGAGTTCTGCTCCTACTGGTCATGAAAATGTAAGTCATGATTTTGATAATGATGGGTTTTTAGACATTGCTTGTAATGGAACCATTATGTATGGTAAAGGTGATATGACATTTGAAGATTTAGACTCTAGCCAAATTAACTATAAAAATGGATCTTTTGGTGATTTAAATAACGACGGATTTATAGACACTTATTACAATGACGTCATCTATTGGAATGGCACAACATCTAATAATTGGATTAAAATTAATACAGTAGGAACGGTTAGTAATATTGATGGAATTGGAGCGAGAGTAGAATTGTATACAAGTGCTGGAGTTCAAATTAGAGATGTTAGAAGCGGTGAAGGTTTTGAATACATGAGTACGATTAATACACACTTCGGAATTGGATCTCAAACAACTATTGATAGTGTTGTCATCTATTGGCCTTCTGGTATTATTGATACTGTTCTAAATCCAACAATAAATACACCTCTAGAAGTTATAGAAGGAGCTACGCTTACCATTGAAGATTCTTTTGTAAACGATTTAGTTGTCTATCCAAACCCTACAAACGATGTATTAAACATTTCAACTAGTGATAACTTACAAAATGCCATTTATACCATTTTTGATATTACTGGTAAACGTGTTATGAATGCAAAGCTAGACCAAAACAAAATTGATGTTTCTGCCTTAAATACTGGGAACTACATCTTAAGAATTGTGTCTGGAAACACTATTAAAAGTCAAAAGTTTATCAAACAATAGATAACTCTTAATGATATCTTAAAAAAGCCTTTACATTAAGTTGTAGAGGCTTTTTTGTTTATTTTTGAGACACTAATCAAGACATGATACATCATGAAAAAAATTTCAATATTATTAATTGCTATTGTTGCATTTAGCTCTTGTAAAGAAGAAGCCGAATCAAAAAAAAGAGATATTGTGGTAAACTACCCTGAAACTAAAAAAGTAGATACAGTAACCAATTATTTTGGTACAGATGTAAAAGACCCTTACCGTTGGCTGGAAGATGATAGAAGTGAAGAAACAGAGTCTTGGGTAAAATCACAAAATGAAGCAACATATGGGTACTTAGACAATATCCCATATCGCGAAGAATTAAAAGATCGTTTAACTAAACTTTGGAATTACGAAAAAGTAGGCGCTCCCTTCAAAGAAGGTGACTATACATATTTCTATAAAAATGATGGACTCCAGAATCAATATGTAATTTATAGACATAAAACTGGAGCTGATCCAAGCACAGCTAGTGTGTTTTTAGACCCAAATACATTTAAAGAAGACGGAACCATTTCGCTAGGAGGACTAAGTTTTTCTAAAGATGGTAAAACTTTAGCTTACTCTATTTCTGAAGGCGGAAGTGATTGGAGAAAAATTCTGATAATGAATGCTGAAACTAAAGAAATTATAGAAGACACCTTAGTCGATATTAAATTTAGCGGTATGTCATGGTATAAAAACGAAGGTTTTTATTACTCAAGTTATGACAAGCCAAAAGGAAGTGAATTATCTGCTAAAACCGATCAACATAAAGTATACTATCATAAATTAGGAACATCACAAAAAGATGACAAATTAATTTTTGGAGGTACTCCTGCTGAAAAACATAGATATATTGGAGCAGGCGTTACCGAAAATGACGACTATTTAATTATTACAGCAAGTGTTTCAACTTCTGGAAATAAATTATTCATTAAAGATTTAACTAAGCCTAATAGCCCGTTAGTAACTATTTTAGATAACACCGATAGTGATACTTATATCATAGAAAATGAAGGAAGCAAGTTATATCTAGTAACAAACCTTAACGCTCCCAATCAAAAAATTGTGACAGCAGATGTCTCTAATCCAACTCCTGAGAATTGGGTAGATTTTATTCCTGAAACTGAATATGTATTAAGCCCTTCAACAGGTGGTGGTTATTTCTTTGCAGAGTACATGGTTGATGCAGTATCTAAAGTGAAGCAGTATGATTACAGCGGAAAATTCATTAGAGATATAGAACTTCCTGGAGTTGGTAATGCTGGTGGCTTTGGTGGTAAAAAAGAAGAAAAAATAGATTACTTCTCATTCACAAATTATAATACACCAAGTAGTATTTATACCTATAATGTTGATACAGGAGAATCTGAATTGTATTGGAAACCGTCTATCGAATTCAATAGTGATGACTACGAGAGCAAACAAGTATTTTACACCTCAAAAGACGGTACAAAAGTACCTATGATAATTACACATAAAAAAGGTATTGAGCTCAACGGCAAAAACCCAACAATTCTTTATGGTTATGGAGGATTCAATATTAGTCTAAACCCTGGTTTTAGTGTTACCAATGCTGTTTGGATGGAGCAAGGCGGCATCTATGCTGTAGCAAATTTACGTGGTGGTGGAGAATATGGAAAAGAATGGCATAAGGCAGGAACCAAAATGCAAAAACAAAACGTGTTTGATGACTTTATTGCTGCTGGAGAATACCTCATCGCAAATAAATATACTTCGAGTGATTATCTTGCAATTAGAGGAGGTTCTAATGGTGGTTTATTAGTTGGTGCAACAATGACCCAACGTCCAGATTTAATGAAAGTAGCACTCCCTGCCGTTGGTGTTCTTGATATGCTACGTTATCATACGTTCACCGCAGGAGCTGGATGGGCTTATGATTACGGTACTGCAGATGACAATAAAGAAATGTTTGAATACCTTAAAGGCTATTCACCTGTTCACAATGTGAAAGAAGGAGTTCAATATCCAGCAACCTTAGTCACCACTGGAGACCATGACGATCGTGTAGTTCCAGCGCATAGCTTTAAATTTGCCTCAGAACTTCAAGATAAGCAAACAGGTAATAACCCTACATTGATTCGTATTGAAACCGATGCTGGTCATGGCGCAGGAACACCTATTAGTAAAACAATTGAACAATATGCGGATATCTTTGGTTTTACATTGTATAATATGGGCTTTGATGTCCTGCCAAGCAAAACAAAAGAAGAAGTAAAAGGGTAACTCTTTTTCTCAAAATATGTAAAAGTCGCTCTAAATTAGAGCGACTTTTTTGTAGTATTTTTGCAATCGTATGTTAAGCGTTAAACACCTTTCATTTTCTTATCATAAAACACCTGTATTAAAAGACTTGTCTTTTAATATCAATCAAGGTGAACATCTTGCTGTTATTGGCGAAAGCGGCTCAGGTAAAAGCACGCTTTTAAAATTATTGTATGGCGAATATGATTTAGACCTTGGAAGCATTCACTGGAAAAACAATGAGATTCTTGGCCCAAAATACAACTTGGTTATTGGCTACGATTTTATGAAATATGTTGCACAAGAATTTGATCTAATGCCTTTTATTTCAGTAGAAGAAAACATAGGAAAGTTTCTTTCTAACTTCTTTCCAGAGGAAAAAAAAGAACGTACGGCCGAATTACTCGATGTTGTAGAGCTTTCAGCTTTTGCTAAAACCAAAGTCAAAACTCTTTCTGGTGGGCAAAAACAAAGGGTTGCGCTCGCTAGAGCCTTAGCTAAACAACCCGAAATTATTCTCCTAGATGAGCCTTTTAGTCATATTGATAATTTTAAAAAACAATCGCTCAGAAGGCGGGTTTTTAGATATCTGAAAGAAAAAAATATTACCTGTATTGTCGCGACACACGATAAAGATGATGTGCTTGGTTTTGCAGATACTATGATCATTTTGCATAACAACAAAATTGAAACCATTAATACGCCTGAGCACCTTTTTAAAAACCCCAAAACACCATTAATTGCTTCATTTTTTGGCGAATTTAATGTCATAGATAACAAGATAGTTTATGCTCATCAACTAGAACCTGTTGAAACATCTCAACTAAAGGCAACTGTCGTACATAGTTATTTTAAAGGCAATTACTATTTAATCGAAGTGAAAGTAAATGAGGACACTATTTTTTTTGAAAACGATACTAAACTCAAAACAGGAGATATTGTATTTTTAAAATCGCTTAAATAATTTACTATATATTTGTGCAAGTTCATTGAAAGTTCTTTTGTAAAATCTTGAAGGATATGTAAGTCAATAATGGCTTATATAACTTTTAAAATTTAAAATTATGAATTGGAAAATTCAAAAACTTCAAAATGGTGAAACCATCATTTCAAAAGAACCCGGTAATTCGATGTTACCTCTACTAAAATCTAAACAACCTGTTAAAATTGCTCCTATTAACTGGGAAAACTGCGAAACAGGAGATATTGTATATTGTAAAGTTAGAGGGAATTGTTTTACGCACCTTGTAAAGGGCAAAAACAACAGACGTGGATTATTAATTGGTAATAATCATGGTAGAATTAACGGATGGACAAAAAATGTTTATGGAAAAGTAATAGAGATATTACCAATGTCATAGACATTACTTATTTAAACACATTTACAATAATTCCTTTTCAGCATATTCTAATCCATTTGGTAATTCTATAGACGCAAACTCCAAATGTAATACACGTCGTCTACGCTGAACTTTAGATTCAGAAGACGCATGAAGTAATAAGGGTTTTAACAATTGTACTCCTCCAGAACCAACTTCACTTACAAACGGAATAGAATTCATCGTTATTAGCTTAATTTCTTCAGTGTTTAATCGTTTTTGATGCGATCCAGGAATAACTTTGAGCGCTCCATTTTTGATTGTGGTATCGTCTAAATGAATGCGCATAGAGAATGTGTTTTTAGAAATTTCTTCTGGCGGAATAACACTAACAACCCCTTTTTTATTGGTCCATGCACTAAACCCTTTGGTTTCTGCCTTTTTTAAAACATTAATAGGTATATCTTGATGCCAAGTCACATACCAATTATCTTTAGGGGACTTATCAAAATAAATAGCTTTTGTTAAAAAAGCATCTTTATCGATAGACTTTATGAGTTTTTTGAAATTTTTATTGAATAAAATAGGTTTGAGTTCGGGTAGTTTTAAAAGAACTTCTCGCATCCCAAAAACCTGTTCGTTGTTAAGCTTAATATAGGCATCAAGTTTTGTCTTTAACTTTCTAATATCTCGCTTAGAATATACATGATTCAAAATCCCAAAACCTTTATATTCCAATCGTTTCGAAATAGTTCTCAGATTTTTGTCGTTAATTTCAGTTTCATAAGCATCTACAGCATCATATAAACGTTCTTTAATATTTCGTTTTAAACGCTCTGGTGCTATTACTTTTATACCTTCTCCTAAACCTAGAATTTCTTTTTCCAACTCAAAATTCAATTGTACATCCAATGAAATAGTCACACCATAGTTATCTCGCGCTACTTCTTTTTGAGAATAATGAAATGGTTTTGTAAGTACATAAGGAGCTTGCTTATGGTTAACATAAAGCAATACATTCTCTGGTTTTATGTTTGGACTCACAGAAACACCAATCGCCTGTTTATAATATGTTTCCGAATTAAAGCTTTTATCTGCAACAAATGTTTTATTACTTTTTTCTACTGAAATAATGCGATCTAGAGCCAAGTTCATAATCCCTTCTGAAGATTTTCGTTTGCCTATAACAAACCACCTATTCCTAAATTCTTTTAACAGATAGGGATGAAAACTAAAAGTGCTTTCTTGTCTAGCTTTAAATGATTGATACGTCATCTCAATAGCTTGTCTTTTCAAAATAAATTGATAGAGTTCATCCAGAAATTCCAGACCTTTTAAGTTGTCGTTCTTTTCAAAATCTATGAGTGATTTTTCATGTGTTTGTTGTGTGTAAACATGATCTTCAAGTTTTTGAACCATACTGCCCAATTCAGCAAAATGCGAGAACCCTTGAAATTGTTTTAAAAACGAAACCGCCTCAGATAATTTACTTAAATCTTGATTTGAAATGGGACTATTAGTAATGCTATAATTTGTATCTTCATATTTATAAAATTTTCGATCATAAACCACAATTGGCGCATTGTAACCTAACTTATCACTTCGCATCATTTGAATATCTAATTGAACGGTTCGCTTGCTTACATCAACATCTTTCCCTTCATATTCATACAACGCATCAGAACAAGCTTCAATCAAGTCGTTAAGCGTCCATTGCCTAAAATTATTTTGAAGACATTTATCAATGGTTTTATATCGAATTAATGCGTTTTTGTTAACCGCCATATCTTAGTCATTACAAGTTTTACAAAACAAATTTTTAACCCCATCATCTCTTAAATTTTGAAAGTCTCTATCAATCCATCTACACCATCTGTCCTTGTTAAATGAGATGGTTTTCTTATGAATATCTAACAGCACTTCAGCATTGTAATCCTTATTATTTGCAACAAAAGTTTTTATTAAAACAAAAGAGGATTCTTCATCTAATTTACCATCTTCAAATCGTTCTAATAATCTTTCTATAGTCATAGTGTACATACTCCAACTATTAAAAAACAAACTTAAATCGGTATCATCTTTTATGTTCTTTGAAACACTTTTAAAGTAATTTGTTATAAAATCAAATGATTCATCAATTTTAGGACTGTAATTTATTTGTCCGAAATATTCAATACTCGACATATGAAAATTGAGAAACAAAGGGTTGACCTTATTTTGATTTTTATAATTTTCAAAAAGAGGCTCCACCTTTTCCGGATGCATGACTTTAGAGAAGTCTTCTATACTACTATCCCAGTTTCTAAGAAGTTTTCTCGACGTAATTGTATATAGATTTAGTAAATTTTTTTGAGCTTCTTCTGAGAGTAAATGAGACTTCGATAACCAGTTTCTAACAAAAAACACGACATTATCGGTAGCATAGAAATTGATGTTTTTTAGCAGCAAAGCCGATACATTTTGAACCAATTCCTGCTTATTAAACAGCTTATCATGAATAAACTCTTCGTTTAAAAAAAGATCACTATTAACTTCAAAATACATATCTGCTAACACCTGATTTGCCAAATCATAGTTTTGATTTAAAAGGGCATCAATCAAATTGTTGTTTAAATGAAGATCGTCATCCTTATTCCAGGTACCCTTTGTATAAATTATCGCTTTCGATTGCCGTTGTAAACTAAGAGACTCTTCCCATTTATCATCCAAATTGTTCTGAATATAGGTTTTAATCACTTCCTTATTTTGTCCTAAAGTATGATCTAATCCTAAAAGCTCTAGATGATAAAAACACAGTTCCCAGTTTTCTTTGGCATTAATATTTATAGGAATCTTACTCAAACCTAAATTCTTATTTAAGAAATCATGAATGTAGTTCGCGCGTTTAGTATGTAATAGGTGATTCGCTTTTGAATTTCCATCAACTGAAGTGAAACTTTTAATGTCAATAGAATGAATATTACCCTTATCAATATCTATCTTAGGGTTGGATAGAGGTTTTGTTTTTCCACTTTCAAAATCAAAACGAACCTCAAAAATCCCATGAACTCCTTCAGTTTTTAATGCAACACCTGGTATAAAAACTTCTGGCTCAATAGGTCTAAGGTTATATCTTCTACTCGGAATATTTGATGGGACAGCATAGCTACACTTTTTCCCGTCTTTGATTAAAATCAAATTTGGGCTTAACGTCTCATTTTTAAGATGCTCTGGCACTTTCCCTAAAACGACCACAAGCCGTTTAGGGTTTTGAGCAGTATTACCAGCAAAAATTTCATCTCTATATTTAGGTTTAAGCAAAACACCTTCATAAATGCTAGATGCATCCAACTTATTCTCTTGACCACAAACCAGTTGATCTCTAGTTACCAAATCAATAGCCAAGCCATCTTTTGCACTTTTAAAGATCTCTTGTATAATCTCAAGATTATGATATGAAAAGATAACTTCATCATTAACAATTGATAAGGCATTACCCATATTAACAATAATATTTCCTTTATTACCTATTAAATCATGACATGACAAATCACTTGGTAGAATCCCAAATGCATTTTTAGACAATTGACCACCAACAATATGTCCTTTTTTACCAAAAACTTGAACAGCAAACACACGCTTCGATTTTGAATTATAGGTAAACCCGAAATCGCCATAGGTAAAACTATCAGAAATCATATTAGCATAATGACCAGGAGAGTTTTTCCAAGAACGGTACATATCAATTGCCAACTTTTTTAAATTACCCATAGATAAAGGCGTTCTTATCATTTTTGAATACAGAATATTCTCTCCAATATTTGTAAATGATACATTAAATTTTTCAACCCTATCCCTTGGTTGTGGTAGTGCCGTTTTAATTTGAATGTGCGTGAGCTTATTTCGCTTTGAGATATAGCCTGAATGTAACTTTGCTGCCTTCGCTAAATCTTCATGTCTTTTAAGAGGTTGTTTCCCTTTTTCAACTCTAAGTTTGTTGATTTTTTCGGTCAATAGAACCGCTAATTTCTCTTCATCTGCAATGCTAAGTTGCGCATACAAACTCTGAAAACTAATAACAAAAAAACAGAAAATAAAACACTTTAATTTCATATAAATTTAGAGGGCTTTTTATACTGAAATTAAATATACGCAATTAAATTGCGTAGAAAGAAAATTAGATCAAAAATGAAAAATTTGCATTAACCCTTTGATTTTTCAAAAAAAGTTAATACTACGTATTAAGACATATAATTTTCTGAAAATGAAAAAATAAATTTTGATAATTAAAAAATAAATCCAAATATTTGCAGCGAAGAATTAAACAATTCAGGAAAAAAAATTAGTATTAACAAAAACACGAAGCTATGTATTTATTCATACCTATTTCAGGAAATCCAGTGGGAAAAACCCATTCTGTGATGCTTCGAGCGTATAGCTAATATACTTTTCAAAACATAATGAAAAATCCGAAGCACTTGTTTAACTGTTTCGGATTTTTTGTTTTCAGTCATTAGCAAGTCTGCTAAACCTCCTCCAAAACAGTTAAAATATCAAGCCGTTAAATGGCTTTAGCGAACTTATATGTCGCAAAAAATGAATTATTAAAATAGTAAAAAAACAATGGACACGAATTTGTTAAACAATTACGTGCTTAAAGCCATAGATGCTTATCCATACGATTTAGAAGAAACTGTAGAAAATCTAAATTATGCGTTGTCTTACGAGAACACTAATGCATATGCATTATATCTCATGGGACGATTACAATCGGAACAGCTAGGCGATTACGAAAAAGCCAAATATTATTTTGCTGAAGCCTTAGCTAGTAAGATGGATTTTGTGAAAGTATATCCTAAATATATCTTGGTTTTGATTTGGAATCATGATTATGATGAAGCGCAAAAACTAATCGATTTTGCATTTACAGTAAAGTCAATTCAAAAAGGCGAGCTTATTGTATTACAGGCACAGCTTTTAGAATGCCAAGAAGCGTATAAAGAAGCATTGAAAACTTTTAAAAAAGCAAAGTTGTATGTATACAACAACAGTTTTATGGCGTTTATCGATTCTGAAATAACAAGAGTTAAAAACAAGATAAAACCAAAGAAAAAGAAAGCTTCCAAAAAGAAGAAAACAAAAAAAGGGAAGCAAAAAAAGAAGAAGGATTAAGCAATCCTTTTCATAAAAACATATTATAAAACATGAATAAAACTAGAAACATATATTTCACTTCAGACCATCATTTTGGTCACGAGAATATTATAAAATTCACCAATCGTCCATTTGGTAGTGTAAAAGACATGGACCAAGAACTCATAAAACGCTGGAATAGTCGAGTTAATAAACATGACAAGGTCTATCATTTAGGTGATTTCGGACTCTGTAAAGCTGAGCGAATGCGAGACATACTTGAGCAATTAAACGGACATATCTTTTTAATTCGAGGCAATCACGAAGGTGCTGCCTTGGCAAACCCAAACCGATTTGAATGGATAAAAGATTATTTCGAACTCAATGTTAATGATGAAGAGGCGCCAAATGGTAAGCAAAAAATCATACTCTTGCATTACGCAATGCGTGTATGGCGTTCAAGCTTTAGAGGAACATGGCACCTTTATGGCCATTCACATGGAAGTTTAACCGACGATCCAACGATGAACAGTTTTGATGTTGGTGTAGATTGTCACGATTTCTATCCGATAACCTACGAAGAAGTCAAAGCGATTATGAGTAAAAAAATATGGGAGCCACCATCTAAAAATGAATAAATAATTTACTACGTAAAAACAATGCGTATTATTGGACTTATATTTGCAGTATAAATAAAAAGTATATTTACAATATAAAATGGTAAAACAACAGATACATAAACAACCGATGTCGCGTTTTAGTGAATGCGATTATAAATGGGCAGTCATTTTACTGAATTCCCTACAAGGACGCTTTGTATCTATTTTTAAGAGTTGAATATGATTTAAATACTATTAAAACCGTAATATGAAGCGTCCAACCTAAAAGTTGGACGTTTTTTTTTAAATTTTTTATAAAAGTGATTATGAAACAATAAAACGTAAAATAGAGATTTAATAAACAGTGAAACAATTGGGAGACAGACTATTGTATAACATGTACATTATCCGTTAAAAAACGGACAGGAATTTTATTGTCTAAATTTAACATAACTATTTGATTATCAGTAAATTAAATCAAAAATTTCTTGTGTATTTAAAAAATTCATTTCATATTTGCACCAACAAAAAACAAACATAATAATAATGCGAAATTATTTACAACATATAATTCAGTACATGATCTGGTCGCTCGAACCGAAGCAAATAGAGGTCATATTTAGTTGTGATGCCGAATTAAACATATACTATAGGAAGGTTATAGGTACATGAGTTGATGTATTTATAAAATTAAGAAAAGCACCTTCCGTAAACGAGGTGCTTTTTTTATGGTGTGTATTGAAATAAACATATTGACTTGTAGCTCAGCAAGGTTAGAGCAAGGCCCTTTTAAGGTCGAGGTCATGGGTTCGATTCCCATCAGGTCAACAAACTAGGAAGGGCAAGCCAATAGGCGGTGGCCACAGTTTTGAAATGAGGGTTCGAATTCAACGAATCGTATTTATAGAAATAATATTCTTTGAGTTAAAACTGTTCGGAGATTACGACTCGTGTGGGTTCGACTCCCACTCCTTCCGCAAAACTGAGAGGAGAACGACGGCTAGTTTACTCGCTTTGGAAGCGAGAGGTTGCAGGTTCGAATCCTGTCTCTCAGACGAAACAATCAAATCAAGTTTACTTGAATTTGATTGGCAATGAGATACAACAGGAGAGACGAAGTCAACCCTGTCTCTCAGACTAAATAATTATTGGAGAGTAGGCAAATATTGGTTTGTTGCGCTTGCCTGCTAAGCAAGTCTGCTTAAATGCAGTAAGAGTTCGATTCTCTTACTCTCCGCTAAAAATTGGGGTTATAGTTTAACAAGCCAAAACAGTGGGTTTGCAACTCGCAGAATGGAGTGCAAGTCTCCGTAGCTCCACAATATGATATCGTAGCTCAACGGCAGAGCAGTCGGTTGTTAACCAACAGGTTATAGGTTCGAGTCCTATCGGTATCGCAAAGACAAGGTGGCCGAATTGGTTAAGGCGTCAGTCTGCAAAACTGATCTTTATGAGTTCAAATCTCATCCTTGTCTCAACATAAGGGAATACGTCAACGTTGGAGAGTTGAGCCAGTCTGTAAAACTGGTGCTATTGCTAAATAGGTTCGAATCCTATCATTCCCACAACAGACATTAGATATACAAAACTGGTTCATTGGGGTAATGGCTATCCTTCCCGACTGTCTCTTGGGAGATACGAGTTCGATTCTCGTATGAACCGCAATTTGCGTTAAGGATTGAGGTACTGTTGGAGCTCCTCGTAGAGAGCGACTACCGAAAGCCTGACCCAATAGGGTAACGCCATAAAAAACATATTCCGTTGGTCAAATGGTTAAGACGGTTGACTTTCTATCAGCAGATGGGAGTTCGATTCTCCTACGGAATTCAAATTGAGGTATAGCTCAGTGGTAAGAGCGTCACGCTTACATCGTGAAAGTCATAGGTTCGAATCCTATTACCTCAACATATTGAGATGTAGCTTAATCTGGTAGAGCGTCGCTCTCATAAGGCGAAAGATTCAGGTTCGATTCCTGACATCTCAACAATTGCAGGAATGGCGGAATTGGCATACGCTCTTGTCTTAGAAACAAGGTTTTGAGAGTTCGAGTCTCTCTTCCTGCACAAATACTTCGTTGGCCAAACTGGAAAAGGCATCAGTTTTAAGCACTGTGATTTCTTGGTTCGAATCCAAGGCGAAGTACAACAATGACCCGTGGTGTAAAGGCAGCATTCAAGACTTTGACTCTTGAGGTATAGGTTCGAATCCTATCGGGTAAACAAACTCTGACATAACTTAATTGGTAAAGCGCAGGCCTGATACGTTTGCAGATAAAGGTTCGATTCCTTTTGTCAGAACTAAAATATGGTGGTTTTAGCTTATATGGTAAAGTACCTCACTGTGAATGAGGAGAACAGAGTTCGAATCTCGAAATCACCCAATAGGAACAATAGCAAAGTTGGTCTATGCGTCGGATTGAAGCTCCGAAAATACTGGTTCGATCCCAGTTTGTTCCACAACATAATTATTAAATAGAAACTAAATAGAGATGAAAATTGTACAACAAAAATGGAGAAACTTTAGTGGGAAGGTTTTTGACCAACCCATCACCAAAGTAATCGAAAATGCTATTGTAAAAGAACAAAAAAACGGACATCGTTTAAAGGTTTGTGTTGGTTCAGATTCTCAAGCCTATAAATCTCATGTTGAATATGCAACAGTTATTGTGATACTGCGTGAAGGAAAAGGTGGTTTTATGTTTATGAGAAATTACAAAGGGACAAAACATATTCGTATTAAAGAACGTATGCTTAAGGAAGTAACGATGTCTGTAGAAGTCGCATATTCAATTTGTGACATTTTAGATAAGTACAATGTAGAACTTGAGGTTCATGCCGATATTAATACAGATCCGAAATTTCAATCTAATGTAGCTCTAAAAGATGCAATGGGCTACATCTTAGGAATGGGTTTTATTTTTAAAGCAAAACCTTATGCTTTTGCAAGTTCATCTTGTGCAGATAAAGTGGTATAAACTTAGGCACTAAAAAAAGCATATAGTTTAATTGGATAAAACATTAGGGTACGATCCTGAAGATGCGAGTTCGAATCTTGCTTTGCTTACTTTTTTAAAAAATAATTATACTACGCAGAAAGATTGCGCAATAGGATTAAATATTTGCAAGGTAATCATAAAGAAGTCTTATTAGTTAGACTTTGGTAGTAGTGCTCCATCAGTCGAGGGAACTGGTGGAGCTTAATAAAAAATAAAAATATGAACACAAAAATCACAGGTCACGATTTAATTGCCTTAGGATACAGACAAGGTAAATGGATGAAAGAAGCCATAATTTATATTAATGAAAATAGATTAGAAGATGATGCTTTAGAAACTTACTTAGAGCAGTTTAAATCACCAGATCCGATAGCGTTGCATAAAACGCCAATTGAGTTTTCTATTAATATAAAAGCTGAAAATGAGCTGGAAGAAGACAATGTTTCTAAAGTGATCAACTCTATGCAAACCTTGATGAAGACACCAACTTTGGTTGATGGCGCCATTATGCCTGATGCTTGTCCAGCTGGTCCTGACGGAACGATTCCTGTTGGTGGTGTTGCTGTTGCAAAAAATGCGATCCATCCAGGAATGCATAGTGCTGATATTTGTTGTTCAGTAATGTTAACCGATTTTGGTAATGCTAATCCAAAAGACATCCTTGATGCAGCTCATGTTAATACTCATTTTGGTCCAGGAGGACGTGATAGAAATACGCAATTTAGATTTCCGAAGGAATTATTAGATGCATTTAAGTCTAACTACTTTTTGAATGATGGAAACATGATTCAAATCGCAAGATCACATTTAGGAACACAAGGTGATGGTAATCATTTCTTATTTGTAGGAACGTCTAAAAAAACAGGAAATACCATGATGGTAACACACCATGGATCAAGAGGTCCAGGAGCACGTTTATACACGAAAGGGATGAAAATTGCCGAACGTTTTAGAAAAGAATTATCGCCTGAAACGAAGAAGCAAAATGCTTGGATTACATTTGATACTGAAGAAGGGCAATCGTATTGGGATGCCTTGCAAGTGATTAGACAATGGACAAAAACGAATCATGAAGTATTGCATAATTCTGTTGCTGAAACCTTAGAAATCGCTATCGAAAACAGATATTGGAATGAGCATAACTTCGTATTTAAGGATGGTGATTTATTTTACCACGCTAAAGGTGCTACACCTCTAGACGCTAAGTTTATGCCAGATATTACTGGTCCGAGATTGATTCCGTTAAACATGAGTGAACCTGTATTGATTGTTGAAGGATCTACTACACAAACCAATTTAGGTTTTGCACCTCATGGTGCAGGTCGAAATGTAAGTAGAACACAACATAGAAACAGCAAAACCGGTACGATTATGCAAATCTTTAAAGAGGAAACCCGAGGGATTGATGCGCGGTTTTTCTCAAAGGAAATTGATATTACCGAATTACCTAGCGCTTACAAAAATGCAAAAGCTGTAAGAGCACAAATGGAAGAATTTGGTTTAGGAACTGTCATTGACGAAGTGATGCCTTATGGTTGTGTTATGGCAGGTGACTGGCAAAAAAATGCACCTTGGAAAATTCGTAGAGAAAAGAGGAAACGAAATAGAGGCTAAATTTTAAAAAGACAAAAGTAGACTGACTTTGGTTGGTCTGCTTTTTTATAAAAAACAGAGCGATGCAAATCAAAAAAGGAACACTGTATTAAGTTTTTAATTCAAAAATTTAATACAATGAAATCTTACAAGAACAAGAAGTTTTATAATTACAAAACTGTTCACAAGAGAAAAAAAAGAAGTATTGAAAGAAGTCATTTTTGGGATAAACTTGGAAAAGAATACACCAAACAAGAACGACGAAATTACAGAGTCAAATCCAAAGTTATTTTAATTAAAAAACTTAAAGGATATGAAACTGAATTCTCTATTTACAAAAAAACAATGTCTTGGGATACTTAAATTAAAAGGAAGACCAATTTGAATTGGTCTTCCTTTTTGTTTCAATACAAAACACTAATTTCAGAATTAGAAAAACAACAATATGCCCAACCAAAGAAATACAGGAAAAAACAGTAATGATGATCCGCTTTTTAGCTCAAAGAATATTCAACAAAATCTAGTAAACAAACCCAGAAAACCGTCCGCAATGCGTCAAAGAAAAGGATAGGGTTAATTGCTCAGAATTAATGAATAGTTGCGGAATGCCTTGTTCTGTTTTTTTTATTTTAATAGCATTAAGCTCAATACTTCTGTTTTCAGAAACCGATGCTACAAGAGACTGTTTCAACTCGTGGCTTTGTGTGTTATGAGATTTTATTTCAGCTTTAAAAATTGAACTATTTACAGCTTTTTGGCCATTTAAATTTGCAATCGTATAGACATAATCTTCAGTAATCGTAGAGTCTGTAAAATAGTTGTTGTTATCTATTCTCACAATGCCTTTCTCTTCGGAAATGAGCTCACACACTAATCGTTTCGGATTAAAAAAACGCCTTCCATATTGCTGAACATGACATTTATAAGCCGCTTCTTTCATACTCCATAGTAACCATACGGTTCGATGTTGCTTTTCAGAAGAAAAAATAAGTTGCTGTTCGTTTTGGGTGAAGACCTTATCTAAAAAACGTGGTCGTTTCCAATTTACGGTTTGGCCTATTTGTTTTAAATCAACAATATCATTACCAATCATTTTGTGGCAAGTTTTTCATTGACGATATCCATTGCAGCTTTTACAGATGTCATTTTTTCCATATCGTCGTTTTCGATTCTAATATCAAACTCATCTTCCACATCTAGAATTACATCCACAAGATTTGCAGAGTTGATTTTGAGATCATTAATAAAATCGGTGTCTTCAGACAGATTATCAAATGCTACTTCGTCTTGAATATAGGGTTGAACAATAGTTTTTAATTTGGTAATTAATTGGTCTTTGGTCATAGCTTAATTATATCTCTTAAAGATAATACAAGCATTCACATCACCAAAACCAAAACTGGCTTTTGCTGCAATATTTAATTCCGTTTTTAGTACTCGTTTTACAATCTTTTCTTCGGAAATCAAATTGGAAATTTCTGGATGAACATCATCACAATTAATATTTGGAAACACAAATTGTTCTTTTAACTGCAATACTGTTGCTACAGATTCAATACTTCCTGCTGCAGCCAAACAATGACCAACCATAGATTTCAAAGAATTGATAAATGGAAAATCATTACCGTTTCTATTTAGAGCTTTAGTCCAATTTTCAATTTCTAAAGGGTCTTTTGACGTTGCTGTTAAATGCCCATTTATGGTATCGATCTCCTCTGCAGAAATATGAGCATTTGTCATTGCATTCATAATGCATCGCTTTACTGCTTCAGCATTTGGAGCAGTCATGGTACCGCCTTGCCGTTGACCTCCAGAATTAATGTTTCCGCCTAAGATCTCAGCATAGATTTTAGCGTTTCGATCCAAAGCACTTTCAAGAGACTCCAATACTATAGCGCCTGCACCAGATCCTGGCACAAATCCAGAAGCGCTAGCACTCATAGGTCGCGAGCCTTGCTCAGGCGTATCGTTGTGCTTATAAGTCATTACTCGCATAGCGTCAAATCCGCCCCAAATGTATGGACCATCATCACTACAACTCCCAACTAACATGCGTTTGGCTTGACCATTTTTAATACGCTCATAACCCATTAAAATCGCTTCGGTTCCAGTGGTACATGCCGAAGAATTTGTGGTCACTTGATTTCCCAAACCTAAGATACCACCAATAAAAGCACTAATCCCACTAGCCATAGTTTGTACTACAACGGTACTCCCTAAACGTTTGACTTGGTTGTCATCAAGTTTATAGATTGCTTCTCTGAACTTTTCAACACCAGATGTTCCAGTGCCAAAAACAGTTCCACTATCGAAGTCCAATTTACCTTTAGGGTCTACTACTAGTCCAGCATCTTTCCATGCATCGATTCCCGCGATACATCCATATAAAATCCCAGAACTATTAAAACCTCTGAGCTGCAAAGGTGTTAGGTATTCGAGTTTTTTTTCTTCGGAAATTAGAGGCACTCCACCTATACAGCAAGAAAATTGTAAATCGGCTAATTGCTGGTGAAAGGTAATTCCTGATTGACCTTTTTTGATAGCTTTAGCAAACGCATCAAGGCCTACACCATTTGGTGATACAACTCCTAAACCTGTTATGACAACTCTATTTTTCATGTTTTAACCATTCCTGAAATTCTTCCCCGACACACCAAATCACCTCTTTCATTAAATAATTTGACCTTACATTTCAGCTTATTAAAACGAAAAACCTCTTTCTCTGAAACCACCAGCACTTTCTCACCTGGATATACTGGTAAAAAGAAATCTACCTGACTTGAAGTCAATGCAATTTGAGGGTTCGTTTGTTCTGAAAGCTCGTCTTTCAACATATAAATGCCTAAGCATACCAGTCCGATTTGAGCCATACACTCGATCAAAATAACACCTGGCGTGATTGGATTGTTCTTAAAATGCCCTTTATAGAAATAGGCATCGCTTTGAAAAGTATAGTGTCCTGTAATACCTTCAGAAGAAAATGCGGTAAGTTCATCAACAAACAAAAAAGGCTCTTGATAAGGTAATAATGCTATAATCTGTTGCTCTGTCATTTTAACTTATATGTTCACCTCCATCGACAGGAATTACACATCCATTAATCCAACGCGCTTCATCTTTACTTAATAGGTAGACAGCATTTGCGACATCTTCAGGTTGAGTTAGCCGTTTAAATGGGTTACGCTTTAAACTGTGCGCTTTTATTTGATCGCTACCAGGAATCATTCGCAATGAGGCTGTATCTGTAACACCAGCTTGAATACAATTAGCCCTAATACCATATGGTGCAAACTCTAAAGCAATATTTCTGGTAATAGCTTCCAATGCAACCTTTGCTGCTGAAACTGCTGCATAATTCTTCCATGCTTTCGTATTGCCTTCACTAGTGAAGCTTATGATTCGTGCGTCTTCAGTAAATAATTTTGTTTCAAAAAGAGACTTGGTCCAATCGTATAAGCTAATTGCCATAGCATTGATAGTTAAATTGAAATCATCATTTTGAAGCGTTGGTTTTTCATCATCTAACATGGGTTTTAAATTTCCTTTTGCAACGCTATGTACTAAGCTTCTTATTTTTCCTCCTTCTAATACTGAATCTAATTCTCTAATAATTTGCTCGCGTTTTTCTGGCTTAAATGCATCTACATTATACGATTTAAATGTCACTCCTTCGGCTTTGATTTTGTCAAACTCTGCATTAATTTCCGTCTCTTGAGACCTAGAATTTCGATGAATGACACATATATTCATACCGTGTTTAGCGAGTTTTTTTGCCGTGGCTAAACCTAATCCGCTAGAACCTCCCAAAATGAGTGCCCAATAGTTTTTGTGTTCAAATTCTTTTACCATTCTAATAAAATTCGTTGTGCTGAAAACCCTGGTCCAAAACTTAACATTAAACCTTTATCACCTTTTGGTAATTGCTTATCCATAAACTGCTCTAGCACATATAATACTGTTGCACTACTCATATTTCCATAGCGCTTCAATACCTCTTTGGTATCTTCTATGTTTTTTCCTAGTGCCCCAAATAAATCTTCAACTGTTTGTACGATTTTCTTTCCTCCAGGATGAAAAATAAGATGGTCAACATCTTCAATGGTCATACCATTCTGCTTTAAAAAAGGATGTACAATTTTAGGAAAATGAGTAGCAATCGTTTCAGGAACTGCTTTATCTAAAATCATTTGTAACCCCGTATTTACCAATTTAAAACCCATCATAGTTTCAGCATCATAAAAGTGATACATGGCTTCATCAATAATCTTAGGTCCTTCTTCGTTTTCATAAGATGATAAAATCACGCTTGAAGCTCCATCTCCAAAAATAGCAGCACTTACGATATTTACCATCGAAAAATCATCTAACTGAAAGGTTGCCGTTGGTGATTCTACAGCAATTACGGCGGCGCGTTTATTAGGATTCGCTTTTAAAAAATTCTTTGCATAGATAATCCCTGAAACACCAGCAGCACAGCCCATTTCGGTTACAGGAAGCCTTACAATGTCTTGTTTCATCTTAAGGTTATTTATTAAATAAGCATCCATAGACGGAATCATGATTCCTGTACAACTCACCGTTATGATATAATCAATATCTGTAGGTTTTAGGCTGACTTTTTCAAGGGCTTTAATCAAAGATTTTTCGGCTAGTTTCACGACTTCTTTTGAATAGATGTCATTTTTCTCTTCGAAAGAGGTTTTCATAAAGACATCTTCAGCATCCATAATAGAATAACGCCTATCGACTCCAGCATTTTCAAAAAGCTTAACCACTTTACGTTGAAAGCGCTCTTCCTGACCAGCTAACCAAAGATTTAAATACGGAATAATATCTTTAGTCTCTCTAGTATATTTAGGTAATTGTTTAGCTACAGCTGTTATTTTTACACTCATATTATTTTTGCTTCAATAGCCACTGGAAACGAAATGCCCATTTCCATTCTATTTGATAATTGGCATGCAATTGTTGTGATATATGTATTAACTCTTGTCGTTTAAATCCTCTTAGTACAGACGTTAATCCATCTTTAATTATTGTTTTGTTCTTTATCGTTAAACACAATAGTTTAAAAAGATAATAGGCTAGTTTATGCCTGTGCAAATCGTTAACTACAATGCCTAACTTCGCTTTTACTAAAACAGGTTTTAAAAACGACACCAATTCGTCTTCCTTGAAATGGTGTAAAAATAATGTTGTCAATACCAAGTCATAGTTGAGCTGTTTAAAATTTTCCGAAAAAATATCTATGGCTTTAAACTCAATATTTTTATACGCTTTTGACGATGTCTTAGCATAATCGATTGTATGGTGATTAGCATCAATGCCTAGCAATTGAAAATTATAGCCATTACGTTTTCCAAATTGTGAAACAGCTCTCAACATATCTCCGCCTCCACACCCAAGATCAATAATAGTAATAGGCTTCTCTTTTGGGTAGTTTTTTAGTGCTTTTTTAAGTCCGTTAAGCGTCACTTTATTTCCACCTAACCATTGATTGATCTTTGCTAATTTATCGAGCGCATCATGAAGTATTGGACCATTATAATCCAAATCATCCATGATTTCTTCTGCATCACTTCTATATTTTGTATTGACGAGTAAGCTCATTCAATCTGCATTAATTTACCATGCGTTCGTTTAATGATATATGGCAAAACACCTGGAAACCATTGCAATCCTTTCATCAAAATTTCTGACAATTTTGGCTGATCAAACAAATTAGCCATCATATGTCCCGTTTTTAAACGGGACTTAAAGGCTGTATTCCATTCTCTAAGATACTGCTTTTCTAGTGCTTCTCTTGTTGAAATTTCAGAATTAAAAAATTTAATAATTAATGCAGACGCTATCTGTGCGCTTCTAATTGCCATACTCATTCCGTTGCCACACAATGGATGAATAAGTGCGGCTGTATCACCACACATCAAGATGTGATTCTCTAATGGTTTTTTATCTTCAAAAGAAATCTGGCTTATCGTTAAAGGATGTTCAAAAACCGGTGTTGTCCTGCTAAAAATATTTTTTAAATAGGTGTTTTTAAATACCACTTTGTGTTGAAACTCCTCAATATTTTTATACGTTTTGAATACTTTAAAATTTGCAATATAACAAAGATTGATACTATCATTCTCTACTTTAGAAACACCACAATAACCGCCTTCAAAATTATGAAGAGCCACTAAGTCTTCAGGAAAATCTCCTTTAACGTGCATTTTAACAGCTAGATAAGGAGACTTGTTTTTTATAAACTGACGCTTAAGCTTTATATCAATATTAGATCGTTTACCATAGGCACCAATTACCATCTTAGATTTAAAGTGTTTTTGGTTTTTGGTAATTACAGTAAATTGATCATTATCAAATTGAACATCTTCTACGGTATCTTGAATGATTTCAACATTATTATCCATGGCTTTTCGAGCAAGAGCCTCATCCAAACAAAAACGACTAATTCCAAAACCACCTAAGGGTAGAATAGTAGAAATGAGTTTGCTTTTTGTGGTAGATAGTTGAAATTTATCAATCTTTTTGGCGCCTAATTTAAAAACATCAATGTCTAAATAATTGAGGTAAGGGAGTACTTCATTTGAAATATATTCGCCGCAAACTTTATGCTTAGGATACTTGTTTTTCTCTATAACCAAAACACTATACTCGTGCTTTGCTAAGTGGATAGCGCTAGATAAACCAGCCAACCCTCCTCCAATAATAAGCACATCTATTTTGGAATTCTTTCGATTCAAGTTATTCCTTTTTTAAGGTATAGTTTACATTTATTCTAGCAGTATTTGATAGTGTTAGGCTACTTCCTCCAACACCAAAATCCCTTCTGTTTATTTCAAAATAAGCACTCAGCTTCAAGCTATTGTCGTCATCACTAATTTGCATTGGAATTGTTATCCGTTTGGTCACGTCTTTAATAGTAAGATTCACCTCAACCTTATACTTGTTTTTAGATGTCTTTCTAAAATTTGTTGCTTCTAGAGTTATATCTGGATAGGTTTTAACATCAAAATAATCTTCTCTTAATAAGTGTTCATCGCGTTTTTTGATGCCTGTAGCAATGGAATTGGCTTTTACACTTCCAGATAAGGTCCATTTCGTACTATTGTCACTGTTAAAGTTTGTGGTAATAGAAGCTCTTGAAAAGTAACCATCAACATTAAACCCTAGGTTTCTAATTTTAAAATCTACAGATATTTGAGTTTTAGTATCTTGAGCAAAACTCATCAATGAGAATATCGTACTTGTAAGCAATACAAGTGTAATTTTAATCTTTTTCATAAACTAAAGATACACTGAAATTGGATGAGATAAAAATTAGTAGACTTCAATAATTTTAAAATCCTGATTTCTAAATTGAATGTCATCTCCTATAGATTTCCCTAATAACAATTGGGCAATAGGTGTGTGTGCTGAAATCGCATAAAACACTTGATTGCTTACTTTCAATTCTCCAGCACTAATGGCAATGAAGTAATTGGCATTGGTTGTCATTACAACACTTCCTAAGCCAATGGCTTTTGAGGTATTTGAAACATCAATCTTGGATAATAATTGATTAATTCTTTGAATTTCTGCCAATTGCTGTCCAGTTTTTTCTCTTTCTAATTGCAACATAGCTCGACCTGTTTCGTGTTTGTCCCCTGCCGAACTCTTCGTTTCAGAGGTTAATGATTCTTGAATTTCATGAATGGTTTTTTGAACCGCTTGCAAGCGGTCATCAATAAACTCTTGGCATTGGTAATATAGTTTTTCCTTGGTATCCATTACAATAAATCGGCTAATTCTTTTCCAACCAAACTCCCAATAGCGACTCCCATGCCTCCTAAACGCACACCACAAAAAACATTATTGCTAAGCTGTTTTACAATAGGTTTCTTTTGTTGTCCAACACCCATAATACCTGTCCAACGATAATCAATTTCGAAAGCTGTATGAGGTAATATCGTTGTTCTTAATAAGTCTTCTAACTTATCTTGAATACGTTGGGTTTGAATCAATTTAGTAGTTTCTTCTCCTTTAAAATCCAGATTTCGCCCACCTCCAAATAGTAAGCGGTTATCAATATTTCTAAAATAATAATACCCTTGATCTAAATGAAATGTACCTTTAATATGAAGGTTTTCGATAGGTTTTGTAATAAGGACTTGTGCTCTAGCTGGTTTTACTTCGGAAATATCTAACATTGAGGCAAAACCATTAGTGGCAATTAAAAGTTTTGAGGTAGAAAATTCAAATTGATCTGTTTTAATGTTAACAGAATTGTCATTTTCAGAAAACTGTTTGACAGTACTATTATTCAATATTTTTATCCCAGAACCTAATACTAATTGCGTTAATGAAGCCATCATTTTTCCCGTGTCTATTTGGCCTTCAAATTGATTAAAGCCTAAGGTGTCATGACAGTTTTTAAAATTAAACTCATTGGGCTTGAAGCTAAATACTTCTTGATTAAATAGTGGTTTTAGAAGCAAATTTATAGTGTCTTTTTTAGACTGGCATTCTTCATATAAATCATCTGTTTTTGAAAACAATTCATAACCGCCTAGCTCTTGGTAGCCTATAATCTCATCTCCTAAAGTTTGTCGCAATAACTGCAAACCATCAATACGTTTTTTTACCAATTGTAACACCTCATCTTCAGAATGTGTTTTAAGGTCATTGATAATTTCACTCAGGCTCCCAAAACATGCAAAGCCTGCATTTTTAGTGCTGGCACCTTGTGGTAAAGTGCCACGCTCAAGAATTAAAATGCTAGCTGTTGGAAATCGTTGTTTTAATTGTAATGCACAATTGAGGCCTACAATACCACTACCTACGATTGTATAATCGACATTAGTAAGCCATGATTTTATTTCCCAGTAGGATAGATTCATAGAATTTATATTGGCAAAATTGCTGGTCCGATGTAACCTAACCAAAGATAAGCACTTATAAAAGATGCAGGTATCACTAGCACAAAAACTTGTAATTTTTCTTTTTTAATGAAACTTTTAAAAAATAGAATAACAGCTAATAGAGCAACAATTAGACTAAATACTAGTATTAAAGAAAGAGCTTCTGAGAATTCAGCATCTGCCTTAATGATATAAGAAAAAGTGTAATATAAAAACTCAAGTCCTGTAAACAGAAATAACGAAAACACAAAAACTAGAAGCCATTTAGCATGATAGTTCTTGGATTCTTTCTTTTTGATAATCATTAAAAAAGCAACGACTGAAACTAAAAAGGAAAGGACTAATACACCGTTTTTTTGAAAAAAATTAAATGAGTTTGACAGTTCGATATACTTTGCTACACCTAGACAACCCAGTAGATTTCCCGTATAATTATATGTGAAAATTTTTGAGATTTCACCACCTGTAAATGCCTGATCGAACAAAAATAAAATAGCATTGTTGAACATGGCGTAAGCAGGAAAAAAGAGTAAAAATAAGAGAAAGATGAAAACAGATTCTTTGGTCTTAATCATTAACCTTGGTTATTAGTTCTCTTAAATATAACAAGAAATATTGGTTCGTGTTAAGGATGGAGTTATTGTTGGAGCTCCTCACCGAGAGCGACTTGCGAGAGCCTGCCTTTTGTCCCAACACTTCGGGATAAAAGAACACCATAAGAAAGAGGTAAAAAAAAACTCCGAAACGTAAATCTCGGAGTTATATTTTTAATCTTCTGGAGTTCTCTCAATAACAAAATCTTCCATGAACTTAGTGGTATAATTACCTGCTAAATAATCTGGATGCTCCATAAGTTGTCTGTGGAATGGAATGGTTGTTTTAATACCTTCAATAACGAACTCTTCTAAAGCACGCTTCATTTTATTGATGGCTTCCTCACGCGTTTGTGCTGTAGTTATCAACTTAGCGATCATAGAATCGTAGTTAGGCGGAATCACATAACCAGCATACACGTGTGTATCTAAACGAACACCATGTCCTCCAGGTGCATGTAACGTTGTAATGCGTCCTGGCGATGGTCTAAAATCATTAAATGGATCTTCGGCATTAATACGACATTCGATAGAGTGTAGATTAGGCGTATAGTTCTTACCAGAAATTGGCACACCAGCAGCCACAAGAATTTGCTCACGAATTAAATCGAAATCAATCACTTGTTCTGTAATTGGGTGCTCCACTTGAATACGCGTATTCATTTCCATGAAGTAGAAATTACGATGCTTATCTACCAAGAACTCTACTGTTCCTGCTCCTTCATATTTGATATATTCTGCTGCTTTTACAGCTGCTTTCCCCATTTTATCACGTAAAGCCTTAGTCATAAATGGAGATGGCACTTCTTCGGTTAACTTTTGGTGACGTCTTTGCACTGAGCAATCACGTTCTGAAAGATGGCATGCGCGACCAGTTGAATCTCCTACGACTTGAATTTCAATATGACGTGGTTCTTCAATAAGTTTTTCCATGTACATATCATCATTTCCAAAAGCTGCTTTAGATTCTGTTCTAGCTGATTCCCAAGCATCTTCAAGATCTTCAGGTTTCCAAACAGCACGCATTCCTTTTCCACCACCTCCAGCAGATGCCTTAAGCATAACTGGATAGCCGGTTTCTTTAGCTAGTTTTTTACACTCTTCAAAATCTTCAATTATACCTTCACTTCCAGGAACACATGGCACACCAGCAGCAAGCATTGTTGCTTTTGCATTGGCTTTGTCTCCCATTCTATCAATCATTTCTGGAGATGCTCCAATAAATTTGATATCGTGCTCTTCACAGATTTTTGAGAATTTAGCGTTTTCAGATAAAAACCCATAACCTGGATGTATGGCATCAGCATTTGTGATTTCTGCTGCTGCTATAATATTGGATATTTTAAGGTAAGAGTCACTACTTGATGGTGGGCCAATACAGACAGCTTCGTCTGCAAACTTCACATGTAAACTTTCAGCATCTGCTGTAGAATACACTGCTACCGTTTTGATACCCATTTCTTTACAGGTTCTAATAACACGTAGTGCTATTTCTCCTCTATTAGCTATTAATATTTTTTTAAACATAACTTCTTGAATTAAAAATTTCAAATTCCAAGTACCAAACCAAACAGGTTTTGGGTCTCATAACATGAGATGCGAATTGGAATTTTTAAACGGTTATGATGGATCTACCAAGAATAATGGTTGATCAAACTCTACTGGAGAAGAATCATCTACTAAAATCTTAACGATTTTTCCTGATACTTCAGATTCGATTTCGTTGAATAATTTCATCGCTTCAATGACACATAGTACATCACCTTCACCAATAGTGCTACCTACTTCAACAAATACGGGTTTGTCTGGAGATGGCTTACGGTAAAATGTACCTATAATTGGTGATTTAACTGTAATATATTTCGAATCGTCTGATGCTGGTTCAGCTGCAGGAGCGGCTGGTGCGGCAGGCGCAGTTGGTGCAGCTGCAGGTATAGCTTGCGCTACAGGTTGGCTCACTGGTATTTGTTGAACATAAGTGGTTGAGTCCCCTTTGTCATCAGCACCTGTTTTGATGGTGATCTTAACATCATCCATTTCTAATTTAACCTCACTTGCACCAGATTTGGCTACAAATTTGATTAAGTTTTGAATTTCCTTAATATCCATAATTATTAGTCTTTTTAATTAGTTAGTTAAAAGTCGGTTAAGAATTATAAGCCCATTTTAAATAAATTGAGCCCCAAGTAAATCCGCCACCAAAGGCTGCGAATATAATTTTATCGTCTTTTTTTAATTGTGATTCGTAATCGTGTAATAGCAATGGTAATGTTGCCGAAGTTGTGTTTCCATATTTATGGATATTCATCATCACCTTTGCTGGGTCTAGAGACACTCTATTTGCAGTAGCCTCTATAATTCTCTTATTAGCTTGGTGTGCTGCCAACCATGAGATATCGTCATTAGTTAAATTGTTTCTTTCTAGAATACGCTCTGTGACATCTGCCATATTAAATACAGCGTTCTTAAATACTGTTTTCCCTTCTTGGAATACAAAATGCTTTCCTTCGGCAATTGCTTCTGGTGTAGATGGATAAGAAGAGCCTCCATATTGTGCATGTAGAAACTCACGTCCTTCTCCATTACTTCTCAATAGCTCATCTTGTAGACCAAGTCCTTCATGGTTAGGTTCAAATAACACAGCTCCAGCACCATCTCCAAAGATGATACAAGTAGCTCTGTCTTTATAGTTAATCATTGAAGAGTTCTTATCTGCTCCAATAAGTAATACATTCTTATATTTTCCAGATTCTATATAACGTGCAGCAACAGACATTCCGAAAAGAAAACTAGAGCATGCTGCTTCTAAATCGAACGAGAAGGCATTAGTTGCTCCTATATTAGTTGCAGTAAAAGCTGCGGTTGAGGCAGCTTTCATATCAGGAGTTGCAGTGGCAACAATAACAAGTTCTATATCTTTTGGGTCAATTCCCTTTTTGTTAATTAAGTCTTGAGCGGCTTTAATGGCTAAATAGGAAGTTCCTTTACCATCTTCTTTAAGAATTCTACGTTCTTTTATACCTGTTCGAGTGGTAATCCACTCATCATTTGTATCGACCATGGTTTCTAAAATCTGGTTGGTCAATTTATATTCAGGTAAATAAGCACCTACTCCTGTAATTGCAGCTGTGATTTTACTCATACTAAATTTTTAAAAAATCGTCCTAAAAAGACAAAAATCGTCAAAAAACGGTAAAATTTTAATGAATTTACTAAATTTTGAACGAATATGACGCAAAATAAGTCGTTTTTAAGACTTAGAGAAATTAAACATAAAAAAAACGCTCAAGTATGAGCGTTTTATTATATGCATGCATAATACTTATGCTAAGTTTTCTTCTTTTTCAGAGTTATCAATCAATACTTGACCTCTGTAATATAACTTCCCTTCATGCCAATGAGCTCTATGGTAAAGGTGTGCTTCTCCTGTTGTAGGACAAGTAGCTATAGTAGGAACAGATGCTTTATAATGTGTTCTTCTCTTATCTCTTCTTGTTTTAGAAATTTTTCTTTTAGGATGTGCCATTTTATATGTTATTTATCCGTTAATAGTTTTTTTAATGTATTCCAACGAGGGTCAATATCCTCTGATGTATCTTCTTTGTCGTCTAAGCCTTTTGGGCTTAATTCTTCTAACTTTTTAAGTATTTCTGAATCTAATGTACCATCTTCAACTCCTGGATGAATTCGTTTTGCTGGCATCGACAATATGATTAACTCATATATGTACTGGGCAACATTGATTTCATATTCTCCATGAGGTATGATTAGTATGTCTTCAAATTCATCATTGTAATCGTCACCAAACTTGACTACCAATTTAAATTTACCTTCGACACTTTGGTCATAAGGCTCATTTGTAAGGTCGCAGTTGACATTTACAACGCCTGAAATTTCGAAATGTAACTCCAACAAAGTTGTCTTTTTTTCAAACAACAACTCTGTTTTTACTTTTACATCATTAAAATCATCATACTCAAAATGTTCAAAGAACTTTTTATCAATCTGATAATCAAAATGGTGCTTTCCAACCTTGAGACCAATAAATGGTATTGTAAATTCCTTTAAGGGCTTCATCATCGCATTCATTTTGAGCCTGCAAATATATAAATTTTAATTAATTAAACAGCGCTTATCAACAAAAAATGTTTATATCTTTTTTGGTGCCTTTTTTAGAGGGTTTTTTGAGTATTCATTATACTCTTTTCTATTCTTAAAAACTTCTATTGCAGTAAATACAGCTTCTTTAAATGAACCGTTGTCAGCTTTTCCTTTTCCGGCAATTTCAAAAGCAGTTCCATGATCTGGAGACGTTCTTACTCTATTAAGTCCTGCTGTATAATTGACACCATGTCCGAAAGCAATAGTTTTAAATGGTATTAGCCCTTGATCGTGATATGATGCAACAATGGCATCAAAGTTTTTATAATTTCCAGACCCAAAGAAGCTATCAGCAGAATAAGGTCCATATACCATCTTACCTTTCTCTTTAATGTCCTGCAATGTTGGTCGTAACACCTTGTCGTCCTCTTCTCCAATAACACCATTATCACCAGCATGAGGATTGATGCCCAGAACCGCAATTCTCGGTTTGCTGATCCTAAAATCTTGTTTTAAGGACGTGTAAACTGTATCAATTTTTTCATTAATGAGTTCGGCAGTGATATGATTAGGAACATCTTTTACTGGAACATGATCGGTAAGTAAGCCTACTTTTAATGTATTTGTTACCATGAACATTAAGCTTTTTCCTCCCAATTTTTCTGCAAGATAATTGGTGTGGCCTGGGAATTTGAAGTCATCAGACTGAATATTATGCTTATGTATTGGAGCCGTAACTAATACATCTATAGCTTCCTTTTTTAAGGCATCCGTAGCCGCTTCGAGCGATTTCACCGAATACTCACCAATTTTCAGATCTTCTTCTCCAAAATTTATCGTGACATTTTCCTTCCAAACATTCAATACGTTAACCTTACCCTGAATAATCTGGTCTGTATGATTGATTGCGTGAAAATTGATGCTGCTTTTAAAATGCTTTTTAAAAAAAGACATCGTTTTTATAGAGGCAAAAATTACTGGCGTGCAAAACTCCAACATGCGATTGTCTTCAAAAGTTTTGATGATAATTTCAGATCCTATTCCATTAAGATCGCCAATTGAAATTCCTAGTTTTATTTTTTTACCTTTTTCCATTAAGATGTTATCTATAGTCCGTAATTTTACAATTGCAAATTTAACCAATTATTCGACACTATGTTTACAGGAATTATCGAAGATCTTGGCGTTGTGACCAATCTTGAAAAAGAACAAGATAATCTTCACTTAACCATACAAAGCAATATCACTTCAGAATTAAAAATAGACCAAAGTGTTGCTCATAATGGTATTTGCCTTACCGTTGTAGCTATTTTGGGTGATAATTATACTGTTACAGCCATAAAGGAAACTATTGATAAGACAAATATTGGTGACCTTCAGGTTGGAGATACTGTAAACTTAGAGCGCGCTATGAAATTAGGGGACCGATTGGACGGACATATCGTTCAAGGTCATGTTGATCAAATTGGGACCTGTGAGCGCATAAAAGAGGAAAATGGCAGCTGGTTCTTTACATTTAGTTACGATCAAAGCTCTGGAAATGTAACCATCGAAAAAGGATCTGCTACTGTTAATGGTGTTAGTTTAACTGTAGTGAATTCAGAAAAAAACAAGTTTAGTGTCGCTATTATTCCATACACTTACGAGCATACTAATTTCAAGAATTTGCATGTTGGTTCTAAAATTAATTTAGAGTTTGATGTTTTAGGAAAATATATACAAAAGCTCTACGAGGCTAGACTATAACTACTTTCTAGAATTTTTAATAGTCATTTTAATACCAAAGAAAGCTCCTAGAATTGCGGCTATTGTGGTGAAACCATCAATAGGCAAACCTGGAGGTGGTGGTGGCATAGGAGGAGGTGGGTTACCACCTTGGGCTACACATACAAAACTTATTAATACAAATAAGATCGAGGCAAAGATTTTCTTGTTTTGTATTCTCATTATGGCGTAAATGTATAAAAAAAAAGGTCTCAACAAAATAAAATAGCAAAAAAACATCCATAAAACGCAAAAAAAATCGACGAAAAGCATGTTTTTCGGCGTTTGCGTTAAATTTATATTAAAATCAAATATATGCTTTTTTATCATAATCGAGACAAAATCTGCATGTTTTTAATTTTAAATAATTGTTATCATGTGTTTTACGTTATTACTTCTGACATTTTATAATATCTGTTTTTATAATATTACCTACTTATCGGTGCATTTGATCTAAGATCTCAATAACTTCGGCTTTTTTTCTAACAGAGACCGGAACATTTTCCCCATTTTTTAGCATCAAATAGCCGCCATCTGTTTTTATAAATGCACTTATACATTGAAGATTTACTAAATGGCTTTGATGAATTCTTAAAAACCCATAAGGTTTTAGCATATCAGCAAAGTACTTTAATGTTTTAGTTACAAAAATCTTTCGGCTATCCCGAAGGTGAAACATAGTGTTATTACTATCAGATTCACAACGCACAATATCATCTAAGTTGACTATTATAATCTTATCTAAAGTGTGTAATGAAATCTTATCTGGTTTCTTTTCTGGTGCCGATAATGTTTCTTTTAAAATGTTTAAACGCTCTTTACTTGGTTGGATTTGTTGCTTTGCGCGTTCGATAGCTTGCGCTAACTCTTCATGAGCATACGGTTTTAGAACATAATCTATAGCTGCAAATTTGAATGCTTTAATTGCAAACTCATCACTAGCTGTAACAAAAATGATCTTTGATTTTAATTCTGGAAAAATCTCTAGAACATCAAATCCTGTTCCGTCTCCTAACATAATATCAAGAAATAAAATATCTGGTTGTGTTTTTCTTAAAACTTTTGCTGCCTCCACTACGCTTTGAGCTGTATCTATAATTTTTATATCTGGATGTAGACTTTCAATGTCACTTTTTAATAGTGCCATCGCATCTTTCATATCTTCTACAATAATTGCTGTTAACATATTTAGTAATCGGTTTCTAACGGAATTTTAAATACAATGGTCGTGCCACCAATACTTCCGTCGTTGTTTTTTATTTCTGAAATCTCTAAAGCGTTTTTACCTGAGATAGATTCTAATCGTTCTCTTGTTACTTTAAGCGCCATAGATTGATGATCGGTCTTAGGTTTTTGTTGTTGAGAACTATAGATTCCAATGCCATTATCTGTAATGCTCACCTTTAAAAGGTCATCAGTGGTATCAAACTTAATTTTTAACTCCCCTTCTCTAGGACCTTTTAAAATCCCATGACGGATTGCATTTTCTACAAAAGGCTGAATAAGCATAGGAGGAACTAAAATTTCTTCAGGATCTAAATCAGTATTTAATACTATGTCGTATTCAAATTGTTTTTCGGCCATTAGGCGTTCCACCTCAACATAATGACGTAACGTGTTTATTTCCTGATCTAAACTTATTGTGTCTTTTCTAGAATTCACTAAAGTTTCTCTAAGCAATGTCGCAAAACTATTTACGGTCTCGTTCATTTTTTCTGGCTTTGTAGGAGCCATAGCTTTTATACCATTAAGCACATTAAAAATAAAATGCGGATTCATTTGTAAACGCAATGCCTTTTGCTCTAATGTTAACAGGTGGTTTTCTAATTCTAAACGTTCCTTTTCCTTAGTGGTTTTTCGTTTAATACGCTTAATATATTGATATGCTATCGCTATAAGTCCTAAAATGGTGAGACCAATAATCGTCCACTGAAACCATCCTTTTTTATACAATGGGCTTTCGATATAAAAAGAAAATCTAAGCGGTTCACTTTCTTTCCAACGATGATTTCTAGATTGAACCAGAAAATCGTGTGCTCCGAAATTTAGTTCAGAAAAATCCTGAGTGTCTTTAGAAGACCAAGGGCTCCAATCGTTGTCATTTAATTTGTAGCGATACTCGACACCATTAGGATGATCAATATCAACTGTTTTAAATGAAAAACTCACTTGCTTTTGATCGGGTTTCAGCTTTAAAACTTTGTCAGTGTTTGTCCAAGACGATAATCGAATAGAATCAACACTACGATAAGCCACTTTAACATCTTCTAAAAAAAGGTTTGGTTTTTTGGTCTCTCGGTCACTTTCGGCTGGTCTATATTCGGTGAGGCCGTATAATGCACCAAACCATAAATGACCATTATTATCTTTATCTACAGCATTCAAACACGTTTCAATACCTAAGAACCCGTCATTTCTTCCAAAGAAAAAAACATCTTTGATCT
The DNA here is from genome assembly GCF_947500255.1 of uncultured Psychroserpens sp. GTDB lineage: Bacteria > Bacteroidota > Bacteroidia > Flavobacteriales > Flavobacteriaceae > Psychroserpens. The sequence goes on along the minus strand of NZ_CANMRL010000001.1, from coordinate 1,144,581 downwards.
CATTATCTTTATCTAACTCTAATTTATCAACACCACGCTCTGTTCCTGCCCAAAGATAGCCTTGATCATCAAAAATAAGTTGGTATATGTTTTCTGAAGATCCCTTTTTTGCTCCTTTAAGTTTCTTAAATGTGCTGAAGTTTTCATCATTAGACCACCAAATACCTTTTCCTGCAGTACCTAAAAACAGGGTGTTATTTTGAAACAATATGCTATTGATTGGTGTTTGAAGATCTAGAACTGAGCCCAAATGTGTTATCTTATTATTAAGCAAATAACCTAATTGACCATTTCGTGTAGCGTACCAAAGGCGATTAGCATCATCTTTAACCATATCTCTAATGTAGAGATCTGCAATACCGTCTTGAGTAGCAAACGTTTTATGTATAATTAAACTATCTAATTTGGGGTTGTAATTAAACTTTACAATTCCGCTAGAATAGGTTGCCGCATAAATGCCGTCTTTATCAATGTGTATTTTCCGAATCCAATCATCAAAAGGAAATCCGTTTTCTGTGCTTATCACTTTTGAAACCTCAACAGTTTTTGGAATCCTTTTTTTACTTCGCTTTAATGTATCTATTGCAATAGAATCTAGAGTCACTTTTCCGTGAAACAATAAACCTCTTCCTTCAGAACCTGCCCAAATATTTTCGTTTTGATCACTTGTTATCGTTTTAATTTTAACTTCGGAAAACGCTTCAGGAATTTCAATATTATGAATCCCAAAGTTATCAATTCGCATTAATCCTTTTTCGGAGGTTGAAATCCATATCGCATTATTACTGTGATGCACCGCATAGACGCGGTTTCCATTGAGACCAGTTTCTGTACTAAAATGCTTGAAGTTGTTTTGGAAGTATTTGTATAATCCACCACCAGACGTTGCAATCCAAATATTAGATTGTCTATCCTGAAGTACTTGTTTTACATTTGGTACCGAAAGCCCATTAACATCATTGAGTGTAAATAACTCGGAATTTGTCGTTGCATCGATCACAGAAATACCATCATTATCTGTTGCAATCCAAAGTTCATTATTGTTTAAAATAGACGTGTGATTAATACGTAAAGGTTCTCGGATTAAAACAGCATCGTCAAAATTTTGAGATTCAAACACTAAGGTGCCATCATTAAATGTTGATGCAAAAATCTTATGGTCAAAACCTACCAAAGCTGAAAAATCATTACGTTCTATTTTTTCAATAAATGATGTGTTATTGCTAAGCTCGTTAAATTGCCAAAGTCCATCTTGAGTGGCAATCCAATAATAGTCATCAAAAAAGATCATATCCTTGATCTGGATTGTATCGATTTCGGGATGAATTTCTATTTTTTCTACTACTGTATTTTTTTTAATCTGATATAGCCCTTGATGGGTTAATAAAAATAAGTCCCCATTAAGTTCACAAATTTTGTTGACCTCAGGTGTTTCAATATTAATAAACGTGTGTTTTTGCTTTATGCTAAGTCCTCGTTTTGTACCTATATATAATCTGTTGTTTTTTGTGTTTAATGTGTTGATGTAATTTGATGATAATCCGTTTGTTTCATTAAACACTTTAAAACTATTACCATCAAAACGAGCCAAACCACCACCTTGTGTGCCCAACCATAAATAGCCTTTGTTATCTTGAGCCATCGCGTATACTTGCGACTGTGGCAAACCATCTTCTAATGTAAAAGCGCGCAGTTGTTTATTTTGAGCATAACAAGCAAGTGTTATTCCAAAAAAAAGAACAAAGAATTTATATGTTATTTTTAATTTCAATTCTGGTTTTATGATTTCAATGCAACTTACAATTTTGAACGGAGTTTTTGCACTTGAAGTATGCACATTTTTTTTAAACGGCTAAAAGCGCTGTACTCTAAAAAGATATACAGCGCTAAAAACATGAATCACAACATCAACTAATTTTATTATTCATTATCAAGTTCACAAGAGAACGCATAGTTTGCTTTTTGAAGTTTTACTTTTTCTAGAGCTACTAGTGTAGACGTTTGCATTAATTTATTGTCTTTGAATACGACATAGGATTTACTATCTGTCGTATCACAGCTTTCACCTTCATTGCTGCATAAGGTAATTACGTCTGTACCATATTTGTTGTCTTGCTTGTCAATAATGCTTACCAATTCATGGTTTAATGTTTCAGACTTTACAAAGATCTTATCGATCTCAACACCATTTCTTACTGCTCTTAGTTGAAAACGCTTATAGCCTTTATAGTCTACACCTGCTTCACCAAATACAAATTTAATTTCAGGGTTCATTTGGCTTACCATTGTTTTTTGTGAGATGAGTCCTCCCCAGATCCATCCAACTTGAGGTCCCATTTTAATTTTATAAAATCTACTTGTTACGCCATTAATCGTTTGTGCATTTTCACTTTTTGCTAGTAATCTTACTCGTGTGCCAATATTAACGGTTGTTAATTTTTCGCAGTGTACCGAAGCACAATCTCTTAAAGCGACATCGTCACCTAATAAATATTGTGTGGCATTAGCTGCAGAATTAGTATAGACATCAAATTCTACTTCTTTGGTTTGACCGTAAATATCTGAAGCAATAAATAGCATTGCTAAAATCATTACGGCTTGAAAGAGTTTAGATACTCTTGTTTGTGTTTTGTTTTCGGTTTGGGTGTTCTTTAAAGTTTTCATAGTATTCTGTTTTATGGGTTTATACTTGTTTGATACTTCAAAGATATGTTGGCATTAAAGTGAAATTTGGGTGCTTCTAGAATTCGTTAAGGATGGTTTAGAATTCGTTTGGAAAATGGGTTTAGGCATAAAAAAAGACCTTAGTAAATACTAAAGCCTCATATAAAATTGGTAAATACTATTAATTATTTCCTGTAAACCAACTGCTGTCCTATTTTAGCTTTTTGCAGCAACTGGTCTCTATGAATAGGTTTGTTATTAGCCAATGTCAAATATCTATCAAATCGTTGATCCACTTGTTTTTGAATGTGTCTCATCATATGATCGAATTGATCTTGATCTTGGTCGAAGAGTTTTGAAAAACGTCCTTCTAATTTTAAATAGTCTTGAATTCTTATACTTGGACAATCAGAATCTAATTGCATCGCATTCAAATTATTTTCTTCTCGTCTAGGGTCATTTCTGTACAATAGCCATTGCCCAGAATTCACTGCTGCTTTATGATACTGGCTCGGGTTTTTCATATCAATACCATGCGATTTACTATGTGTATACGCTATAATAATTGAGGGACCATCATAGTTTTCGGCCTCAATAAAAGCCTTTAAAGTTTGTTCTTGATTAGCACCAATAGCCACAGATGCTACATACACATCTCCATAGGTCATGGCCATTAAGCCCAAATCTTTCTTTTGTTTTGATTTTCCGTTAAACCCAAATTTTGCAGCAGCTCCAAATGGTGTGGACTTAGACATTTGTCCGCCTGTATTTGAATACACCTCATTGTCTAAAATTAAGATGTTTATATTTTTGCCCGATGCTATAACATGGTCTAAACCTCCAAAACCAATATCATAGGCCCAACCATCTCCTCCAACACACCAAACGCTTTTCTTAATCAAGCTATCAGCAATTTTCAAAAGCGCTTCTGCTTCATTTAAATCCATTGTTTTTAGAATAGCTTTAAGTTCTTTAACGCGCTTTCGTTGCTGAATAATCTCTATTTCCGAATGTTGCTTCGCAGATATGATATCATGTACCAAATCAAAATCTATGGTGTTCATCATGCTTTTAAGCAATCGCTTGGCTTCGGCTTCTTGTTGATCTATTGACAATCTAAATCCCAGCCCAAATTCGGCATTGTCCTCAAATAAAGAGTTGGACCAGGCAGGACCTTTCCCTTGAAGGTTTTTAGACCAAGGTGTTGTTGGCAAAGCACCTCCAAAAATTGAGCTAGCTCCTGTAGCATTGGCGACCAACAAGCGATCACCAAATAATTGAGATAACAATTTTAAGTAAGGTGATTCACCACAGCCATCATCACCAGTAGCATATTTGAATAATGGTTCTTGTAATTGTTGCTGGCTCACTTTAGTCACGTCAATTTTTGTTCGACTCAATTCTGGAAGGGCATCAAAATAATTCCAATTGTCATTTTTCTTATTAGTATTGTCTACTAGTTTGAGCGCATTAACGTCACAGGCATCAATACAGTTATTACATGCATTGCATTGACTACTGTTGACCTGAATGCTGAAATTCTTTTCTTTGAATTCTTTTGAAACAACCGATTCAAAGTCTGATGGTGCTTTTTCTAATTCTGTATCACTAAAGACTTTTATACGGAGTGCTCCTAAAGGGCAAGCCATACTACAAGCTCCACATTGGATACAAGCGTTTGAGTTCCATTGTGCTATCATTTCAGAACATCTATTGGGATTATATTGAGATGTATTAGTTTGAAACGTGCCATCAACAGGAAGATCACTAACAAAAATTGTTTCATTGTTGTCTAGTAATAACTTATCTAAAAGCATTGGTGAAAACGCTTTGTTATTATCAGTTTGAATTGGGTTAAAATTCGTTTGAATTGATGTATCTACCTCAACAATTTGTGTGCTCAGCTCTGCTAAAGCACTAGAATATACAAAGCCATTATTTAGAAACAAGAAGCAAGCATCAAATGTTGAAATTTTTGATGATCCTAGATTAAAATTTGATTTTATGTTTTTTAGATCTACGGTATATAACGCAACCTCTTTTTTTATAATAATTTCTTGAGTGTTTGCTGAAAGTGATTGCCAAAATGCTTGAGACGATAGTGAAGAATTAACCAGTAAGGTTCCTTGTAGTTTTATCTGTTGTAATACATTGTCTTTTTCAGTGAAGTATACATTTTGGCAAGCAATAAAATCGGCATTAGAAATTAAATATGGCACCTTTATTGGTTTTGAATTAATACGTAAATGATTGACTTGTCGTGATTGTGATTTTTTATAATCAAGCTCAGTATAGGATTGTACATAATTCATTTTTTTCCTACCAATAACGTGAGATATGCTTGTGTACTCGTTGTCTTCAATAGTTGATTTTTCAGTATAAAACACAGCTTGAAAACTCTCTGTTTCTAACTCGAATTTCTCATCCACAGACAAGCTCAAATGAGTTATATCATCTAGTATTCCAACTGTAAAATTATCTTGTGACTGGTTGCTTTTTAAATTATTATAAACCGCATTGACCATGGCAGGTGTAAACTCTTTTGACGACAACCCATAACGTCCTCCAATAATTTTAGGCAATACGGCTAAGCTGTTGTTTTGATACGCTTCAAAAACCGACTGACAAATATCTAAATACAAAGGCTCTCCAGATGCTCCTGGTTCTTTTGTTCGATCTAAAACAGCAATAGATTTGCACGTTAATGGCAATGCTTCTACAAGGTGTTTTGTGCTAAAGGGTCTAAATAATCGCACTTTAACAAGTCCGTATTTTTCACCTTTATTGTTTAATTGTTTAATTGTTTCTTCAACTGTTTCTGTTGATGAAGCCATCGTTATAATAACCTGTTCTGCATTTGGATGACCTACATAATCAAAAAGTTGATAGTGTCTTCCTGTAAGGTTTGCAAATTCGTTCATTTTATCTTGAACAATTTCTGGACATACATTGTAATAACGATTTGTAGCTTCTCTGCTTTGAAAAAACACATCGGAACCTTGAGATGTTCCTCTCAAAACGGGATTATTAGGGTTTAAGGCTCTGTCCCGATGTGCATCAATCTGATTTGAATCTATAAGTTTTGAAATCACCCCATCAGAGATCATTTCAATTTTAGACGTTTCGTGAGACGTTCTGAAACCATCAAAAAAGTGTACAAATGGCACTCGAGATGTTAATGTAGCTGCTTGAGAAATTAAGGCAAAATCATGCGCTTCCTGAACAGATGCTGCTCCAAGCATGGCATAACCAGAGCTTCTTACGGCCATGATATCACTGTGATCTCCAAAAATGGACAAGGCATGCGTTGCAATACTTCGCGTTGCTACATGAATCACATTTGGTGTTAACTCGCCTGCAATCTTATACATGTTTGGTAACATGAGTAATAAACCTTGTGATGCTGTAAAAGTTGTGCATAGAGATCCTGTTTGAAGCACTCCATGCATAGCGCCTGCAACACCAGCTTCACTTTGCATTTCAAAAACTGATGGAAGCGTTCCAAAATTATTTGTTCGACCTGTTGCATTCCACTCTTCAACTAATTCGGCCATTTCAGAAGATGGTGTAATTGGATAGATTGGAAATACATCATTGGTTCTATAAGCAATATGCGCTACAGCTTGATTTGCATTAATAATTTGATGTTGTGATTTCATTGCTTGAGTTGAGCTAAGAAAAAAGGCTACTCTTAGATTTAGTAGCCTTTTTCAAAATTAATAGTTACTCCTTAACAATTTCAATTGAAATTGGAGTAGGGTTGCTAATCATATCAAAGACAGGTGAGAATTTTGCAAATTTCTCTAAGTCTTGAACCGAGGCATCAGATTTTACTTTTAAAGTGAACTTGATCCCATCAAATCCCATACGTACTTCTGGATCTAAACCTAAAAACCCTTGTAAGTCTGCATTACCTTCTAAAGATGATGAAGCGCTATCAATATTAACACCGTTAGCAGCTGCATGATAAACCATCGCACCAGTTAAGCAAGAACCCAAAGAATGTAGTAATACTTCTGGAGGAGTTGCTGCTTCATCTTGTCCTAATAATACATTAGGATGGCTACACTCCATCGTAAACGTGTCTTCTCTGGAAGTGTCTTCTGCGCCAACACCATAAAAGCCTTTAATACTTGATACGCAATGTCCTCCATCTATCCAATTGTTTTTGGCTCTGAATTGAAACTTTGCTAATTCTGGATTTGTTTGAACTGCTCCAATAGTCTCTACTAATTGGTCTACATTTACTCCGTTTTTAATGTTTGCTGTTGTAATCATTGTTTTAAATTTTATTTGTTAAACATTTTATTTGACCTATCTAAAGCCAATGGTGTGCCAAACAATATAAAATATTGAAAATCAATGTTTTACAATGATTTTAAGGATAATTACATGAAACGAAAATTCGTATAATAACGATATTTCGTTTTGGTTTTTACGAGATGTCGTTAATTAGATAGGTCGCTCTATACCTAAAGCTTTGATTTTGGAAGCTAATGTGGTTGCGGGTAATTGAAGACGTTCAGCCGCACCATTTTTTCCTGAAATTTTCCAGCGTGTTTGCTTAAGCACTTTTAGAATATTTTCTTTTTCGAGAGTAAGTAACTCTTTTGCAGTATAGATTTTATCTTCTTGTTGTTCTTGTGAGAGCTCTTTATCAGAGCGCTTATCTGGTATAATATCCTTAAATTTAATAGTACCATCTTTAGATACAATAATAGCACGCTCTATCAAGTTTTGAAGTTCACGAACATTTCCTGGCCAGTGATAAGACATCAACACTGATTTATCTGTTTCGGACAAATCAACTAATGGTTTATTCATTTTCTTAGAAAAGCCTTTAATCATTTGATCTGCGATTAAGCACACGTCTTTCCCCCTATCTCTTAATGCTGGAACTTCAATTGGAAATACATTAAGTCGGTAATACAGATCTTCCCTAAACTTACCATCGGCAGCATGCTGTAATAAATCTCTATGTGTCGCTGCGATAATGCGAACATCAACTTTAATAGTTTCGGAACTTCCTACAGGGTCAAATTCTCCTTCTTGAATAACACGTAATAATTTGGGTTGTAGATCGATTGGCATTTCTCCAATTTCATCTAAAAAGATCGTGCCTTTGTCAGCTAATAAAAACCTTCCTTTTCTATCTGCTGTTGCACCAGTAAACGCTCCTTTTTTATGACCGAATAATTCACTTTCAATAAGGTTAGCTGGTATAGCACCACAATTAATTCGTACTAATGGTTTATCCTTTCTGTCGCTGGCTTCGTGAATAGCTCTAGAGACTAGTTCTTTTCCTGTTCCCGTTTCTCCATTTATTAAAACAGTAGCATTGGTAGGAGCAACGTGTTTTATAAGACTTAAAACATTTTGCATTTTTACATCTTCAGCAACAATCCCATAATCATTAGTAAGCTCTTTAATTTCTTCTTTAAGATACTGTGCTTGCTTGGTTAAAAAATTAATCTGATCTTCAGCTTCAATGCGCTCTTCTATGTTTCTAAGAATAAGCGTATAAAACGTTTCTGTTTCATTTCCAAACTTACTAATAGTACCTTCATTTAGAGTTTCTGTTTCATTAGACCCTATAACCTTTACAATATTTGGGATAAAGCTATTAATTGTTTTGGTCGTATTCGTTTCAGCCTCATTAACTAGTGATTCAATCACTTCAGCACTTTCTTCATCAAAAAAGTAGAGTATGTTCCGCTGTAATGCATCATCATTCTCTAATAATTTATTCGCGGAAGGGTTTGTGAGTACAATTCTAAAATTACGATCAAACATAATAATGGCATCCATTGCGCCTTGTATGAGTCCGTTCATTTTAGAACTTACCAATTCGAGTTCTAATTTAGATGTCGAGAGTCGTTCTTGAATAGTATCTAATTCTCTATGACGCTTAATCATAACAGCTAAAACACCTTGTGCTAATCCACTGTCGGCACTCATAAGATTTAAAAAATCTTCCCGCTCAATCTTAAGCACATCTGTTCGCTCTATAGCTGTTACTGAAGCCGACCGTTTCTTATTATCAATTAAAGCATACTCACCAAAACACTCACCTTCTGTAAGGATGTCATATTGATGCTCTTTATCATGAACTTTAACTTCACCATTTATAATAACGTACATGGAATCTCCTATAGTTTCTTTAGCTATAATCGTGTCATTTTTTCGAAAAGATTCCTCAGATGAATTCACAATTAAGTTCTCAAGAGATTGTTTTGACACCTCTGAGAAGAATGATACTTTGGATAAAAAGTCAACTAAGTTATGATTAGGCATTAAGTGATAAATTTCTAGTTAAAGATATTAATTATTATTTCAGAATTAGTAAACAATTTCATCACAAAACATTTTTAATTAACTTAGTAGCACCTAACATAATTAATCCAAAATGTCACAGCAAAGGCTTTTAGCTGCAATAATGTTTACAGATATTGAAGACTACACGGCTTTAATGCAGCGTGATGAAAAAGAAGCACTTAATATTAGAAATAGACATCGAAGCACATTTGAAGTAACTACCGAGGCTTTTAATGGTAAGATTATTCAATATTTTGGAGATGGTACATTAAGTATTTTCACGAGTAGTGTAGAGGCGGTTAAATGCGCTATAGAGTTACAACGATCTTTTCTTGAAGGCACTAAAATACCTGTTAGAATTGGGATTCATGTTGGTGACATCGTCTACACTGATGAAGATATCATAGGAGACGCCGTTAATGTTGCCTCACGTATTGAATCTTGTGCTGTTTCTGGAAGTGTTTTGATTTCTGATAAGGTTCATGATCAAATAAGAAGCCACCAAGACATTAAAGCAAAATTTTTAGACGCTTATGACTTAAAAAATGTTGATGCGGCCATGCCTATATTTGCTATTGCAAATGATGGTTTAATTGTACCAAAACCAGAGGAAGTTAAAGGTAAACTAAAAAGCGTTTCGAACACCAAAGACACCTCGAACTCTAAAACCAAATGGTTTGTGATTGCGATGTTGGTTCTAGCACTTACTATTGCTGGTATATTTACAATTCAGCATTTTAACACACAACACACAACACCTAATGAGCTTTCAATAGCAGTTTTACCTTTTGAAAATCTTAGTTCTGAAGACGATGCCGAAATTTTTAGAGATGGTATTACAGAAGATATCCTGACACAATTATCTAAAATTAAAGACCTGCATGTGATTTCACGAACGTCGGTAATGCAGTATAAGAATACTAAAAAAACAATTCCTGAAATAGCTAAAGAATTAGGCGTGTCTTACATTTTAGAAGGTAGTATTCGTAAATACGGGAACGATATTAGAATAGTAGCTCAACTTATCGACGCTGCTTCAGATGAACACTTATGGGCAGAGAACTATGATAAAACTCTAACCAATATATTCAGCTTACAAACAGAAGTGTCTGAAGAGATTGTTGACGCATTACAAATTAATTTATCCTTTGAAGAAGAGCAAGGGCTGGCAGTCATTCCAACACAAAACATAGAAGCTTATAAATTATTTATAGAAGGTAGAAACGAAGTCGACAAACGAAATAAAGAAAGTATAGCTAAGAGTATTCTATTATATAAAGAAGCTATTGCCTTAGATCCCAATTATGCTTTGGCTTATGCCGAAATTGCTAACTCTTATTATTTAGAAACCTATCATTCTGGACGAGATCTTGCTGAAGCCTCTAAACTTGCCAATGACTATTTAGATAAGGCTGAAAAAATAAATAATAACGTATCCAGAATATATTCTGTAAAAGGGCTCATCTATAATATTGAAGGCGAACGCGAAGCTGCCGAAAACGCGTTTAAAAAAGCGATACAACTATCACCAAATGATTTAACAGCGAGGTATCAATACTCTACGTTTTTCTATTATACTGGGCAATATAAAAAGCAATTAGAACAGGCCGAAATTGCTTACCGTCTAGACCCTTTATCGTTTCCTATTGCTAATAGCTACTTTAATGCTCTTCTTGCAAATAAAGAATTTGACAGAGCTCAAAATCTCATGGATAAAATACAAGCTCGAAATGATGGTAGCAATAAATTTGTAATTAATAGATCCTATTTTAGGTTGTATATGGATCAGCAAAAATTCAAAAAAGCCATTCCTCATCTTAAAGAAATTGTAAAAACCCAAAATGTTTTTAATCGTTTTTTGGGCTATTGTTACATCAAAACTGGCGACACCTTAAGTGGTTTAAGCACCATTGATTCTATTCATAAAAATGCACATCCTAGGGAGAAAAGCCAACAGCTCGCCGTTGTTTACTCGGCACTTAAAATGAATGACAGCGTATTTCATTACTTAGACACTTCAAGGAACAAACAAACCTCTACTCTAAGACGTGAAAGTGACGAATTCTTCTATTACTTAAAAGATAATGAGCGATTTAAGGCCATCTTAAAATCTCATGGAATTGACACAAATTGACACAGTACTATTATTAAAATCTTATATAATTTGTTAAAACTAAATGATTTTTTAGGGTTTTATCTTTTCAAACGGTTTTATATATAAGTCTAAAATTTTAAAGTGTTATGGTGATCCTAATAATTTTAGTAGAAGTTACTCTAATAGGTCTGTATTTACGATTTATTAAAACCCCTTCATAAATAAAAGTGTCTTAAAGTGATAGGATACAAAACAAAAAACCCTTGTAATGAAGGGTTTTAAGTGTGGTCGCACTTAGAATACCATTCTTTACATTTATAGAGAGTAATGTGAAGTAATATGGAGTTTTTAATCATTCTATTCTTTGTTAATAAAGTAGTATAGAATATTAAGGATGCATAAAGGTTTGAGCATTAATCTAATTCAAAAACCCTACTCTATAATTATTCTTTTTATTACATCTTTATTGTCTAGGCTTATTTTTAAAAGATAGACTCCTGAATTAAGATGTCTTACAGTGATACTTTTTTGATTTGACGTTGTTAATACCAACTCACCAAGTATATTGTATAATTTGACACTTTCTATTTCGTATGTAGTATCTACTGTAATTTGGTTTGAAGTAGGATTAGGATATATTTTTATGCTTAATGCAGTAACTTCAATATTGCCAACACTTAATGTGTCAAACATAAAGCTATCGAGATCTGGTTCTGGTATCGAGAAATAATCTTGGGTAGAGGTGTTGTCTATATTAGAATTATAAAAACTTTCTAGCACGCCACCAGCTCCCATAGCAATTGGATCACTATTTAATAAGAAATACATCTCATCTGTAGTTGGCATGTTGGTAATCTGAAAATTAAACAAATCGATCTGATCTCCAGAGCTATGTGCCAATAAAGTTTGTCCTGGAGGCATATTAAATTGAAATACATCTTTAGTTCCGTTTCCAAGGTTTAGTCCAGTTAAAAAAGCTGCATCAAACTCTTGTACGTTAACGGTTCTCCCTGCGAGGGCTACTGTGGCATTAGTCACATCCACAGATCCTGCTGGTAAGACTAATGTAAAACCAACATCGGAAATATCTGTATTACCAGAGGAAGTGAAATCTGGAATTGCGACAACTTTAAAATCGTAATTAGACACATGTACAATACCCAAGTTATAGCTTTGCGAAAAGATAAAACCTGTCAGTAACAGTGTAATTAGTGTAATGTAGTATTTTTTCATAATTGTTTCGTGTGTTAAGATTAATTATTCTGGTATAGTTTGAGTGATGGTAAAGGTTGGTGAGTTAAATCCATTTCCTGGATGAACAAGTACATTGTCTTTTATAATATTACTATCATTGCCTGAACCAGAGAACTTACCCTGACCGTTTAGGTTACAATCTATAAGCAAGTAACCTGTCGATGTGAATGTAACAGAGTTAAAGCCATTGGCTGGATCTGCTAAGATGAAATCTTTAATCACATTAGTACTATTATCTGCTCCTGAGAATCTAATCTGATTAAGCCCATTAGTATTTCCCGCCCATAATGCCATATCATTAGACGCTAATTGTACTTGTGCTTCTGTTCCGTAGGTCGAAAACCCGTTATTAGTAAAGTTAACAGTAGTTACAGAACTGTCTGACAGACCTATAGCCGAGGCAGACATCGCTCCTAAATGATTACGATGATTAACAACTACGTAATAATTTGTTGGCGCAGCGCGCATTATAACATTAGAAACACCATCGACATCCACGACATCGCCATCTCGTTGTACTAGTGCAGAGCGTGCATTTACAATTTCGGTATTATCATTTGCTGATCTTAGTTCTAACCAAATCCAATCTACAATAGCATTATTCCCTGTTACAGAAAAAACCAAAGCATTACAGGTCGCATTATCACTATAAGGGCTTGTGGTTGGTATGTAGCCGCCAGAACGTAAATCGTCATTCATTAAGGTTGGTGTGTCTGGACTTACTAAAGGCCCTTGTAAGAACACTTTGGTGTCGATTAATATTCTAAATTCTGCATTTATAAATCCTTCAGATATTGATACTGTTTCAACGCCGCGTTCTTGCACATTGATTTCGCCAATGGTGTATAAAATTTCTATGCCTGCACCAGAGACAGAAGCTCCTCCACTATTGATACTGAATTTCTCTATGGTTTGAGCAAACAAAAATGAGTTAATTATCAATAAAACTAATGTGATTGGTTTTGTTTTCATATGTATTAGTATTAATAATAGGTAAACATTAATTTTTAAATTTTATAATTTTGTAACATTCTAATCTGAGCTACCGTTTTCAAGGTCTTCAACTCGTTTTAATAGTGCTTGAAACATTTTATTTTGCTCTTCATTAATATCTTTTTCTTCAGTAATTATTAGACCTTGAGTTTCAATAATTTTTTGTTGTTCTTGTATGGCTTTTATTAGTACAGGTATTAAGGCAGTATAATTAACATGAAGCATTTTTTTATTGACCTCTTCTATAGAAACTACTTCCGCAATGACTTCCTGCAATTCTTGAGCTATTAGTCCTAACGATTTATGCTTTTGATTATGTTGATTTTTCCAGTTATAAGCTACTGGATTTAATTTGAGAATATCTTTTAGTCCGTAATGTATAATTGATATATCTTTCTTTAAACGTCTATCTGAAGTATGGACAATCAATCCATTAACTGCAACATTACCGCCATGCTGTTGCAATAGTAAGGTGGAAGCAGAGCCATTAGTTCTTGCTTGAATTTCGTTGCCATCAAAAACTAAATTCGAAAAATTTTCATTACCCAAAACCATATAACCCGTATTATCACTTAATGAAGCATTAGGACCGCCTTCATTTTGAAGATATAATGTAGCAGCAGCAGCATTATTACGAGCCATAATCTCATTATTGTCTATAGCAATATTTATGCTATTACCACTACCAAGTACTAAAAAACCTAAATCATTAGATGCAGAAACATCGGTACCATTAGTAATTTGTAATCTATTATTAGGTGATGCCGTACCTATACCCACATTACCATTTTTTAAGACGGTCAACGCATTATTTCTTAAAACTCCATTACCTGTGCCATTTCCAATTTCAAAGAGAGGATCTGTACTAATCCAATTTGTTGGGTTTCCAGATCCAACATTAAACCTTCCTATTGCCACAGCATAAGATGACTCAGACAGCACGTTAAATCCTAATGCTGCAGAATATGTTCCTGACGCAGTAGCTCTTAAACCAGAAGCAAAAGAATTATTTCCAGATGCTTCACTCAAGGTGCCAAATGCAGTTGAAGCAATACCAGAGCTAATATTGTCCCATCCCATTGCAACTGAATATATGCCTAATGCTTCAGAAGAGAAGCCACTTGTAAACGAATTTTCTCCAGTAGCAGTTGTATCATTACCAAATGCCGCCGAATTTTCTCCATCCGCGACTGTCAGGTTACCAAATGCAACTGAGTTTTCACCACTAGATGTTGTCTGTTTTCCAAAAGCGAAAGAATAATTTCCAATAGTTTGAGATTGCTCACCACCTGCAAATGAATTAAATCCAAAAGTCAATGTATTTTCTCCTATTGCCATGGAATAATCTGCGATAGCTTGAGAGCCCGATCCTGATGCAAAAGTAGCCAACCCAAAAGCTTCTGTATTTATCCCAATTGAAGTCGACCAATCACCAGAAGCTCGAGTAGCGCCACCCATTGCTGTGGCTCCTTGACCTGTTGCCCATGAATTATCTCCAGTAGCAAATGCTACATAATTAGTAGCTCTAGTAATATATCCAAAAGTAGTTGATGCAAATCCTGTAGCACCAATCTCAGATGATGGTGTATCACTATAACTCAGGTCTACTGCATTTTGACCTACATTACCATAATTATCAGCATCTCGTCCTATGATTCTCCACCCTGCACCACTACCTTCATCTATAACTTCTATGCCTGTAACATTTAATGCCTTCTCTGCTTGAATAGCATATGGTACAGTTTTAAATTCTGTAGTCCCCAAATCTACCAATCCATTACCATCAATATCTATTTGTACATTTAAAAAATGGTCATCACTTGACCAATTTATTCCAGAATACGTTCCAAATTGCACAGAACCTTCCCCAATATTTACAATTACTATTCCATTGTTATCTGTTATTAGGTTATGCCTTTCAGAATAAACAAGTGACATTCCGATCCCTTGAAAAATATTAAACTGAACAGTGGTGTCTTGATTGGCAACAACATTACCTAAATCATCTTTAATTAATGCCTTATAGTTTATTCCGTTTTGTCCATATGCGTATAGATTTAAGAATATAAAAAGTAAAAAAAATAATGCTTTCATGATGCTAAAAATTATTTACATTAAACTAACTTCAATATGCAATTAAGAGATTATCAATTTTTATAAATCACTGATAATCAATATTATAAAATTCAATTCTTAGGTAAATGTATTTTAAATCAATAGTATATTCAAGGCAAACTGTAAAGGTGTGCTCATTTGGGATATTATGAGTAACTTTGAGTGTATAGGTGTATAGTGGTTTTGTTTAGCTTATGGGATAAATAGCTTTTACATGAAGTATGTCCATTATTCACATTTACATTGGAAAAGACACATCTATACATTGCATTTATGAACTTGATTGCATAATGCTTATCATTATGTTTTAATTCTTAAAAATAAAAGTGTGCAGATCATCCGTATAACAAAATTACTAACATTCGCTTTGGTTTTATTTACGTCTGTATCGAAAGGGCAAGAACAAACCACCAAAGGTTTAGTTGCTTATTTTGAGACCTATGATACACTAAAAACAAATGAAGAAAAATATAATTACACGCTTGAATTAACTAATAAAGTAAAAAACTTAACACAGAACTCAATTGATACATTGATGCCCAAAAGCCATAATAGCTTTATAGCACGTTTGGTGATAGCAGAATATTGGCGCGTTAAAAAAAAACATGAACTAGCCAAAGAACTATTTGTTAATTTAGAAGCAGATGTTTTAAATAAGCGTCCAGTAGACTTTACACTTCTTGCTTCAATAAGATGGAATAGAAGCCACAACTTCTCCTTAAACAATTTTAGTTATGAAAAAGGACTAGAAGATCTTAATAAAGGGTTAGAATATGCCGAGAAAAGTAGAGTTATTAAACAAATTATTCCGTTTCATTCTAATCTATCATTCTATAACAATATGCTAGCTAATTATGAGCAATCCCTATATCATAATAAAGAACGCTATGAATTGGCAAAAGAAATCAAAGATACAATACGTATTATACTCTCATTGCAAACTATAATGATGGACTTGAATACTACTAGAAATAATGAAAATGCTATTAAGGTTTGGGGTCAAATTAGACCAATATTGAAGAAGTTTCCAAATTATTCAGGAGTTCCTATTCTTTATTCGGTTGCAACTGATGCCTATACCAGATTACATCAACTTGATTCGGCTAAATATTATAATAACCTTTGTTTCAAAATAGATAGTGCTTCAAATAATTATTATAACCTTAGTAAAAACAAATTCTATAAGGCAAAAATTTTACTACAGTCTAACGAAATAGCTGAAGCCAAAACTATGCTTCTATCAAGCTATAAGTTTGCGAATGAATATCATAATAAAACCATAGAATCTCTTACAGCTATTGAGCTTGCACAACTCTATCTTAAAGAAAAACGATCTGTCGAAGCCATAAGCTTACTATCATCTGTATACGCCAAGACAAATAATTTAAGAAGTTTGTATAAAGGTAATATTGAGCTATGGCTTTCAAAGGCTTATGAAGCCAATAAAGTTTTGGATTCTGCATTATTTTATAGAAACAAATCTGATGCCTCTCTTGAGCTCGAAAATAGGAATATGGCGAAAAAGCAAGCTGCGTTAGCCAAAATCGAATTGGATATAGATACTTATATACAAGAAAATCAAGCCTTAAATAAGAAAGTTTCTAAAACAACAATCACTAAAAATATTCTGATTTATTCGTTTTTAAGTATTGCTCTATTAACCGGCTTTTTCCTTTATCAGAGAAATCAAAAAGAAAAATTACGTATTAGTCAATATCAAGAACAGATTTCACACAAAGAGCGCATAGCTATTGAAGCAGAACTAAATTCAATTCGGTCACAAATGAACCCTCATTTTATGTTTAACTCACTAAACTCTATTAACGAGTTTATACAGAACGATAGTAGTGATGACGCTTCAAATTATTTAGTTAAATTTTCACGACTAATGCGATCTACTCTCAATTACTCAAAGCGAAAATTTGTGACGTTAAAGGAAGAAATAGATTTGTTGAAATTATATCTAGAACTCGAAAGTTTACGTTTTTATAACTCAATTGATTATACCTTTAATGTTGACCGTTCAATTAATTTAGATGAATTATATATCCCTCCAATGATGCTACAACCCTTTGTAGAAAATGCCATTTGGCATGGCCTAATGGCGAAAGATGATAATCGAAAAATGAAGCTTCGGTTTTACGAAAAAAAAGATATTTTAGTTTGCGAAATTGAAGATAATGGTGTTGGGAGAGCGGCAAGTGCGAAGCAAAATGCTCAAAAGGTCAAGCACAAATCGCAAGGTATGGGACTAACTGAACGTCGACTTGAACTCTTAAAGAGCATTCATGGTAAAGAAGCACGTGTAGAAGTTTTAGATTTGATTGAAAATGGCAGTGCTTCAGGTACTATGGTTAAAGTAATATTACCTAAACAGAATAATCCATGAGTAATATTAAATTGACAGCAATTTTAGTAGACGATGAGCCAATGGCTCTTAATTCTATGGAGCGCATGTTAGATAAAAACTGTACTAACGTTTCGGTAATTGGTAAGACCAAAAGTCCTGAAAAAGCTATACAGCTAATCAATAATCTAAAACCTGACATATTATTCTTAGATATAGCTATGCCTAGAATGGATGGTTTTACATTGTTAAATTCGATTACATATAAAAAGTCTCAAATTATCTTTACTACTGCCTATGACGAATATGCGCTTCAAGCTTTTAAAACCTCAGCAGTCGATTATCTTTTAAAGCCTATAGACTCTAATGAACTTAAACAAGCTGTTCATAAAATTGGAGAACAACTACAAAGTGATTCTACCCAAAATTATATTGCCGATTTATTTGAACGTTTACATAAAAAGAATAAAAATATAGGATCTATTGGACTACCCACAATGGAAGGATTAGATTTTATAAAAACCGAAGATATTATCTATTGTCATAGTGATGGCAACTACACAGAAATCTATCTAAAGGATAAACAAAAGTTGTTGGTTACTAGAAAGCTAAAATTTATGGAAGAAAAGCTAGAAGCCACCCAATTTGTTCGTGTCCATAACTCGTATGTAATTAACCTTAATTTTGTAAAAAAATATATTAAAGGTCGTGGTGGCACACTAATAATGTCTAATGGTGCAAATGTTCCTGTTTCGGTTAGAAAAAAGAATGATTTTTTAGATTCGTTATAATTAAAACACTAATTAGATTGGTTATTTTTAATAGTTTTAATAGTGATTGTAAGGTCTTATCGGTATTTGTTGTTTTTATTTCATTACGTTAATAATTTCTTGTTGCTCTTGAATGGCTTTTATTAGTACAGGAATTAATTTAGAATAGCTAATACCTAAGGTTTTAGCTGGAAACTAAAAATGTGTGCCTTTTTTTGAAGATTTAGAAAAAACTACAATGAATTAAAAATGCTAACCACTTGAAAAGATCGCAAATAATAAGAGCCAAGCAGAAGCTTGGCTCGTGATTAGTGGTCCCACTTGGGCTCGAACCAAGGACCACCTGATTATGAGTCAGGTGCTCTAACCAACTGAGCTATGGGACCAATAAGGCTGCAATATTACTACATATTTTCAAAGACTGCAAGAAATTTATGCCAATATTATTAGTCAATATCCTGACATAATTCAATGAGAACGCCATTTGTAGCTTTTGGATGCAAAAAGGCAATCAATTTATTATCGGCTCCTTTCTTGGGTTTCTCATGTATCATTTTAAATCCTTCGCCTTTTAAACGTTCGATTTCTTTTTCTATATCTTTTACCGCAAAGGCAATATGATGAATGCCTTCACCTTTTTTTTTAATGAATTTTGCTATTGGGCTGTCTGCATTGGTTGCTTGCAACAACTCAATTTTATTTGGTCCTGCCTTAAAAAAAGAGGTCATAACGCCTTCACTCTCTACAGCCTCAATTTTATAATGCTTTTTTCCAAAGAGTTTAGCAAACAACGTATTAGACGCTTCAAGGTCTTTTACAGCAATACCAATATGTTCAATTTTCTTCATGTAAACGTATTTTGGTTTCCGTTTAAACGGAAATCTTATGATAAGGTATGAATTTTGCTATCAAAAATAAGATAATCCTTAAATATCATCTACTTTTGCAGATGATTACTTATTATAGTAACTATGGAAGAAACACAAAGACAGAAAAAAATAGGAGGCATACTCCAACAAGATTTAGCCGAAGTATTACAAAAAGCAGCTACCGATGGTGGTTTGCGAGGTGTGATTATTTCGGTAAGTAAAGTGAGCGTCACAACCGATTTATCAATCGCTAAAGTATACCTCAGCATTTTTCCTAATAAAGAGGCCGACGAATTACTTAAAGGGATACGCTCAAACACACCCTTAATACGTCACGAATTGGCACAACGTACCAAAAACCAATTGCGTCGTATGCCAAATCTAGAATTCTTTATCGACGACTCTTTAGAGTACATTGAAGGCATAGAACGTTCTCTTAAAAGAGAAGATGATCCTATCAAGGATCAGGATCAGTTAGAAAAACGTAAGAAAAAATAGTTCTATCTTAACATTGATCTTCCTTTCACAACTAAGAGCATGAACGTCTCATTATACATAGCAAAGCGGTATCTGTTTTCTAAAAGCAGCAATAATTCTATAAATATCATGACCATTATTGCAGCTTCAGGAACTGTCATTGCCTCTGCTGCTTTGTTTATTGTGCTTTCTGGTTTTGCTGGATTAAAAACCTTCAGCTTAGAGTTTTCATCGTTTGTGGATCCAGATCTAAAAGTAGTTCCTTCTAAAAGGAAATCATTTACGCTTTCAGAAAAGGATGTCCTTGCTATACAATCTATAGATGGTATTCAAGGCTACTCAAAAATTATTGAAGAACGGGTGATCTTAGAGTTTGATAACAAACATCAAATCGTAACCTTAAAAGGTGTTGATGAGAATTTCACTAAAATTACAGCTATAGATTCTAGAATCTACTACGGAAATTGGCTCGAACGCGGTACCGATCAAATTGTATCTGGAGGCGGTGTGTCGCGAAAACTATCTTATGGTACCTTAGACTTGACACGACATCAAAAAATATATGTGCCGAAACCTGGAAAAGGACAAATCACTTCAGTTAAAGGTGCATTTACAACTGTTAAAGCCTATAATGTTGGGATATTAGATATCAATGAAGAACTGAATAATGAATACATTTTTTCTAATATTGAAACGGCCAGATATTTACTCAACTATGATGATAACCAGGTGTCTTCGCTGGAATTTAAACTTACCACAGGTGTAGACCAAGCAGAAGTTGCCAGTGCCTTACAAACAGCATTGGGAAATGCTATAGAAGTTAAAGATAGAGCACAACTTAATGATGCACTTTATAAGATGCTCAACACCGAAAATGTGGCTGTATATCTCATTTTTACTTTGGTAATCATTATTGCATTATTTAATGTGATTGGTGCATTGATTATGATGATCTTAGATAAAAAGGAATCAATAAGCACTCTATTTAACCTTGGTACAACTACAAAAGATATTAGGCGTATTTTCTTTTTACAAGGCAGTTTAATGACTATTCTAGCCGGAACTATTGGACTCGCTTTAGGATTTATTATTGTCTTTTTACAAAAGCAATTTGCACTCATTATGTTAACACCATCACTTCCTTATCCTGTGGAGTTAAAGGTTGTCAACTTTGTGATAGTGATTCTAACAATTGTTGTTTTAGGACTTTTAGCCTCAAAACTAGCTTCACAACGTATTACAAAAAACTTAGTAAAGGGATAGTTTTCTAAACAAATTGGTGGTTAGCAAATTTGTCTAACACCTCATCAAAAGCTGCAAATACATCTTTTGAATCATCGCTAGTCACCATTTTCATTCGGTGTTCTTTAAAGTTTGGAATGCCTTTAAAGTAATTGGTATAATGGCGTCTAGTTTCAAAAACACCAAGTTTTTCACCTTTCCAATCAATAGACATTTGCAAGTGTCGTCTCGCTGCTTCAACACGTTCAGCCATTGATATAGGAGGTAAATGTTCTCCAGTTTCAAAAAAGTGCTTTACCTGCTTAAAAAACCAAGGGTTTCCTATAGTTGCACGACCAATCATACAACCGTCTAAACCAAAACTATCTCGCATAAGCGCCGCTTTTTCTGGAGAATCGACGTCGCCATTTCCAAATACAGGAATGTGCATTCTCGGGTTGTTCTTTACTTGTGCAATAGGTTTCCAATCGGCTTCACCTTTGTACATTTGCGCACGTGTTCTTCCATGGATAGAAATTGCTTTACAACCAACATCCTGAAGCCGTTCTGCTACCTCAACAATCTTTATAGAATCATGATCCCAGCCTAAGCGTGTTTTTACAGTTACAGGTAGATTGGTGCGCTTAACCATTTCGGCAGTTAAGCTTTCCATCATGCAAATATCTTTTAAGATTCCTGCTCCTGCGCCTTTACTTACGACCTTTTTAACTGGACACCCAAAATTGATGTCAATAATATCTGGATTTGACTTTTCTACAATATCAATAGTCTGAAGCATACTGTCCATATTAGCTCCAAAAATTTGAATACCAACTGGACGTTCCTTTTCATAGATATCAAGTTTCATGACACTTTTAGCAGCATCGCGAATTAAGCCTTCACTAGAGATAAATTCAGTATAAACGACATCGGCTCCTTGTTCCTTACACAAAGCGCGAAAAGGAGGGTCGCTTACATCTTCCATTGGCGCTAAAAGCAATGGAAAATCTGGAAGTTCTATATCACCTATTTTTACCAAACTTGTTTTATTTTGCGCAAAATTAATGCTTTTTGAACAAACCTACTATTCACTTAATAATTGTTGTATTTTTAAACATTAATCTTTCGGTTTTAAAAAAAATACATTCATAAAAAGACATAATGATGAATAGGTTACAAAAAATCACTACGCTGTTTGTTCTACTAGGCTACAGCCTTTACTCTCAAGATAATCAACCTCAATTTATTAAAGATAGCTTAGAATCTTATATTAAAACAGAACAAAAGCTATGGCAAATTCCTGCAGTTGCCGTTGCTATTATTAAAGATGGAAAAATTGTTAAAACTATAGTAAATGGTGTTAAAGATATAGAGTCGAATGCTCCTTTAGATGAAAACTCTTTGTTTATGATTGGAAGTAATTCTAAGGCATTTACCTCAATTTTAATGGCCACATTGGCAGAAGAAAAACTATTTTCTTTAAAAGACCCTGTTAAAAAATGGTTGCCATACTTTAAATTAAAGGACCCATGGCTAACTGAAAAGGTTAATGTTTTAGACATTCTCTCTCATCGCGTAGGTTTTGAAACCTTTCAAGGTGACTTTTTAAATTTCGACAATGAATTATCTTCTGAAGACATTATAAAAAAATTCGCTTTAATAGAGCCTACTTATGACTATAGAGAGACTTGGGGATACTTTAATACAGGGTATACAATTGCTGGTGAAATTATAAAAGCTTCATCAAACAAAACATGGGCTGAGCAATTGAGAACAAAAATATTTATTCCTCTTGAAATGAATAACTCTCTTGCTCTTTCCGAAGAAATTAAGTCTGCTACCAATACAACATTAGCGCATACAATTGTAGATGGAAAGTTGAAAATTATTCCATATGGCGACATCGATGCAACTGCTCCAGCTGGCAGTATTTCTTCATCCATTACCGATATGAGTAAGTGGGTAATTGCCTTATTAAATAATGGCACATATAATGGAGCGCAAGTCATACCAAAAAGAGCTATCGATCAAACTATATATCCAAGAAGTATTCAAGGAAATAGTTGGCACCCATTTAATAAAAGCCATTTTTCATTATATGGATTAGGTTGGGATTTACAAGACTATGAAGGTCATAAATTAATCATGCATACTGGAGGAATCCATGGTTATGTAACCTCTGTGACTACCGTTCCTGAAAAAAATATCGGAATTGTAATTTTGACAAACACTGATCAAAATTATTTTTTTGAAGCACTAAAATGGGATATCCTAGATGCCTACTTAGATTTACCTAGAAACAACTATAGTCAATTATATAGAAGTTTTTATGAAAGGGGAAAAGAGAGAGAAAAAACAGAAAAAGATTTACGTTTAAAAGAAGTGGCCGAAAATAATAAACCATCGGTTTCTCTCGATCGTTTTGAAGGTTCTTATAAAAACGAAGTTTACGGTATGTTAAGCATTAAAAAAGTAGGAGAAGATGAATTGCGAATCGATTTTGAACATCACAAAGACTTAAAGGTTAAATTAATGCACTTAAAAAATAATGAGTTCTATGCGGTTTTTAATAATCCGTTATATGGCGAGTCCGTTTTTCCTTTTGTCATTGAAAATAATAACGTCGTGAAATTTACTTTAAAATTACATCCAAGCGTAGAAAGAACGACCTATGATTTTTATAAAGAATAATGACGAAAGAGTTAATTTAGTCATTGTAATGCCTATTTGAAGCGTTTATGAATTTGTTGAACCTTCATTTAGGGTTTTATATCTATTTAAAACCCAAAACCCATAGATTCCAAGACACAATTCTGCGATTGTCCCGAAAGTATAACCAAAGCTTGGTTGTCCATCTAAAATGATACTTAACACCCTTCCTAAACCCAAACCTAGCATAAAAACGATATTTGAAATGAGTGCCGTTTTAAGATAGTTGGGTTTTACTATCCCTATGAACCATAATATAGAAAAGCCTAAATACAATCCCATTACTGCCTTATAAAAATTGTGTTCATCTATGGTTTTAGGAAACAATTCGAATTGAGATTCAGGATAAAAAGCATATAGAATAGCAACGGGAACAACAATAACCACCGAAATGATCAAGTGAATTTTATGGATAAAATCGTTTTTGGTTTTTAGCACTTAAAACTTTTGAAATTCAATGTCTTTTTCAACCTCTTCATCACCTCTCTTCACAACCACTTTGGTTTTATCTCCTTCTTCAAAACTTGACAAAGCGCGCATATAGCTATTCATATCTGTTACTAAGCTATCACCTAGCTTGATGACAATATCACCTTTTTGAAGTCCAGCTCTTTGAGCAGCTTTATCTTCACTAACACCATCTATTCTCATGCCTTTTCCATCATATAAATAATCTGGAATAACCCCTAGACCTACTTTAAATCTAGGCGTGTTATCACTTTCATTTTTTGTTTTTCTGAACGGTAACTTTCCATTATCATCAAGATCTGAAATGATATCAAAAAGATAATTTGAAATTAAATCCATACCCTCATAATTCAACTTTTGAGTATCGTCACCAGGTTTATGGTAATCCTCATGTTGGCCAGTAAAAAAATGCATTACAGGTATGTTGCTATTATAAAAAGAGGTGTGATCACTTGGGCCAACGCCAGATTCATTTTGAATGATCTTGAATTTCGAGTTATTGGCCTTGACCACCTGCTTTAAAATAGGAGAAGTTCCAACACCATATACTGCTAAAGTATTATCTTCTTTTAATCGACCAACCATATCCATATTAATCATATAGTTAGCTTTAGATAAATCAATAGTTGCATTTTTGGTGAAATAATTAGATCCTAATAAGCCCATCTCTTCTCCAGAAAACGCCATAAATAAGTAGTTGTTTCCTTTATTCTCTGATGCTAACTTTTTCGCTAGGTTCAACATCACTGCAACACCACTTGCATTATCATCTGCTCCATTGTGAATTTCCTGTGTTTCACCTCTATAAAGTGATCCTTCGGCTCCATATCCTAAATGATCATAATGTGCTCCAATGATAATGGTATTCTCAGCTTTATTGTCTAAAAAACCAATAACGTTAGTTCCGGTGATTGTGCTGTCTCCATCTTTTACAGTATAGTTAACTTCTTGATGTGGATCTGTTTGGGGTTTGAATGAAAAGGTTTGAAAATAGCCGTTAGTTCCTTTGGCTGTTAGTCCTAAATTTTCAAAACGTTTGGCAATATATTCTGCTGCTGCTTTTTCTCCATCGGTCCCTGTTTGTCTCCCTTCAAGCTCATCTGAAGCTAAAAAAACAACATCTTCTTCAATAGAAACAGGTCTAATTTCTGTTTTGGAATCTTTTTTACAAGCAGTAAAAACCGTCAAAAAAAGAACAATAATTATGTGATTGATACGCATATATCTTAATTTTGCACAAATTTAGTTAATAATTGTCATATGAAATACGCATACATTTTAATATTAGGAGTTTTATTTTTTAATTGTAAAAACGATTCTAAAACGACTTCTGAAGTAGAAAAAGAAACGCAAACTGAAGTTTCAGATACCTCAAAAGACTCGTTGATATATCCTGGGGAAAAACACTTCAAATCAATTAGACAAGTTACTTTTGGTGGTGATAATGCTGAAGCTTATTGGAGTTTTGATGACAAACAAATCGTATTTCAATCTAACAATAAAGCTTGGAATGTAGGTTGCGATCAAATGTTCTTAATGAATGTAAATGAGACATTTATGGATAGTGTGGCACCTCCAATGATAAGTACAGGGAAAGGGCGTACAACTTGCTCTTACTTTTTGCCAGACAACAAGCATATTATTTACGCCTCAACACATTTAGGTGATGACGCTTGTCCAGATACTCCATTACGTAAAAACGGAAAATACATCTGGCCAATCTATGATAGTTATGATATTTTTGTTGCCGATTTAGAAGGTAATATTGTAAAACAACTAACTAATGAAATAGGTTATGATGCAGAGCCAACAGTATCTCCAAAGGGTGATAAAATCGTATTTACTTCAACTAGAAGCGGTGATTTAGAATTGTACACGATGAACATTGATGGTACTGATGTAAAGCAAATTACTAATGAGTTGGGTTATGATGGTGGTGCTTTCTTTTCTCCTGACGGAACAAAATTAATTTTCCGCTCTTCGCGTCCAAAAACAGAAGAAGAAATTAAAGCTTATAAAGATTTACTAGCCGAAGGTTTAGTAGAACCTACCGAAATGGAGTTATATATCTGTAATGCTGATGGTAGTGATCTTCGCCAATTAACCGATTTAGGAAATGCCAATTGGAGTCCGTTTTTTCATCCTTCAGGAGAGAAAATTTTATTCTCTTCTAATTTTGAAGCAGAGCGAGGGTTTCCATTCAACTTATACTTGATCGATATTGATGGAAGAAACCTTGAGCGTGTGACACATGGTGAAACTTTTGATGCTTTTCCTGTGTTTTCTAATAATGGTAAGTATTTAGCATTTTCGTCTAATCGTAACAATGGTGGTGGACGAGACACCAATCTATTTATAGCAGAGTGGCAGGACTAATTATTCGTTAATTTCCTTCTTTATTTAATCGATCACGTTCTTCGCGATCTATTTTTCTCTGATTGGTTTCTAACTTTGTGTTTCCAAATTTGTATCGAAAACCTAAAGTCACATAGCGATTATCGATATCAGATCGGCTAAAATTAAATTGGTTTTGATATCTCACGCGCGATTTTTCATCTTGCATATTAAATAAATCTCCAGCGCTGAGTGTAATCGTCCCTTGCTTTTTGAATAGTGTTTTTGAGATGGCAATCTGACTAAATAATCGGTCTTCAACAATCTGAAATGCTTGAAGATTCTTGCCAATCCATATCACATCTAAAAATACATTAAGACTTCGGTCTTCTAGAAAGGATATAGTATTGGTAATATTTGAATAATTAGACCACTGACTCTGATTAACAAGTCCATTACCAAAATTGGTTTCTTCTTCAATATTATAGAATGACGTAACGAAATAGGTGTTCCAATGTTCGGTGATATTAAAATCGATTAAAAAATCGAAGCCATATTCAATCGTTTTATCGAAGTTAACCGAAGTATACTCAATAATATTGTTTGTATTGTCTTGTCTAGGAATTTCAGAAATAGCACCATCATAATTGTCATAATAGGCCTCAATAGTAACCAGGTCAAATAAAGTCGCACCAATTACATAATGATCTAAAAAGGTTGGTACGAGATTAGGGTTTCCCGTGATCACATAGTTGTCATTAAAGAAAAAACGAAACGGATTTAAATCGGTATAACTAGGTCTTAAAATACTTCGTTTGTAATTTACATAGGCGCTGTACCCATCAGAAATGTTATATTGAAAACTTAAATTAGGAAACAATTCTAAGTAGTTTTGCATATTAGATACGTTGGTTAAAGGCGATTGCCCATCAACATCCGTTTGTTCAGCTCTTAGTCCAATATTGAGGTTATACTTTTCGGTACTAGATGAATAGTTGACATATCCAGCATATATACGCTCGTCATAATCAAAAGCATCTGTGTTTTCTGTATCAACAGTTTCTGTTCCTGTGTTAATATCAACATCAAATTGTATAATATCACTCTCGGTTTTAATATTAGACATTTTAATTCCAGTTTCAAAATTTGAATTCTCACTTAGCGGTAAACTATAATCTAATTTTGCTGCAAAAATTTGAGTGTCCTGGTTTGCGTTAGTATTAAATGCTGATGCATTTTGAAAATCATCATTAACGTCAAAAAAGTTGCTCAACACACTCTGACTTCTTTCATAATTATATGAAGTAAAGTGGGAATTAAATGTTAATTGTCCTTTTGTGAAATTGTGGTTAAAATCTAAATCAAAACCTAAATTATATTTATCATCTCTAGATAAATTATCAGCTGTAAATCTAGATAAAAAAGCATTGTTGTTATCCCTAATTGTTGTGTTATTGGTAATTACATATTTAAAATATGGCACAAACAATGTATTAGTTGATAAGCTCAATGTATTATTATCATCGATAAAATAGTCAAAATTAGCATTTAAGCTATGTGTTTCAGACCATGTATTTCGATTAGTGACAGAGCGCCAATTCTGATCCAAGGTGTTTGTATTATCCAAATAATTTATAACATCATCACCATCTCTATTTATTTTACTTTTAGTATAATCGTAATTAACGTTAAAGCTGAGGTTTTCATTTTTAAAGAAATGACTAGTTCCCGCATTATATCTCGGAAAAACACCTTGTGTATATTTTGTAGAGACAGTTCCTCTATAGCCTGTAATGAGGTTTTTACTCATAACGATATTTAAAACAACGCCGCTTTCTGCATCATATCGTGCTGAAGGGTTTGTAATCACCTCTACAGATTTTATTGCATTTGCAGATGACCCTTCTAGGAGCTGGTTCAAGTCTTCTGAGGACAAATGCACTTTTCTGTTGTTTATATATACAGTCGGACTTGTGTTTTTAACGGTTATTTCATCACCAAGAACTAAAACACTAGGCGTGCTTTTTAATACATCCAACATATTCCCTTCAATTAAAGCTGTGTTTT
The DNA here is from genome assembly GCF_947500255.1 of uncultured Psychroserpens sp. Taxonomy (GTDB): domain Bacteria; phylum Bacteroidota; class Bacteroidia; order Flavobacteriales; family Flavobacteriaceae; genus Psychroserpens. Next base: position 1,115,883 of record NZ_CANMRL010000001.1, on the reverse strand, counting down.
CGACATTAAAAATTAGGCGATCCGCTTCACGCATTAGTGTTGGTTTTTTTACTGTGATATTTATTTGATCTAAACTCTCTACACTCTCGGTAAGCTTAATTGATCTTAAGTCTAAATTTCCGTTGAGAACAATCTTTTGTTGGTAATTATTAAAACCAATAAAACTTATTTTGATGATGTATGTATTAGGTTCTAGGTTAGCTAAACTAAAGCTACCTTTGTTGTCTGTTGAAGACCCTTTTAAAATTTCGCTTTCTTCTTCGTTAAACAAAATAACGTTAGCAAATTCTATAGGTACATTCTTATCGTCTACAACTATTCCTGATATGGATAGATTTTGCCCATAGCTCAAAAAAGAGCATACGCAAAGTATTAGAATATTGAGTAGGGATTTCAAATTAGTCAGGGTTTTGCCTGCAAGATAACATTTGTTTTTTAATCCTTTTTACGGATTTTCCACACTTATTAAGGTTTTTGTAAACATTTATACCGTTTTATGCATAATAAATCAATTATATTTGCAAATCTTTATTGAGATGAATTAGGATGTTATGAAGCACATTAGAAATTTTTGCATTATTGCGCATATTGACCACGGAAAAAGCACGCTTGCTGATCGTTTACTCGATTATACAGGAACTGTGACTGCTCGAGAAAAACAGGATCAGCTTTTAGATAATATGGATTTGGAGCGAGAGCGTGGTATTACAATAAAATCACATGCCATTCAAATGGAATACACATTTGAAGATCAAGAGTATGTCCTTAATCTTATAGATACTCCAGGACATGTTGACTTTTCATATGAAGTATCTCGATCTATCGCAGCTTGTGAGGGTGCTTTGCTTATTGTTGATGCGGCTCAAAGTATACAAGCACAAACCATTTCTAATTTATACTTAGCTCTAGAAAATGATTTAGAAATCATACCTGTTCTAAATAAAGTGGATTTACCAAGTGCAAATCCAGAAGAAGTTACAGACGACATTGTAGACCTTTTAGGTTGCGAGCCAGAAGAGGTTATTCACGCTAGTGGAAAAACAGGTTTTGGTGTTGATAATATATTAAAAGCTATCATTGAGCGTATTCCTGCTCCAGAAGGCAATGTCGATGAACCGCTTCAAGCGTTGATTTTTGATTCTGTTTATAATCCGTTTAGAGGTGTTGAAACCTACTTTAGAGTTATAAATGGTTCTATAAAGAAAAACCAACAAATTAAATTTATAGCAACTGGAAAAACATATGGTGCCGATGAAGTAGGAACATTAAAGTTAAAGCAATTTCCAAGACAAGAAATTAAAGCTGGAGATGTAGGTTATGTTATTACAGGAATTAAAGAGGCAAAAGAGGTTAAAGTTGGTGATACCATTACAGATGCGAAAAACCCAACAACTAATGCTATTGGTGGGTTTGAGGATGTAAAACCAATGGTCTTTGCTGGGATTTATCCTGTTGATACCGAAGATTATGAAGAGCTTCGTGCATCAATGGAAAAACTTCAACTCAATGATGCTTCACTAGTATTTACGCCTGAAAGCTCTGCTGCTTTAGGCTTTGGTTTTCGTTGTGGTTTCTTAGGAATGCTTCATATGGAAATTATCCAAGAACGTTTAGAGCGTGAATTTGATATGACCGTTATTACAACGGTTCCTAATGTGTCTTACCATGCTTACACCAATAAACATCCCGATGAGATTGTTATAGTAAATAATCCTTCTGACCTACCAGAACCTTCAACCTTAAATCGTGTTGAAGAACCGTACATTAAAGCTACCATTATTACAAAAGCAGATTTTGTAGGTAATGTCATGTCACTTTGTATTGAAAAACGCGGTATTATTACCAATCAAACTTATTTAACAACAGAACGTGTAGAATTAAATTTTGACATGCCTTTAGCTGAAATTGTATTTGATTTTTACGATCGTTTGAAAACCGTTTCTAAGGGTTATGCGTCTTTTGATTATTCTCCAATTGGAATGCGAGCGTCTAAATTAGTTCGTGTAGATATTCTATTAAATGCGCAAACTGTTGATGCTTTATCGGCATTAATACACGCTGATAACGCTTACAATATTGGAAAGAAAATCACCGAAAAATTAAAAGAGCTTATCCCAAGACAACAGTTTGATATTCCTATTCAAGCTGCCATTGGAGCAAAAATCATTGCAAGAGAAACAATTAAAGCTTTACGTAAGGATGTAACTGCTAAATGTTATGGTGGTGATATCTCACGTAAACGTAAACTTCTAGAAAAACAGAAAAAAGGAAAAAAACGAATGCGTCAAGTGGGTAATGTTGAAATACCTCAGCAGGCGTTTATGGCTGTTTTAAAACTCAACGATTAATCATTTAAATAAAAATTTATAACATCAACGGAAGTACTTTACTTCCGTTTTTGTATTTTTAGGTATGAGGAATTGGGGAAACTTCATACAATGTACTTTGCTATTTATTTCTTTTTTAGGTTTTGCTCAAACAGTATCAAAATCTGAAATAGATACACTACTACATAAATCTCAAGAATTTCATAAAACAAACCAAGATAGTGCGCTTCATTACGCCGAACAAGCTTATACGAAAAGTGTTATACTTAATGATGTCAACTTAATTGCGCGATCTATTGTTTACAAGAACACGTACCTTCTTGTGCAAAAAAAATATGATGAGGCAGAACGCCTCTTCGAATATAACTTCAATCATTTAGATTCACTTTCCGAAGTACTAAAAGGGGATACCTATTATAATTATGGATCTATAAAATACCTAAAGGAAAATTACGATCTAGCACTCGAAAATTACTTTAACTCAATAATTCACTACGAAAAAGGTGATATCAAAAAAGGTCTTCGAAAAGCGTATTTACAAATTGGTGTTATTTATAGTAAACTTAATAGAGACGATCTAGCGGATTATTTTTACAATAAATCTCTTGCTTCTGGAGCAGGTAAGCATTCAAAAAATGAAGAGGATATATTGCCTACTACTCATGACGAAAATGAAAAGTTAACCATGTCAAAAAAATTGCTTTCAGGAATTAGTGACAAAAGTAACTCTAGATTGGCAGCAATTATTTATTACAACATGGCACAAAGCTATATTGATTTAGAAGATTACAATAATATTATCAAATATAATCTTGAGTCTGTAAAAATAAAGGATCGTATAAATTATATGGCCAACAAAGACAAAAGCTATGCGTATATTGGAGAGGCTTATTTCAATTTAAAAAACTATAATCTGGCAATCGTATATCTTAATAAAGCACTTAAGAATTCCCAGAAACGGCAATTCAAATTAAAAATTAACGACTTGTTATATAGAGCATATGAACTCGCTGGCGATTATAAAAATGCTTTACGCGTTTCTACAGATATAAATAAAGTTAAGGATTCTCTTAATTTATTGGAAGAACGAGAACGCATCGCTGAGATCACTTCGAAGTTTGAAACCGAAAAACAAGCCAAAGAAATACTACTACTTAAACAAGAAAATCAAGACAAAGAATTACTTATTTCCATAAAAGAAAAGAATCTTTGGAAATGGACCTTATTTGCGTTATTAGCAACAATAGCAGCCGTCTTTTTAGGGCAAAAATTAATTAACTCAATAAAACGCCTCAAAACCGTTGAGGAAGAAAAAGAACAAATAGCCAAAAAAGTAGAAGAAATTGCGGTCATTTTAAACAACAAGTCCAAAATATATCTAGATAAGTTAAAGTATATAAAATCTGATGGTAATTATCTGGAGTTCGTTACAGATGACAAAACTATAATAGACCGAAATAAATTGAAAGACATACTCAATACTTTACCTCCAAACTTTGTTCGCGTACATCGTTCATATGTCATCAACAAAAATTTTATTGACGCTTTAAATAGCAAGGCTTTATTTTTAAAACCAAATATAGAAATACCTCTTTCCAGAACTTATAAGGCCAATCTTGCATAATGCCTTAGGTTGAATATGTTGTTTTTTGTGTTAGTTATCACATTTTAGAGCATTGAAGCGCTCTATCTTATAACTTTAGTCTAAACCAACAATTCACATCTTATGAAAATCAAGCACTTATTATCAATAGTGTTGTTGTTATTCATATCAAGCACAACAACACAGCTGAATGCACAAAATTACTTCGAGAACGACCTTCAAATTAATGAGTTCTCTATTCCCTCGGAAACAACCATCGATTTAAGAACTTATGAAATTACCCTTGACGACGGTATACAATATGATACTTCCCTAACACCAAAAAGCATTACACAATATGAAGCGCAAGAAAATGCCGTGGCATTTGTACTTAATATGATTGCATTTGGTGTAGGTTTTGGATTTACCGATGCAGACACTTTGTGGTGTATGCATGCAGAATACTATCTCAGGTTAGCACTCTTTCAAAACGCTGCCTTTTATGGCGCTTTTGGGTTAGGTTATAGTAGTATAAATGGAGATTTCCTCAATACAAACTTACTAGACCTTTCATTAAAACTCCTGATGGTGTCGATATTAGCAAAACAATACCAGCAAGTACGTTTGCAGTATGGTGTTTTTGCAAAATATGCCTTCGGAAAGAACAAGTTTAATGATGGCTTTAAAAACGACCTCACTGTCTTAACTGCTGGAGTAATTCTAGGCTTGCACATTCTATTAACTACACAATGGTCTCTAATGGTGCAAACCAATTTATTAACCTATGAAGAACAAACTATAAAGTCTGAAGGTAATGAAACTAAAAGTGATTCTACCATTGGGTTAATCAACAAGAATAATATCCTCGCATTATCATTGGTGTACACCTTTGGAGGCCGAAATCGCAAATAATCAATTTAAAACCACATATTATGAAAACAAACAATTTTAAACTAACCTTGCTTCTATTGTGCTTAGGAGCAATTACGACAATTCAAGCTCAAGGGCTTTACAATTTAGCAACCTTAGATGAGGAAGAAGGTAATTCACCTCTTAAATGGTCTGCTGGTATTGATTATGGCTATGATGATGTCGTTGACTCACTTGATGAAGGTGTTGGCTGGGCAAATAGTACCATTGGCGGAAGTGCTGGTTTTGGCTGGAACGACAATGATGGTAATAGCGAAACGTCATTTTGTGTTGGCGCAGAATATTTACACAGAATTTCAAGAGATAAACGGAACCCAAATGGTGCTGGTTACGTTGGTGCCTATGTAAATTACCATAACTCAAGTGCCGATAATTTTGATGAAAGCCTATTAAGAGTAGGGGCTAAATACACCTACTTTGATCGCATAACAGCCTTTAATGAAGTACAACTTACATATGGTGCTGGAGCTTATTACGACACAGGAAGTTTAGATTTTTCTGGGTTTGATGAAGATGTTACTGGTTATGGTGCTAGTCTTTACTTTGGTGCAAATTTCAGATTGTGTGATAAGGCTTCTATTGGCGTTGAAGTTCCTGTAATATCATTCGTAAGCAGAACATTCGAATCTAATGGTAATGAGGTCACACGAGACAATATCTCAGCAATGATTAATAAAAACAACCCAGCGATGTTCACCTTTAGATATCATTTAGGTGATAGCCAAAACTTATGGGATAGACAAGATTAAACCGTTAGTAGTTCAACGTGTTTTTTTAAAATTTATGGTTAATTATAGATAATCATAATTTGTGGAGAACCCTTGCTTTAATCTGTTAAAGTGAGGGTTTACCATAACTCTTAATCTTCAGAAACAGCCTCTTCAATATCTAAAGGTTTTCCTAAATAAACCAACTTGCAGTTTTCTCCAACCTTTTCAATTTCGGTATTATAAGATGAGATAATATGAAACTCATCTTGATTGTCTTTTAAAAATAACGGAATGATATCATTGTCATTATTGGTGATTTCAATAAGGTTCTTATAGTGCTCCTTATCATTTACTTCAATCTCTTGAATAGATGGAAATTTACGAGTCACTTCTGCCAATCGATTATAATCATCAGTATGTGAAAACAAACCTTCTTTAGGGTTATCTTCTGGGTTATTCATTTCGTTAACAGTGACCAATCTAAATGAGCCGTTCTCGCCAAATTGTTTGCTAAACTTATTGATGGCGTATTTATTAATATCTGGGTTTCCAGTCATTGCCATCAAGTATCCAATGTCATTTAACTCAATATTATCTGTTAATGTTTCAGAATAGATATTAGTGCTCAATGCTTCTAGACCTAATTCTTTAGCTTTATCGATATTACTTCGGTTGCTATCTATGAGCACCACATGTCTGCCATTGGACTCTAGATAATGTCCAAGTAGTCGTGATACTTTTGATGCTCCAACAATTAAAATCCCATTAGATTTTGTAAGGAATACACCCACTAATTTTGCAAATAATCGTGCTGTGGTGGCATTTAATAAAACAGTTCCCAAAACAATCATAAAAACTAAAGGCGTAATATATTCGGCGCCTTCAACACCTTGTTTAATAAGCTTACTTCCAAAAAGTGATGCTATACCTGCAGCAACAATACCGCGTGGTCCAACCCAACTCACAAACAACTTTTCATTCAAACTTAATTTGGAGCCTGCCGTACTTATAAACACGGCTAAAGGTCTGACAACAAAAACAACCAATAGAAAAATTACGGCTGTTTTCCATGTGTAAAGCAACATCATGTCTTCAATATTGATATTAGCTGCTAATAGAATAAACAGAATAGAAATAAGAAGTACGCTAAGTGATTCTTTAAAGTATAAGAGCTCTTTAAGGTTTTCAAGTTTTCCGTTACCTAATACCATTCCCATAACAACAACGGCTAAAAGACCCGATTCGTGAGCGAAAATTTCAGACTCCACAAACACTAATAAAACGGTTGACAACGATACAACATTCAATAAATAGTGTGGAATTAGTTTCTTGTTAATTGCAAAAGCCAATGCGTGAGCAAAAGTGAATCCAAAGGTAGTTCCAAAGAGAATAATTTTACCAAACTCTAATAACGCTGTTTTTGTAAACCCACTATCCCCTTCTACACTAATAAATTCAAAGACCAATACGGCAACCAAAGCACCAATAGGATCGATCAAAATACCTTCCCATTTAAGAACTGCGGAAACATCTTTTTTAAGCGGAATGTTTCTCAAAATAGGTGTAATTACAGTAGGCCCTGTTACAATAATTAATCCAGAAAACAGAAAAGACAAGTCCCAACTTAAATTAAATATGAAATGTGCAATAATTCCAGCTCCAAAAAAGGTAACGGCCGATCCTAGCGTAATAAGTTTTGTAATAACAGGTCCAACATTTTTAACTTCTGAGCGCTTAAGGGTTAAGCCACCTTCAAAAAGAATAATACTAATGGCTAGAGACACAAAGTAGTATAAGCTTTCTCCAGGGAAAAGTCCCTTTTCACCATTCCAAACGGGTTCTATCCATTTCTCTCCATCTTCAGATAAGAATTCTGCTGCAATTGGTCCAACGAGGAGTCCGATTAAAATCAACGGTAAAATTGCTGGGATTTTTAGTTTCCAAGCCACCCATTGTGCTAATATTCCTAAGATAATTATTCCTGCTAACTCTAACATATATGACTATTTTTGAAAGCTAAAGGTAAATCAATTTTAACAACTTAAAAAACAATAAAACGAGACTGAAGTGCTCAATGTTTCAGTAAGCAACGTTTAACAAGTACCAAAGAGATTAAAGCGCTTTTAGATTTTGTAAAACGCCTTAAATCTGTGATTTCATAATAATCTGCTAAAACCTATCGTGTTGTTTATCTTATTTATTAATTTGCACTCATGAACTTATATCCCGTAAATGCTGGGAATTTTAAACTCGATGGAGGCGCTATGTTTGGTGTGGTTCCTAAATCGTTGTGGACTCGAACCAACCCAGCAGATGCTAATAACATGATAGATATTGCGGCACGTTGTTTGCTTATTGAAGATGGCAACCGATTAATTTTAATCGATACAGGCATGGGAAACAAGCAAAGTGATAAATTTTATGGCTATTACTATCTTTGGGGAAACGACTCTATTGATAGTTCCCTAAAAGCTCATGGTTTTCATCGTGATGATATTACTGATGTGTTTATGACACATTTACATTTTGATCATTGTGGAGGGAGCATTCAATGGAATAAAGACAAAACAGGCTACGAGCCCGCTTTTAAAAACGCCCATTTTTGGAGTAATGAAAACCATTGGAAATGGGCAACTCAACCTAATCGTCGCGAAAAAGCGTCTTTTTTAAAAGAAAATATTTTACCTATGGAAGATAGTGGACATCTCAAATTTACTGCACTTCCAGAAACTGATATAGTACATAATTCTGCTTTAGGTTTTGACATCTTTTTTGCTAATGGGCATACAGAAAAACAAATGATACCTATGATTAATTACAAAGGAAAAACCATTTGTTTTATGGCAGATTTATTGCCAACAGCAGGTCACTTACCTATTCCTTTTGTAATGGGTTATGATACAAGACCATTATTAACCTTAGATGAGAAAGAACGATTTTTAAATCTAGCAGCAGATCAAAATTTCTATTTATTTTTAGAGCACGATGCGCATAATGAAATCATCACAGTACAACATACCGAAAAAGGTGTGCGTTTAAAAAACACATATAAAACGAATGATATTTTTAATTAATAAAACTATGAAATACACAATTAAACCATTAATCTATTCATTTTTCCTTTCAGCTATTTTATGGAGCTGTGGATCAACAACAGGAGTCCTTTCGACACCTATAGAAAATATAGATACATCACCTCTAAAGGAATCTGAACTTACTGAAGCAGAACAAAATACTTGGGCGCATTTGGATTTGGTAAAAGATACTATTCCAGGAATGAGTGTCGATAAAGCTTACACAGATATCATCAAAGGCAAAAAAGGTAAAACCGTTATTGTTGCCGTTATAGATTCTGGTACAGATATCGATCATGAAGATTTAGATGATGTCATTTGGACCAATAAAGATGAAATTCCAAATAACGGAAAAGATGACGATAACAACGGTTATGTTGATGATATTCACGGTTGGAATTTTCTGGGTGACGCTTATGATGAACAATTGGAATATGTAAGAATTGTTGCTACAGGAGATCCTTCAGCTCATAGATATGAGGAAGCAAAAAAGAAGTATGAGTCTGAGTACCAAACATGGGTTGGAAGAAAAACCCAATATGATCAAATTGCACAAGCGGTAAATAATGCCGATGAGACATTAGCCAAGCACCTCAACAAAACAGAATATACTATAGAAGATGTTAATGCTATAAAATCTGAGGATCAAAATGTAATGCAAGCAGCTCAAATTGCCAAAAACATCAATCAAAATGGTCTATCTATGGCTGATGCTAAAAAAGAGCTTAAAAAAATTCAAGAGCAAGTTAATGAGCGTTTAAACGCCAACCTTAATAAAGACCTAAAAGGTCGTAAAACAGGTGATAATCCAAACGATTTAAACGACAAGCTTGGTTATGGTAACAATAACCCTAGACCATCAAGAAAAGATGAAAGTCATGGAACACATGTTACAGGGATTATTGCTGCAGAACGCAATAACGGAAAAGGAATGAATGGTGTGGCAAACAATGTTCAAATAATGGCTATACGCTCTACGCCTAACGGAGATGAATATGATAAGGACGTTGCTTTAGCGATCCGTTACGCTGCTGATAATGGCGCAAAAATTATTAATGCAAGTTTTGGAAAATCATTTTCTCCTCATAGTGAATGGGTTAGAGATGCTATTGTTTATGCTGCTGAAAAAGATGTACTATTTGTACATGCCGCTGGAAATGATAGTGCCGATATAGATGTGGCTAAAAACTATCCTAACGATGCTGTTGGTACTGGACCTGAAGTTGCCGATAATTTTATCACTGTTGGTTCACTAACACAAAATTATGGATCTGACATGGTCTCTGGTTTTTCTAACTACGGAAAAGTAAATGTTGATGTATTTGCTCCAGGAAGTGATGTGTATTCAACAATGCCAGAAAACGAATATGATCTTAATAGTGGAACATCTATGGCTGCGCCAAATGTAGCAGGTGTTGCTGCTTTAATTCGTTCGCAATATCCAAGTTTAACAGCTGCACAGGTAAAGAAAGTTCTTATGGATTCTGGACTTCCTATAAAAGCTAAAGTGACTGTAGGCGAAAACAATGAGGTGAAATCACTTTCAGAAATTTCGACATCAGGAAGAATTGTTAATGCATACAATGCATTAATCATGGCGTCTCAGGTGGCGAATTCAAAATAATTAAGACTAAATCTCAAAAATTATGAAATTTAAAATTGGTTCAATATTGTGTTTGTGTGCTGTGTTATTTTCTTCGGAAATTAAAGCACAAAGTAACACAATAACTTATAAGAAAGACGGGTTCTGGCAACAACAAGCCGACTATTCTATGAATATTGATATGGATGTAGAGTCTTATCAATTTAAGGGAACACAAACTATAAAATATACGAATAATTCTCCTGATGTACTAGATCGTGTATACTATCATTTATATTTCAATGCATTTCAACCAGGAAGTGAAATGGATGCTAGGCTGCAAAGTATACAGGATCCTGACGGAAGAATGACTACAAATATTGGAACCAAAGAAAAGCCAGTTTTTGAAAGCCGTATCTCGAAATTGACTGAAGACGAAATGGGCTATATCAAAGTAAAGTCATTACAACAAAACGGTAAATCTTTAAGCTATGAAATTGAAGGTACAGTTATGATTGTAAATCTTGAATCTCCTATTCAATCTGGTGAAACAGTAAACTTCGATATGGAATTTGACGGACAAGTTCCTATTCAAATTCGTCGCTCAGGTCGTAACAACAAAGAAGGTGTATCTCTATCAATGACGCAATGGTATCCTAAACTAGCCGAATACGATGATGAAGGCTGGCATGCCGATCCCTACATTGCTCGAGAGTTTTATGGTGTTTGGGGAAACTTTGATGTTAAAATCACTATAGATAAAGATTATATTATTGGAGGTACAGGTTATCTTCAAAATGCTGACGAGATTGGGTATGGCTATACTGATGCCGATGTTAAGCATAAAGGGAAAAAACTAACATGGCACTTCAAAGCACCTAATGTTCATGATTTTACTTGGGCTGCAGATCCAGATTTTATACATGATACGATGCAAGTTCCTAATGGACCATTATTGCATTTTTTCTACCAGAATACTATGGCAGAAGACAAGTTGGAAAATTGGAAAAAATTGCAACCAAAAACAGCTGAGCTTATGCAGTATTTTAGCAAGCATATTGGCGACTATCCTTATGAACAATATTCTGTAATTCAAGGAGGAGATGGCGGAATGGAATATGCTATGTGTACACTTATTACTGGTGAGCGCAGTTATGGAAGCTTAGTTGGTGTGACTGCTCATGAAATGGCACACACTTGGTTTCAGTTTTTATTAGCTACAAACGAAGCAAAACACGAATGGATGGATGAAGGGTTTACCAGTTACATTTCAGCTTTAGCTATGAATGAGGTTATGGATAGAAATGCCGATAATCCTGTGAGTGGTTCCTATCGAGGTTATGTGTATTTAGCAAATTCGGGAGTGGAGCAACCTTTAACTACACATGCCGATCGCTATAGTATTAATCAAGCCTATGGGATTTCTGCCTATAGTAAAGGCGCTGTATTTATTGCACAATTGGGTTATATTATTGGTGATGACAACTTAAAGCAAACCATCAAAAAATACTATGATGACTTTTCGTTTAAGCACCCAAAACCAATGGATGTGGTTCGTACCGCCGAACGTGTTTCGGGATTAGAATTAGATTGGTATTTAATCGATTTTGCACAAACAACCAATACCATAGATTATGCGGTAAAAGGTATAGAGGGGAATACAGTTACTTTAGAGCGTATAGGAGTAATGCCAATGCCTATCGATTTAACTGTAACCTATACTGATGGTTCTACTGAAGACTATTACATCCCATTGCGTATGATGCGTGGTCAAAAGCCAAGTTCAGCAACTGTAAAAGCCGATTGGGCTTGGGCACACCAAACCTATAGCTTTGAAGCTTCTAAGGCTGTAAAATCTGTACAGATTGATCCTAAAGGGATGATGGCGGATATTAAAAAAGATAACAATACATTTCCTGCTTCTGAATAACTAAGACAGAACATAAATATTAAAAAGCCTCAGTTATTGCTGAGGCTTTTTAATACCATATTTCGTTTTTATAATCATTCGATTTTGAAGCACGTTCTCTATTGTAAAGCAGTACGTGGTTGGCATTTAGTTTTTTGTTACGATAGCCCAATAAATGAAAAATTGATTTTGCGAAAAATTTTGCCACTTTTAAATTTACCCTAAGCGCTTCTTTATTGTTATTTTCCCATGATATTCCAGGTAGAATTACCAAGAGTCCATCAAATTTCAAACGTCTTAGTACAGCAGAAAGCTTCAAAAAAAATGGCTTAATCGTTTTAATAACAAAAAAACCTTCACTGCCTTTAGATTGATACAATGGCATAAATAACCGCGCATTATATGATGACTTTATCGTTTTTTGATTGCTTGTGGCTAAAACCGTTTCTTTAGTAATATTTTGAAAGCTTTTAAATCCTTCTTTCATTTTAAACACCTCATCCTTTTGTATCTGATGTAAATACACCACTTCAAAAATATCTGATACTTGTTGAGCATTAGATTGTAGTTGCTGGTAATAATTTTCAAAGGGATCAATGTGGATACGATCTATAATTTCGGCATAGACTAACGTTAAAAATATAAATGAAATGCAATTGTCAATGGCCTCTTTTTCGTCATGTTGTCCAGACTCGAAACCAAGAGACACATATCCCAATTCGTTAATATAACTTAATAGAGGACCATTTAAATATTCTTCAATTCCTAAAACTATAGGCACAGGAAATAGTTTTGAGAACTTTCTATTAATCAAGGCATCATTTATTGTTATGAATGGTAGTGTTTTACTGGATGTGGTATGAAAATCTATAAAATAAAAAGGACCTGAATTAGACGCTATAATCTTTTCTAGTAGTTGAAACAATTCTAGCTGTTCTTGTTCTTCACTATTAAAACTCGTTTTCTTCTGAAGGGCTCTTAATTGTTCTTTTGTCCAGAGTCTATTGAGATCCTTGTCTAAGTAGCGCTGATTACTTTTTAACGCTTGAAGATTACCGGAAATTCCATAAATACTGCCGTGAATGGTATCTGGATCTAAGGTTTTTAAAACGGTTTCTAAAGCAAAAATGCCAGCTGTTTCATTACCATGAATACCTCCAAAAAAAACAATAGTTCCGCCTTGGTGATGTCCTTTGATATGCTCAATTATTCGATTCACAGATATTGTTTTATCCGCAGCTTTACTATAGACTTTCGCCATATATGCTAGAGGTCGTTAGATGTTAATATCCCTACTAATTTATGTCCTTTAACTACAGGAAGGCAGCTAATATTATTAGAGTCCATTAGTTGTTTTGCGTCTTTTATAGATGTCTCTTTGGTTATCGTAATCAACTCTGTTTTCATAAAATTTTGAACACATTTCGTGCTATCTTCTATTTCAGAAATATGATTTTTAATATCTGTCCAACTCAACAAGCCAACCAAATCCTTTTTTCTGTTTATAACAGGCATGTGGTGAATGTTCTTCCATTTCATGATATGGGACACCAGCTCTAAGCTATCTTTTTTATCTACAGAAAACAAATCTGAGGTCATCACATGCACTACTTTTTTATCAATATCAAATGTAGTATGCGCCTCTTGATCTAAGACTTCCCATGTTGCTACAGGATAATCGTGTTCTTGCTTTAGGTACATGTTAGCTGTTAATACTTGTAAAGCCTCGCTTCGTTTTTTAGATTTCAAAAGATTTCTATAGCTTTTAATTAGCCATTGTGAGCCATTGTGAATCTTCACTCTATTCACAATAACCGTAAGATAGTTCTCAGCATCTTCGGGAGAAATACCCATTTTATAAAGCCCTCTGTAGGCCATTGGCAAGAGTTCATTTAAAATCAAGTCTTGGCTACATATGATTTTTCCTTTCCAATTAAATTGAGTGGCCATTCCATATCTTGCTGCGGCAAAAAAGTTGGATTTAACATCTTTAAAGTCCATGGTGTCATGGATATTGTCATCAGATTTTCGTCGTCCTACCATTAGCCCTACCCAAAACATCATGTTGGCAATCTCATCTTTCATTGTTGGTCCAGATGGTATGTATCTGTTTTCAATTCTTAAATGTGGTTTTCCGCCACCTACACCATAACAAACACGATTCCAACGATACACAGTTCCGTTATGCAAGGACAAGGCTTTTAATTTTGGAATCTCTCCATTCTCAAGCATTTCAACACTGTCTTTTTCAAATTCGGCCGTGACCAAACTTCTAAATCTAGAGATATTATCTTTAAAAATATCTGTAATGCTTCCTGTTTCCCAGTTGTTTCCAAAACTAACTCTAGATTGCTTTTCATTTAGCAAAAATGAATTCGCTCTAGTATCAACACTTTGTGTGAATAAGGCAATTCGTGTTTCGCTCCAAAGTTCTTTTCCGAAGAGTAAAGGCGAATTGGTGCACACGCTTAATATAGGTCCGGAAATGGCTTGCGCCCAATTATAGTTTTTAATGAAATCATCTGGATGAATTTGTAAATGTGCCTGAAAACTCGTGTTACAACCCTCAAGCATTACGGAGTCATGAAGTAAATTAAGTTCATCAACACCTTTAATATGAATATCGAAATCTTGTTTTCTAGATTCTTTTATCGCATCATTTAACACATAATAACGTTGGATAGGCGTCATATTATCCAGGCTTATATGTTTAAGTGATAGTGTTGGAAGAATGCCAGTAAGCGCAATTTTTGTGTTGTGTTTTTCGGCTGCTTTTTTAGCTTTTCCTAATAACTCTTTAAGTTGATGATGTAGTTGTGAAAAACATGTGTCTTTAAGCTCAAAAGGATCTAAATTGATCTCAAGATTGTAGTTTCCAATTTCAGTAGTAAAATGCTCGTCGTCTATATCTTTTAGAATCTCTAACGCGTTATGATGTGGTAAAAACTCATCGTTAACTAAGCAAAACTCCTGCTCGGCACCAATACGAATTGGTTCTTTTTCAATCATATCGTTTTCAATCATATAATCTAAAGCCTCTATGTCTTTAGTAAGCTGATGGATATAATTTGCCTTGTCCTTCTTTGTTGAAAGTTTAGTGACATTTAAATTTCCCATGACCTGGCTGTTTAAAATAGAATTAAAGTTACTTTAAACTTTAGGCATAAAATATGACTTAAGTCATGGTTTTGAACGTCATGATATATTAAAAAAACACCACTATAATGTTGGTACTAGTAGTGTTTGTATTTGTTTTTATTTATAAAACCTCCAATATTGCTTTAGGATCGGCACGTAATTTATAATCTTCCTCTAAAAAATGATAGGTGATTTTTCCAGAAGGATCTATGACATATGTTGCTGAAATAGGCAACTCATTATTATCATTTTGCTGACTTTTATTTAAATCAATTTTAAATCGATTAGCATACAGAGCTACTAAATCTTTGGGTAATTGATATGCTAAGTTTAAAGATCTTGCAAAATCATTGTCTTTATCGGTAAGAACTTCAAATTCTAAGTTGTTTTTTTCAACTGTAGTTAAAGAATTATCTGGCACTTCTGGACTTATAGCCACCAATTGTGCGCCTCTATTTTTAAACTCTGGCAGAGCGTTTTGCAAGGCTCTTAATTCGATATTGCAATACGGACACCAACCACCTCTATAAAACGCAATAATCAAAGGACCTTGCTCTAAGAGTGTTTTTGAAGAGACCTCAACACCTTTGGCGTTGGGTAAATTAAACACAGGGAAAGCATCTCCTGTTTTCAAAGCCTTTGTCGTGAGTTCTGAAGCTGATAATTCATCAATAGCGCCACTCATAATGAGTTTTACGACTTCAGGGTATTTTGCGGCAGATTGATCTGCATGTGCTTTTAGTATTTCGGTAAGTGACATATATTTCGTTTTCAGAATTGGTCTCTATTATTTAAATAACCTAACACCAATACCTAAGTTATGTGTCGGCTGTTGCAATTGATTGAGATTAGCTCTATAACTGATAAACCATTTTCCTTTTCGATTATACTGTAAGCCAAGACTTATATTGTCAAAACGGTTTTGATTACCTCCAATTTCAGAAAAAAGATAGAAGCCACTTCTATACGTTTTTGGGTGTTCGATAGTTTTAGTAATCGTAATTTCTCGAGGCACTTTTAATTTGTATGAGATCTCACTGTCTAAAAGATTACCCTCAATGAGATTATAGCTAAAAATATCTATATCGTCATTGCTAAGTGTGTCTTTGTAGACTCTAGCTTTAACCAAAGTTGTCGAATCTTTAGTCTTTGGAAGATTCTCATGAATGACACCAACATCATCACGATCCACATAAACCGTTTGATATGTTAAGGTTTGTACTTTAAAGGTGTCTACTTTGGTTTGCCAAACCGTATCTCTAACGATGGTAACTTTTGGAATGTCTTCAAGATTGGGGGTTGCTTTGCTACATTGCTTGGCTAGTAGATTAAAAATGACGATTGCTAGGATTATCAAGAGTAATGTTCTTTCTAAGGATATATGTTGTGTTTTCATTGTTGCGATTTAAAATGTCTTAACGTTTATTATAAGTAAGCCTCCACTCTTGGTCTATTTCGTTTCCTGAAACAAGACCAAGAATATCATTGGCTTTTGGATGTTTTTGTTACTTTACTCAGAATCGGATTTTGATTTCGATTCATCATCTTCTGTAAGGGTGTCTATGGTATCCTTAAGTGGTGTTAACTTGATTAAGTTGACAAGGGCTTTAAAGGGATTTACACCATAGATGGCATTGTAGTTCTCTAAGATGGATTTGATCTCGGTAATAGCGACAAATCCAGCGATGATCTTTAAAAATGGTACTTCGTTGACAATGTATTGTTCTAAAAAGAACGCTGCCAAAATGACCAGGTTGTAGATAAAGAACTTAGAAATGGTATGTCCAATTCTAGAACTACGAATAGGTATGTGATTTTTAATAGAAGCATAAGCGCCTGTAATAAAATCGACAATGATTAAAAACACCATTGTTACCATAACTGCATTAACAGGAGATAGGAGTGCTAGTAACCAAAACAAAAATTTGATTACTTTTTCCATATCTATTGTTTTTATAGGTTATTTAATAGGTGCTAGCTGTCTATAATCTAACACCCTACGTTTTGGATATGCTTTAATGCATACCATGTTGCGTTGGTTTCCTCCAAGAACGTACACATAGTTTTTTGTTGCTTTAATGAAGAAGCCAACATGGCCTTTCCAACTGTTTGGTGATTCGCGCCAAAACACGACGATATCACCTACTTTTGGCGTTGCTGTTGATGTGCCCATACGCAACCAACTTCTAGCGGTTAACTTGCCTGAATATTCATATCCAGAAGTTTTAGCCACCCAATTGGTAAAGGCACTACACCAAGCCGTTTCGTCTTTAAGTTTTGATCCATTAAAACCAATGTCATTAAAGTATTTTAAAATTCTAAGGTTGTCTTTGGAGCCAACAGTTTCCTTAACGCCATACTCTGATAGCGCTTTCGTAATCATGTTCATCATTTAAAATAGTTTTGATTTAAGTGAATCAATATGTATTCACCTCTAGAAACACTGTGTCGTAATTCACACATATGTTTAAATTGATTTTAAGTAGACCAAACTCTGTATCTTAGATATCTTTTGTTGTTTGTTTTCTTAACCAGAATAGGATATATCTCGATTTTATGAGTTTCCACTTAACACGAATTGTAATTAACTAAGGTTAAACCTTGTTAGAAAAGCGAATACAAATATAAACATATTACATGATTTATACAAACATTTTACAAAAACAATATGTTAAATTTTGTAATTTGTTACTATTGCGTTTTGGTTATGCCGTCTAAAATTTTGAGAAGTGTTGGATGCCTGTGATTACCATGCATGTTTAGGACAAATTGCGCAGCGGTTTCTAGATCCAAGCCTATCGCAGAAATATGAAGCGGGTTATTGCTTGCGCCACGAAATACCATTTTGACAGTTTCTTTATTGGTATGAAAGGCTCGTTTAGCCACTCCAATAATCGGGACTTTTTGTTCTAATGCTTCGTATAAATAACCACCTAAGCCATAATGACCATCATTATCAACATACACATGACCATCAACTAAAATAGCATTAATGGTTTCAAGGTTTAGTTTTGATATAACTTGAAGCAAACACGGTAACTCACGTTTATAGAACTCCCCAGGTTGGTAAGGTGCGATATGCTCAATAGTTTCAATGAATGTCTCTTGAGGCTCGTTGTCACTTTTATTTAAAAAGGTGAGGCCTACACTTTTGGCGTAGTTGGATTTATAGTGAACATCTAGGGCTAGGTACATAGGTTGTATTTAGTGTCCTAAATTACGATAACTCGATTAAAAAAAGCACACATTTTCAATGTGTGCTTTTATAATAAGTTAGTATGAATCTCAAAATTTACTTTTATAAGGCTTACTTTAATATCATATATCCAAATACTCGTGTGAAGCAATTATATATAATGGATCTCCAGAAATAGCATCAATATACAAACCAAAGTCTCTTTCTTCTATACCCCATAATTGAGCATAATTATAAACCCGTGCCTCTTCGTTTACTTTATTTACTATTCAAGTAAGCGTCATAAGCCTCTAGATACTCTATAATGGATTTTACCATTGGTTTATAAGTTCCATCTTTTTTAAATAAAGCTAGAGAACAATAGTCAAAATACTTTAATCCCCTATTATCCATATTAGCATATTGAAGTACTTTGTTTAAACCAAATATTAAAGGATTCTTGACCATATAATTTCTTAGTGTTATGTAGCCTGAGGGGTTACAATCTTTTATCACATCATCATTATGGTGACTAACATTAATTAAAAAGGTTTTCTGGTCTATCAATTTATAATCCTTATCAGGAAAGTAATTACTTTCAAAAAACAAATAATATCCAGAGAAATTACTTTCTTTTTCGTGTACAATCTCTATATGTTTATCCCATTCTTTATTTAGAAGTTCCAAAAACTCTTTAAACCTTTCATCCTTCTCTTGATATTTATACTCCTGAGGACTTATTAGTAGTTTTATTTGTATCATTATTTTATATGTTTTACGTTAATCTCAATATCAAAATTCATATACAACTTGCTTCTATTTGTTAAATTGTATTTGTTAAGATATTCTTTAGTTATATTAAAATTTTCTCGTATCAATTCTTCTACAGTAAAAACCGCGATCGAGCGGATTAGTAATCCGTGCCTTAATCAAATACATTTAAAACCTAAATTACGACAACTCGATAAAAAAGCACACATCTTTTAATGTGTGCTTTTATAAATCATTTATTGGCGCGGATTACAAATCCGCGTCATCAGGTTAAATATAGAATTTGCTAGTTATTCCTCATTTACCTTAAAATACTTCCCTTCAGGAGTTTTATCAATATTAAAAACAAATGTATTAAAGTTTTGGTAGTACAATGGTTCTCCTGTTTCATCAGAAATATGTAAAAAGTCTACGTTGTCAAAAAGAGCTTCCACACTAACTGTCCATGTTGGATGTTTTTGACCTTTATATTTCCCAAAAAGATGTGTGTCGTTTTCTTTAAAAAGAATTTTACGAATTAATTCATCTGAATAGAATTCGTCTAATAAATCTTTTATTATTTGTTTTGCTTTCTCTTTTATTTGTTCTTCTGTATAATTCATATCTTTTTATTTATTAGTGGTTGACCTGCTTCATATCGAACTTTGTTTACATAATTTAACGCATGATTTAACTCTTTGTTCGTCCATTTTCTTTTTTGAGACCATATTTCTTCAAAAACATACGTTTCTTTTTCCCATGCCTTTAAACCATGATATGCATCTCCCAATTCCTCAAAATGTTTTACATGTGCCATTTCATGAAAAACTAAATACTCTGTTGGCTTTTCTGATAAGAAAAATTGTTTTCCTTTAGCATCGAAAGCTCCTGCAACATTATTTTTTCTCATTGCAAAAAACAAATCAACAACATTATCAAACTTATTTGTTTTAAGCATTACGGGATTAAATAGCTTTGTAAGTTGTTTATTTTTTACTTTACCCAGTTTTGTAAGTTTCAAGTCATCTTCCAAGAAGAGTGTAATCCCTTTTTGTTTTAATGTCCCTTTTAATTTTCTTACCTGAGATGCCTTTAGTACTTTTCCTCCAAAATTACCCAACTTAGCTGGTTTTGCCAACAAATCTAGATCATCAATCAAACCATCTACATCCTCAACACCTTCTCGTGTAGCTCTTTCAACTAACTCATCTTCATATTTTAAAAGATCGTCTGCACTCTTACGTAAGCCACTCTTTATAGCTGCGGTAAGTTCACCTCCTAAAGATAGCATTTCTAACCAAAATAAAAAGGTACTGAGTTCTTTCCAAAAAGGCGATTTCTTTAAATCTGCCAGTTTTATCAACGCATTTACCGTGCCACTACTTATCTCAATAGCGCCAGAAGCTAAGCGTATCTTTGAAACCACACTGGCATACTTCCTTGCTTTATCAAATTTGTTAAACCTAGACGCCACTTTAGCGATCTTAGATAAATGCCTAAACTTAGCAATATTACCAACACCAGATAATGTGGTTATAATATCTACACCATATTCTATGCCAGTTACAACATTACTCCAAAAACTTTTATCTTCATTGGCTTTTAAGAAAAATGCTGGAATATACTTTGGTATTGGAATAGCGCTTTCTTGCTCGACATCTACAAGCATTAATGGATGGAAATAATGGTAGGTATAATTATTCTGTTCTTCTACTAATTGATTAATTGCCTTGCCTGCCCCAGGGTCAAACACGCTAATAACATTATCTACCCAAGTTTCATCCTCGGTCACATAAATATTGTTATTAGAAATAAAATCAAAATTCTTGTTGCTACTATAAAACCCTATGAATTTTTCGGATTTATAAGGTATTGGTAATGGACCATCGCTAGCTTTAAATAAAGTATTATCTAAATCTGTAAATGTACTTTTTGCCCATGTGTCGTATAAAAACCAAATTAAAGAGACAAAATTCTCGCCATCCATTCCTTTATAAAGTATAGAAAAACGTGTTTCTTTGTTTTCTCTTTCTTTAATAAGTTTTAGCAAAAATGCATCTGGACTGGAAGATGTTTCTAGCAACCCTTTAAGTAAGTGCAACACAATATCTTCTGTATCTAGACCTATGTTGTTTATTGAGCCTTCTAAAACTTTATCTAGAACAGTCCATAAGAAATCTTTATCTAATTTCTTAAAATGAAAGGTTGGTACATAGTACAAAACCTCTAATATTTTATTATTGTTTCTTGTATTCAATAAATCATCCACAAAACTTGTATAGTCGTCAAAAAAAGTTTGCCTCTCCCTAGTTACATCAAAGTCATCTAACTCGTTGAAATAATAAAATATAGTGGCATTCAAAAATAAAAGCTGCGCTCCAAAATGATTGAATTTTAGCTCTAAAACAGGATCTCCTAAAAAGCTATTGTTTGGCACTACTTTTTCATAATAGTTATATCTTATTTTTGTTTGTCTGCAGTTAAGATCAATTTTAGGGAAAAGATGCATTAAACCTGGTTTTTGATTCTTAATAAATTCAACCTTTCTTTTGGCTAAAGAAATATTATTATATGCTCTAGAATATCCTGTGGGATCTAGTTCTGCCCAAACCGTCTCAAGCTTTTCTCCAGAGTAACCTTCTGCATCCTTAAATTGAAAAGAATATTCTCCTGAAGGATTGTTTTTTAAATCTTTAGGATGGTATGTAATTTGTTCAGGTAATACCACCACTTCCTTTAAAGGTAAATAAATACACTTTTCTAACTCTGAACTGTAATAAAATGTATAACCCACTTTTACTTCTGTAAAAGACAAAGGGTTATTAACATGCCAATCTCCATAAGGTAGTTTCTTATATTGATAATGGTCTTCTCCATCTATTTCAATTGGTTTTCTTATATAATATTCTATTTCATCATTAGATATTGTTCTTAAATACAACCTTGAATAATACGCATTATAAAGGTGTTGTAATGTATAATAACCATCGTGGTTTCTTATCTTTTCCTTATCCACATAGATATAATCTTCCTCATGAAATGGAGCATTTAAATCAAAATCTTCTGTAATAATAATCGCAGGTCTATGCGTAGTTTTAGCCTCTCTTTCTTCATCTTGCCTCGTATATCTCAGATATTCAATTATTTTATTAAAATCACTCATGATTTTCTTTTTTATTGTTAAACATTCAGTTATAACAAACCTCACCCTACCCCTCTCTCAATGTCTTTGAGAGAGGGTTGGTTTTGGTATGCTGAAACAAGTTCAGCAGTAACAAAGGGGGTAAGGATGTTAAGTTATTAGGCTAATTCGTCTATAGCATTCTTGATAGATTGCATTGAGATTTGCGCTACAACTTGTCTTGGTGTGTCATCAGTATTTAACTGTAAATAACCATTAACGATATCTACATTTTCAATATGGCGTTCGCCATCACTTTCAGAAATACCAATAGCAGCATCGTTTAATTCAAACTGTTGCGATTGTGGTACCTCATCTGGATTTTCAAAATCAGAAAGATCATCAAGATACGGCAAGGCTTTATTGACGTTTAAACCAATACTTTGTGCCTGTAAGATGGTAAGAGCCGTTGGTACTCTGGTTGCCCAAGCTTTACCAAGTTTCTCACCTTCTGGCTGACGTAATTCTTCAACAAGAGATAAGTACAACTCATCTTCTATCACAGGAACTTCACCACCATTCCAGATTTGACCAGTTTGCATGTAATAACGAACTGCTTCTTCAAAACCTGGACGCACTGTTACAATCACTCTTGCCATACCTGCTTGCATGAAGTTTCTAAATAATGGATCGTTAGACTCATCATATTGGTATAAGCTTGTCCAATCTTGACGATTGCCCCAATAGTAAGGATACAAGTTGTAAGACATGATATCCCACTCAAAAGCTTGCTCCATAAACTTCACAAATGCCGCGTAGTTATCTAAGGCTTGATTTACATTAACCTCTAAATTACCAAAGGTTGCAGCTCCACCACCTGTAGTTGAAAATAAATTAGACTTTCCGTAGGTGTTTTGCGCACTTGGGTTTTGGTCTATTAAATAAGAAATGCAGTTTTTACGTAAGATCTTATTTTCAAACTCACGATAGAATCCTGGATTAGTCCCTTTAATCTCAATACCATTAGCTTTTTCTTCAGCTAACTTTTCATTGAAGGCTGCTAACGCATCTTCATAAGCATCAATAATTGCTTTGAAAGTTTCTTGTTTCCACTTATTCTCGTACTCGGTTGTTAACTCACATTTTACAGATGCAGATACATCGCCACTAATATGGTTTCCTAAAGTATAAGATACTGGAACCTCATTCACATAGTCATTAATACTTTGATTTAAAGTTAATGTTCGGCTTAAGAAACGTCCTGTGAATTTATCGGTAGCATTACCAATAGTTAATGATAATATATTTCCTTGGGTATCATAATCACTCGATGCATTAAAAATACCTGTAGCATAAAACGCTTTATATCCTTCAGGAATTTTAATTTTACCATTTCCTGAATTAGATTCGGTATGCGCTAATGAAGATCCTCCTGTTAGGTTAATATTAAACGATTCTCCAACAGAGATATACTGTTTAGGTTTTGCATTGTGTTCTACATTATACTTTCCTGCCCAATACTTTAATTTTGCATCGGTAAGCATTGTAAAATCTTTAAGGTTTTGAGTTGTAGACGTTCTTGGGTCTGTAGGTTCTATTAATCCATTTTCATTTTGGTTATTTGCGCCTCTCATTCCTAATTTATGTAATTTTCCTGGTTGAGGTACCATGAATTCAAACATCAAACGTTTACCATAGTTTATGATTTGGTTTTTAAAGACCTTATCGACCCAACGGAATACACCTACAACATGCTTATCACCTTTTCGGTTATCAAAACCATGTGCATTATTTTCTTCGAACTCTTCTACGATTTTTTCAATACGTTCTTCTTTAACTTTGGTTACAATTCTATCAAGTGCACGTTCAGTAATTTCTTTAGAGTTTGTAACAGCTTGTAGCGTACTTTGTTCTTTAGAATTATGTGTTGCATAATTAGCATTAGCAAATAATTGAAGACTATCTGTAGGGCTATAATTAACACCAGCCGAAGCACTAAAGTCTTTACTGTTTGCAATCACTTTTGATACTTCATTTTGCATTTCAAAACGCTCTGTAGATGTAGTATCTGTTAATTGCTCTCTTTCTGTTTCTGTAGAACTTGTAAGCGTATCTTCTTTACGACGTAAACGTCTTGTGCTACGCTCCTTAAACTCTCGCGCCATCACATTTTCGATATGAGCAACATCACCTTCAACATAACCTTGAGTAGATTGCTCTACTTTGTTATAATCGGCAATACCTAATTGTTTTACACCAAAACCACTAGGTACAAAAGGTGTTTCATTAGATGTGCCGGGGTTTGGAGGATTGTCATTATCATTTGGATCGACAATATCTCCAATCAAAACACCAGAAGTACATGTTCTTAGTACAAAATCTGGTGTGTTAAACGTTTTAACTACACCATTTGTAAATGTGATAGTACCAGAAAATGAGACTAATTGTGGTTGATCTGAATGGCGTGGTGATCCAATATCCATATTTCTTAAGAAAATAGTATTTCCTAATCTAATAACCGTATAAGAGACGTCACCATTATTGGTAAAGTCTTCGTCTGTACGCTCTAAAGTATAATCAAAGCTTGCGACTTGCCATGACGCATCAGGAACAACTATAGATAAATCTGCATTGTGAATAGTTGGTAAAAATAATTTTCTTACTGCCTTTGAACACAATTGAAAACTAAAATCAGACGACGTGTTTGTTGTATCTACGGGAACAACAACACCACCTATACTCACAAGTGTTGTATCTTCATCTTCAGTGTTTTCTACAATCGTATCGTCGTTTCCAGAAATGACATCTTGTATATGTCCATCAATATCTGTAAAACCTTCATAATCTTCTGCAAATGTATCAAATGAAGATTGCTCAATACGTTCCATAACACCTGGAGTTTCTCCAGAAGTTGAAGCCACCAAATCAGAAAGCGTTTCGAAACTTTCTGGGCTTAATTTAGATTGTAAATACTCGTAATCTAATTCTTTTTTGAACTCAAATGTAAATTCTGGTAACTCTGGTTCGGGTAATGAATCGGGTTGGTTACAAGGATCATTTGGATCATAATCAACATTTGGGTCTTTTATTCCGCACCATCTTTTCTTTTCATTTTCAATATCTATTGTGTATTGATCTAAAATAGGCTTAATCTGTTTTTGATAGTCTTTTTGAGCAGCCTCTAAAGCTTTAGACTTTTCTTTCTGATACGCCTTTTCAACACGCTTTAATTCTTTAGATAGTAACGCTAACTCTTGGTTGTGTAATTCTGCTTGGGCAATACGTTGCTGTCTTGCCATTGAACCTGTTGGAACCGACTTAACTGTTTGTGTATCTTTTGTTGCAATTTTCTTTTCTTGGCTTGCTTTGTCAATGTCACCATCTCCAAATAAAGCTTTTGGTAATACAACTTTAGCGTTGATTAAGTCTTTTAATTGGTCCTTATCGCCTTTATAATTAGAAAGCACATGATTAGCAATTAAAAGTTGAATAATTGTTTCTTTCGCGTAGAATGTTTCCTGCGTTAGTGTTTGATAAAATAAATTGTCCCATAACCTCCCTAGAACTTCACTCTCCCTAAGATTAGAAACACCTTCCATTAGCTTCAAAAGTTCATCTAGATTATAAGATAATCGGTTTTTTGCGATCCAAACGGATAATTCATATAGTTTGGTATCTATTTCTTTTATTCCATCCACTGATAATGGTTGAAATGAATTGGCGACCACTTTCATGGCTTGCCATTTTTCTGCAGCATCGGTTAAGGTCGCTGCAGCTGCATCAAATTCTCCTTTTTTAACAGCTGCATCTCTAAAAACAAACCCGTCTTGAGGTTTATTGTCATCTGTTAATTCAGGTGCTCTCATTGATACAAATCGAAAGAGCGTGTTTTTAATTTCTGTACTCATTTTTAATTTTTTAAAGTTTATACTTGTTTTATTAAGTTCAATTAAGAACTGTTATTGTTTCGCTTTTCTAACAGTTTACCTCAATTGTAAAGCCTTAATAACTAAGGCATAAACTTTCATCGTATTCCAACATTTTGTTGAATACGTAACCATCATAGATTTTAATAAGACGTCTTTGTGATTTAAAATCTGAAGAAAACGCTAATAAAATCACACAAATGTTTGATTTTTAACTAATTTTAGTATCTTAGCATTTAAATAGAGTACAAATATAAAACATTTTACAAATTAAAACAAACAAAATGCAAAATAATTTTGTAAAAAGTTAGATGTATTAATATTAAAATTATGGAACAGATCGACGAGAAAATCACCGCCATTATTAACCACTTTCATTTAAATAATTATGCGTTTTCTAAACGTATTGGTGTTACCGGAACTACTATAGATAGTATTGTTAATGGTAGACCTCAACAAGATGGTTCACGTAAAAAAACTAAGCCAGGTTATGATGTACTTTCTGCGATTATTGATGAGTTTGATATCAATCCTGATTATCTTTTCGGAAAAAGCAAGGTGATGTTAAAATCTGAGCTCCCAAACACTCCAACATATTCTGGAATGCCACAAGTAATTTCTACAACGCCTCAAGGTGAAGAAAATGTAGTTTATGTTCCTGCTAAAGCTAGGGCTGGATATTTGGATGGTTATGGCGATGCTGAATATATAGAAACCTTACCAGCATTTCATATGCCACAACTATCAAATGGCACGTTTAGATGTTTTGAGGTACAAGGTAATTCTATGGTGCGTACATTTTTTGATGGTGATATGGTTTTTGGACGTTATGTTGAAGACTTTAACGACATTAAAGACGGTCGTGTTTATGTAATTATTAGTAAAAATGATGGTGTTGTTTTAAAGCGTGTGATTAACCGTATTCAAGAACGTGGGAAATTGATTCTTAAAAGCGACAATAAAGATGGTAATTATCCAACATATACTATTAATGCCGAAGATATTATGGAGATTTGGTACGTTACAATGTTCGCTTCAAAGCAAATGCCAGAACCTGTAGATGTTTATGATAGACTCCATCAATTAGAAAGTCAAATTGTAGACCTACAACAACTCATTTCACAAAACTCTAAAAACTAGATGTCATTTTCTTATTCGAAAAAAGAAAAACTTAAAAGTAAAAAATTGATAGAGCAGTTGTTTTCTGAAGGAAAATCAATCTCTACTTATCCGTTGCGTCTCGTATATCTAGAAACAACATTTGACGAGGAGGCTATTCAATTTAAAACTGGAGTTTCTGTAAGCAAACGGTATTTTAAAAATGCTGTAGACAGAAATCGTATCAAACGCTTACTTAGAGAAGCCTATCGCCTTAATAAAGCTGAGTATTTTAACAACATTTTATCGTCTTATGCGTTAATGATTTTGTACATTGGTAAGGATGGAACGGATTTTGATTCCGTAGAAACAAAAATGAAAGAACTTTTAGATGCTTTTTCTAAAAAGGTGTCCCAACAATAAATGATTAAAATCATGAGAAAACTACTACACAAACGGATTTTAATTCCGCTACTAGCATTCACCATATTTTTTAGTGGAACCGCTTTTAAAAGCGATTTTTTCGAAATTGCTAAACAAATAGAAATATTTACAACGCTCTTTAAAGAGCTAAATATGAACTATGTAGATGAAACCAATCCTGGAGATCTCATGGATACCGCAATTAAGAGTATGCTTGCCGATCTAGATCCATACACTAATTATTACAATGAACAAGATGTTGAAGCATCACGAATAAATAATGCTGGTGACTATACAGGTATTGGCGCGAATGTGTTAACCTTAAAAGATAAATTAGTAATTGTTGAACCTTATAAAGATTATGCTGCTGATAAAGCTGGACTTAAAGCTGGTGACGAAATTATAAAGGTTGATAATGTTGTGGTTGCCGATTTTAAAGATGACGCAGGAAACCTACTCCAAGGTGCAGCTGGAACTTCTGTAAATGTGACTTACATCAGACAAGGAAAAACCGAAACAGCAACCATACAAAGAGAAGCTGTAGATATTCATGCTGTACCGCATTATTCTATGGTTAATGATAATATTGGATACATCGTACTTAGAAAGTTTAATGAAAAAACATCATCAGAAACTATTAGTGCGCTTCGTGCTTTAAAAAATCAAGGTGCAGAAAAGTTAATTTTAGATTTACGTGGTAATCCTGGAGGATTATTAAGAGAAGCGGTTAATGTGACTAATATTTTTGTTCCAAAGAACCAGCTTGTGGTGACGACAAAATCAAAGGTTAAAAAATATAATAAAACCTATTACACATCAAAAGAACCTATAGATACCGAAATTCCTTTAGTTGTACTTATTGATGGCGCTAGTGCTTCGGCAAGTGAGATTGTATCTGGAGCTTTACAAGATTTAGATCGTGCTGTGGTGGTGGGTGCTCGTAGTTTTGGAAAAGGTCTTGTACAACGACCTAAGCGACTTACTTATGGTACTCAAATGAAAATCACTATTTCAAGATATTATACACCTTCAGGACGTTGTATTCAAGCTCTTGATTATTGGAATCGCGATGAAAACGGAAATGCTACTCGTGTAAAACAAGAAAACTATAATGCCTTTAAAACTAAAAAAGGACGAACCGTTTATGATGGTGGAGGCGTGCAACCGGATTTAGAATTGGATGCTACAAAGTTGAGTACCATTACTAAAGCCATCATTAATGAAAACCTAATTTTTAAATATGCTACTGCGTATTATTACAAGAATTCTATAACAGATTTAGAAAATTTTAGTTTGACCGATTCAGATTTTAGTGATTTTAAAAATTTCCTAAATGCGAATAACTTTAACTTCGAAACACAAACAGAAAAGGCGTTTGCTAATGCACTTGCCGTTGCAAAAGAAGAACAATTAAATAATGAAATTAATTCTGATTATTCTGATTTAATTTCGGCTTTAGACCGTTATAAAAGTAAAGCGATTGATGATAATAAATCACAATTATTATCGCTATTATCTGATGAAATCGTGAAGCGTTATTTTTATCGTGAAGGTTTATATACTTATTATGTAGCCAATAATTTTGAAATTCAAAAGGGTGTTGAAATACTAAAAAACCCTTCAAATTATTTAAGTTACTTAGATTGATACAACGTTTAAATTTGACGAAAACGTTAAAAAAATCTATATTGTATTATCTGTAGACGTATGATGATGAAAAAAATACTGTTCATATCGCTCATTTTTACTCAATTTTTCTTTGCTCAAGAAGCGATGACTCATGAGGTATATTTTGAAACAGATAAGTATGATGTTCCTCCAACAGAACACTATCGTTTGCTCTTGTTTTTATCTGAAATAGAGACCTTGGATATTGAAAAAGTATCTATTTATGGATTTACAGATGACAGAGGAACAGATTCTTACAACTTGGTCCTATCACAAAACAGAGCTAATTCTATAAAGACTATTTTTTCTAATAATGAATTTGATGAATCCATCATAACAAATGTTGATGGAAAAGGAGAGGTGCTTCTCAAATTGGTAAAAGAGGAAGATATTCATAAAATTAGAGGTCTAAATAGAAAAGTTGAAGTTATTGTTCAGCCTTATAACCCACCTAGAGTTCAAAAAGTAGTTGAAGAAAAACCTAAGGTTGAAGAAATTATTAAAGGCGAATTAAAAGCAGGTGATAAGTTTACATTAGACAATATTTTATTTAAAACGGGATATAGTAAATTATTACCCGAATCAAAACCTACACTTGAAAATATTGCTAAAGCTTTAGTAGAACGAGAAGATATTTATTTCACAATTCAAGGCCATGTATGTTGCACTCAAAACAGTAGAGATGCTATAGATCGCAAAACTAAAAAACGTAATCTATCAGTGGCTAGGGCTAAATTTATTTATGATTATTTAGCCAAAAAAGGGGTGAGTAAAAGACGTATGAAATATGTAGGTATGCGTAGAAAATTTCCTTTAGGTGGTGAGCCAAAATTTGATCGTCGCGTTGAGATTCTCGTCACCTATGTTGGTGAAAATAATTAGTTATCTACAGACTTTCCAAAACATAAAATATAACCGTCTGGATCTTCTATCTCAAAATCCTTATTTCTATATTTTGTATCTTGAATTGGTTTTGTAATTGAAACATGATAGTCGCTCCACCCTTTTCTAGGATAGCGAATTTTGGGTCTTTTTTGTGCATCCAATTGATATCAAATCCTAATTTTTTAGTATAAAATTGTACAGATTCTAATACATTTTTGACAATAAATTGTGGTGCTATCGAGTTCATTTTATCCTTTATAAACCATACCAATATGCGGAATCCCATCTTCAAGGTACTCCTCTCCTACTTCATAAAATTCTAAAGTATTATAAAACCTCTTTAAGTAAGTTTGCGCCGATATTTTAATTTGAGTTTCATTGTAGTGAGATTTCACAGCTTCAATAGAAGATTTCATAATATCATAACCATATTTATGAGCTCTTTCTTTAACATCAACTACTACTCTACCAATACTTGCATATGTAAAATAATCACCTGGTTTAAACACTCTTGTATAAGCAACTACTTTACTATTTTTAAAACCAATAACATGTAATGCATTTTGATCTTTTCCATCTATATCTTGATACACACAATCTTGTTCCACGACAAATACCTCACTTCTCAACTGAAGTAAATCATATAATTCTTGAGTTGTTAACTCTTGGAAGGTTTTTACTTTTATCTCTAGCATAGATCTAGATTAGCAAGACACAGGAATTTTATCTACTCGTTTTTGATGACGACCGCCTTCAAATTCGGTATTTAAAAATGCATCTACGATTTGTATTGCTTGTTGTAAAGCTGTAAAACGCGCTGGAATACAACAAATATTAGCATTGTTATGTTGTCTTGTTAATTCGGTGATTTCCTTGGTCCAACAAATTCCTGCTCTAACTTTTTGATGCTTGTTGGCCGTCATCGCTACACCATTAGCGCTTCCGCAGATCAATATTCCGAAATCCACTTTATTATCAGCTACATCATTTGCTACAGGATGTACATAATCTGGATAGTCAACACTATCATTAGCATTTGTTCCGTAGTTATTAACCGTAAAACCTTTAGCTTCGAGGTGTTCTACAATAGCTTGTTTATATTGGGTTCCTGCGTGATCGTTACCTATTGAAATGGTCATAATTTTAGAGTGTTGTTTAAAACCTTAAAGTTAATAATTGCTTATAAATAAACCGAGGGATAAAACACATAGTTATTCATAATAGTTAAGTTTGATATGGACTTTATTTTCTTTAGAAGTAAACGTTGTTAACTTCTAAGGTGTTTACATTTCATTACTTGTTAATATCTTCTGCTAAGTATTTAAAACTTTTATTAGGATTATCTGAGAATTATTACAAACAAAAACCTAAATGTAATCACCTAAAAAGTTAGTCGTTTTTTTTAGTGAAGTTATCAGCATCAATTTCTTAAGATACCAACATGATTTTTATAAATACTTATTAAATTTTAGTTGTCAACATTGGTTATCAACAGCTGTTAATAGTATTATAAATTTCATTAAAAATGAGCATATTAAAGATAAACATCATGTTAATTAACTATTCATCGAATTGTATAAGTCACTAATCAAAATAAAGTCTAAAAAAGTTATACTAACTATTAACATCCTATAATAATCACCATTTTATTTTTAAATTTTTAAAAGAAAAAAGATGATATGTATATATATGTTGATAACAAGTCTTTTTCATTAATTTAACACTAAACAAACACGATTAAATAATTAAACCGTAGATTTGCAGAAACTTAATATCTTCACTCCTCCTATATTAAGTTTTTTAAAGACTGAATTCCTAACACTTTTAGGAAATGAAAATGATTACAAATTATAATGACAAAAAAGAAAAAAAGGAAATCCAATAAAGGGATTTCAAACCTTACAAATACAATTCTTAGTATTTTAAAAAAAGATAGAAACCAATCCTTTAACTATAAACAAATTGCTGCTAAGCTTGGTGTTAATGACGCCAGTAGTAGAAATCAAATTATAAAAACTTTAGCTAAACTAGCTGCAAAACAGGAAATAGAACAAATAGATCGTGGTAAGTTTAAAGCGATTATTAATACCGAATATCATATAGGTATTGTTGATATGGCGTCCAGAGGTTCTGGATATATTATTAGCGATGATTTTGATGAAGATATCTATATTGCTTCTAATAACATGAACAAAGCTTTAGATGGTGATGAAGTTGAATTTTATGCTTACAAACGTAGAAAACGAGGTAGAATAGAAGGTGAAGTCACAAATATTATTAAACGTGAAAAAAGTGAATATGTTGGTGTGATCCAAATCCATAAGAGCTATGCTTTTGTAATTCCTGATGGCAATAAAATGCATACCGATATTTTTGTGCCCATCAATAAAATTAATAAAGCTGAAGAAGGTGATAAAGTACTAGTTTCATTAGAAGATTGGCCAGAAAAAGCCGATTCTCCTTACGGACGAGTACTTAAAGTACTTGGTAAACCTGGAGAACATAGTACCGAAATTCACTCTATCCTTGCAGAGTATGGATTACCTAATGAGTTCCCTCACGAGGTTGAAGCTTATGCAAACCAATTAGATACATCTATTACTAAAGAAGAGATTGCCAAGCGTCGTGATATGCGACAAGATTTAACGTTTACCATAGATCCAAAAGATGCTAAAGATTTTGACGATGCTTTATCCTTTAAAATCTTAGATAATGGCTTATATGAAATAGGAATTCATATTGCAGATGTATCGCATTATTTACAAGAAGGTACGGTTTTAGATGATGAAGCTTATGAGCGCGCAACCTCGATATACTTAGTTGATCGTGTTGTACCAATGCTTCCTGAAATACTATCTAATGGTGCTTGTTCATTACGACCACATGAAGAAAAGTATACCTTTTCTGCAGTGTTTCAAATGAATGATAAAGCCGAAATTAAAGACCAATGGTTTGGTAGAACAGTTACCTATTCTGATGCACGTTTTGCTTATGAAGAAGCGCAATCAATTATAGAAACTAAAACAAATGCTATACCTAAAGAAGTGTCTTTAACTGGCAAACCTTATAAAGCAGATCAAGCGGTTGCAGATGCAGTTTTAAAACTAGATGAATTAGCCAAAATTATGCGTCGTAAACGTATGAGCACTGGTGCTATTTCTTTTGATAAAGTTGAAGTGAAATTTAATTTAGATGAAGATGCAAATCCTGTAGGAGTCTACTTTAAAACTAGTAAGGATGCAAATAAACTCATCGAGGAATTTATGTTGCTAGCAAATAAAAAGGTTGGTGAATTTATTGGAAAACAAAAGAAAACGTTTGTATATCGTATCCATGATGAACCAGATGATAGTAAATTAGCTGCCTTACAAAATGTAGTAGGACGATTTGGATATAAACTTAATTTTAAAGACCGAAAAAGTGTATCGTCATCGTTAAATAATTTATTGAAAGATGTACATGGAAAAAAGGAACAAAACTTAGTTGATACTTTAACGATTCGTACCATGAGTAAAGCCGAATATTCTACACATAATATTGGACATTACGGATTGGCATTTGATTACTACAGTCACTTTACGTCACCAATTAGACGATATCCTGATGTGATGGCACATCGCTTATTACAACATTATCTCGATGGTGGAAAATCGGTCAATGAAGAGGCTTATGAAGATAAATGCAACCATTCGAGTAATATGGAAAATTTAGCAACTAAAGCCGAACGAGATTCTATCAAATACATGCAAATTCGTTTTATGGAAGATCATAAAGATGAAGAATTTGTAGGTGTTATTTCTGGAGTAACAGATTGGGGAATTTATGTTGAAATCATATCAAATAAATGTGAAGGCATGGTGAGTATTCGTGATATGAAAGATGATCAATATGTTTTTGATGAAGATCATTATGCATTAATTGGTAAAAACACTAAGCTCATGTATCAACTAGGTGATGAGGTGGTTGTAAAAGTAAAAAACACCGATTTAGTTAAAAAACATTTAGATTTTACACTTATTGGAAAGCATGAAGATGCCTAGTTTTAAGATGTAACATTTCAGAATAAATAGACACTTATTGAAAAAATACAATTATGATTCTAACCACTACAAATTCTATTGAAGGTTTTAAAATACTTGAATATAAAGGAATTGTCACAGGAACATCTTCAGAATTAAAAACAAAGTTTTCTTTTAAAACAGAAAAAAATATGACGATCATTGAAGATTTAATGAATGAAGCTAAAGAACAAGCCTTTCAAAAAATGAAAACCAACGCTCAACAATTAAATGCTAATGCCGTCGTTGGAATAAGTGTTGATATTGAAACGGTTGGTGGTTCGTATTTCTTTGTATCTGTTACTGGAACAGCTGTTCATGTAGCTTAAATTTTGATAATACTGTAACAATTAACATTTAGTATCATCTTTAATACATCAATCACACGTAAGTATTATAAAAACACATCAAGATGAAAACTTTTCTTACCCTCACATTAGCTTTATTTACTTCACTATTAATTGCTCAAAATCCTAAAGAGAGAGCTGTTGGTGACTTTAATGAAGTTAAAGTTTATGACCTCATTACTGTTAATCTTGTTAAATCTGACGAATCAAAAGTAGAAATTACTGGAGATGATATAGAAGATGTAGTTGTAATCAATAAAGATGGTAAATTAAAGATCAGAATGAAAACCGATAAGAGTTTTAATGGTGATCGTACCTTCGTTTCAGTGCATTATACAACACTAGATGTTATTGATGGTAATGAAGGTGCTTTTATTACATCTAATGAGCTTATTAAGCAAAGTCAAATAGAATTAAAAGCACAAGAAGGCGCACATTTAAAAATAGGTTTAGATGTAGACCAAGTTGATATTAAAGCCGTATCTGGAGGTATTGTTGAAACTCGTGGTAAGGCTATTTCTCAAGCCATTACTTTAAATACTGGTGGTGTTTACGAAGGGAAAGCTTTCGAAACAAAAAACACTTCAGTAAATATAAAAGCTGCTGGAGAAGCCGATATTAATGCCTCTAAAACAGTAGATGCTAGAGTTATTGCTGGTGGTGATGTATATATCTACGGAAATCCACAAAATATTAAAGAAAAAACGACATTAGGCGGTCGAATTAAACGAATGAACTAATCTATTGCTCAAACTAGCTGAGTACGCGTCTTTTTTATTAGTTTTGTAGGAAAGCTATTTCCTATATGTTTGATGATATTTTAGCGGCTATTCCCTTCGGAATTATCCTTGCGTTCACAATTGGTCCAGTATTTTTTGTACTGCTCGAAACTAGTGCTACCAAAGGATTTAGAAGCGCTTTAATCTTTGATTTAGGTGTTATTTTAGCAGATATTGTCTTTATTTTATTAGCATTTTATAGTACCAATAACCTTATTGATAAAATAAAAGACGACCCAAATTTCCTAATTTTTGGAGGTATACTTTTAGCGGTTTATGGTTTTATTTCTTTTATAAAAACATCTAAGTCTTTTCGTTCAATTGTCAAAGAATATCATCGCGTTGAAATCCAAAAGAATGCCTACGGAAAGCTATTTATAAAAGGCTTCTTACT
Source organism: uncultured Psychroserpens sp. (assembly GCF_947500255.1). GTDB lineage: Bacteria > Bacteroidota > Bacteroidia > Flavobacteriales > Flavobacteriaceae > Psychroserpens. The sequence continues at coordinate 1,080,007 of NZ_CANMRL010000001.1, read as the reverse complement.
TAATTTTATAAATATTGGTGTGCTATTAGGTTGGCTAGGATTTATTGTTATTGGAAGCACTATTACCGAATCTGAAAACGGTGTGCTTATATTTATTATCACCATGTTAACAGTTTATTTTTTAACCGATTTAATTAAAATTGCACTCGCTAAACGATTAAAGAATAAACTAACTCCTCGTCTCATTTTTAAAACAAAAAAAATCATTGCCCTAGTGATTTTAGGTTTTGGAGTACTCTTATTAACACAAGGTTTGTTCCCTGAACTTTACGAAAAAAGTAAAGAGCAAATAGAGCGTGTTAATCCTATAGGTAATTAAATCAGGTTATAGTGCAAAATCCGACTAAAAAGATACTTACATTCCCACTTAGAATAGTATTAATACTTGTAATTTATAGTGTATTATTTAAAATAATGCACTGGCCCTATGCCAACCAATTATTATTGATAGGTAGTGTACTATTAATGCTTTTATATAGTATTCGGTTTCTATACAAAACGGAGAAAACACGTATTGATATTGTAAAATTAGGACTCGTTCTTGTATGGACAGTAAACCTTGTACTAAAAACATATCACATTACTTTTATAGCATATGCACTTGAATTAATTTTATTAATCTTCTTCATTTGGTGGTTTATTGAAGATGGACTCAATTATTTTACAAGTAGGCAACTTATAAACAATGGCTTTGTAAAATTCTTCTATTATGGGTTTTGTATTGTGACAATAGCATTAATCATATTTGGAGCATTATTTAAAATACAGCACTGGCCTTATGGCTCATTAATTTTGACATTCGGTTTTTTGTTATTAAGCATCATGCTTATAGTTGATTATTTTGTAATTAAACGATCTTAACACCTCATAATTTTATGAATAATGAAGATATTTTACTAAAGGAGCGTCTAAGGTTTTGCAAGAACTGTGTTCACAGGAAAAATAATTTACAAGTTGGTATACTCTGCGGATTAACTGATAAAAAACCTAATTTTGATGGCTTTTGTAAGGATTATGTTGAAGATAGTGCTCTATTAAAAAAAGAGAAAGAAAGAGATCGCATGAAGCTAAATAGAAGTTCTTCATGGATTACAGCGTCTGTAGTAATTTCTATTGTGTTGCTAGGTTTTAAAATAATACGATCAGTAGCAAGACATCAAAAGAATAATAACCCTCCTCAACAATCTCAATACGATAAATATTTTGAAGAACAGCAAGAAAGAGCATATCAAAGACGTCATCATGTGAATACGCTTAATTATTTAAGTGATAGATATAGAAATGCTCATTTCAGCAAAAAACTTATCGAAGACACAGTTGTTGTCTTAAATCAACGTATGAAACTTAATTTGCCTGATGGATTTCATTTATCCATTTCAGATAGCGATACAGATCTTCCTGTTAGAGCAACATCTCGAGGGTATTATTTTATTTATAACAAAATTGAAAAAGATAAAACTAAAAGCCTTTTCAACCAATGGAAAACATTTAGAAACCGTTTGATTAACCAATACCCTTCAAGTGAGTTAACAGTTAACAATATCGATTCTTCAACCGTTTCTGATAACATTGATAGAATAAACTTTGAAATTAAAAATAAAGTAGATCGTATCATTGGTGTTGCAAGAATTATAGATCACAACAACGAACGCTACTTTTTTCAGTTAGTATCAGATTCTAAAGGTGCAAACTATTCGCAACTATATCGATTCTTGAATTATTATGTTAAGATTGAAAAGCAATAGAAATAAAAAAACCTCCAAGTTAATACTTGAAGGTTTTAGAGGCATCTAGCGGATTCGAACCGCTGTACAAGGTTTTGCAGACCTCTGCCTAGCCACTCGGCCAAGATGCCTTGTTTATTATTACTCGTAAACGAGGAAGGCAAATGTATAAAAAATTACCATTTTACACTATAAACCCTTAGTTTTTTCGTCTTTTGGTCATTTTTATCGTTACGCTCTCTACATCTCCTCCAATTGGAGGATTGAGTTTACTTACACTTACAGTTGCTTTTTTTACTAATAAATCTTCTTTAAAAATACGATCCAATATACGCTGTGCAACAGTTTCCAATAATTTGGAGGGTTGCTGCATTTCTTCTTTTACTATTTTATTAAGTAATACATAATCTACTGTATCACTAAGCTTGTCAGTTACAGCTGAGGTTTTTAAATTAGCCTTAACCACAAGATCTACACGATAGTCACTTCCAATTTTAGTTTCTTCTTTTAAGCAACCATGATGAGCAAAAATGCGTATGTTTTCAACTTTTATTATTCCCAAAGTATTCTATTTTATAACAAATATAAGACGCAAATATCAATTATACATCGAATTCATTTTAGATGTTTATTTGATATATTATTTAATAACTTTGCCTATTATTTTAAAAGCATGTCTGAAGAAACTAAATCGCTCAATTTTATAGAGCATATCATAGAAGAAGATCTAGAAAATGGATTATCAAAAGATAAACTTCGTTTTCGCTTTCCACCAGAGCCAAACGGTTACTTGCATATTGGTCATACTAAGGCTATTGGTATTAGTTTTGGTTTAGGAGAAAAATACAATGCACCTGTAAATCTTCGTTTTGATGATACTAATCCAGCAAAGGAAGAACAGGAATATGTAGATGCGATCAAGCGCGATATCAAATGGCTTGGGTATGAATGGGCGAATGAACTTTATTCTTCAGATTATTTCCAAACACTTTACGACTGGGCGATTCAACTTATTAAAGATGGAAAAGCTTATGTAGACTCACAGTCCAGTGAAGCTATTGCTGAGCAAAAAGGAACACCAACTCAACCAGGTATTGAAGGGCCTTATCGCAATAGAAGCATTGAAGAGAATCTCGATTTATTTGAGCGTATGAAAAATGGCGAGTTTGATGAAGGTGAGCATATTCTTCGAGCTAAAATAGATATGCAACATCCTAATATGTTGATGCGAGATCCATTGATGTACCGTATTTTAAAAAAACATCACCACAGAACCGGCAACGACTGGTGTATTTATCCTATGTACGATTGGACACATGGTGAAAGTGATTATATCGAACAAATATCACACTCATTATGTTCTCTAGAATTTAAGCCCCATAGAGCGCTTTACGACTGGTTCAAGGAGCATGTATATGGTTATGCTTCAAAAGAGCTACCTATGCTTCCAAAACAACGAGAATTTGCGCGTTTAAACTTAAGCTACACAATTATGAGTAAGCGAAAGTTACTCAAATTAGTAGAAGAAGGAGTTGTTTCTGGATGGGATGATCCTAGAATGCCTACCATTTCTGGATTGAGACGTCGTGGATATACACCAAATTCTATTCGCCATTTCATTGAGCGCGTAGGTGTGGCTAAACGTGAAAATGTCATTGATGTATCTCTTCTAGAGTTTTGTATTCGCGAAGACTTAAATAAAACGGCTCCAAGAGTCATGGCTGTATTGGATCCTGTAAAATTAGTCGTTACCAATTATCCTGAAGATAAAGAAGAATGGCTAGAAGCCGAAAATAACCCTGAAGATGTAAGTGCTGGATCTAGAAAAGTACCATTTTCAAGAGAGTTGTATATTGAAAAAGCCGATTTTAAAGAAGAAGCTAGCAGTAAGTTCTTTAGACTAAAGTTAGGTAGTGAAGTACGATTAAAAAACGCATACATTATTAAAGGAGAACGAGTGATTAAGGATGCTGATGGTAACATTACCGAAATTCATTGTACGTATTCTACAGATACTGAAAAGAAAGTAAAAGGCACCTTACATTGGGTATCTATTAAGCATGCTATAAAAGCTGAGGTTAGAGAATATGACCGATTATTTATGGACGAAGCACCAGATAGTCACCAAGACAAAGATTATATGGAGTTTATTAATCCAAACTCTTTAAAAACTACAGAGGCTTATGTAGAACCAAGCTTAACCAATGCTAGTATTGGTGATCGTTTCCAGTTTCAGCGTATTGGTTATTTTAATGTTGATAATGATGCAACTCCAGAACATTTAGTATTTAATAAAACAGTTGGACTTAGAGACTCTTGGGCAAAACAAAAACCAAAACCTCAACACAATCAAAATAAGCCAAAACAACCTCAACAACAACGACCAGCAATTGAAGTGATTAAGCAGCTAGGTAAAAAATACACAAACTTACCTGAAGCGAAACAAGAAAAATCTAAAGCTGAAATTCTAAAACTTGCAGAAAACGTAAGCTATGAAGATTTACAACCACTTTTTAATACTGCAGCTAAAAAAGTAGGAACGCGTATTGCAACCATGTTGACACTTGGCGTCTTGCTTAAAAACGGACAAGAACGCAATGGTGATATCGAAGCGTTTATATCGAAAGCATTAGAAGATAAAAACGAATTATTGGTAACGGAAGCAAAAGCGATATAGAACCACATACAATAGTTTTAACAACCTCGAAGAAATACGCTTTGAGGTTTTTTTGTACATTTAGAGGACTAACTAAAATTTTAATATTATGGATACATTACCAATTTCCCCATTAGCAATACCTGTTGCAGCAGTTGCAGCATTGGTTATTGGAGCCATCTGGTATAACCCAAAAGTATTTGGGAATGCTTGGATGAGAGCTTCTGGGATGACAGAAGAAAAAATGAAAAGCGGCAATATGGCTGTGATTTTTGGCCTAGCCTTACTTTTTGCTGCTATGTTAGCGGTATTATTAATGCAATTCACTAATCACCAATGGGGAGCGCTAGGTATGATTGGTGGAGAACCAGAGGGAGCTAAAGCGTCTTTTGAAGCGTTTATGGCAGATTATGGTGATGCGTACCGAACATTCAAACATGGTGCGCTTCATGGTACTATTTTTGGAGTATTTGGTGCACTGCCTATAATTGGAACCATAGCTTTATTTGAACGAAAAAATGCTAAATACATTTTTATCAATTCTGGATATTGGATAGTGACTTTAGCTGTAATGGGAGCAATCCTGTGCGGATGGAACTAAAACTTTTATATAGATTTAACATAATTAAAGGCTGAGAATTGTAATTTTCGGCCTTTCTTTTTTTGCATTGACACACTTTAAACTATACAATTCGGTTGCAGATCTACCTGAGTCTTGGGATGAGCTTTTGGTTAACGATATTTTTTTAAAAACACCTTTTTTAAAAGCATTAGAGGCATCGTCACCAACAAATATTTCTAGTTATTTTTTAGCTGTATTTTCTTCGGAAAAGTTAGTGGGTATTGCCATTATTCAACGTGTTGAAATGTATTTAGATGATGTGTTTAGAAAGACGTCTAATCAATTTTTTAAACGCTGTGGAAAAATACTCATCTCCAAAATTGTTAAAGGAAACGCGCTTATCGTAGGTAATTTAATGCATACTGGACAACATGGTTTGTATTTTAATTCTGATGCTCTGTCTCAAGATGAATTTTTAAATACCATTTCCGAAGGAATTAAAGTGCTCACAAAAACAATTAGAGAGAAATTCAATAAAAAAATTAGAATTATAGGTTACAAAGATTATTTTGAAGATGATCCCATTCATCATAGTTCCTCTTTTTTCCAAAGCGAAAAGTTATATAAAGCGCAAGTGCAACCGAATATGATTTTTAATGTGCGAGATGATTGGAAAATACCTGAAGACTATATTAGTTCGTTTAACAAGAAGTATCGTAGACGCTATAAAACAGCACGAAAAAAAAGTGCTGCTATCACGCGTAAAGAATTAAACCTTGATAAGGTTAAGCAATCTTCTGATAGATTATATGAATTATACGAGTGTGTCTCTGATAACGCAGGTGTTAACTCCTTTAAATTACATAAGGATCACTTTTATAATTTAAAGCTTCAACTTAACGATAATTTCAAATTGTTTGGATACTTTTTGGAGGATCGTCTAGTCGGTTTTTACACATTGGTTTTGAACCACAAGAAACTTGAAACTTATTTTTTAGGTTATGATCAAGCACTGCAGCACCAACACCAAATGTATCTTAATATGCTATTTGACATGGCTTCTTTTGGTATTAATCATGAGTATAATGAAGTTATTTTTGCCAGAACAGCCATGGAAATTAAAAGCTCGGTAGGCGCAAAACCACATAACATGCATATTTATTTAAAGCATACCAATAATGTCATTGCAAATACGGTTTTAAAGTTAGTTGTAAAGTATGCCAACCCCATACGAGAGTGGGATGAACGACATCCGTTTAAATAATTAATGACTTGTGTGTTTGTAATTGACGTTTTTTCCGACTTAGTATAAAACGCAATACCATGAGAAAAGTAATCTTCATATTATGTCTTTTGCCATTAATTTCCTTTGGTCAAGAGATGAATAACGACAAATTAAACGAGATATATACCACACTTAGTGATTCAATTCAAGGTAATAATGGCGCTTGGCAATTTTTTGTCAATGATGTCCAATTAGCATCATTTACAGACACAAACCACAATAGAATGCGAATCATTTCACCTATTGTAGAAGCAAACACGTTAGATGACGACTTACTTAAAGCAGCTTTAGTAGCTAATTTTCATACAGCATTAGATGTAAAATATGCTGTTTCCGAAGGTATTCTTTGGGCTGTTTTTATTCATCCTTTAAAAGAATTGACTGATCACCAGGTTAAAGATGCTATAAGCCAAGTCTATCACGCTAATGTTAATTTTGGAACGACATTCGCTAGTACGTCTTTAACGTTTCCATGGGCAGGAAGTGAGACAAAAGAACCTGATAAAAAAAAGAAAGCGTCCAAGACTAAGAAGATTTAAATAAAAAACCTGAAAGCATATTATAGCCTTCAGGTTCTTTTTTATTTATAAAGATAGTTGATTACTCTTCTTTTTTCTTTTTAGCATTTTTCATTGCTTCACCAATTTGATTACTCGCTGTAAAGCTCGCCACCATATCATTAAGCATTTGGCTTCCGGCTTGTGGAGAGTTAGGTAACAAGATTAAGTTACTATTAGTTTCTTGACCTATAGACTGTAACGTGTCATAATGTTGAGTTACAACAATTAATGCTGAAGCCTCTTGAGAATTAATACCAACTTTATTTAGCACTTCTACAGATTCTTCTAAACCACGTGCAATTTCACGACGTTGATCTGCAATACCCTGTCCTTGTAAGCGCTTACTTTCTGCTTCTGCTTTCGCTTTTTCTACAATTAAGATACGCGCAGCATCTCCTTCAAATTGTGCTGCAATTTTTTCACGCTCAGACGCATTAATTCTGTTCATAGCCGCTTTTACTTGCGAATCTGGATCTATATCAGTTACTAAGGTTTTAATAATATCATAACCATATTCAATCATAGCATCATTAAGCTCTGATTTTACTGCAATAGCAATATCATCTTTACGTACAAAAACGTCGTCTAATTTCATTTTAGGCACTTCGGCACGTACTACATCAAACACGTAAGATGTGATTTGGTCATGAGGATAATCCAGTTTATAAAAGGCATCGTAAACCTTGTCTCTTATTACTTTGTATTGTACAGATACTTTTAAACGTACAAATACATCATCTAAGGTTTTGGTCTCGATGATCACATCTAATTGCTGAATTTTTAAACTCAGTTTTCCTGCAATACGATCAACTAAAGGAATTTTAAGTTGTAAGCCAGAATGTCTTATGCTTTGATATTTACCAAATCGCTCTATAATAGCAGCAGTTTGCTGTTTCACAATAAAGAAAGCTGAAATTATTACAATTACTGAAAAAAAGATGATTGGTATAAAAATATAATTTTCCATATGAAGTTTTTAATGGTTAGATAAAATAATGAATTACTAATTTAAGTTATATTTGCCCAAATCACACACTAAACACATGCAAAAAAAGCAGTTTATTTTATTAGTAGCGTTTTGTATAGGTTTTGTTACACTATCTGTGGCACAACCTAAGAACTACAATATTAGAAATGGAATAGGGGTTATTGGAGGTTTAACACAATATGATATTAAAACTGATAATTTCGCTACCAAAAGTGGAAATGGGTTTATTGGCGGTATGATTGCCACAGTTGATCTTCCTCATAAATGGTATACCGTAAGTTATGGCTTGCAGTTTTCTCAAAACTCATTTGAAATTACAGGAAGACCATCTGCTGCTACTGTGACTCAAGAACAAGTGGAGTACGAGCTTAAAGCGGTACAACTTGCCTTTTTATTTCATGCAAAGTTATTGGGTGATTACCTTACTATAGATTTAGGGCCACAACTACAGTACAATAGTGAACTGGAACTAAAAGATGACAGTCAAAGCAACTATGTCATCAATGGTTTTGATGCCTTATTAGCTGAAGATATTACACCAATTTCACAGTTTAATGTCAATGGTGTTGTAGGTGCATCTGCTGGTATAGGAAACTTTAAGTTGAGAGCGACTTATAGTTATGGATTCACCAATATATTCAATAAACTGAATGACCAAAACTTAAATGTAGGCGGTAATGCCGATCGCTTTGAAGGGAATCAAAGTATGCTATCGTTTGCTTTGATGATTACGTTTTAAGCTCAGATCTTTTGGAGTCTATAAATAAGTTTGAAAGCTTATGTTGTTGCAATCAGGCTATCAATACGCTTCAGTGTTTCAGCTTTTCCGATCATGTAAATAATATCAAATACATCTGGACCCTGTAAAGCACCAACAAGCGCTAAACGCAATGGCATCATTACCTTTCCAAAACCAATGTCATTAGATGTGATCCATCCTTTTATTGAATTTTGAAGGTTCTCTACTGTGAAATCATCAACACTATCAACTAATTCTTTTACCGTGTTAAGAATAGTTGTTGTTCCTTCTTTTATAGCTTTCTTAGATGCTTTTTCGTCGTATACCGAAGGCGCTACAAAAAAGAAGTGACTTAGATCCCAAAAATCACTTACAAACGTAGCACGTTCTTTTACTAAAGCGATAACCATTTCAATATATTGGGTATCTATCTGAGATAATTCTGATTTCGATTTCTGAAATGCCAAAGCCAAATCATGATTGTCTTGATCTTGCATATAATGATGGTTAAACCACTTTATTTTATCAGGATCAAATCGTGCTCCAGCTTTATTAACACGTTCTAATTCAAATGCATTGATTAATTCGTCTAAAGAAAATATTTCTTGTTCTGTACCTGGATTCCAGCCTAAAAACGCAAGGAAGTTCACCATAGCTTCGGCAAAATAACCATCTTCTTTATAACCTCTTGAGAGATCATCAGTTTTAGGATCTCTCCACTCTAATGGAAATACAGGAAACCCTAATTTATCGCCATCACGTTTACTTAGTTTCCCTTTTCCGGTTGGTTTCAAGATCAATGGCAAATGTGCAAACTGAGGCGCTTCCCAACCAAAAGCTGCATACAATTGAAAGTGTAATGCTAATGACGGCAACCATTCTTCGCCACGAATCACGTGTGAGATTTCCATAAGGTGATCATCTACAATGTTGGCCAAATGGTATGTAGGCATGCCATCACTTTTAAATAAAACCTTATCATCTAAAACATTGGTGTCAATTTTAATATCACCACGAATACTATCTTTTAAATGCAAGGTTTCATCTTGAGGAGATTTAAATCGAATCACATAATCCTCATCTGCATCTAATTTTGTTTGGACTTCATCTTCAGAAAGCGATAAAGAATTATTCAGTTTTAATCGGTTGTGCCAATTATAAATAAAGGTTTTGCCTTTAGCTTCATGGTCTTTTCTGTGAAAATCCAATTTTTCAGCAGTATCAAATGCATAATAAGCATGGCCTTTTGCAATCAATTCATCTGCATATTGCTTGTACAAATGTTTACGTTCGCTTTGTCTGTATGGTCCAAATTTTTCGTTTTTCCCAACACCTTCGTCAAAAGGAATTCCACACCAATTTAAAGATTCAACAATATAATTTTCGGCACCTTCAACATAACGATTTTGATCGGTGTCTTCTATACGAAGTACAAATGTGCCATTATGTTTTTTGGCAAATAAATAATTAAAAAGCGCAGTTCTAACGCCTCCAATATGTAAAGGTCCTGTTGGGCTTGGCGCAAAACGCACACGAACGGGTTTGGTCATTATCTGTTATTTAAAGCCGCAAAGATAGATTGATAAGATTAGAGAACAAAGAAAATAGAGTAGAGCCTTTGTTTTTATTTTGAAAAAATGAAGCTATTGTATTAGTTTATTTATTTTTGTTTAATGAAAAAACTAATACCATATATCTTAGCTAGTGTAGGATACATCTCGTTTTTTTTATCGATTATATTTTTGTTGTTTTTTATAGGTAAATATATAACAGACAAACACTTAGATTTAAATAATTTGTATGGTTTTATAATAGCACTATGCATTTCCATATCATTTATTTACATAGCTAAAAGACTGTTTTAACTAACTTAGATAATCATTTCCTTTGGCACACGCTTGTTCATTATTTTAAACCATAACGGCGGAAGCATTGCTAATACCATTGATGTTGGATAACCATATGGCATTTGCGGACTCTCATCGTGACAGTCTAAGGTTTGATACTTTTTTGATGATTTAAAATGATGATCGCTATGTCTTGTGAGTTCATACAACACAATTCTCCCTATCACATGGTTAGAATTCCATGAATGCATTTCTTTGACGCGCTCATAACGACCAGATTTGGTTTTTAAACGCATTAAACCGTAATGTTCAATATAGTTAACCGTTTCAAGCAATAAAAACCCAACAACAGCAGCAGCAAAAGCAAATAATAGTCCGAGAACACCAAACACATAAAACATAACAACTAAATAGCAGACTTGAAAGATGATATACCAAAGCATATCGTTTTTTACTGAAAAAACCTTTTGATGGTTATTTTTTAATAATGTTCTCTGAATTCGCCACGCACTTAGATATTGCCTAAAAATTGAAGTTACCCAAAATGAATACACCGTTTGATTATATCTTGCGGTTGCTGGGTCTTCTGGTGTTGCTGCGTGCAAATGATGTCCAAAATTGTGTTCGATATAAAAATGCATGTATTGAGATGGTAGAAGCAAGGCTTTACCAATAAAACGTTCATTTGTGGCTTGTCTGTGGCCCAATTCGTGAGCAACGTTTATTCCATTTACACCTAGCACAATACCTACAGATAAGATTACTCCAACAAGTTCATAAGTTTCAATGACACTAAAAGATGCCACATAGGCGCCATAGAATACCAAACTATAAACCACGGGAAGGTTAAGATATAATAGCCAATCAAATAGTTTGCGCTTTAATTTACTATCAGCTTCCTCAGAATTCAAATTATAAGTATCTACTGGAAATATGAGCTCTAAAACGGGAATAATAACAAAAGCATAAACAGGTGTTAAGTACACTAAAGTTCCTTTAAAATAAAGACTTATTAAGGCAACAATTGGTATAGAAAAAGCAGCTAGGTATTTGAGGTCTTTCATTTAAATTTGGTTTTAAGTTGGTCTCTATTTTAACACAACTCCTCGAAATTAACAGAATCTTACCAAATTTAGGCATTTACCGTTTAAAATAAAATTGTAGATTAGTGAGTTAATTATCAGTATGGCAAGTAATTTTAATCAAATACAAGGTAAATTAGAACAATTCATCAAGCGTTATTATACGAATGAATTACTTAAAGGTGCGATTTTATTTTTTGCAATCGGACTTTTATATCTTATTGTCACCTTACTTATTGAATATTTTTTATGGCTAAGTCCTACGGCAAGAACCATTTTGTTTTGGGTCTTTATTGCTGTGGAAATAGCTCTATTTGCTAAGTTTATTGCATTTCCTCTAGCGAAATTGTTCAAGCTTCAAAAAGGAATCGATTATGAAGAAGCGTCTCAAATTATTGGGAACCATTTTCCAGAAGTGAATGATAAACTATTAAATGTACTTCAGTTAAACCAAAATAGTCAACAATCGGAATTATTGGAAGCTAGTATTGAGCAGAAATCTGCTGAGTTGAGCCCAATCCCATTCAAACTAGCTATTAACTTTAAGAAAAACGCCAAATATTTAAAATATGCTGCGATTCCTGTCGCTATTTTACTTCTGTCCTTCTTAACAGGTAAAATAGACTGGTTTAGTGATAGCTATGAACGTGTTGTGAACTATAATACGGCGTATGAGCCTCCAGCACCATTTCAGTTTTTTGTGGTTAATGAAGATTTAAAAGCCATAGAGAATAAAGACTTTAAAGTAGTTGTCAATACTGCAGGAGACATCATCCCAGAAAACGCACAAATTCATTTTAATGGACAGTCGTTTTTTATGCAACAAAAAGCACCTGGTCAGTTTGAATATGTATTTGCACAACCAAAAGAGGCTTTATCTTTTAGCTTATCAGCAAATGATGTGCTATCAAAAAATTACAATTTAGACATTATTAAAGTGCCTACATTGGTCAATTTTGAAATGGTATTAGATTACCCAGCCTATACCAAAAAACAAGATGAGGTTTTAAAAAGCACCGGGAGTTCCACTATTCCTGAAGGCACTAATGTTACATGGAGGGTAAACACTAAGTCTACAGATGAGGTTGTCTTTTACTCTAAAGATACAACAACATTTAAGTCTATTTCCGAAGGGAAGTTTGAAACTACAAAACGTATTTTTAGTAATACAGATTATAGCATAAGTACGAGTAACGAACAATTAAAAGACTATGAAAACCTTGCTTTTTCTATTAATGTCATCAAGGATAGTTATCCTGAAATGAATGTGAAAATGGAAAAAGATTCTCTAGACAATCAAACCCTGTACTTTTTTGGACAGGTAAGTGATGATTATGGGTTGAGTAAACTTCAAATGGTGTATTACCCAAGTAATAACCCTGAAGCAAAGTCGTATGAAGTCATGAGTGTTTCTAAATCTACTTTTGATGAATTTGTAAGCGCTTTTCCAAATCAACTAAACCTTGAAGAAGGAGTAGACTACGAACTCTATTTTCAAGTATTTGATAATGATGCGTTACATAGATATAAGAGCTCGAAAAGCTCGGTTTTTAGTTATAGAAAGCTAACTAAAGATGAAGAGGAGCAAAAGCAATTGGAAGAACAAAATGAAACGATAAAAGACATAAGCAACACGTTTGATAAACTTAAAGAGCAAGACAAACAGCTTAAAGAATTGTCTAAGACACAAAAAGAAAAGAAAGAACTCAATTTTAATGACAAGAAAAAGTTTGAGAATTTCATCAAGCGTCAAAAAGAGCAGGAGCAATTGATGCAAAACTTCAATAAAAAACTGAAAGAAAATATTGAAGAGTTTCAAAATGAAGATAAAGAGAAAGATCAGTTTAAAGAAGATTTACAAAAGCGACTAGAAGAGAATGAACAACAACTCAAAAAGGATGAAAAACTTTTAGAGGAGCTGGAGAAGATGAAGGATAAAATCAACAAGGAAGAATTCACTCAGAAACTTGAGCAGTTAGCTAAACAAAACAAAAATAAGGAGAAGAGTCTAAAACAACTTTTAGAACTCACAAAACGCTTTTATGTAGCCAAGAAAGCCGAGAAATTAATGAAAGAACTCGAAGAGCTTGCCGAAGAACAAGAGAAGTTATCTGAAGAAACCAAAGAAAATAATACCAAAGAAGAACAAGAAAAGCTCAACGAGAAGTTTGAAGATTTCCAGAAGGAAATGGAGGATCTAGAAAAGGAAAATAATGAGCTCCAAAAACCAATGGATTTACCTCAAGATAAACCAACTGAGGAGTCTATTAAACAAGATCAGCAAGAGGCCACTGATGCCTTAGAAAAGCAAGAGGAAAAAGACGCCCAAGAGCAGCAAGAGCAACAAGGGGAAAAACAAGAACAAGGAGAGCCTAAAGATAAGCAAGACCCACAAGAGCCTCAGGGACCACAAGATGCCCAACAGAAGGCTAAGAAAAAGCAAAAGCAAGCGGCACAAAAAATGAAAGAGATGAGCCAAAAAATGGCGCAAGGCATGCAGATGGGTGGTGGCGAACAAATGCAAGAAGATATTGACGTGCTGCGACAAATACTAGACAATTTGGTGCTATTTTCTTTTGATCAAGAAAACTTAATGAATCAATTTAAAAGCATAGAAGTTAACCATAATGAGTATGGCAAATTCTTAAGAAAACAATACAACTTAAGAGAACATTTTGAGCATGTTGATGATAGCCTATTTGCATTATCATTACGACAGCCAGCAATATCTGAGCAAGTCAATGCACAAATTACCAGCGTGTTTTATAATATAGATAAGTCTATGGCTCAATTGTCTGAAAATCAGATATATCAAGGCATTTCTTCACAACAATACACGATTACGTCTACTAATGAATTAGCTAGCTTTTTAAGCGATGTTTTAGATAACATGAACATGCAAATGAATCCTTCAATGGGTCAAGGACAAGGACAAGGCGAGCAGCTTCCAGATATTATTATGAGTCAAGAAGAACTTAATAAGAAAATGGAAGAAGGCATGAAAAAAGGCCAAAAAGGAAAGAAACCCAAAGAGGGCGAAAATGGTCAAGAAGGTGAAGGCCAGAAAGAACAAAATGGAGAGAATGGCAATCCAAAAGATGGAGATAAAGGGAAGGATGGTAAAGACGGGAAAAAACAAGGCGAAGGTGAGGGTCAAGGTGAAGGCGAAGGAAATAGTGAAGACACTAATGGTGAACTTTATGAAATCTACCAAAGACAACAACAATTACGTCAAGCTTTAGAGAATAAATTAGGCAAGGAAGGCAAAAAAGGTTTTGGAGGCGAATTATTGAAGCAAATGGAAGAGATAGAGTTGGATCTAATTAATAAAGGTTTTACCAATCAAACGCTTCAAAAGATGATGGAATTGCAGCATCAATTACTTAAGCTAGAGAACGCGACTTTTATGCAAGGCCAAGATAATAAACGAAAATCTGAAACAAATAATAAAACATACGATAATAAAATTCCTAACCAAATACCTAAGGCTAAAGAATATTTTAATACTACTGAAATTTTAAACCGCCAAGCATTACCTTTGCAACAAGTTTACAAAAAGAAAGTTCAAGAGTATTTTAAAAAGGCTAATGATTAGTTTTAACTACGAGACCAATTTCAAGTTAGAGGAAGAAGCAGAGATTTCAGATTGGATATCACAAACTATTTTAGAAGAAAATCGCAGAGAAGGTGACATTAATTATATCTTCTGTGATGATGAGTATCTACATAAATTAAATGTAGAATATCTTAATCATGATACACTCACCGACATTATCAGCTTTGACTATTCTGTCGGAAAAGAACTACACGGAGATATTTATATTTCTGTTGAGAGGGTCGCCGATAACGCCAAAGATTTTAATGTGGATTTCTTCGAAGAATTATCTCGAGTTGTTATTCATGGTATACTTCATTATTGTGGCTATCAAGATAAAACAGATGAAGATGCCGAGCTTATGAGATCAAAGGAAAACTACTACTTAACGACACGTCATTAGTATATTAGGAATTCGGCGTATATTTGCAAACTGAATTTTTGAATATTAATGTTCCACGTGGAACAATACAGAAGATTATGTTCAACGAAGTATATGATGTCATAGTTGTTGGCGCAGGACATGCAGGAAGTGAAGCTGCAGCTGCTGCTGCTAATATGGGAAGTAAAACCCTGCTTATTACAATGAATTTGCAAAACATTGCGCAAATGTCATGTAACCCAGCTATGGGAGGAATTGCCAAAGGGCAAATCGTTAGAGAGATTGATGCGCTTGGTGGTTATAGCGGGATTGTAAGTGATACGTCTGCTATTCAATTTAAAATGCTTAATAAATCTAAAGGACCAGCTATGTGGAGTCCGAGAGTCCAAAGTGATAGAATGCGTTTTGCTGAAGACTGGCGATTACTTTTAGAGCAGACTCAAAACTTAGATTTTTATCAGGAAATGGTATCTGGTTTAATTGTAGAAAACCACAAAGTCGTTGGAGTAAAAACATCGCTTGGTTTAGAAATTAAAGCAAAAACAGTTGTGCTTACTAATGGTACTTTCTTAAATGGCTTGATTCATATTGGTGATAAAAATTTTGGAGGAGGAAGAGCTGGAGAAAGAGCTGCTACCGGAATTACGGAACAATTGATTAATCTCGGATTTGACTCTGGTAGAATGAAAACAGGCACACCTCCTCGTGTAGATGGTCGTTCTTTAGATTATTCTAAAATGATCGAGCAACCAGGAGATGATCAACCTGAAAAATTCTCGTACTTAGAAAACATAAAACCATTAACAGAACAGCGTTCGTGTCATATGACTTATACAAGCCCTGAAGTTCATGATTTACTTCGCGAAGGGTTTGATCGTTCGCCAATGTTTAATGGAAGAATTCAAAGTACTGGGCCACGATATTGTCCGTCTATTGAAGACAAGATTAATCGTTTTGCCGATAAGGATAGACATCAATTATTTGTGGAGCCTGAGGGTTGGAATACTGTTGAGGTTTATGTGAATGGATTCTCTACATCACTTCCAGAAGATGTTCAGTTTAAAGCGTTAAAATCTGTCGTAGGTTTTGAAAATGTGAAATTTTTTAGACCGGGTTATGCAATAGAATATGATTATTTTCCGCCAACACAATTGAAGCACACTTTAGAAACTAAATTAGTTGATGGATTGTTTTTTGCTGGGCAAATTAATGGAACAACTGGATATGAAGAAGCTGCTTCTCAAGGATTGATGGCAGGAATTAATGCTGCGTTGAAAGTTCAGGAAAAGGATGAATTCATATTAAAAAGGAACGAAGCTTATATAGGCGTTTTGGTTGATGATTTAATCACTAAAGGAACTGAAGAGCCTTATCGAATGTTTACATCGAGGGCAGAATACAGAACTTTATTGCGACAGGATAATGCTGATTTTAGACTAACACCAAAAGGATATAAACTTGGTTTAGCGAGTGAGATCCGATTGAGGAGAATGGAAGAAAAGCAAACACAATCTGATAATTTCGTCAACTTTTTTAGACAAACTAGTGTTAAGCCTGAGGAGGCAAATCCTGTATTAGAAGCAAAAAATTCATCGTTGGTAAAACAATCTGACAAGATGTTTAAACTGTTTTCTAGACCCAATATAACTACTGAAGATATGCGTCGTTTTGAAGCTGTTGAGAATTATATTCAAGAGCATAATCTTGACAGAGAAGCAATCGAACAAACCGAAATACAAATCAAATATTCTGGATATATAGAAAAAGAAAAGAACAATGCAGATAAACTTAATAGGTTAGAAGATGTGAAAATCCCGACAAATTTTGACTATACAAAATTGAAATCTATGAGTACAGAAGCTATTCAGAAATTAACAAAAATTCAACCCGTTACGATTTCTCAGGCTTCGCGAATAAGTGGAGTTTCTCCTGCAGATGTTTCGGTGTTGTTAGTATATTTGGGTCGATAAAAACACGATTTTATATAATATGTTTCACGTGGAACATTTTAAAACCAATCTTTTTTTGTGATAACTAAACCTGAAGATAAGGCCTATTTGAATGTTAAAGATTATTCTGTTTCAGGAGAAGAGTTTCAGTTGATTTATAATACTGAAATGGATATGCTTGAAACATTTCCTCAACCATCTAAAGATACATTAGGTAGTTATTATGATAGTGAAGATTATATTTCACACACAGATTCTAAACGAAATATATTTGAAAAGGTCTATCACTTTGTAAAATCAATTGCTCTTAAACGGAAACTAAAATTGATTAATTCATTTCATTTAAAAGGAAATACTTTATTAGATGTTGGATGTGGGACAGGCGATTTTTTAAAAGTTGTAAAAGATAAAGGTTGGGATGTTTTTGGAATTGAACCAAATGAAAATGCAAGAGCAATTGCTAATCAAAAAGCAGGAGATACTGTTTTTGAAATCTCGCATTTGTCAATGTTTGAACCTGAAACTTTTGATGTGATTTCACTTTGGCATGTCCTTGAACATTTACCACAATTAGAAAACCATATCGCAATTTTTGAAAGATTATTAAAACCAGAAGGACGATTAATTATCGCTGTTCCAAATTTTAAAAGTTACGATGCTATATATTATAAAAATTATTGGGCGGCTTTTGATGTGCCTAGACATTTATGGCATTTTTCTCAAAAAGCGATTTCAAGATTAGTGGCTCAAAAAAACATGGAAGTTGTAAAAACAGTTCCAATGCTATTTGATGCCTATTATGTATCCTTACTTTCTGAAAAATATAAGAAAGGGTTTATGAACCCAATCAATGCGTTTTGGAATGGTTGGCGTTCAAATAGTAAAGCAAGACGTACAGGAGAGTACTCTTCACTAATATATGTGATAAAAAAGAGCTAAAACACATTTTTATGCGATTTAAGAGCTTTTTACCACTTAAGACATATAATTGGGTTTCTTAGAAGTTTATAGAATTAAAACAGCTGTTTTAGGAGTTGATTTTTTATAGCTTTTAGAAATGCATAAATAGAATTCTATAAATATTATTTATAGTTCTATTTTTTACCAAAAAACTCATCCACTTTCATACATTTGCAAAAAATTAAATAAAATTAAAAATGAAAAAAATAGTTAGTGTCTTAGTTTTTGTACTTGCATTAGTATCATGTCAAGATCAACAAAAAATAGCGTTTATAGATAATGGTGAAGTTATTAACGCGTATCAAGAAAAAATAGATATCGAAACAAAGTATAAATTGAAAGATGAAGACTTCAAGAAGAGAGCAGATAGTATTGGACAAGCATTTCAATTAGAGGTTCAGAATTTTCAACTAGGCGCAACAAAACTTTCGGAAAGAAAACAACAGGAGCAAGGTCAAGCTTTAGGACAAAAACAACAATTACTTCAGCAACAACTGCAAAGAGAACAACAAAACTTAACCAACCAATTTAATGTAGAAATGGATTCTGTAGTAAATCGCGTTGAAGACTTTGTTTCTGCATATGGTAAGACTAATGGTTATAGCTTTATTTTAGGAAGAAACGAAGCAGGAAGTGTTTTATATGGCACAGAAGCGAATGATATTACTAAGATAATTATAGAAGCTATCAATACAGATTATAAAAACAAACAATAAACGTAAGCTATTGTTATTCAGGGTTATAAACAAGAAAAGAGAGGTGATATCACCTCTCTTTTTGTTAAAAAAGGATAACTAACTAATTAATTCATAACAATTTTTCCAACTCTAAATACGTGTTTCCTTTTTCATTCTAACCAAAAGACTATGTTGTCGATACCATAAAAATGGATTTATATATGATTAGCAAACTTGAGACTATTAAAAACCAGTAGCAAAAAACTAGCGGTTATTAATATTAAACAGTTTAAAAAACAAACACCCTACTTTTTTTTTCAATTTTATTTAGAAAGGTTTGAGGAATTTAATTTGTTTAAAGAGTAAAGCCCTCGTTTTTTAAGTATTTTTTTATAGTTTTAGATCCAATTCTTTTTTAGATATATGGCGACAATTAAGAACTCATCTATGTGTGATGAAAAAACCTACGAGTTATTTTTCAAAACACATTCTAAAGTCTTTAGGAATTACATTTACTATAAGTGTGGCGATATTCAGCAAGCAGAAGATATTGTTCAAGATACCTTTATTAAGCTATGGAAAAATTGTGCAAAAGTGGCTCTTAAAAAAGCAAAGTCTTACATGTTTACATTAGCTAACAATGCATTTTTAAATCAGGTTGCTCACAAAAAAGTGGTTTTAGAGTATCAAAAAACGATTATGAGGCAGCAAACTAACGAGAGTCCTGAGTTTATTTTAGAAGAAAAAGAGTTTCTATTAAAACTAAACAAAGCCATTGCAGATTTGCCAGAAAAGCAACGTGTTGTTTTCTTATTAAGTCGAATAGATAAGAAAAAATACAGAGAAATTTCAGAATTGTTAGGTATATCGATTAAAGCGGTCGAAAAACGGATGAGTCAAGCCCTAGATACATTGAGAAAAAAAATAAGTAATATATAAAGTAGGGTAAAACACAGTATAGCGGTTTTACTAAAGTAAGAAGAATTTTAAAATGGAGAACGATATTACAAATGGAGAAATTATTAGGAAATGGCTTGAAGGCGAATTATCTCAAGAAGAGATAGAAGCGCTCAAGTCTTCTAATGTCTATGATGATTATAAAAAAATCATAGATGCTACTAATAATTTAAATGTACCTGACTATGATATTGAAAAGGAATATGTCAAAATACAACAGCTAAGAACTCATAAAAAAGCAGCAGCTAAACAGATAAAAAACTGGATGTATGCAGCAGCAGCAGTTTTAGTAGTAACCTTAGGGTATTTTTATTTTACCGACACTTCAACAAGCTATCAAACAGGTTTTGGAGAACAATTAGCGATAACCTTACCAGATAACTCTAAAGTAAGATTAAATGCAAATTCGAGTATAGAATTTAATGAGGGTAATTGGGAAGAAGAAAGGGCTCTAAAACTTGTAGGTGAAGGCTTTTTTGAAGTTGAAAAAGGAAGTACATTTTTAGTAACAACTAACGAAGGTACGGTTGAGGTTTTAGGAACAGAGTTTAATGTGGCCGTTCAACCTAACTTTTTTGAAGTACAATGTTTAGAAGGAAAAGTAAAGGCATCTGATTTCAAACAAAAACAAGCCTTACTAACCCAAGGCAAAGGCTTTAGGTCTGTTAACGGTGTGATTCAAGAGTGGAACTTTAATAATAAAAAGCCATCATGGATTCTGGGGGAGAGTAGTTTTAATGATTCGCCATTAACACAAGTTCTAATTGCTTTTCAAAACCAATACAATGTAACTTTTGAAACTAAGGGTATTGATAAAAATCAACGCTTTACCGGAAGTTTTACACATGACGATATTAACACTGCTTTAGAAACTTTATTTGATGCTATGGAAATTTCATATACTTTTGAGGAAGAACAAAAGATTGTTCTTTTTAAAAGCGAATGAGATATAAATTTCTAATAATTATACTATTGCTTTCGTTTACAGTATGTTCTCAAGAATTAACCTCTGTAAACTATAACAAAACACCTCTAGAAGATGTATTAAAAGACATTGAGGTGAAGTATGCCGTAAAGTTTTCGTTCAATACAAAACTTTTAAAAAATCAATTTATAACTTTAAATAACGATGAAATTGATTTAAATAGCATACTTGAAGCTATTACCAAACAATCTAGGGTTAGTTTCAAAAAAATCACAGATCGATATTATACCATAAGGGCTAATAACTCTAGCATATCTAATCTTCAAGAGTTAGATGAGGTACTTCTTACAGAGTATCCCACTATAGGAATCAATAAAAAAAGTGATGGATCCATTTCTGTTTCACCAGATAAATTAGCCATATTACCTGGTTTAATTGAACCAGACGTATTACAAAGCCTTCAAATTTTACCTGGATTGCAAAGTCCAGATGAAACCGCTGCTGGTTTGTATATTAGAGGCGCAACACCTGATCAAAATTTAGTGCTTTGGGATGGCATAAAAATGTATTATTCTGGACATTTCTTTGGTATATTATCTGCATTTAATCCCTATGTAACAAATGAGGTTAACCTCACAAAAAATGGAACTAGAGCACGTTATGGAAACGCATTGTCTGGTGTTATTGATATTACGTCTACACCAGATGTGCCTAAAGAACTAAAAGTAGGTTTTGGTTCTAATTTAACCCATGCCGATTTTTATGTTAAAGCTCCTGTAACAAATAAAATAGGACTTGTTGTGTCTGCAAGACGATCATTTACTGATGTTTTTGAAACCATAACTTTTAGTAATTTTTCTGATCGTGTATTTCAAGATATAAGATCATATATTGATGAAAACGAACTAAACTCGAGTGTCGACAATACATTTTATTTTGCAGATTATACGGCTAAAATTATCGCTGAGCTTTCTCCAAAAGATAAGCTAACATTTAGCACATTATACACAAATAATGATTTGGATTATGAGTTTAGATTTGAAGATGATGTTGAGACGTCTAGGGATAGATTAGATATAAAAAACAGAGGAGCTAGTTTAACATGGAATAGAACATTAAATGAAAAGGTGACTTTTAAAACTGAAGCTTTTTTCTCAAATTTTGAATTAGACTATTCTGGTGAGAAAACGTTTTTTGGGTTTTTTGAAGAAGGGGAAAAAAGAAATGATATCAAAGAGATAGGCGCTTCTATAGAAACTAATATTAAGCTTAACGAAACACACGCTATAAATGCTGGGTATCAGTTTTCTTCAAATGATGTGAGTTATTCATTATATAGCTTTCAAGAGCTGTTTGATCTTGTGCCTTTTGAAGAATCTTTATCACTAATTAACAATACGCACACACTCTACTCCGAATACCAATACAATAGTGATAAGTTTGAGGCTATTGCTGGCGTTAGAGCAACAAACTATTCCGTTGCCGATAACATGTATCTAGAACCAAGGTTGACCTTAAAAACCAAACTAACAAATGACATTAAACTAAAAGCTGCTTTCGAAGCAAAGACTCAGGCCGTAAGTCAGGTGATAGAATTTCAATCTTCAAATTTAGGGTTCGGTCTAGAGAATCAGGTATGGACTTTAGCTTCAGGTGATAGTATTCCTATTCAAAGAAGCAGACAGTTTTCAGCAGGTTTTGAATTTCAGAAAAACAAATGGAATATTGATGTTGAAGCCTATTATAGAAACATAAAAGGAATTACAACTAATACTAGAGGATTTAGAGATGTATCGTTTTTCTATACCACAGGAAGTACTGAAGCCTTTGGAGTAGATGTATTAGTTAATAAAAAAATTGGTAATTACAGAACTTGGATTGCCTATTCTTTTTTAAATAATGATATCACTATTCAAGAGTTAAACTTTGATACGTTTGAATTTAATAACGACATGACGTATCCTGGAAATTATGACATCACTCATAATTTTAGCTGGTCTCATGCTTATAATTTTAAAAACCTCGAGGTTTCTTTAGGGTGGAGAATTAGAACAGGTAGACCTTACACAGAGCTTGAATCGATCACTTCAGATGAAGAATTTATATTTTTCAATTTTGGTGATGTTAATGAAGAGCGATTGCCAACCTACCATAGATTAGATTTTTCCTCTACATACAAGTTTAAATTTTCAAAAGATGGCAGATGGAAGGGTAAAGTAGGTATTTCTGTTATCAATTTATATGATAGAGAAAATGTGCTGTTTCGTCAATTCTTTTTAGGTGACCCTTTAGATGATAGTAATACGCCAGATTATGAAGTGATTCAATCTGATTTCTTTTCATTTGGAATAACACCAAACCTTGTGTTTAGAGTAGAGTTTTAATAATCTTATTCGATTTTAATAGGTTATTTATCGCCCTAAACATTCACAAAAACTTCTTATTATTACTTTTTTACACTTTAAAAACAGCCACATTCTTCGTTATGTGAGCTGAAAATAAAAATTAATTTGACTTAATTTTTTATTACATGCAACCCTTAAAGTTTTGTGTTGTCTATAGTATTACATCATCAATCAAAAAACGAACAGATTAATATGAAACACATTATTTTGGGCTTTTGCCTATTACTAAATGCATTTTTATTTGCCCAAGAAAAATTTACGATAAGAGGGACTATTAAAGATGTTAAAAATGGAGAAACATTATTTGGAGCCTCAGTTTTTTTAAAAGGAACAACCAATGGATCAATGACTAACGAATACGGTTTTTATTCTATTACAGCCCCAAAAGGAAACTATACCTTAGTTGTATCCTATTTAGGCTATGAAGAAATGTCTAAAGAAATAAAACTAACCCTAGACCAGACCCTAAATTTTGAAGTTAAAGAATTATCTACAGAGTTAGATGAAATTATTATAACTGCAGAAGAGCCCGAAAGAGTAAGTATTAAGAAGCCTCAAATGAGTGTTTCTAAACTTAATGCTTCAACAATTAAACAAATACCAGCTGTACTTGGTGAAGTAGATGTTGTTAAGGCAATACAGATGTTGCCAGGAGTAACAAATGGAGGAGAAGGAACAGCTGGTTTTAACGTTAGAGGTGGTGCAGTTGACCAAAATCTTGTACTACTGGATGAAGCAATTATTTATAATACCTCTCATTTCTTTGGATTCTTTTCGGTTTTTAATACAGATGCGATTAAAGATGTTAAACTATATAAAGGAGATATCCCATCAAAGTTTGGGGGACGGGTTTCATCTGTTTTAGATGTTCGTCAAAAAGATGGAAACAGTAAACAATTTGGATTAACAGGAGGGATTGGACTTATATCAAGCAGGTTGGCGGCTGAGG
Organism: uncultured Psychroserpens sp.; assembly: GCF_947500255.1. GTDB lineage: Bacteria > Bacteroidota > Bacteroidia > Flavobacteriales > Flavobacteriaceae > Psychroserpens. Next base: position 1,055,765 of record NZ_CANMRL010000001.1, on the reverse strand, counting down.
CGCCTATTTTTAAAGACAAAGGATCTTTTCTGGTTGCAGGAAGAGCATCATATGCACATCTGTTTTTGCCGGCTTTTGAAGATTTAAAAGATGATAAAATTTCTTTTTATGACTTAAACCTAAAGACAAACTATGAGCTAAATAAGAATAATAGAATTTACCTTTCGGGATATTTTGGTAGAGATGTATTTGACCTTTCTAAAATAGTTAAAAACAGATATGGTAACGCCTCAGGAAACTTAAGATGGAATCATGTTTTTAACGATAAATTGTTTTCTAATTTATCATTAATTTATAGCAAGTACGACTATCAAATAATTCTTGATTTTATAAAGCTAGATTGGAAAGCTAATATCAAAAATTACAACCTAAAATATGATTTTGGATATTATGTAAATGAAAAATTAAAACTAGACTTTGGGTTTAGCGGAATCTTATACAATTTAAATCCTGGAGAGGTAAAACCAACGTCAGAAAGCTCTCCAATTAACTATTTAAAACTTGAACAAAAGCGCGCTTTTGAAAGCGGAATTTATGTAAGTGCAGAGCAAAAAATCACCAATAGATTAACCGCACAATATGGGTTAAGATTTAGTAGATTTTCAAGACTTGGAGGGCAGAATATAACTAATTATCAAAATAATCAACCAGTAGTTTATAATGATGTATTAGGAATATATGAAGAAGGTGAAACTTCAGGAGAAACCTTTTTCAAAAAAAGCGAGAGCATAAAAACATTTAACAATCTTGAGCCAAGACTTGGACTCTCATATCAGTTAAATGAAGTTTCATCAGTTAAAATGAGTTATACTAGAGCAGCTCAATATTTACATTTACTATCAAATACATCGGCGGTTACTCCTTTAGATGTTTGGGCTCCGAGTGGAAAATATATCAAACCGCAGTTATCAAATCAATATGCAGTAGGCTACTACAAGAACTTTAGAGATAATAAATATTCGTTAGAAGTTGAAACCTACTTTAAGACAGTCAAAAATAGAATAGATTATGTTGACGGATCTAATTTGATTGGAACTAATACAATCGAAACAGAAATACTTAATGGAGAAATGAGAGCCTATGGTTTAGAAGTGCTGTTAAGAAAAAACAAAGGAAAGTTTACAGGATGGTTTGCCTATACATTATCAAAGGCAGAGCAAAGAACATTGGGAGGTGCCGCTGGTGGCCCAGGAATAAATAATGGCAATTGGTATAATACGCCATATGATAGAACACATGATATTTCTATTACAGGAATTTATAAACTAAATGATAAGTGGAGCTTTAGTGGTAACTTTGCTTTTCAAACAGGTCGTCCAGTTACATATCCTAATGGACAATACCAATATGAAGGTTTATCAATAGCAAGCTATTCTGGTAGAAATGAAAGTAGGTTACCATCATATCATCGCTTAGATATTTCAGCAACTTATCGACCAAACAACAAACCAGATAAACGATGGAAAGGTGAGTGGGTGTTTGGATTATATAATGTTTATAATCGCAAAAATGCCGCATCAATCTCATTTCTTCAAAACTCTGATACAGGTAGAAATGAAGCTACAAGAACTGCAATTTTCGGACTTATTCCTTCAGTAACATATAATTTTAAATTTTAAAACAATGAAAACATTAGTAAAATCACTTCTATGTTTAATCTTAATTGTTCTCACATCTTGTGAGGATGTAATTAATGTAGATGTACCAACAGCTCCTGAACGATTAGTTATAGAAGCATCTTTAGATTGGCAGAAAGGAACGGCAGGTAATAATCAAATAATAAAATTAAGCACATCAACACCTTACTTTAATACGACAATTAACAATAATGTTACTGGTGCATCTGTTAGTGTAACAAATCTAAACTCTAATCAAGTATTTAATTTTATAGATCAAGATAATGGACAATACACAGTGTCAAACTTTGTTCCAATAATTGGAGACGCCTATGAGTTAGAAGTTATCTATAATGGAGAAACATATATTGCTAATGAAGTTATGATATCTGTTCCAGAAATAACTAACATAGAACAATCTCTTGATGGCGGATTTGACGACGAAGCTTTGGATGTTACAATTTTTTGGAATGATCCAGAAGATGAAGAGAACTACTATTTTATAAAGTTTATTGAAGAAGGTGATTTGTTTCCAATCCTAGAGGACGAATCCGACGAGTTTTCAAATGGAAATCAAATGGATGAGTTTTTTGAAAAAGAAAATGACGACGACGGAAACGAAGAAGCTTTTGCGCCAGGTGATGTAGTAGATATTAGTTTATATGGTATTTCTGAAGGCCATTATAATTATATTCAACTATTAATTGAACAATATGATAGTGCTGGTGATCCATTTAGTTCAACACCAGCAGAGATAAAAGGAAACTGTATCAATCCTGCAAACCCTGATCGCTATGCTTTTGGGTATTTTAGATTGGCCGAATTTGATACTATAAATTATACATTTGAATAATTAAAACATACATTTTTTTTAAAGGCATGCAACCTTCAATAACTTTAGTTGTCTTTTAATGTATAAAGGCGTTGTAAGGTTGCATGTTATATATTAAAAATAGTGAATCACTCTATACTTTCAACACATAAGGACCTCATAGAGAGGAGTAAGTTAGGAGATCGTAAAATGCAATACAAACTGTATTCTCTTTACGTTGACGCTATGTTTAATGTTAGTATGCGAATAGTAAAAATAAAAGAAGATGCTGAAGATGTTGTTCAAGATAGTTTTACCGATGCATTTAGAAACCTAGAAACATTCAAATACCAAAGTACTTTTGGGGCTTGGTTAAAACGTATTGTAATTAATAAAAGTATTAATTATTTAAAGGTAAAACGGATTTCTTTAGTTGCAATGGAAGAACAAGATTATTGGATTTCAGAGCCTGAAGAGATTAAAGAAGAACAATTAGATATTAGCAAAATAAAAGAAGCAATCAATACCCTCCCTAAAGGTTATCAAACCATAATAAACCTTTATTTGATTGAGGGATATGATCATAATGAAATTGGAGATATTTTAGAAATAAGTGTTTCAACATCTAAGTCTCAATACCATAGAGCTAAGAAGAAATTGATTGAATTAATACAATGAAAATGATGGATGAGTTAGAAAAATTTATTATTGAGAATAAAAGCAGCTTTGAAGACCATAAAGTAGATGAAGTAGACAAACTTAAGCTTTGGGGGATTATTTCAAATCAGTTGCCTGAAAAAGTAAATAAGGTAATTCCGTTTTGGAAAAAAACGTCATTTAGAATTGCCGCTAGTATTGTTATCATATTAGGATGTTCATTTTTACTGCTTGAGTTCAATCATAACAGTTATGAAAATAGTATTGTTAATCAAGAGTTACATGATATTGACAGCCATTATAAGTCAATCGTAAACAATCAAATTCAGCTTATTAAAAATAGCCCAAATCTAACGAGTAAAGACCAGAAAGAATTTATGCTTTTAGTTGATGATTTAGATGAAGAATATAATAGCCTTAAAATAGAACTTAAAGAAGAAATTAATAATCAAAAAATTATTGAAGCGATAATTAATAATTACAGAAAGAAAATACAATTAATGGAAGATCTTCTAGAACGATCTTATCCTACTAAAACTAATATTGATGATGGCGAACTTATTTTATAAAAACCTCGTAAGATGCTTTATAATAGTATTTTCATTTAGTGCTGTAGGACAAAATAAAGCTACTAAAGAAATCAAAAGCACACATGAATTTTTTAGTAACGGAACTTTGTCATTAGAAAACAAATATGGAAATGTTTTTATTTATGGATGGGACAAAGAAAGTATTGATATAACTGTTTCTATTGAAACACAAAGAAAAACACAAGACGACGCTAAAGAGCTTTTAAACAGAATAACCTCAAATATTACAGCAACCAACAAACAAGTTATTATTCGGTCAGAAATTGAAAAAAAAGGAAAAGGGTTTTTAAATAAATATTTAAGCAAAATTGACCCTTTTAAAAATGACAAAACAAGCACGAGTATAAATTATACAATTTACCTCCCAAAATCTGCTGCTATAGAAATCAATAATAAATACGGTGATTTAATAATTACCGACTGGGATGGAAAACTAGATGCTAATGTAGAGCATGGTGATATTAGAACCATAGAGAGTATATCTAATTCTAGTATATCTATTAAATACGGAAAATTAAAAGCTAGAACACTAGTGCAATCAAAAATTGAATCAAAAGATGCGACAATAAATATTGATACGAGTGAAAATTTGAAAATAAATAGCGTAGGATCTGAAATAGAATTAGACAAAATCGAACAGTTAGAGCTACATTCTAACAAGGATAATATTGAAATTAACACTTTAAACAATGGGTTTGGGACAATTAAGTACGCAACAGTTGTGATAAATAACTTAACTAAAGCAAATTTAGAATTATACCTGGCAGAACTTCGAATTTTAAACCTCGCAACCCATACACCAAGTCTAAATATTAATCAAGAAATCTCAGATGTATATATCAACATAACAAATACCAATTTTGATTTTAGCGCTCAATTAGAACAAGGTGTTTTAAGAATCCCTAAAACGATGAAAAACATCAACAGCAGTATGATAGACAATAAAAATAAAATCAGAAATATAATAGCTACATATGGTGATGGACAAAAAGGAACTTTTGTATTTACAGGCTTAAAAGGCATTATCATATTAAAAGAATTATAACAAATAATCAACATATACTAATGAATAAATTAATCTTAACTACCGCTGTTTTTGTCATCAGCAATATTATGTTTGCACAAACTAATGACCAAGAAGAGTATATAGAATTTGATGACAGAAAGAATGTTGTTCATGGTGTTTACTTGGGTTTTGGAGGGCACTATGGAAGAATGGATAATCAAGACACTTTTTTAGGCACACTCAAGCTAGCTTATGTTGCAAACCGTAAATTAGAAATTGGATTTGCATTTACTGGATTTTACAATGATAGACCCAATACACAACCCAATTTATTTGATGGAGACAAGGTGCTTTTAATAGGTGGTTATGGAGGTTTTCATATTGAACCCATTTTGTTCGGTGACCGCTTTATTAGTATCTCTTTTCCAATGTTAATAGGTGGAGGAATAGTGACTTATAGAGGAATTGAAACCTTAGAAAATGAAGATATTGAGCTCGAAGAAGAAGATTTTGATGATTTTTTTATTGTTGAACCAGGTGTAAATATATTATACAATTTCAGTCGGTATACTCAATTGGAAACAGGATTTAGATACCGGTTTACAAGTAATTATAATTTATCCCCTTTTAAAGGCAAAGATAATCTTAATGGATTTTCTGTAGTTGTCGGACTTAAAATTGGGATATTTAATATGGGGAGAAAGAAAAAAATCAAAGACAACTTTAATTAGGCTTTTTGTGAAGCAACCTTGTCAATTTAATTGATAAATCGGTAAGGATAATTTTAGAATTTCCATTACGCTCAATATGATAGATCGCATCCTGAAGTTCATTTGAAATATCCATGATGTTATTACCATGAACAAAAGGCGCAAACTTTTCTAATTTAAATCCTGTTTTAGGTTCCATAAAAACCAATTCATCAGCATTGTAATTTAGCAATAACGCCTGTCTAAAAAAATCAAGACAAAAATTCAAGAACTGTTTTTGTGTTTCGCGTCCAGTTTTAGCAATAGTCTCACTCCAAGAAATTAAATCATGAATTGCGCTTTTGTTTCCTTTTGCTTTAAATGCAGATCTAATCCAAAACACAAACCATTCTTCAAACTGTGTGTCTTCACTATCACTATAAACAATATCACAGGCCTTATTATAGTTTCCATTGGCTTGATGAGCTATTTTAATAGCATCGGGTTCTGGAATTTGATAGTTTTTAATCAACGCCTCTTTAATAACTTCTTCAGCTAAAGGCGGAAAATGTAAAACTTGACAACGTGATCTAATAGTGTTTATAATTTGCTCTTCATCTTCAGCGATTAAAATGAATATTGTTTTATTTGGTGGCTCTTCAATAAGCTTCAAAAGTTTATTAGCGGCAGAAGTATTCATTTTTTCAGCCATCCATATCAACATCACTTTGTAACCACCTTCATAAGATTTTAGAGACAGCGCTTTAACGATGTCTTGAGCTTCATCAACACCAATTTGACCTTGCTTATTGTCGATACCTAACAAACGATACCAATCAAATAAGTTTCCGTAAGGCTGCCTGTCTATTAATTGCCTCCATTCTTCTAAAAAATGACTAGAAACAGGATGGCTTTTTACTTTATCATTTGTTGCTACTGGAAAAGCAAAATGTAAATCTGGATGCGATAAATTTTTAAACTTTATATTACAAGCTTCATTACCTTCAATGTTCTCTCCATTAGTATTTTTACACAATAAATATTGAGCATAAGCTATTGCCATTGCTAAAGTTCCAGAACCTTCTGGACCAACAAATAATTGCGCATGTGGAACACGTCCAAAATCGGCACTTTTGGTCAGATGATTTTTTATGTGTTCTTGGCCTAAAATTTCAGAGAATAACATGAAGCAAACCTACATATTTTTTTTAAATCTTTAATAGGTTTATTAATATCTATGAAGGTTCTCTTTTACTCGTTAGAACAATTGAAAAAAATAAGACCTAGACTCTTTTTGGTTTTAACATAATATTGTAAGCTTAAAAAGATAAATCAGCTTATTTTTATGAATAGAAAAAAAGCCGCTTATAGATTAAAAAATGACTCAAAACGCTATTCTTTTTATTCCAGATATCTCTGGATTTACTGAGTTTGTTCATAATACAGATATTTACCACAGTCGTCATATCATTTCTGAGCTTCTTGAGCTGTTGATCGATAGCATTAGTATGGATCTAAAATTGGCAGAAATTGAAGGAGACGCTTTGTTTTTATATAAACTTGAAGATGAGGTGAATTTAAATGATGTGAATAAGCAAATCGAGCAAATGTATTTAGCATTTCATTCGCATTTAAAACGCTATGACTACCAGCGTATTTGTAATTGTGGAGCCTGTTCTTCTGCATATAATTTAACACTTAAATTTATCGTGCATTATGGGGAGATTGAGTTTATTAAAATTAAAGACAGTAAAAAACCGTATGGTAGCAATGTGATTAAGGTACATAGATTACTTAAAAATGAAGTGCCATTAGAAGAATATGCGATGTTTACAGAATCTTTAATACCGAGTAGCTATAAGACGTCTCCAAATACCTTAACTGGAATTTATGATTTTGGAAGCATTAACTTTGCTTATGAACCATTAGCGCATCTAAAGGATCAATTACCAGAAATAAAACCAATTCCTGATGACATCCCAAAGCATAAATTATTTGATAGTACTGAAATAATTCAAATACCCATTCTAGAGCTTTATGAGGTTATCAGTAATTTCGATTATAGACTGTTATGGGTTAAAGGCGTAGACAAATTAGAATACGAAAAGAACAAGGTCAATAGGTCTGGGCTTAAGCACCAATGTTTAATTAATAAAAAACGCGTAGAACAAACTACAGTAAAAAAAGAGGTTGAACCCAATCAATTAGTATATGGAGAATCCACTCAAGAAATTCCATTTACAAAACGTGTACATGTTTATTACGTGTTGGAAGAATTAGAAAAAGGATTTACTAAGCTAAATATTGAGGTTTTTGTAGATTTTAAACCTTTTGGAATAATAATGAAGCCATTCATGAAAAAAAACTTCCAAAAAATTATTTCAGAAAATATTAAAGAACTTATTTTGCTAATCGATTCTGGATTTACAACAGAGCAAACTAACAACTAAAACATCTTAAACAAGTGAAAACGTTAAACGATTTTAATTTTGAAGATAAAAAGGCATTAATACGAGTAGACTTTAATGTGCCTTTAGATGATGATTTTCAAGTCACAGATGCTACAAGAATTATATCTGCTAAACCTACTATTATAAAGGTTTTGGAAGATGGAGGAAGTTGCATTTTAATGTCACATTTAGGACGACCTAAAGGCGTTCAAGAGGAGTTTTCATTAAGACATATTTTGAGTAAGGTAGAAGATATTTTAGGCGTGTCTATAAAGTTTGCTGAAAATTGTGTTGGCCCTATTGCTCAAGAAGCATCAGATAATTTAAAACCAGGAGAAATATTATTATTAGAAAACCTCCGTTTTCACGAAGAAGAAAAACTAGGAGATCAAAACTTCGCTAAATCCTTATCAAAGCTAGGAGATATTTATATTAATGATGCATTTGGCACAGCGCATAGAGCACATGCTTCAACGACGATTGTTGCACAATTCTTTCCAGACACAAAATGCTTTGGTCATTTACTTGCTCAAGAAATTGAAAGCATTGAAAAGGTAATGAAAACAGGAGAGAAACCTGTACTCGCTGTGCTTGGTGGCGCTAAAGTGTCATCTAAAATCACAATTATTGAAAACATACTTGATAAGGTAGACCACCTAATTATTGGTGGCGGAATGACCTTCACCTTTATAAAAGCACAAGGTGGGACTATTGGTGATTCTATTTGTGAAGATGATAAAATGGATTTGGCAATAGAGATTATGAAACAAGCCAAAGAGAAAAATGTTCAAATTCACTTACCTGTAGATGTTTTAGCAGCAAACGCATTTAGCAACGATGCCGATACTCAAATTTTGGACGTTACTGAAATACCTAATGGATGGCAAGGTTTAGATGCTGGACCAAAATCTAAAACACTATTTCATGATGTGGTTATGCAATGTAAAACCATTTTATGGAATGGACCCTTAGGTGTTTTTGAAATGGAGAATTTTGCTAAAGGAACGATTGCTCTTGGAGACTCTATAGCAGAGGCTACAAAAAATGGTGCATTTTCACTTGTTGGAGGAGGAGACTCCGTTGCTGCCGTAAAACAATTTGGTTTTGAAGACAAGGTGAGTTATGTAAGTACAGGAGGAGGTGCAATGTTAGAAAGTCTTGAAGGGAAAACACTTCCGGGTATTGCTGCTATTTTAGAATAAATGGTTGTATGTAGCAATTTCACTACCTCAGAAGAATCCTACAAGACGCGTTAAATTGTCTAATTAAACTTTCATTTTAACCAAAAAAATACGATTTTAGCTGACCTATCGTTTTAGATAGATAAATAGTTAACCCATGAAACCAAAACTAATATCCCTAACGTTTGGTATTTTGTTATGCTGTTTTTTTGGATTTAGTCAAGACTCAATTCCAAAGACAACCAAAGTTAAAAGGCTAACAGAATCTGAATTTATAGAAGGCGAAACCTACGTCGTCGATACCATTATTGATGGTAAAACCTACTTTAGAAAACATCTTGGTATAAAACCAGTAGCAGACTCTGTCGCTGTTAGAAAGCTGGAAGACCAGAAGCTTGCCGCAGAGATTGATGAGAAATGGCTTGAAGAACTATATAGCAATAACTTATTTGATACCATATACAAATCTGTTTCAGAATTAAAATACGACCCTGTAGATTATCCAGAACTAACTACCGACACTTTAAAAGCAAGGTTAAAGCGACTCAATGCAAGAACACCTTTCAATATTGAATACAATCCGTCTTTAGAAAGTGTTATAAAATCGTATTTGAAACATCGTCGTAACTCAATGTCTCGATTGATGTCGTTAAGCCACTACTATTTTCCATTATTTGAAGAGTCTTTAGACAATTATGACATTCCTTTAGAAGTAAAATACTTGGCCATTGTAGAGTCTGCTTTAAAGCCTAGAGCAAGATCTAGAGTTGGTGCTACAGGATTGTGGCAATTTATGTTTGGAACAGGTAAAGAATATGGTCTTAATGTAAGTAGTTATGTTGATGAACGAAGCGATCCAATAAAATCTACAGAAGCAGCTAGTAAATACCTTGCTCGACTGTACAAAATCTTTGGTGACTGGGATTTAGCTTTGGCTGCTTATAATTCGGGACCAGGAAATGTTACTAAAGCCATTCGTCGTTCTGGAGGGTATGAAAATTATTGGAATATAAGACCACACCTTCCACGCGAAACAGCTGGTTATCTTCCAGCATTTTTGGCCACCATGTACATTTTTGAGTTTGCCGAAGAGCATGGTTTTAAGGTTGAAAGACCCAAATACCACTATGTCGAAACAGACACGATTCATGTCAAAAAAATGATAACACTCGATCAGGTTTCAGAGTTGGTTGATGTTCCAATGGAGCAATTACAGTTTTTGAATCCGTCATACAAGCTTGATATTATTCCGTATATAAAAGGAGAGAACTATACGTTGAGATTACCAAGAGAAGCAGTAGGTAAGTTCGTTACTAATGAAAAGCAGATCTATGCTTTTGTAGAAGAAGAGTTAAGTAAAAGAGAAAAGCCGTTACCCCAATTTTTTGATTCAAACAGCAAAATTAGGTATCGTGTTAGATCTGGAGATTATCTTGGAAAAATTGCGAGGAAATATGGTGTTAGAGTTAGCCAAATTAAAAGATGGAACGGTCTCAGAAGTAATAATTTAAGAATAGGTCAACGACTAACTATTTATCCTAGAAAACCATCTACGTCTTCTGGCAATAAGGTCTCGTCAAGTAAGCCAAAAAAAGTAATAAATTCTGAAGGCAAATCTACTTACAGAGTGCAAAAAGGAGATTCGCTTTGGAGTATTTCTCAAAAATTTCCAGGAGTTTCTGTTCAAAATATTAAAGATTGGAACGATATTAGCAGTAACAAATTAAAAATAGGAATGACGCTTGTAGTATCCAAGTAAGCGTAATAAACTTTAAAGACATGATAAAAAAAGCATTAAGCCTGCTGTTAGTTATTACTTTATTTAATTCTTGTGAGGATGAAAACCAGAAACGTTTCGTTGGTAAATCATCTGGAAATATTAATAGTGTTGTTGTTGTTTCAGACAATCTTTTGTGGGATGGCAAAGTTGGAGATGCTATTAGAGATGTACTAGCAGCTCCAGTAGAAGGACTATCTAATGAAGAGCCTCAATTCACAATGAGCCAAATGCCTACACAAGTGTTTTCTGGGTTTGCAAAAAAAAATAGGACAGTTTTAAAAATAGAAAAAGGAAAAGAAGCCGCGACCAAAATAGCAAAAGATGCTTATGCGACTCCACAAACAATGGTCGTTATTTCAGGACAAACTAATGCAGAAATCATAGCAGAAATTAAAGCAAACGCTCCAAAAATTGTAGATGCTTTCAAAAAAACTGAAATTACCGAAAGACAACGTAGAACATCTAAATCCTTATTTAATGATGCTCAATTAGAGAAACAACTCGGTGTTTCACTTAAATTCCCATCGGCTTACAGAATTGCTAAATCTGATGGCGATTTTTTCTGGATTAGAAGAGATATTGAAACGGGTAATGTAGATTTAATGGTTTATGAAGTCCCTTTGTCGTCCATAAGAAAAGGCGACAGTACGGTTTTAGATGTTATTAAAGTGAGAGACTCGATTGGAAAAATTCATATCGAAGGCGCTCTTGAAGGTTCTTTTATGGGAACCGATCAACATTTCACACCTTTTATAAGTGAAGCCATTGTAGATAACAAGCCAGCTTTTGAGACTAAAGGGCTATGGGATTTAAAAAATGCCTTTATGTCTGGACCATTTATCAACTATGCAATAGAAGACAAAGTGAATGATAGATATGTTGTTATTGAAGGTTATGTTTTTGCACCTTCAGTACAAAAGAGAGATTATGTTTTTGAACTCGAGTCCATTATAAAATCATTACGAATAAAATAAATAAAAAAAAAGCCAACATCAAATGTTGGCTTTTTTTTTATTAATAGAGATTTTACTATTCTTTTTTATCTGCAGTAGATGAGTTATCATCTTCTTTACTAGCGTCTTTAAATTCTTTAATACCGCTTCCTAGACCTCTCATAAGTTCAGGAATTTTCTTTCCTCCAAATAAAAGTAATACAACCACAACGATCAATATGATTGAACCGTATCCTGGCATTCCTAAAAAAATTGAACTTGATATCATAATATATTATTTTGAACTGCAAATTTAATAATTAAACTTCAAACAAAACGTTTAAATTTAAACTTTAAGACCCATCCCACTAACTTGGAGTAATTTTATTTAATTTTGTAGTCTTATGGCCAAAAAAAATAAAGAAAAAAAATTTTCAAAAAAATTACTTCACAAGTATCGTTTAGTTGTTTTAAATGAAGATACTTTTGAAGAACGTTTTGCTATAAAATTAACACGACTCAATGTATTTGTTATTTTATCTTTAGGCACCATTTTATTGATAGCTGGTACTATTTTTTTAATAGCATTTACATCTTTGAAAGAGTATATACCAGGCTATTCTTCTACAGCTCTTAAAAAACAAGCAACAGTTTTAAATTATAAAACCGATTCGCTACAACAAGTTATTAATCTCAATGAACAGTATTATACGTCAATAAAAAAAGTACTTACAGGAGATGTTAGTACAGTTGAATTTAATAGAGACTCCATTATTGACGCCTCTACAATAGACCCTAACGATTTAGATTTGGTTCCAACAAAGGAAGATTCCATATTAAGAGACTTAGTTGATAAAGAAGATAAGTATAATGTATTTGAATCTAATATTTCGTCCTCAAATTTTGTCTTATTTCCACCAGTAAACGGTACCATTTCCGAAGGTTACAATTTAAGGGAAAAGCACTTTGCAGTTGATGTGGTTGTAGCAAAAGACACACCAGTAAAAGCCACTGCTGATGGTACAGTAATTTTCGCTGAATGGACAGCAGAGACAGGTTATGTGGTTATTATTGAGCATAGTTACGAACTCATTTCAGTATATAAACACAATGCTTCAATCACTAAACAACAAGGAGATTTGGTGAAATCTGGTGAAGTTATTGCTATGGCAGGAAATACAGGAGAGCTAACCACAGGGCCTCATTTGCATTTTGAGCTATGGCAAAAAGGATATCCGGTAAATCCGACTCAATTTATAGATTTTAATTAATGATATCATTAAAGCCTAAACTAGCAAAACTATTTGCAAAAAATGTTAGGAAGACCATTTTAAAATGGTCAAGCAAACCTATTGAAACTCAAAAAAAAGTCTTTCAGAAATTAATAAAAGAAGCAAGTCATACTAAGTTTGGTAAAGACCACGACTTTAAATCTATAAACACACATCAAGATTTTATAGAGCGTGTTCCTATTAGAGATTATGAAGCCTTAAAACCTTATGTAGATAAGGTGGTGGCTGGTGAAGAAGATGTGCTTTGGAAAGGGAAACCGCTTTACTTTGCCAAAACCTCAGGGACAACATCGGGAGCAAAATATATTCCGTTAACAAAGGAGAGTATGCCAACTCATGTTGAAGCTGCTCGCAATGCTATTTTGATGTACATTGCCGAAACAGGAAATAGTAAGTTTGTTAATGGAAAGATGATTTTTTTGCAAGGCAGCCCTGTTTTAGAGGAGAAAAACGGGATTCAACTTGGACGCCTTTCAGGAATTGTAGCGCATTACGTTCCTAAATATCTTCAAAAAAACAGAATGCCCTCACTAGAAACAAATTGTATAGATGACTGGGAAACCAAAGTAGAAGCTATTGTAGAAGAAACCTTACCAGAAAATATGACGGTAATTTCAGGAATACCATCTTGGGTGCAAATGTATTTTGAGAAAATCCAGCACAAAACAGGACAAAAAGTTGGAGATGTTTTTAAAAACTTCAACCTATTCATTTTTGGTGGTGTTAATTACGAACCCTACAGATCTAAATTTGAAAATCTCATCGGAAAAAAAGTAGACAGTATAGAACTATACCCAGCAAGTGAAGGTTTTTTTGCTTTTCAAGACAGACAAAACGAAAAAGGAATGTTACTACAATTAAACTCTGGAATGTTTTATGAGTTTATAGAAGCGGATACATTCTTTGATGAAAACCCTAAACGAATCACAATTGCAGATGTAGAAGTTGGTGTCAATTATGTTATGATTATATCTACCAACGCAGGGCTTTGGGCTTACAATATTGGAGATACAGTCGAGTTTACATCGACCAAACCTTACAGAGTTATAGTATCTGGAAGAATAAAACATTTTATTTCAGCATTTGGAGAACATGTTATAGGGAAGGAGGTTGAGCAGGCACTTCAAGAGGCTATAGCATCATCATTAATTAGTGTTACTGAATTTACTGTTGCACCTCAAATTAATCCTAACTCTGGATTACCGTTTCATGAATGGTTTATCGAGTTTGAAAATGAACCTGAAAACCTGTCGGATCTTGCCAATAAAATAGATAAGTCTTTACAAGAACAAAACAGTTATTATTATGATCTTATCGTTGGAAAAGTACTTCAACCACTAAAGGTGACGACTGTACAAAAAAACGGATTCCAAGATTATATGAAATCCATTGGAAAATTAGGTGGACAAAATAAGATTCCGAGACTATCAAACGATAGAAAAATTGCAGATGCTTTATACGTTCAAAAATTAACTAAATAGTGCTATATTTGTGCGCAAACCTATGCGTATGAGTAAAAAGAAACATCATGAAAGAACGAGAGCCCAAGAGAGCTCGAATGCTATTGAAAGAATGTATGTTACGATGAGACACTTGTTTAATCGTGGTTTTTATAAACCTATGGGAGTATCGGGAGAGACTCTTAGAGAATCCCTATTGTTATTACGACCTGAAATATATGGTTCTATTGCCGAAGAAAAAGCCGAATTAGAAGGCTTGTTATATGTGATCGATCGACTCCCTGAAGGTATTGAAGAATGTACATTTATTAATCTTACTAGCGATGAAGGTTATGGAAGCTCACATTTCAAACCTATTATACCTCCTAAAAGGCGTCGTAATTGTTATCGAATAGATGACGAACAGATGAATATTGAGATTACTAGAGGACGATCTGAAATTTATGATATCCTTACTCACTTAACATTTTTATTTGTAGAGTCTCACAAAATAAGTAAGCGTGTTTTAATAAACGAAGATGGTGCTACGACTCGAGATTGGGTTAAACTTGAAAAAGCAGTACTTTCTAAAAAGAAATTGACACAACAAGAACGTGAAATTGCGATCACTCATACTGCAAATATTTTAGGAAGAACATTTCAAGAATTAACAAATGCACATGCATTATTTACTACTAAAATAAAGCCAGAACGACTACTTCATATCGTATATTGGTTAGGAAAACTTGCTATCGAAGAAGTGATTAATAACAATAAGAGAACTGTGACGTTTAGTCCTGTATTGAGAGAACGGCTAGGGCATCACATTCATGGTGAAATTTGGGCAGATAATATAAAAGAGGTGCTACACCAAAACAATCTTTTACGTAGACCAATTCATGTGATAAGTGCTAATATGCATAGTGTAATGAATTCAATATTTGCACCAATAGCACTTAAAAACTTAACGGCTAAAAAAGATATATTTGAAGTCTATGAGGCAATAAGCCAAAAAGAAAATGAAACCTTACGCAATAAAATCAGTAAAGAAGCGTTGCAGAGAGGAATGACGTATATTAAAGATACTTCAGGAACCAACATTGACGTTCAGATTTTTGATACGGAAAAAATAGATTTTTCAAAAACAGATATCGAAATTGGAGATTCATTTAAAAATGAAGAAAAACCTGTGATATTTGTAATGGACTATGCTTTTGGAGAGCAGGCCTACGAAACTATAGATGAATTATTGAAACCTTATAAAGTTGATGGAGACAAAGTACATCTTAATGTAGAGTCGGTTTCTATCATGGGGAAAGCAGGTATTTTAGAAGGAGGGAAAGGCGATATTATGATCCCATCTGCGCACATATTCGAGGGGACTGCAGATAATTACCCATTTGAAAACGAATTATGCAAGACCGATCTTGAAGGCCAAGGTGTTGATGTTTATGAAGGCGCAATGATTACAGTATTAGGAACCTCTCTTCAGAACAAGGAAATTTTAAAGTTCTTTTACAATTCAACTTGGAATGTCATCGGACTTGAAATGGAAGGAGCACATTATCAAAAAGCTATTCAAGCAGCTTCTAAAGTTAGAGGAAGTATCAATCCAGATGTTAAAGTAAGATATGCTTACTATGCTAGTGACAACCCTCTAGAAACAGGGAGTACATTAGCCTCTGGAGGTTTAGGCACATCAGGTGTAAGACCAACGTATTTAATAACAAGAAAAATATTACAACAGATATTTAAATAATTACAGATATGAGTGAAAATTTACCTAATAATAATCCTAACGAAGAAGTTGATTTAGGGGTTTTATTCAACGCAATTGGAAATTTCTTTAATAAGATATTTGGTTTTATATCAGGAATCTTAAAAGCTGTTTATTCATCAATTATTTATCTAATTAAAGCAGTTATAGAAAACTTTAAATTGATTTCTATTGTGATTTTGGCTGCTTTGTTAATTGGTTTTGGCTTAGAAAAAATGAAAGAACCAGTGTTTTACTCTGAAATGCTTGTTAAGCCTTATTTTAACTCAAAATATCAATTGGTTTCTAATATTGATTATTACAACTCTTTGTTGGATAGTGAGAACTATTCTAGTTTAGCCAACATATTTGATATTTCTGAAGAGGATATAAAAACAATCAAAAAGTTTGAAATTGATATTGGTCCCGAAACCGAAAATCAATTAATACAGGAATATGATGAATATGCCAAATCAATAGATAGTGTTCGAGCACAAGATGTAAGTTTTGAAGACTTCGTTGAAAATAGAGATTTATATTCTAGTGATGTTTATAGTATCAAAGTAGAATCTAGCAAAAGAGATATTTTTAAAAACCTATCAAACGGTTTCAATACAACATTTAACAATGAGTATTCAAAAAAACTCATGCGTGTTAGAGACTCGACAATAGCCATTAAAAAAGCAACTTATATAAGCGACTTAGAAAAAATAGATTCTTTGCAAGCTGTCTATTTGGGAATTTTAAAACAGGAGTCAGAAAATGGTTCTATGGCCATTGGAGTTGAAGGTCTCCTGCCATTAACACAAGAACGTACTAAAACAAAAGAATACGATTTATTTATAAATGAAATGGCAATAAGGGATTCTATTAGAGTATTAGATGAGCTTAAAATTGAAGAAAGTGTATATTATGATGTCATCACAAATTTTTCAGAAATTGGATTGGTTTCAAACGACATACAAAAGCGATATACTTTAATTTTACCTGGATTAGCTATCATTATTTTATTTCTAATGTATTTTGCTATTAAAGTAATAAAATATGCAAAAGAATATGAAGGATAAAACAATCTTAATTACTGGAGGCGCAGGTTTTATTGGGTCTAATTTTATTCCGTATTTTTTAGAAAGTTACAACACTGTAAAAGTTATAAATTTAGACAAGCTCACTTACGCAGGTGAGCTTTCTAATTTAAAAGAGATTTCTACGCATGATAACTATATGTTCGTTAAAGGTGATATATGTGATAGAGATTTAATAGAAAGCCTTTTTAAAACACATGATTTTGATGCCGTTATTCATTTTGCGGCAGAGTCTCATGTAGACAATTCTATTGAAAAGCCTGACGAATTTATAAAAACCAATATCATTGGAACATTCAATCTTTTAGATGTAGCGAAAAAACACTGGATGGAAGGTTCTCATCAATTTAAAGAAGGATGTGAGTCTAAGCGTTTTCATCATATTTCTACCGATGAGGTTTATGGTACTTTAGGCGAAACAGGTTTATTTACTGAAGAAACATCATATGCTCCTAATAGTCCGTATAGTGCTTCTAAAGCGTCTTCTGATTTCATTGTAAGGAGTTATTTTCACACCTACGGAATGAATGTAGTTACCACTAATTGCTCTAACAATTATGGACCAAAACAACACAATGAAAAACTGATACCAACCATAATTAGAAAAGCTATAAGTGGAGAGCAAATTCCAATATATGGTGATGGAAAAAACATTAGAGATTGGTTGTATGTGCTTGATCATTGTAAAGGAATAGATTTAGTATTTCAAAAAGGGACTTCTGGAGAGACTTACAATATAGGAGGTCGTAACGAAAGAGATAATTTATATATCGCTCATAAAATATGTGAGATTCTAGATGAGTTACAGCCTAAAGAGCAATCTTACAAAGAGCAAATAGCATTTGTTAAAGATAGACCTGGACACGACTTTAGATATGCTATAGACGCATCTAAAATTGAAGATGAATTAGGATGGAAAGCCGATGAAAATTTTGAAACAGGAATCAAAAAAACAATTGATTGGTATCTAGATAAATACAACAACTAATGAAAGGAATTATTTTAGCAGGAGGTTCTGGTACACGATTACATCCATTAACAAGGGTCGTAAGCAAACAATTAATGCCAGTATATGATAAGCCAATGATTTACTATCCATTAACAACATTAATGTCGGCTGGTATTAGGGAGATTTTAATTATTTCAACATCAAAAGACACACCGAGATTTAAAGAATTACTTGGTAATGGAGAAGACTATGGTTGTGTTTTTAAATATGAGGTTCAAGAAAACCCAAATGGTCTTGCAGAAGCCTTTATTATTGGTGAGTCATTTGTAGGCGATGATAAAGTAGCACTAATTTTAGGAGACAATATTTTTTATGGCTCAGGATTAGAAGAAAAACTAAGACAACTCAACAATATTGATGGAGGTATTATTTTCGCCTACCATGTTCAAGACCCTCAACGTTATGGTGTGGTAGATTTTGATGAAAACAATAAAGCACTTTCAATAGAAGAAAAACCTACTCAACCTAAATCAAATTATGCAGTTCCAGGTATTTATTTTTACGATAATTCTGTGATTGAAATAGCTAAAAACATAAAACCAAGTGCACGAGGCGAATTAGAAATCACCGATGTAAATAAAACCTATCTAGAACAAGGAAATTTGAATGTTCAAATTTTAGATAAAGGTACTGCCTGGTTAGACACAGGAACATTTAACTCCTTGATGCAAGCATCTCAATTTGTACAGGTTATTGAAGAGCGACAAGGATTAAAAATAGGGTGTATCGAAGAAACTGCCTATAAAATGGGATTTATTGATAGGGCTCAACTTACTAAATTAGCCGAACCATTACTTAAAAGTGGTTATGGAGAATATTTACAAAATTTATAGCTGTAATGGTAGTAGAAGAAACACATCTGAAAGACTGTTATGTTATAAAACCTCAAGTATTTGAAGATAATAGAGGTTATTTTTTTGAAAGTTTTAATGCAAAAAAATTCCAAAAAGAAACAGGAATGACTATAGATTTTGTTCAAGATAATGAATCTAAATCATCTAAAAATGTCCTAAGAGGTCTGCATTTTCAGGTTGGGAATTATGAACAATCAAAACTTGTGCGTGTTGTTCAAGGAGCAGTCATTGATGTTTGCGTAGACCTTCGAGAAGAGTCACCAACTTTTGGTCAATCTTTTTCAATAGAATTAAACCAAGACAACAAAAAGCAATTATTCGTGCCTAAAGGTTTTGCTCATGGTTTTGTAGTATTGAAAGACAACACGATTATTAATTACAAATGTGATAATTTTTACCACCAACCTTCAGAAAGAGGACTTATATTTAATGATAAAGATTTAAATATTGACTGGGGAATTTCTGAAGACGATGCCATCCTCTCGGAAAAAGATAAAGAATTACCATCACTTTCAGAGTATTTAAATGAAAAGTAAAGTTTTAGTTACTGGTGCTAATGGTCAATTAGGTAAAACGATTAGAGATCTCTCAACTAATTTTACCAAATTAATTGACTTTGTTTTTGTTGAAAAGTCTGAATTAGATATTACTAACAGCAAAAGTCTAACGCTTTTTTTTGAAACGAATGACTTTGACTATTGTATTAATTGTGCAGCATATACAAATGTAGATCTAGCAGAAAGCGAAACGGAAATAGCAATAGATATTAATGCCAATGCAGTAAAAAGTTTGGCAGAGAATTGTAAAACCTATAACATAATACTCATTCATATATCTACAGATTATGTTTTTGATGGTCAAAGTACACGTCCTTATAATGAAGATGACCCAACGCACCCAATAAATAATTATGGTGCATCAAAACTTTTTGGAGAAGAGCATATCAGAAAACAGCTAGACAACCATTTTATTATCAGAACGTCTTGGCTGTATTCAAAATTCAACAAGAACTTTGTAAAGACAATTTTTAATAAGCTTAAAAACGATGAGAAGCTAACAGTGATCACTTCTCAAAAAGGGACACCTACTAGTTGTGTTGATTTATCAAATTTTATAACGTTTTTAATCATTAATAGAGTGAGCAATTTTGGAACCTATCATTTTTCTGCCGAAGGTGAAACAACATGGTATGGTCTTGCATTGCATATAGCGCAACTTTTAGATAAAACGTCAAATGTCTCTCCTATAAAAGATTATCCCTCTAAAGCTAAAAGGCCATTGTATAGTGTGCTTAGCACAAAAAAAGTAGAACAGGTCACTAAAAAACCACTTAATCACTGGAAAGTAAGTGTTGATGAGGTCATTAAAAGCTTATCTTAGGATTAAGCGTAGTTTATGGTGTGATAAATAGCAACAAAAATCATACATTTGCAGATTATTAAACCTATCCAAAAAAAGGATTAATTTAATGTTTTAAATAGAAGAAATGCAGAAAAAAATAGCATTAATTACAGGCGTAACAGGTCAAGATGGGGCTTATTTAAGTGAGTTCCTATTAAAGAAAGGATATATTGTTCATGGCGTTAAAAGAAGGTCATCTTTATTCAATACAGCTAGAATTGATCACTTGTATCAAGATCCTCATGAGGAAGATCAGAACTTTTTCTTACACTATGGTGATCTAACCGATAGTACAAACCTCATTAGAATCATTCAAGATGTAAAACCTGATGAGATATATAATTTAGCCGCAATGAGCCATGTTCATGTGTCTTTCGAAACACCAGAATATACAGCAAACGCCGATGGTTTAGGAACCCTTAGACTTTTAGAAGCGATTAGAATACTCGGTTTAGAGAAGTCGACAAGAATTTATCAGGCCTCTACGTCTGAACTATACGGTAAAGTTCAAGAAGTACCTCAAACAGAGACCACACCGTTTTACCCAAGGAGCCCATATGCAGTTGCAAAAATGTATGCGTATTGGATTACGGTTAACTATAGAGAAGCTTATGGTATTTATGCTTGTAATGGTATTTTGTTTAATCACGAATCTCCAATTAGAGGAGAAACATTTGTGACCCGAAAAATCACAAGAGCAACCTCAAGAATAGCTTTAGGCTTACAAGACAAAATTTACCTCGGAAACTTAAATGCTCAAAGAGATTGGGGACATGCTAAAGATTACATCAGAATGATGTGGATGATATTACAATCTGATACTCCAGAAGATTGGGTAATCGCTACAGGTAAAACCACTTCTGTAAGAGACTTTGTTAGAATGTGTTTTGATCACGTTGGAATCGAACTAGAATTTAAAGGAGAAGGATCAAACGAAAAAGGTTATATCAAAACATGTAATCATCCAGACTATCAAATAGAAATTGGTAAAGAAGTTATTGCAGTTGATGAAAAGTACTACAGACCAACAGAGGTTGACCTACTTGTAGGTGATGCAACAAAAGCTAGAGAAAAACTAGGATGGATTCCTAAATATGATCTTCCAGCTTTAGTAGAAGATATGATGTCTAGCGATATCAAATTAATGCAAAAACAACAGTACCTAAAAGACGGCGGTTACAGAATTAAAAATTACTTTGAGTAATGGGCTTTAAGCAACTTACATTTTGTTTTTCTATTGTGTTTTTTGTTGCTTTCTATTCTTATGGTTTTCAAAAAGAAAATGAAATAAGATATAAGGGAATTGAGAGAACGCTTGGTATTTTGCACAGTAGTTCTAAAGAAAACCCAAAAGAACTTAGTGTGCTTTTTTATGGTCAGTCGATTATAGGCGGAATGAAACCAGCTATTTTGATTGATTCCTTAGAGAAAACTTATCCATACACGACAATTAATTTTAAACAAAAAGCAATTGGAGGTTTTACGGTTCCTCTACTTATTAAAACAGCAGAACATGATCTTTTTCATGAAAACCCAGATTTGATCATATTCCATGCTTATGAAGGAATTAAAGATGGTTTACTCGATTCATTAGTGAGAAGAATTAGAGAGAAAATGACTTCTGAAATACTCTTACTTAATCATCATTATGTTTGGAGTACTCCTAGATCGCATTTAAAATTTGTTAATGAATCCCATGACCAAGATTCTAAAGAAATTGAGAAGATTGCTGAAAAATATCAATGTGGTTTCTTAGATGTAAGACGTTATTGGAGAGCATATTTAAAGCACAATAATATCAAAGCAAATAAGCTTGTTGGAAATACGGTTAAACCAGATGTGCATCCTAATGCTAAAGGAAATAAACTTTTAAGACAAATTATTTTATCTAAATTAAGAAGTAAACCTAAGTCTATATATAATCAGGAAAATGACGAGTTGAGAACAGACATATTGATTGACGATGAGTCAAAACAAATCAAAACAGAATTTGTTGGTAATAGGCTTGAACTGTTCATGGATGAACAAGAAGAAAAGACACCAATAGTTGTAGAAGTGCTAATAGATAAAAAGAAACCCTCAACATTTCGTGAGTTTTATTACGTCACAAGACCGTCAAAGGGGTTTAAAAGTCATATGCCTGCCATAAAAAGAGTGTCTTTAGGGCCTACTTTGCCTAGAGAAGAAGATTGGACCATTACTATTACTGATATTGACAGAGTCAATAAAACGTTTATCTATAGTTTATATGGAAGCCTTACAGGATTTGATGGGTCTGGACATTCAGATCTAAATTTTGTGTCCAATTCAAATCGTATTCATATTGAAAAGGGAGACTTTCATATTTTTAATATTGAAGACATCATCAAAAAACATACACCTCAAAATTTCAAAATAAAATTTTCGGTAAAAACACATACTAAAGATACCATTGTAATACCACATTATAAATCTAAATGTGTGTTATATCAGAGCAGATTAGTTGGTAACCACCAATTGGAATTAAACATATTGAAAGGTGATAGAAAAATTAAAAAATTAATTGCATTTAAACCCTTTTTAAGCAATAATGAATAAAGATTCAAAAATTTATATCGCAGGACACAGGGGACTTGTAGGTAGTGCTTTATTGGAAAACCTTCAACATAAAGGATATTCTAATATTATTACTAGAACTCATAAGGAGTTAGACCTTACAGATCAGCAAAAAGTTGCTGAGTTTTTTAAAATCGAAAAACCAGAATATGTATTCCTAGCTGCTGCTAAAGTTGGTGGTATCATTGCTAATAATGTTTATAGAGCAGATTTTATCTATGACAATATGATGATTCAAAATAATGTGATTCATCAAAGTTATGTCAATAAGGTCAAGAAGTTGTTATTTTTAGGTAGCACTTGTATATATCCTAAAATGGCTCCTCAGCCAATGAAAGAAGATTACCTTCTTACAGATACTTTAGAATACACAAATGAACCTTACGCTATTGCTAAGATAGCTGGAATTAAAATGTGTGAAAGCTATAATTTACAGTATAACACAAATTTTATTTCTGTTATGCCAACTAATCTCTATGGACCTAACGATAATTTCGATTTAGAAAAATCACATGTTCTTCCTGCGTTAATTAGAAAGATCCATCTGTCAAAATTACTAAGCGAAGGATGTTATGATGAGGTGTTAGCAGATACTGGATTATCAAACATAGAAGAAGCTAAAACGTATTTATCTTCTTTTGGAGTGTCTGAAACCAGTGTTGAAATTTGGGGAACAGGACAACCTCGAAGAGAGTTCCTGTGGTCTAAAGATATGGCAGATGCCTGCGTGTTTATTATGGAAAACAGAGACTTTAAAGACACGTTTTCCGAAAACCAAAAAGAAATTCGAAATACACATATTAACATAGGTACAGGGCAAGATATCTCTATAAAAGAACTGGCTGAATTGATAAAAGGTATTATTGGATATAAAGGAGAATTAGTTTTTAATACAAATAAACCAGATGGAACTTTAAGAAAACTAACCGATGTATCAAAGCTCAATGGTTTAGGATGGAAGCATAAAATGGAATTAAAAGAAGGAGTACAAACGATGTATAACTGGTATGTAAATCAATAAGTTGACTATGTTGGGAAGAACGTTAATTATTTTTTGTGCTGCTGTGCTTTTTATATCTTGTGAAGAACAAATAGATTATTATAATTTAGCTACATTCTCAGGCAATAATAAATTGAATGCAGTTATCGAAATCCCAGCAGGAACCAACAAAAAGTTTGAGTATAATAAGGAGACCAAATCTTTTGAAATAGATAAAAAAAATGGAAAGGATAGAGTCATTACATTTTTACCTTACTTAGGAAATTATGGCTTTATACCTTCTACTTTTTCAGACCCTAAAACAGGAGGCGATGGAGATGCATTAGATGTTTTGATACTCTCTGAGAGTGTAAAAACAGGTACAGTAATGGAAACCATTCCTATTGCTATGCTTAAACTAATTGATGATGGAGAAATTGATTATAAAATTATAGCTATTCCTAGCCTTAAGGAAGATCAAATTATAAATGCAGATACTTACAAAACGTTTGTTACAGATTTTCCTGAAATTAAAACCATGATCGAAACCTGGTTTTTAAATTATAACAAATCTGATGAAACGCAAATCGAAGGATGGGGAAATGAAAAAGAAGCAATGGAGGAGATAAACAAAAATAAAAGCCATTAATGAAAAAAATAGGAATCTTATTATTAATCTTTAGCCTTATAAGTTGTAAGGCAAGCAAAAATGAGAGCTATTCTTTTTTTATTGCTGGTCATGCCTATGGAAACCCTTTAGATAAAGCAGATAAAAAAGGACTATACGACTTATTTAAAGATAAAATCCCTTATGTAAACGAGCAAAAAAACATGAAGTTTGGTGTGTTGTTAGGAGATGTGGTTAGACAAGGGAGTTTTTGGCCTGAGGCACAAAAGGATATTTCAAATTTTGAAATGCCTATATATATCGCAAGGGGTAATCATGATGGACCATTAGAACAATTCGAACAAAAATTTGGAAAATCGTACCGTAGCTTTGTTCAAAATAAAAGTTTGTTCATTATCCTTGACCCAAACATTGATGAATGGAATATTTCTGGAGAACAATTAACGTTTTTAAAGAACGCGATTAAAACGAATGAAAAAACAGTACAAAAAATATTTATTTTTACGCATCAAATGATTTGGTGGCACAAAAGAAAGTATCCAGAACCATTTCCAAATTCATTGTTTAATAAATCGCCAGAAATTAATTATTGGTCTGAGATTGAACCTCTTTTAAAAGAGTTAAACAAACCAGTTTATCTATTTGCCGGAGATGTTGGGTCATTTTCTAAAGAGCATCGCAAAAAAGACCATATCATAGAATATGATTATTATAAAGACAAGAACCTTACCTATGTTAGTACCGGAATGGGTGGAGGTGTAAGAGATAATTTTGTTATCGTTGATGTAACAAAAGAAGGTAACGTTAGCTTTCGTTTAATTCATTTAAACGGAAATGACATCAATGGCTTAGGAAAGCTGCAAGATTACGTTAAAAGAAAATAGGGTTAAAAATCATTTAATGAAAAAGCACATTTCAAAATTAATTATTGGGATTCCCATAGTATTATTATTAATCGCATTAGCTTTATCTAATCGTGAACATAAGACTTACGCTTTATCTGAAGGGTTTAATTCGTATTTAAAACCAATACCTAGTGATTACGAAACGGCTCTTATAGCTAATACAGAGGTGAATGACTCTATTTTTTTTCCGTCGACGCTTGAAGACTTTGCGATACGAAAGCTATTGATTTTTAAAACCTTTCCCGATGAAAATGAAGTCAAAACAGATTTTACCATAGAACTTTATCCAACTAATAAGGCCTTATTAAAAGACAATAAAGCGTTTTTAACTTTTGAAATAGTAAATGACGCTGTGCTGTTTAATCATAAAAAAAAGACCTACGGTGTTTTTAAATTACCACTTCCGCTAATAGATATAGAGAAACTCGTAATTAAAAATAAGATTAAAAGAAAAATAGATAAACCATGGGAATCGGTTCTTTTATCGCCTTTTAAACCACTAGATGAATTAAAGACATTATCAAATGTCAAACAAAATGATATAGAGAAAAAACCAACACTTTTCACATCATTATTTACAAAGCAACTAAAAAAGTATGAGATAAAGTACTTACCAAGTTACCTCGAAGCAAATAACAATAAAGTGTCTCGTTTCTATGAATCGATCGATGATTTTATGTTAACAAACAAAGCTTCTTTGGTCAAAATAACCAGACCTAAAGGATTTTGGAATAAGTTCAATAAAAAAGATAAAACACTTTTAAAGCAGATTGAGTTTACTGGAGAAAGAAGCAAAGAAGCTGAAGCTCTTTTTGATAAGTACCTCAATGAAGATCTAGCTTTTGAGCTTGTTTTTGATATCGATAAGTTGGCACTTTACAATGCTTTAAAACCGATTTTTTCTGAAGATTGTCCAGCAGCAGCTTATTTTATATTTAATGAAGGCAATGGGGTTTTAGAACCTTTTCATACAACTTCAAATTGCCCTAAAGAAAAGACACTAACGTATTTAAAAGCGTCTGAAATAAAAGATCAAAATTATCTTCAGGTTTATGCTTCTGCGGTTGATGAGGTATCACAAATAGATCTAAAAGCAACACTTATCAAAGACAATATAGAGTTTAAAAATGAAATGGCTTTGATAAATAATAAAGACCCTAAACATGTGTTTGATTTTGATCTTATTAGAGCTAATCAAAGAGCGCTTAGTAAAAGCTTAAATCCTTCAACAGCATTGAAGTCTGAGTTGATTTCAATTGATAAAAACAGGATGATACTTTCTGTTTTTAACACCTCTAATTATGCAATTGATATTTTAGAGTTAAGTCATAAGAACAAGAAAACCATTACCAAATTAAACCCTGGTATTCAAATCGCAAGTAATGTAAAGGATACGATCGTAATTAACCTACCAAGAAGTTTTGAAAACTTGTTTGTTAGTAAAAAGAAAAAGGTTGTAGGTTTCATTTTGCCTAGACATATTTATGAACTTAATATGAAATATCGTATTTCAGGAGTTAATAAAACGTACGCGTCTTCAATTATTCCATATCAAAAAATGGATGAGGTGGATGACGATTTATTTAGAACTCCAGCGTATATTAACAATCATAAAAACATTGTTGTTGATGATGGAAAAAAGGAAATTAGTTTTTCTAAAGACTCTGTTGTTGTATCAGCACCTTTAGTCATACAAAAAAACTATACGTTTAAATTAAAGCCAGGTACTATTGTCAATATAATAGAAGGCGGCAAAATTATTTCGCATGCACCATTGCGTTTTATAGGTACTGCTGAAAATCCAATTAAAGTATACTCGTCTGATCAAAGAGGTCAAGGGCTTTTGGTACTAAGTGAACAAAGACAATCCACATTAAAGCATGTTGTTTTTGATCAATTGCGAAACCCTACACATGGAAGTTGGGGTGTAACAGGCGCTGTGACATTTTATGAGTCTCCTGTAGATTTAGAGTTTGTTGCAGTGAAAAATAATAAATGCGAAGACGCTTTAAATATTGTAAGAGCAAAATTCACCATGAATCAAGTGGCTATTTCCAATACACAATCTGATGCATTTGATGGCGACTTTGTTAAAGGAACCATATCAAACTGTCAATTTGATTATTTAGGAAACGATGCTATTGATGTTTCGGGATCAGACCTCATTATTAGAAATGTTATCATATCTAATGCTGGAGATAAAGGGTTGAGCGCAGGAGAAAACAGTAAAATGACTATAGATACCGTTGAAATTTCAAACAGTGAAATTGCTGTGGCAGGAAAAGATTTATCTGTAGTTGATGCTAAAAATTTAAAAATTTCAAACACCAAATTAGGGTTTACTGCTTTTCAAAAGAAACCCGAATTTGGTCCTTCCAAGATTACGGTTAATGGTATTTTAATGACAGGTATAGAGACAAAATACTTGATAGAAAGTTCATCGTCTCTTTTTGTTGACAATCAAAAAATAGAAACTACTCAAAATGTAAAAGACAGAATGTATGGTGTAGAGTTTGGAAGAAGTAGTGCCGAAACAAGAAATACGCCTCAATAATGATGACAAATGAATTTATAGAACAAGCTAAGGAAATCGCAAATAGCGAAGAGCTTCATTATATCGAAAAAGATCACAATTTTAGATATGAACGAAAGTTTACGGTTCCAGATAAGTTCTCTTTAAAAACAATAGAGCAATATATCAAGCGTAATAAAGCGCTTTTTAGAGAAGTCTTTCATTTGCGTCAAGTCAATAACATTTATTTTGATACAGCTGGTTATAATGATTATCTAGACAATGTGCTAGGTGTTTCAGATAGAAAGAAGATTAGAATTAGATGGTATGGCGAGACCTTTGGCGAAATAAAAAAACCAGTACTAGAAATTAAAATTAAAAAGGGTCATGTAGGTGATAAATGGTCTTATAAATTAAAGCCATTTGTACTGGACAACGATTTTGACAGCACTAAAATTCAAAATATTTTCAAAGCCTCCGAATTACCGCTTCCAATTTTAGAATCGGTTAAAATGGTAACACCAACATTACTCAATTCATATTCTAGACGTTACTTTATGTCTGCTGATAATAAATTTAGAGTGACATTAGATTATAAATTACTTTATCATAAAATTGATAAACGTTTTAATAATTTTAATTTTGCGCCAGCTTCTGATGAAAATAAAATAGTGGAGTTAAAATATGGCTTGTTAGATGACGACCGAGCTCATAAAATTTCAACACAGTTTCCTTTCAGATTAAATAAAAACTCGAAATACGTTAACGGAGTAAATACAATAAAACAATTTCCACAATAAAACTATTAATATTATACACGATGCAAGAACAATCTTTTTTAACCGATATCGCTAACCAATTTGGTTCTGGAGAATCATCAGTAGTTGATTTTTTAATAAACATTTTTATTACCATAATTCTCTCATACATAATTGGTATGGTCTATTCCAAATATGGAAACTCTTTATCTAATAGAAAGAAATTAATGCAAACATTTGTTCTAATTTCAGTCACAGTAATGCTTGTGATTTCTATTGTAAAGTCGTCGTTGGCATTATCTTTAGGACTTGTTGGTGCATTATCTATTGTGCGATTTAGAACTGCAATAAAAGAACCAGAAGAACTGGTATACTTTTTTGTAGCTATTGCCTTAGGACTCGGAATGGGAGCTAATCAAAGAATAGTAACATTAACAGGTGCTATTATCATTATACTATACATCGTAATTCAAAACATAAATACCGTAAAAAATGCGGTTCAGCAAAACTTAATTGTTACAATATCTAATACATCAGATAAAGGTTTAGACGAGAATAAAATATTGGAATTACTAAGAAATCACTGTTCTAAAATAGATTTAAGACGTCTTGATGATGTTAATAATTCTACAGAACTCTCACTTAATGTTGAGTTCAATGATTTTGAAAGTATCATAAAAGCTAAGAATGACCTCAAATCTGTTGGTGATATCCAATTTAGTTTTATTGAAAACTATTAAATAGATGAAGCTTAAATCTTCAAATAGATTTCCTAGGTTTTTTTTACTAGGCCTTATAGGCTTGGTCTTATTATTGGTGCTTTTTAATCCTATTAAAAAGAAGCAATCAAAATACCCTGAAGCGCCAAAAATTGAAAAGACGACTAGCTTAAATGCTTTACAACTCACATTTAATGAAAAGTCGTTTAAGAAAATAAAGGACAAAAGGTTTAAAGCTTTAAGCAAAGGGGTTTTAGAAACTAGTGACGAAGATTATGTACCAGCGACAGTTACATTTCAAGGGGAAAGTTATAAAGCCGAAGTAAGGCTAAAAGGAGACTGGACTGATCATCTCGTTGGAGATAAATGGTCATTTAGGGTCAAGTTGAAAGGAGATGAAACGATTTTAGGAATGCGTAAATTTTCAATTCATCATCCACAAACTAGAGGCTTTTTCTATACAGCAGAATGGTTGTACCTCAAAGCGATTAAACGCGAAGGTTTAATGGGATTGAGATATGATTATGTTGAAGGCTCAATTCATGTGAAAGGAAAAAACGCATCCAATTCGATAAATAAAAATGTAGGGATTTATGCACTTGAAGAAACGTTTGACAAAAGAACTATTGAAAGTAATAGTGGAAAAGAAAGTGTTATTTTAAAATTCTCTGAAGATAATTTTTGGAATGAAGTTGGAAAGAGCATTGAAGTAGGATCATCAATGGGATATAAATGGGGTGATTTTATGAATTATGATTTGGTGTCTAAAACCAAATATCAAATCCTTCCATTTTCCGAAGAAAAAATAGTGTTGGATAGTACCATGTTCAAGTACTTTAGGTTAAGCCGAAAATTACTAGAGGACGTGTATTTAAATAAACGACCAATTCACGAAGCATTTGACGTTAAAAAACTAGCCATGCAAAATGCTATTTTAAATCTTTTTGGAGCAGCACATGGGACTTACATTATCAATCTTAGGTTTTACTACAATCCTATTACTTCGAGGTTGGAACCTATAGCGTTTGATGGGAATTCTGGATTGAAACTAAAAAAATACGAACACTTCTTATTCTTAGATAAAGAAAAAGACACAGTTTATCTAAAGGAATTAGCCTATGCCTTAGATAAGGTGCGTCGCCCAGAATACTTGAACACCCTAGTTGCCCAATATAAAGATGAAATGGCTGCTTATGAAAAAACCCTGAAGAAGGAGTTTTTTAGTAAAGGTTTTCAAAAAGCTAACTTAGAGTATAATCAAGAGGTGATTAAAACGGAGCTACTTAGACTTAAAAACAAACTTGACTTAAATGATATTGTTATTGAAGCAGATGAACCTGTGGGTGACATAAAAATACCAGAACCATCGCAATGGGTTAATAATAAAACAATTTTGTCTGGACTGCCGCAAAAATTTCAGAAACAAAGCGTCTATAAGATCTCTAGGAATAGTACAACAGCACCATCGTATTCGGTTATTGCTAATAACAAGGTCAATAATGGGAAACAATACAGAACCAGTGTGATACTAAAAAAAGGTGATGTAGGGTCTTTATTTGGCTTGAGAGTTCAGGGTGATTTCCCTAATAGGTTAGATGCTATTTTCGATTTAGCCAATGGCAAAGTAAAACAAACTAGTACAGGAGGGAACTTTGATAATATAAATGCAACAATGAAACCTTTGGGAGATGGTTGGTACCAATGTGTTCTTAGTGGAACAATTAAAACAAGTAATGTTAAAATTATTTTAGGACCAACTTCTGGTGAACGTCAAAGTAAAAACTGGGAAGGAGTTACCAGTCAAAACGGTAATGTATATATTATACCGTCGAGTTTAAAACTTGAAGAAGTATCAGAATAATATGGATATAGATAAAAACCTACAAACAGCAATTGAAGCGTGTTTAAGTGCAGGAAAGGTAATCATGAACGTTTATGATACTACTTTTGATGTAGAATATAAAGATGATAAATCACCGCTTACTGAAGCCGATAAAAGAGCTAATGATGTTATTAATTCATATTTAGAGCCAACTTCAATCCCGATAATTAGTGAAGAAAATAAACAAACAGATTTTTCAGTAAGAAAAGCATGGTCTACATGTTGGGTCGTTGACCCTGTAGATGGGACCAAAGAGTTTATAAAGCGTAATGGAGAATTTACAGTCAATATTGCATTAGTAGACAACGGAAACCCTATCCAAGGTGTTATTTATGTCCCTGCTTTTAAAACGCTATATTTTGGAGATGTTAAACAACAAAAAGCCTACAAAGCTCAATTAAGTTCTCACGATGAATCAATAATGAGTGTCATTGAAAAGGCAGAACACCTTCAACCAAAAACGCAACCCTCACAAATGGTTCAAGTTGTTGGGAGTCGATCT
The DNA here is from genome assembly GCF_947500255.1 of uncultured Psychroserpens sp. Taxonomy (GTDB): domain Bacteria; phylum Bacteroidota; class Bacteroidia; order Flavobacteriales; family Flavobacteriaceae; genus Psychroserpens. The sequence goes on along the minus strand of NZ_CANMRL010000001.1, from coordinate 1,023,737 downwards.
CATATGAGTCAGGAAACTTTAGATTATGTAGAGGCAATCAAAGACGAAGGCAATGCAGTCGAAATTGTTTCTAAAGGGAGCTCATTAAAGTTTTGCTTAGTTGCCGAGGGAAGTGCAGATGTTTATCCTAGATTTGCGCCTACAATGGAATGGGATACAGCAGCTGGTCAAGCGATATGCAAAGCAGTTGGAGTCGATGTTATTTCAAAAGAAACAAACCAATCATTGCTTTACAACAAGGAAAACCTATTAAACCCTTGGTTTATTGTTTCTAAGCACTAAAGATTTATGACCACTTATAAGAAAGAGTCACATATTAGAAGTCTTCTAAAAGGCATTTCATGGCGAATTGTAGCAACATCAGATACCATACTGGTTGTATTACTTATTACATGTCTTAGCGGACACTGTAGTCTAGAAAACGCAATTAAGATAGGCTCTATTGAATTTTTTCTCAAGTTTTTAATCTATTATGTTCACGAAAGAGTTTGGCAAAGAGTATTAGTAAATAAAGCGGTTAGTCAAAAACAAACACTACAAAAGACTATTTCATGGCGAATTATTGCAACCACAATGACCTTCATTATTTCTGGTTCTGTGTTAAATGCATTTGATGAAATTGCTTTATATATTGCACTTACAGAATTATTTACGAAATTCGCACTTTATTATTTACATGAAAGATTGTGGCTAAAACTCCCGTTAGGTAGAATTAGACAATTTTTTTTCGGTAAAAAAAGATAACATGTCAAAACACATTATTCCACATAGCTACCAAATCTCTAAAAAAGACAGGATAGCTTCTAATAAACACAACTCGTTTTTAATTTGGTTTACTGGGCTCTCGGGTTCAGGAAAATCGACTATTGCAAATTTGGTTGAGAAAGCACTATTTGAAAACGGTGTAAATACGTATTCCCTTGATGGTGATAATATTAGAAAAGGGATTAATAACGATCTTTCTTTTGCACCAGAAGATAGAACCGAAAACATAAGACGAATTGCAGAAATTGCAAACCTTATGATCGATGCAGGTTTGGTCGTTTTAGCCGCTTTTGTATCTCCTTATAAAAAAGACAGAGAGAACATCAGAACTATCGTTAAAGATGTTAACTTTGTCGAAGTTTATATCAATACCAGTATTGAAGAATGTGAACGACGTGATGTGAAAGGGCTTTATAAAAAGGCGAGAGCAGGTGAAATCAAGAATATGACTGGCATCTCTGCACCTTATGAAGCACCAGAACAACCAGATATTGAGATTAAAACAGAGGATGAATCTATTGAAGATTCTGTAAAAAGAATAGTAGATTTTATAACACCAAAATTACAACTCAACAATGAGTAAGTATTATTTAAATTATTTAGACGAATTAGAGAGTGAAGCAATTTATGTTTTACGTGAAGTATGGGCACAATTTGACAATCCAGTTATTTTATTTTCTGGTGGTAAAGACTCTATTTTAGTAACACATTTGGCGAAAAAAGCCTTCTATCCTGCAAAGATCCCTTTTCCTCTAATGCATGTTGATACAGGTCATAATTTTCCTGAAACTATTAAGTTTAGAGATGATATCATTAAAGACTTAGGTGTCGAACTTATTGTTGGCTCTGTACAAGAATCTATTGACGAGGGAAGAGTAGCAGAGGAGCGAGGAAAGAATGCAACTAGAAATGCACTTCAAATAACTACTTTGCTAGATGCCATAGAATCGAATAAAATTGATTGTGCCATTGGTGGTGGAAGACGTGACGAAGAAAAAGCAAGAGCAAAAGAACGTTTCTTTTCGCACAGAGATGATTTTGGGCAATGGGATCCTAAAAATCAACGACCAGAATTATGGAATATTTTCAACGGAAAACATTTCGAAGGAGAACACTTTAGAGCGTTCCCAATAAGCAATTGGACAGAGATGGATGTATGGAACTATATCAAAAGAGAAAACATTGCTATTCCTTCTTTATACTTTGCTCACCAAAGAGAAGTGGTTTGGAGACAAGACAGTTGGATCCCAAATTCAGAATTTTTAATCCTTGAAGATCACGAAGAGATCGTGACTAAAAAAATACGATTTAGAACACTAGGAGATATTACCATTACAGGAGGTATCGAATCTGATGCTGATACTTTGGAAAAAATCGCAGATGAAGTTTCTGGAATGCGTCAAACAGAACGAGGAAATAGAAGTGACGATAAACGTTCCGAATCTGCAATGGAAGACAGAAAGCGTCAAGGATACTTTTAATAAGAAATTAAACTAATGTTAGACAATAATCAATTATTACGTTTTACAACCGCAGGAAGTGTAGATGATGGAAAGAGTACACTAATTGGTCGTTTATTATATGATTCAAAATCTATATTTGAAGATCAGCTTCAAGCTATAGAAAACACAAGTAAAAAGAAGGGACATGATGGTGTAGATTTAGCCCTTTTTACTGATGGTTTAAAAGATGAACGCGAACAAGGAATTACTATTGATGTCGCGTATAGATATTTTACAACTCCCAAGCGTAAATTTATAATTGCTGATACACCTGGTCATATTCAGTATACTAGAAATATGGTTACTGGAGCTTCAACAGCAAATGCCGCGATCATATTGGTCGATGCTAGACATGGTGTTATTGAGCAAACTAAAAGACACTCATTTATAGCGTCTTTATTACAAATTCCACATGTTATTGTGTGCATTAACAAAATGGATTTGGTTGATTATTCTGAAGAAGCTTACAATAAGGTCATTAATCAATTTGAAGAGTTTTCATCTAAGTTATTGGTTCATGATATTCGTTTTATTCCAATTAGTGCTCTAAATGGAGATAATGTTGTAAATAGATCTCAACACATGAGTTGGTATCAAGGCGCTCCGTTACTTCATACTTTAGAAACGATGCATATAAGTAGTGACATCAATAAAGTAGATGCACGATTCCCTGTTCAAACTGTTTTAAGACCTCAAAATGATACACACAGAGATTACAGAGGTTATGCTGGTAGAGTGGCTAGTGGGATTTTTAGAGTTGGCGATGAGGTGACGATAATGCCTTCAGGTTTTACTTCAAAAATAAAGTCAATTGACACCTTAAAAGAAACACTGGATGAAGTGTATGCACCTATGTCTGTTTCTATAACCTTAGAAGATGATATCGATATTAGTAGAGGCGATATGATTGTAAGGTCTAATAATAAACCGGAGCCTGTTCAAGATATTGAGGTCATGCTATGTTGGTTGCATAATAATCCTGCTAAACCAAGAGCAAAATACAGTATTCGCCATACAAGTAATGAGCAAAAGGCTATGATTAAAGACATTGTCTACAAAATAAATATCGAAACTTTAGATCGTAATACAGAAGATAAAGACCTTAAAATGAATGATATTTCTAAGGTAAAAATTAGAACGACTAAACCTCTAATGATTGATTCTTACAGAGAAAACAGAACGACAGGAAGTATTATACTTATAGATGATACAACTAACGAAACTGTGGCTGCAGGGATGATTGTTTAACTTGTGAAAACACCGATATCAATGAAAGTTTCAATAATAGGATGTCTTATCATACTACTTTTGTTTTCATGCTCTAATAAAGCACCAAAACCAGATAACCTTATTCCTGAAGGGAAAATGGTTGATATTATTTATGATGTCTCAATCTTAACTGCGGCAAAAGGAGTAAATAGGAAACTTATTGAAAACAATGGGATATTACCCGAAGAATTTATTTACAATAAGCATAATATAGATAGCTTACAATTTGTGTCCAGTCTTAATTATTATGCTTCTGATCCAGAAAAATATGACAATATTTATACAAGGGTCGACGAGAGAATCCAAGCCAAAAAGGAAAACATTGGAGGCGCAACAAAAAACGATAAAAAAGACGAGCCAATCACAGATAGGTCTAGAGTTCTTCTAACCAAAAAACAAATAGAAGACCTTAGTAAGGGACTTATATCAAGTAAAGTTGGTCTGAGTGTTGAAAAAGAGGCATATGACTTTAACAACAAAACAGTGTTGAAAATGTCAAGAAGCTCTATTACTAGTTCTTCTTATATGTTAATAAGAGACATAAAAATAAACAATGGCGATGAGGTCATTGTTTCTGTTCTTGTTAAAAACACTAACGATAAGAGTGCTTTCGGATTGAGAATTTCTGGGACTTATCCAAATAGAGTTGACGCCATATTTGATCTAAATAATGATAAAGTTATTGGTACAAAGGCTATAGGGTATTTTGAAAACGAAACAGCATCAATTATTTCGATGGAGAACGGCTGGTTTGAATGTAAACTGAAAACTAAAGCTAATATTGATGACGTTCAAATTTTATATGGACCAACTAATATAGACAAACCTATTGGTGTATGGACAGTAAAATCTGATACTCTTTCAAGTGTTCTTACAACAATTCCAATTATTAGTATCGAATAAATTGTACACTAAATCTTGCCTGCACATTTTGATATTGGATGAGTTTCGCCTATCATTGTCATTGAAATAAATTTATGATTAGAATTCGCATTAATACAGCAATTCTTAAGAAGAAAATATGAAAAAAAGCCTGCCCGACTTTTTAATTGTAGGAGCCGCAAAATGTGGCACGACGTCTTTAGGGGATTATTTAAATGAACATAAAGATATGTTTATTTGTAACCCCAAAGAACCAAAATATTTAACATACAGCTTTTTAAAAGATGCTTATAAAGGCGAAGGTGATGATTTCACAAAAAAGAAGGCGATTAAGACTTTAGATGGTTATAAAGACTTGTTTAAAAAAGCAAAATCACATCAGTTAAAAGGAGAATCAAGTGTTGATTTGCTATACTATTACGAAAAAACCATACCTATAATTAAAGAGACTTTAGGAGATCCTAAAATTATTATTATGCTCAGAAACCCTATTAAAAGAGCATTCTCTGCATATTCTCATTTGGTAAGAGATGGAAGAGAAAGCTTATCTTTTATTGAAGGATTAAAGCAAGAAGAGGAGAGGCTAAAACTAGATTACGAGTTTATTTGGGCCTATAAAAAAGCGAGTTTCTATGCTGATGCCACCAAAGCCTTTCAAGATAATTTCACGAATGTAAAAGTTATTATATTTGAAGACTTTGTTAAACATCAAGAAGAAAAAACGAAGGATGTTATAAAATTTTTGGGGATTGAAAACGAACCTAACAGTTTTAATGAAGTGCACAGAAATATTTCAGGAAAACCAAAATCACAGTTGTTAAATACTATTCTCTTGAAAGACAGCTTTGTTAAAACGATGTTTAAAAAACTATTTCCTAGTAGTTTTCGCGCAAGAATTAAGTATGTAATTCAAAAAAACAACTTAAACCCAATTGTGATGAATGAATCTGAAGCTAATTATCTTAAAGGCGTTTTTGATGAGGATATTGATAAACTTCAAGATTTATTAGACACAAACCTATCCATTTGGAAGAAATAAAATAAGCCATAGTAAGTGAAAGCGCTTAAATCATTAAAATCAGTTTTTCTAAAAAAGAGTATCAGTGTTCTTTTCATAAAAGTCTCTGGAATCATTTTACAGTTTGCAGCAATATTTATAATTACTAATAATGCTAGCGATGCGCTTTTTGGGAAATTTAATTTTATGACTTATGCTCTAATCCTATTTGGAGCTATTGGTTTACTTGGGATGAATAATTCCTTTTTACAGTTTTCTGGGAAGCTTCAAGCGCAAAAAAACTTTAATCAAGTCATTTCTTTATACAAAAGAATGCTTGTTATTTTATTTTCTAATTTTCTGGTTATCCTGCTGCTTTATGTTTGTTTAAGTGAATGGATTAACATCCCCTATTTTCAAGATGAGGAGGTCAAAAACCTATCTAATAAAGTTATTATTGTACTTCTGCCTTATACGATTTCAATGTTAAATTTTCAGGTTTTAAGAGGACTAAATTTGCTATATATGTCTGAGATAGCGTCTAATATCTTCCGTTTTGGCAGTTTGTTAGTTCTAGCAGTAACGCTTTATCTTCTAAAGGACTTTTCATATTTAATAGATGGATATATACTTATTTTTTATCTTATAGGTACCGTTACAACCTTTATTATATTTGCACAGCTATTAAAACTAAATAAGAATATACCGTTACTTAAAATAAGTTATAAAGAGATAATTAAAACATCATTCCCGATGTCTTTTAGTCTTATTACACTTCTAATGATGCAGAGTTTTGATGTGTTTATTTTAGAAAAATACTGGTCTTTTGAAAAAGTAGCTTATTATGGCGCTGCAGTTAAAATCACAACAGGAATAGGTATTATACTCACGACTATAAATGCAGTAATAGCTCCAGAGATATCTGAATTATATTTTTCAAAACAATTTAAAGCATTAAAGCAGCTAATTATAAAATCAACAATGTTAAATTTCTATTTAACGATTCCAGCAATACTCTTTATATTTTTCTTTTCTGAAAGAATTTTAGATTTATTTGGAGATAGTTATATTCTTGCAAACTCAGCATTAATCATAATGATCATTGCTCAAATGTTTAATGCGTTTTGTGGATCGGTTGGTGTCTATTTGAATATGACTGGAAGACAAAGAGTCTATCTGTATATTCTAATTGCAGCATTAGTAATAAATATTATCCTCAATTTAGTATTTATCCCAAAACATGGAATGTTTGGTGCAGCAGCAGCTACAGGAGTTAGTATGATTTTTTGGAATGTTGTAGGTGTTATTTATATTTATAAACAGGATAAGATAGGCGTGTTTATTTTGAGTAAATACTTAAAATAGAACACTCAACTTCTAATAGACACTTAGAGTTGTATCATTACATTCAAGTGAACATTCAATAATATAGTTTGCACTTGTCTATTTCATCTTTTGTTTATACTATATTTGCTTTATATTTATTGAAATTCTATTTCTAAATTGGATGTAAGCTAGACTAATGCTTTTTTATCTATAATGACCATAGTGAAATCTTTAAAAGCGCTTTGAAAATATTAATTAAATGAAAGGCAAGACTCTATTTTTATTACTTTTTGTAAGTATTTTTCTGCCTTTGTTAATTTTTACAGCAGTACCTGTTTATCTTAAATTATTATTTACGTTAAACTTCTCTGTCATTTTTATTATGACAATTCTGTATCTCTATAAAGATAGACGATACTCTCCAATATTGGCGGCATTTATTGTTTTTAACTTTTTGTTTTTCATTCTTGCGCCAATGCTTCAAATACATGATGTTTATAAGCTAAATGATTTAAAAATGCCAAATAAAATGATCTATAAAGATTATTTGATGGTAAAAACAAACATCTTCATTTTTATATTTAACATTGTGTTTTTTGTTGCCTATCGTTTTTTTGTTTCTAGGAAATCAAAACTAAAACCTTATAAAAAAGACAAATACTTACCAATCCATATATTGATCTTGTTTGGAATTAGCGTTCTAATTCTTATCGCTAATTTAGATTATATAAAAACGGAATATATCGAGCACAATTATCTCGTACTTGAAGGAACATCTAAGTCGGCCCTTTTGTTGAAGGAAAAAATTATTTTGATGGTGCCTTTTCCTGCGTTTATCTTAAGCGTGTACTATATTAAAAAATGCAAAAAGAAGAACTCAAACTATTATATAGTTATTCTTTTATCCTTATTGTTTTTTGTACTGTTGATGGCGATAAAAAACCCTTTAACAGAAAAAAGAAATGCACTTGGACCTATTTATTTAACTATAATTTTCTTTTTAATACCAAAATTGTTAAACACTAATTTCAAGTCGTTGTTGTTCCTGTTTTTTGCAATGGTCATTATTTTCCCCACAATTTCATTAATCACACATTCGGGCTACTCATTAAAGCAATTGAGGGAAAACCCAAAACTACTATTGTATCAGCTTAGAAATCATGGTGTTTCAAATACGTTTACCACATTAAACTATGATGCATTCATCAACTTTGCGGCAACAATTGAGCATGCAGAAAAAAATGACTTATCCTATGGAAGGCAACTTTCTGGAGGTGTCTTTTTCTTTGTACCCAGAAAAATATGGAACGACAAGCCAATTTCCACAGGTGAATATATAGGTGAATATCTTTCAAGTGAATATGGAGAGAAAGGAAAAAGAAGCTTTAATAACCTCTCCAATCCTTTTGTTTCAGAAGGCTACATCAATTTTGGAATCGTAGGAGTTATTTTATTTGCCATAACATTAGCCTATTTTTTATCAATAATGGTTGTATGGTTAAATGGTCTGGATCCTTTAAAAATTGCTGCTGCATTTTATGCCTCGATGCATATGATATTTTTTCTTAGAGGAGATTTCACTAACGGATATGCCTTTCTTGTAGCCAGTTTTGTGGTTATTTTGGCTATACCTAAAATTTATTTTATTCTATTTAGAACCGCATTAAAAAAACGACCGCAAAATGCCGAATAACAATACTAAAACTGCGACATTTTTATTAAAACTTTTTTTAATAATTAATAGCGCCATTATTTTAGTTCCAGATAAGTTCAAAGGAATTCCTGTTATTGGGCTTTTATTAAGTGCTATATTCTATTTCATAGTCAATAAATCAGATAAGAACCTTAATCTTAAACTATTTAGAGTAAGTACAAGCTTCTTTCTCGTTTTACTCATAAGTATTTCATATTCGGAAAACACAAGTTATGCTTTTAGAAAATTAGAGACAGGCTTATCGCTATTAGCATATCCACTGGTATTTATGTTATTGTATAATTGTAAAGAAAAACTAGACAAAAAACTCATAGAAACATTAAAATGGGTGTTTGTAATCACATTGGCTTTTTTCTTAATTTCAACCTTTACATATTATTTTCTAACCGAACCATACTATACGTTTAAAAGCACAATCATTCACTATCACACTCTGGTAGACTTACGAATTGTTGGTTACGAAATGCACTCTATCTATTTGTCAATGCATATTGGAGTAGGTATCCTATTTTTAATTAACAGTATGTCTAACACACAAAAAACCAAGATTTTATATCATTTGTTTTTACTTGTTTTGTTTTTTGTTTTTCTGGCAATATTGAATAAAAGAGGTCCAATAATAGCCTTAGGTATCGTTGGGATCATCTACCTTATTAGAAGTAAAATTAAAACCAAAGCCCTCATATATGTGTCAGCATTAACTGCTGTTTTTGTTTTAACAATGCTATTTATTCCAAAGTTTAATAACATAAATAGATTTAAAGAATTAATAGATATTGAAGGATTGAGAACAAACCCTAACTCTTCTACAGCCTTGCGACTAAGTATTTATAATTGTGCATTTAAACAAGCGATTAAATCTCCTGTTATTGGCTATGGTTGGGGAGATGTAAAAGGTGTTTTAGATGACTGTTATCAAGATGAAAATCCTAACTTACTATTAAAAAATTATAATACACACAATCAGTTTTTAAGTATTCTCTTATCTACAGGTATTATTGGTTTGATAGTATTCTTATTTTATTTTTATTATCTCTTTAAGTTTTCGAATAAAAATAGAAATCGCTTATTGTTTTTTCTATTATTGTATTTTGGATTAAATATGCTTTCGGAAAACATATTAGAACGTGAAGATGGGGTTATTTTCTTTTCGTTTTTTATTAATTTATTTTTGTTCAATTCTGAAAAGAATCCAGACAAAATAACTGAAGAGTTATAACATCAATTATTTTATTAAATTTTTATAATGAACGTTATACACGTATTAGAAGATTTTTCATTCCAAAGTGGTGGTATTAGGACGGTAGTTTTAGATCTGCATACAAGACTTTTAAATAATAATGTCAATTCTAAGATATTAAGCACACGAAAAGAAGAAGGAGATGAAATCATAAAAGTTGATGGCGACTTAACACCTTGGCGATATTCAAAAAACTTAAAAACCACTTTAAAGAATTTACATGCAAAAAATGAAATTGATGTTATTCATATTCATGGTGTTTGGATGTATCCTCAGTATGCAACTGCCAAGTTTGCAAAACAAAACAACATTCCTTTTTTAATAACATGTCATGGAATGTATGAACCATGGTTGTGGTCGCAAGGCACGCTAAAAAAGAAATTATATTTTAATTTGGTCGTGAAATCTGTGTTTTCAAAGGCTAATTACTTACATGCTATCACAAGTAATGAAGACAAAGAGATAAAAATGTTATTCCCTAATACGCCAACAGTAGAGATCCCAAACCTCATAGACTCAAATCTAGCAACTGAAAATAACTACGACCAAAAGGAAAAGTATGTTTTGTATGTTGGAAGATTAGATCCAAAAAAAGGAATAGATTTACTAATTAAAGCTTTTGCAAACCTAAACCCAAAAGATTTTAAACTAAAAATAGCTGGAGGTTTTAATGATTATAAACAGGAGCTTGACCAATTAGTATCATCATACCAATTAGAAGATAAGGTAGCGTTTTTAGGATTGATCACTGGAGAAGAAAAAGTAAAATTATTTAAAAATGCTTTTGTCTTTGTTGCACCTTCACATTCTGAAGTTGTTGGAATGGTTAACCTAGAAGCAGCTATATTTAAAACACCTGTTATAACAACCTTTCAAACAGGATTGAACGAAAAATGGTCCAGCAATGGAGGACTATTGGTTAATCCAAACGTCACTGAAATAGAATCTGCTTTAAAAACCGCACTTAGCTGGACATTAGAACAAAGAAATCAAAACGGACTTAATCTCTATAATTTTGTTCTAAAAGAGTATTCATGGCAATATCGATTTAACGATTGGCTCAAACTCTATGAAAGTATGCTAAAATAGACCTCTAAAAAGTCATTTCATCTAATAAAATGCGAGTTTTTTTATTTTGCTTAGAGATAAACAAAGGATAATTTTATCTTTGGGATTATTTTAAAGTTGATGAAGAAAAAAATATTAGTTACTGGTGGTTCGGGTTTTATAGGAACTAATCTTATTGAGTACTATAAAGATAATTATGAAGTGTTAAATTTAGATAACACTAAACCAAGAAATGAGTCCCATTCTACATATTGGAAAAACGTTGATATATTAGATCAAGAAAAGACAATACAACTCTTTAATGACTTCCAACCGCACTATGTTCTACATATGGCAGCAAGAACAGATTTAGACGGTAAAACACTAGAAGACTATGCGGCAAACACAACAGGTGTAGAGCATATTATAACTGCCATTAATCAAACACCATCAATTGAAAAAGTCATTTTTGCCTCAAGTAGACTTGTTTGTGAAATAGGCTATAATCCTAAAGACGAATTTGATTATAAACCCTCTACTATTTACGGTGAAAGTAAAATAATAGGTGAACAAATAGTTAGAGATTCTAAAAGTTTAGATGATAATTGGATTATTGTTAGACCAACATCACTTTGGGGACCTTGGTTCGATATTCCATATAAAAACTTTTTTGATTCAATAAAGCGCAAAGTATATGTTCACCCAAAAGGGAAGAACATTTATAAGAAATTTGGTTTTGTTGGAAACTGCGTACATATACTAGATAAACTACTATTTGATAAAAAATTGAATACACAGACGGTTTATTTATCAGATTTTGATACCTTAGAAGTGAAGCAATGGGCAAACATAATTTCAAATAAATTTCATGGCCATAATATCAAATCGGTGCCATTATTTGTATTGAAAACATTAGCAGTATCAGGAGATGTTCTTAAAACAATAGGCTTTAAATCACCTCCAATAACCTCTTTCAGGTTAGATAATATCCTAACAAACATGGATTATGATACAACCAAAGTAGAAGAAGTTGTTGGTAAGTTACCTTATAATTTAGAAGAAGGAACCACTATTACTTACAATTGGTATAAAGCGAATAATTAATGTATCAAAACTTAAAAACATTTAAGGTTCCAGGAGATTTTAGAGGAAAATCAAAAGTTGTTGTTCAGCTGTGGTGGATCGTTGAAAAAACACTTTTTGCATGGTCTCCTCAGTTTTTTTACGGATGGAGGCGGTTCTTATTAAGATCATTTGGAGCAACAATTGGAAAAGGTGTACTCATACGTCCTTCCGCTAAGTTCACTTACCCTTGGAAAATATCAATAGGCGATTACACATGGATTGGTGAAGACTGCATTTTATATAGTTTAGGTAACATATCAATAGGTAAACACGTCGCTGTTGCCCATGGTGTATATTTTAATACTGGGCTTCATGATTATACAAGAGAAAGCTTTGATATTGATCATAAGGAAGTTATTATAGAAGATGAGGCTTGGATCACAAACGATGTCTATATCGCTCCAGGCGTACGAATAGGTAAAGGTTGTGTGATAGGTGCAAGAAGCAATGTATTTAAAGATATGCCAGAAGGTTATATTTGCTACGGAAACCCAGCCACTGCAGTAAAAAAGAGAACATTTGAAGAAAAATAACGTAACAATTATTGGAGTCAACTATTCTCCCGAAGATAGTGCCATTGGTTTATACACAACTCAAAAAGCCGAATATTTAGTTTCAAAAGGATATAACGTGTCAATTATAACAGGTTTCCCTTATTACCCTCAGTGGAAAATACGATCAGATTATAAGGATAAAAAACGTTGGTATAAAGAGACTATTAATGAAGTGTCTGTTTATAGGTATAAACAATACGTTCCTTCTAATCCTTCGTTTTCCAAACGAATCATACATTTACTCAGCTTTACCTTCGGAAATATAATTAATCTGTTCAAAATTGCACGACCAGATCACGTTATCTGCATCGTTCCTTTTACATCTTCTATTCTACTCGGATGGTTTTTAAAATTGAGATATAGATCAAAATTGTGGATTCATATACAAGACTTCGAATTTGATGCTGCTATAGATTCTGGTTTATTGAGTAGCAATAAATCGGTTTTTATAAAGATGATTCTTTGGCTAGAAAGAACCTTATTAAAAAAGGCCGACACCATAAGTACCATAAGTAATGGGATGCTCAAAAAACTGAATTCTAAAGTTAAAAATAAAAAGACATATTACTTGACAAATTGGCTAGACACCTCAAAATTTAGAGTAAAAACAGATCAAATACATCCACATCTAACGTCTAAAAAATTTAAAATCTTATACTCAGGAAATATTGGAGCTAAACAAGACTGGAGTTTTTTCTTTAAGGTTTTAGATCAACTACAAACACTAAACGACATAGAAGTTGTAGTTGTTGGTGAAGGTGCCGAAAAAGAAAATGTTGTAGAGAAGATTAAAACATATGACTTCGTTAAACATTATAATTTAGTACCTTATGAAGAGCTTCCTTTACTTCTATATAGTGCAGATGTACATTTTCTATTTCAAAAAAGCGACGTTATAGATACCGTAATGCCATCTAAGCTACTGGGCATGATGGCAAGTTCAAAACCATCTATAGTTACGGGTAATAAAGATTCTGAAGTGGCTACGGTTTATAAAGATTCTCAAGGCGGATATTATTTTAGTGACGATTCGGTAGATCAAGTAGTAAACTGCATTAAACAGTTAAAAGACGATAAAAATCTTTGCAAACAATTAGGCGAAAATGCAGAGTCATATGTAGTGAAAAACTACTCAAAAGAAAACATCTTAGATCGCTTTATTATGGAGCTTGAAACCTAAACCGTTTTTTTAGATTAAATTATTATAATCTACCACCTTTATTTTTCTATTTTTGCCTTTAAATACTATAATTAATGAAAATATCAGTAATCGGCACTGGCTATGTAGGCTTAGTAACAGGTACATGTTTAGCCGAAACAGGAAATGAAGTACTTTGTATAGATATTGACCAAGATAAAGTAGAACAAATGCAAAAAGGTGTCGTTCCTATATACGAACCTCACTTAGACGTTCTATTTGAACGTAATATCAAAGCTAACAGACTTAAGTTTTCTACTTCACTTTCTGAAGGATTAGATCATGGAGACATCATTTTTTTAGCGTTACCAACTCCAGAAGATGAAGATGGGTCTGCCGATTTATCCTATGTTCTTGGTGTGGCTAAGGACATTGGAAAACATATAAAAGATTATAAAGTAATTGTCGATAAAAGTACGGTTCCTGTCGGAACTTCAGATAAAGTAAAAGCAACCATCTCCAATGAGACTACTGTAGAATTTGATGTGGTTTCAAACCCAGAATTCTTAAGAGAAGGATTTGCTGTCGATGATTTTCTAAAACCTGAACGAATTGTGGTTGGGTCAAGTTCTGATAGAGCCACAAAGCTTATGGAAAAATTGTACAAACCTTTTGTAAGATCAGGTAATCCAATTATTATCATGGACGAGCGCTCAGCTGAACTTACCAAATACGCAGCAAACTCATTTTTAGCAACTAAAATTACGTTTATGAATGAAATTGCTAATTTCTGCGAAAAAGTAGGTGCAGATGTTGATAAAGTTCGAGTTGGGATGGGTACAGATTCACGCATTGGAAAACGTTTTTTATTTCCAGGAATAGGATATGGAGGTTCTTGTTTTCCTAAAGATGTTAAAGCATTATTCAAGTCGGGTCAAGATAATGGCTATGAGTTTGACATCTTAAAATCTGTTATAAAAGTTAATGATACTCAAAAGAAAATATTGATGCCAAAAATCATGTCTCACTTTGATAGTTCTTTAAAAGGAAAGACATTTGGTATTTGGGGTCTGGCGTTTAAACCCGAAACCGATGATATTAGAGAAGCACCATCGTTATATATGATTGAAGAATTGTTAAGTCAAGGTGCTTCATTACGAGTTTTTGATCCTGAAGCCATGTCTAATGTGCAAAGAAAATTAGGAGACAAACTGTATTATGCAAAGAATATGTATGATGTTTTAGAAGATGTTGATGCTTTGATTATCTGTACAGAATGGAGTATATTTAGAACACCAGATTTTAATAAATTAAAATCAAAAATGAAAGCACTAAACATTTTTGATGGACGAAACTTATATGATGTAAACGATGTGAAAAGTGAAGGGTTTTTCTATGCATCAATAGGAAGAAATACAGAAGTTTAATGAAAAATGTACTTATAACTGGAGCCGCAGGTTTTTTAGGCTCGCACTTATGTGACCGATTCATAAAAGAGGGGTTTTATGTTATAGGTATGGACAACTTCATTACTGGTGATAAACGTAATTTAGAACACCTACAGTCTCACCCTAATTTTGAGTTTATAGAACATGATGTGACTCAGCATATTACTGTAGATAAGCCTCTTCATTACATTCTACATTTTGCGTCTCCTGCTAGTCCAATAGATTATTTAAAAATTCCAATCCAAACCTTAAAGGTTGGGTCACTTGGGACTCATAATTTACTTGGCTTAGCAAAGGCAAAAAAAGCAAGATTGTTAATTGCCTCTACTTCTGAGGTTTATGGAGATCCTCTGGTTCACCCGCAAACCGAATCCTATTATGGCAACGTAAATACTATAGGCCCACGAGGTGTTTATGATGAAGCTAAACGCTTTCAAGAGTCGATAACAATGGCATACCATAGGTTTCATGGATTAGAAACTAGAATTGTTCGTATTTTTAACACCTATGGTCCAAGAATGAGACTAAATGATGGAAGAGTTATTCCGGCTTTTATGGGTCAAGCTTTAAGAGGTGAAGATTTAACTGTTTTTGGAGATGGCTCCCAAACCAGATCCTTTTGTTACATAGATGATCAAATCGAAGGCATCTACAGGTTGTTATTTAGCGATTATGTATATCCAGTAAACATTGGAAATCCAAACGAAATTTCGATTCGAGATTTTGCAGAGGAAATTATAAAGCTTACAAATACATCTCAAAAAGTAATTTATAAGGATTTACCAGTAGATGACCCAATGCAAAGACAACCGGATATCTCTTTAGCAAAAAAGTTATTAAATTGGGAACCAAAAGTAAGTCGTGAAGAAGGAATGAAAAAAACCTATGCGTATTTTAAAAGCCTATCACAAGAGGACTTATTTAGAAGAGATCACAGAGATTTTTCAAAACACATAAAACCATAATTTGAGCTTATTTAAACAAGGACGGTACTCAGGGTATTTAAGACCAATTTCATATTTAATTGATTTAAGTATAGTGAATGGTCTTGCTATTTTTTATTTCTTTAAAAACATCGATCCGATTGTTTTTATTGTATTTACATCGATAGCCTGGATTACACTATCAGTGTATTCAAATTTTTATGAAGTCTACAGGTACACAAGAGAGGTTAAAATTTTCTCTTTAACCCTCACACAAATGGTGCTGTTTACTTTGGTAATGTTTTCTTTCTCTGGATATTATCATGATTTAAATATCTATCCTATAACCATTTTTAAGTATATTTTTTCGGTCTTTTTAGGGATTACATTTTTTAAGTTTACTATTTATTATTTACTTCAGAAATACCGTGTATCATTTGGCGGAAACTTTAGGCGAACAGTAATTTTTGGAGCCAATAAAAAAACACAAGCTCTAGAAACCTTCTTCAATAAAAACCCTGAATACGGTTACGTTCATGTCAATACATTCAGCATTAAAGAAAAGAAGGAATCACTAGAAGATTATTTCACCTATATTAAAAAAGAGGATATAGATGAAATCTACTGCTCTATTTCCGAACTGTCCAACCAACAAATTAGTGACATTGCTGATTTTGCAGATAACAACCTTAAAATCTTAAAGTTTTTACCAGACAATAAGGAGATTTATTCTAAAAAATTAAAATATGAGTATTATGATTACATTCCTATTTTATCGCTTAGAAATATTCCATTAGAAGACTCTTTCAATATGGTAATCAAAAGAACATTTGATATCATTTTTTCAAGTTTAGTAGTCATTTTTATCTTGTCATGGCTAACTCCAATAATTGCAATCTTGATTAAGTTAGAATCAAAAGGCCCTGTGTTTTTTAAGCAGTCTAGAAATGGTTTTAATTATAAGGAATTTGATTGTTATAAATTTAGATCAATGACACCTAATAAGGACGCTCACTTATACCAGGCAACACGCGGTGATCAACGAATTACTAAGATTGGGAAATTTATTAGAAAAACAAGTATCGATGAACTTCCTCAATTTTTTAATGTTCTATTTGGTGATATGTCTGTAGTTGGACCAAGACCTCATATGGTGAGTCACACAAATATGTATGCCAAAAAAATTGACAAGTTTATGGTACGCCATTTTGTTAAACCAGGAATTACTGGTTTAGCACAAATAAGTGGGTTTAGAGGAGAAATAGAAACGGATAAGGATATTATTGGTCGTGTAAAATACGATATCTTCTATATCGAGAATTGGTCAATTTTATTAGATTTAAAAATAATTACCCAAACATTTTTAAACGCTGTAAAGGGAGAAGACAAAGCCTACTAGAGATGTGGTTTAAGCTTTTCTAATTGATTATTAAAATTGAAATGGGCTAATGCCTCTTTTTGAATACTTCTTTTTTCTTCTACCGAAAATGTATTGATTTTAGAAATGACCTTGTTTAAATCATTATAATCTCCCGACTTTGCAACCCATCCAAGTTTATGGGCCTCAATAATGCTTTCACCTTCTCCACCACCAAAATAAAGCATTGGCAGACCCAAACGAGCATATTCAAATATTTTTGAAGGAACACTACCATAAATTCTATTTAATAGCGGAATAATCGCGACATCATATTGCATTAAAAGGTTATGTAACTCCTCCCTGGTGACATGGCCGTGATAAAAAACAGGCAACTCGGTATGACTAGATATAAAGTCCTCAATTTTAGATTGCTCAGCTCCAGAACCATAAATATGTAACTCAATATCATTATAATCTAATTCTTGACAGAGTTTATAGATGCCTTGAGCGATACCTAATAAGCCAGCATAAACGATTTTAAGTTTTTTGTGTGTTGTACCTTTTACAATTTCAGGAGGGTTAAATTCAGGGAAATTACGATATAGAAATATTGGTTTTTTTGAAAAAAGGGAAGTCACATGAGTCAATATTTCTTCGCTTTGCCCTAAAACTAAACTTGCTTTTTTGTAATTATAACGTTCTATTCTTTCAAGCATTTTATAGCTAAAGTTCTTTTTAAAAGCACCCAACTCTAGACCAGCTATTGGCCAAAGATCACTCACATTTAAAATGAGGTTTCTTTTCTTTTTTCTTAAAAAGAACAAACATGTAAATGCAACTAAGAGCGGAGGTGATTGTATAATAACTGTTTTTGGAATTTTATGCCACATAAAAAACCAAACCAAACTAAAACTATAAGATAGCATAGCCATTAGGCGCAATAATTTATTCTTAGAATTACTGGCATAAATCCAAAGACGATTAACGGTAATGCCATTTTCTAATGAAATATGCTTGAATTTCCCTTTGTATCCTTCAAAAATTTTACCTGTGGGGTAATTAGGTAAGGGAGTTAAAACATTGACATTAAAACCTCTTTTTTGCAGTCCGTCTGCTAACTGAAAAATTCGATTAGAAGCCGCTCCAATTTCTGGAGGAAAGTAACTTGTTATGATAAGAATATCTTTCACTATAATTAGGTCGTATAGAGGTTTTTAACTCAACAAAAAAAGCAACTAGTGTTTAAGTCTTTTTCAAGTTGGATTCTATAATCTGAGGTTTGCCAGACTTTGTTGGCTTAATCGTATCAACCTCTTCAAATACAATATCTAAACAGTTTTTAGTTAATTTTTGAAGCTTAGATTTAATCTCGTTTAGTATACTCATATCAAATGGCTTTGTTTTATCAACAATATATTCTATTCGAATACGCTCTAAGTCATTTTGAATAATTTTGTACTGTTCTATAGCTTGGTAATATTCTAAAACTCCCGTAAAGCTATGAATATTAAGCGTAACTCCTTGTGTTGTTTTTATGATATCAGTTTCCCTTCCAACAACTTTTTGCAATAAAGGATACTGTAATGATATATGTTCAGGATACTTGTCTTTAGGAAGTTTGATGGCTAGGTCACCCAAGCGATAACGTATTAAAGGCATTGCATAGTTTGTGAGGCAAGTAACTAATACATGTCCCATAACTCCATCATCAACAGGCTTTCCGTCATCATCAACCACTTCAATATAAACATGAGGAGACATGATACTGTAATAATCCGCTTCATGTTTACACGCCATTAATAAACCTTCAGCACAACCATAAGTGTCAACTAAAGAAATGTGTGATCCAAAGGCATTTTTAATGGTAGTTTTATAATGGTCAAATAATTTGTCACCAAAGCAGATCACTCCTTTTACGTTTGGCCGTATTTGATGAGATAGACTTACTTTTGCTAATTGATTTACAACAGAAGGGTAACCAGCTATATATATACTTTTTTTCTTTTTGACTTTGTGCAAAATAGCTTTTAATTCGGTTTCAGATAAACCAAAAGCTTTGACATAGGTCGTTCTAAAAAAAAGATCCTTTAGAGATTTCAAAACGTTTCGCTTTTGTGAAATTCCAAATTGGAGCAACGAATCCCCAAAACGATAACCACTCCATTGCCACCAATGTGTTTGTAGTGCTCGTAAATAAAACGTGTGATCTCTAGTCATATAAGTAAACGATTGCTGACCAGTACTTCCACTACTATGATGTTTATCTAATTTTGAAAGGTTGTATGATCTAGAGACTAAGTCTTCGGTATGTGTTCTTAAAACAGCCTTAGTTAAAATAGGGAAATCAGTTAAAACCGTTGACTTTTGATCTTTATAGAATGGAACATTGGTAACGGCATGATCTAAAATGCGTTGCAGGTTTTGATTTTGAATACTCCTGAGTTCTGTATTAGATTTAAGATCATTTGTTTTCCACTCTTTAATGTACTTTAAATAATTCCCATTAGTAAAAGCATCACCTATAGGTAAAATGAAATGCTTTAGTAACGAGTTGTAGAGTGTCATTAGATATTTTTTCAAAACTAATTATTTTTTAAGCGTAAAAGCAATTATTTTTGCGCAAACAAATTGAAAACATGACGATTTTAATTCTTGGTTCTGGAGGAAGAGAACATACGTTTGCTTGGAAAATAGCTCAAAGCCCATTATGTGATGCCCTTTTTGTGGCGCCTGGAAATTCTGGAACGGCCCAAATAGCAACAAATATAAATATTGGTGTTACCGATTTTGAAGCGATAAAAAGTTTGGTTTTAGAACATCATATTGACATGGTTGTCGTTGGCCCAGAAGACCCTTTAGTTCAAGGAATACATGATTTCTTTTTAAATGATGACCAATTAAAACATGTTGCGGTTATTGGTCCGCAAAAGGCCGCAGCAGAATTAGAAGGAAGTAAAGAATTTGCTAAAGAATTTTTATTTAGACACAATATTCCTACGGCTGCTTATCAAAGTTTTAATGCTAACAATGTCGAAGAAGGTTATAAATTCCTTGAAACATTAAACCCTCCATATGTTTTAAAAGCCGATGGTTTAGCAGCAGGAAAAGGGGTTTTAATTCTTAATGATCTAAATGAAGCAAAGGCTGAACTTAAAAACATGCTTGTAGATGCTAAGTTTGGTGATGCGAGTTCGAAAGTTGTTATTGAAGAATTTTTAGACGGTATCGAATTAAGTTGTTTTGTGTTAACCGATGGTAAACATTACAAAATCTTACCTACTGCTAAAGATTATAAAAGGATTGGAGAAGGTGACACTGGACTAAATACGGGAGGAATGGGAGCAGTATCTCCAGTTCCTTTTGCTACAGATGAGTTTTTAAATACCATTGAAGAACAAATTGTTAAACCTACAATTTCAGGGCTTCAAAAAGACAATTTGCCTTACAAAGGATTTGTATTTATTGGTTTGATCAAGGTTGGGAATGATCCAAAAGTGATTGAGTATAATGTAAGAATGGGTGATCCAGAAACCGAAGTTGTTTTACCAAGGTTGAAAAATGATATCGTTGAAATATTTAAAGCAATATCTGAAAACCGTTTAAATGATATCGATATTGACATTGATGATAGAGCAGCGACAACTGTAATGCTAGTATCTGGAGGTTACCCTGAAGCGTATGACAAAGGGAAGGAGATAACAGGCTTAGAACAGATTGATGGTTCTATACCATTTCATGCTGGAGCAACTATTAAAGATAATAAGATCGTGACCTCTGGAGGACGTGTTATGGCTATAACTTCTTACGGAAACACCTACCAAGAGGCCATAAAAAAATCTTATCAAAATATAGATAAACTACATTTTGATAAGATGAATTATCGAAAAGATATAGGTTTCGATTTATAAACTATAAGTAAGAATGAGAAGTAATACTCTTATCTTCTTCATTATTAGCATTAAATTTTTTGAGTTGTAGCATCCAGTATACCATGGCAACAATGCCTATGATAATGAAAACCCAAGACAGCAAGTTAGCCGTCCACCAATTTTCTAATTCTAATGCTCTTAACGCATCAAATGGAGCAAACAATACGTTTACGAATAAATCTTCTATAGCGTAAAAAAAGTCTTTCATTAAATTATATTTTTTTAGAATCTCTTTGTGAGCTTCGTTGGTATAATCATATATTTACAGTGCAAAATTACATATTTTTTTCATTTTAAACCAGACCAATGATTTCAAATTTTTTTAGCAAATCAAAACCAATTCACTACATCGTAGTTAGCATTATGCTATTACTGGTTTTTGTGCTTTCAAAATTTAAAATCTTAGCTAACGATATCGATCTTATCATCTTTTTTAAACAAACAGCTATATTTCTAGTATGCTTAATGTCTGTCTTTGTTTTTGATTTTCTAGTAACGCGTAACAGTTTAGCTAAGAACAACAGCTACCATATTGTCTTGTATGTGTTGTTTTTTGCCATTCTACCACCAACGATTTTAAACTCTCAAATACTTATAGCAAACTTTTTTATATTGCTAGCATTACGGCGTTTAATAAGTTTAAGATCTCAAAAAGCAATTAAAAAGAAGGTGTTCGACGCTTCTTTTTGGATCGCAATAGCCACTTTATTCTATTTTTGGTCTTCAGTGTTTTTTATATTGATTTTTACAGCATTAATAGTATATGCGATTATAGATGTGAAAAACTACATTATCCCGTTCATAGGCATAGCTACTGTTATTGTAATTACAGCATCGTGTTTTATCATACTTGAAATTGATGTGTTTAACTTTGCTAGTAACTTATTTGGTTTTAGCTTAGACTTTAGTGCCTTAAATTCTAAACAAATTATCATAGGGTCAACAATATTACTATCCTTTGGGCTTTGGGCTTTATTCTATTATATCAAGAATATAAAGTCTCAAATGAAAAGTTATAGACCATCATTTAAACTCGTCATATTAATGGCCGTATTAGGAATAGTCATCATAGCCGTAGCACCATCAAAAAATGGGAGTGAGTTTATCTTTCTATTTGCACCATTATCAATTATCATGACCAATTACCTTGAAGTTATTTCAGAGAAATGGTTTAGGGAAACACTGTTATGGATAATAATAGTGACGCCAATAGCACTATTATTGTTGTAGTTTTTTTCCGAAGGCTAAATCACCGGCGTCACCTAACCCAGGAATAATATAACCTTTGTTACTTAATGTATCATCAATGGCAGCAATCCAGAGATGTGTGTCTTTTCCAAAGTGATCATTCACAAAATCAACACCATCTTGTGCTCCTATAACACTTACTAAATGAATGTTTTTTGGAGTTCCAAAAGGCTTCAAGGCTTCAAAAGTAGCAACCATAGATTGTCCTGTAGCCAACATTGGATCTGCTAAGATAAGTGTTTTCCCTTCTAAGCTAGGACAAGCCAAATACTCAACAATAATTTCAAAAGTTTCAGGGTTGGCTTTATGGTGCCTGTAAGCAGATATAAATGCATTTTCGGCATCATCAAAGTAATTAAGAAGTCCGCTATGTAATGGCACGCCAGCTCTTAAAATAGAACACAATACGATATCGTCATTGTAGAGTTGTGTGTGGCTTTCACCTAAAGGTGTAGTAATAGTTTCTGGTTTATAATCTAATGTTTTGCTCATTTCATAACATAAAACTTCACCAATACGTTCGATATTTCGTCTAAAGCGCATGCGATCAGTTTGAATATGAGCATCTCTTATTTCAGAAATAAAAGAATTTAAAATAGAATTGTCTTGTGATAGATTATGGATATGCATGTTTTGAAGTCTTTTTTAAGGGAGATAAAGTTAATAATAACTTCTATATTTGCACTTTAAATTAAGAGATTATGTTTTCAGAAGACGCAAATAAAATATTTCAAGAAGTTATTGAAAAATACCACGTTATTAACACGGTTGACCAACCATTTACAAACGTGTATGATAAAGACGCTAATTTATTAGAACATTTATTATACAGAAAATGTTGGATAGATACTGTTCAATGGCATTATGAAGATATTATTCGCGACCCACAAATAGATCCTGTTGCTGCTTTAAAATTGAAACGTCAAATTGATGCTTCAAACCAAGATAGAACAGATATGGTAGAGTATATTGACAGTTATTTTCTAGAAAAATATAAAGAGGTGTCACCTAAAGGAGATGCAACAATTAATACCGAAAGTCCTGCTTGGGGAGTAGATAGATTATCTATTCTAGCTCTTAAGATCTATCACATGAATGAAGAAGCTACTCGTGAAGATGCTTCAGATGCGCATAGAGAGGCTTGCCAAAAGAAGCTTAATATCTTATTAGAGCAACGCGTAGATCTATCTACTGCTATTGATACGCTTCTTGATGATATTAGCAAAGGTGATAAGTACATGAAGGTCTATAAGCAGATGAAAATGTACAATGATGATGAGCTTAATCCAGTATTACGCTCTCAGAAGTAAGTAACAATTATCCTCAATTTAATCTAGAGGTTTATTTAAATTGTTGAGATGCCAAAGCCAAAGCACATTCTCGTTATTCGTCTCTCAGCAATGGGTGATGTTGCTATGAGTGTACCTGTATTGAGAGCTTTTGTATCACAATATCCAGATGTAAAACTTACCGTTTTAACCAAACCTTTTTTTAAACCTTTTTTTCGAGGCATTCTTAATGTTAATTGCATTGCAGCTGAGATCAAAGAGAAGCATAAAGGGGTTTTCGGACTATGGAAACTGTCACGTGAGTTATTGCAATTAGATATTGATCTTGTGGCCGATTTACACAATGTTCTGCGAAGCAAGATTTTAAAATTCTTTTTCTTCGGAAAAAAAGTAGTTCAAATAGATAAAGGTCGTGAAGAAAAAAAGAGATTAACCTCTGGTCAATATTTTAAACAGCTTAAAACAACACATCAACGTTATGCAGATGTATTTGAAAAATTGGGATATCCATTAGATTTATCTCAACCTGTTTTTCCAGAAAAGGTACAATTGAGTTCAAAACACTTAGATGTTATTGGGAATAATGAAAAACAATGGGTTGGGATTGCTCCATTTGCTGCTTTTCAAGGAAAGATGTATCCCATCGATTTAATGACCGAAGTAGTTGACACACTTTCGAAGACATATCAGGTATTTCTTTTTGGAGCAGGGAATGATGAAGCCCGACAATTAAATGCTATAGCTAGTCAGTTTGAAAACGTTATCAATCTTGCTGGTCGTTTTACATTGGACGAAGAATTGGATATCATATCAAATTTAGATGTCATGCTTGCTATGGATTCAGGAAACGCTCATCTTGCGGCTATGTTAGGTGTAAACGTAATTACAGTTTGGGGAGTAACACATCCATATGCCGGTTTTTTACCATTTCATCAAACTATAGATTCTGCCATCTTAGCTAATAGAGAACGTTACCCTAAAATCCCAACATCTGTATATGGAAATAAACTCCCAGAAGGATATGAGCAGGTGATGAGATTTATTGCTCCAGAGACCATTATTTCTAAAATCCATAACGCTCTAAAATAAAAAAGCCCCACTCCAAAAGAGTGAGGCAAGATTTAGAATTTTTAGATAATCCCTATGATTAAATTCTAATCGAGGACTAAGTTATTTTGATTAAAATTAGCCGTCAAGAATTTGTAAGAATATCTTAGGTTTTTTCGATAAAAGGCTGATTATTACGACTAAAGACAGTTTTAATAGGTGATGTGCATCTTAAACATCGTCATAATCTACAAAAAGTGTTGGTGTTGTGGGGTGTGCTTGACAAGTTAAAATGAGCCCATCTGCCAATTCCCCATCGGTTAAAATATTATTTTGTCGCATTGTTGCTTTACCTTCTGTAATTCTTGCAATACAACTACTACAAATACCACCTTGACAAGAGTATGGTGCATCAATATCTTCATCTAAAGCAGCTTCCAATACAGATTGCTTTTGAGACATTTCATAGGTTAGGGTTTCATCATCCAACAAAATGGTAACTTTCGTTCTACCATCTGGCACAGACGAATCATCTATGTCGACAGGTTTCGCCGCTTTAAACAACTCAAAATGCACACGGTTCTCATCGATGTTATGTTCGATTAGAACATCTTTCACAGTGTTTATCATGCCACCTGGACCACATAAATAATAGGCGTCAACTTTTACATCTTTGTACTTGTTTTTCATTACATAATTGACGGTACTTTTTTCAATACGACCAAAAATCGCATTCTCTTCTTCGGCTTGACTAAACACAAACTGTATTGAAAAACGTGAACTGTATTGATGCTGTAACTCTAATAGCTCATTTAAGAACATGGTGTCTCTTGTCGATCTATTTCCATACACCAGTATGACTTTACTTAATACTTCTTCTTCTAATGCACATTTAAGAATGCTTAAAATGGGAGTGATCCCACTTCCTGCAGCAAAAAGCGCAATGTTTTTTGTTTTAGAATCGTTAGGTTCAAATATAAACCGCCCTTTAGGTGGCGCAACATCTAGAGTGTCACCAACGTTAAGTTGATTGTTGGCATAGGCCGAAAAAGTACCATCCTGAACTTCTTTCACCGCAACCTTAAGTTCGTCGCTTTTAGGTGATGTACATAACGAATAATCACGTCTTACCTCATTACCATTAATCGTAGTTTTTAGAGTGATATACTGCCCTGCTTTAAAGCCAAAATCATCTTTTAGATGTTGAGGCACATCAAAACTAATGGTGACTGCTTTTTCGGTTTCTTTAGTGATTTCTTTTATAGTGAGTTTATGAAACTGTGACATAAATATTTTTTTTGTAAAAATAACAAATCGAACTAGGAATTGTATTTTAGTTGTAACAAAATCCAGTTTAGTAATACTAACATTTCTAAATAATCAAACATAAACACAAGCCATGAAAAAATTAATCTATGTTATTGCATTTCTATATGCCTTTACTATCCAAGCACAGGATAATACAGAATTTAAAACCCAAACTATAGAATTCATTAAACTCACAGGAACGGCAGATGCTTTTAACAATGCGATTTCTCAAATTGGAGCTATGGTTCCTGAAGATAAGAAGGAAGCCTACACCAAAGAAGCCAATGGCACCTTAGAGGACTTGTATAGTCAGTTGGCAGATGTTTACATGAAAGAATTTACAAAAGAAGACATTGCACAATTAGTCGTATTTTATAAGTCAGACCTAGGAAAAAAATTAGCATCAAAACAAACAGACCTGGCTCAAGCAGGTATGTCTATTGGTCAATCCTGGGGAATGGAATTATCTCAGATTGCTCAAAAATACTCTAACTAATTTAGAGACTAACTAACCAAGTTAAATATGAAACTCAAACATTTTTTAAACTTAGAATGGAAACAGTTTTTCCGTTCGGCAAGTTTCGGTAAGAGTATTGCTATCAATATTTTAATGGCTTTTTTGGCGCTTTATTTTATTGGGATATTTTTATTTATAGGTATCTTTTTATATAAAATATTAGGGAAGGTTAATCCAGATCAAGATGCATTAACTACGTTAAACAGCTTTTTGTTTTTTTATATATTATTTGACGTTGCGATTCGATTCTTTTTTCAAAAGCTACCAGTAATGTCTGTAAAACCTTTATTGCCTTTACCAGTAAAACGCAGTAAAGTGGTTAATTATGTCTTGAGAAAATCGGCATTTTCATTTTTTAATATTTTACCGTTATTCGCTTTTATTCCTTTTAGTATTACCCTAATCGTAAATGATTATCCAGTAATCTCGGTACTAGCGTGGTTGTTAGCTGCAATAGTAGTTGTACAGATCATTAACTTCTTAAACTTTATTTTAGAGAGTTTTTCTTCGGAAAGAGAATTGTCCTTTCTACCAGTAATTGTCCTTGTTGGAAGTTTGTTTGCATTAAATTACTTTAATGTTATTTCATTTTCAGATTTAATCGCACAAGGATTCACAGCTATCTACGACAATCCAATTTTTGTATTGATACCAATTGCTGTCTTGGTTGGATTATACGTGGTAAACTTCAAACAGTTAAAGTCTAAACTGTATCTCGATAGCTCTTTAAAAACAAAAGTTGCTGTAGTCAATGCCTCTAATATGGAATGGACCAAGCGTTTTGGAGATATTGCGCCTTTTATGCAATTGGATTTAAAATTGATATGGAGAAATAAGCGTACGAAGTCTATGACTATGCTTTTAGCAATTGGGTTGTTATATGGCTTATTCTTCTACCCACAGCCTTTATACAGAGATATGGAATTTATGTTCGCATTCATTGGAGTATTCTCTACTGGATTTTTTCTCATCAATTTTGGTCAATTTATTCCAGCATGGGATAGTGGATATTACAAAATGCTCATGAGTCAAAACATTAAATATGAACAGTACCTAAGATCCAAATTTGTACTCATGATCATGAGTGTTGTTATTCTATTTGTATTAGGAATACCATATGTGTATTTCGGTTGGAAAATTTTAATAGCGCATTTCGCAACAGCGATATACAACATAGGTGTTAATTCGCATGTGATTCTTTATGGAGGATCGTTTAATAGGAAAAAAATAGATCTAGATAAAAAAGCTGCATTTAATTATCAAGGAACTGGAGCTGTACAATGGATAATTGGAATTCCTTTAATGATATTGCCAATGGCGTTATTTGGCCTTACCAACTGGCTTGTTGGTTTTGAAGCTGCTGTAGGATTGTTAATTGCACTTGGTGTTTTAGGCATCGTACTTCATAAAAAATTAATGACGCTAATCACTCAGAAATACCTCGATTCAAAATATAAAATGATTGACGCTTTTAGTCAAGATAGTTAATACGATATAAAATATTATGATACATACAAAAGACCTTTCAAAAGCATATAGTGGAAAACGTGTTTTAAAAATTGATGAACTAGGCATTCCGAAAGGACAAAGTTTCGGGCTAGTTGGAAATAATGGAGCAGGTAAAACCACTTACTTTAGTTTATTATTAGACCTCATAAAACCAACTACTGGAAACATCACTAATAATAGTGTTGTTGTAGACCAAAGTGAAGATTGGAAACCATTTACATCAGCTTTTATTGATGAGAGTTTCCTAATTGGATATTTAACTCCTGAAGAATACTTTTACTTTATTGGTGAGCTTCGTGGGGAAAACAAAGCCGATGTAGATAGCTTAGTTGCTCAGTTTGAAGATTTTTTTCATGGTGAAATATTAGGTCAAAAAAAATACCTTAGAGATCTTAGTAAAGGAAATCAGAAAAAAGCTGGAATTGTTGCTGCACTAATTGGTAGTCCCGATGTGATTATTTTAGACGAGCCATTTGCAAATCTTGACCCAACGACACAAATACGACTCAAAGGGATTATTAAAGATTTAGCAGAAAAGCAAGGGGTTACCGTTCTTGTCTCTAGTCATGACTTAATGCATGTTACTGATGTTTGTGAACGTATTGTAGTACTTGAAAAAGGAGAAGTCGTTAAAGATCTTGAAACCAATGAGGCAACCCTCAAAGAATTGGAAGCACATTTTTCAGGATCTGAGCAGGTTTAAGACCTTACTGTACGTCTAAAAACCGACCATTTTTCGGTGATAATTCAAAAAGATGCTTATTTTTACAGCATTGCATAATATATGCAAGCGATTTTAGTTATAGTATTTACAAAAAACTAAACCACTTGAATACATCTTTTAAAGTTATTATATCACTGTTTTGCGTGACACTTTTTATCACAAGTTGTTCGCGTAAAAAAGACACGTTTATTAACCGAAATTTTCATGCTCTAGGAACAAAGTATAATATTCTTTACAACGGAAATATTGCATTAGAGAAAGGAAGAGAAACAGTTGATAATGCAGCAACAGACAACTACTGGGAATTATTACCAGTAGAACGCATGCAACTTTCAGAAGAGATTATCTTGCCGGGTCAATCTAAAAACCAAGATTTTGAACGTGCTGAGGAAAAAGCCATTAAAGCGGTTCAAAAACACGGTATGAACATCAAAGGGAAAGAATATAACCCTCAAATTGATGAAGCCTACCTTTTATTAGGTCAAGCCCGTTATTTCGATCAACGTTTTGTGCCTTCACTTGAGGCTTTTAATTACATTCTGTATAAATATCCGGCTAGTGATAAAATCAACACAGCTAAAGTTTGGAGAGAAAAGGCCAATATTAGAATGGAGAATAATGAACTGGCTATAAAAAATTTAAAACGCCTTTTAGAGCAAGAACAATTAGAAGATCAGGACTTAGCAGATGCAACATCAATGCTCGCTCAAGCTTATATCAATGTAAAATCTAAAGATAGTGCTCTGGTTGAATTAGGAATAGCGGTCGAATTCACTAAGAAGAATAAAGAAAAAGCACGTTTTAATTATATCATTGGGCAGCTCTACAATGAATTTGGCAAGAAAGACAGTGCCAATATTGCTTTTGATAAAGTGATTGATATGCACCGTAAAATACCAAGACCATACTATATTAATGCGCATTTAGCAAAATCCTATAATTTTGATATGGATGGTGGTAATAAGATCGAGTTTCTTGAGTATTTAACGACACTAGAAGAAGATAGGGAAAATCGCCCATTCTTAGATAAGATTTACTATCGAATTGCCGAATTCCATAGAGCAAACCAAAGTGATTCTTTAGCTGTTGCTTACTATAATAAGTCATTGCGCACAAACCTTGGAGATAAAGAACTTATGTCTAGAGATTATGCGACACTTGGAGACATGAGTTTTGATGACGCCCAATACAAAATGGCAGGTGCTTATTACGATAGTACTATGACCAACATGAAACTTAACTCAAAGCCTTATCGTGTAATTAAACGTAAACGTGAAAATTTAGAAGATGTTATTTACTACGAGGATATTGCTCAAGCCCATGACAGTATCTTAAAACTAGTTAATATGTCTGATGATGACCGATTGGCATATTTCACAACATATACGCAAGAACAGAAAGCAATAGCCGATGCCGAAAAAGAAAAGGCAGAGGCCGAAGAACGTCGTAAATCTGTCAATTCTGGTTCAGTAACAACTAACACTAAATCTGGAAAGTCACAAAGAGCAGATCCAACAGCAAACAATGCACAAAAGCAAGAATTCTATTTTTACAACTCAACAGCCGTTGCTTTTGGTAAAAATGAATTTGTTAAAGTTTGGGGAGATAGAGAATTAAAAGATAACTGGAGACTCTCCGATTCTAAATCTAGACCAGGAGCTACAACAGACGCTAATGACCTTGCTACAAATGCTTCAGAAGATGAACGATTTGATCCAGAATTTTACATTTCAAAAATTCCTACAGATCAAAAAGTTATTGATAGCTTAGCAAAAGATCGCAATTATGCCTACTACCAATTAGGTGTGATTTATAAGGAAAAATTTAAAGAATATGAATTAGCAATGGGTAAATTAGAAACCCTATTGCAAAACAATCCAGAAGAGCGTCTCATATTACCGTCTAAATATAATTTACAAAAGATTTATACCGAATTAGGATTAAGTGATAAAGCTAATGCGATGAAAACAGATATTGTT
Organism: uncultured Psychroserpens sp.; assembly: GCF_947500255.1. Taxonomy (GTDB): domain Bacteria; phylum Bacteroidota; class Bacteroidia; order Flavobacteriales; family Flavobacteriaceae; genus Psychroserpens. The sequence goes on along the minus strand of NZ_CANMRL010000001.1, from coordinate 992,897 downwards.
AGTAATTATCCTGATTCTCGATATGCAAAAATATTATTGAATCCACGTTCAGAATTTGCTAAAGACGAAAATAGTCCAGAGAGTCTCTATGAAGGCTTATTTGGTAAATTTGGTAATCAAGAATATACTGAAGTTATTTCAAAAGCAGATCAATATATCACAGAGTTTGAAGGAGATCCAATGGTGCCTAAATTTGAAATTTTAAAAGCTTCGGCCAATGGTCGATTAAATGGATTCGAAGCTTATAAGAAAGGGGTTAATTTTATTGCCCTTACTTATCCAAATTCAGAAGAAGGAAAACAGGCGCAAGAGATTATGAAGACAGTGATTCCTATTCTAGCAAAAAAAGAATTTGTGAGTAATGATACTGCGAAACACTTTAATGTACTATACCCTTTCAATATTAATGAGAAAGATCAAATAGAAGACTTTGTAAAAGAGCTTAACGAAGCTATTTCTAAAATCAACTATTTTGATTTATCGACCTCTATTGATGTCTATGACACTAATACACTTTTTGTAGTAGTTCATGGATTAACTAGCGCTCAAGGAGCTTCAGGTTTTGCTGAAATCCTAGAAGAGAGTAAACATAAAATTGACCGAAATTTCCATTCAATTTCTTCGCCAAACTACGAAATTGTACAGCGACACAAAAACTTAAACGAATACCTAGAATCTCAATAAACTTAGACCTATGTTTTCAGACAAAAAAACAGGACGTATGGCTTCAGAAACAATTTCACAACAGAACACGATTGCTAAAGGAACTGTCATTACAGGTGACATTATTAGCGAAGGCGATTTCAGAATTGAAGGCTCAATTCAAGGAAATATCAAAACACCTGGGAAGGTGGTTATTGGTAAAACAGGAATCATTAATGGAACTCTTAAAAGTGCCAATGCCGATATTGAAGGAAAATTCAAAGGCAAATTAATGCTTTCAGATACCTTGTCTTTAAAATCTTCTGCACATGTTGAAGGTGAAGTTATTGTTGGTAAACTGGCCGTTGAGCCTGGAGCTAATTTTAACGCAACATGTTCTATGAAAGGCAGCCTAAAAGAATCAAGTAATGCAGGAGCAGGACAACAAACAACAATCAAACCAACACCACCAACACCACCAACAAGACCACCAGAAAAAGGTCAAACCGCTTAACACCTATGCGCGGTTTTCGGGAATAGCAATTCAAATGTTTGCTATCATTGCAGTTGGGACATTCATTGGCTACAAGCTTGATGAACACTATCCTAATACTCATAATTTATATACACTTGCGGGCTCATTGTTGTCTGTAATACTATCTATTGTTTACATAATAAGACGTATTATTGCAATTTCAAAAGAAGATAAATAAATGAACGACGTTTTTAAAAAGAGAGAAACTAACTTTCTTATTCAACTCATTGCCCTAAGCGGTTTACTATTTGCTGTTCACAGTTATTTAAATTATCATTTTGCTGGAGAGGTTATCTTATTTTTTCCGCTCTGGCATATTTATTTATTTCATGTTGTTACAGTTATTATAATTTATACATTAATTAATTATCGTGAATCTGTAGGTAAGACCGAAGTATTCAACACTTTCATTTTTGGAATGCTTGTAAAGATGATACTTACTATGGTATTTTTATTGCCTTGGATATTATCTAAACCAGAACAAAAAGGTTATGATCTCGCTAATTTTTTCATTCCTTATTTTATTTTTCTTGCTTTTGAAGTCTATTCAGTTGTGAAAATTCTTCAGAAAAAGTAAGGAATACAAAGACTTGAACCTCTTTAAAATAAGTCATTAAATAATCATTGAATTATTGTTTGACAATTAATATAATGTGCGTACATTTGCACCGAATTTAAAGCAGCGTATTTTTAAGCAATACAGGATGATATTAAACACTTTTAAAAACGTATTATTTTCGATGTTATTTTTAGCAATTTCGTTTGCTGGATATGCATCAGAAGATAGTGATCCGAATAAGGATGAAGAGTTCAATGCAAAAGAGATGATTTTGCATCACGTCAAAGATGCTCATGAGTTTCACTTGTGGGATTGGAAAGGGAAGCCAGTTTCATTATCATTACCTATTATATTATGGACTGATAATGGATTAACTACATTTTCTTCAAGTAAGTTCCATCATGATGATCAAGGTAAAGAAATAGTAGAGGCCAATGGCGGAAAGTTCGTTAAGCTTCATGAAAAAATCTATCAACTTGATGCTAATGCAACCTCTGTTGCCTTTGATGAAGAGCACCACCCAACTAATGCGCACAGACCTTTAAATTTTTCAATCACTAGAAATGTGTTTATGATGTGGGTTTCTGTAGCTGTATTATTACTCATATTTATTACTGCTGCCAGAAGTTATAAAAAATCGAAAGATGGTGTTCCTACAGGAATAGCAGGGTTTATAGAGCCTCTTGTTGTATTTGTTAGAGATGAAATTGGAAAGCCAATGATTGGTGAGCACAAATACAAAAGATACATGCCATATCTTTTAACGATCTTTTTCTTTATATGGATCAATAACATATTTGGATTAATTCCAATTTTGAATGGAGCTAATCTTAGTGGAAATATTGCTTTTACTTGTACACTAGCAGTATTTACATTTATTATCACAACATTAAGTGGAAACTCTAATTACTGGAAGCATATTTTCTGGATGCCTGGAGTTCCTGTACCTATGAAAATATTTTTAATGCCAATTGAAATTATCGGAATGTTTGTAAAACCAATTTCGTTAATGATACGTTTGTTTGCTAACATTACAGCAGGACACGTTATTATTTTAGCATTAATGTCATTAATATTTGTATTCAAGTCTGTGGCAATAGCGCCTGTGTCTGTAGCATTCTCATTGTTTATTACAGTTATAGAAATTATTGTAACAGCAATACAAGCATATATATTTACAATATTGTCGGCCCTTTATTTTGGGATGGCAACTGAAGAAGCACATCATTAATTAATTTAAATTTTATATTATGACTATTACTGGAATTGCAGCTATTGGAGCTGGTTTAGCAGCTATTGGAGCTGGTGTTGGTATTGGTAAAATTGGTGGATCAGCTATGGATGCCATGGCACGTCAACCTGAAATGCACGGAAAGATTCAATCTTCTGCATTAATTTTAGCAGCCTTCGTAGAAGCGGTAGCACTATTTGGTGTTGTTGTTGCTTTCTTACAAGGGTAAAACAATCAAAGCACAGAAGTAACGGTTGGTTACTTCTGTGTCTTTAAAATTTAAGTTATTTAAAAAACAACAAAGAAATGGATTTAATTACACCAGAATTTGGTCTTGTATTTTGGACAGCAATAACATTTTTGTTTTTGCTTTTAATCTTAAGAAAATTTGCTTGGAAACCAATTCTTGGAGCGGTAAGCGACAGAGAAGAAGGTATTAAAAATGCGTTGGCTTCTGCTGAAAATGCTCGTAAAGAGATGGAAAATTTAACAGCAGATAATGAGCGTATCTTAAAAGAAGCAAGACTTGAAAGAGAAGCATTGCTAAAAGAAGCACGTGAGATCAAAGAACAAATGATCGCTAATGCCGAGACAGAAGCTCAAGAGAAAGCAAATAAAATCATTGAGAAAGCTCAAGCAGCTATCGAAAGTGAAAAGAAATCTGCAATGGCTGAATTAAAAAATCACGTCGCTGGATTATCTGTAGAAATTGCAGAAAAAGTAGTGCGTCAAGAATTATCAAACAAAGACAAGCAATTAGAATTAGTTGAGTCTATGTTAGGTGAAGCAACATTAAACTAAGAAAAAATGGCAGGAGCAAGAGCAGCACTACGTTACGCAAAGGCGGTTTTAAGATTAGCATCAGATCAAAATACAGCTGAAGTTGTTAATAATGATATGAAATTAATCGCAACTACTATTGCAGAAAGTAAAGACTTAAGCGATATGCTTCAAAGTCCTGTAGTTAGATCATCAGATAAAAAAGCAGTACTGTTAGAGGTTTTTAAAGGATCTGATAGTATGACAACAAATTTAATTGACACCTTAATTTCAAACAAAAGGTTAGCACTTTTAAATGATGTAGCAGCAAGCTATAACCAATTGTTTGATGAGTTAAAAGGAACACAAGTAGCAAAAGTAACTACTGCTGTGCCTTTAACTGACGACTTGAGAGTTAAAGTTTTAGCTAAGGTTAAAGAACTTACAGGCAAAGATGTTGAAGTTGAAAACATCATTGATGAAACTATTTTAGGAGGATTCATTTTGCGTGTTGGAGATATTCAATATAATGCTAGCGTAGCAAATAAATTAGATACATTAAAAAGAGAATTTACATTAAATTAAACTTGCCCTAAGTAAAACGAAGGGTCAAAATAGAATAAGATGGCAGAAGTAAAACCAGCTGAAATATCAGCAATCTTAAAACAACAACTTTCAGGTTTTGAAGCAAGTGCTTCATTAGACGAAGTTGGAACAGTATTAACTGTAGGTGACGGTATTGTGCGCGCTTACGGATTATCTAACGCTCAATACGGAGAATTAGTAGAATTCGATGGTGGATTAGAAGGTATCGTTCTTAACCTTGAAGAAGATAACGTAGGTATTGTATTATTAGGTGCTTCAGTAGGAGTAAGAGAAGGATCTACAGTAAAACGTACTGAACGTATCGCCTCTGTAAACGTAGGTGAAGGTATTGTTGGTCGTGTTGTAGACACTTTAGGTAACCCTATTGATGGTAAAGGGCCAATTGCTGGTGAAACTTACCAAATGCCTTTGGAGCGTAAAGCACCAGGTGTTATTTACAGAGAACCAGTAACAGAGCCGTTACAAACAGGAATTAAAGCGATTGATGCTATGATTCCAGTGGGTAGAGGTCAACGTGAGTTGGTAATTGGTGACCGTCAAACAGGTAAAACTACTGTTTGTATCGATGCGATCTTAAATCAAAAAGAATTTTATGATGCAGGTAATCCTGTATATTGTATATATGTTGCTGTTGGGCAAAAAGCCTCTACAGTAGCAAACATTGCTAAGACTTTAGAAGAAAAAGGAGCTTTAGCATATACGACAATAGTAGCTGCAAATGCATCAGATCCTGCTGCAATGCAAGTGTATGCACCAATGACTGGAGCATCTATTGGAGAGTATTTTAGAGATACTGGTAGACCTGCTTTAATTGTTTTTGATGATTTATCAAAGCAAGCCGTTGCATATCGTGAGATATCTTTATTATTACGTCGCCCTCCAGGACGTGAGGCGTATCCTGGTGATGTTTTCTACCTTCACTCAAGATTATTAGAGCGTTCTGCAAAAATCATCAATGACGATGCGATTGCAAAAGAAATGAATGATCTTCCTGAGGCATTAAAACCAATCGTAAAAGGTGGTGGTTCTTTAACAGCTTTACCAATCATTGAAACGCAAGCGGGTGACGTTTCTGCATATATCCCAACTAACGTAATTTCTATTACAGATGGGCAAATCTTCTTGGATGGAGATTTATTTAACTCTGGTGTTCGTCCAGCAATTAATGTAGGTATTTCTGTATCTCGTGTTGGTGGTAACGCTCAGATCAAATCGATGAAAAAAGTATCAGGTACATTAAAACTTGATCAAGCTCAGTTCCGTGAATTAGAAGCGTTTGCTAAGTTTGGATCAGATTTAGATGCTGTGACATTGAATGTAATTGAAAAAGGTAAGCGTAATGTTGAGATCTTAAAACAAGCACAAAACGATCCGTTTACTGTTGAAGATCAAGTAGCAATCATTTATGCTGGATCTAAAAACTTATTAAAAGACGTTCCTGTAAATAAGGTAAAAGAATTTGAAAGAGATTTCATTGAATTCTTAAGAGCTAAGCATGCAGATGTATTAAGCACTTTGAAAGCAGGAAAATTAACTGATGAGGTTACAGATACATTAACAACTGTAGCTAGTGACTTATCGGCTAAATATAGAGCATAATTAATAGTCCTACGTTCAATTTGAGCGTAGGATATTTTCATATTTTAAAATATGGCGAATCTAAAAGAAATACGTAATAGAATATCCTCAGTATCTTCAACGATGCAGATTACAAGTGCTATGAAAATGGTATCTGCTGCAAAATTGAAGAAAGCTCAAGATGCTATTACAGCAATGCGTCCTTATTCAGATAAATTGACAGAGCTTTTACAAAGCTTAAGTGCTACTTTAGATGGAGACTCAGGAAGTAAATTTGCATCACAACGTGAAGTTAAAAAAGTATTAATTGTAGCGGTGACATCTAATAGAGGTCTAGCTGGTGCTTTTAACTCTAACATTATTAAGGAAGTTACAAACCTTACTAATGATACTTATGCAAATCAAGAGGTGTCTTATTTAGCTATAGGTAAAAAGGCTAATGATGCATTTAAAAAAACGAACAATGTTATTGCTAATAAAAGTGAAGTCTATGATGATTTAACTTTTGATAATATTGCAGAAATTGCTCAGATGTTAATGGACAAGTTTGTTGCAGGTGATTTTGATAAAATTGAAATCGTTTACAATAAATTTAAAAATGCTGCTACACAAATTGTAATGACAGAGCAGTTTTTACCAATTGTGCCAATAGAAGGTGAAGCAAATACCAACGTTGACTATATTTTTGAACCGTCAAAAGTGGAAATCGTTGAACAACTTATACCTAAATCATTAAAAACACAATTGTATAAGTCTGTTAGAGACAGTTTTGCCTCAGAGCATGGTGCACGTATGACTGCAATGCACAAAGCAACTGATAACGCAACTGAATTAAGAGATCAGTTAAAATTAACGTATAACAAAGCACGTCAAGCTGCAATTACTAACGAAATCTTAGAAATTGTTGGTGGTGCAGAAGCACTAAATAATTAATAATTTTTTGTCATGCTGAACTTGTTTCAGCATCTCACATAAATCATAAACCCAACTCGTACGAGTTGGGTTTTTTTTATTTTCACATATAGCTTGTAACATTTTCATGGTTTTGTATCTAAAGGGAAAATCAATTAAAAAGATACAACATGAAAACATTTAAAATCATTGTACTATTAACTATTTCAATATTTAGTATAACCTTAGAAGCACAAAACAAGTCCTTCGATGTTAAGGTTGAAGGCAAAGGAGAACCAATATTATTATTCCCTGGATTTACATGCACAGGAGATGTTTGGAAAGACACTGTGAAAGAACTATCGAAAACAAATGAATGCCATGTGTTTACCTTTGCTGGGTTTGGTGATGTTCCCGCAATAGAGAAGCCTTGGCTCACCAAAATTAAAGAAGGAGTTAATAACTATATTGCTAAAAACAAATTACAAAAAGCAACTATAGTAGGACATAGCATGGGCGGAACTCTAGGCTTGTGGTTAGCAACAGACCAAAGTTCTAAATTCAAAAAGATTATTGTTGTAGATGCTTTGCCATCAGCAGGTGCTTTGATGATTCCAAATTTTAATAGTGAAACCATTTCGTATGATAACCCATACAACCAAAGGGTATTAGATATGGATGCTAATAGCTTTGAAGTTATGGCATCGCAAATGGCAGGAGGAATGTCTTTAAACAAGGAAAAGCATGCTTTAATTAAAGAGTGGATTATAAAAGCAGACCGAAAAACATATGTCTACGGTTATACAGATTTGCTTAAATTAGATCTAAGGACATCCATAGCTAAAATATCAATACCAGTAGTTGTACTTGCCGCAACTCAACCTTATGGAGAAAATGTTGTTAAGAAGACGTATGAAGAACAGTATAAAAACTTAAAAGGATATTCAATTAAATATGCTAAAGAATCTGCTCATTTTATAATGTTTGATCAGCCAAAATGGTTATTAAAAGCTATACATGAAGAGTTACAAGAGTAAATGAAATCATTAGATAAACAATTTAAAGAGGTCTATGAGGCTAATTACACTAAAGTAAATCGTCTATGCTTAGGTTATACTAATGGAGATGCAATGCTTTCAAAAGATTTAACTCAAGATGTTTTTATCAAAGTATGGCAGCATTTAGATTCATTTAGAAATGAGTCTAATATTACCACCTGGATTTATAGGATTGCTGTTAATACTTGCCTTTTGGAGCTAAGAAAGAAAAAACCTGTTAGGCTATCTAATCATCTTAATCATATAGAAGCATCTACGGAAAACCAAAACAACGATAAAGAGCTTGAAATCAATAAATTATATCATTGTATAGGACGCTTAAAACCTGAAAACAAAAGTATAATACTTCTAGAGTTGGAAGGTGTACCTCAAAAAGAAATAGCCGAAATTACTGGATTGTCTCATGAGACAATTAGAGTAAGGATATATAGAATTAAAAAAGAATTAACTAAATGCGTTAGAAAATGACAACATTTGAAGATCTAAAATCCCAATGGAAAAATCAACCACAACAAGATATACCTAGTGATGGTTCAGAATCAATACTAAAGAAGTTAAGCGGTATTAAAAGAAAACAAATAATAACTAATGTTATTTTGGGAGCTACTGTGCTTATTTTAATAGTCTTTTTTACATATATAGAAGCTTATAACAGCGGACTGATATCTTTTGCACTATCTCTAATGATTGGTTCTTTATTGGTTAGAATTGGTATAGAGTATTTTAGTATAAAAAAACTAAAAGCTATAGACATTACCTTAAGCGCCTCTGTTTTTAGTAAAAACATGGTTTCATATTATAAGAAGAGAATAAGAATACATTATATAGCTACGCCAATTATTATTTTGGCGTATTGTATAGGTTTTGTATTAATGCTTCCTTCTTTTGAGAAACACCTTTCGAGTGGGTTTTATACTTATATTGTGTTTTCATCGATAATTATCTTAGTTGTAATGGTGTTTTTTATTGGAAAACAAATCAAAAAAGAACTTTCTATATTAAAAGAAATAAGTAATTAAAATTGTAAGTTATTGTTAGATAGCATTCTACTTAATTTGCTTCTTTTTATGGCATTAATTTTGAAATTGTATATTTATAGCATGGAATAAATAAAATGAATGCCCTAAAACACATATCTACCTTACTACTAATGCTCGTCCTTATGGCTAGTTTCTCACAATGTTCAAGTGCACAAAAACTTCAAAAAGAAGCACCTGTACCCTTTGGTGAAGTGTATTGTCAAAACTGGAATGCTGGTGTTCAAGGTGGCGGATCTGGGTTGAATATATATATTCCTATTGGAGACCATACAATTGCGCTAGATAGTGTTTATTTTAGAGGCAGAGTCTCTAAGTTAGAAATAAAACAGAATTCACAATTGTTAGTTGGATCTTTTAGGACAGACAATAATTCGCCAAAAGATATAGTTATGAGTAGTGATTCAAAAGAAGAGTATGCTAATCAAATGCCAGGTGAAATGACACCAATTCCTTTTGAATTGAAAGACGACGAATGCGTTGTGAGTTACAAACAAAACAATAAAACATTATATTATAAAATTTTAAATGTGAAACAAAAGGAGCCACTAAATTATCCAAGTGCTCCACCAAATAAAAACTAGTTTAACCAAATCTAAAACTTAACCAAGATGAAAACTTCAAAATTTGCCCAGTTTTGTTGCCTCTTAATCGTTTTTTCCATGCTAGGATGCTCAAGTGCCTACAAGCTAGAAAAAACTGCACCAATCCAATATAGTCGTGCATATTATCAACATTGGACAGCTCCAATAAAAGTAGGGAGTTCAGGAATTAATTTTCATATTGCCAATCTTACACCTGCTAATAATGTAGTAATTGATAGTGTGTTTTTCAGAAACCTGAAAGGAAAGTTAGTTCCGAGTAGAGGAAAATATGTATCGCAATTAATAAAACGCAAGCCTATTTCCGAAGGACATGAGCTCAATACAATGAAAGAGTTTCCGTTTGAAATAACAAATAGAGAATGTGTAGTGAGTTATCGTGAAAATGGTGAGACCAAATATTTTAAAATAAGTAATCTTATTGAAAACGAAGGTATTTACTACAAGGATGGACCAATTGTAATGCAATAACTTATCTTTGGTTGGCGTTTGCTAAAAACGTAATTTTAGCAGAACAAAATAGAACTCTTGAGCGTACTAAAATCCTTTTTTAAAGATACTGTTATATATGGTTTGGCAATTGTTTTGCCGCGACTTATTAACTTTCTTTTGGTGCGACTGCATACCGATGTGCTTCCAAACGAAGGATATTCGGAAAATACTGAGTTTTACGTAGTTGCCGCTTTTTTTAATGTCATTTTAACCTATGGCATGGAAACCTCGTTTTTTAGGTTTTTTAGTAAAAACAAAGACAAAAACAAAGTATTGTCTACTGCAATGATAACCATTGTATTGAGTACTTTTATTTTTGGAGCATTACTACTTTTGTTTAGGATCCCTATTTCTGAAACACTAAGAATCAATACTGATTTCTATACATTACTTGTTGGAATTACGCTTATTGACACATTGATAGTCATTCCTTTTGCCTATTTAAGAGTAACAGGTAAACCAATTAAATTTGCTTTAATTAAGCTGTTAAATGTACTTGTTATTGTCGCATTAAATGTGCTTTTACTTTCTAAAGCCTACGGCTCAGAGCGTTTAAGGCAACTATTTAATGTTGATAATAATGTGGAGTATATTTTTATTGCAAACCTTATTGCAAGTGCTGTAGTGCTAGTATTAGTTTTACCTTATTTTTTTAAGGCCAAACTTCAATTTGATACTCATATTTTAAAACAATTATTAAACTATGGTTGGCCTATAATGGTTGCTGGCTTAGCATTTGTAATTAATGAGAATTTAGATAAATGGCTCTTACCGGAAATGGAAGGTGAATTTGTAAATGGAGCTTACAGCGCATGTTACAAGTTAGCTGTATTTATGACGCTCTTTATCCAAGCATTTAGAATGGGAGCAGAACCATTTTTCTTTAATCATTCAGATAAAGAAAATGCGACACAAACCTATGCAACTATATTAAAATACTTTACAATCGTTGGCGCTTTAGGGTTAATGATAGTAGTGATATATATTGATGTATTACGACCTGTTTTTATAAAGAAAGAAAGCTACTTATTAGCCTTGGATATAGTACCAATTGTATTATTGGCAAATTTATGCCTAGGTATTTACCATAACCTATCTATTTGGTATAAGTTAACAGATAGAACACGTTTTGGTATGTATATTTCTATTGTTGGTGCAGCAATAACCATTGCATTTAACCTCATTTTCATTCATAAAATAGGCTTTATGGCTTGTGCTTATGCAACACTAATAGCTTACGGTTTAATGATGCTTATATCATATGCCTTAGGTCAAAAATACTATCCTGTACCTTATGACATTAATCGAATTGGAATATACTTGTTATTGAGTGCTGGATTAAGTTTTATAACTTATTACTATTTTGATAGAGATATTTTAATAGGAACTGTATTTTTGTTATTCTACATAGCGTTAATCGCTTTTTTAGAAAAAAAAGAGTTACAATTATTACTTAAAAGAAGCTAGATTTTATAGCAGAAATAAATAAAAGCATGCAAATAAAGATTATTAATACATCTAATCACGATTTACCACACTACGAAACTATTGCGTCTGCTGGTATGGATTTACGAGCCAACTTATCTGAGTCTAGAACCCTTAAACCTCTTGAACGAAGTATTGTGGGTACAGGGTTATTTATAGAACTTCCTATTGGCTACGAAGCCCAGGTTAGACCTAGAAGTGGCTTAGCTGCCAAAAAAGGGATTACTGTACTCAATGCTCCAGGAACTGTAGATGCCGATTATAGAGGAGAAATAGGCGTGATTTTAGTCAACTTGTCTAGTGAAGATTTTACTATAAATAATGGTGAACGTATTGCACAATTAGTGATTGCTAAACATGAAAGAGCAGATTGGATTGAGGTTAGTGAACTTTCAGAAACATCACGAGGCGAAGGCGGATTTGGAAGTACAGGAGTAAAATAAAAATGAATCAACTTATAGAATGAAAATAATAGTACCCATGGCTGGTCGAGGTTCTCGATTAAGACCACATAGTTTAACAGTACCAAAACCATTAATACCAGTTGCAGGTCAGCCTATTGTTCATCGTTTAGTAAAAGATATTGCTAAGGTGTTGAAGCAACCCATTGATGAGATTGCATTTGTTTTGGGTGATCCAGCATGGTTTGGAGACGATGTTGTTGATAGTTTAAAAAGCTTAGCAACAAGCTTAGGTGCTAAACCTTCTATTTACCGTCAAGACCAACCATTAGGTACGGGTCATGCCATTATGTGTGCAAAGCCATCCTTATCTGGACCGGCTGTAGTTGCTTATGCCGATACACTTATTCGTGCAGAATTTGACTTAGATCCTAATGCAGATAGTGTGATATGGACAAAAAAAGTAGCAAACCCTGAAGCATATGGTGTTGTAAAACTTAATGATAATCAAGAGATTGTAGAACTTGTTGAAAAACCAGAGACCTTTGTAAGCGATCAAGCCGTTATAGGTATTTATTATTTTAAAGATGTAGCCGTTTTAAAGGATAAGTTACAAGAAGTTCTTGATCAAAACGTTATGAATGGAGGTGAATACCAGATTAATGATGGTATCAAACGTATGATGGCCGATGGAAAGGTCTTTAAAACAGGTACGGTAGATGAGTGGATGGATTGCGGAAACAAGAATGTTACACTAGAGACCAATACTAAAATGTTAGGGTTTTTAAAGGCTGATGGCGAAGAGCAAATGATTGCAAATTCTATCAAAAATAATGGTTCAACTATTATTGAGCCCTGTTACATTGGTGAACATGTAGAGTTACATAATGCAACCATTGGTCCAAATGTCTCTATAGGAAACAATTGTGTTATCCAGAATTCAAGCGTTAAAAATAGCTTAATTCAAAACCATACTAACATTAAAAACGCTAATTTAGACCATGCTATGATTGGTAATCATGTAAAGTACAATGGTGGTTTTAAAGCCATTAGTATTGGCGATTACTCTGTTTTGGAATAATTCTTGAATTATCTTTCAAAGCATACGAAGAATTTTATAATGAAAACTAAACTATACACCCTGCTTCTTGTCTTCGGAATACTTATGTTTCCGCAGAATAGTGTTGCGCAAGTTGATTTCAATAAGCGTCCAGATGATGATTTGGGAAATGTAGAAGATAAATTTCAAGAGTATTTCTTTGAAGCTCTTAAACAAAAAGGCATTGAAAACTATCAAAAATCTGCTGATGCGCTTCTCAAATGTATCGAACTAAAAGATAATGACCCTGTTTTATATTTTGAACTAGGAAAAAATTACAAAGCACTTAAGAATTATGGAGCAGCAGAAGATGCTTTAAAAAAAGCGGTTTCAAAATCACCTGAAAACGAGTGGTTTTTAGACGAGTTGTATGATGTGTATATCTTACAAAATGATATGGATAGAGCGCTTAAAACAGTTAAGCAACTGGTTAAGTTTCATCCAGATTATAAACAAGATTTAGCATCTCTTTACATTAGAGTAAAAAAGTATAAAGATGCTTTGAAGTTACTTGACGAAATGGATGAACAGCTTGGCTATAGTGAAGATAGAGATTACTTACGAAACCAAGTATATAATATAACAGGGAATGATGAAGATCGTATAGAAAACCTTGAGGAGCGCGTAAAAAGCAATCCTGAAGACGAATCAAATTACCTACGCCTTATTTTTAGATATAGTGAAACAGGTGAGACTAAAAAAGCATTTGATGCAGCAAAACGTCTGTTAAAATTAAATCCAGAATCACAATTAGTGCATTTGGCTTTATATAAATTTTATTTAGATGAAGGTAATGCTACGAGCGCTATAGCATCTATGAAAGTGGTTTTGACAAGCCCAATAATTAAGCCCGAAGCCAAGGCTAAAGTGCTTAATGATTTTGTGAAATTTGTAGGAGAAAACCCAGAATACGAAACAGATTTGATTGAAGTCACATCATTAGTAAGCGAAGATAAAAGTGTCAAAACTTTGTTAGAGCTCGGCGATTATTACTTAAAATCTAACGATAAAGAAAAAGCCTTAGGATATTATCAAGACGCTTTAAAACAAGAGCCAAATGAATTCAAAATTATTAGAGATGTACTTCTACTTCAGATAGATTTGAATAAGGATAAAGAAGCCGCTCAAAAAAGTATGGAAGCCCTTGACATCTTTCCAGCCCAACCTATTCTATACTTAATTAATGGTGTCGCTAATAATAAAATCAAACAGCCTGAAAAGGCCATTGAAAGTTTGGAAATGGGTGTTGATTATGTGGTTGAAAACCCTAAAATGGAAGCCGATTTCTACAAGCAATTAAGTGAAGCATATAAACAGATTAATAATATAACACAATCTGAGACGTTTGCTAAAAAGGCAGCAGCCTTATTGAAAGATCAATAATATATATGAGGATTTTAAAAATCAGTTTAATTTGTCTGATCATTACATTAGGCATTTCATGTAAATCAGCACGAAGTGTTGTTGCATCAGGAAAAATAGATGATAAATTATCGGCAAAACAATTAATAAAGGAAAATGGAAAGCGTGATGCCAAGTTTAAAACACTTCAAGCTAAAGTTAAAATTGATATTATTCAGGACCTTAAAGAATCATCATATACGCTCAATCTTAGAATGGAAAAAGATAAAACCATTTGGATTAGCGCTACGCTAGGCTTAGCTAGAGCTATAATTACACCAAATAGCGTGAGATTTTATGATAAGATAAATAACCAATATTTTGATGGTGATTATAAGTTGTTGAGTGATCTCTTAGGAATTGAACTTAATTTTGATAAAGTACAGAGTTTATTAATTGGAGAGCCACTGTATGATTTAAATGATGACAAGTATATCATTTCAACTAATGAGAACTCTTATATCCTTCAACCTAAAAATCAAGACTTGTTTTTAGAGTTGTTTTTACTACTTAATCCATCACATTTTAAAATGGATTCGCAACAATTATTACAACCTTCAAAAAAACGATTCCTTCAAATAGATTATTTAGGGTATCAAAAAGTAGATAAGGAAATTTTACCTCAAAATATGAAGATCATTGCAGTAGAAGATAGCGAAGAACTCAATGTAGTGATGGAGTACAAGTCGGTCTCAGTAAACGAAGACGTTAGGTTTCCTTTTAAAATTCCATCAGGTTTTGATGAAATCATATTAGAAGATGCGAAATAGATCTATTTACATAGCGTTTCTTTTTTTACTGTTCAACAGCTTTTTTATAACAGCACAAAGTGATAAACAAAAAGCTTTAGAAGCCAAACGTGTTAAATATCAAAAGGAACTAAAGCAACTAAATGCATTATTGTTTTCTAATAAGAAAGAAGAGAAATCTGTAATTTCTTTAGTTGAAGATCTAAACTACAAAGTAAGTGTAAGGCGTAACTTAATAAAGGTCACTAATGATCAAGCTAATTTGCTAACGCGTGAGATTAATGCAAATCAGAATGAAATTTCAAGTTTGCGAGATCAGTTAACGACATTAAAAAAACAATATGCAGAGATGGTCGTGAAGTCTTACAAGAATAAATCTGAGCAGAGTCGAGTGATGTTTTTGTTATCTTCTGAAGATTTTAAACAAGCGTATAAAAGGTTACAATATATCAAGCAGTATGCAGATTATCAAAAAGAACAAGGGGATTTAATTAAGGCTAAAACTAAAAAGCTTCAAGAGTTAAATACTGATCTATTACGTCAGAAAAAAGATAAAGAACAATTGGTTGCTGAAAATAGAATTGCTAAAAAAGAACTTGAAAAAGAACTCAAAGAACAAGAAAAACTTATGGCTACCATACGAAAGAGTATGAGTTCGTATACCACTAAGATTAAAAAGAAGCAGCAGGAAATTGATGAGATCGACAGAGAGATTAATCGTATTATTAGAGAAGCTATAGCAGAATCTAATAGAAAAGCAGGAAAATCATCGTCGTCTAAAGGATTTGCTCTAACACCTGAATCTAAATTAATTGCTAAGAATTTCGCATCTAACAAAGGGAAGTTACCTTGGCCAGTTGAAAGAGGTGTGGTGAAAATCCGTTTTGGTACACAGCCTTCACCGATTGACAGAACAGTACCTATTAAAAGTAATGGTGTTAGGATCGCCACAGCTAAAAACACACAAGTAAAGGCAGTATTTAATGGCGAAGTCTCTAGAATAATTGTGGTTAAAAATGGAAACCCGATTATCATGCTTAGACATGGTAATTATATTACCATTTATAGAAACTTATCTAAGATTTACGTAAAGAAAGGTGATAAGGTGACCACAAATCAAGTGATTGGTGAAGTATTTACTAACGGACAAGGCGAAACCATTTTAGGTTTTGCCATATTTAAAGATGCCAAACCACAAAATCCAGCGAATTGGATTTACAAAATGTGATAGCATTTTGAAACACATTATTTGAGATTTACAAAATGTGATAGCATTATTGAGGATTTACAAAATGCGGCTCCATTTAAAAGAAGTTGTGAGAGCTACACTCTCGCAACCACATATCCTTTTCTAGTTTTTTTATAGTGTTTCCCATTCCAGAAGTAGTAACGCTTCCCTTTAACTCTTACAATTTTGTAATGTTTCGGAGGTGTTTTTATAACCGTTACAGTTGCAGGTCTAGCAACTACACGAGTAGCACAAGATGATGAACTTAATAGGCATACGGCCGAAAAAATAAGGATTAAAGTTCTCATAGTATTTTAGATTTGATTCTACTATAAGACTTTCTGCTTGAAAAAAGGTTTAATTATTCAAATAAAGCTTTTAATTCTGTGGCATCTGCAGGCTTCATTTTACCAGCAACAACCAAGCTTAATTGTTTACGGCGTAAAGCGGCATCATAACGTTCTTTTTCTAGTTTAGTTTCGGCAATAAGCTGAGGTACTTTTACCGGACGACCTGTTTCATCGACAGCTACAAACGTATAAATAGCTTCGTTAGCTTTAATGCATTCACCAGACTCTCTATCTTCAATCCAAACATCGAGATAAACCTCCATAGAGCTTGTAAATGCTCGGGAGACTTTAGCTTCAATAGTCACAACACTTCCTAAAGGAATAGATCTATTAAAAGCCACATGATTTACAGAAGCTGTTACCACAATTCGTCTACTATGACGACGTGCAGCAATACTAGCAGCACGATCCATTCGTGCTAAAAGTTCACCTCCAAAAAGGTTGTTTATAGGATTGGTTTCACTAGGAAGTACCAAATCGGTCATGATAGTCTTAGACTGAAAAGCTGTTCTTGGCTCCATTAAAATAGGCGTTTAATTTCGTGCAAAGGTAAGATGAATTTAAATCTTAGCTAAACGATTTAATGAAATTATAATGAAATAAAAGAAAGCTACCTTACCATCAGTTCTAGTGATTGAGAGCAAGGTAGTTGTATTGTGAATTAGTCCAATGCCTTCACCAATAACCAAGCATCGCGGTTGTGTGTACGTTTTATAGTTCTCAGGGCATTTAAAGCTTCAATTCTGTCAGTATGACTAGAATATACGACTTCATGGAGTCCGTAACGATTAACACCAATTTTACGTGCTTTAAACCCTTTGTCTCTTAGCTGCTTGACCTTTTTATCTGAGTTAGCTTCAATACGAAACGCTCCAGCTACGATATGATAGTTTCCTGTTGGCTTTTCAACTGTTAAAGTTACTGCAGGTAAAGGGTTATCAATGATAAATGTTGCTTCCTGTACTCTGGCATCTAATTGTTGATTAGCTTCATCTTGTGCTAATTCGTTGTGGTTTTCAATTTGATTTACATAATAATTAGACGCAGTAAAACCACCAAGCGTTAAAGCGATCAATGCTATAGCTGCATATTTAAGATAAGGTCTAGTTTTACGTGTTTCTGGTGTAATAGTTAACGGAATAATGTCTTCAAGCTCTTCAACCTGTTCTTTGTAAACCTCTCTGGTAATATTAGAAGACGTCAATTGAGATAAACCAAACGCATCAGTAAGGTAATTGATATGGTGAGAAGGATCGAAATTTATTTTTCCTTCAGTATTTAAAATTAAGTCACCAATATTGTGCAATGTAATTGTCTCGCCTTCAATTAAATATGATTTAATTGCTTTTACTTGTTTTGCGACTTTTTCTACAGCAACCTGATATGGTATTTTTTCAATTTCAGCTATATAATTAGCTAATAACCCGTCATTATTTTGCAATTGCTCGTTAAAAGACAATGCTTTTTTTGGTGGATAAAATGAATGTGTAGTTTCGTGCACTTTTGCCGAAACACGATGTGTTAAAAAAGCACCAAATTGAGGTACAGTAACACAATCGTATCTATATAGTAAATCGCTGATGTAAGTCTCTAATTGCATAAAAACAAAGTTAAAAATTTTTAAATGCGAATAAAACATCCCATTAAGTATTTATTAACAAGTAAATTTTGTTTCTTGCGTGTAGAAAATATACTATATGACTGATCAAGATTTAATTCATGTGCTAGCATTACAGCATATACCAAAAATAGGAGATGTAATCGCTAAGAAATTAATCAATCATTGTGGTTCTGCTGAAGGTGTTTTAAAAGAAAAGAAAGCGAATCTGCTCAAAATAGATGGTATTGGATTAACAACAATTAAGGGCATTTTTGATTCGACACATATACAAGCAGCTGAAGATGAATTGCGATTTATTAAGGCCAATGATATCGTCAGTTTGTATTTTACCGATGAAGACTACCCCGAAAAGTTAAAACACTGCATTGATAGTCCAATTTTACTATTTCAATCAGGACATATTACACTAGAGAAAAAACGAATTATTAGTATTGTTGGCACACGAAAAATTACGACCTATGGAGTTGCCTTTTGCGAAAAACTCATTGAACAACTCAGTTCTTTTGATCCAGTAATTGTTTCAGGTTTTGCTTACGGAACGGATATCACAGCTCATAAGTCTGCGATTAAAAATAATTTGCAAACCATTGGTTGTTTAGCACATGGTTTAAATCAAATTTATCCTAAATCACACAAAAAATATAGGGTTGATGTTGAAAAGCATGGTGGGTTTCTAACCGATTTTTGGAGTAGTGCAATTTTTGATAGAAATAACTTTTTAAAACGAAACCGAATTATTGCTGGTATAAGCGATGCCACCATTGTGATTGAATCTGCAGAAAAAGGTGGTAGCCTCGTTACTGCAGATATTGCGAACTCCTATAATCGTGACGTGTTTGCAGTTCCAGGTCGTGTAACCGATACCCAAAGTATTGGCTGTAATAACTTGATAAAAACGCAACAAGCGCATGTATTATCTAATCCATTAGATATTGCTTACATGCTTAATTGGCAATTGGAAGACCATAAAAAAGCACCAATACAAAAACAGTTGTTTGTAGAATTGACTTCCGAAGAAAAAGTAATTTATAAGTATCTCAAAGAAAACGGAAAGCAATTGTTAGATGTGATTGCCCTAAACTGCCAAATGCCTATTTTTAAAATTGCAAGTATGCTGTTAACAATGGAATTGAAGGGTGTGATTAGACCGTTGCCAGGAAAACTATTCGAAATTATTTAAACCAAGGTTCTACAATAAGTAATAACAGAACAAGACCATAAATAACATCTAACCAGAAATAGTGTAGCAGTCTCGCCAAGTAGATAATCAATACCAACGGAAAACCAATTAAAGCAATGTAATTTTTGTTTTTAACTTCCATGAGGCTTTGTTTCCAGAGTAAATCGCCATTTTTACTTGTAGGAAATGCATGTGCTGCAATAGAAATACCTAACCAATTAAAAACTAATCTTAAAACACCATCATTTGAATCCAGTGAATACCCCAAAACAAACATCAATATAGCAACGAGTGTTGAGATAAAAAATGGACCAATAGAAATTAAGAAGACTTTTAAATAGCTTTCTGGAATATCATGAATGACATATCCAGCAGGACTTTCAAATTGTAAATATTTCACTTCATGAACTTCTATGTCTAATAGATTGCAAACTATTTTATTTGCAAATTGATCAAAAATAATTCCAGGAAATGTTATTATTTGAATTAAAAGCCCAACGATACTACCCATATAAGTCTTGACTATATAAAATTAATATCCAACCTTTTCACGTACACGTTTCAAGACATCGTCGGCAACATGTTTTGCTTTTTGAGCTCCAACAGCTAAGGCGTCATCAATCTCGTTGAGGTTGTCCATGAAGTGGTTGTAACGTTCACGCTGTACGGTAAATTTATCTAAGACTAATTCATATAGCGCTTGTTTGGCATGGCCATAACCATAACCACCATTCTCGTAATTGGTTTTCATTGTAGCTATATCTTCTTTTGAAGCTAGTAAGCTATATAAAGCAAAACAGTTACATGTTTTCCAATCTTTAGGATCTTCAAGAGGTGTACTATCGGTTTCGATAGACATGATTTGTTTGCGCAATTTTTTTTCTGGTAAGAATATATCGATAATATTCCCTTTACTCTTGCTCATTTTAGCACCATCAGTTCCGGGAACCAACATGGTGTTTTCATGAACTTTCCCTTCAGGCATAACAAATGTGTCTCCTACTTTTGCATGAAAACGTGAGGCTACGTCTCGTGTCATTTCTATATGCTGCAGTTGATCTTTTCCTACTGGAATAATATCAGAATCATATAATAAAATGTCTGCAGCCATCAACATTGGATAGGTGAACAGTCCTGCATTAACATCTTCTAAGCGATCGGCTTTATCCTTAAAGCTATGTGCTAGAGTCAAACGTTGGTATGGGAAGAAACAGCTTAAATACCAAGATAATTCTGTTACTTGTGGAATATCACTTTGTCTATAAAATACAGTTGTATTAATATCTAATCCAAATGCCAGCCAAGTAGCAGCAGTAGAATAAGTGTTTTGGCGCAGCGTTTCAGCGTCTTTGATTTGAGTTAACGAATGCATATCTGCAATAAATAAAAACGAATCGTTTTTATCGTCATTTGCCATTTCAATAGCAGGTAAAATAGCACCTAGTATATTTCCTAAGTGAGGTGTTCCTGTACTTTGTATTCCTGTAAGTATTCTTGCCATGTTCATTTTCCGCGAAAGCAGAAATCCGTTTTAGTAAATTAAACTTATATCGTCAGCAAAGGTATTTTTTTTAATTAAATAGCTCAAAACAATTATGTACTTTTGGCGGATATGATTTTTTTTAAGTACATCTTTTGGTTAATATACCGTATTTGGTTCTACATTTTAGTAGCACTGCCTATTGTTGTACTACTTCCTATTTTGATCATTTCAATTTTAAAAGAATCTTGGTATCCATTCTTTTTTAAACTCGCTCGTTTTTGGGCGCGTTTTATTTTAATAGGTATGGGTTTTAATGTTACTATAGAATATGAAGAAACACCCGAATCGGGAAAGAGTTACATGTTTGTAGCTAATCACACATCGATGACAGATATTATGCTCATGTTAGTTACTGTAAAAAACCCATTTGTGTTTGTTGGAAAAAAAGAATTGGCAAAAATCCCATTATTCGGATTCTTTTATAAGCGTACTAGTATTCTGGTAGATAGAAGTAGCTCTAAGAGCAGGCAAGGTGTGTTTTTGAGAGCCCAAAGACGATTACAACAAGGGATGAGTATTTGTATTTTTCCTGAAGGCGGTGTACCTGATGAGCATATCGTATTAGACGAATTTAAAGATGGTGCTTTTAGAATGGCTATTAATCATCACATTCCAATTGTTCCTATTACGTTTGGCGATAATAAAAAGCGATTTCCGTATATATTTTTTAGTGGAAGTCCTGGGAAAATGAGAGCCAAAGTACATCGATTTATCTCAACCGAAGGTTTAACAACTGATGATACAAAACGTATAAATAGTGAAACACGCACCTTATTGTTAAATCAATTAGAAACGTATAATTCTTAAACAAAAAAGCTGCTCTTGGCACAGAGCAGCTTTTCGTCATCATTGCGAAGTTTGCAATAACTATCTAACCAACTAAAAAACCTAAAACTTAAAACTAAGTCCTGTATAAACACCAATGAAGAATGGTTGAAAATCACCAGACGTATCATTGAATGTGTTAATTTGATACTTGAACGTTGGTTCAAGATTAAATCGTAATTGTTTTGAAATGTTATAGTTAACTCCAATTCCGAAATTGGCACTATAACTCATATCATTAATATTTGTAGCCTCACCTAAAAGCGCTCTATCACCATTATTTTGAACCGAGTAAATTTCATTGTTACTTAAAAATAATGTGCTAAAACCACCAATAAGATTTAGGCCTATTTTTTTATCTATTAAATTGTATTCAACCTCAATAGGAACTTCAATAAAACCTAACTGTTGATCTATTGAACCTTGTTCTTTTGTAAACAAAATTTCAGGTCCAGTTGTATAGCTTATACTATTAGCACTTATAAATGTTGTTGTAGTATCGTGTAATTTAATGTTTTGTAACTGACGGCTTGAGCCAGAGCTACTTGGTCTACTAAAAGCAACAACATTATTCGTAGTATATCCTAGATCTACCTTATTAATTCCTGCTCTAATTTTTAATTTTTTATTAATCGCATAGCTACCTTTAACACCATAACTTACATTGATATCACCTTCTTTGGTATTGTTTATAAATTGATCATCAATAGGCGACCCTTTTCCTAAGGTATTAAAATAAACAGGCGCTACGTTAGGAGCGATACTCCAACGTTTTATAGGCTCTTCAGTTTCATCAACTTCATCTTTATTTTGCTCAGCTTCGGCAATTGCTTTATCGATAGCATTTTCTTCTTTAAAAGGGTCTTTTGTTTTAGATGTATCTATAGTAGTAGTCCCGTTTTCTTTTTCAGAATTATTTGCCGAAGTTACCTGAGTCTCTTTAGATGATGATGTTTCTTTAATAAGCTTGTCAATTTCAGACTTTTCCTTTTTAACAGGATTCAAATCTATATTTTTATTCGGTTTAGGCGTATTAGAGTTATTGACTACAGCATTCTTTTCGTTATCAATAGACGCCTTGGTTTTATCTTTATTCGTATTATTAAGCTTAGTGTTGTTTTGATTTGCAACAGCATTTTCTTTTAAAGATTTGTTTTTAATTAAAGAAGAGTTTTTAGATGATGATTTTTTCTCGTCTTCATTAGAAGATGCAACATTAGTTTTAGTTGTTGAATCGTCAGTAGTCGTTAAATTATCATTTAATTGTTCAGAAGAGTTATGAGTGTTTTCTCCATCTTCAGAACTATCATTATCGACAATCGGGTTCTTATCTTGATGGCTTGATGAATTTAAGTCTGAAGGATCTTCAGCATCATTACTATCATTTGTAGAATTAGTATTCGATTTATTAGTGTCAACAACTTGCTGTTCGATTGTATTATCACCATTAGTATTAAATAATGTGTTTCCTACAGTAAACAACAATAGTAATGCAGCAGCAACACCTGCTAATCGCCACCAAATAGGAATAACTCTACGTTTACGTTTGTCTTTGTGGAGTTCTTGTTCTATATTTTCCCAGACAGCCTCAGGAGGTGCAACCTCAAAATCTTTGAGTTGCTCCTTAAAGAGTTTGTCTATGTTTTTCTTTTCACTCATTATAAACTTTGCGAGTTGGGTCTCGTTTTGTATTGTTCTATTTTATCTTTTAAAATCAATCGAGCTCTAGCTAGATTTGATTTTGATGTCCCTGTCGAAATATCTAACAGGTTTGCAATTTCCTTGTGCGAATAATCGTCCAAAGCATATAAATTAAATACCAACCGATAACGATCGGGTAACTCTTGAATGATATTCAGCAAAAAATCAATACTTATATTATCATCATCAACTTCTACGCTTACATCTTCAATTTGATCTTCATTAATAATGTCAAAAACACCAGCGCTTCTATAGCGTTGAAGAGCTGTGTTGATGGTTATACGTTTCATCCAACCTTCTAAAGAGCCTTGATTTTTAAACTGATCAAACTTTTTAAAAATCGTAATGTAAGCGTCTTGCAAATTATCTTCTGCTTCTGCATAGTTACGTGAATACTTCAAGCAAATCGAAAACAGTTTACTCGCATATAGCTTATATAGTTGACTTTGTGCTTGAGCATCATTTTTTTTACATCGCTCTATGAGTTGTTCTAAACTCAAATGGTTAGGTTTAGTTAGTTTTTATTCTTCTACTGGAACTTCAACAATTAAATACGTGTCTAGACCACTCTCATCATCACCTTGCCAAAACCTAAAGGTATAAGTTCCTGTGTTAGTCACTTTAAAATTAAAAGAGACTTCTTCTTCTTCATTAAGATCATTACAGCCATTATCTGGAAATACAGCTGTAACAATTGCAATATCACGTTGATTTAAATCACTTTCATAAAATAAGTTATTGTAAACATGGCAATCTGTTGGCTTAATGTAAGTCAACAAAATCTCGTAGGTTTCACCAAATTGAAATGTTTCTGGAATAACCACAGATTCAATAGGTAGCGCTTCATAATAAAAATTTGGGTTGTTGTCATCAGAGATATCACATGAGAACAACGAAAACATTAAAAAACTTAATAAAAATATCTTTTTCATATTCATTTAAAATTTAGAAATACGTATCGATTTCTATTATTAGATGCACAACATAACAAAAGGTTGCGTCTAAAAACAAAAAAAATCCCAAAAAGAGGGATTTTTTTATATTATGTTAGTCTTTCGACTTAAGAATTGATGTTTTCTCGAACTTTTTCTTCGAGCTCTTCCATCAATTCTGGATTATCTTTTATTAATGCTTTAACGGCATCTCTACCTTGACCTAACTTGGTGTCACCATAGCTAAACCATGAGCCACTTTTTTTAATAATTTCAAGTTCTACGGCAATATCTAATATTTCACCTACTTTAGAAATACCTTCACCATACATAATATCGAACTCACACATTTTAAAAGGAGGAGCTACTTTATTTTTCACCACTTTAACTCTTGTTTTGTTTCCTGCAACATTACCATCAGACTCTTTTATCTGTGTAGATCGTCTAATATCTAATCTAACTGAAGCATAAAATTTAAGTGCATTTCCACCAGTGGTCGTTTCGGGATTTCCAAACATCACACCAATTTTTTCACGTAATTGATTAATGAAAATTACGGTACAATTAGTTTTACTTATAGAACCTGTTAATTTCCTAAGTGCTTGAGACATTAAACGTGCATGCAATCCCATTTTAGAGTCTCCCATTTCGCCTTCAATTTCACTTTTAGGTGTTAATGCAGCAACCGAATCGATCACTACAATGTCAATCGCTCCTGAACGAATCAAATTATCTGCAATCTCTAAAGCTTGCTCGCCATTATCAGGTTGAGATATGATGAGGTTATCGATGTCTACATTTAAATTCTCAGCATATGTTCTATCAAAGGCATGCTCTGCATCAATAAAGGCAGCTATACCTCCAGCTTTTTGAGCTTCGGCAATAGCATGTAAGGTTAATGTGGTTTTACCAGATGATTCTGGACCATATATTTCTATCACTCTTCCTCTAGGATAACCACCAACGCCTAAAGCGATATCTAGTCCTAAAGATCCCGAAGAAATTGCATCTACATCAACGACTGCTTGGTCGCTCATTTTCATAACAGTTCCTTTTCCATAGGCCTTGTCTAGTTTGTCTAAAGTTAGTTTTAATGCTTTTAATTTTGCGTCTTTTTCACTGCTCATCGATCTGAATATTTTTAATTGAATACTTGTTTGAAGCGGGTAGCTAAAATACAATAACTTTTAATTTTTTTTAGGGTTATGACGCAACCTTTTTAAACTTTTTGCATCTACTAATTGAGATTGGGAAATCTTGCTATGATAACCAAGCCTTAACTGGCTTATCCTAAATTCAATTCTTACAGAGGAATGAGATTTTTTAGAAAAATTATTTTTAACAAGACATTAGGTGTTTCAGGAGCTGTAACAGTAAACAGTAACTGTAAAGCCGATGGAGGCTAACTCGTATTATTTTTAAGATGAACATTTTAAAATATTAATAACGAGTTAGTCCTCAAAAAAGCCCTTTAGTCAAACTAAAGGGCTTTTTTATGCTGTTAATTTGTTTTTCTACTAAAAATAATACCTTTGCAACTTAAATTAATCTTTAACCTTAAAATTGGTATAGCATGCAACTGTACAATAACTTAAGTGCTAAAGAAAGAGCAGAACTTATCGAACAAGCGGGAAAAGAACGCTTGACCATCTCTTTCTATAAGTACGCCAAAATTGGCAACACCGAAATTTTTAGAAACCACCTGTTTTTAGCTTGGGACGAACAAGAGGTCTTAGGCCGCATTTATGTTGCTCATGAAGGAATCAACGCGCAATTATCTGTTCCTGCAGAAAATTTTGAAACTTTTAAAAACCACTTAGATACGATTACCTTTTTAGAAAATGTAAGACTAAATATTGCTGTCGAGCATGATAACTTTGCCTTTTTAAAACTGAAAGTGAAAGTGCGTAAAAAAATTGTAGCAGATGGTTTAAACGACGATACTTTTGATGTCACCAATAAAGGCGTTCATGTAGGTGCCAAAAAATTCAACGAACTCATAGAAGACCCAAATACTGTTTTGGTTGATATGCGAAATCATTATGAAAGTGAGATTGGTCATTTTAAAAATGCGGTAACACCAGATGTAGATACGTTTAGAGAGTCGTTAGATCTCATTGAAGAAGATTTAAAAGAACATAAAGAAGATAAAAATCTTGTAATGTACTGTACTGGCGGAATTCGATGTGAAAAAGCTAGTGCGTATTACAAACATAGAGGGTTCAAAAATGTGTTTCAATTAGAAGGCGGTATTATCAATTATGTGAGGCAAGTAGAAGCTAATGACTTAGAGAATAAATTTCTAGGTAAAAACTTTGTGTTTGATCAAAGACGATCAGAACGTATTAGTGATCATGTTATTGCTAATTGCCACCAATGTGGTGAACCTGCAGATCTGCATACCAATTGTGCTAATGAAGCTTGTCATTTACTGTTCATTCAGTGTGATACATGTAAGGAAAAAATGGAAAATTGTTGTTCTACATCGTGTATGGAAGTCAATAGACTGCCTTATGAAGAACAAAAAGCATTACGAAAAGGTCAAGGGAATAGTAACGACATCTTCAAAAAAGGTCGTGCAGATCACCTGCCTTATAAAAAGGATTTGAGAAATATTTTTGACTCATTTTCTAAATAAGCTAGATAGCCTCAATTAGTATAAGTTTAAGACTTAGATGCTCATTTATTTTACTTAATAAATAATAGTATCTTTACATTTGAAAATAAATACTAATCGTCATTCGGCAACTATCTAAGTTGCCGAATTATATATAAAATTTCATGAGTTGTAACAGTTGCTCAACTGGAAAGGATGGACAACCAAAAGGATGCAAAAACAATGGTACCTGCGGCACAGATAGCTGTAATAAACTTACTGTTTTTGATTGGTTGGCCAATATGTCGTTACCACAAGGACAAGAACCCTTTAAAGGGATTGAAGTTCGTTTTAAAAACGGACGCAAACAATACTATAGAAATACCGAAAACCTTACACTAAGCATAGGAGATATTGTAGCTACACAAGCTAAATCTGGTCATGATATTGGCATGGTAACACTTACGGGAGAGTTAGTGAGGGTACAGATGAAGCGTAAAAAAATCAATATCGACGACGAAGAAAATGTCTTGAAAATTTATCGCAAGGCTAGTCAGAAAGATATCGACATTTGGTCTTCAGCACGAGATAAAGAAGAGCCAATGAAAGTCAAGGCAAGACAATTTGCAATTGATTTAAAGCTTCAGATGAAAATCTCAGATATCGAATATCAAGGCGATGCAAGTAAAGCGACATTCTACTATACGGCAGAAGAACGTGTAGATTTCAGAGAGCTTATCAAAGTATTTGCTCGCGAATTTAGAACACGTATTGAAATGAAACAAGTTGGCTTTCGTCAAGAAGCTGCGCGATTAGGAGGTATTGGTTCTTGTGGAAGAGAATTATGTTGTTCAACTTGGTTGACCGATTTTAGGTCGGTAAGCACGTCTGCCGCACGATATCAGCAATTGTCTTTAAACCCATTAAAGCTTGCAGGCCAATGTGGAAAACTAAAATGCTGTTTAAATTACGAGCTTGATGCGTATTTAGATGCTCTAAAAGCATTTCCAAAAACAGAAACAAGATTATATACAGAGAAAGGAAAAGCTGTTTGTCAAAAAACAGATATTTTCAAAGGGCATATGTGGTATGCTTATGAAGGTGAATGGATGAATTGGCATAAATTAACTACAACTCAAGCCAATGAAATTATAGAAAAAAACAAGCAAAAAGAAAAAGTAGCTAGTTTAGAAGAATACGCTTCAGAACTAATTGAAGATACTAAAACAGAGTTTGAAAACGTTGTTGGTCAAGATAGTTTAACGCGCTTTGATAATCCAAAACGTAAAAACAAACGTAGAAATAATAAGGGGAAACAGAGACGACGTCATAAATCGAATAATAACAATGCAAAAAAATAAGTATTGGATCATTTGTTTATTAGTAGTAGTCATTACAATCTCTTGTGACTCTAGCCGAGTGTTTGACGAATACAAATCTGTTCCTGATCAATGGGATAAGGATAATTTGATTGAATTTAAGGTCACACCTCCAGATTCAATAAATAGCTATAATTTATTCGTTAATTTGAGAAACACCGAAGATTATAAATACAGTAATTTATTTCTTATAATCGAACTTAATTACCCAAACGGAAAAACCTTAAAAGATACTCTAGAGTATGAAATGGCAAATCCTGACGGAACATTTTTGGGAACAGGTTTTACCGATGTTAAAGAAAATAAATTGTGGTATAAAGGTTATGAAAACCCTTTTATTTTTGATGAATTGGGAGAATATACAATCAATATACAGCACGCCATGAGACAAAATGGAAGTGTTGATGGTATTAACAAATTAGAAGGGATTACAGATATAGGTTTTAGAATAGAGCATTCAAAAACAAATTGATTATGGCAAAAAAAACAACGACAAAAAAGAAGGCTACTAATAACACAGCTCAAGATTTTTCAAAATATGTAAGACGTTTTTGGATGATTTTTGCAGGAGGTGTTTTCGCATTCTTCTTAATGTTTTTACTAGCATCATGGGGTTTATTAGGCGATATGCCCGATCACACAATTCTTGAAAACCCTAAAACATTTTTAGCAACTGAGATTATTTCTTCAGACGATAAGACTTTAGGCAAATTTTACCTAGACGATAATAGAACTCCTGTTGATTACGATGAATTACCTAAGAACTTGGTCGATGCCTTAGTGGCTACTGAAGACATTAGGTATTATGAGCATGCTGGTATTGATCTTAGAGGAACCTTAAGGGCTATTGTAAAAATGGGAAGAGGCGGCGGAGCAAGTACTGTTTCTCAGCAATTAGCCAAACAGTTGTTTACAAAGCAAGTGTCTTCTAACAAGTTTCAACGTATTTTTCAAAAAGTGAGAGAATGGGTTATTGCTATTCGATTAGAACGTCAGTATACTAAAGAGGAAATTATTGCCATGTACTTCAATATTTATGACTTCGGAAATAATGCCGATGGGATTAGAAGTGCATCTCGTATTTATTTTGGAAAAGAGCCTAAAGACCTTGATTTAAAAGAATCTGCAATGTTGGTTGGGATGTTTAAAAATTCATCATTGTACAACCCAATACCATCTCGAAATCCTATTGGAGTTAAAAACAGACGTAATGTTGTTTTTGCTCAAATGCATAAATATGAATACATTTCAGAAACAGAAAAAGATAGTCTTCAAGCAACAGAATTAGATCTTAATTTTTCTCCAGAAACACATCGAGAAGGAACGGCAACTTATTTTAGAGCGTATCTCGATAAGTTTATGAAAGACTGGATTAAAAACAATCCAAAGCCAGACGGCGAGACATATAATTTGTATAATGACGGACTCAAAATTTACACAACCATCGATTCGCGTATGCAGAAATATGCTGAAGATGCCGTAGCACGTCATATGCCTAGGTTACAAGCAGAGTTTGATAATCAAAATACACCTAAGCGTAATAAAACAGCACCTTTTTTAGAACTTGATGAAAAAGAAATTAAAGACTTAATGAACCGAAGCATGACACGATCAGAACGTTGGCGTGTTATGAAAGCCAATGGTAAGTCTGAAAAAGAAATTAGAGACTCTTTTCAAAAGCCAACCCAAATGAGCGTATTTGCTTGGATTGACGGAAAGCCTAGCGAAATAGATACGGTTATGAAACCTATTGATTCTATGCGTTATTATAAATCTTTCCTACAGCCTGGAATGATGTCTATGGATCCTCAAACAGGCCATGTAAAAGCTTGGGTAGGCGGTATGAATTTTAGACACTTCCAGTATGATCATGTAAAATTAGGTAAGCGCCAAGTAGGTTCAACATTCAAACCATTTGTATATGCTACGGCAGTTGATCAATTGCATTTATCACCATGTGATACGATACCAAGACAACAAATTACTATTGAAGCTGATAAATATGGAAATCCAGAACCTTGGACGGCAAAAAACTCAGATGGTCGATATGATGGTTTCTTGACATTGAAAGATGCTCTAGCCAATTCGGTTAATACAGCAACCGCTCGTTTAATGGATAAAGTTGGACCAGAACCAGTAATTGATATGGCCAGAAATTTAGGAGTTGATTCTGATATACCTCCTGTACCTGCAATAGCATTAGGTACTCCAGATATTAGCGTTTATGAAATGGTGGCAGCCTATTCTACGTTTGCAAATAAAGGTGTATATAACAAACCAGTTATGGTCACACGAATTGAAGACAAAAACGGAACAGTCTTATATCAATTCACTCCAGAGACCAAAGATGTTTTGAGTGCCGAAGTAGCTTATACAACCGTTAATTTAATGCAAGGTGTTGTAGAATCTGGTTCAGGAAGTAGATTAAGAGGTAGTTGGAGAGCGAGTCAAACACTATACAAAGAAATCATTACTGGATATCCATACGAATTGAATAATCCAATAGCAGGTAAAACAGGGACAACTCAAAATCAAAGTGATGGCTGGTTTATGGGAATGGTTCCAAACCTAGTTACAGGTGTTTGGGTTGGTGCTGAAGATAGAGCGGCACACTTTAAAACGATTGCTTATGGTCAAGGAGCTTCTATGGCCTTACCAATCTGGGCTTTGTATATGAAGGCATGTTATGCAGATGAAGAACTGGGGATTTCAAAAGATAATTTCGAAAAACCAGCGAACCTTTCTATTGAAGTAGATTGTAGTAAGTGGAAAGGTAATGATGGAGAAGGTACAGATCCTTCAGATGAGCTTGATGATGTACTCGATTTTTAAAGCTTTATTTTATTATAAAATCGCAAGCCATTCATTTTTGAATGGCTTTTTTATTTCGTAATTTTCCAATGCTAAATTAAAGACAAATGATTAGTAAAAAAGTAGCTAATGTCCAAGAGGCACTTAAAGGTGTTGCAGATAATATGACATTTATGTTTGGTGGCTTTGGATTATCAGGAATTCCTGAAAACTCTATTGCCGAACTAGTGCGTTTAGGTGTCAAAGGCCTAAAATGTATTTCTAATAATGCAGGTGTAGATGATTTTGGTTTGGGCTTATTATTACAGGGCAAGCAAATAGATAAAATGACGTCTTCATACGTTGGAGAAAATGACGAGTTTGAAAGACAGATGTTGTCTGGAGAATTAGAGGTTGAGTTGATTCCTCAAGGCACCTTAGCTGAGCGCTGTAGAGCTGCGCAAGCAGGTTTTCCAGCGGTATATACTCCAGCAGGTTATGGAACTGAAGTTGCTGAAGGTAAAGAAACCAGAGAGTTTGATGGAAAAATGTATGTGTTAGAGTATGCTTTTAAAGCAGACTTCGCTTTTGTGAAAGCATGGAAAGGTGATGAAGCAGGGAACCTCGTTTTTAAAGGAACTGCTAGAAACTTTAATCCCAATATGTGCGGCGCAGCTAAAATAACTGTTGCTGAAGTTGAAGAATTAGTTCCGGTTGGAACATTAGACCCCAACCAAATTCATATTCCAGGTATTTTCGTTAAGCGTATTTTTCAAGGAGAACGTTATGAAAAAAGAATCGAGCAACGAACTGTTAGACAAAGAGATTAATTATGTTAGATAAAAATGGAATCGCAAAACGAATAGCGAAAGAAGTTCAAGATGGTTATTATGTTAATCTTGGTATTGGTATCCCAACACTAGTAGCTAACTACGTGCGAGATGATATAGAAGTTGAGTTTCAAAGTGAAAATGGTGTGTTGGGAATGGGACCGTTTCCTTTTGAAGGTGATGAGGATGCAGATATAATTAATGCTGGAAAGCAAACGATTACCACATTACCAGGTGCTAGTTTTTTTGATTCGGCAACTAGCTTTTCGATGATACGAGGACAACATGTAGATTTAACTATTCTAGGTGCAATGGAAGTTGCAGAAAACGGAGATATTGCCAATTGGAAGATCCCTGGAAAAATGGTTAAAGGCATGGGAGGAGCTATGGATCTTGTAGCTAGCGCAGAGAATATTATAGTCGCCATGATGCATACAAATAGAGCAGGCGCTTCTAAATTATTAAAGCGATGTTCTCTTCCTTTGACTGGTGTAGGCTGCGTAAAAAAAATAGTGACAAATCTTGCAGTTTTAGAAGTAACTGCTAACGGATTTAAACTTTTAGAACGTGCTCCAGGAGTTTCTGTAGATGATATAAAAAATGCGACAGAAGGGACTTTAATTATTGAAGGCGATATTCCCGAAATGAATTTATAAAAAGAAGATTTCTATAAAAACATGAAGCCACTTTTTAAGTGGCTTTTTTATTATCAAATAAAAAAAGAATAATATTAATTGTAGGAAAATTCTATTTTACAATAGATAAATGTTAAAAAAAGATGTATTTCATCGATTAATTATGTGTTTTAACTGATTAATTGAAAATAAGTTTCATATTAGCAGAACCAAATCGAAACAACCAAATTTACTATTTACTAACATTTATGATTTGCCCCAAATCTATCATAAATTTTAACCGAATGAACTTTTTTGCCCCAAATCTACCAAAACCTACACCTACTGAAAACAAGTTTATAACTGGTTTTCAAAACACCCTAAGATTGCTCAAAAACATCTTAACTTTAACTAAAAAAATATTCATGCTATAGCCCTTTTGGAATAGCATGAATAAGTTTTTTAGTGTATTCTTTTTTCGGATTATTGTAGATTTCATCTGCATCATCTAGTTCTTCAATTTCACCTTTATTCATAACAATCAATTGATCTGACATGTATTTCACAACTGCCAAGTCATGAGATATAAAGATGTATGTGAAACTATAATTATCTTTAAGGTCGTTCAATAAATTTAGTACTTGAGCCTGAACAGAAATGTCTAAAGCAGAAACTGATTCGTCGCAAATTATGAGTTGAGGTTTTAAGGCAATCGCTCTAGCGATTCCAATTCGTTGTCGTTGTCCACCAGAAAATTCATGAGGGTATCGATTGAAATAGGTGTCGTCCAATCCAACTTTTAAAAGTAGTTCTAAAACAATTGTTTTTCTGTCTTTGTCATTACTTCCAATACCATGAACTTTCATAGGTTCCATAATCGCTTTACCTACTGTAAGCCTCGGATTTAAAGATGCATAAGGATCTTGAAATATGATTTGAATATCTTTTCTAAGTTTTCGTATGGCACTCTTAGAGAGCTTAGTAATATCCTCTCCTTTATAGAGTATAGAACCAGCAGTAGCTTTATCTAATTGTAAGATGGCATTTGAAAGTGTTGACTTACCACAACCAGATTCCCCTACTAAGCCTAGGGTTTCTCCTTTATATAATTTAAACGATACATTATTAACAGCCTTAAAAGATTCAGGTTTTGAAAACCAACCCGATTTTGAGACGAATTCCTTTTCTAGGTTTTTAACTTCCAAAAGAGGGAGCTCATTATAGATTTGTTTATGCTGTAACGCTCTTTCTTCCGAAGTAATAATTTCAGAATTTGTCGTACCACTTATAAAATCATCAATGGTTGGTAATTGTTTTAATCGACTATCCATAGAAGGTCTAGAGTTTATCAACGCTCTTGTATATAGTTGTTCGGGAGATTTAAAAATATGAGATACATTACCTTGTTCTACAATATCTCCTTTATACATTACCACAATGCGATCTGCAATTTCGGAAACCAATGATAAGTCGTGCGAAATGAAAATAATACTCATCTGTTCTTCTTGTTGTAACTGTTTTAATAGTGAAATAATTTCTTTTTGTACAGTCACATCTAGTGCAGTAGTAGGCTCATCGGCAATTAGAATTTTTGGCTTACACGAAATAGCCATAGCAATCATGACACGTTGTTTTTGTCCGCCAGAAATTTCATGAGGATATGCTTTATAAATACGTTGAGGTAAAGGGAGTCTTACTTTTTCAAAAAGTGATAAAGTCTCAGTTTTAGCCTCAGATCTTGAAAGTTGAGTGTGTCGCAATACTATTTCACAAACTTGCTCTCCACAGGTCATCGAAGGGTTTAAAGAACTCATGGGTTCTTGGAAAATCATAGCGATTTCTTTACCTCTTATATTCTGAAACTGTTTTTGATTGAGTAAGGTGAGGTCTTGTGCATTAAATTGTATTGATCCTTGGGTGATTTTTGAGATATTCTTCGGAAGTAAACCCAAAATAGCCAAAGAGGAAACCGATTTTCCAGAGCCTGATTCTCCAACAATACCCAAGACTTCATTTGTATGCAAATGATATGATATGTTGTGAATGATCTCATTTTCAGTTTCTTCGGAAAAAAAAGAAATAGAGAGGTCATTTATGTCTAACAATTTATGTTTTTGCATAGGTAAATGTAGTCAATTTCTGTTATTGATTTACGGAAAAACCGTAACCAATTTTTTTATGATTGCAGTTCAACGAAAACGCAATAGTTAAATTTTGATATTAACAAAATTTTAATACTTTCACGATCGAAAATTTAACATTAATACTAATTTTTTAAACAATTAACATGAAAAAAACATTTACACTAACACTATTGTGCTTTCTATCAATGTTTTCCGTTTTTGCTCAAGAGACCCTTGAACGAAATTGTGGAGCGATGGAAAACTTAGAATTAAGAAAACAATTAGACCCAGGCTTAGAAGCTCGAATGCAGAAAATTGAAACGTTTACTCAAAACAAGGTTCAAGAAATGCAAATGAATAGAGTTGATGGAAACATCATTACTATTCCAGTAGTGGTACATGTTTTATATCGTAATAGCACTGAAAATATTAGTGTTGCACAAATCCAATCACAACTAGACGTTTTAAATGAAGATTTTAGACGAACAAATCCAGATGCTGATAATACATGGTCTCAAGCTGCAGATTCTGAGATAGAGTTCTGTTTAGTAACGGTAGATCCAAATGGAAATGCAACGACTGGTATCACAAGAAAGTCAACAACACGACAAGATTGGGGAACGAGTGATGATATGAAAAGATCATCTTCTGGAGGTGTTGATCCATGGAATACAAGTGAGTATTTAAATATGTGGATTGTACCAAGAATGACAAGTGGAGGAAGAACAATTTTAGGATACGCACAATTCCCTGGAGGTAATGCTGCAACTGATGGAGTTGTAATGGCTTACAATTACTTTGGAAGAGTAGGAAATGTTTCTGCACCTTTTGATGGTGGTCGTACAACGACTCACGAGGTAGGTCACTATTTTAATCTACGTCACATTTGGGGAGATTCTAACTGTGGAAATGATTTTGTAGCAGATACACCTACACACCAAACTTCTAATGGTGGATGTCCTGTTGGACAAGTATCTTGTGGTTCTACCGATATGGTACAGAACTATATGGATTATACTGACGATTCTTGTATGAACTTATTCACTCAAGGTCAAAAAGATAGAATGCGTGCAGTTTTAGAAGCTGGAGGCGTGAGAAGAAGCTTAGCTTTATCTGATAAATGTGGTGGTGGAGCACCAACACCAACATGTACAGATGGTATCCAAAATGGAGATGAAACAGGAGTAGATTGTGGAGGTTCATCATGTGCGCCTTGTCAAACAGCTTGCTCTGATAATGAAGTTAATTTATCAATTACTTTCGATAACTACCCAGAAGAAACTGCTTGGACATTAACAAACAGTGGAGGACAAACAGTAGCCTCTGGAGGAACATATGGTAGCCAAGCAGATGGTTCTACATATACAGAAGATTTATGTTTACCTGATGGATGTTATACATTTACAATCACAGATGTTTATGGAGATGGTATCTGCTGTTCTTACGGAAATGGTTCTTACAGCCTTACAGGTTCATCTGGAGTTCTTGCTTCTGGAGGATCGTTCACAAGCTCTCAAGCAACAGACTTCTGCTTAGGAGGAGCACCAGCACCAACATGTACAGATGGTATTCAAAATGGCGATGAAACAGGAGTAGATTGTGGCGGTTCATCATGTGCACCTTGTTCAACACCAGGAACAACAGTTTTAAGTGAAGGTTACTTCGAGACTGGATGGGACGGATGGTCTGATGGTGGTAGTGACTGCTTTAGATACAGTGGTACTAGATCTTATGAAGGTAACTACTCAATTAGATTAAGAGACAATTCAGGAACGGCTTCAGCAATGACATCTTCAGCTTTAGATTTAACATCTTATGATCAAGTAGAAGTAGAATTCTATTTCTATGCAAACAGCATGGAAGCAGGAGAAGATTTCTGGTTACGTTACTATAATGGATCGTCTTATAGCACTGTCGCATCTTATGCTAGTGGAACTAACTTTAATAACAATACGTTCTATACAGCTACAGTAACATTAAATGCTTCAGATGTTAATTTTGCATCTAATTCTAGATTTAGATTCCAGTGTGATGCGTCAGCTAACGCAGATCAAGTCTATATTGATCAAGTAACTATTAGAGGTATAAATGGTTCTGGTAGAGTAGATACTATTAGAGCGCTTGGAACGGATCATAGACCAGATAATTCATTTATGTCTGAGGAAGATTTCATTATCCACCCTAACCCAGTAAAAGGAAACACATTATTTGTGAAGTTACCAGGAAATGTAAGTGCTTCTTATAGAATCATGAACATGTTAGGTCAAACAATGATGAAAGGAGATTCTGTAAAAGAAATTAATGTTTCTAGTCTGAAATCAGGAATGTATTTCATTGAAGTTAATGATGGTGAAGAAACAATGACCAAAAAATTCATTAAGCAATAAACACTAACCGTTTACTTAATGTTAAAAGTCCAGATTTTATTATCTGGACTTTTTTTATGAATTTTTCAAGCTTTGTAAGTAAAATCTGAAAATGACTTACGGAAAAACCACAAATATTACATAAAACGTAAAATTTTTGGATTAAATCTATGGATACTATAATAAAATATATTTAACTTCAAGTGAATTTGAATAAACTTTCAAAGCTATTAATTTTAAACTTTAAATCCTTCGACAGATGAAACAGAGACTACTCCTGCTCATTTTTACAATGAGCGTTTCCTTTGCAATGTCACAAAGTAAAACACTTTGGCAAAAACAAACAATTGACAATTCAAAACAAATTAAAGCAAGCAAACAAGACTTACCCAGGACACAAACATTTACATTAAATATAGATGTGTTAAAACAGTCATTAGTTAACGCTCCTCAACGAAATAATCTATATGATGTGTCTTCAGGAGTTGTGTTATCATTTCCAAATGATGAAGGTAAGCTTGAACGATTTAGAATAGCCGAATCTTCGACAATGAGCCCTGATTTACAGGCAAGATATCCAGAGATTAGGTCTTATGTTGGACAAGGCATTGATGATCCATCAGCGATTATTAGATTTAGCGTGTCTCCTTTAGGGTTTCAAAGTATGCGTTTATCAGCAAATATGCCTGCTACATTTATTGAGCCATATACCGAGGACTTAACACTATACACGGCTTACAAAAGAGCAGATAAATTAAATTATAACAATGATTTTGAGTGTGAGGTAACCGATCAAGTTAATCAAAAATTGGATAATGGAGATGTTGCATTGAGAAATGCCGATGATGGTATTTTAAGAACGTATCGATTAGCAGTATCAACTACAGGTGAATATACAGCTTACCATGGTGGAACTAAAGCCTTAGCTTTAGCTGCAATTAATACAACCATGACACGTGTTAATGGTATTTTCGAAAATGATTTTAACGTAACTATGATACTCATTAGTAATACTGATGACGTGATTTATACAAATTCTGGTAGTGATCCTTATGGAAATACAACAGGAGGATATAATACACAACTTCAAAATACATTAACAAATGTAATTGGAGAAGCTAACTATGATATTGGTCACTTATTTGCAAACTTGCAAAATAATGGTAATGCAGGTTGTATAGGATGTGTTTGTGTAAATGGACAAAAAGGAAGTGGATGGACATCACTTACTATACCAGAAGGAGATCCTTTTGATGTTGATTATGTTGCTCATGAAATGGGACACCAGTTTGGAGGAAACCATACTTGGACTCATGGAGGAAATGAAGGAACTAATGCACAAATGGAACCAGGAAGTGGGTCTACAATTATGGGTTATGCTGGAATTACTGGAGCTACAGATGTACAATCTAATAGTGATCCGTATTTTCATGCAAGATCAATAGAACAAATTACTAATTATATAAAGACAACAAGTTGTCAGACTAATACGGCTACAGGTAATGCTGTACCTTCAGTAAATGCAGGTGCCAATTATACGATTCCTAGAGGTACAGCATTTGTGCTGGATGGTTCAGCAACAGATGCAGATGCTGGAGATGTATTGACCTATTGTTGGGAACAATATGATGAAAACAATGCAGCAACAACCAACCCAAACGTTAATGCAACATCTGGAGTGGCGTTTAGATCTTTCAATCCTACTACAGATACGAAACGATATTTCCCAAGATTATCTACGATTAAAACAGGTGCAACATCTTGGCAATGGGAAGCTGTTCCTAATGTAGCTCGTAACTTAAATTTTAGATTAACAGTAAGAGATAATAGAGCAGGTGGAGCAACCAACAATAGTGACGATATGGTTGTAACTGTTAATGGTACTGCAGGACCTTTTGTAGTGAACACACCAAATACAAATGTAACCTGGAATGCAGGAACTACTCAAACAGTAACTTGGAATGTTGCAGGGACTACTGGAAATGGTGTTAATGCAGCAAACGTTGATATTTTCTTATCTACCGATGGAGGTGACACTTACCCTATAGCACTTGCTTCTGGAGTTGCTAATGATGGGTCTCATGATATTGTAGTTCCTAATAATCAAGGAAATCAAAACAGAGTCATGGTAAAAGGAGCTAATAATATTTTCTTTGATATTTCTAATTCTAATTTTACTATCGCAGGCCAAGTTGTTTGTAATGCAAATGTACCAACAGGTCTTGCTGCATCTAATGTGGCTGCTACAACGGCAACATTAAGTTGGGATGCTGTTCCTGGAGCGACTTACGATCTAAGATACCGTCAAACAGGGACATCAACTTGGACAACAACTGCTGTTACTGGAATCTCATCAAATATTTCTGGACTAACCACATTAACTCAATATGAGGCGCAAGTAAGAAGTAAATGTTCTGGAGGTAGTAATTCAGCGTATAGTTCCTCTATAAACTTTACTACAACAGATGTGCAATTGAACTATTGTAACTCGGCAAGTACAAATACAAATGATGAGTATATAAGTAGAGTACAATTAAATACAATTGATAATGCTTCTGGACCACAATTTTATTCAGATTTCACTAGTATTTCAACAACCTTAACTAAAGGTTCACAATATACTATTACTGTAACACCAACTTGGACTGGTACAGTATACAACGAAGCGTATTCTGTTTGGATTGATTATAATAGAGATGGTGATTTTACTGATGCAGGAGAGCAAGTATTTACACAAGGAAACACGCAAGCTACTTCAGTAAGTGGAAGTTTTACAATTCCGTCTGGAGCTGTTGAAAACTCAACAAGAATGCGTGTATCAATGAAGTATAATGCTTTACCTACATCTTGTGAAACCTTTCAATATGGAGAAGTAGAAGATTATACTGTAATCATTGAAGGTAACGGTCCAGATACTGAAGCTCCAGTGATTACTTTAAATGGCGCATCAACAATTAATTTAAATCCTGGAGATACATATAACGAATTAGGTGCAACAGCTACCGATAATGTTGATGGAGATATTTCAGGAAATATTATCATTGCAGGTGACACAGTAAATACTAATATACTTGGAACATATGTAGTGACCTATAATGTTAGTGACGCTGCTGGGAATGCTGCAACCGAAGTGACTCGAACAGTTGTAGTTGCCGATACAATAGCGCCAGTTATTACGCTTATAGGTGCTTCGACTATTAATCTAAATGTTGGAGACACATACAATGAACAAGGAGCAACAGCAACAGATAATTTCGATGGTGATCTTACATCAAGTATTGTTATTTCAGGTTCAGTTAATACATCTACAGCCGGAACGTATGTTGTAAATTATAATGTAAGTGATTCATCTGGTAATGCTGCAAATCAAGTTACAAGAACCGTTAATGTAACAGCAGATACAACACCACCTGTAATTACTTTAATAGGTGCTTCAACTATAAATCTAACAGTTGGAGATGCCTATAACGAGCAAGGTGCAACAGCAACAGATAATCAAGATGGAGATTTAACCTCTAGTATTGTTATTTCAGGAACAGTAGATACTGCAAATGCTGGATCTTATGCAGTGACTTATAGTGTAAGTGATTCCGCAGGAAACAATGCGCAAGCAGTAAGAACAGTAAATGTATCAGATCCTTCATCAGGATGCTCAGGTGGAATTTCAACATTCCCTTATTCTGAAGGGTTTGAGAGTTCTTTTGGAGCTTGGACCCAAGCAACAGGTGATGATTTGAATTGGACAAGAGATGCCAATGGAACACCATCTAATGGAACAGGACCATCAAGCGCTACCGAAGGATCATTCTATATTTTTGTAGAAGCTTCTGGGAACAACACAGGTTACCCTAACAAACAAGCTATATTAAATTCACCATGCTTCAATTTATCTGGATTGACCGAAGCAACATTTAGTTTCAAATACCACCAATTTGGTTCATCAAATATGGGAAGTATAGACTTAGAAATAAGTGATGATGATGGTGCTAGTTGGACCTCTATTTGGAATAGTACAGGAAACCAAGGTAACCAATGGTTAACGGCTAATGTTAGTTTAAATGCTTATGTTGGAGGTAGTGTTCAATTACGCTTTAACAGAGTTACAGGAAGCACATGGCAAGCAGATATTGCTATTGATGATATTAGTTTAATTGAAGGAGAAGTTGTTGTAGAGAGCTGTTCTGGAGGAATAACATCATTCCCATACTCTGAAGGTTTTGAAACCTCTTTAGGTGCTTGGACACAGTCTGGAGCAGATGATTTAAATTGGACTAGAGATGCTAATGGAACACCATCAAATGGTACAGGACCGTCAAGCGCTAATGAAGGCACTTTTTATGTCTATGTAGAAGCCTCTGGAAACAATACAGGTTATCCAACAAAACAGGCCATATTAAATTCTCCTTGTTTTGATTTAAGCGGACAAGCTTCAGCGAGTTTTAGTTTTAATTACCATCAATTTGGTTCATCAGATATGGGAACTATTAGCTTAGAGGCCAGTGATGATAATGGAGTAAGTTGGGTAAGTATCTGGAATAGTTCGGGTAACTTAGGAAACTCATGGCAGTCGGCTAATGTTAGCTTGTCTTCATATGCTGGAGGAAGTGTTCAACTACGTTTCAATAGAGTGACAGGTGGTACGTGGCAGGCAGATATTGCAATTGATAACGTAAGGCTTTTCACTGCTCAGGCTAAAGGGGAGACTTCGAGACCAGAAGTAGAAAACGTAAAAGAAATCACATTATATCCAAACCCTGTTAAAGGAAATGTATTAAATGTGAAGTCTGATTATTCAGATATCCAATACGAAATCTATAACACAGTTGGTCAACTCGTAGGAAAAGGAATCGTTAAAAATGATATCATAGATATTAGCCATTTGGATGGTGCTATTTATCAAATACGATTTACTTCGGAAGGCGAAACGTTTACTAAACGATTTATAAAACAATAAAAATTAATTAACTAACTAATTTTTAAAGTCCAGATATTTTGTCTGGACTTTTTTTATTGCATCTGCTATAAATACTAGAGTTAGCCCAGTTTAAACATGAACGATCTCGTTATCATGTAATAAGTTATCAC
The DNA here is from genome assembly GCF_947500255.1 of uncultured Psychroserpens sp. Taxonomy (GTDB): domain Bacteria; phylum Bacteroidota; class Bacteroidia; order Flavobacteriales; family Flavobacteriaceae; genus Psychroserpens. The sequence goes on along the minus strand of NZ_CANMRL010000001.1, from coordinate 950,609 downwards.
CTCTTAACCTCAAGAAAATCTGAGCAACAGCAATGGTGTCTTTTTCACAATACGTGATGATTCTATCGATTTCTTTTTCTTTGTAGTACACGTGATATACTTGACTACCATCAATATCATCTTTTGGTGATGGTATCCCTAAAACATTAGTTAATAGCTTTAAAGAGGTATAGGTTTTATAGTCTCCAAATTTCCAGAGCTCTAAAGTGTCAAGATGAGGTACTTCCCAAGGTTTTTTTCCAAAGAGATTTAACTTATATGGTAATTCTATGTTGTGAATAATCATACGACGAGCGATATACGGAAAATCAAATTCTTTCCCATTGTGTGCACAAAGTAGGTGTTTGTTACTACTGAAATGTGTAATCAATAGGTTTTTAAAATCTTCAGAATCTTTATTTCATCACCATAAAAAGACGTCACTCTAAACGTTCTGATGTCTCCTTCCATTTTAAAATACCCAACAGATATACAGATGATTTTTCCAAATTCTGCCCATATACCTGCACGTTCATAGAATTCTTCTGCAGTAAACTCATCACGTCTTTGGTATTGAGACTTATGTTCCCACAGTTCTTGTTTGGTCTTGTCAAGATCAGAAAACTGTTCAGACTCTGGAACAGTTTCAATATCTAAAAATAGAATATTTTCTATATTTAATTTTGTTATCATGCCTATTTCGGTTTAAATGAAATGTTTAATTAATCTTTAATCTTTTGGTTAGTTGTAATTGATTGATTAATGAGGTCGATGGCTTTTTCAAGCAATTCATCACGACCTTGTCTAATACCTTCAATAGTTGGTTTTACTTCAACGTCTGGAACAATACCTACGCGTTGGGTTTCGGTTCCATCAGGATAATATACGCCAATTCCAGAGATCATTGTTCGTAATCCACCAGGAAGATCAATTCGAGAAACGTTACCATCTGCACCAGCAGTAGTGCTTCCAATGATGGTTGTTTTATCGCCAGCTCTAAATGCCATTGCAGTATACTCTGCTTGACTTTGAGAGATCTCATTTACAATAATAATGACCTTTTGTCCCTTGTAAGACCAGCCTCTTTTCACACCAACTTTGGCACCATCTCTAAAAACAAACTCGCCTGGATTATCAATACTTCCAGATGTAAATTTAACAAAATTTGTGCGATTAGAGTTGAGATAGTTTCCAAGTGTAAATGGGACAAAGGTTGATGGGTAGTTTCTTATATCCACAATAATACCTTTGGTGTCTTTAAAAGCTTCTTTGAGAGAGTCAACATCTTGTTCTTTGATGTTTTGTAATGTCACATAACCAATATTATCATTCAGCTTTTTAAAGCTAGATTCTGTTCGTTCCTTATACCAACGATAGTGACCTTTTATATTATTTTTATAATAAAGATCTAAGGTTTTGTCAAAATGATTTCCTTCACGTTTAACTTTGAGATTTATTGTATTATCTGCAGAACGTAAAATGTCAAAACTAATATCACGTAATCGTGTAGGCTGATTTGATGCTGGATAATAAGGATTCATTTCTGAAACTATATTGGGAATAGATTTTCCATTGATATGCGTAATTACATCGCCTAATTTTAGACCGCAAGTTTCACTTTTTTCATCATTAAATAAATCATCAACTACTAATTTGTTTTCAACAAACTTGACGTGAACAGGTGCATAATAATCACCTCGATCCTCTTGAATTTTATTATTTCCGCCCCAAAGATTAGCATGTGTGTCTTTGATATCTCCAATCATTTGAATGGCTGCTAACTCATATTCAAGTTCATTTTTCGCATTGATAAACTTAGGAATATACTCTTCCAAGCACGTATCCCAGTCTTTGTCCATTAAGTGTCTGTAAGGAAAAAAATAATTGATCATGTTCCAGTATTTATATACAGAAAGCAGTCTGAAACCAGCATCAGGATACTTCATTTCAGAGTATGTTTTTTCATTTTTAAACTTAGGGTTTCCTACATTTGGTTGCATACCAATATAGAAATGAGTTCCCTGATGTCTGTTTTTTTGTATGTATAGTAGTTTTTCACTTAATGCACTTGAGATTTCATCACTTTTTATCCAATCTATGTTTGGTTTTAAAAAGGCGTCTTTATTCGTCTTTTTACAATTTTTACATGGAGCTACCTGCCCTAAATTTTCTATCCAAGAAATAAGAATATTATCTCGCTCTTTATTAGTTGTTGCTTTTTGGTATTTAGGAAGCATTCTAAACAATTCATAATCCCAGTTGTAGTTGCCTTTACCAATTTCAGGGTGATGATATTTTAAAAAGCCCCATACACGCCCTAAGAGCTCTAAATTTTTAATTTGTGTATCACTTAAAGCATTAAATGTAATATTAGAGCCTTTGTCAAACTCTTTATCCATTTGCGCTTTGGAAAGTGCTTTTTTAGGTGCTTGATCCAAAGGTTTTCCATCTACTGTAACTTCAAGATGATCAACCCATATTTTTCCAGTACCTACTAGTAAACCTCCTACAAGGATTTCTTCAGCACTATCTTCTAATTTGAGTTCTATTTCATATTTTTTCCATTCGTTTGTACCTTGAAGTTTCTTAGATCGCATATTATCAAACCCTACGTTTGGATCAATACGCATCCATAATCCAGCCCATCCACCTTCAACATTTTCAGTTTTAAGATAACCAGTAAGCTTTATCTTTTTTCCTCCAAAACTTGCAGGTATTTTATAAGATAGTGCTCTAAAACCTTTTTGACCTGAGATGCTTTCTATGGTTCCCGAAACCGTTCCGTTTTGAACAATAGAGGTGTCAAAACCTATTTTATAGCTACCATCACCAAAAGATGTCCAGTCTTTAGATGTTTCATTGTCAAGAGTTTCAAAATCTAAATTAAGGTTGTTCTGAGCAATGCTAATAAAAGCAATACTCACAAAAGATAGTGTAAGTAATATGTTTTTCATGATTGATTAGTTTTAAATCAAAAAAAGAAAGAATTACATAGAAGCTCGTCTAACGATTTGTTAAATAACAAAACATTAAGACTTTGTATTCAGCATTTTGTAGCCTTCTTCGATGTACAGACCAATATCGTCAGTAAATGTTTTTGTACCAATATCTGGTGATTTTTGATGGCCTAATCGTATAATAATAACATTGTCATTTGGCTCAACAAAAACATATTGTCCTAAATGACCACGCATCATAAAAAAGTGCTTGTCACCTATTTGACGAAGCCACCATCCATAACCATATTCTGGGCTTTCAGGGAAACGGGGTCTAACAGATTTTGCTACAAATGCAGAATCTAAAATTTGTTTACCATTCCATTTACCATGGTCTTTATAAAGTTTACCAAAGCGTGCAAAGTCTTTTGCATTACTAGCAATGCAGCAATATGCTTTTACTAAATCATGACCTTCACTATCAACTTGCCAAAGTGTAGCATTTTCAGACCCTAGAGGCTTCCAGAAACTTTCTTCAAAATAATCATACAGCTTTTTACCTGTTGCTTTTTCAATAACCATGGCTAGCATTTGGGTGTCACCACTAGCATATTTAAACCCTTGTCCTGGCTCATCAACTACTTTTAAACCGTTCATCACTTTCGCGAGATCATCATCAAAATAAGCACGTGTTGTAATGGATAGAGGCGAATAATAGGCTTCATCCCAATTGGTTCCAGATGCCATTGACGATAAGTCTCCAACTGTCATTTTCGCTGCTTTTCCGTCACAGAATGCTGGGAGAAAATCACATACAGGCTGATCTAAACTCTTTATATAACCATCCATAATTGCTTTTCCCATTAACCCAGAAACATAACTTTTTGCCATAGAAAACGAATTTGATTTAGAGTCTTCATTAAAACCATCATAATACTTTTCAAACCAAATACTGTCATTTTTAATAATGAGGTAAGCGATTGTGCCCCATTCTTGGTTTGCTTTTTCAAGCTTTGGAGTTGTGGTTACCGAATTATAGTTTTTGTGATTTACCCAAGGTTGAGGAGTATCTGAGGCTTCTATAGCTTGATTATCAAATTCTTTATAATCTTCTAGAAAGGCTGTGGTATGACCTTTCATGTAAATGGTTCTTACTGCTTTTATAAGGTAATCGGTATCTGTGATATACAACACAAGAATGATTAAGCCGAAAAGCAATACTAAGACTTTAAGGAATTTTTTAATAAATTTCATAGGAAGTAAGTTATGTGTTAGCTTGACGTTGTTTTAGTTTCTCTTTATAAAAACGCTTATCTGCGATATATAGTGTTTTATTAAAAGTAGCAATTATATTTTGTTTGGCATCTACAAGACTCATGGTCTTAACAATGTCTATTTCGTTTTTATTTAGTATCTGTTGTTTAATAGTTTCGATTTCCTGCTCAGAAAAAATAAATTCTCCATAAATCTTACTTTTTGCAGGCTTTTTATAGCGTGCTTCAACCGATTTATCCCAAACGACATAGTCTTCACCTAAGATTTGCATCAACTGAATCATATAAATGGGATCTGTGGCAGATAACATACTTCCACCAAAGATTGTACCTACAAAATTTCGATTTTTCCAATTGGGTTTCATCATAATGACAACTTTATATAGATCATCACTAACTTCAATGATTTTCGCTGTGGTTCGCCTATACATAGGAGACCAATTAAAACCATATTTATAAATAGTAGCTGGTTTAAAAAAACGTTCTAAAAATCGTGTAGCAACTTTGTACATTAAAATAGGGATTGCTGTTTGTACGGACTTTCAAGTTCTAACAGCCATTTTTTTCTATGTAATCCACCAGCATAACCAGTGAGACTTCCGTCGCTTCCAATCACGCGATGACATGGGACAATAATCCACAATGGGTTTTTACCATTAGCATTGGCGACAGCTCTTATGGCTTTTACATCGCCAAGGCGTTTTGATAATTGTAAATATGAGATGGTTTTTCCGTATGGAATTTCTTCAAGAAGAGTCCATATTAATTTCTGAAATTCGGTGCCTTGCGGATTTAATTTTAAATCGAATTTGGTTCGTGTTCCTTCAAAATAATCTCTAAGTTGAATAACACAATCTTCTAAGACTGTTGGAATGATATCTGTTTCTTTTTCTTCGGAATTTAAAACTGTTACTTGGGCAATACCATCTTCATCACCAATAATCTTGGTGTATCCTAAAGGTGAATTAATGATACAGGTTTCCATATTATTCCTCTTTATCTTCAGAATTAGTGTCGTCTAAAATCCCTAGTTTTTTTGCCCTTGCTTCCCAACTTTTTCTTGCCATATGTTGAAGATCGGATACATTATCACTTTCATCCATAATCTCCATACCTAGTAAGGTCTCGATCACATCTTCCATCGTGACTAAGCCACTAACCGAACCGTATTCATCGACAACTAAAGCCATATGGTTTCGACTTTCAACTAACTGTTCAAATAATTTAGGAATAGGTAAGTTGCGTTCAACAACAATAATATGTCGTTTAAGCTCAGACAATTTTTTAGAACCGTTATCAAGCGCCATTTCTTTAAATACTTCGTCTTTTAAAACCAAGCCCTTAATATTATCTGGATTGTCTAAATAAATTGGGATTCTTGAGAATCGCAGATTCATATTTTTATTAAAAAAATCTTCAACAGTTGTTGTTTCATCTTCGGCTTTCATTACAGTTCTAGGTGTCATCACATCTTTAGCAAAGACTTCTTTAAACGTTAAAAGGTTTTTGATAATCTTGCTTTCACTTTCTTGAAACACACCTTCTTCTTGTGCCATATCTGCCATAACATGAAAGTCTTCACGACTTAAAACACTTCCATGATGTCCTTTACCACCAATAAGTTTTGTGGTCAATTGCAAGATCCATAAAATCCCTGTGTATTTTAATGGAATAATTAAAAGTTTTAAAGCTTTGGTAGTGAAGTTTGCCAGCTGCTTCCAATACGTAGCTCCTATCGTTTTTGGAATAATTTCTGAAGCAACTAAAATTAAAACAGTCATAATGGATGAGACAACACCAACCATTAATTCTTCAGTAAATTCAATACCAAAAACACGTCTAGTTTGTGTGCCATATAGCTCGACATAAGCGACTTTGGCTTGCACACCAACTAAAATAGCACCAACCGTGTGTGCTATAGTGTTTAATGTTAGTATGGCAATTAAAGGACGGTCAACATCTTTTTTTAAGGCTTCTAAAGCGTTTGCATAGGCTTTGCCTTCCTTCTTCTTAACGTTGATGAATGTTGGTGTTACACTTAGCAATACAGCTTCTAGAATAGAACATAAAAAAGAAAAGAAAATAGAAACAAATGCGAATAATAAAAGTAAAGCCATTAAATAAGTTTATTTAATGGCTAATTTATAGAATATTATAGAATATTCTTTTGATTGATTGGTTTTAATTGCCTTTTGCTCGTTTAGCATCTCTTTCTGCACGTTCTAAATCGCGTTTTGCACGCTCTAAATCTCTTTGTGCTCTCTCTAGGTCACGCTTAGCTCTCTCTGCTTTTTTAAACTCTTCTTTTTTACGATCTGTACCAGAGATGAAATATTTTAATTCTTTTCCAAGCTCGGTGATTTTTTGTGTAAAACCTTTAGATGCTACTTCGCTATCTAATGACATTCTTAGATGTCCTTTAGTTAACTTACATTCAAAAACCTCGTCTCCATTTTTACTATCGGTCCATAGATAGGTGTTACCATCAACTTTTAAATTGCTATTGCCTAAGTTTTTGATAAGCATAGATTTTACACGTTCATTTTTAGACTTGTGAAAACTTGCTCTGAACTTATAATAATCATCTGTTGTTTTTATAGATATTGAACTATTAGAAGTTTCGTCATCATCATTATCTATTGAAATAGAGTATGATGTTCCAGAAGTTGTATTGGTTTGTGGAGGTGTTGGAGGTTCTGGAGTTGTTTGTGCATTTAACGTGTGCATTGAAAGTAAAACGCAAATAATTGCTAAACTTAACTCTTTTTTTACATCAATAATTCTGATGCTATTTTGTCTGTCTTTTGATTTTGAAAAATTCATAACTGTTCGTTTTTAATGATTGTTTGATACAAATGTACAGGACGGTAAGAGTCTAAAAAAGAAAATGCTAGGCGTTAACCTAGCATTAACCAACACGTTATGTTGTATTAACTTACTTTAAATTCTAGGCCAACATTTCTAATACTTTCGATAGAAATTGAAGGGTCTTGTTTAAAATATTTACGAAGTCTACTTATAAAAACATCCATACTTCGTCCTGAGAAAAAATCATGACTATCCCACACCGCTTTAAGAATATCTTCGCGTTTTAAAAGTTGATTTTTATGATCGAAAAGAAAGATAATTAACTCTGCTTCTTTTAGCGTGAGTTGTTTATTATAGTCATTACACGAGAGCTCTAAACGCTTAGTGTCAAATGTATAGTTGCCAATCTTGATGGTGTCTTGTTGTGGTAATTGATTTACAGCTTTTTCGGTACGCCTTAGAATGTTGTTTAATCTTAATACCAATTCATCGGCTTCAAAAGGTTTAACGATATAATCATCGGCGCCCAATTTCAAGCCTTTTATTTTATCTTCTTTGAGTTTACGAGCTGTTAAGAAAATGAAAGGTGTTTCTGGATTGATGTTAATGACATTCTCAGCTAACGTGAACCCATCCATTTTTGGCATCATAACATCGAAAACGCAAATATTATAATGTTCTTTTTTAAATTGTTCCAGCGCTTCTTTCCCGTCTTTTGCCCAAGTAATCTGGTAACCTGAAATTTCTAAATATTGTTTTAAAATATGTCCGAAGTCTAAATCATCTTCTGCTAAAAGAATATGTTTCATGCTTTAAATTAATTAAATGGAATAGTTAATATAAATGTTGATCCTTTCCCTTCTTTGCTTTCAACAATAATATTTCCGTGGTGTGCTTTTATAATTTGATTTGTGTAATACAAGCCTAAACCCAAACCCTTGACATCGTGAATTTCTTTATTCCCAGCTCTAAAGAACTTATCAAAGACTTGTTTTTTATCTTTTTCTGAAATACCAATACCATTATCTTTTATTGAAATTTTCAACTCGCTATTGCTTTTAACCTTACAATCAATGATAATGTTGTCACTTGCATATTTTACAGCATTTTCAAGAATATTCAGTAAAGCTGTAGTGATATAGAATTTATCGAGTTGAATTGTTTGTTTTGACCCTATAAATTGTCTGTTCACAGTAACATGCTCTGTTTTGACTGCTAGTAAGAAATCATCCAAAATAGTATTGATATAATTTTCAATATGCACTTCTTCTTTGTGCAGTTGTATTTCATTATAACCTAAACTATTGGTTAAAACTTGGTCAATGAGTTTTTGAAGTCGCTTATTTTGGCGTTCAATGGTATTTACTGTATTATCAACAAGTTTAGGTTGTTGCTGTACCTCATTGCTTTTTAGCATTTTTGTTGCCAATGTCAAGGTAGCTAATGGTGTTTTAAGCTCGTGCGTAATATTATTGACGAAATCGGTTTTAATATCTGCGATCTTTTTCTGAGTGATTAAACTTTTTATAGAATAATATAATAATCCAATCACGACCGAAAAGATTAAAAGCGAGAGTAGAAGCAGTCCAGACATTTGTTTAAAAACGATCTTTTCCCAACCGTCTATGTCCATTTTATCTTGAGTTTGAAACAATAAGTAAAATACAATTTCTTTGTTTTCGCCATTAATTATTCTACTAGAAGTATGGTCTGTTTGCCATAATGTTGTGCTTACGCCAATTTCTTTATCTTCGGAAATAGGATCGCCTAAAACAATACGTTTAGGTGTTTTTTCAAAATCGAAAATAGTGTCATTCTTAATAGAATCTTGTAAAACAATAGCCTTTACTCTTTTATGAAACTTAATCCCATAAGGGATATTATTTTTTACTAATTCTTTCTGATACTCGCTGCGATAGGTATCGTTAATAGAATCAATTACAAATTGTAACCCATCTAAAATATCAGCTCTGGTAGCTGTATTGGCTTTATAATCTGCTATGGTATTTAGAAAGTTATCTTGCCAAATATCTGATAACGAATCTAAGGCGGGAGAAAAGTCATCAATTTGTGAAATGGACCGTCTTGTTTCTGTAATAAAAGCCTCCTTTTTTAGCTTGTAGGTGTTATTAATCAAGTAGCCTTGAATAATAGATAAAGCTATTAGTCCCAGAACTGAAACAATAATTAAGAGGTTTATTTTTTTCTTCATGCGGTTCATAGTGCCTTAAAATTAAGAATCGTCTTTGATAAATGAGAGCATATTGTCTAAAAAGACACTATGCTCGTCATAAAGGTTGATTGTTTGATTGATGAATTCATAAGGTTTTATTTAATAGACCTGTAACGTCTTTTAGAATTCCAATTGTGTGATTTAGTTCCTTGGTTTGTTTCTGTAATTAGATCATTGTTTAAAGTTCTCATGATATATTGATTTTAATGATTGATGATGATACAAATCTAGAACGAAGATTTAGAAAAACCCTAAAAAAAGCTAGAGGTTAACCTAGCATTAACCTAGGTATACATAAAACAGTAGGTATTATAAGCGTTTGACAGTATTGTATGATTTCTGTTAACATTCAAGGTTTCACTAAAACCAATGGATTATTTTTGTAACTTTATAATAATTATCAATATACCTTGTTACAGGTATTGATTTTTTCCTCCCTAATATAGAATTTAGTAGCTAGTTACTCCTGAAAGAGTAACCACATGTCTTGTGCTTAAGATTTAATAGAAGCTAATCAATAAATCAACATATAATTATGGAAACCTTTGAAACATTCAACAATAATCAGAAGATAACGATAAATATCACTGATGTGGAATCCATTGCGAAACAAGTTGGACCTACAGTCTTTGCACTTAAAAAAAAGAATAACCCTATGGATTTTGAAATTCTGGATAATGTCTCTAATTCTGCATCTTTCTCAAAAGAGAAGGCCGTACAACGCGCAATTTTAGCTGCTAAATTTGTTTTTATTGTAGATGTAAATCAAGAGCCAAACAAACAGAAGGCCAAAGAACGAACACTTATTCGATATAGCGTTTATGACCAGGATAATCGTAAAACCTATTATTCTACTCTTGTAGATTTTGAAGATGAATTTAAAGATGTTTCTGCTGAACAGTTTTCAGTAGAAAAGACTATTGAAATTGTTTTAAATGATGACCTGAAGAACAACCATAGAGAATTTGTTAAATCATTAAATCAGTAATTATGAAAAGAGTTCTTACCTTTTTGTTCAGTCTAAGTGCATTAATTGTAAATGCGCAAGAAGAAAATAAAGCATCAATTAACGATTTTAATTTCGAGAGTACTGCTAACCCTGCGTTTACTATCATCGAAGAAGCACCAACAGCAATTAACACACCTGATAACATTAAGAGTTTAGCTCTGTATGTGTCTAATGGATTTTCTAATGGAAACATTGCTTTAGAGACCAATCCATATTGGCTTATTCCTAATACTAAGGATAAATCTTATGAAGACTATCGTGGATTAAAAAAAAATAGAAAAGGAGAATATATTATTGATCCGTTTAAGGCATTACAGACCAACACCTCTTTTTCAATAGCTTATACCAATAAAGAGTTTCAAGGATTTGAAGAAGAAAAAAAGGTTGCGGCAATAGGTTTGAGAACTACCTTATTTCAATTATTTAGTAGAAAACAAACGGATAAAATAGTTAATATTTTAAGCGATATTAGTCAGCCTTATTCTAATGATGCACTTAATAAATATAATGGAACCTTAGTTTTTTCTAATGCAATTGTAACTAGGGAAATGGCAGATGAGTACGTCAAGAATAAAACGATACCGCAAAATTATGTTGATATTGCTAATACCGTTTTAAATCAAAATCCAGACTATAAATCAACTTATGCAGATGGAAAAAGTTTAGCGACTGCTTACTTTGATGAAATCACTGAAAGAATTGTAAAGTTCTATTATAATCCTAAAAACATTAAACCGGTTTTACGATTGGATGGAGCTCTAGCATACAGTTTGCTTTTTAAAGAAAACACATTTGATAGTAATACAGCAAAGCGTTTAGGAGGATGGGTTACACTAGATTTGGCGCTCCCGTTTAATGATAAAAACTACTTCCATTTGTATGCTATTAGCCGATATATTGATAATGGCTTTAACATTGATGCCGAGCAGAATTATTTCGATACAAGTTTTTGGGATATTGGAGGGAAACTTGAATTGGAACTAGGAAAGTTCAATTTGTCCTATGAATATTTGCAACGTGACGGTGATGATGAACAATACAGGTCTGTAGGTAATATTACGTATCAAATCAATAAAAAAATAAGTCTTACGGGAGGGTTTGGTAAAGATTTTCCTGTTGGTGAGGATAACCTAATTACAGTCCTTGGCATAAATTGGGCATTAACTTCCAACGAATCTTTGCCCTCTAAATAATGTAAAGCAAAAAAGGGTCAGTTTGACAAATGAATTGATCCTTTTTGTTTTAATACAATAGCTTCACCACATCCTTCGCAAAGTAACTTGCAATCACATCTGCTCCAGCACGTTTAATGGCTGTAATTTGTTCAAGCATCACGGCATCATGATCTAACCATCCTTTTTCGGCGGCAGCTTTAAGCATGGCATATTCGCCAGAGACCTGATAGACAGCTACAGGAACATCAACTTCATTTTTAATATCACGAACAATATCTAAGTAACACAAGCCAGGTTTTACCATCACAATATCTGCACCTTCATCAATATCCATTTCGGTTTCTCGAAGTGCTTCAAAGCGATTAGCAAAATCCATTTGATAGGTTTTTTTGTCTTTCGGAATGTCTTTAACATCAGCAGGAGCCGAATCTAATGCATCACGAAACGGACCATAAAAAGCAGAGGCATATTTCGCCGAGTAGCTCATAATACCAGTATCTATAAATCCATCGTCTTCCAATGCTTCTCTAATTGCCAAAATACGCCCATCCATCATATCGCTTGGTGCTACAAAATCTGCTCCAGCCTGAGCATGAGATAAGCTCATTTCAGCTAAAACATCAACCGTATCATCGTTGACAATCTTCCCATTTTCAATAATACCATCATGGCCATATGATGAATAAGGGTCTAAGGCCACATCTGTCATCACCAACATTCCTGGGCAAATATTTTTAATGGTTTTGATAGCGCGTTGCATGAGTCCGTTTGGATTTAAAGCTTCGGTGCCTTTGTTATCTTTTAGGTGGTCTGGAACTTTAACAAATAAGAGCACAGATTTCAACCCTAGTTTCCAGAGTTCTTTCACCTCATGTTCTAATAGATCTAAACTATAACGATAGTAATTTGGCATAGAAGCGATTTCTTGCTTGATTCCTTTACCTTCAACTATAAAAAGAGGAACTAAAAAATCGTTTGGAGAAATAATCGTTTCACGAACTAAACTTCTAATAGCGTCGTTGGTTCTTAATCTTCGGTTTCTTCTTAATGGATACATAGTTCTAATCTAAATTTCTTATAAACTTTTCTTCATTGATATAAACATCATCTTCACCTTGCTGATCAAATGGATTTTCTAAATGTGACTGAATATTATCTAAGGCTACTAAAATAACACTAAACATGATAGGCACAGCATATTGTAATCCAAAATTGTAACTCGTCACATTATGCGCAAAGTGTGGTCCATAAATGATAGGTAAAATTACAATGAATATATCACTATAGGTTCTAAGCGTTCTAGGTGTTCTATACTGATAAATGTGTTTGATACGCTCAAAAGAGATCATCATTTTACTTAAAAACTGATTGGAACGTGATGCCTCTCCAGATGGTAGGCCATGTGATCGCATGCTTTTGATAAATTTCGACAAATCTTCAAAACTAGTATACACTGCCTTTTCGTTTTCATCTAGCTCATTTATAGGATTATTAAATACATGTTTACAAGAATTTAAAAGCCCTTTAAGATGACTTTTTAATTCATCTTTGAGTTCTTGAGGCGGATTTTCCAGCCAGTCGGAAACTGCAAAATACAGTGCTCTACCGTGAGCTTTTATGGATCCATATTCATCCAATGCGACTTCACGACGTTTATAAGCGCCACCAATAGAGAATACAATTGGAAACACGATGGCAGTACCAATAAGTGTTAAAGGAAAATCGGCTTTGATTTCAAAATGTATGCAAAATGCTGTTGAAGCTATTGCTAATCCAGTGATAACAAATGTTTTCCAGTTAATAATTAAAAATGCGCGTTTAAGTAGTTTCATTTACACCCAATTTTTAGGTTGTTTTAATATATTAATTAATTTTTCTTCTTCGCTGCCAGGTTCAGGATGGTGATCGTAAACCCATTGCACATGAGGCGGTAGACTCATTAGAATACTCTCAATACGTCCGTTAGTTTTGAGTCCGAATAATGTGCCCTTATCATGAACCAAATTAAATTCTACATAACGACCACGACGAATCTCCTGCCAATCACGTTGCTCTTTTGTGTACTCTAAAGTTTTACGCTTTTCTAGTATAGGCACATAAGCTTCTAGGAAACTATTGCCAACTTCAGTAACAAAATCATACCAGTTTTCCATACTCATGTCGTTGGTTGCTTTGCAGTAATCAAAAAATAAACCACCAATACCACGACCTTCATTGCGATGTGCATTATAGAAATATTCATCACATCGGGCTTTATATTTTGAGTAGAATTCTGGATGATGGTTATCGCATGCTGTTTTACAAACCGAATGAAAATGTGTAGCATCGTCTTCAAACAGATAGTAAGGCGTAAGATCTTGTCCGCCACCAAACCATTGATCTACAATATTACCGTCTTGATCATACATTTCAAAATAACGCCAATTAGCATGAACTGTTGGTATCATTGGACTTTTAGGATGTAATACGAGACTTAATCCGCAAGCAAAAAAATCGGCATCTTTAACACCAAAATATGTCTGCATGGAGTCAGGTAATTTTCCATGAACACCAGAAATATTGACGCCACCTTTTTCAAAAACGTCTCCGTTTTCAATTACACGAGTTCGTCCGCCACCTCCTTCTGGACGCTTCCAAAGATCCTCTTGGAATTTTGCCTTGCCATCAATAGCTTCTAATTTTGAAGTGATAGTATCTTGTAGTTCGTGTATGTAATTGAAAAATTTATCTTTCATCTTATACCATTGTTTTGTTACAATAGGTTACTTTTTCAAAGTCTCTGATATTGATTGCTATAAAACCTATTGAAGGAAATATATGTTTAAGTTGCTGAACTATCAATTTGGAAAGTTTGCTTTTTTGTTCATTAGTTCTTCCTTCCATTACATTACCAAAAACATGAATAAAGTCTTGTTTTTTCCCTCCAACAATATAGTTTTCTTTAAAGGGGTTTAATCGTACTTTTATGTCATCTTCATCAAATAATCCAGACGTAACGGCAGCTTGATGCACTGTCAAAAGTGTATGGTCTGGAGCATTTAAGTTTAGTACGTTTTCTGAACAATCTATTACAAAATGAGGCATAGTGAGTTATTTATATAGTTCGTATAATTCCATATCTAAAGGTTGTTCACCAGTTGGAGTAAATGCATTTTTTAATGTTTCTATCCATTTAAAACCATTATGTTCTGCAACCTTAACACTAGATATATTATCCTTGTTAACAATAATTTGCATTGTATTTAATTGTAAAGTTTCAAAGGCATATACAGATAAAGCACTTATCGATTTCGATATTAATTTTTGTCCTTTAAAGGGATAGCCAATACAATAGGCAAATTCTCCTTGTTTTTTGTTCCAATCTAATTCTTTAATATATACTATTCCAGCAAGTTGACGTGTTTCAGAATGTTTTAGCGTGAATAAAAACTCTTCTTTTTTCTGAAATTGATTGGTTTTTTTTTGAACAAAGAACTGTGATAGAGTTGGGTTTAAATTTTGCTCTAATGTCTTTGGAAAATAACGTTTAAAACGATCAGCATTGGCGACCATAAGATCACAGATTTTCCAGGCATCACCTTCATGAATTGGGTTGATTTCAAAACCGTCAAATTGCGCAATCATTATACTACTGGTTTATGTTCTGGAAGTAAATTGTCTTGCTGAATAAGCTTAACAGTTTTTAATGATGCTGCTGTAACACTTAGTGGTAAAACGAGAATCCATCCTATAACAGGAACTAATAAAAGGAGCATAAATACAATACCATTACCAATAGCTACACCTCTGTTTTTTCTTATAAACCGAATGCTCTCTCTATATTTAAAATGACGTTCTAAGGTATAGTCCATATTACCAAACCCTGCATAATACGCTTGCAATAAAAATAAAAGTGCTGTTGAGAAAATATTAATCACTGGTATAAACTTGAGCAATAATAGAGGAATAGTAAACAGTAATTCTTTACCTAAGTTTCTCACATTAATTCTAATACCTCTCCATAACTGTTCTCTAGAAGTTGTGTTTCTATGTTTATGTTTTTCTATACCAGTTAGATAGGATTCAATTTTTTCAGAAACAGGACTCATAAATGGCGCAGACAAAGCCATGATGATATGTTTATAAAGAATTAATCCAATAGCTAGAACTACAATAGCACCAATAAATGTTGAAATAGAAGTGAAGGTCTCCTTGCCAAATTCCCAAGGCCAAACCCTAGCAATATAGTTTCCAATATTATCAGATAATCCATAAGCAGAGAACCCAATAACGATTATGGTGATGATACTAATTGCGATTGGAATGAAAAAGAATTTCCAAAGATTTAGCTTTGAAATTAATGCCAAAGAGCCTGTGTATGCCTGTATGCCTTGAATTATATTTTTTATCATAATATATTGAGAAAAAGTAGAACTTTTAAACTTTGTACTCTTTTACAGCATCAATAAATGCTTTGGCATGATCTAACGGAATGTTAGGTAAAATACCATGACCTAAATTTACAATATATTTATCCTTACCAAAATCGTTGATCATTTGGTGCACCATTTTTTTAATTTCTGAAGGAGGAGAGAATAATCGTGTAGGGTCAAAGTTACCTTGTAAAGTTATATTTCCGCCAGTTAAATAACGCGCATTTTTTGCAGAACACGTCCAATCTACACCTAAAGCAGAGGCTCCAGATTTTGCCATTTCACCTAAGGCGAACCAACAGCCTTTTCCAAAAGCAATTACAGGAGCGTCCTCTTTTAAAGCATCGATAATTTGCTGAATGTATTGCCAAGAAAACTCTTGATAATCTACGGGAGATAACATGCCTCCCCAAGAATCAAAGACTTGTACAGCATTACAACCTGCTTTTACCTTTTCTTTTAAATAGGCGATGGTAGTATCTGTGATTTTCTGTAATAATTGATGCGCAGCAATTGGATTTGTAAAGCAAAATTCTTTGGCTTTATCAAAGTTTTTGCTGCCTTGCCCTTGCACACAGTAACATAAAATTGTCCATGGAGAGCCAGCGAAACCAATCAATGGGATCTCATCATTTAATTTTTCTTTAGTGGCTTTTATCGCTTCGTATACATAATTCAATGCTTCTTTAACATCTGGTACGATTACATTATCAACATCCTTTTGTGAGCGTACAGGGTTAGGCAAATACGGACCAAAATTAGGTTTCATTTGTACCTCGATATTCATTGCCTGTGGAATCACCAAAATATCGCTAAACAGGATGGCGGCATCCATACCATAGCGACGAATAGGTTGCACTGTAATTTCACTTGCCAACTCAGGTGTTTGACAGCGTGTAAAGAAATCATATTTAGCTTTGATTTCCATAAATTCAGGAAGATAACGACCTGCTTGACGCATCATCCAAACTGGTGGACGTTCAACGGTTTCTCCTTTTAATGCTCTTAAAAATAAATCGTTTTTTATCATGTTAAACGTAATATTCGTTTACTAATTCAATAACACTTTCAACAGTAGGAACTTTAGCAATCCTTACATCTTCAAAGTGTTTACTTGCTTCTTTTGCTGTGGTGTCTCCAATACAAAACGCAATGACGTCATCATCATTTTCTTGTTTATAACTTTGTACTGTGGACGGACTGTAAAACATAACACCTTTTACAGAATCTTTAATTTTTACGGCGTCGTATTTGGTTTCGTAAGCTGTGATTTCATTAACCTCAATATGATTGTCTTTGAGTATTGTTGGTAAGTCGTCTAAACGAATATCACTACAAAAATAAGTAACCTCTGTACCATCAATATACTCTACTAGGTGCTCGGCGAGTTTTTTTGAGTTGTTCTCTGTATGCTTAACTTTTCCTATTTTTCGTTCTGTTAGACGTTTGGTACGTCTTCCTACACAATAGATGTTCTCAAATTGTAATTCTTGAGGAGCAAAATTCATAAGTAGTGCTTCTACTGCATTTTTACTCGTAATAATGACATTTTTAGGCATTGGTCGTAAGGCCTTTGATGTCATACGGTTCAAGCTAATCTTTATAAAGTCTGAGCTTTCAGAAACCACATCATCATGAAATAATTGCTTTTGATCATCGGTTAAGGTCTTGGTAGAGTAGATGTTTACATCTTTTGATGCAATTTTAATATCATCCATTAAACGTTTTCCGCCACGCTCGATAATATAGTTGGCACAAAACTCAGCTAACTCTTCATGCTTACCTAAATCGACTGTGCGTTGAACTTCTATTTTTTTGCTGCCATCAAGACTTAGCAATACGCCTTGAAAGTGAACTTCTTCATTTTTAATAAATGCCAAAGCACCAATAGGAGCAGAACACCCACCTTCTAAGAGGTTTAGAAATTTACGCTCAATAGAGGTACATGTTTCTGTGTCTTCATGATTGATTTCAGCACAAATGGTCCTTGTCTCTTCATCACTTTCGAGCGCTGTAATCATAATTGCGCCTTGTGCAGGAGCAGGAAGCATCCAATCTAAATTAAAACTTTGTTCAGGTCGTAACCCAATACGTCCTAGACCAGCTGCTGCAAAAATAGCGGCATTCCAATTGTTGTCTTCTAGCTTTTGTAACCGAGAATTAACATTTCCGCGTAAATCAACTAAGCTATGTGTAGGATAACGATTTAACCATTGCGCTCTTCTACGTAGACTTCCAGTGGCAATTACAGCGTTACGTTGTGATAAAAATTCTTCATTGTTTTTATAAACTAAACAATCTTTAACATTGCCACGTTTCAAAACAGCAGCTTGTACTATCCCTTTTGGTAATAAGGTAGGTACATCCTTAAGTGAATGCACGGCAATATCAATCTCTTCATTGAGCATTGCGATATCAAGGGTTTTTGTAAAAACACCAGTAATACCTAGTTCATAGATAGGCTTGTTAAGTACCAAATCTCCAGTTGATTTAACTGGGACCAGTTGTGTTTTGTAACCTAAATGTTCGAGCTGTTGTTGAACGGTTTTGGCTTGCCACAGCGCAAGTTCGCTATCGCGAGTTCCAATTCTTATAAGTTTAGACATTGTCTGTAGTTGCTTCTAGTTGAAACACTTTTTTAATGAGTTCAAGGCTGTCGTCTGTAGATACATCGTCACCTTTTAAATGGTGTGCAAAGTGATTGGTAATTTTTTGAATGATGTTATTGCTAATTAATTCGGCTTGCGCTTCATTAAAATTATTCATTTTTTTTCGTTGCGTATCCAATTCGGCAGTAGCAAAATTGGTAAGCTTATGTTTTAATGCTTTTATTGTTGGTGCAAATTTTCGAGTTGCCAACCAAGCATTAAAGTCGGTTTTAATCTCTTCAATAATAGTTTCGGCAACAGGAATATGTGCTTTTCTGCGTTCTAGAGTTTCATCGGTAATTTGAGATAGATCATCAAGATGAACTAATGTCACATTATCTAAATCTGTCACATTATCATTAACATTCTTCGGAATGGATAAATCTAAAATTAATAGTGGTTTTGTAGTTTGAATACAATATTTGTCTACTGTTGGGTTTTGAGCTCCAGTAGCAACAATCAAAATATCTGATGAATTGATTTCTTCCTGAAGATTTGCATAATCTTTAACCAATAAATTGAACTTTCCAGCAACTGCTTCGGCTTTATCTTTAGTTCTGTTGATTAAAGTGATATGTTCATTTTTAGTGTGTTTTACTAAGTTTTCACACGTGTTTCTTCCAATTTTACCAGTTCCGAATAATAAAATGTTCTTTTCTGAAACATTTTTAATCGTGTTCATGATGTATTGAACAGAAGCAAATGAAACAGATGTTGCACCAGATGAAATATCGGTTTCTGTTTTTATTCGTTTTGATGCTTGAATAACGGCATTAACTAAACGTTCTAAAAACGGATTGAATAATTGGTGTTTCTTAGACAGCTTTGCACTGACTTTTAACTGGCTAATAATTTCAAAATCACCAAGAATTTGACTGTCTAGACCTGAACCAACTCTGAAAATATGAGAAATAGCATCCTTATTTTTGTAGACATATGCTACTTTTTGAAACTCTTCAACTGTACCTTTAGTGTTATCGCAAAGCAATTGAATGAGTTGAAAAGGATGTTGAGCAAAACCGTAGATTTCGGTTCTATTACATGTTGAGGTCACAATTAAGCTGTCGATACCATTTTGTTTTGCCTGTTCTAAAACGGCAAGTTTAGACGTTTCATCTAAACTAAAATGACCACGCACTTCGGCATCTGCTTTTTTATAGCTGAGACCAATTGCATAAAATGTTGTGCCTTTCGACATATTGTAGTGCTCCATACCTGATTTGGAAAATTACGATAGCAAAAATAAAAAGGACAATCGAAAAAAAACAACGCTAGAAGAACTTTAAGTATCGTTTGTGGTTTTTTAAACTCATTTCTTAATATTATATGATAAATGTCATACTTTTGTAGTAATAACAGTACTTTAAAAGCTATTAGTTTAGAATGAATCTAAATAACAACAAAAATAATTCTAATTTTCAGGGCTCAAAAAATATCGCTAGAGGTTCATTTGATGAAACAAAATTAGACGACGGATTTTTCGTACTAGCCTATCAAAATGAAGCGCCTCATATTCAAACCCTTGAACGTGAGATTGATAGCAATTTCATTCAATTTCATTTTTGTATTAAAGGTTCAAGCGAGTTTGTTTTCAATAATGGGAATTACCGTTTAAAGATTGAAGAGGAAAACTCACTATTGTTGTACAACCCTCAGCGTGATTTACCCATTCATTTAGAAGTCCACCCAAATTCATGGTTGGTTTCTGTTTTGGTTTCCATTAAAGAGTTTCATGGTTTGTTTTCTCAAGAAGCAGATTATATTACATTTTTAAGTGAGGACAATAAGGATAAGAAATATTACAAGGACGGTAAGATTTCGCCATCTATGGCAATTGTTCTCAATCAATTGATCAATTATAATTTGAATTCTTCTATTAAAAATCTATACTTCAAAGGAAAAGCTTTAGAATTGTTGAGTTTGTATTTTAATAGAAGTGAAGATGCAGATATTGAACAATGTCCGTTTCTTGTTGATGAAACTAACGTGATTAAAATACGAAAAGCCAAGGATATTATCATTGCCCGTATGGCAGAACCACCTACTCTTCAAGAACTTTCGGAAGACATAGGCTTAAGTCTTAAAAAGCTAAAAGAGGGCTTCAAACAAATCTATGGAGACTCTGTGTTTAGTTTTTTATTTGATTATAAGATGGAAGTAGCTAGAAAATTGTTAGAGGCTGGTGATCATAATGTAAATGAAGTTGGACTTAAAGTAGGCTATAGTACATCGAGCCATTTCATTTCTGCATTCAAAAAGAAATATGGTACTACACCAAAAAAATACTTAATGACCTTGGGCTAAAAGTCGAGATCTAAACCGCCAAGATATTCATCTCTATTAATGCTTACCCGCTTTCGTGTTTTATGTTTAATTAACAACAACACATCTTCAATGATATCTTCTTCAGTTGTACCATTATTAATAAAACGTCCACTATTTCTAGACGTGTAATATGGTTCTACATTGTATCGATCATTAGTAGGTGTTTCAAAAGCTACAAAATGTAAATACTCAGACTCTCTAGACTCATTAGCTCTTGTTCTTTTAAAAATAAATACGGTTAATGATTTTTTGGTATCTGTTTCCAATTGACGTTTTTCAAATAACACAATAGAATCTTTTTTCTTAATACTGTTGTTACTAATTAAGAGCCCAGACTTAGCATAAGTCTCTAAATCTACTGTTTTTAGAACATCGGTAGTCAATAGTTTTAAAAAATGCAATTTGGCAACTAGCATCGCTTGAGCCTTTTCATTGTAAATGGTTTCCTTTTTTAGCTGTTCAGGAATGCTAGCTCTCTCTTTTTTAAGAAGTGCATAATAGGTTGTTAGTGCCTGAATATTTTTACTAAGAACAAGTTTGTTATAAAATGCTACCACCGATTTTTCTTCTCTAAACGGAAATAGGAGTTTGGTATAACCATCTAGCATATCATTTTCATCTAGTCTAGCATATTTACTTTTATTTAAACTTCGTTTGATTTCAATTTTAGCATCATTAATAAGTTGCTTTTTAGTTGACTTGTAAACCTTTGGTTTCACAATATTACTGTCTAGAAGCCTAACTAATAGTCCGTAAACAGGTTTTTTGTATTCTTGAATAGAGGCGTATTGCAACATATCAGGATACAACTGTTTCATCACTTTCAATGAATCTGAACTAATGTCGTAAAAACTAAATCCAGAATATCGACTACCTAAAGGAATGTCTATTTGCATTAACTCTTTAATGAGTTCGTTAGAAGATTTTGAAGTTCTAGATAATAAGGTGCTTATAATTTTGTTTTGAATTGAAGGTTTGGCATATGAATTTTCATAAAGCTTCTTTATAAAATCTATTGTTGCTGGGCTTTGGTCAATTCTTATAAGCTGACCTACAAGATTTGTTTTTATGTTTTCTTTGTCTTCGGGAAAGTCATGATTTTCGATAATATCTTTAATTGCTGAAGCATGAGATTTATTAAAGTTTATTTTGGTGTAACCTTTAAAAACAATACTGTCATTTGCCTTAAGAGCCTCAAAGAATCTGGCTGTTTTGTCAGCAAAAATATCTTCACCTAATAAAGAGTCCATTGGTGTGAACGATTCGTAAAATTCTGTTACAAATTTAGAAGGCTTAGCGATACTGTCTTTAAGGGTAGATAATTTAAAAAGCGTTCCTTTTTTCTGAATGTATTTAATCCATATTTCTTTGCTACTCAGAGAATCGCGATATTTGAATGTATATACATTATTACCGTTTTTGGTGTAACGTTTTTCATCATGAACCGTGAGCTTTTTCCTTCCTTTATTGTAGTAGTTATATGCGTATTTTTTTCTATTAATTCTATTCCATAGACTATCAATATTTTCATGCATTTCTAAATCATGAAATTTAGTTCTTGAGACGTATATTTCTTCATTAGATTTTGAGGTAAACGTATTTCTTTTAATATTTTGTTCATAGGGCTTGTTTTTACGCATGGTATATCCTGTGAACACCAAAGGTGCTTTAGTAGGTGATTTCACGGTAAACAATAAGGTTGTGTCTGTGACTGTTTCAAATGGTTCATATTGTGCCGTATTAACTACAAAAGAATCAAAATATGCATTGGCATTATCTTCTTGCATTCCTGCATAACCAAGCAGATAGTAACTTCCATCCTTGACTACAGATTTCAACCATATTTTTTTACGACTTATAGAGTCGATTTCTGCCGAAGACTCATAGCTGCTGTATGCCCCTTTTTTTAGAGTTCCCTCAATCTCCTCAATATCTAATTCTTTATAAAAATTGGTGTGAATAAATTTTGCCTCAAAGTCATCTTCTTCGATATATTGAGTATCGTGATTTGGTGATTCTTGAAAGAAATAGTAGTCAGAATCAACATAACCTTGAACTGATTTTTTCCCAGAGTTTTTTAAGTTATCTGTAATATAATATTCGGGAAACTTAAAGGTGTATTTTTTAAGAGGATCTGTAAAATTAATATATTCTGAAGATGTTGTTTTGAATTTGATAGAATTAAAGATTTCTTCATGATAGTTCAAAACAAAATCTTTTTTGCCACCAAATTTTACAACTATAATCTCTAATGGGGTTTTATAAATATGATACTTTTGATAATCACCTTTTTTGGTTTTGTTTAAAATACTAATACCTGGAAAAGGCAGATCAAATTCTTTTTTTTCGATAATATCTCCTGGAATATCCTCATATAGTAAGTTTTTAATATAATCAAGACTTACTTTTTCTTTTTCACTAGGTAAATATTCGTAAGTACTTAGTCTGTTAATGGTTAAGTAAGCACCATTAGTCATATCTGGTGCTATATAATATTTTACTCTATTGAATGTGAACTCTCTTAACTTATCAAAGCTTTTAATTTCAATAAATTGATCTGGAGTTGAGTGGTAAGATAACTCGGGTTTAGTGAATAAGTTTTCTAATTTCTCTTTTTCATTTTTTGCAAAATCTGTCTGCTTAGATGTTAATGGTTTTACTGTGTAACCTCTATCTTTAAGCATTTGTAACATTCCTTTTTCTCCAGCTAAATGTGCAGCACCAACACCAGAAAAAACAGTCTTTTTGTGCATGAGAGAGTCAAGAACAATTACCATATTTTCATTTCGCTTAAAAAGCATATGCTCTCTATAAAATTCTGTATTGGTAGCAGATCCAATAGAATCTAGTAAAGCAATATTTCGCTCTCTGTAAACATTCTCTTGAAGTAAATATGGGTTTTCAGTTTTTATAAGCTTACTAAACCATGCATCAGGTTCCTTTTTGATAGGGTTGTATGCTGCTTTAGTAGTTAAAAAGCGAGATTCGTTAATATCCTCAAGACCTACAATTTGTTTGTTGTTTTTCTTTCCAGCCTGAAAAATAAACATGTCGAGATAGGTTTCTTCTTCAAAATTATCAGAAAATGAATTTTTTCTATACAAGTAGCCATTTATAAGATTGTTGTCAAAACGGATAATATTTCTAACCATGAGTTCATCAACAGGTTTCAACTTAAATAATCTTGAATAAAAATTATCGCCATAAGAACCATTGTAGTCATTATACATCATGTTTAAATCTTCATAAGAATACTCAAGCCATTGCGTTGGATCAGATTCTAAAGCCACGCATTCACTTTTTTCTAAGGCTTCATAGAATACATCATCTAATCTAAAAGCTACTTTTTTACTAACATGCATTGTACCGTAAATGTAAGAGCTCTCTAATAAGCCATTGCCTGAAATCTCCCAGAGTAAACTGTTATTTTGAGCAAAGCCTAAAGTTGTAAAAAAAGTGATTAGGACTGAAAGTATTATTTTTTTCATAAAGCTTAATTAGAATTGTAAATATAGAATAAGATGACTAGTAGTGAAAATTATAATGAGTAAACTCCCCTTTTTAAATAGTGAACGTCCAAATATTCTGTCTATTATGAAATACTGTCGTATTTTTGCAAAAACAAATTAAAACACAATTATGAAATTATTCTCAACATTATTATTCGCCTTATTAGTTACATTTTCAAGTTTCTCTCAATCTCACAAAGAAGAAATCACTAAAAATGCTGAGACTTATTATGAGTATATGACCAATCAAAACTTTGATGGAGTTTTGGATTATATGTACCCAAAGGTATTTGATACAGCATCTAAAGAACAAATGAAAGCTGGAATGGAACAAATGTTCAATTCGCCTGATATGAAAATAGAGTTTGTGTCAAACACTGTAACTGATGTTACGGATAAGATGGAAGTGGAAAATATAACCTATGCAGCTATTTTTTATAATAGTAAAATGAGAATGACATTTATTTCTGAAAAAGACAAATCAGAAGAGGAGCAAAAAAGCTTTTTAGAATTTATGGAAGGAATCATGAAAACTCAATTTGGAGAGACTAATGTCACATCTGATTTAAAAACAGTGTCATTATTGATTAATATGGATGCCAATATGTTCGCTATAAAAGACCCAAAGTATGATGGTTGGAAGTTTATAGGTAATGATGACACAATGAAAGAATTAGTAAATTCAATAATTCCAGAAAGTGTAAGAACAGCATTGCTTAAAGAAAAGAAGTAACCCTGGCTTTGTTGATGTGTTTATGCAAAAGCATGTGATGCTATATCTTGTTTTGGAATGACGAGTAATGTGAATTTTCAAACAATTAGTGTCGAATTACAGGTTTTAATGACTTGCTACAAAAAATATGTAAATGAAAAAAGGAGTTTTACTCGTAAATCTTGGTTCTCCAGATAGCCCAGAACCTAAAGATGTAAAAAAGTATTTAGGTGAATTTTTAATGGATGAACGTGTGATAGATGTGCCACTTTGGGCAAGGACATTACTTGTTAAAGGCATTATACTAAATACACGACCTAAAGCATCGGCTAAGGCGTATCAAAAAATTTGGTGGGACGAAGGTTCGCCATTAATTGTTATTTCCGAACGATTGCAAAAATCAATTCAGAAAAAAACAGATTTACCTGTAAGTTTAGCCATGCGTTATGGAAGCATGACCATAAAAAAAGGACTCCAAGAATTGGTTGATAAGGGCGTTGATGAGGTGTTTTTGATTCCTTTGTATCCTCAGTTTGCTATGGCAACGACTGAAACGATTTTGGTGTTGGCCGAAGAGATACGTCAAGCACATTTTCCGCAGATACAAATCCAAGATCTAAAGGCTTTCTACAACGATTCAAATTATATAGAAGTGTTGTCTAACTCTATTGCTAAGCATTTAAAAGGTAAAGATTACGAGCATTTACTATTCTCGTATCATGGTGTTCCAGAGCGACACATTAGAAAGAGCGATATCACAAAGTCGCATTGTAAAATAGATGGAAGCTGCTGTGCAACTGCATCACCTGCTCATGAATTTTGTTACAGGCACCAATGTAAAGAAGTGACACGATTGGTTGCTGAAAAACTAAACCTCAAAGAAGACACGTATTCTACATCCTTTCAATCACGATTAGGGTTTGACCCATGGTTAAGACCTTACACAGATAGAACCATTGAGCGCTTGGGTAAAGAAGGTGTGAAAAAAATGGCCATTGTTACACCAGCATTTGTTAGTGATTGTTTAGAAACCCTTGAAGAAATCGCAATGGAAGGAGAAGAGATTTTCCATGAAATGGGTGGAAAGGAATTTACAACTGTTCCATGTTTAAATGACGATCAAGAGTTTGTTGATTTGATATCAAAATGGATCAACCAGTGGGCAACAACTGAAACCGTTGTTGTGTAATGACTAAAGTATCATCACAAGATTTAGGAACTCAGCCTATTGGCAAATTACTAATTAAGCAGGCTGTTCCTGCTTCAATTGGAATCTTAGTGATGTCACTCAATATATTAGTCGATACAATTTTTGTAGGACAATGGATTGGTGCTACGGCTATTGCAGCTATTAATGTTGTGCTTCCAGTGTCCTTTTTTATTGCTGCCTTAGGTATGGCTATTGGTATAGGAGGGTCGTCTATTATCTCAAGAGCTTTGGGCGCAAATAATGAGACCAAAGCACTTCAAACATTTGGTAATCAAATTACATTAACATTACTACTCACAGTGGCATTGGTTGTACCAGGGCTGTATTTTGTTAACGATATCATACCTGCTTTTGGAGGAAAAGGTGGGATTTTCGAACCTGCTAAAATTTATTACACGATCGTGCTTTATGGTATTCCTTTTCTAGCATTTTGTATGATGGGAAATACAGTCATAAGAGCTGAAGGGAAACCAAAGTTTGCCATGTATGCTATGATGATTCCGTCTATAGGAAATTTGATTTTAGATTATGTGTTTATCAATGTTATGGATCTGGGAATGGAAGGAGCTGCTTGGGCTACTACAGGATCATACCTTTTGTGTTTTGTATTTATTTTATGGTTTTTTCTTTCTAAAAACTCTGAATTAAAACTAACGAACTGCTATTTTAAATTACGACTACCTATTGTTAAAGAAATAAGCTCATTAGGTTTTGTAACACTTTCTAGACAAGCTATTGTAAGTGTTACTTACTTATTTATGAATAATATTTTATTTGATCTTGGAGGGGAAACTTCGGTAACTGCCTATGCAATTGTTGGTCGTATGTTGATGTTTGCACTTTTTCCTGTTTATGGAATTACTCAAGGATTTCTCCCAATAGCAGGTTTTAATTATGGAGCCGAAAAATACGATCGTGTAAAACAAACGATTTATACAGCTTTGAAGTATGCTGCAGGTTTAGCAACTTTGATCTTTATAATGCTTATGATTTTTCCAGAAGGTATCACTAAATTATTTACCACAGATGCCGAAGTTATTAAAGAAACACCATCAGCTATGCGTTGGGTATTTGCTGCAACACCAATTATAGCGATCCAACTTATTGGAGCTGCTTATTTTCAAGCTGTGGGAAAGGCTATTCCAGCTTTATTACTAACCCTAACACGACAAGGAATATTTTTTATTCCTCTAATTTTTATTCTGCCAACTTATTATGGCGAGTTAGGGGTTTGGATGTCATTTCCAATTTCAGATGTATTATCAACAATCGTAACAGCCTTCTTTTTACGTCGAGAAGTGACGTTAAAATTGAATAAGACAATGGCATAATATTTTTTTATGCTTATTTTTAAAGCTACTAATAAAACCACCAACAAAATGAGACTAATTACTGTATTGTTGTGTCTTTTTTTCTTCGGAAATACAGCACAACTTGAAGCCCAATCTTTTAATGAATCACAATACGATGCGCTGGAGTATCGACTTTTAGGCCCTTTTAGAGGTGGACGAAGTGCTGCAGTAACAGGTGTCCCCAATAAACCCAACCTCTATTACTTTGGAGCAACAGGTGGAGGAATATGGAAAACATTAGATGGCGGACGGTCTTGGGATAATATTTCTGACGGATTTTTTGGTGGAAGTATCGGTGCAATTACAGTATCAAAAAGTGATCCTAATGTAATGTACGTTGGTGGAGGAGAGAAAACAGTTCGTGGAAATGTGTCTTCAGGTTATGGAATTTGGAAAAGTGTTGATGCAGGAAAAACATGGGCATCTTCAGGTTTGAAAAATTCACGCCATATACCTCGAATTGCAGTTGACCCAACAGATCATAATATTGTATATGCAGGTGTTCTCGGAAACATCTACAAACCAACTCAAGAACGCGGTGTTTATAAAAGTATAGATGGTGGAAAGACATGGAAAAAAACATTATTTTCTAACGAACATGCTGGCGTTGTTGATTTAATCATAGATCCAACAAATCCTAGAATATTGTATGCATCAACATGGCGCGTTCAGCGCACGCCTTACAGTCTAAGTTCTGGTGGTGATGGTTCTGCGTTATGGAAAAGTACAGATAAAGGCGAAACCTGGAGCGAGATTTCAACTAAAAAAGGATTTCCAGAAGGAACTTTAGGAATTATAGGTGTTACAGTATCACCTGTAAATAATCAACGTGTTTGGGCTATCGTAGAAAATAAAGATAAGGGTGGTTTATATAGAAGCGAAGATGGAGGCGAAACTTGGAAACAGGTTAATAGCGAACGTAAATTGCGCCAGCGCGCATGGTACTATACCAGAGTGTATGCAGATACTAAAGATGTAGATGTGGTCTATGTTTTAAATGTACGTTATCATAAAAGTACAGATGGAGGAAAAACATTTAGCACTTATAATGCGCCACATGGAGATCATCACGATTTATGGATTGCACCTGAAGACCCAAATCGAATGATTATTGGTGATGATGGTGGAGCTCAAGTGACTTATGATGGAGGAGATACATGGAGTACCTATAGAAATCAACCAACCTCTCAGTTTTATCGTGTCACGACAGATAATCATTTTCCTTACCGTATTTATGCAGCACAACAAGATAACTCTACTATTAGAATACCGCATAGAACAGATGGTAGATCGATTTCTGAAGACGACTGGGAAAGTACAGCGGGAGGAGAATCGGCTCATATTGCTGTAGACCCAGAAGACAATGATATTGTTTATGGAGGAAGTTATGATGGGTTTTTAACCAGAGTGAATCATAAAACAGGTACAGTAAGAGCTATTAATGTTTGGCCAGACAATCCAATGGGTCATGGTGCTGAAGGGATGAAGTACCGCTTTCAGTGGAACTTTCCTATTATTTTCTCTAAGCACAATCCTGATCGATTGTATACATTTTCTCAGCATGTTCACGTTACTGAAAATGAAGGACAGTCTTGGAAAATTATTAGTCCGGATTTGACTAGAAACGATCCCGAAAAATTAAAATCTTCAGGAGGACCAATCACACAAGACAATACTTCTGTAGAGTATTATTGTACAATTTTTGCCGCTCAAGAATCGCCTATTACTGAAGGTTTACTATGGGTTGGTAGTGATGATGGTTTAATTCATATCACAAGAGATGGTGGACAAAATTGGGATAATGTTACACCTAAAGGGATGCCAGAGTGGATGATGATTAATAGTATAGAACCTAGTGCTTTTGATGCTGGAACATGTTATGTGGCTGGAACAAAATATAAAACGGGTGATTTTACACCTTACCTTTATAAAACAACCGATTACGGTAAAACGTGGAAGAAAATTACTAATGGGATTAATCCAGAACATTTCACAAGAGTACTGCGCGAAGACCCAAAACAAAAAGGGTTGTTATATGCTGGAACTGAAACAGGGATGTATATTTCGTTTGATGATGGAAAGAATTGGAAGCCTTTTCAATTAAATCTTCCAATAGTCCCAATTACTGATATAACACTAAAAGACAACAACCTAATTGTTGCAACGCAAGGAAGAAGTCTTTGGATTATTGATGACTTGACTGTTATACATCAATTGTACAGTTCCAATACGGAAGACAACAGGTTATTTAAACCTAAAGACACCTATAGAATGCGTGGTGGTAGTCGCAAAGGAAGTAAGACAGATGGAACGAACCATCCAAACGGTGTGGTAACGTATTTCAATCTAAAAAGCTATGACGCAAAAAATGATGAAGTGTCACTTACTTATTTTGATACTAAGGGCGATACGATTAAGACGTTTTCAACTAAAAACAAAAAAAAGGATAAACTCGAAGTTAAACAAGGGATGAATCAATTTGTGTGGAATATGACTTATGAGGGCGCCGAACGTTTAGATGGTATGATTTTGTGGTGGGCAAGCTTAAATGGTCCAAGAGCAATTCCAGGAACTTATAAAGTACATCTTAACGTGAATGGAACAGCAATTCCACAGTCGTTTAATATTGTCGCAGATCCTCGTGCAGAAAGTTCACAAGCCGATATGCAAAAGCAATTTGATTTTATAAAAGATGTCAATAAAACCATGGATGATGCTCATAAGTCTATCAAGTCCATTAGAAAAATTAAAAAACAGCTTTCAGCTTTTGAAGCACAATACAAAGGAAATGATAATCTGAAACAGTTATTGGAAGACGCAAAAAAGCTCAAGGAAGAATTTACAGCAATTGAAGAAGCCTTGTATCAAACCAAAAACAGAAGTGGTCAAGACCCTTTAAACTTCCCAATTAGGTTGACAAACAAATTAGGGCATTTGAACTCTTTAGTAAGTATGGGAGATTTTCCGCCAACCGATCAGGATATAGCTGTAAAAAATGAACTGACGGCTAAAATAGATGAACAATTAAATGCATTTAACACATTGATATCCAATAAAATCAAACAGTTTAATGCAGACTTTAATGCTAAGAACTTAAACTATTTATTTGTCGAGGATTAATGGAGTATTACAACTATATAAAAGCCCTTCATCTTATTTTTGTTGTAACGTGGTTTGCAGGTCTATTCTATATTCCTAGATTATTTGTGTATCAAATTGAAGCGTTCCATAAGCCATCTCCTGAAAAGGAAATCTTGGGAAAACAATTAAAACTAATGGCTAAACGATTATGGAATATCATTACATGGCCATCTGCGATTTTAGCGACACTATTTGCTATTTGGCTCATTGTATTGCAACCTGTTTGGTTAGAACAACCTTGGATGCATGTTAAGCTTACTTTTGTTGTGCTGCTACTTTTATACCATTTAAAAACACATCAGTTTTATAAGCAATTACAACGTGATGAGGTAAAGAAAACCTCAAACTTTATGCGGTTATGGAATGAAGGTGCAACCTTTATTTTATTTGCTGTAGTATTTTTAGTTATTCTGAAGAATGCTATTAATTGGATCTTTGGCGTTATAGGGATTGTTGTGCTAGCTGTTTTATTGATGTTAGGTTTCAAGATTTATAAGAATATTAGACGCAAAAATCCTGAAGCTTAATATTGGCTTAATTATTGTTACATTTATCGCACTACAAAAATTGAGATGAAGTTAAACAAACTGTCTTTACGAGTCCGCATATTTTTTGCCATGATATTATTGGTGCTTATTGCATCTATACTTATTGCAGGTGTCACTATTTACCAATATAATGAAGAAGCTAGAGATTATCATAAGGGTCGTTTAGAACGAAAAGAACAGGCTATAATTAGTGATATAGACTATGTGATTAAAGAAACAACCTATCTCGTTGAAACAGAAAAGGTGCCTTTGATTTTTAAAGATGAAATCTATAGAATTGCAGAAATTCACAGTTTAAGAATTAATTTGTATGATTTAGATGGAACTTTGCTCATTACGTCTAAAGCAAGCTTTACCAATGACTCAATATCTCAATGTATAGATACTAATGTTTTAAACGAAATTTCAAATACTGCGGAACATCGTTTTGTAGAAAAAATCCAAAAAAATGGTGAGACGTTTCAATCGTCTTATCGATATATTGTTGATTCTAAATCGAAACCTCTAGCTATTTTAAATTTACCGTATCTCGAGAATGATGATTTCCTAAATAAAGAGTTAGATGAGTTTTTAGAGCGACTTGCTTACGCATATTTGTTTATGATGCTCATCGCCATTATTCTTGCATTGTTGTTATCAAAATACATCACAAGAACCTTAAAAACTATTGCAGATAAAATAAATGAAACTCGATTAGAAAAGCGGAATAAGAAAATTGATATTGCATCCTCTAGCGAAGAAATTTCGACGCTAATTAACTCGTACAATAGTATGATAGACGAGTTGGAGGAAAGCGCTGTGAAATTAGCAACAAGTGAACGTGAGCAAGCATGGAGAGAAATGGCAAAACAAGTCGCTCATGAGATTAAAAACCCGTTAACACCAATGCGTTTGAGTGTGCAAAGTTTTCAGCGTAAGTTTAATCCAGATGATGAAAATATTCATCAAAAAGTAGACGAATATAGTCAGACACTCATTCAGCAAATAGATACAATGAGTTCTATAGCCTCAGCATTTTCAAATTTTGCCAAAATGCCTGCTCAAAAAAATGAAACATTAAACGTTACCAATATTGTAAAATTGGGACTGGATATTTTTAGTGAAGATTATATTATTTTTTCTTCCGAAGATGAAGATATTGTAGCTAATTTTGATCGCACACAATTAATACGTGTTGTTACCAATTTAGTTAAGAATGGAATTCAAGCCATTCCTGAGGATAAAGAAAACCCAAGAATTGAAGTAAAAGTCACTTCTGAAAATGATATGGTTAAAATTACTGTAGAAGACAATGGGGTTGGAATTACTGAAGAGAATAAACCATTGATCTTCGAACCTAAATTTACGACAAAAACAAGTGGAATGGGATTAGGTTTAGCTATGGTTAAAAATATTGTTGAAACTTATAAAGGAAATATTACCTTTACATCTCAACAAGGAGATGGAACAACGTTTTCTGTTACATTTCCGAAGTTATAACAATACAAAACATCATGAGTTACGAAAATATCTTATCGAACACCTATAACGGAATTACAACAATTACAATTAATAGACCGAGTAAACTTAATGCTCTAAATAAAGCAACCATACAGGAGTTGCACGATGCACTTAAAATAGCTAACAAAAGTGGTGACACAAAAGTTATTATTATTACTGGTAGTGGAGAAAAAGCATTTGTTGCAGGTGCAGATATTAGCGAATTTGCAGATTTTGATGTTAAGAATGGGGAGAAATTAGCTGCTAAAGGGCAAGAACTTTTATTTGATTACATCGAAAACTTAGGAACTCCAGTCATAGCGGCTGTTAATGGTTTTGCGCTAGGAGGAGGTTTAGAATTGGCTATGGCTTGTCATTTTAGAATCGCCAGTGCTAATGCTAAAATGGGATTGCCTGAAGTTTCACTTGGAGTTATTCCAGGATATGGTGGAACCCAGCGTTTGCCTCAGTTAGTAGGTAAAGGTCGTGCTATGGAAATAGTGATGACTGCAGGAATGATCGATGCCAATCAAGCATTACAGTATGGTTTGGTAAATCATGTCACTGCTGAAGGTGAATTAATTGCCTTGGCCGAAAAGATTGCAAGTAAAATCATGCGTAATTCTTCAGTGGCTATTAAAGCTGCAATTAAATCCATTAATGCTAATTATAAAGATGGTGTTAATGGTTATAAAACCGAAGTCAAACAATTTGGAAAATGCTTTGGTACCGAAGACTTCACAGAAGGAACAACAGCATTCTTAGAAAAGCGTAAAGCAGATTTCCCAGGGAAATAGTGAGTTAAATGAGCAACAAAACAACGTTCGTTTTTTTACCCATACTAGTTTGGTTTTCATCTTTGTTTGTTGTCTATATCTTTTTAAGGCCTTTCTTTACGGAAAATTTCACATCAGATTTTTGGGTTTTCTTTGTACTATTTATTCTTGCTGAAAGATTAGCTGTTGCCATTGGTATTGTTGAAATATGCAAAAAACATAGACTAAGTATAAATAGTTGGTTTGTAGTTTCTCTAGTTTTTGGACTCAATACATTACTATTTATAAACATAGCAATTTGGTTAAAACCCAATAACAAATAAACCTATTATTACTTTTAAAAAGTATTAACTCTTAAGCTTTAAGATTTATAAATATTTTGTAATTTTACAAAAAAATACAAAATATGTTTAAAAAATCAATCATAAAAGGCCGAGGTGCTCAGCAGAATGTACACAATCGTTTTTTTGAATTGAGTCATGAGCAACGCGATGATTTTTTAGAATATTGTGCAAAAGAAGGTGAGCAAGCCGATCAAAATAAAACATTATACCTTCCTGTTTTTCCAAAAACGATTGTCAATAAAGTCACAAGTCCAGATGTAGGAATGGCTTATTCTATGAATATGTATCAAGGCTGTGAACATGGTTGCATTTATTGTTATGCACGAAATAGTCATGAGTATTGGGGCTTTAGTGCTGGATTGGATTTTGAACGTCGTATTTTAATTAAAAAGGATGCACCAAAGTTATTGGAAGCTTTTATAAAGCGTAAAAGTTGGAAAGCCTATCCTATAGTGATGTCTGGTAATACAGATTGTTATCAACCTGCAGAGAAAAAATTTAAAATTACTAGACAATGCTTAGAGGTGTTTTTGAAGTATAAACATCCAGTAGGGATCATTACT
This sequence comes from uncultured Psychroserpens sp., assembly GCF_947500255.1. GTDB lineage: Bacteria > Bacteroidota > Bacteroidia > Flavobacteriales > Flavobacteriaceae > Psychroserpens. The sequence continues at coordinate 916,176 of NZ_CANMRL010000001.1, read as the reverse complement.
AAAAACGCTTTGATTCTACGTGATCTAGATATTCTACAAGAATTAGCTAAAGACAATCTAGTTAGTGTAAATATATCCATAACATCGCTATCTGAAACAACAAGACGAATCTTAGAACCTAGAACGGCATCCATTAAGAAACGATTAAAGACCGTAAAAATGTTGAGCGAACATGGTGTTCCTGTTAATGTGATGCTAGCACCAATTATTCCTTCAATTAATAGTCATGAGATCTTACCAATGGCTAAATCTGTTTCTGATGCTGGTGCATTAAGTATAGCACATACAATTGTACGATTAAATGGAGCTATTGGCGAAATCTTTACAGATTGGATTTATAAAGCACTTCCCGATCGTGCAGAGAAAGTATTACATCAAATAGAAAATTGTCATGGAGGAACACTAAATGAGTCTCGCTTTGGAAAACGAATGAGTGGTGAAGGCCAAATAGCAAAACAAATTCATGATCTAGTCAAATTAGCTCGACTCAAATACTTCAAGGAAAAAACAATGCCTAAATTAAATATTGAGTTACACGAACCTTTTAAAGATGGACAGATGCGATTGTTCTAATATTTTGGTTTTACTAGTACAGATTACTATCTTGTAGGGCATTAGTTTAATATTGCCCCTAAAGGCTTTGTAAGCAGCTAAAAATTGAAAAAGAAAGAACAGAACAAACCATTTAAATGGGTATTGTATTTTGCAATACCGTTTGTTTTGGTCCTGTGTTATAAATACATTTCAAAGACGTCTAAAAGCGACTATGTTACTGTTGATTCGGCAGATTTAACCAATGCTAATTCTACTAAAGAAGTACCCAAAACTATCGATTATATTTTCGACGTAAAACCTATTTTATCTGATCGCTGCTATTTGTGTCATGGCCCAGATAATGGTACACGTGAAGCGAATTTAAGATTAGATACTAAGGAAGGTGCTTATGCGGCTATTGGTGAAAATTTAGACCGATTTGCTGTCGTCCCAGGAGATACACTTTTGAGTCAAATGGCTCATAGGATTAATTCCACTAATCCCTTAAAAATGATGCCTCCTGAAGATTCTAATTTGTCACTAAATACTTATGAAAAAGCAGTGCTTACAAAATGGATTGCTCAAGGTGCAATTTGGAAAGATCATTGGGCATTTGTTCCTCCTGAGAAATCAAAGATTCCTGAGGTAAAAAATAGCAACCTTGTTGTAAATGAAATTGATAATTTTATCATCCAAAAGTTAGAAGAACAAGGATTGTCACTTTCTGAAAAAGCTAGTAAGGAAAAGTTAATAAGACGGGTTTATTTTGATTTAACAGGTTTACCTCCGAGCCTAGAAGATATTGATGCTTTTTTAGCTGATAATTCTAATACTGCCTATGAAAAAATAGTTGATCGCTTACTCAACTCGACACAATATGGAGAACATATGACTGCAAGTTGGTTGGATGTTTCTAGATATTCAGACACACATGGTTACCAAGATGACTTAGAGCGTGTTATGTGGCCTTGGCGCGATTGGGTTATTAGTGCTTTTAATAGAAATATACCCTATGATGAATTCATTAAATGGCAACTTGCTGGCGATTTATTACCCGATGCTACATTAGAGCAAATTCTAGCGACAGGATTTAATAGAAATCATAAGATTACTCAAGAAGGTGGTGTGATAGATGAAGAATATCGTGTAGAGTATGTTTTAGATCGAACTAATACAGTTTCAAAATCTTTATTAGGATTAACTATGGAATGCGCCCAATGCCATGATCATAAATACGATCCTATTTCTCAAAAGGAATATTTTAGTTTTTACAGCTTCTTTAATAAAGTTAAGGAAAAAGGGCGAATGGATTATGGTGAAATCCCAGAACCTAATATTAAGATTACTGAAAAAGAAATTGATGAGGTACTGTCATTTATAAATAAACCAGACTCGATTCCAGAGATTGATTTGATGGTTATGCGAGATGATGCGCCTAATAGAAAAACATATGTACTCAAAAGAGGTGCTTATGATGCACATGGTGAAGAAGTCGAACCTGCAACACCAAAAGCGGTGCTTCCTTTTGATGGTTTTAAAAAAAACAGATTAGGATTAGCAAATTGGTTTTTTGATGAGAAAAATACATTGACAGCTAGAGTCGCTGTCAATAGGTTATGGCAACAAATTTTTGGAGTTGGTATTGTCGCTTCCAGTTCAGATTTTGGGAATCAGGGCGCACTACCATCGCATCCCGAATTATTAGATTGGTTAGCGATTACATTTAGGGAAGGTGGATGGGACATGAAAAAGATGATGAGGCGAATGGTCATGTCTAGCACTTATCAACAAACATCAAAAGCTACTCCTGAATTATTAGAAATTGATCCTTATAATAAATGGCTGGCTCGAAGCTCAAGACAAAAATTAACTGCAGAAATGATACGAGATAATGCACTTGCTGTTAGTGGGTTATTGGTAGAAAAAGTTGGTGGGCCAAGTGTGAAACCATATCAACCCAAGGGGCTTTGGGCTGAAACGACATCAGGACAAGGACTTACAGAATATATTATGGACACAGGCGAGAATTTATATAGAAGAAGTTTGTATACCTTTTGGAAACGAACGGTTCCTCCTCCGGCAATGCTCACTTTTGATGCAGCAACTAGAGATTTTTGTACCATAGAACGCCAAAAAACAAGTACACCATTGCAAGCTTTAGTAATGCTTAATGATCCTCAGCTTATTGAAGCTTCAACTGTTCTGGCCACTCATTTACTTAAGGATAAGAATTTAACAGATAAAAAACGAATCCAGATTATTTTTAGAAAAATTACATCTAGAGCTCCAGAGGAATTTGAAGTTGATAACCTTCTAAACTTTCTATCTGACTCAGAAGCAAATTATGATGATACAAAACGGATTCAGTTAACGGAAAAACAAGAAGATATTTCAGAAGAAAAATTATATGCATTGAGCACATTAACAAGTTTGATTTTCAATTTAGACGAAGCCATTGTAAAAGGATAGTAACTATGGAAGATGAAGTTTCAAAACATTTTTTGAATAATAACAGGCGACAATTTATCAAAAAATTGGGTTTAGGTATTGGTGGATTGGCTGCGGCGTCTATGCTAGATCCTTTCTCTTCAATTGTTGAAGCCGAAGGGTCTCCTTTAGCTGGCATGAATTTACCTCATTTTGCACCAAAAGCAAAGCGAGTGATATATCTGTTTCAAAGTGGTGGTCCATCGCAATTAGAATTATTTGATTACAAACCTTTACTTGATAAAATGCGTGGTCAAGATCTACCAGATTCTGTGAGGCAAGGTCAGCGTTTAACAGGGATGACTTCTGGTCAAGATAGTTTCCCTTTAGTTGGTAGTCAGTTTAAATTCAATCAGTATGGTGAATCCAGAGCTTGGGTTAGTGATTTAATGCCTTATACTGCCAAAATTGTAGATGAGCTTTGTTTTGTGAAGTCTATGCATACTGAAGCTATTAACCATGATCCAGCAATAACATTCTTCCAAACAGGATCTCAGCAGGCAGGACGACCAAGTATAGGTTCTTGGATGAGTTACGGTTTAGGTAGCTTAAATGATAACTTACCTACATTTACAGTATTGTTATCGAGAGGAACTGGACGACCTCTTGCGCAACCTTTATATTCAAGACTTTGGGGAAATGGTTTTTTAAGTTCATTACATCAAGGTGTGCAGTTTCGTTCAGGTAAAGATCCAGTACTATATCTAAAAGATCCTGAAGGAATGACAAGGTCTGAACGTCGTAAAATGCTCGATCATATTAGTGAATTAAATGAGAAGCAAGAGCGTGAATTTGGTGATCCTGATATTAATAGTAGAATTGCGCAATATGAAATGGCTTATAGAATGCAAACATCTGTGCCAGATACTATGAATATTGAAGACGAACCAGACCATATTCTTCAAATGTATGGCTCTAATGCGGCAATACCTGGAACCTATGCTGCAAATTGTTTGTTAGCAAGGCGCTTAGTAGAAAAGGATGTAAGATTTGTGCAGTTGTATCATATGGGTTGGGATCAACATGAAAATTTACCATCTCAAATTGAAAAACAAGCTAAAGATATCGATCAAGCTACTGCTGCATTGATTATGGATTTAAAACAACGAGGATTATTAGAAGATACACTTGTAGTTTGGGGAGGAGAATTTGGCCGAACCAATTATAGTCAAGGCACATTAACCGATACAAATTACGGCAGAGATCATCATCCAAAATGCTTTACCATGTTTATGGCAGGAGGAGGCGTAAAGCCAGGATTTACATATGGGGAAACAGATGATTTTGGTTATAATATTGCAAAAGACCCAGTACATGTTCACGATTTACAAGCCACAATGATGCATTTAATGGGAATAGATCATACCAAGTTTACGTACAAACATCAAGGAAGACGTTTTAGACTTACTGACGTTTCTGGACATGTTATTAATGATTTGATAAGCTAATATGAGTAGGAGGAAATTTCTAAAGCAATCGTCATGTCTTGCTATGGGATTATTAACGTATCCTATGTATAGTAGTGCTTTTTCGTTTAGTAAGACCGAAGATATTATTGTTGGACACAACTCTCATAAGTATAAAGTCAATCTTAATTGGGGACAGCTTAATTCATTAAAAACACCTGTTAATGATTGTCATGAGATGGTTCAAGATTCGAAGGGACGAATTGTGTTATTGACCAATCATATTAAGAATAATGTGATTATCTATGATAAATCTGGAACGTTATTAGAAACTTGGGGAACAGAGTATCCTGGCGCACATGGATTAACTTTAGTGAAAGAAAATGGAACAGATTTTTTATTAATTACCGATTATGAACGTCACCAAATCATTAAAACTACTATAGACGGTAAGGTTGTATTTACTTTAGATTTTCCTTCGGAAACAGGAAAGTACTCGACAAAAGAGGAGTTCAAACCAACGGAGACCACTGTGGTTGAGAATGGTGATTTTTATGTTGCAGATGGTTATGGTAAGCAGCATATTTTACATTATAATCACAAAGGAGAGTTATTGAATATTTTTGGAGGACAAGGAACTGGAAACAGACAGTTTTTAAATGCTCATGGGATTTGTTATGATGATAGAGACAAACAAAATCCGTCACTTTTAATATCTGCAAGAGAATTAAATCAATTAAAACGATTTAGTTTGAAGGGTGAATTTTTAGAAACTATAAATGTACCTGGCGCTTTAATTTGTCGTCCTGTGATTCATAAAAAGGACATTTATTTTGCCGTGTTGAGGTCTAAAAATTCATTGCGCTCAAACTCTGGCTTTATTTTAATTATGAATGAGAATAATGAAGTCATATCTTGTCCTGGAGCTACAGCTCCTTCTTATAAAAATGACAACCTAGAAGAGCTATATCAAACTATTCGATTATTTCAACATCCTCATGATGTGTGTATTGATGATGATGAGAATATGTATGTGGCACAATGGAATTCGGGTCAAACCTATCCCATAAAATTAATGCGAGTATGAAAGTGAACATTGTGGTTTTGGTCATGCTTTGCTTTTTTGGTTGTGCTAAAAAAGATAAGAGTCCGTATGTTCAACAGCAAGATATTCAATTGGAGCAGCCCAGAGTAAAAGCATCAAATACGATTATTGATTCTTCAGTTGTAATCACTTCAGAATTACGTATGAAAGGGGTTGAGATATTTTATACATCTGATGGTTCCGAACCATCTAAATCCTCAGAGGCCTATAAATCGGCTTTAGTAGTAAGTGAAGAAGGGCGTTATAAGTTTAAAGCCTTTCATCCCGATTGGAAACCTAGTACTGTTTCAGAATTGAGAGTTTATCAAAAAGGAATTACGCCTCTTAGTATCGACTGGAAGACCAAAGCACATAGTACCTATCCAGGCTTAGGTGACTCAACACTTGTGAACCATCAAAAAGCAGAGTTAAATTTTAGAGATCAACAATGGGTAGGTTTTGATACTATTGTGAAAGCCAATGTTCATTTTGCAAAAGACACGTATATTAAAAGTATTACTGTAGGCTATTTGGTGGACACAAAATCTTGGATTTTTCCGCCAGAGGTCGTCTCTGTAATAATTAATAAAACAGATACAGTACAAGCAAAAACACCTAAACCAGAAAACAAAGAGGTTTTGGCATTAGATGATGTTCGAATTTTAATAGAAAAAAATGTTGAATCACTATCGGTAATGATAAGTAATACCAAAGAATTACCAGAATGGCATGCAGGAAAAGGACTCAAAGCATGGCTGTTTATGGACGAATGGATTTTTAATTAATGACAAATAATAATCAGATATATAAAAGTGTTTTTTTAATAATACTACTCCTATTTGGAGTACTAACATTGTATGGTATAAAAACAGATGAAGCACCTCGATTTATTTTAGCCTTAGGACGTTTTCATCCATTGCTTTTACATTTACCAATTGGTGCATTGATAGTCACTTTTTTTATTGATGTTTTAGGAAGATTTCAGAAGAACTATCCAGAAAACACCATAAAGAGTTTGCTCGGTTTTACTTCACTTTTTGCAATCATCACCTGTTTTTTGGGTTACTTTTTATCTTTAGAAGGCGGTTATCAAAAGGAGACCTTAGACCTTCATTTTTATACAGGAATTGCTACAGCACTATTAGCTGTTGTTCTTTTCTTTATGAGTTTAAAGCCGTCTTTTAAGTCGAATAAGATCTTTCTTCCATTGTTTATAGCAACTGTAATTAGTATTAGTGTTGCTGGTCATTATGGAAGTGTTTTAACACATGGTGATCAGTATTTAACCGAATACATAAGTGTTTCGAAAAAAGAACGCACGATTGAAGACATTGATAGTTTAAAGCTATACAATGATGTCGTTGCAAAGATTTTGGATAAAAAATGTATTCAATGTCATAATGCATCAAAGCAAAAAGGAGAATTGTCACTAGTTACAAAAGAGCAGATCTTAAAAGGTGGTGCGAGCGGGTTGAGTGTTATTAGTGGAAATGCTTCGGAAAGTTTATTGTATTCAAGAGTGTTGCTTCCTATTTCCGATGAGGAGCATATGCCTCCAGAAGGGAAGGAGCAATTAACAAAAGATGAGATTTGGTTAATTGAACATTGGATAGAAAATGGGTTAGATTTTGAAAATTATGCGACTGTTAATTCAGAAAATGACACCTTAAAAAAGAAACTAAACAAGTATCTCGTTTTTAACAAAGTAAATATTCCTAAAGCATCTCAAGATGATATTGATGACGTAAAAGCTGCAGGATTTCGTGTGCTTGAATTGGTTCCGGGTCAAGCAGAACTTAATGTCAAATATTTAGATAGTGTTCCAACTAAAAATACGATGGAAACCCTTTTGGCTTTAAATGAACAAATCATTGAATTAGATTTTGGTAATTCGGGAATAACAGATGAGATGACTTCAGGGTTTAAAAAGTTCAAAAACCTCAAATCACTACGCTTACAGGGTACGGCAATTTCAGATAAAACTATTGAAAACCTTAAAGCAATGGAGCATCTCGAAGTGCTTAATATTCACAATACTGCTATTTCCGAAGAAGGACTTGAAAACCTATTAACGACAATACAACCTAAGCGTATTTACTCATGGAATACTAATGTTGATAATGATAATGCGCAACGACTAGCCAACACCTTTGGAGTTAGCATTCAAAATGATATTGTTGGTTTTGTAGATAGAAGTCAGTTAGAACCACCACTAATAAGTCCGAGTAAAACCTTGTTTAATGATACAATTCATGTTAATGTGTTGAGTCGATTAAAAAATGTAGACATACGGTATACGCTCAATGGAGATGTGCCAGATTCTACGTCTAAAATTTTTGATAGAAAACTAATTTTAAACACTTCAAAAACACTCAAAATTGCTGCGTTTAAAGATGGTTGGGAGCCGAGTGATGTGATTACACGACACTATGCAAAGGTCCAGTATGCTGTGACAGATTTTATAATAGAAGAAATGCCTGACGATCGCTACCCAGATCCTTTAAAGGTGTTTGATATGAAAGAAGGCAGTACCGATTTTAGAGATGGTCATTGGATAGGTTATTTTGGTAATGATTTGCAGATTACTATTGACCTAAAAGAGAAGCAAACTGTAAATCATATTTCTGTTAGTTGTCTTGAAGATATTGGGAGTTGGATTTTATACCCAACAGATATTACTGTTTTTACATCCACTACCGAAAAAGGCATTTACAAAAAAGTGGGAGACCTAAAAAATGCACCTAGCACCAAAAATGTAGACCCTCGAAAAGAAAAATTCACTATAGCATTGCCAGAGACCACGGCAAGGTACTTTAAGATTGTTGTTAATAATCATGACGCCTTACCTAGCTGGCATCCAAGTGCTGGTAACCCATCTTGGCTTTTTGTTGATGAGGTTTATTTTTGGTAGTGAAGATTGTTAATTATACGGTTTGGTGCAGTCACTGTTTTTATTCAAAAGCTAGCAAGTCTGGTTTTAAAAATTCTCTTTTTGCTAATTCAGAGGTGAAAATATTGAAACTGTAATGCGTATTTACCAATTCTTTAAATTCCGATTTTAATTGTGGAAATTCGTTAATGAAGTCGGTAAAATTCTCCGACTTAGATTTTTGCATAAAGTGGTTCACAATTCTAGTGGCAACTATGGTTAAAGTCTTATGATATTTGTCTTTGGCTCCAACAGTTTCAACAAAACTCTGAAGTTGATCTTGTATATCCTGTTCGGCTTGTTTTATTCCAAGCCTGTAAATGTATAACCAAGCCAAACGTAAATGAGCTTCGTGATTAAATATTTCAGGATTTAAAGACCCATTTGCAAATTGATCAATAAATTTACTATCAGAAAGTTGATTATGATTTGATTTACTTTCCATTTTTTAATTGGTTTTTAATGTAACGCTTCACAATCTTAACCAACTTGAGTAAGGTATTATGCACGTTGTTGTTGTTGAGGCTTACTTCTTTTATAGGCATGAGTGTGTAATGTTGTATAGCGTATTTGTGTATAGTGGTTAGAACTAAGTTAGTAAAAGAAAACGAACCAGAGGAAAATCCGCTAGGACTTTCCCGAATAAACACAGATCAAGCAATTAACTATTTACGTTGTTGTAGCCAGTGATTTATTCACATTTGTAGATACTCATTACTACTCCATTAGAGGTTGATTCCGATTTAACTAAAGTCAGGTTTTTTGGCACGAAATCTTTAGAAAATAAGCGCTTTCCTTTGCCAAGAACAACAGGGAAAGTCCAAATTCTAAATTCATCAACAAGGTCATTTAAAAGTAGTGTTTGAATCAAATCCCAACTTCCATGAACTTGCAATAATAAACCATCTTGAGATTTAAGTTTAGAAATTTCTTCTGCAACATTTCCTGTAATAGCTATTGAATTTTTCCATTCTAACTTGTTATCCGAATTGGTTACAACATATTTTGTTGCTTTGTCCATTGGGCTTTCATCTGAATTTCCATTCATGTTTGATTTATGAGCAGATGCAAAAATATCATAAGTCTTTCGCCCCAGAAGTAAATCATATGGCTCTGACATTGCTTCGCTTTTGACTTGTTCCATTACCTCATCCCAATATTTATCTGCCCAACCACCAAGTTTAAAACCATTAGAGGTGTCTTCTTCGGGTAGTTTAGGAGCTTGCATTACTCCGTCAAGTGTAATGAAAGTTAAAAGTGCAAGTTTTCTCATTTTTTGATTTTCTTCCAAAGTTTTATCACATTGGATACAATGTGTTCGTGTATGGTTTGCTTAGCCAGTTCGCTGCACTCGTGTGTTACGTTGGCTAGGAACTAAGTTAGCAAAAGAAAACGAACCTGAGGAAAATCTGCAGTATTTTAACCGACATTTACATTAAACAAATATTCTACTAAAGCATTCAGCCCTATTGCTACAGCTCCCACAAAAGCAATACACTTTTTTATCATTTACTATTAGAAATGCCAACCTAACTTCACAGATATTTCAGGGATAATTACTGGGGTTTCAAACGTACTTCCATCAACTATAACATCTTTGTCTCCAGCGATTCTTAAATGTCCAGCCACCCATGGATTTAAATAGAAGTTTTTGTAAAACTTCCATACGTAACCACCACCTAATGTAAATATCACGTTGTTGTATTTTGAAGTATTTAACTTGGCATCGGTCTGTATCTTGGCGTCCCAATACTCTAAGCCAGGCCCAATCCACCAACCTTTGAAGTCAGGTTTAAAAAAGTAATCTACTATAGTTGCATAAACTCTAATTTCATTATTGGTAAAACCGTCGTCTAAGATAAAGTCTGGTGTATCTATTTTTGTAATTACCGCTCTATATCTAAAATGATTGTGACCAACCCAGACTGAGGCATAATACCCTTGGAATATATATGGTACAGCATCTAGTTCAAAACCTATACTAATATTTTTTGTTGATTGATTATCTGCTTGACCAAAGGAGTAATTAAAAAGTAGTGCAAAACAGACAGATAAGATTATTGCTCTCATGATATAATATGTTTTGAGAGCAAATTACTGAAGTGAGTCTCCTTATGAAATGATTTTAATCATCTAACACCTTGTTTTTAATGGTTTAGAACGGTCTGGTATATAAAAAGTAACGGATTTTTATCACTAACTTTTCGGACTATAACTGACTTCTAATTTATTCATTTTCTTTCGATTAAGCGATTTAACCGTTATTTTTTATAAACGTTGTTAGCTTGCGTTTTTTTTCAGTTGTTCTTTATTTGTCAATATTAAAATTCCTCCAATCACAAATCCGCTTATCAGTCCACCAAAATGAGCTGCATTATCAATTCCGCCTAAAAATCCAAATAACAAACTTACTCCTGCGTAAAGTCCTAATAGCATCCAAGTCATTCCTCTCATATAATTTGGGTAAATTTTAAAAACTGTAAAAGCCAAAATTAGACCATAAAGTCCAAAAATTGCCCCAGATGCTCCAACACTAACTGTGTTTTCGTGCCAATAAATACTCGCTAAACTTGCAAGTATTCCGCAAACAATGTAGGTAATTATTAATTTTACCGAACCAAGAATGTTTTCCAATAAACTGCTTCCAAGTCCAAGACCTATTAAGTTCATAAACAAGTGTAATAGTCCACCGTGAATAAACATCGAAGAAAATAACCTCCAATACTCGCCATTCATAACTTCAAATCTTCTATTCCCTCCAATTTCGAGTAATTCTTTTGGTGTAGGCGAAACTATGTTTAGTCCGTCAAATGTCATAATTAGAAAAACAATAATATTTAGAAGCAATAAAATTGCTGTGGCTTTATTTTCGCCCATTGGATTTAAAAAGCCAATCATATCTTTTAAATCATCTTCTTTTAGTGGGTTGTTCTTTTTAAAATCGTTTAATTCCTTTTCGTCAATTTTTGGAATTACTACCATTAGCAAAAGAGCTAATGCTCCAATTCCAAAAGACCCAAAAATCCAAGGAAATGAATTGCCGAGTCTTTCTTCAAAAACATCATTTTTAGGTACAAGTATTATTTGTTCTTTTTCGTTTAGATTAGCGTTTCTTTCTTTTATTGCTTCTATAAATCCATCTCTGTCGTCTGAATATCCTAGACGTTCAAAATATTCTACATCTTGAAAATTATAGGTTTTAAATTCTTGTTCTGATTTGTTTAAAAAAGTTCTGTAATCTGAATTTTTCCTTTGTTCATTAATATGATTACTTAAATTCTTTTTATACTCAACTCCGTACCAAACAGAGCTTGTTTCTTCAAACGGACAAGCGAGATATAAGTAAAAGTTCAGATTCTCATTATTTCGACCAGAAGTTCTAGCAGTTACATATGGAAGACTTGAGTTATGGTCTATATTAAATGAGGTTATTTTAAAATATTTTTCGTTTTTTAATTCTTTAATTTTTGAGATTGAAGATATTTCGTTTAAGTCAAAAGAACTTTTCTCAATGTAGTTTTGACTTATTATTATTGGTACAGCCATTGCTGCTGCCATAGCAAATTGATATCCAAAATATCCATTATCTCTTTTGCCTCTAACATTTAAAATTCGAATTCTTCTTCGTAACCAAATAAGTATTGGAATCCAAGGAAGAGCGAAAGGAATCCAAAAATTCAATAAGTTTTCTTTTATGGGTAAAATTCCGAGTTTGATATCTAAAGTCCAACGAAATATGTTGTAAAAAAGAATAGTTCCTATCGAAACTATTAAAAATGGAATATATACTTCTTGAAGTTTTGTTTTAATATTGTTCAATTCTCGATGTTGGTTTTAAATGCAAGCTAACGTGTTTGTGCATGAGTAGTTGCGTGGGTTAGCACTTAACTTTGCAAGTTCACACCGAGCTGAAAATCCGCTAGGATTTTCAGAAGTAAGCGAGAACAAACAATTACTTATAGCTATTGTTGTGCATAGTATTTTTATTTTTCTGCCTTCGGAATTTTTCCATTCATCCATTCCTTAATTTGAAGTTCTGAACCTGGAAGCATTGCCATTTGTTTGGTTTCCATTTCAATAACACAAAAAGCAAGTATGTGAAAGTCCGAATTATTATATTTTTTTGCTATTTCGTCATTTCCTACTTCTGAAACATATCCCAATAGCCTCAATATTTTCCCTTCTTTTTCATATCCACTTTTTACTAATGAAGCTATCCAAATGGTTTTTCCGCCTTCCAATTTGACTTGATAGTAAAGTTTGTCATTATGAGCATTTTGAACTTTTGTAACTAATCCATTAAGCGCAACTATTTCCCCATTTCGTTTTTTAATTTTTTTCAAGTCTTTACTCTCGAAATTTGTTGGACAAGGGTTATTAGTTGTGGATTCAGCCGAATTTTCTACGTCAGTTTTGATTAGCTTTCTGATTTTTTCGCACTTTTCATTTAACTTTGGTATAATTCCATTTTTCACTTTTTCTAAAGCTCCTTTTTGAACTAATATTTTATGTTCAGTCGAGTCAACAATGTTAAATATGAAATTAAATTCCTTGTCATAGCACCTATTGAATTCAGGTTTTATTTCTGAGTATTCTTTTAGTTCGTCACTCATACATTGACAGATTTTGTCCGATATTTTTTCGGTAATCGTTTCAATGCTTTGAGCGAAACTTGTCAGACTTATTAAAGTCAAAATTATAATTGTTATTTTCTTCATTCTCGTGATTTCGGATATTATGCTCAACGTGTTCGTGTATGGCTAGTTATGTTGGTTAGATCTAAGATAGTAAAAGGGAACGAATCATTAGGGAGATCCATAGGATTTTCCGAGTACACACAGAACGAGTAATTAACTATACACGTTGTTATATGACGTTACGATTTACGGTTTTTCAATTCTTCAAATGCCATGTTAATTTCTTGCATACGTCTATTAAGTATAGCCTGTTCTAAATCACTTAAATGACTGTATTTGTCAGGATGATAGAGGGCAGCCATTTTTTTTCTAGATTTGTTTAATTGATCCATTGTGTAATTTTTTGGTAATGATAATATTTCATCAACTCTAGAATCCATTCGGTGATTATGTATTTCATTATTGGAAATTTCTTTATCATAACTTGTTTCTGTTCCTGGAATAGGAGCTTTAATTTTCAAAGCTAATCTTTGTGGAATTGAAAATTTTGTACCAACAACTAAACCTTCTTGGCTTCGCCATTTTAGTAATCGCCTTCTTGCATCGTAAAGTAAATCTGAGTCACCGATATCACAATTTAAAAATTCATTGCCTAAAAAATCATCAACAGATCTTGATTCATATTCATTTGGCTTTTTACCTTTATTATTGAGTATAAAATCTAGTTCAAAAGCTTCATATTTGTCTGGTTCAAAATTTAATACAAATGCCGCTTCTCTCCAAGTTGATAAAAGAACACATTGTTCAATTAATTTGCTATCACTAACCCAGTTTTGTTTGGATTGAAATAGAATTGATTTTTTTTCAACTCGATAACCTCTATTTAATTCGAGTTCAATTATCCCATCTGCGCCAACACGATTCTCGGTCGCATTGATTCCTCTTCCACGGAATTTAGTATAATTTAAAGACCAAGACCAAACCCCTTTAATCTCGTCCTGAGTTACTTCAACTTTCCGGTTACGAGCTCGTAGAGTTCCTCCGAAGTCACCAGTTAATGTGTCTTCATCTTCGTTTGCTGAAAAATATCCGTCAAGGGCAACTTTATATTTGATATTTAGATGGTTACGAATATCTTCTTTTACTTGCTCTGGAATATATATTTTTCTTCTAGACATTTTTTTTTAGTAATGACATATAACTGGTTATATGGAGATAAATATACACGTTTTTGGGGTCTATGTTCCCAAAAACAGGAAGTTTTGATGGTAGACAGAATTTGTAACATTAGTGTCTGTAGCGAATAAGATCAAGCATCAACGTATTCGTAAGACAAGACCTGTTAATTATGGGAGCAAAGTTTGTTCAATTCAAAAATATATTTATATTTGGTAAACCAATCTGGTAAACCAATTTTATAATTCACGAATGACTCATGAGATTAACAATAAAAACAGATAGCTCTAGATTAGTCTTTTTTCTTTTCCTTTTAGTCATAGTTGGGTGTTCAAGCGAAAACGATACACCTAATGATGTTGATGTTTTAGATGAGGTTGTTGAAAATGAAGAAGAGGAGGAGGAAGAAGAAGAGCAAGAGGAAACACCTGTTTATGCAGATATCGATTTTTCTAATTGGAAAGTCACACTACCTATTGATGCAAATAATAACGGAAGTCCAGACGAGTATCAACCTGATGAATTAATGAATTTTGGATATCAAACGCTAGAGCCGGTTCAACCATTTATGTATGATGATACCATTGATTCGTCTCTTGTTTTTTATACCTATCCAGATGTATCTACTACCAATAGTTCATATTCCAGAACAGAATTAAGAGAACTTATAAACCCAGATAATGCACGTGAAAATTGGACATTACTTGAAGGAGGAGAAATGATTGGACGACTTAAAGTTTCTGAGGTCTCTCAAAACAACCAATCTAGTGATGATTATCATAAGGTTATCGTCATGCAAATTCATGGGATTATTTCAGAAGAAGATATGGATATCCATGGTTTTTCATCTAATAACGGTCCACCATTAATTAAAATCTATTGGAAAGATGGTTATGTCTGGTCTCACAAAAAATCACTTATTGATGAGGATACAGATGGTGATGATTTGCTTGAAACATCTAATAATACATGGTATGATATTAAGGTAAACTTAGGATATGTTGGTTTTGATGCTTTTGATTTTAGAATTTCTGCCACAGATGCAAGAATAGAAATACAACTTAATAATGAAACCCCTTATGTTTATCAAGATATAAGCCTTGATAAATGGCCATATGAGAATTATTTTAAAGCAGGCAATTATCTAACATCAACAGATGAAAATGCTTTCTCCTATGTGAAATATTACAATTTGAGTATTACTCATTAAAAATATTAATTATGAAAACAAAATTACTTTTTATTTTTTTACTTACCTGTCAATTAGCAAGTGCACAATTTTATTTAAACGAGGTTATGTTGGATCCACCTGGTACTCCAGATGCACCACATAACTTTATAGAGATTAGAGGTGCTGCTTCAACTCCTCTTACAAACATGTACATTGTTACAATTGAAGGTGACGGAGATAGTGATGAGGGAAGAGTCGATGAAGTTATAGATATAAGTACTTTTTCAACTGGAACAAATGGCTATTTTGTGGCTGCACAAACAGGAAATTTTTATAATATAAATCCAGATGCAACGGTAGCACTAGATTTGTTTTCGGGTGATGTAGAAAGCCAATCGCATACTATTATGTTAATTCAAACTGCCACTCCGCCATCTACTGGAAATGATATTGATCCTGACGAAGACGGTACGCCAGATGGTTCAATTTGGGATGGATGGACTGTGTTAGATAGCGTTACGCTTCTTAAAGATAATAGTCAATCTACAACAACAGCAGTTGCTTATTCAACAGTTGTATTTTTAGAGAATAATGAGGCAACTACACCAACAGTAATTGCTCCTGTTGGAGCTACTATCATAAGTACTCCAGGTACTCAGTTCGATTATGCAGGTAGAATAGGTAATTCTACAGGAGATGCATTAACTAATGATGCACTAACTTCTGATTGGGTTGGTTCTGATTTGCCTTCTTCAGCTACTCCTTCTATGGCTGGAGATTTTTGGGTAATGAGTTCTAGTAGTAGCGCACTACGTGCTTATCCGGAAAGTTTTGAAGGTTCAGAATTAAATCATATTGGAGGTCCAAATCCAAGTCAGAATACACTATCAAATGATGAGTTTGCCTTATCAAATTTTAAAATATATCCTAATCCAGCAAAAGATTATATTACTATTGAAACGAACAATGTTGCAATAACTTCAATTGTTATGTATGACATATTAGGTAAAAATGTATTTGCTCAAAGTGAGCTAACTAATAATCGTATTAATGTTTCAGATTTTAACTCGGGTTTGTATTTTGTTAAGATTGAATCTAGTGGAAACAGTATTACAAAAAAACTTATTATTGAGTAAGTTTAAATTGGCCTCTAACAAAAAGCTTTTTATTACGAAAAGCTTTTTGTTTTATATCTTATAATTTTTTACAAAATAGTTTTTATGAAAAAGAGTCTTCTTCTATGTATTATTCTAGTGATTTTTGCTTGTGAGCAGAAGTCTGATATCCGTTCAATTTCAGTTTCCAATGCTAAAGAACTTAATAACGCTATTGAGAATTGTAAGGCTGGAGATGAAATTATTTTGACTAATGGGATTTGGAACGATGTAGAAATAAAGTTTAGAGGCAAAGGCACTAAAGATAATCCTATAACCTTGAGAGCCGAAACAGCTGGTAAAGTTAGTATTGAAGGACAATCTTATTTAAAATTTGGAGGAGAATATTTAATAGTAGAAGGCTTACATTTTAAAAATGGCTTTTCTCCTTCTAATGCAGTGATTGATTTCAAAATTGGACATAAAGATGCGCCAGATGAAATTTCCAATAATTGCAAAGTCACCAATTGTGTAATTGAAGATTTTAATAAACCCAAACGCGATAAAAGCGATTTATGGGTTCAGTTTTGGGGACGACATAATGAATTAAGTAATTGTTACATTGCAGGAAAAACTAACAGAGGACCAACGGTAAGAGTTAGTATTGCAGGAATAGAAAGTATAAACAATTACCATCAAATCGTTAATAATCATTTTGGACCAAGACCAGTCAAAGGTGGCCCAAGTGGTGAAACCATTCAATTAGGAGACAGCTATACCTCAATGTCGCCAAGTTACACAATGGTCGCTAATAATTTGTTTGAAGAGTGTAATGGAGAAGTAGAAGTCATTTCAAGTAAAACAAATTTTAACGTATTTAAAAACAACGTGTTTTATAAAAGCGAAGGCTCTTTAGTTACACGACATGGTAATTATGTAACTGTAGATGGTAATTATTTTATAGGTGATGGAGTGAACGAAAACTATGGAGGCATTAGAATAATAAATACAGGGCATTGGGTCGTCAACAACTATTTTTATGGCCTTAAAGGGAAAAGTTTTAGAAGCCCTTTAGCGGTTATGAATGGTATTCCAAAATCACCTTTAAACCGTTACAACCAAGTCACAGATGTTGTAGTAGCTTATAATACCTATGTGAATTGTAGCTCGCCTTGGCAGTTTGGTGTAGGACAAAATTTAGCTCAAGCAGATGTATTGCCAAAATCTGAAATTCGCTCAGCAAGAGCCATAAGAACAACAGTTGCTAATAATATAGTATATAACGAAAAAGGATTAGAAAGCATCGTTGTAGAAAATGACAAAGCAGATGGTGTTACGTTTAAAAACAACATCATTAATAATCAAGGTATAGGCTTTAACGGATTTAATAAAGGTATCGTTGAAGCACCATTAGAGCTACGAAAATTATCAGATAATATTTATATTCCCGTAGGAATTCCTACAGATTTTGAAGCCTATAATGGGTTTGATTTTAATACTATTGAAAACGATTTGTTAGGTGTATCTAGAAAAGACAGTAAGAGTGTCGGTGCAGTAATAGGTAAAGATGTTTCTAATCCAAATATTTTAGATAAATCTAAATATGGGACAACATGGTTTTCCAATGAAGTAGAAGTTAAAGAACCCGTAACATATAAGGTTACTAATATAAATGAGTTAGAAGCTAAAATAAACGAAGCAAATAATGGAGATATAATTGCATTGGCTCAAGGTGTTTATAATGTGGATAAATCTCTAACAATTAACAAAACGCTTTTTATCCAATCTCAAGGAAATGAAAAAGCACAACTTGTATATTCAGGAGAATCTAATACACCTTTATTCTCTTTGCAATCTTACGGAAAACTAACAATATCTAATTTAAACTTAAAAGGAAATAATTCAAATTATGCCTTTGCAAGTCTCAAAGAAAACATGTCTAACCATTTTGGGTTGACAGTTTCTAATTCTGAAATAAGCAATTTTGGTTATGTGCTAAAAGCCTATAAGGAATCATTTGCAGAACGAATTACTTTTAAAGAGACATTAATTTCTGACTGTGAAAATGGCATTGAATTGTCTGAAGAAACGAACGATAAAGGCGATTATAATACAGAATACTTAACGATAAGTAACTGCGATTTCAATAATGTAAAAGCAAATGTTATTGATTATTACAGAGGAGGTTATGATGAGTCTACAATAGGAGGAAACCTTCTAGTAACCAACAGCACATTTACAAACTGTGGTAAAAACGAGAAAAACAAAATGCTCTTAAATCACAGAGGAATTATAAATGTAAATATTACTAAAAACACATTTAAAAATAATCCAGTGCAGTTTGTTTCAATCTTATGGGGAGCAAAAAATAATGTAGAATCAGAAAACACTTTAGATAATTCTGGACAAATAAAAACAGAGGAAAACTTAAAAATGAAGTTGATGTATTAATCTAATAAAAATGAATCAGCAATATGAAAAAAGCATTAATTGTAATAGTTGCATTTTTAGTAATTCTTTCTTGTAAAAAGAATTCTAAAGAAGCCGTTTCAGAGATTGTAAATGAATCAGAAGCTGTTAAAAAATATCCAAGCGATGTTATTCCTTTTATGGATAAATGGAAGATTCTTTTAGGTGATGGGACACGATCTGACAGTTTAGTTAAGTTTCAAAAGGATGACTTTTTTTATGTAGAAAGTGAAGAGGGTATAGATTGGGTAGTTTATAAAACACCTAATTCTGGAGTCACTTCAAGAACGTCAAGCAATACCAGAACAGAATTAGGAGAAAAAAAGCATTGGATTCCTGAAGAAGGAGGTAAATTAACAGGAACGCTAAAAGTAATGCATGTCTCAACAACTGGAGATGCGACTGCATCTTCTTCTTATTCTGTAGTTATTGGACAAATTCATAGTGATGAAGGTCATGAAAATGAACCGCTTAAAATCTATTATAAAAAATTTCCTGGTCACGCAAAAGGTTCTGTGTTTTGGAATTATGAAATCAACACAAAAGGAGACAATATTGGAAGATTTGATTTTTCAACAGCAGTTTGGGGTTATGATTTTTCAATAGTCGGTTCTAACCCTACAGATTACCCAAAAGAGCCAGAAAATGGTATTGAGCTAGGTGAAGAATTTAGTTACGAAGTTAATGTATACCAAGGTGTTATGTACCTCACTTTTACTAGTAAAAACCATGAAACAGTAAAATTTACAAAGAGTTTAATAAAATCAGAATTTGCAACAAAAGCAGATATTCCTGAACAAGTATTAAAAGTATATGCAAATAGAGAAAAAGGAGGAGGCGTTGAAAGAGAAATAGCATATGCTGGTGAACTAAACTATTTTAAACAAGGCGCTTATAATCAAGCTAATGCAAAATCTACTAAATCCAAGGTTTATGGAGGTGACATAGCAAAACAATATGCTAACGGAAGTTATGCCGAAGTTTGGTTTAAAGATGCAACTGTAGGTTCTGGTACTATGCCTAAAGAATAAGTTCTCGGGTCATAATACCAACACTTCAAGTGCAATAGTATCATTTTTGAATCATGAAAAATAAGGTAGTATTCATAATGGGAGTTTCAGGAGTTGGTAAAAGTACCATAGGAAAATTACTAGCTCAAGACTTAAATATTCCTTTTTTTGATGGTGATGATTTTCATCCTGAAAGCAATATTACTAAAATGTCTTCAGGTCAACCTTTAAATGATGATGATAGGCAACCTTGGTTAGAAACTTTAAATGCTTTAGCAAAAAAAGAACTCATTAAAAACAGTTGTATTATTGTTTGTTCTGCATTAAAGCAAAAGTATCGTGATATTGTGAGTAAAGAAATTGAAAGCAAGACAAAATGGGTCCATTTATCAGGATCATATGAGCAAATTTGCGAAAGAATGAATAGCAGGACTAAGCATTTTATGCCTTCAGAATTACTCCAATCACAATTTGATATTTTAGAAAATCCTACAGAAGCATTGCAAATAGATGTTAGTAAAACTCCACAAAATATTATAAGAACAATCAAACATGAATTAATGGATGCATCAGAATTTGGAGTTTTTGGTTTAGGAGTGATGGGAAAAAGCCTTTGCAGAAATTTAGCTAATAATGGTTTCAAGATATCTATGTTTAATAGACATGTTGAAGGTTTAGAAGAAGATATAGCCACAAACTTTAAAACGCAATTTAAAGAATTGTCTCAAGCTGCAGCTTTTGATGATATTGCAGCTTTTGTTAATTCTTTGCAACAGCCAAAAAAGATAATGCTAATGGTCAATGCTGGAAAAGCAATAGATGATGTCATAGAAGATCTTTTACCTTATTTGTCTGAAAGCGATATTTTAATTGATTGTGGAAATTCAAATTATAAGAAAACAAAAGAACGCTACGAGTATTTAAAAACAAAGAACATTCACCTCGTAGGCGCAGGAGTTTCAGGAGGTGAAGAAGGCGCTTTAAAGGGACCATCTATTATGCCAAGTGGAGCTAAAGAAGCCTATAAAAAAGTAAAGCTTTATCTAGAAGCTATTTCAGCTAAAGATAAAGACAATTTACCATGTTGTACTTATATTGGACCAGACGGTAGTGGTCATTTTATAAAAATGGTTCATAATGGTATCGAGTATGTTGAAATGCAATTGTTAGCTGAGGTATCTACTATTTTAGAAGCCTTAGGTCAAAACCCAAGCGAGATTGCTGATACTTTAGAAAGTTGGAAGGGTCAAGCAAGTAGTTACTTATTGGATATAACAACTTCAATCTTTAGAAAAAAAGAAGGTAATGATTGGTTGGTAAATAAAGTTTTAGATAAAGCAGGAAATAAGGGAACAGGAAATTGGACTGCAATTGCTTCTGCAGAACTAGGAGTTCCAAGTACATTAATAGCATCAGCTTTATTTACAAGATATATGTCATTTTATAAAGAAGAGCGGCTTCAATTGAACAAGAGTTTTAAAAAGGGAAGTTATGTGAAATTTAAAATAACGTTTAACGAATTATTTGAAGCATATCAATTTGCGAGAATTATAAATCATTATCAAGGATTTAAACTCATAACTGAAGCTTCAAAGTCTTATGCATGGAATTTGAACCTTAGTGAAATTGCAAGAATCTGGACAAGTGGGTGTATTATTAAATCTAAACTTATGAAAGATTTAGTTGAAATCTTTAAGAATACATCTAATCTATTGACTCATAAAAAGATTATAGAAACACTTAATCAATATAAATCTTCGACAAAGACTGTCGTTTTACAATCTATTCTTAATGATGTTTCAATTCCTGCATTGAGTGAAGCAATTCAATTTTTTAATGGAATAACTACAGCATATTCCTCTGCAAATATCATACAAGCACAACGTGATTACTTTGGTGCTCATACATATCAGAGATTAGATGATAACTCAGGAAAAAATTATCATACAAACTGGAAATAAAAACCAACTATTATTATGGAAGCACCAACAATTAAAAAAACTTTTCTCAAAAAGATAATTACCATAATATTAGGTTTTGGTCCAGGGATTTTTGCAATAGGTTATACTATAGGTACAGGTAGTGTAACTTCAATGATAGTTGCGGGAAGTAAATTTAATATGCAATTACTTTGGGTGCTTTTTTTAAGTTGTTTATTCTCTGGAATTTTAATGTTTGCATACGGAAACTTTGCATTAATAACAGGAGAAACAGCACTATACGGATTTAAAAAGCATTTGAAGTTTGGTAAAGTATTGGCTATCTTAATTATTGTCGGTATTACATTTGGACAATGGAATTCACTCATGGGAATTTTAGGAATTTCATCAAATATTATTTTCGAAATTCTGGTACTTAATTTTGAAGGATTAAGTACTCATGAATATGGAACTGTTTTAACGATAGCAATTATAATAATTGTTACGTTTTACCTGTTGATGCTAGTTGGTAAGTACACTTTTTTCGAAAAGATATTGATCATATTTGTTACACTAATGGGCATGTCATTTTTGCTTTCATTATTTTTTGTACAGCCACTTCCAATAGATGTTGTTAAAGGTTTAATACCTACTATTCCAGATGTGCCAGGCGGTAAAATGTTAGTTGCTGCTTTTGTTGGCACTACTATGGCTGCAGCGACGTTTTTATCTCGCCCATTATTTGTTAAAGGAAAAGGTTGGACGATTAAAAACTTAAAGCAGCAAAAAAAAGACGCCATTACAGCTGCTATTTTAATATTTATAATCAGTGGTACCATAATGGCAGTTGCTGCTGGTGCTTTATTTTATAAAGGCATAGAGGTTAACCATGTACTAGATATGGCAAACACTTTGGAGCCCGTTGCAGGCAAATGGGCAGTCACTATTTTCTTTTTCGGGGCTTTGAGTGCTGGTTTATCTTCTATTTTTCCTTGTTTGCTAATAGCGCCACTTTTGGTTGCAGATTATCAATCTGGAACGATAGATACCAATTCACGCCAGTTTAGAATTATAACAGCTATAGCATGTTTGGTAGCTTTAATTGGTCCGGCATTTGGCGCAAATCCTATAGAAATTCAAATATTATCACAGGTGTTTAATGTATTTGTATTGCCAATTGTAATATTAGGAATTATACTAATGTTAAGTAGCAAAAAGGTGATGAAAGGTTATAAGACGCATCTTGGTGTTTATATTGGGATGTATGCAGCATTGTTCTTTTCTTTAGTGATTTCTTATAACGGTATAATAGCATTACTAGAGTATTTTTAATAGCATTCAAATACATAAAGAAATGAATAAAAAACATATCATATCATTAGTAACAGTTTTTACTCTTGGTGTTTTTTTAATACTAAGTAGTTGTAACAACACTGAAAAAAAGTCAAATAAAAAAGAAGGGCAAAAAACCGTTTACGCAAGTGATGTTATTCCATTTTTTAACGATTGGAATTTAATTTTAGGAGATGGCTCAAATGTTGGTCATGCAAATAATTTTGAACATGAAGATTTCTTTTATACAGCAAATGATGGTAAAGAAGATTGGGTAGTTTATAAAGCACCCAATGCAGGAAATACCCACGGGACTTCAAATAATTGTAGAACCGAATTAGCTCAAGTAAAAAAATGGTATCCAGCAATTGCTGATGATAAACTATCAGCGACGCTCAAGGTCATGAATGTATCATCAACAGGTGATGCTCGCGTAGCAGCTTCTTATTCCGTAGTTATTGGCCAGATTCATAGTGCCGATGGGCATGAGAATGAGCCACTTAAAATATTTTACAAGAAATTCCCAGGTCATAGTAAAGGGTCGGTTTTTTGGCACTATGAGATTAATACAGCTGGTGACGATAATTCTGGACGATGGGATTACTCTACTGCTGTTTGGGGTCATGACTTTTCTGTAGTTGGTACTAGCGAAAACACCTATCCAGAAGAACCTAAAGATGGTATTGAATTAGGGGAAGAATTTAGTTATAAAATTGAAGTTAAAAATGGTATTATGAACTTGACATTTACCAGTAAAGAACATAAGACTAAAACATTTACAAAGAACTTAATCGAATCAGAATATACTACAAAAGATGACATACCTGAACAAACCCAAAGCTTGTTTGTACCAATAGGACAAGATGGGTTAGAGCGCAAGAACGCCTATGCTGGTGAAGGCTGTTTTTTTAAATTAGGGTCATATAACCAAACCAATGGAAAGTCACCAGACGTAAATAAAAACTGGTGTTCTGGTGCTGAGACACATGGTGGAGATATACATAAACAATATAAAGATGGAAATTACGCTGAGGTTTGGTTTAAAAAAGCAAGTATAACTGTAAGTGATACATCAGTATCTAATCAAGGCTATTTTACTAAAAATGATTAATTCAATGATATGAAAATATATAAAAAATTAACTGGGAAAAAAGTGCTCATTACTGCTGGAGCTCAAGGTATTGGTGAGTCTATTACTAAACACTTTATTGATAATGGTGCCCATGTGGCTGTCCACTATTTTTCTAGCGCAAATACTGCAAATCAATTGGTTGAATATGCAAAAGGCAAAGGACAAAAAGCGATTGCTATAAGTGGTGATTTAACAAAGGAAGACGATGCCAATGCGCTAGTTAAAAAATCGGCAGAGGCATTAGATGGTTTAGATATACTAATTAATAATGCCGGATCACTAGTTGCACGTAAATTGCTAAATGAAATGGAAACTGAATTTTGGAATAAAGTCATGGATATCAATCTCACATCTATGATGTTTGTTACAAGAGCTGCATCACCTTATTTAGCAAAAAACATCAATAGTAGTATCGTTAATTTGGCATCATTGGCAGGAAGAAAAGGAGGCCACCCAGGTTCTTTAGCCTATGCTACTAGTAAAGGTGCTATCTTAACTTATACAAGAGCACTTGCAACCGAGTTTGGTACTCAAGGGACTCGAGTTAATGCAGTAGCTCCAGGTTTAATTCTTGGCACTTCATTTCATGACACACACACAACAAAAGAATCAGCAGCTGCAACAATTTCTGGTATTCCAATTCAAAGAGCAGGTAATGCTGCAGATGTAGCTCGAGCAGTCTTATATCTCGCATCTGAATATGACGGTTTTATTACTGGTGCTACTCTCGATATTAATGGAGGTGTTTACAACATGTAGTTCGTCATTAAAGTTGATGTGGTTAAATACAAATCAGAACTAATTACTCGTTAAAAAAACATATACTAACTAAGTACATTCAACGTAAATATTCGATTTCAAAAATTATTCTTATATTTGGTTAACCAGTTTGGTTAACCAGTTTAACAATACATTTAAAATGAAAAATATTTTACTTTGTTCTTTATTACTTTTTTCTTCATTAGTAATAAGCCAAACGACTTATAATATCACTAGCCCTGAAGCATTAGAGAATGAGGTTTATGGACCAGGAGATGTAATTATTTTAGCAAATGGAACATACAATACTGAAGAACGAATAGACTTTATTGGTAATGGAACTGCAAGTGAACCTATTGTTTTTAGAGCAGAAACACCTGGAGGCGTTATTTTTACTGGTGGTTTACAAATGAATATTGGTGGTGATTATGTTATCGTGGATGGCTTTCATTGGCAAGGAGGTTTTGGAGCTAGCAATTTTATTCAATTTAGAAATGGGACTGATTATGCTAATTATAGTACAATTCAAAATTGTGCGATTGATGGTTTAGCAATACACCCTGATGATGTAGCCGATGATATGGCGAACAATTCTATTACAAAACATAGATGGATTGTACTTTACGGAACTTACAACAATGTGATTAACTGCTCTTTTATGAATAAATCAAGTGCAGGTGCCCTAATATTAGCAGAATACCAGTATAATGCTGAAAATGATCCTTGTGCAACAGTTGGGCACACCATAAGTAATAATTATTTCTATAACTATGAAAAAATTGATAATACGTTAAGTAATTCTGGTGATAGTGAGACTATTCGTATTGGTTCTAGTGGAAATCAAAATGTAAATAGTAATGTTGCTGTAATCAATAACTATTTTGTTGAGGCTGATGGTGAAAATGAAATCATCACCAATAAAAGTAAAAACAACATATTTATTAATAACACTTTTAGAAGATGCAGAGGGTCTTTAGTATTGCGTCATGGTTCTGATGCGACGGTTGATGGAAACTACTTTTTAGGTGAAGACGTTGAAGGCACTGGAGGAATCAGAATTACCGATAGCAACCATGACATTACGAATAATTACATTCAAGATTGTATTACAGTAAATAGCCAGGCCAAATGGAATAACGGTATAACATTTTTAGGTGGTAATGATAATAATGCAGTTCCTTGTACATCTACTAATACTACAAATGGATACCAAAAATCTGAAAATATTAACCTGTCAAATAATACCATAATAAACACTAATGCACCATTGTTTTATAACACCGATAAAGGGTCAACCGATCCAACAGGAACTGTTTCTGATAATTTAATTTATTTCGCTGCGGCCAATCCAAATATATCAGATATTATTTCTGGTGATACACCTACGTCCTATGCTAATCTGGGTACAACTTTAATGTACACAGGAAACGTTTATAAAGGAACTGTTTTAGGTGAAACCAATACAGGCTTCTCTGAAGAGACTGGAATAGCAGCAACAGCAAATGGTGAAATTTTTACGTTTTCTGGACCTGGTTCTTCCGGAAAAGGTGCTGATATGGGTACTTATGAACCAACAACCGACGCTATGGTTGGTTATGGAATAGGAGCATGTTTTGTTGATAATTTAGGCGCTAGCATTTTGGATGGTGATTGCACCATTAGTGTATCAGAAACCTTAACTGTTAGTAGCTTGCCAGAGTTTACCTTTAATGCTGGTAGTAATGATGTTTCTGTAAATGCAAACGTAAGTTGGACAGCTGTATCTAATGACGCTTGGATATCTATTGATATTAGCTCAGGAACTGCTAGTGCAATTGTTTCAGTGACAGTTGCTGAAAATACAGATGTAAACAGTAGAGCAGGTACCGTAACTTTTATGCAAGACCCTGGAGGTGATGATATTGTAAGAATCTTAAATGTTACACAAGAAGGTGCAGATTTAACAGAGTTATACGACCTAATTAATACAGGTCTAATTGATGACCCTGTTACCATTCACTCTTTTTCGCAAGAACAAGTAGAGCCTGCTAATAATAAATTTAACTACGCATCAAACACATTAGATAAAGATACTGAAACACATTGGACAGCCCAAGATGGTGCTATTTTACCAGGAGATAACAAAGGCGATGGAGAATATGTTATTTACGATTTAGGTAGTGAATATGAGCTTGATTTAATACAAATCGCTACAGATGACAAGAATGATCCTTATGGTTTACAAGTCTGGCTGTCTACAACGGGAACAAATGCTTCAGATTTCACAATGGTATTACCAACAACTGGAGATTTATTAATTACTACAACAACTGGCGTAAATGATGCTTTTGATCAATATGAGATAACTGCTAATGCACGCTATGTGAAATTAATGGGTTATGGAAGATTTAATAGTGCAGGCGATACTAGAGTAAGCGTATGGACGAATATTACAGAAATAGAGTTCTTTGGTAATCAAAGGTTATCAATTAGTGAAGTTGATTTACAAAATAGCATATCACTTTATCCTGTTCCTGCTAAGGATAAATTGTATATTAAAGACATAAATAACCAGATTGATTTTATTCAAGTATATAGTTTAGATGGTAGAAAAGTTATTGAGAAAACTATACATACAGCCTCTGAAGAATTAAGTATAGATACATCATCATTGATTAATGGAGCATACATTCTTAGCTTATCAAATAGAAATCAGATCATATCAAAAATGATAGTTATTTCAAATTAATGTTACAAACCATGACACTAGGACATAATATAACTTTAAAATTTGCAATAGTAACTCTTGTTTTTACAATGATTTCTTGTAAAAATGAAAACACTTCTATTTCAGATAATAATTCTGAAACTATAACTTCTGAAGAGCATCCAAATTTGATTTTAACCAAAGAAGGCGTTAAAGCTATTAGAGCAAATTTAGGAGAGATTCCAATTTTTGATCAAACATTAGCTAAAGTTCAAGAAGAGATAGATATTGAAATTAATAATGGTTTTGATGTCCCAATTCCTAAAGATTATTCTGGAGGTTATACGCATGCAACACATAAAAAAAACTATAGTTTAATGCAAAAAGCTGGTGTGTTGTATCAAATTCTTGATGATGAAAAATATGCCAATTTTGTAAAGGATATGCTGTTTGAATATGCTAAAATGTATCCAACATTACCTATTCACCCTAAACCAAGATCTTATGCAAGAGGGAAACTGTTTTGGCAATGCCTGAACGATTCTAATTGGTTGGTATACACAAGTCAAGCCTATGATTGTATATACGATTACTTAACAGAGGAAGAGCGTAATAATTTAGAATCAAACTTGTTCAGACCTTTTGCGGATCATATTTCAAAAGATAATCCTCAATTCTTTAATCGTGTTCACAACCATAGCACCTGGGGAAATGTGGCTGTTGGAATGATTGCCTTGGTAATGGAAGATGATGCTTTATTGCAGAGCGCATTATATGGTATAAAAAACATTGATTTAGATAAGAGTTTAAAAGACAATGACGGTGGCTTCATAAACAAAGATGGGAAAAAGGGCTTTTTTGCAAACTTAGATGAACCTTTTTCTCCAGATGGTTATTATACTGAAGGACCTTATTATCAGCGTTATGCAATGTATCCCTTTTTAATATTTGCTCAAGCACTTCAAAACAAAAAACCAGATTTAAAAGTTTTAGAATATAAAGACGGTGTATTACTTAAAGGAGTTAACGCATTATTAAATTTATCTGATGCTGATGGCGATTTCTTTTTGTTGAATGATTCTCAAAAAGGAATGTCCTATTATAATACGTCTTTAATATCAGCTGTAGACATTGCCTACCATTTTGGAGGTAATAACCCCGAATTATTAAGTATAGCAAAAAAACAAAGTGAAGTCACACTTGATGACGCAGGTTTAGCAGTAGCACTTGGTATAAAAGAAGGGAAGACAAAACCTTTTGATAAAAAATCTATTGAATTATCAGATGGAGCAAATGGTGATCAAGGAGCAGTAGCTATTTTGAGAAGTGGTAATTTAGAGTTAGTACATAAATATACAGCACATGGATTAAGCCATGGACATTATGATAAATTATCGTTTGCCCTTTTCGAAGATGGTAAAGAAATTATTCAAGACTACGGAATGTCACGTTACGTTAATATCGAACAAAAAGGTGGTGGTAATTATTTAAAAGAAAATAAAACTTGGGCCAAACAATCTATTTCACATAACACATTGGTGCAAAATGAAACATCTCATTTTCAAGGAAAATATGATATTGGGAGTAAGCACCATTCATACAAATATGTGTTTAATGCTGATAATGAAAACTTGCAAGTATCCAGTGCAAAAGAAGACAATGCATATCCAGGAACCAAGTTGCATCGAACCTTTGTAACAATAAAAGATAATGATTATGACAATCCTTATGTTTTAGATATTATGAGAGTAGAATCTGAAACAGCTAATCAGTATGATTTACCACTCTATTATTTAGGACAGCTAATACAAACAAGTTTTGAATATACAAAAAGTGACGTTCCGCAAATTTTAGGTAATAAAAATGGGTATCAACATTTATATAATGAAGCTAACGCAATAACTAAAGGCGAAAATATAAAACTAAACTGGTTGCTAAATAATAAATTTTACAATTATACTGCGGTAACATCAAAAGGAGACGAAGTTATTCTTGCTAAAATTGGCGCGAATGATCCAGAATTTAATTTACGTCAAGAACCTGCGCTTGTTTTACGAAAAAGAAATTCAAAAAACACGGTGTTTGCTTCAATTATAGAATCAACAGGTGTATATAGCCCAGTGTCTGAATTAGCTATAAATTCTAAGAGTAATATAAAATCTATTGAGGTTGTATTAGATTCTAAAGATTATACAGCAATTCAAATCATAACAAATAAAGATAAAAAAGTAATGTTTGTTATTTCTAATCTAAATAATGATAATGAAATAGAACACAAATTAAATATAAATAACAATGAGGTGTCCTGGAAAGGTCCTTTTATCTTAAAAGAAATCAACTAAAAATTAAAACACATGAAAACATTTGGAGCAAGTAAAGAATTTATCTTAGACAAAGACCTTGAATGGGAAAAGGTAGGAGAGGGCGTAAAGCGAAAAATAATGGGCTATGATGACAAAATTATGTTGGTAAAAGTACATTTCGATAAAGGAGGAATTGGTTACAAGCATGAACATTATCATAGTCAAGTGACTTACGTAGAAAGTGGCGCTTTTGAGTTTTCTATAGGCGACGAAACCAAAATCGTAAAAGGAGGAGATACGGTTTATATCCCACCACATGTATTACATGGCGCAACTTGTACTGAAGAAGGTGTCTTAATTGATGTATTTAGCCCTATTCGAGAAGACTTCATGGAGTAAATATTTAATTTTTTGCTAGTTTTTTTATCGATTTGTGACTTTTAGGTATAATATTTTACGAAATCGTTGGATTTAACAAAAATTTATATATATTTGGTAAACCAATCTGGTAAACCAATTTTTTTTAAACTAAAAAAAGGACAGGGTGGGCCTATCCTTTTAAAAAATACTTCTTTAAACCGAAGTAAAAAAAATGATGTAATTACTTAAAAGTAAATACATAAGCAAAGGTACAAAAACATATTAATTTGCTATGCATTGACTTCAAGTAATTGTAATTACTAACTAATTCAATTCAAAAAGATTAATTATGAATTTAAAAAACAAACTGCTGCTAATAGTTTTATTACTATTCAGCGTAACAATGTTTGCCCAAGACAGTTTCCTACTCAAGGGTAGCGTTGTTTCTGAAGTCGATAGTCAACCTATTCCAGGTGTAAACATTTTAGTTTTAAAAACTACAAGAGGGGCTTCAACGGATTTTGATGGAAAATTTGAAATCCAAGTGACAAAAGGAGATGTACTTCAATTCTCTTATTTAGGTTTCGTGACAAAAACAATTATTGTTGGAGATCAAACAACTGTATCCATTTCACTTGTTGAAGACGCAAGTAAACTTGATGAGGTTGTAGTTATTGGTTATGGTACTCAAAAGAAGAGTCATTTAACAGGAGCGATTTCTAAGGTAACTAATGAAAAATTAGACCAAATACCTGTTTCAAGGGTAGATGATGCCTTGATAGGTCAAGTATCTGGGGTTAATATCCAATCAACAAATGCAGAAGCCGGTGGTGCACCTACCGTTACTATTAGAGGTGTTGGATCTATTACAGCAGATTCAGGTCCTGCAGTTGTAGTTGATGGTGTAGTTGTTAACTCTGAATTTCTTGGTAACATTGATATGAACGATGTGGAGTCTTTTGAAGTGTTGAAAGATGCTGCATCAGCTGCTATTTATGGTAGTGAAGGTTCTAATGGTGTTATACTTATTACTACAAAAAGTGGTCAGGAAGGAAAAACAAGATTTAGCTATCAAACCTACCTAGGTTTTAAAGATGCACATGGAAGTGATGATTATAGAAAAAGTGTAGCAGATTGGGCTAGAATAGAGCAGGCTGCAACAGGTACACTTTCAGGAGAAACTTTATATGCACAATTATTAGTTGCTACCACAGGTATTGATAGAGATTGGCAAGATGTTTTTTTTAATGGTGGTACTATTACAAGTCATTCCTTTGCAGCGCGTGGAGGATCAAAGAGTACTAAATTTAGTACATCCTTAAGATACCTTCATGATGAAGGTGTTGTAATAACCGATGATTACAAATTGTATACGGCAGCCCTAAAAGTTGATTCTAAATTAGGTGATAGGTTTAAGTTTGGAGTTAGAGCTACGCCATCTTATACTGAGCAAAGAAGATTACCTACATCAATACATAATCCTACACGTCAATCACCATGGTTGCCAATATTTCATACCGAAGAGACACTACAATTTATTAATACGGATACATATCCTGATGTAGGTGTAGGAGATTACTTTTTAGAGAATCATTTAATAAACTTGGATTTGGACAACGATGGTAACAACGAAAGACCTCGTACTTCGGGAGATTCAAACCCATATCAACAATATGTTGAGAGAGAACATTATGAGTTTAATACTAAGTTATTTGGTTCTACATATTTAAGCTATGAAATTTTAGACGGATTAACAGCAAAAACATCTCTCGGTATTACTTTAGAACAAAGAAAGAGAACAAGATGGGACGGTACAAATTATCATGCATCCGGAGCAAGTAGAGCACAATATGATTTACAGAATAGATTTCGTTCAAGAGTGATTTCAGATAATACGATTTCCTATAACAAAATATTTAATAATGATCATGAGTTTAATTTACTGGTAGGTATGACCGTACAGCAAAGAAAAAGTGAAAACAGCGGTGTTATCGGTAATGGGTATACTAATGATTTGCTTCCAAACTTGCAAGGTGCTACTCAAATAGCTAATTATGGTGAGGTGAATGAAAACAGAAAGAAAGTAGGTTATTTTGCCAGAGTTAATTATGCTTATAAGGATAAATATTTATTCAATGCTTCTTTTAGACGTGATGGTAGTTCTGTTTTTGGGATCAACTCAAAATGGGGTAATTTCCCAGCCGCATCTGTAGGTTGGAATGTACACAATGAAGATTTCTTATTAGATAGTGATGTCATAAGCAGATTAAAGTTTAGAGCTAGTTATGGTTTTACAGGTGCTGAGAATTTTAATGTAGGTGATGGTAATGTAAATGCATGGCCTTATTTGGCATTGTTACAAAATTCAAATGCTATTACTGGAGGCAATATAACTCCTGGTGTTTCACCACTTAACATAGCAAATACTTTGTTACAATGGGAGGCTTCAGAAGAATTTAATCCTGCAGTAGATTTTGGATTTTTAAATAATAGAATATCAGGATCGTTGGATTATTATCAAAGAACTAGTGACGAATTATTATTAGAAAATCCTGTGTCTTACGTTACTGGATTTACAAGCGGTATTGTGAATTTAGGTGAGGTGCAAAACAGAGGATGGGAACTAGAGTTAAGAACTAAAAATATCTCAAGAGAGAATTTCTCTTGGAGTTCAACTCTTATAGCATCTACTAACCAAAATGAATTACTAAGTTTTGGTGATTCGAATAATGCGCTAATAGAAGATACTTATGGTAGAAACTCACAATGGATTAACCGAATAGGTGAACCTATTTCATCTTTCTGGGGTTATGTAGTAGATACCGAAGCTTATAATGATACTGATTTCAGAACAACTTATGTTGACAATCCTTGGAATCGAATTAATGGTCAAGCCGATGATACTATAGTAAGAGATTTAAATGGTGATGGTGTAATTACCGAAGAGGATAAAACTATTTTAGGAGATCCTTACCCAGATTTAATATATAGTTTTACTAATGACTTTAGAATTGGAGCCTTTGACTTCTCGTTTATGGTACAAGGAAGCCTTGGAGCCCAAGTAAATAATATAGGGGATCAATACTTCTATAATTGGTTTGGTAATAGAACCAGAAGTGGTGGAGAAGCACAAGCAGTTGCTGATGGTCTTGTACCACATGAATCTTTCATTCAAGAAAAAGTGCTAACAAGTGAAGTTATTGCAAGTGCAGACTACTTTTCACTGCGAAATGTAAGCCTTGGGTATAATTTACCAGATGATTTAACATCAAAATTAGGTTTAACAGGTCTAAGACTTTATGCTACAGCTCAAAATTTGATTTACATCACTGCTGATGATTATCATGGTTTTAATCCAGAACATGTAGATGGTAATAATCCAAGAGCTTATGGCTCTCAAAGAGCGGGTACACCTATATTTAAAACAATAACATTTGGTCTAAACGTTGACTTTTAATAAAAAAAACTTATTATGAAACATATAAAATATTTAGTCTTTGCCATTACAGGACTTATTTTTACTTCCTGTAGCGATGATTTTTTAAATCCATTGCCAGACACTGCAGTTGCAGTAGAATCGTTTTTCCAATCTGATGAAGATGTGTTAGCTGGAATTATTGGAATTTATGACTCCTACCAAGGTGTTAATGAAAACACACAAACTAATATTGGTAGAGCAAATAGAGGAGTCCAATTTTTACATCTTCTAACAGAACACCGTACCGATAATACTAGAAATGCAACACTCGAAGGTTCGAAATCTGATTTTCACAGATATGTGGTTAATGCCAACAATGTAGAATCTGAAGATTTTTATCAATCAATGTATCAAGTTATTTTCAGAGTTAATAATGTTCTGAGCTTTATTGATGTTGCAGACGAAAGTAATCAAGCAAGTTATGCAGCTGAAGCTAAATTTTTAAGAGCTTATGCGTATTTTAACTTGGTTAGATTATATAGTGATGTGCCTTTAGTTACTTCGGTAGTTGGTCCAACAGATAGCGAAGCACTTTTTACTAGAACTCCTGTAGCACAGATTTATGTACAAATTGTAGAAGATTTACAAGAAGCTGTTAATAATTTAGATAACTCTTTTAAATCAAGAGCATCAAAGGCAGCAGCACAAGCGTTGTTAGCAAAAGTATACTTAACGCAGTCAAGTCCTAATTATTCTGGAGCACAGCAATTATGTGAATCTATTATCAACAGCGGAGAATTTGATTTAGAAAGTAATTTCAGCGATGTGTTTTATTCAGAATTAAACAATGAAATTATTTTTGCTATCCAATATGAAACAGGAAATTCTTTAGAAAGCCAAAGTTTTTCTTCTGAATTTACTTCAGCATTCCGTCAAGGAAGAGAGGATGGTCAAAACATTGTTAATACAAATCTTTTTTTAGATTTTGCAACACATGGAGGCAATAGAACAGCAGCTTCTATAACTAATCTTGGTATTCTTGGTCAAGATGATAATGAAGTGATAAAATTTTTACCTGATGGATCTGATATTACGACCTCGCCTCCTTCATATGGTGGGAATGCTCGAAATGCTGGTAATGATTATATCGTATTGCGTTATGCCGATGTGCTTTTAATGCATGTTGAGGCGATTATGGCAGGAGGTTCACAAACAAGTAATTCAAACGCTTTGAATTCTTTTCAAGAAGTAAGAGACAGGGCTGGGTTAACCGATTTAGTTTCTAATATTACAAAAAACGACTTGCTTACGGAAAGACGTGTTGAATTAGCATTTGAGAATCAACGTTGGTTTGATCTACTTAGATTTGGCGTTGCAGAAGAAGTATTAAGCGCACATGCAACAGACAGAGGATATGTTTTTTCTGGTAGAGACTTACTGTTACCTATTCCAGCAAGAGAAATAAATCTAAGTGGTGGTCTTTTGACGCAAAACCCAGGATATTAATATTTAAATAATTAAACGATGAAAAATAAAATAAATATTTTCCGTAATACAACATTACTGGTAAGTGTCTTTATAGCTAGTCTTTTAGTTGGTTGTACACTTCGAGACGATTTACCAGGCGCTAATTCTAAAGCTGACACTGTGCCACCTGAAGCTAACTTTTCTTATGCTTCTGATAGCAATGATTTTAGAACGATTAATTTTACTAATCTTTCTTCTGAAGCAACTACCTTTGCATGGGATTTTGGAGGAGGAGCTACTTCTGACCTACAAGATCCAACCCATACGTTTGAGGCTGGTGAAGGTACATATTCTGTCACTTTAACTGCTAGCGATGCATTAGGTGCTGTAGATACCGTAACTATTGAAGTTATAGTAGCAGAAGGTCCATTTCAACCAATTATTTTAGAACCAGGTTTTGAAGATGATACCTTGCCTGGTGGTGGTGGCGATGGCCGTGACTCATGGAGAAATAGTGATTTAGGCGGCGTTATTCAAATTACGGGTAGTCCAGTAACATTTGGAGATCAAGGAGCTAAGTTGCCGTTACCTGCAGGAGATCGTATAGGTTATCAAGAAATTACTGTCGAACCAGACACAAACTATGATCTAAGATATTATTATACAATGTTGGATAATTCTTCTAATCCATCATTAACTGTATCAATTTTAGGTGTAACAGAGTTTGGGTCTCCTGAGACTACACAAGAAGCTCTTGATGCTACAATCGCTTCTGTAACTGTAACCGATGATTCGGAACCTGCTGTATATGTTCAATCGACCTTAACATTTAATTCTGGAATCAATAATACCGTTGCAATTTATTTCACCAATGGTCCTGTTGAAGCTAGACTTGATGACTTCACGATTGATGTAGCACCTGAAGGTGCTGTACCTCCATCTGCAGGATTTAATTCTGTTCAGAGTGAAACTAATTACTTGGAATATACATTTAATAACTCATCTACAGGTGCGACAAGTTACCTATGGGATTTTGGTGATGGGAATACTTCAACAGAAGAATCTCCTACTCATGTTTATGACACACATGATATATACACAGTGACACTTACAGCTACTAATGATGCAAATCTGTCAACGTCTTTAAGCCAGAACATTGATATACAAGCACCGGTCACTGCTGCTTTTACCTATTTAGTTGATGGATCTGACTATAGAACTTATGAGTTTATGGATGCTTCGGAAGGAGCAGTAATGTTATTGTGGGAATTTGGAGACGGCTTCCAATTTACAGGCATGAATCCTTCGCATACTTATACTGAAGATGGGATTTATACAGTGACTTTAACAGCAACTAGTATTACGGGAAGTATAAGTGTTGCAACTGAAGAACTTATAGTAGCTGAAGGCTTTGTCGTACAGGTTTTAAATGGAACTTTTGACCTTTATGGTACAACACCTGGATGTGATGGTGAAAGTACTGGTGATAATGCTGATGCTTGGGATATGACACCAAACTCTACCATTAAAGATTGTGATGGAAATGACATTCCAAGCCCGTATGATCCGCTTTGGGATAACGGTGCTTTAGATTCATGGCTTGACGCCTTTTATGGTGATAATAGTGAACAAGCTGGGTCTACTTCTAGTGGAAACAACGGAACTAGAGGAGCAAAACTTGACGAAACAGGTCGTCGATTGTATCAGGTTGTTCAAGTGCAGGTAGGAGAGACATACACGTTCTCTATTGACGCAAGCACAACAGCTGGAGGGATAACTTCCGAAGTATTTATATTAAATACAGAAATTGCAGATGAGGTAGGTATTAATGCCTCGACTTCTGATCCTGCAATTGATGCCTATTTTGCAATTCCAAATACTTTCGATACAGATGGTGGTGCTTATAATACCCATACATTCCAATTTACAGCATCTACGAATGAGATTGTTATTTATGTTAGGAATGTTGATGTCATAGATAATGTTGCTGAGGCTTTCTTTGATAATATAATGATCACAGATTAGAAATAAGCATAAAATTAAAAACCACCCAGAAACTAAATGTGTTACTGGGTGGTTATAAAACAATTGAGACGAAGACATATGAGCTGACTTCGTAATTATTATGAATAATTAATATATAAAATGAAAAACTTCCGAAAAGAAATATTAACAATTCTATTGATGGTATTCATATCAGTTAATGTTTCTTCTCAAGAAAAGAGTAGTAACGTAACAGAATCGGATAAAAAAACTGAAAAACAGGATAAAAAAAGAAAGAAGAAGAAGAAAAAAAAGAAAGTAAAATTACCTGATATTGACTTGTCTCATTGGAAAGTCACTATTCCAATTGCTAATGATAAAGGAAAACCTTATGAAGTTGAAGCACCTGAGATATTGGATTATGCAAATAATGAGAAGCTGAAGACATATATGTATAATGATTCAGTTAAAGGAGCATTGATTTTTTATGCGAAACCAACAAGTTCAACCACAAGGAATACAAAGTATTCCAGATCTGAGTTAAGAGAGCAAATGATTCCTGGTGATAATAATACCAATTGGACCTTTAAACAAGGAGGTGTTATGAAAGGCAAACTTGCCATGGAAGAGGTGTCAAGAGATAAAAATGGTAAATACCATCGTGTCATTATCATGCAAATTCACGGTAGATTAACTAATGAACAACGTGATCTTATAGGTGCAGATGATAATAATGCGCCACCAATATTAAAAATCTATTGGGATAATGGAAAAATAAGGGTAAAAACTAAGGTGTTGAAAAATTTAAACTTATCTGATACCGATATTTTGCATGAAGAGGCTTGGGGAAATGATGATGGATTTAATTTTGAAGAAAAAGTTGGATTTAAAAAGTTTACACTCGAAGTCAAAGTATCTGAAGGTAAGATGGTTATTATTTTAAATAATACTGAATATAAAGTTTATGAAAATGTTCATATGACAAGATGGGGAATATTTGAAAACTATTTTAAAGCGGGAAATTATTTTCAATCGCGAGATGAAGGCGCTTTTGCTCGAGTAAAATATTATAGTTTAGAAGTTAATCATTAATGTAAAAATTTGAATTGGTCTCTTATTGAATTCTACTTATTTCAAAAGGATAAGTAGAATTCTTTAAACACTAACAAAGATTTAATGTGACTTGCATATTATTTCCCTAAATTTAGATTAAAACCAGCAGACAAAAAAAGAGCTTAAGATTATGAAAATAGACATACTAGCAAAAAAGGATAGTCAAAGTGTTCAGAAGACAATTATATCTAATATAAGAGAGCTTATAAATCGTAAAAATCTTGAACCTGGAGACAAGTTGCCTTCTGAAAGAATGCTGTCTGAAAAATTTGGAGTTACCCGAAGTAATGTGAGAGAAGCTATTCAAAAACTTGAATTCTATGGCTTATTAAAATCGATTCCGCAAAGCGGAACTTTTGTCGCAAATATTGGAGTGATTGCTATGAATGGTATGATTGAAGATATTTTAAGATTAGAAGATCCAGATTTTAAATCTTTGGTTGAAACAAGAATATTATTAGAACTTAAAACAGTTCGTTTGGCTGCTCTAAGACGAACAGATGAAGATCTTGAAAAAATGAAAGAAGCACTCGAAGCTTATACTAAAAAAGTGTTAGACGGTCAAGATGCAGTACAAGAAGATTTACTATTTCATTTAGCTATAGCAAAAGCTAGCGGGAATAGTACAATGAATACATTTATGCTTATTATCACACCAGAGATCATAACTAATTTTGAAAAATATCATGTGTGTGATAAAAGTTTAGCTCGAAATGGAATTCAAGAACATCAAGAAATATTTGAAGCTATAAAAAGCCAAAACCCTCAATTGGCTAAGGAGAAAATGAAAGAACACTTTAGTGTGTTATATCAGTATTGTTACAATGTTTAACTAATTAACACACACAACTTTCAAATATGAAATTAAAAGGATTAAGATGGTGGATTATAGGTTTAATCTTTGTTGCCACCGTAATAAATTATATTGATAGAACAGCTTTTGCTTTACTTTGGCCAGAAATGGGTAAAGATTTAGGCATGGATAAAACAGATTATGCTTTAATGCTTAATGTGTTCATGTTTACTTACGCAGCAAGTAAATTTTTATCAGGAAGATTATACGATAAAATTGGTACCAGAATAGGTTTTGTTTTATCAATAATAGTATGGTCTCTAGCTGCTGCTTTTCATGCAGTCGCAAAAGGCGTAATGTCTTTATCAATAGTTAGAGGTTTACTTGGTTTAGGAGAGGCAGGTTTATGGCCTGGAGCTGTAAAAAATAATGGAGAGTGGTTTCCTGTAAAACAAAGAGCCTTGGCACAAGGTATATTTAATTCTGGAGCCTCTATTGGTAATGTAATTGCTCCAATAATTATCGTCTATTTATACGCGCAATTTGGTTGGAAATCTACTTATGTAATATTAGGTCTTTCCGGTATTATATGGGTATTACCTTGGCTTGTTATTAACAAAAAAACTAAGCCAGAAAATCACCCTTGGATGACAGAAGGTGAAAAAAACATGTTACTTAATGATCGTTTAGCCAATAACGTAGTTGAGGTTGAAGGTGCTAAAAGTTTAAGTGTTGTCAAAATATTGAGTTACAAACAACCTTGGGGAATTTTACTATGCAGATTTTTTATAGAGCCTATTTGGTGGTTCTTTGCTGGTTGGATGCCAATTTACCTAAATTCCAAATTTGGTCTAAGTATAGAAGAAATTGGAAATACTATGTGGATCTCTTATCTAATGGCAGCTGCTGGAGGAATATTAGGTGGACTATTTACTGAAGAAATAATAAAACGCACATCTACAGATTTTGGAAGAAAAGCGAGTATAGTTTTAGGAAGCGTTTTAATTATTATAGGTTTTGTATCTATTATATTATTTGTAAATGATTCTAATTATATGACCTTCATATACCTTGCTGGATTAGCACTTTTTGGATTTCAGTTTGCAATTGGTAATATACAAACACTATCAAGTGATTTATTTAGAGGGCCATCTGTTGGTACTTTAGCTGGATTAGCCGGAACTGTAGCGGCATTTTCGGTTATGATTATGAATTGGTTTATTGGTAGAATCACAGAAGGAGGATCATACACTCCTGCGTTAATAACGATTACATTGTCAGTAGTATTAGCCGTGTTAGCAGTTCTTATTTTAATTAAAAAAGTAAAATTAGTTATAAACGAAGAAAATTAATAAATATAAAATTTAAAAATAACCATAATTAATATGAGTGAAAATAAAGGAAAAGTAGCCATAGTAACAGGAGCTACAGGAGGTATTGGTTTTGAAGTAGCAAAAAGACTAGGTCAAGATGGATATACAGTAGTTCTAAACGGTATTCAAGATGATGAAGGAGCTAAACGATTAAAAGAGCTTACAGATCAGGGAATTACTGCTGAATACTATGGGTTTGATGTTACAAATGAAGAACAAGTAACAGCTAATATCAAAAACATAGGAGAAAAATATGGAAAAATAGATGTGCTAGTTAACAATGCTGGTGGATTAGGTGGACGGTCTCGATTTGAAGACATGACAACCGAATTTTATAGGTTTGTAATGGCACTTAACTTAGATTCTGTGTTTTTTGCTTCAAGAGCAGCAATACCTTACCTGAAAAAAGGAGAACATCCTTCTATAATTAATTACACATCTAATGCTGGATGGACAGCAGGAGGTCCTGGAGCAGGAGTTTACGGAACCTCTAAAGCTGGTGTTCATGCTATAACCAGAGCTTTAGCAAAAGATTTAGCTGAATATGGAATTAGAGCAAATGCTGTATCTCCAGGTACAATTGACACACCATTTCACGCGCAAATTAAATCCACTAAACCAGAAGTTTTTGCATCTTGGGCAAATAATATTATGTTAGGAAGGTTAGGTCAACCAGAAGATGTTGCAGGAGTCATTTCATTTTTAGCTAGTCAAGATGCTGCTTTCATAACAGCCGAAACCATTCAAATTGGAGGAGGACAAGCTTTAGGAATTTAAAAAATAAAGCTGTTAGATTTAAAAAGATAAAAATAGTATTTAAATTTAGAGAATGAGTAAGATTGTCACATTTGGTGAAATCATGTTACGTCTTTCCACAGAGCGCTTTTTAAGATTTTCTCAAGCCAAATCATTTAACGCTACTTATGGAGGAGGAGAGTTTAATGTAGCTGTATCTTTAGCTAATTTTGGGGTTTCATCTGAATTTGTTACAAAATTACCTGATAATGAAATAGGAGAAAGTGCATTGATGGAAATGCGTAAACGAAACGTAATTTCTAAAAATGTTCTTTTTGGAAAAGACCGTTTAGGGATTTATTTTCTTGAAACAGGTGCCGGAACTAGAGCAAGTAATGTCGTTTATGATAGAGCTCATAGTGCTATGGCTAAAATTGAAAAAGGCACGTTTAATTGGGAAACAATACTTAAAGGAGCAACTTGGTTTCACTGGAGCGGAATTACTCCTGCCATATCAAACTCTGCTGCTGAAGAATGTCTTGAAGCAGTAAAAGCTGCTCATAAATTAGGGCTTACAATCTCATGTGATTTGAATTATAGGTCCAAATTATGGAAGTACGGCAAAGAGCCTCATGAAATTATGCCAGAACTCCTCAAGTACAGTAATGTCATTTTAGGAGATATTGATACCGCCTATTTTATGCTAGGTCGCCATAAAGAAAACCCTAACTATCAAGACCTAAAATCGCTACCTCTTCTTTATGATAAAATAATAGAGGAATGCCCAAATCTAGAACTTATAGCAACTACCCTAAGATACTCTGTTAGTGCGTCTCATCAAAGAATTGGAGGAATTCTATATGATCGGAAAAACATTTATGATGCTAATATAAAAGAAGTTACACCTGTTGTTGACCGTGTTGG
Organism: uncultured Psychroserpens sp.; assembly: GCF_947500255.1. Classification (GTDB taxonomy): domain Bacteria; phylum Bacteroidota; class Bacteroidia; order Flavobacteriales; family Flavobacteriaceae; genus Psychroserpens. The sequence continues at coordinate 873,882 of NZ_CANMRL010000001.1, read as the reverse complement.
AAGTGGAGATGCCTTTATGGGTGGATTGATTTATGGATTACTAAACTCGGAAGATAAGCAACGTGCAATAAATATTGCTGTAGCTTCTTGTTGCCTTAAACATACCATATATGGCGATTATAACTTGGTGTCAATTGATGATATTAATAAGTTCTTAGATGGAGAGAACACAGGAAAAGTATCCAGATAAATTAGAGATATGGCAAAATATTCGAGATTAGAAGTTATAAATGTAATGTCTAAAACAGGACTTGTGCCATTGTTTTATGATTCTGATATAGAGCATTGTAAAAGTATATTAAATGCTTTGTACAAAGGAGGAGCAAGGCTCTTAGAGTTTACAGCCAGAGGAGATTTTGCTGAAGACATCTTTGCCAAACTTAATATTTATGCTTTGGCAAAACTTCCAGGAATGATATTGGGAGTAGGTTCTGTGACTGATGCTGCTTCGGCCTCGAGGTATATGGCATTAGGAGCCAATTTTATTGTGACTCCAGTATTGCGAGAAGATATAGCTATAGTTTGTAACAGGAGAAAAGTACTTTGGTCTCCTGGTTGTGGTTCTCTTTCTGAGATTGCTAAAGCCGAAGAGCTTGGTTGTGAAGTTGTAAAACTCTTTCCAGGTGGAATTTATGGACCTGATTTTGTAAAGGCAATTAAAGCACCACAACCTTGGACTAGCATAATGCCTACTGGAGGTGTGTCACCAACAAAGGAGAATTTAAGTCAATGGTTTGATGCAGGAGTCACATGTGTTGGAATAGGCTCAAAGCTTATTAAGAAAGACGCTAATGGAGACTATGATTTAGAAAGTATTGAAACCACGACTCGAGATGCTTTGCAAATAATTGAAGCCATAAGAAAATAATTATATTGTGTCAACAATTACACTAAAAGAACTCTCACTTGTATCAGGTTACTCAGTATCTACTGTATCTAAAGCACTTAACAATAAATCGGATATAAGTAAAAACACAAGAGAGGTTATTAAAACGATAGCTAATAAATATAACTACATTCCAAATACTTCTGCTGTAGCTCTGAGGAAAAAGAAAACCAAGGCGATCTCTGTCATTGTTCCTCAAGTAAATACATCTTTTTATAGTTGCTTTTTGTTCAACATTGAAAAAATTGCATATTCTCGAGGCTATAGAGTGATACTATTTCAGTCTTTACAGGATGCTTCCAGAGAAAAGGAATTTATAAATAGTAGTAATGATGGTAGTGTTGATGGGATCATCATAATTTCATGCAGTACAGAACTTAATATCGCTCCCGAAGAAAAAAATATCTTACCTGTAGAGTATGTTAAGATTAATGATATTATTTCCGAAGCTCAATTAAAAAAGGAAAGTATAATGCATTTTAGTAATTTGCTAAGACGGATAACAAAGTTTAAAAGTTAAAAGTACTCTATGTTTAAAAAAGCAATCGTTTTAATGATTATAAGTGCTTTTGCTTTTGCTATTTTAAATGTATTTGTCAAAAGTCTAAATCAATTTAATGTGTATCAAATTGTGTTTTTTAGATCAATAGGTTCTTTGGCTTTTACAATTCCATTTTTATTGCATCATAAGATTTCTCTTTTTGGTAAAAAAAGAACTTTACTCGTTTTAAGAGGTATTGTAGGTTTTGTTGCAATGACTCTTTTTTTTTCCTCAATTAAACATCTTTCTATGGGATCGGCCGTTTCTATACGGTATCTTTCTCCCATTTTTGCAGCGCTATTTGCCCTTGTTTTATTAAAAGAAAAAATAAAATATTTACAATGGGTTTGCTTTGCTATCGCTTTTTTTGGAGTACTTATATTAAAAGGGTTTGATGCACAAATCAATGAACTAGGTTTATTGTATGCAATGTCATCTGCTTTATTTACAGGATTAGTATTTGTAATAATAAGAAAGATTGGAAATAACGATCACCCGATTGTGATTGTGAACTACTTTATGATCATTGCTGCATGTCTTGGAGGTCTTTTTGCAATTTCTGAATGGAATAATCCTGTTGGTATAGAATGGATAATTCTTTTAAGCCTTGGAGTTTTTGGTTATTTCGGACAATATTATATGACCAAAGCATTTCTAATAGGTGAAGTCAATCAAGTTGGTCCATTAAAATACATCGAAGTTATTTTTACTATGTTAATTGGTGCAATTTGGCTTGATGAAATTTATACTTTTTGGAGTTTTATAGGTGTGTCGTTAATTATTATTGGATTAACATTTAATGTGATTATTAAAACGAAATAGTTTAGACATAAATATATTGATTATTGAACTTTTGTTTGCTCCTATTTCCTGAAAGTGCTCTGGACATGCTTTGAGCTCCTCGAAATACTTCGCTTTCGAGATAAACTTTTTGCCCAATTCGTTGTACAAAAAAACCCATCACTTTCGTGACAGGTTTTATTTGCTCCTCTTCTTGGGCTCGAACCAAGGACCCTCTGATTAACAGTCAGATGCTCTAACCAACTGAGCTAAAGAGGAGTGTTTATCGCTTTAGCGAGCGCAAATATATATTATTTTTTAGGTTTAAAAAAAGATTTTTTTAAAAAAATTGCTTAATTTTTTTCTAAATCCAATCGTTGATATTCGCAAATAGAACTAAGGTGATTAAAATCACGAATCCAACAAGCTGGGCACGTTCTAAAAACTTCTCGCTAGGTTTTCTGCCTGAGATGATTTCAAATAATAAAAACATCACATGACCACCATCTAATGCAGGAATAGGTAACAGGTTAAGTACGCCTAACATGATTGATAAAAAGGCAGTTAATACCCAAAATGCTTGCCAGCTCCAAAAAGGAGGAAATACTTCATAAATTGCTTTGAAACCTCCAACACCTTTATAAGCTCCAGTACTAGGTGTAAATATGGCTTTTAATTGTGCACCATACTTTCGTAAGGTATCCACAAAATCAAAAGCACCAGCACCAAAACTTTCTCCAAACGTATAGGTTTGAATTGTACGATCAAAGTAACCCAACTCAACAAAGCGATCTTCATCATATCCAGCTTGAAATCCAAATTTACCTTCACCATCAACTTTTAATTGCTTGGTGATTTCTTCTTCGCCTCGCAGCAGTTGAACAGTTAAGGTTTCGTTTTTATAACCAGTCATTAACGAGTCTAATTGATCGAAATATCTTAGTTCTTTTCCATCAATAGATGTAATAATGTCTTTTGGTTTAATGTCCGCATTTTTGTTCAATGATGTATCCGCTATTTTACGAATCATAAATGGAATGCGTCGTTCAAATAGGTCTCTACTTTTTGCAGATGAAAACTGACCCAGAAAATCTTCAGGTAAAGTGATTACTTGCTCTTGACCATGTCTTCTTATGGTGAATGTTTCAGCTCCAATAATATTAGACTTAACGTCATAATCATTGACAACTGCAACATCATTAACTTTTATAATCTTATCTCCTGTTTTAAAACCAATGTCTTGTAATAGTTCATTTTCAATCCAATACCCATCTTTTAAGCTCTCTATAGTAGTGGTCTTGTCTCCGTATACAAAAGCAACAAACACGTAAATGAAATAGGCTAATATGAAATTAACGGTGACACCACCTAACATGATAATCAAACGTTGCCAAGCTGGCTTAGAGCGAAATTCCCATGGCTGAGGTGGCTGCGCCATTTGCTCTTTGTCCATACTTTCATCAATCATTCCGGCAATTTTTACATAACCACCAAGTGGTAACCACCCAATACCATAAACAGTTTCTCCAATTTTCTTTTTGAATAAAGAAAACTTAATGTCAAAAAAGAGGTAAAACTTTTCTACTCTGGTTTTAAATAGTTTCGCTGGTATAAAATGTCCTAATTCGTGTAATACGATTAGTAATGAAAGACTCAGTAAAAATTGAGATATTCTTATTACAAACTCCATGTATCGTTAGTCAAATAAAATTCTAGTCGACAAAAGTAGTGTTTTAGCAGCATTTAGAAAATTTTAATCGGTTTAATGGCTAATTTTTTAACACCGATTTAGTAATGATGCCTTCATTGGTTTGAAATTGAACAAATAATAATCCAGATGACCAGTAGGATGTATCTAGTGTAGAACTCCAAGGCAACTGATTTATTAATTGCCCAAGTGTATTGTAGATTCTAATTTCTGAAACTTCGGTAGCTTGAGGTTTTTCAATATGAAGTACCTCAGATGTTGGATTAGGATATACAAAAAGCTCTGGATTGATGTCAAACTCATCTGTGCTTAATAGCACGTTATTATTTGCTGAGATCAAATCAGATTCTGGATCGAATAAAACAGTTTGTACCGTAAAGTTTACAGTTTCCAAAAAGCTTTGCTGATTAGTTGTATTATCTAAAACAAGGTCCATTTGCTCACCAAGCGTTCCTATTAATCGTATAGGGACAGGTGCTTCAAAATAGGAAACCGAAGCATGACTTTGTGTTTGTTCTATGGTTATTCCTACTTGATTAGTTGTTGGTTGATTCCAGGTAATTGTATAGCTAGGATACCCTTGGTTATAAAGCCAATCGTTAAAAAATTCGGTCAAATCTTCTCCCGACGTTGCTTCAACAATAGCGATAAAATCCTCAGTTTTAGCATAATCATAGGCATGCTCAGATGTATTTAAATAATCTTGAAGCGCTTGATAAAAGGTAACATCACCAAGCTTTTTTCTAAGCATATGTAATACCATAGCACCTTTGTTATAAGAAAGACGACCGCTAAAAATTCTTCCAACGGATGTCGTATCTGCATCTGAAAGATAAACGGCTCCATTAGGTGCAGCTGTAATTGAACTATTTCGTTGCTGTTTCCAGGTTGTGAATGCATTATTTCCGTCTAAATGTTCAATGACAATCCCAGACAGATAGGTTGCAAAACCTTCGTTGAGCCAAATATCTTTCCAACTACCACATGTAATTTTATTCCCAAACCATTGATGTGCCAATTCATGAGCAATTAAGTTTCGCCCAAAACTCCCCATAAATGATACTGTAGTATGCTCCATTCCTCCGCCCCAACCAAATTGTGCATGGCCATATTTTTCATTAGCAAAAGGATATTCTTCAAACAAATCATTAAAAAGATTCATTATAGGTACTGTAACAGCTGTGCCGGCTTGAGCAGTACTTAAACTTTCGGGATAAACATAGTTCACAATTTCAAATGGGTTTCCGTTGTTAGGAACCGTTTGAGTGTACACACTATAATTTGTTGCGGCAATGGCAATAAGATATGCAGGAATAGGGTAGCGGTGTTTAAAATGTGTTGTTTTTTCGTTTCCATTTATAACCTGACTTTGTTCTAGTCCGTTTGATACCGAAATGTATTCTTCGTTTGATGGGTTAAACCTAGGTGTCGTCATAAAGACATCTATAGAATCTATTTTGTCAATGAGGTCTTGTTTACAAGGCCACCAAGCTTTAGCTCCATATGGTTCAGAAAGTGTCCAGATGATTGGGTCACCATTATGTTGATTCTGTTCAAATGAACCTAGTCCAGCAAACTCAGGATTTCCAGAGTAACTTACCGTTAAAGAATCTAAAGTTCCTGTACCTAAAGTTGAAGGAAGTGTAATGATAAGTTCATCACCAAGATGCGAGTATGATAATAGATTACCACGTTGTAAAACCTGATTAACGGTCATATTTGATGACAAATCAAAAGTTATGGTGGTCATATTGCTCTTAGCTGTAAAATAGGATGTGATATCTCCTGTGATAAATGAAACGGCAGGATCTATGTCTAATTCCAATCTGTGATATTTTAAATCGTAATTGCCAGTATTTAAGTTTGAGCGTTGCATGATGCGGTTTAAGGCAGATTTTGCTTCGGCTTCACGGATGGTATTTAAGGTTTCGTTGTAATCTTGAGAAAATGATACTGTCGAAAACAGTCCCAAAAAAATGAGTAGTCTTAACTTCATGGTAATAATCTTTTTCTTTTTTAACAATATAGCTTGTTAAAAGTAGTCATTTTGTTGCTATTCTGTCGTATTTTTGCACTCAAATCTTACATTAAAGCCTTAAAAATCAAGAGATGTTTGCTTATATCAAACAATTTAAATTCTTTTTTATCGTCTTGCTTTTAGTCTCAGGGATTATTATTTCAATAATTTATTCTATACTAAAAGTAGAAAAACCATTACCAATTTATCAACCCAATAGAGTAGATGCTTCGTTAGTAGATAGTACTATTCATCATAAAAAGAAGTATCATACAATTGCAGATTTCAAATTGATAAATCAAAATGGAGATACTATAACCCAAGATACTTACAAGGATAAAATTTATGTTGCTGATTTCTTTTTTACAACATGTCAAACCATCTGCCCAGTTATGACAGATCAAATGAGCCGTATTCAAAGCGAAATTATTAACGACGATGAAGTTTTATTGTTGTCGCATTCGGTAACTCCTGAGATTGATAGTGTAGCACAGTTAAAACGATACGCTATAGAGAAAGGTGTTAATGATAACAAATGGAACTTAGTTACTGGTGATCGAAAACAAATCTATGATCTGGCAAGAAAATCCTATCTGGTTGTTAAAGATGATGGCATGGGAGAATATGGTATGGTGCATACCGAAAATTTTGCACTCATAGATAAAGACAAGCAAATAAGAGGTTTGTATAATGGTATTAGTCCAACGTCTGTAGATTCGTTAATTCATGACATTAAACGTTTAAAAAAAGAATATCAATAGTTTTAACGCTACAATTTTTTTACACTGAAATTTTCCTTTACTTTTGCTTACTTAAAATCAATCTAAATAAGAGTGCAAGTCACATTAGCAGATATAAAAAGAGGTCAACAGGGCGTTATTACTGACGTTTCTTCAATTCATATTCCGCTCAAACTTCTAGAAATGGGATGTTTACCAGGTAATATGGTCGAACTAGTTCAAGTAGCACCATTTGCCGATCCAATGTATCTTAACATTAACGGAACACATTTAGCCATAAGAAAAGAAACGGCTATTCACATTTTAATCGATATTTCTAATGAGTAAACAAATTAATGTTGCACTTATTGGAAACCCTAATACTGGAAAAACCTCAGTATTTAATGCACTTACAGGTTTAAATCAAAAGGTAGGGAACTATCCTGGGATTACTGTAGAGAAAAAAGAAGGCATCTGTAAACTACCAAGAGGTGTTAAAGCGCATATCATTGATTTGCCAGGAACTTACAGTTTGAATGCGTCTTCACTAGATGAAAATGTCGTTATAGAATTACTTTTAAATAAAAACGACAAAGATTTTCCTGATGTTGCTGTAGTGGTAAGTGATGTTGAAAACTTGAAACGTAACCTACTGCTCTATACTCAAATAAAAGACTTAGAAATCCCCACAATTCTGGTGATCAATATGTCGGACCGAATGGAATACAAAGGGATTCATTTGGATATTCCTTATTTAGAACAAGAGCTACAAACAAAAATTGCTCTTATAAGCACAAGAAAAAATAAAGGAATAGATCAATTAAAAGAGCTAATTACCAATTATAAAGACTTATCGGTTACGCCATGTTTAAATGCTTCAGAAATAGATACAGCTTATTTTGAGAAGTTACGCCAAGCATTTCCAAATCAGTTATTGTATAAACTCTGGTTGGTAATTACTCAAGATGTTAACTTCGGAAAGGTTGATAGGAATCAAATTGAGGCTATTAATAGTTTTAAGACTAAAGGAAAGTCAGACCTGAAACGATTGCAACAAAAAGAAACCATAAAACGCTATCAGTTTATCAATAATACGCTTAAGAAAGGTCAAACAATCGATTTAAGTAATGCCAAAGACTTGCGTATAAAACTCGATAGAATTTTAACACATAAGATTTGGGGCTATCTCATCTTTTTTGTGATTTTACTCACTATTTTTCAAGCCATTTATGATTGGGCTGAAGTCCCAATGGATTTTATAGATAGTACATTTGCTTCACTTAGTGAATGGGTGAAAAATGTCTTGCCTGAAGGTGCATTTACTAATTTAATTGCTGAAGGAGTTATTCCTGGACTTGGCGGTATTGTCATATTTATTCCCCAAATAGCATTTCTGTTTTTGTTTATAGCCGTTTTGGAAGAAAGTGGATATATGAGTCGTGTGGTCTTTTTAATGGATCGTATTATGAGACGTTTTGGGCTTAGTGGTAAAAGTGTAGTGCCTTTAATTTCTGGAACGGCATGTGCCATTCCAGCTATTATGGCAACTCGAAATATTGAAAGTTGGAAAGAACGTTTAATTACAATTTTAGTAACACCTTTTACAACCTGTTCGGCACGTTTACCAGTGTATTTGATTATCATTTCATTGGTTATTCCTCAAGGTCGTTTCTTAGGCTTAAGTTATCAGGCATTGACATTAATGTTATTGTATCTCATAGGGTTTGGAGCTGCTATTTTTTCGGCTTGGCTTTTAAACAAAATATTGAAGATTAAAAGCAAGACTTTTTTTGTTGTTGAAATGCCAAATTATAAGGTGCCTTTACTTAAAAATGTAGCGCTGACGGTTTTAGAAAAAACGAAATCTTTTGTGTTTGGTGCAGGTAAAATCATTTTAGCGATTTCAATTGTATTATGGTTTTTAGCATCTTATGGACCAGGAGAACAATTCAATAATGCTGAAGAAATTGTAACTGCAGAGTATGCTACAGATAACTTATCACAAGATGAATTAGATCAAAAAATAGCCTCTCATAAATTAGAGCATTCCTTTATTGGTATAGCTGGTCATGCCATAGAACCAATTATTAGACCTTTAGGTTACGACTGGAAAATAGGCATTGCAATAGTAAGTTCGTTTGCGGCTCGTGAAGTTTTTGTAGGAACATTGGCAACCATCTACAGTGTGGGTAGTGATGAAGAAGAAACGATAAAAAATAGAATGGCAAAAGAAATTAATCCTGTTCTTGGTACACCATTATTTAATTTCGCAAGTGGGATTTCATTATTACTCTTTTATGCATTTGCTATGCAGTGTATGAGTACATTAGCTATAGTGAAACGCGAAACCAATACTTGGAAATGGCCTATATTGCAATTAACTATTATGAGCGCCTTTGCTTATGTAGTGGCATTGATTGCTTATCAATTTTTAAAGTAAGATTAGTATATTATTAACGACAAATCAATTATGAATACCATATTACAAAACATATTAGTCTTTACTTCAGTAGCTTTGGCGATATGGTTTTTATTGCGCAAGTTTGGGGTCCTTCCGAAGAAAAAGGTAGTGAACAACAAAGCTTGTGGTGATGATGGTTGTGGTTGTCACTAAAGTCGTTTAGGTTGAAATACAACGTCTAAAATATAATCCTGCTCTGGAATACTGTTAGTTCCTTTTGGGTAAGGTTTCAAGGTCATCCCATAGATTTTAAAATCAGTACCATTAAAGACTAGATTGTTTTCTTCCATGACATAACCACTTGCATGAATTGTAATTTCTTTATCCAGAACAAAGGCTCCTTTTTTATAAATAGACACTAATACTTTTGCTTCACCAGCTCTAACACACATCACATCTTTTGGACATCTAGAATCTGATATCAGTTTTTTAAACTTTACTTCATAGTCTTCAAAATCTACTTTCTGATGAAATCCAACAGAGGTACTTATGCTTAGAGAATCTTTAACGAAAGGTGTTTGGGCGTTAATAGATATAAATGCAAAGCTCAATAATAGGGTAATACTTAAGGTTTTCATGCTTCAATTTAATTAAATCATAACTTTTATGTTACCAAAATTAACAAAACATTAAAATTTTAGTTACATTTGTAAAATATTTAAGCTTACTTAAAAATAAATTAAAGTAATTTAAAAAATGTCTGTAGCTATAGAGAACTTCGTAAAAGCGATTTACAATAATGATAAACACGATATTAAGGATACTAAACCTGGTAATATCGCTAAAAAATTAGGTATTTCCAATGCAGCAGCAACAGACATGGCTAAAAAATTAGCAGCCAAGAATTTACTTAATTATGAAAAATATCAAGCGTTACAACTCACAGAACAGGGTACAAAAATGGCCCTTAATGTGATTAGAAAACATCGTTTATGGGAAGCTTTTTTATTTAAAATGTTTGACATGACCTTACATGATATTCATCGTGAGGCAGAATTACTAGAACACCAAACCTCAGATTTGTTGGCTGAAAAAATTAGCGAATATTTAGGCCATCCAAAGTTTGATCCACATGGTGATCCTATACCAAATGCTAATGGTGAAATCACCACCGAAGACACGTCAATCTCTTTAGCTGAAGCCGTTGAAGGTAAAACATACACTATTGCTAGGTTAATGAGTGATGATAAAGAATTTTTTGAGTTTTGTGCTCAAAACCAAATTAGATATAGAAATACACTAACCGTTTCAAAACAATTTATCGGTAATAAAATGACTCAAATTTCCATTGGATCCAATACCATTGTTTTGAATGAAGATTTTACTAAAATTATTTATGTTGATGAAAACTAAAAACACCTACTTACTTATTGTATTGATGCTATTTTCAATAGCTATTAATGCACAAGATGAAAACCAAAATAATGTAACGTCTGAACCATTAGTTACTGATCGACCTGATGCTACAGAAGCCTCATCAACAGTTGGAAAAGGCGTTCTTCAAATAGAAACAGGAGGTTTATATGAATCTTTTGAAGAAAACTCTGTGACATCTCAAAGCTACACCTTCAATACAACTCTTGTGCGTTACGGTATCCTCGATAATATAGAATTACGCCTAGGTTGGGATTTTGTAGAAGGCGTGACAAAAGTTAATGGTAATAAACTAGATAATGTCACCAGCGGATTATCTCCATTGCTACTTGGTGTAAAAATTGATATCACTGAAGAGAAAAATGGTATGCCAGAAATTGCATTAATCGGACATGTATTTCCGCTTTTTAGTGCATCTAAAGATTATCGTCCTGAAACTACTGGAGTCGATTTTAGATTTTCTTTATCTCATACGCTAAGTGAAAACTCAAGCTTAGGCTATAATATTGGAGCTCAATGGGGAGATGATTCTTCAGAGGCTGCAGCAATTTATACATTAGCTTACGGCTATAGTTTTACAGATAAGTTTGGTATGTATGCCGAACTCTATGGTGATTTACCAGAAGATAGTTCAGCTAATCATTATTGGGATGCAGGACTTACTTATTTAATTTCAAACGACTTACAATTAGATGCATATGTTGGTACAAGCATCACTGAAGGTCAAGATATCCTAATTGGTTTAGGCGCTAGTTTTAGAATACCTACTAAATAAAAAACAACAATGAATACATTAAAAAAATTATCAATACTAGTATTAATTACAGCCTTTTTTGGGTGTAAAAATGACACACCATCTAATGGAAAACTAAATGTAGTTACTACGACTACAATGATTACCGATTTAGTTGAAAATATAGGTGGAGATCATGTGAATGTTAAAGGCTTGATGGGAAGTGGTGTCGATCCACACCTCTATAAAGCCAGTGAAGGCGATGTTACAAAATTGGTAGACGCTAATATTATTTTTTATAACGGACTACACCTTGAAGGTAAACTTGTTGAGGTGTTCGAAAAAATGGAAAGCAGTACTAAAACACCAATAGCTTTAGGTGAAGCGTTAGATAAAAACACTTTAATAGGATCAGATTATTTTGCGTCTAATTATGATCCGCATGTCTGGTTTGATATCGATTATTTTAAACAATTTGCGGCTAAAGTAACTCAAGTACTTTCAGAAAAAGACCCAAAGAATGCCGAGAATTATAAAGCCAACGAAGCTGCTTATGGTGCAAAATTAGAAGCGCTTCAAGCTAAAGTAAAAGGAATCATTGAGACGCTTCCAAAAGAAAAACGAATTCTAGTTACTGCCCACGATGCCTTTAATTACTTCGGAAAAGCATTTGACTTTGAAGTTGTTGGCTTACAGGGATTATCTACTGCAACAGAAGCAGGAGTTCAAGATGTTCAAAATTTATCAGCATTTATTATTGAAAAAGATATCAAAGCAATTTTTGTCGAAAGTTCAGTTCCAAAACGAACTATTGAAGCGTTGCAAGCAGCAGTAAAATCTAAAGGTCATGAAGTGACTATTGGCGGCACCTTATACTCTGATGCATTAGGAGACGCTGGAACTATAGAAGGAACCTATATTGGTATGTTTGAATATAATGTCAATACAATTGTAAATGCCTTAAAATAATGAGCGATAAGATAGCAGTACAAGTCGATGATTTAACTGTAGCGTATAACTACAAACCTGTGCTTTGGGATATTGATCTCGAAATTCCAGAAGGTGTTTTAATGGCTATTGTCGGACCTAATGGTGCTGGAAAATCAACACTTATCAAGTCTATTTTAGGAATTTTGAAACCTATAGCTGGTAGTGTTTCGATCTATGGAAAATCATACGATAAGCAACGCTCTTTAGTCGCTTATGTACCTCAAAAGGGAAGTGTAGATTGGGATTTTCCAACAACTGCGCTTGATGTCGTAATGATGGGAACTTACGGAAGTTTGGGTTGGATCAAACGACCTAGACAAAAGCAAAAGAAAGCGGCACTTGAAGCACTCGAAAAAGTAGGAATGCTACCGTTTAAAAACCGACAAATAAGCCAGCTGTCTGGTGGACAACAACAGCGTATATTCTTAGCTCGAGCATTAGTGCAAGATGCGTCTATCTATTTTATGGATGAGCCTTTTCAAGGTGTAGATGCCACAACAGAAATTGCCATCATCAATATTTTAAAAGAACTACGAAAAGCAGGAAAAACTGTAATTGTTGTTCATCATGATTTACAAACGGTTCCAGAGTATTTTGATTGGGTAACCTTTTTAAACGTGAAAAAGATTGCAACTGGACCAGTTAAGGATATTTTCAATGATGATAATTTGACAAAAACCTATGGTATTAATTACAAAGTAAGTATACAAGAGTAATGGATATTCAAGAGTATTTTTCTTTAGTATTTTCAGATTATACTTTACGTACAATCACACTTGGAACAGCAATTTTAGGCGCTGTAACAGGTATGTTAGGCAGTTTTGCTGTATTGCGAAAACAAAGCCTTTTAGGTGACGCTATTTCTCACGCTGCTTTACCAGGAATTGCTATTTCATTTTTAATTACTGGAGCAAAAGATAGTAACACACTATTATTAGGTGCTCTAGTAAGCGGGTTGATTGGAACGTTTTGGATACGTGGAATTATTACCAAAACTCATCTCAAATCTGATACTGCCTTAGGCTTAATACTCTCCTTGTTTTTTGGCTTCGGAATGCTTTTGCTAACGTTCATTCAAAAGCAACCTAATGCCAATCAAGCTGGATTAGATAAATATTTATTTGGTCAAGCTGCAACTTTAGTAGAAAGTGATGTATGGATGATGGCTATCGTTACTGGGATTTGTCTTTTTGTATTGTTACTCTTCTGGAAAGAATTTAAAATTTTACTCTTTGATAAAGACTATGCTAAGACACTTGGGTTTAACACGAAAACCATTGATATTCTTATTACTAGCTTTATTGTATTAGCTATTGTTTTAGGGCTTCAAACCGTAGGTGTTGTATTAATGAGTGCCATGCTTTTAGCTCCAGCTGCTGCAGCTAGGCAATGGACAAACAGTTTAGCAACTATGGTGTTTCTAGCAGCGCTTTTTGGTGCATTCTCGGGTGTTTTCGGAACAGCAATAAGCGCCAGTCAAAATAATCTGTCTACTGGACCAGTAATTGTTCTTGTAGCTGCTGTTTTTGTGTTTGTTTCATTTATATTTTCGCCTAGTAGAGGTTTGTTGTTTAAACAAATACGTTTTATCAAGAATCGTCGTGATTTGCAGTTACATAAAACCTTAGCCTTTATGTATAATATTGCCGAGACACATGACGATATCTCTCATCCTCATGAGATAAAGATCTTAAATAATTTTCAAGGATTTACGAAAGGAACACTTAAAAAATTAGTTGAAAAAGACTACGTGACACTACAAGGATCGACTTGGAGTTTAACTAACGAAGGCTTTAAATCGGCATCTAATCTATATAACCAATTAACCAAAAACGATGAGTAATGCGCAAATAGAAATACAGCTCATTGCAAGTTTAGTAGCTATTGCTTGTGCTATTCCTGGAACATTTTTAGTACTTCGGAAAATGGCTATGATTAGTGATGCTATTAGTCACTCGATACTACCAGGAATCGTAGTTGGATTTTTTATAACTCATGATTTAGGATCGCCACTTCTAATTTTACTCGCCACTTTAGCAGGTGTGGTTACAGTTGTACTTGTAGAGTATATTCAAAAGACAGGTTTGGTAAAGGAAGACACAGCTATTGGTCTCGTATTTCCTGCATTGTTTAGTATTGGTGTTATTCTAATTAAAAAGAATGCAGATGACATTCACTTGGATGTCGATGCTGTTTTATTAGGTGAATTAGCTTATGCACCTTTTGATCGATTGTTTGTTTCTGGTGTAGATCTAGGACCTAAGTCATTATGGATTGTGGGAGCAATTCTTTTAATAACTATCGTATTACTAGTCGCATTTTTTAAAGAATTAAAGTTGAGCACTTTTGATAAAGGCTTGGCGGCGTCATTAGGATTTTCTCCTGTTATTATTCACTACGGACTAATGACAGTCTCATCTATAACAACCGTAGGAGCTTTTGATGCGGTTGGTGCTATTTTGGTCGTCGCTCTTATGATCGCTCCAGCAGCAACGGCTTATTTATTGACTACAGATTTAAAGAAAATGCTCTTTCTGTCTATTGCATTTGGCATATTTAGTGCCATTTCAGGCTATTGGTTTGCACATTGGCTAGACGCATCTATTGCAGGATCTATCACCACTATGCTCGGTGTATTGTTTTTGTTGGTGTATTTGTTTGCTCCAAACAAAGGTGTTATCGCAGTACTTTATCGAGAAAAACAACAACGCACAGAGGTGTCGCTGTTAACCTTTTTACTTCATTTAAAAAACCATGACGAAGAGCGTGAACGTCATGTTAATCATTTAAATGAGCATATCAATTGGCAAAAAGTTAGATCTAAAACCGTTTTGGAACTAGCTTTAAAAAATAACATGATAATTATCGATAATAATATTGTGTCATTAACGTCTAAAGGTGATGAGTTTACAACTCAAGCGATAGATTATATTATTACCAATGAAGATGCTCAGATCGAAGACATGAAAGATGATTTCTTTTTGTTTAGAGGCTAATTACATTAGAACACAAGACTAAAGACAGACCCTTCTCCTTCTAAACTCTTTACAAGTATTTTACCTTTATGAAGTAGCATAATTTGCTTACAAAGGCTTAATCCAATTCCGCTTCCAGTGGCTTTGCTTGTGAAGAATGGAACAAAGATGTTTTCTAAAATATCTTGAGGAATACCCGTTCCGTTATCATATACTTTTAAAACAATATTTCTACTCGTATTTTGAGATGCTGATACTTTAATTTGAGCATCTTCTTTGTGTTTGCAGGCATCTACAGCATTTAATATTAGATTAATCAAAACTTGTTCAATGAGGTGAGTATCAATATCTAATTCTAATTTCGGTCCAGAAATTTTAAACGTTATATCTATGTTCTTGGCTTCAATTGAAGGCGCCATTAACAATTGAATATTACTAAACAGTTCAGACACTTTAACCCTTTGTAAATTCAGGTTTGTGACCTTACTTAAACTGCGATAAGTTTTAGCAAATTTAAGCAAACCATCACTGCGATTTTTGATCGTTTTTATTCCAGAATTTAAATCGTCTAATTCAAGATTACTTTCTTTAGGTTGTTTGATAGCTATCTGTAAATTAGATTGAAGTGTATCTGCTAACGATGAAATGGGAGCAATAGAATTCATGATTTCATGAGTCATAACGCTTAATAATTTCTTCCAAGATTCAGACTCATTTTTGTTTAAGGTATTATCAATATCCTGAATAACAATTAATTTAAAAGCATCATCATCAACCTGAAAAACCGTATCAGAAATTAGTATTTTGATACTTTCATTTTGTAAGGCGATAGAAATTGAGTTTGGTTCTCTATGATAGGTTTCAAAAATAGTATTGAATAGTTCTGGTTTTCTATTTTCAATAAATCGTATGTTTTTAAAGGAAGGCATATCCAATATTTCACCAAAAGAATCATTAACCCACAAAACATCACCTGTTTCTAAGTTATAAGCTATGATGCCAATATCGACCATTTCTAAGATCTTTTGTAGATAAACATATTGCGCTTGATTCTGAGAGTTGATTTCTTTTATAGTTCTATTAATTTCATTAAAACCAGTATACAAAAACCGTATATCTTTTGGGCCTCTGTCTTCTGGAAACCACCTTGAGAAATCACGATATTTTACCGCTTCAAAAAAATCGTCCATAGCGACAAATCGGCGTTTAATAAAGGTATATGTATTAATAAGAAGATAAAGTAACCCAATACCTATAATAACCGAATACACCGTTTGATCTTTATAAATGGTATACACTAAAGCCAGTATGGCACTAACTAAAAGTAGAATTCTAAAAAAAAGTCTAAAGATGTAAGCTCTATAGTTCATACTTATCTAGTCGTCTATATAAAGCAGCTCTTGTAATTCCTAATTCTTTGGCAGATTTAGATACATTGCCTTTATTTTTTTCTAATACCGTGAGAATGGCATTTTTTTCTATGTCATGCAAATTTAGGCTGGCGATGGTAGTATTGGAGGCTACCGAAGAATGCTCGATGGAAGAAAATACCAAATCATCAGGTTTTAAAACAGTTCCATCTGCCATTATTACAGCACGTTCAAGTACATATTGAAGTTCTCTTACATTCCCAGGGAAATCATGTTTTTTCAATTTTGAAATAAAACCAGGGTCAAACGAAAAAGTATTTTTATTATATTTTTCGGCATAAAGTGATACAAAATGGTGAGACAATTCGGTAATATCTTTACCACGATCTCTAAGTGGAGGCATAGTAATGTCAACGGTGTTGATTCTATAAATTAAGTCTTTTCGAAACTTCTTTTCATCTGCCAAAACTATTGGGTCAACATTTGTAGCACATATCAACCTAATATCTATAGGGATAGAATCATTAGATCCTAGAGGTGTAACTTGCCTATTTTGTAGCACTGTTAACAATCTTACTTGTTGTCCTAAGGTAATATTTCCAATCTCATCCAAAAATAAGGTTCCACCATTAGCAGCTTCAAATCGACCTTTTCTGTCTTCTCTGGCGTCTGTAAAAGCTCCTTTCTTGTAGCCAAATAATTCGCTTTCAAAAAGAGAAGATGTTAACGCACCTACATCAACTTTTACAAAGGGCTTATTTTTTCTGTTAGAATTATCATGAAGAGCTCTTGCAATTAGATCTTTACCAGTACCATTTTCGCCTAGTATAAGTACATTAGCATCGGTTGGTGCTACCTTTTTAAGTTTTACAAAAACATCAGTCATTACATCACTATCACCAATAATTTCAATACTGTTAGAATTAAAACTTTCTTTATGTACCGACTTTGATTTCTTCTGACTTAGAATTGTTGTTATGGTCTCAATAACTTTTTTATTATTCCATGGTTTCATTAAGAAATCTGAAGCACCTTCTTTAAGTCCTTTTATAGCCAAATCAATGTCTGCATAAGCTGTCATAAGAATAACTGATATTTCAGGATTTTGTTTTTGAATTTTATTCAACCAAAAAATACCTTCGTTACCAGTATTGACTAAACCACTAAAGTTCATATCCAAAATAACAATGTCGAATGAAGCACCTTCAATTTGAGATAATATATTATTTGGGTTTTTTTCGGTGACCACCTCTCTTACCAATGGTTTTAGGAGTAGGCGTAATGCTGTTAAGACATCTACATCATCATCTATGACTAATATGGAAGCGTTTTTTAAAACCATTACTACAATATTACGATTTTATATTCAGCTTCTAAAGACTCTAAAACCAAAAATATTTATGTGATATAAAGTGTACACTATCGAACACAAAGTGTATCAAAATCGAACACTTTTAATTTTTCATTTATATGTAAACACTTGATTGTTAGTAAAATAAAACTTTGGCATCATCTTGACTATAAATGTAGTGTCATAAAAAAAATAAAGATGGACCTACCAATTAAAAAGAAAAAATTTTCAAAGCAAAAACTGGGACTCATTACTGGTGTTTTAATTATTGTTGCCTTAATAGTTTATGTTATTGTTCAAACTTCTGGTGGTTCTAAATTGAACGTTGAAAAGGAACGAATTTCTATTCATACTGTTAGTAAAGATGTATTTCAAGAGAATATTCCAGTGAATGGTATTGTATTACCAATTACGACAATTTATCTAGATGCTTTAGAAGGTGGTCGTGTTGAAGAAAAATTTGTAGAAGATGGCGCGATGATGAAGAAAGGAGAGCCAATTCTTCGCTTATCAAATACAGATTTAGAATTAAGTCTGGTCAATCAAGAAACGTCAGTTTATAATCTACTAACACAGATGCAAATCTCTCAAAATGCAGCACGCCAGAATACTATTAATAGACAAAATCAATTTACAGATGTTGAGAATAGCCTTATTGAAGCAGAACGTGTATATACGCTAAACAAAAGATTATATGATAAAGGTGCTATTGGAAGAATGGATTTCGAATCGTCTAAAAATAATTTCGATTACCAGAAAGAACGTATGAAATTGGCTAAACAAGTATTATCTGAAGATTCTATCTCTTCAAAACTTGAAATAAATCAAGCTAAAAGTTCTTATGCTAGAACACAAAGTGCTTTAGAATTAATGCGAAAAAAAGTAGGAGACCTAGTAGTACGCGCACCAATTGATGGCCAGTTAACATCTTTAGATGCCGAAATAGGACAATCCATAAATAAAGGAACACGATTAGGTCAAGTAGATGTTACTAGTGGGTATAAAGTAAGAGTCGATATCGATGAGCACTATATTTCTAGAATTTACAATGGACAAACAGGAACATTTACACTTAATAATAAAACCTACACTTTAGTCATTAAGAAAGTATTTACTCAAGTAACTAATGGCCGTTTTCAAGTTGATATGAAGTTTGAAGGTGAAGTCCCTGAAGGTATTAGAAGAGGGCAAAACCTTCAGATACGTGTTGCACTTAGTGCCGAGAAAGAAGCTTTATTAGTTGCCAAAGGTGGTTTCTTTCAAAAAACAGGAGGTAACTGGATGTTTAAAGTAACTGAAGATGGATCTACAGCCTATAAAGTAGATGTAAGATTAGGCAGTCAAAATACAGAATATTATGAAGTTCTTGAAGGATTAAATCCAGGAGATAAGGTTATAACGTCTAGTTATGACTCTTTTGGAGACGTTGAAGAACTTATTTTAAAATAGAATAGAAGACAATCAATTAAAAAATGAATACAATGATACAGATTACGGATTTAGAGAAATTTTACAGAACAGAAGAAGTTCAGACTATTGCTTTAAATAAATTATCCTTTGGTGTTAAAGAAGGCGAGTTTGTTGCGATAATGGGACCCTCAGGTTGTGGGAAATCTACATTATTAAACATCTTAGGCTTATTGGATGATCCAGATGGAGGTAGTTTTATGTTTAATGGTCAAGAAGTCGCTGGTTATAATGAACGAAAACGTTCAGAGTTGCGTAAACATAATATAGGTTTCGTATTCCAAAGCTTTAACCTTATTGACGAGCTTACTGTTTTTGAAAATGTAGAATTACCATTAATCTATACAGGTGTTAAACCTTCAGAACGAAAGAAGAAAGTTGAAGAAGTTTTGGAAAAAATGCAAATTATGCATCGTAGAAATCACTTTCCTCAGCAATTATCTGGTGGTCAACAGCAACGTGTAGCAGTTGCCCGAGCAGTAGTTAATAATCCAAAATTAATTCTAGCAGATGAACCAACAGGAAACTTAGATAGTACTAATGGTAATGAAGTTATGGACTTGCTTATAGATTTAAATGAAGCAGGTACAACTATCATTATGGTGACGCATAGTGAACATGACGCGAAATATAGCCATCGTATTATTAGAATGTTAGACGGTCAAAAAGTAACAGAGAATATTCTGGCTTAAAACAATACCATCAATCAAATCAATCAACTAGGTGAAGTCACTTCAGTATAAACACTAACCAATCAAATCAATTATACTGAAGTGTTGAAACCAAATCAATCAAAAACGAATAGTAATCTTTAGAAATCATGCTTAAAAATTATTTCAAAATAGCGTTTAGAAACCTTCTTAAAAATAAGGTGTATTCATTTATAAATATTTCGGGTTTAGCGATCGGAATGGCGGCTACTATGCTTATTGGACTTTGGATTTTTGATGAGCTTAGTTACAACGATTACTTTGATGATAAAGTTACTATCGCACAAGTTTTTCAGCATGAAACCAATAATAATGAGACCGATACTGGTCCTGCAATTCCTAGACCACTAGAGTTTGCATTACGCCAAGATCATGCAGACAATTTTAAGCATATCATCATGTCTTCTTGGGAGCAACCAAGATATCTGAAATATGGTGAAACTAATATTAATCGTCAAGGAAATGCTATGCAAGAAGGCGCAACAGACATGTTGAATCTAGATATTGTTGAAGGCATAAAAGATGGTTTAAAAGAGAAGAACTCGATTATGCTTTCTCAATCTACAGCAGCATCTTTATTTGGAGACGATGTTGCCATAGGAAAAATAGTAAAAGTTAATAATCAAGATGACCTCATTGTAACTGGTATTTATAAAGATATTCCAGAGAACAATTCGTTTAGCGATATGGATTATTTAATACCATGGAAACATTATGTAAGTACGCAACGATGGTTAGAAAGAGCGAAAACATCTTGGGGAAATAATTCGTTCCAAATGTTTGTTCAGATTAATGATAATACAACTATGGAAGCGGTTTCTGCTAAAATAAAAGATGTTAAGAAAATCGGAGATCCTGATGAGGCCGAATTTAATCCAGAAATGTTCTTATTTCCTATGAAGGATTGGTACTTAAGAGGTGATTTTGAAAACGGAGTGCAATCTGGAGGACGAATTGAAAATGTATGGTTATTTGGTGTTATAGGTATTTTTATATTATTACTTGCATGTATTAATTTTGTTAACCTTAGTACAGCTCGCTCTGAGAAACGAGCAACTGAAGTAGGTATTAGGAAATCTATTGGATCTCAACGCGGACAACTTATTTTTCAATTTTTAAGCGAATCTTTTCTAATTGTTATTTTATCATTCGTTTTTGCTGTTGGTGTCGTACTTCTATTTCTAAATGGGTTTAATAATTTGGCAAGTAAGGCTATTGTTTTTCCTTGGGAGAATTTTCAATTTTGGGCTATTTCATTACTATTTATAATAGTTACCGCATTTTTAGCAGGAAGCTATCCGGCACTTTATTTATCATCGTTTAATCCAGTTGCAGTTTTAAAAGGAACGTTTAGAGCAGGGCGTTATTCTTCGTTACCAAGAAAAGTCCTAGTTGTCACTCAATTTACAGTATCTATTGCTTTAATTATAGGAACTTTAGTTGTTATGAATCAAATTCAATTCAGCAAGGATAGACCTGTGGGTTATGAAAGAGAAGGCTTAATTCAAATTCCTGTAATGAGCTCAGAGTTTGTAGGAAAACATGAAACAATGCGAACACAGTTTGTAGCTTCTGGTGGCGCAATGAGTATGACAACCATGAGTAGTCCTACAACAAATGTATGGTCCAATCGAAGCGGTTATACATGGGATGGTAAACCTGTTGGATTTCAAGAGGATTTAGCGCATACTTCGGTTAATTACGATTTTGTAAAAACCTTAGGTTTAACACTAATTGAAGGAAGAGGGTTTTCTCGTGAATTCGCAACAGATTCTAATGCTGTTATTCTAAATAAAACAGCAGCAAAATATATGGGATTAACAAATCCTATAGGGATGTACATTAGAGATTCTGATACCGAAGACCCATTCACACCTTTGAAAATTATAGGTGTTATAGATGATATGATTGTGCAATCTCCATATCAACCTGTAAAACAAGCGATGTATGTTTTTGAACAATATGGCAATATTGCATTCTATAACCTTAGATTAAATCCTGAAAAAAGTACAAGTGAAAATCTAGCTCTCATAGAAAACGTATTTAAAAAGAACTTTCCTAATACACCATTTGACTATCAATTTGTGGATGAGGAATATGGTCAAAAATTTAGAGCAGAAGAACGTATAGCTAGTCTAGCCAGAGTTTTTACGGTATTAGCCATTTTTATTAGTTGTCTTGGCTTATTTGGGCTAGCATCTTTTGTGGCAGAACAGCGCACTAAAGAAATTGGAGTTAGAAAAGTATTAGGAGCATCGATAAGTCAGCTTTGGTTATTACTTTCAAAAGACTTTATAACACTTGTAATCATTTCACTTATTGTAGCTTCTCCTTTAGCATATTACGTTATGGGACAATGGTTACAAAAGTTTAGTTATCGTACATCTGTTGGTTGGGACGTGTTTGCAATAGCATGTTTTGGCGCATTAATAATCACGCTAATTACAGTAAGTTTTCAAGCGATTAAAGCTGCAACTGCTAATCCAGTAAAATCATTACGTACAGAGTAAATCAATCAAAAATCGAGCAGTTATGATTAAAAATTATTTCAAAATAGCGTGGAGAAACATAATGAAGCACAAAGTGTTCTCTCTTATCAATGTTATTGGTCTTACTATAGGTTTAAGTGCATCGTTCGTTATAGGCCTTATGGTTTTTTACGATTCTACTTTTGATACGTTTCACAAAGATGGTGATCGAATTTACAGAGTGGTGACAGATTTTAGCAGTCCAGAAGGACAATATCACAATTCTGGTGTTACACTATCTTTAGAAGACGCAATAAAAAATAATTCGAATTTTGAAACGGTTGGTGGTTTCTATATTGAAAGACCAACAAAGGTTGAAAATAAAGACAATAATTCTGAATTTAAATGGCCAAACTTTGTCATTTTTACTGATCAAAATTATTTTAAGATTTTTAACTATAAATTCTTAGCAGGAGATAAAACAGAAGTATTATCTAAGCCAAATACAGTGGTTTTATCAGAAAAGCGAGCTGCAGATTATTTCCCAAAAATGAAACCTTCGGAAATTATTGGAAAAACTTTGGTTTATAACGATTCTTTAAATATAACAGTTACAGGAATTGTTGAAAATTTTAAGGAAAGAACAGATTTTGTTTTTGAAGAATTTATTTCTCAACCAACCATATTACAAACAAGATTAAGACAAAACTTTTTAAACAAAAACTGGAATAATACTAACTCTGCTTCACAGTTAATAGTTAAGGTTAGTGAATCTGCCAATTTTGAAGCCATTCAAAAACGATTCGATGATTTGGTTTTAGAGCATAGAAGTGAAGATGCTAAAAAATATAACAATTTTAGAGCGTTTAAGTTACAACCATTAAGCGATATTCATTTTAATGAAAATTATGGGATTTATGATTGGAGTAAAGGGCAAGCCAGTAAGTCATTACTAACCAATTTGGCTTTAGTTGCATTGTTTTTATTGTTATTGGGATGTATTAATTTTATTAATCTTAACACCGCTCAGGCATCACAACGTGCTAAAGAAATAGGTATCCGAAAGACCTTAGGAAGTTCAAGAAAACAGCTTATAGGTCAGTTTATGGGAGAAACATTCTTACTCGTGTTTCTATCGTCCATATTATCACTTTTGTTATCTAAATGGCTAATTAATGTATTTTCAGATTTCATTCCAGAAGGCTTAGAATTTGAACTTTTTAAATCACCTTTAATTATTTTAAGCATAATTGTTTTACTACTAGTAGTTACAATTTTATCAGGGTTTTATCCGGCACTTGTCTTATCAAAATTTAATGCTGTTTCTGTTTTAAAAAATCATCTTTCAGTAGGAGAAAATAAAGTTAAGTTAAGAAAATACTTAACTGTTTTTCAGTTTACAATTGCCCAAGTATTTATAATTGCTACATTATTGGTTGGAAAACAAATTAATTATCTTCTTAGCAAGGATATGGGTTTCAAAACTAATGCTGTGGTTTCAGTATATAGTCCTAGGGCAGAGAGTGAGTTATCTAAAAAAGAAATTTATGTCCAAAAATTAAAAACAATCCCTCAAATAAAAAACATAAGTATTGGAGGTAATCCTCCTGCGTCGTTTTCAACTAGTACATCAAATGCGTCCTTTGTAGATGGAGAAAAAGAGATTGCTACCGAACTTCAATTTATACAAGGAGATACTCATTATTTAGATGTTTTTGAGTTGAATTTATTAGCGGGTCGAGTGTATAGAAATGATACCATTAGAGAGTTAGTTATAAACGAAACATTTGGTAAAACACTTGGCTTTAAAACTCCGCAAGAAGCCATCGGTAAAAACATTGTATTAAGCGAAGAGAATGTACCAATAGTTGGAGTTATGGCCGATTTTCACCAGCGTTCCTTGAAGACAGATATAGAACCAATGGCATTAGTAGGCGATTGGTATCGTGATAGGTTTAGTCAGTTTCAAGCCATTCATATTTCATTTAAAAATGAGTCTTCCGAAAATTTAAAGTCCACATTATCTAAGATTGAAAATGTTTATAAATCGGTTTATACCGAAACAGAGGATTATCGCGTGCAATTTATGGATGAGACTATTGAAACGTTTTATAATCGCGAACAAAAAATTTCTAAACTACTTAATTGGTCAACGGGTTTATCCATATTAATAAGTTGTTTAGGATTACTAGGATTGGTTATTTATACCACCAATCGACGCGTTAAAGAAATAGGGGTTCGTAAAGTTTTAGGGGCATCATTATTACAAATCAATACATTACTGTGTAAAGAATTTTTGATTCTTGTAACGATAGCATTTATTGTAGCATCTCCAATTGCTTATTACGGAATTAATAACTGGCTTCAGGATTTTGCCTATAAAACAAACATTAGTTTTTGGCTGTTTCTAGTAAGCGGATGTGCCATGATTTTGTTTGCCTTAATTGTAATTAGTGCTAAGACTTTACAAGCAGCAAATGCAAATCCAGTGAATTCATTGCGCTCGGAATAATAAATCAATCTGTGTTGAATTAGTTTCAGCATCATCAATTAAAAATATAAAATCATGATTAAGAATTATTTTAAAATAGCCTGGAGAAACCTTCTAAAGAAAAAAAGCTTTACAGCTATAAATATTATTGGTTTGTCATTAGGCATAGGTTGCTTTATTATGATTTCTATGTTCGTGATTGATGAAATAAGTTATGATCGTTACCATGAGAAAGCAGACCGTATTTATCGTATTAATTCTGATGTCATTTTTGGCGGAACCGAATTGAGTATGGCTGTAACTTCAGATCCAATGGGAGAGGTCTTAAAGAATGATTACCCAGAGGTTGAAAATTATGTGAGATTCTATGCATCGCAAGGGTCTAAGCTAATAAAAAAAGGAAGTGAATATATTAACGAAGGAGCTGTGGCTCATGCCGACTCTACCTTATTTAACGTCTTTACTTTACCAGCAATAATTGGTAATCCAAAGATAGCACTTAAAGACCCAAATACAGTAGTTATTACAGAGACAGCTGCTAATCGCTATTTTGGTAGTCCTCAATTAGCAATAGGGCAATTTTTAGAAACTGATGATAATGGCAAGACATTGTATAAAGTAACTTCAGTTATTGAAGATATGCCCAAAAATTCACATTTCAATTTCGATTTCTTTTTTTCTATGGCTAATGTAAATTATGATTTTGGAAATTACTTAAGCCATAACTTTCATACCTATGTACTATTAAAGGAAGGAGTTGATTATAAAGCATTCAATAAGAATTTTAAAGCGGTTATTGATAAATATTTACTTCCACAGGCAGCTCAGATCATAGACATTTCTAGTATGGATGATTTTGAAGCAAGCGGAAATAAATTGGAATATTCTTTAATTCCACTTACAGATATTCATCTGCGCTCCTCGAGAGGTATTGAATTAAGTGCTAACGGTAATATTCAGTACGTTTATATTTTTTCTGCTGCTGCGTTATTCATATTATTGATTGCTTGTGTCAATTTTATAAATCTTACAACGGCTAGATCTTCTGGTAGGGCAAAAGAAGTTGGGATTCGTAAAGTTTTAGGTTCTGAAAAGAAATCATTAATTGGTCAGTTCTTAACAGAGTCAACCCTAATAGCAATTTTAGCGCTTTTTGTAGGCTTATTGTTTGTATGGTTGTCTTTAAGTTGGTTTAACGGTGTCTCAGGAAAAGAGATGTTAATGACATCCTTGTTGAGTCCAAAATTTTTAATTTTCATTTTTGTATTACCATTTATAGTAGGTGGATTAGCAGGTGCGTATCCAGCATTCTTTTTATCTTCATTTCAGCCTATTAAAGTTTTAAAAGGAAAATTATCATTAGGTCATAAGAAAAACACCTTAAGAAACTTTTTGGTCATATTTCAATTTGCAACATCCATTATATTAATTGTTGGGACTATAGTCATTTATAAACAACTCAACCATATTCAAAATTCTAATTTAGGATTTAATAAAGACCAGGTTGTGGTAATTAGTAATTCTGGATTATCAAGCGAAACTAGGCAATCTCTAAAAAATGAAATTGAACAATTAACCGAAGTGAAATCAGCTTCATTTGCAGGTTATTTGCCAGTAAGTAGTTCTTCGCGTTCGGACACAACATTTTCAACAGAATC
The DNA here is from genome assembly GCF_947500255.1 of uncultured Psychroserpens sp. Classification (GTDB taxonomy): domain Bacteria; phylum Bacteroidota; class Bacteroidia; order Flavobacteriales; family Flavobacteriaceae; genus Psychroserpens. The sequence continues at coordinate 847,183 of NZ_CANMRL010000001.1, read as the reverse complement.
TGTTATGACTGAATCCAATGGATTTAATATGCAGTACTGGAACATAGATTATGATTATTTAGAAACCATAGGTATGGAAATTAAGGCAGGTCGAAATTTCTCCAGAGATTTTGGTTCAGATTCAACAGGCATCATCTTGAATGAAACAGCTGTTAAATTGTCTGGGTTTGTAAATCCTATCGGGAAAAAGTTATATACAATAGATGGTAATGGTGACCTCGAGGGCTATACGATTATTGGTGTAGTTAAAAATTTCAATTTTGCATCGCTACGCGAAAATGTTGGAGGCTTATGTTTCCAATTAGGAAATAACAGTTGGGAAAGCGCTTATAGATTTAATACAACCGATATTAGTGGTTTATTGTCTACAATTGAAAGTAAATACAAAGCTGCAGCTCCTGGTATGCCATTTGAATATGAGTTTTTAGATGAAGCTTTTGATAACATGTATCGACAAGAAAGACGTGTTGGTACAGTTGCTATGGCTTTTGCAATACTAGCTATAATTATCGCTTGTTTAGGCTTATTTGGATTGGCAACATATATAGCAGAACAACGTACAAAAGAAATAGGAGTGCGTAAAGTATTGGGTGCAACTGTAGCTAATATTGTAAAAATGCTATCTAAAGATTTTGTGAAGTTGGTAATTATTGCCTTTGTAATTGCAACACCAATAGCCTGGTGGTTTATGAATAAATGGCTACAAGAATTTGCCTTTAGAATAGACCTTACATGGGGAGTTTTTGCAGTTACTGGATTTGTTGCATTAGTCGTAGCTCTAATTACATTAAGCTTTCAGGCTATTAAAGCAGCAATCGCTAATCCAGTTAATTCTCTAAGGTCAGAATAAATTAATCAATCATCATCAAAAAACAGAAATTATGATAATCAATTATATAAAAATAGCATTCAGGAGTTTACTCAAAAACAAAGGGTATAGCTTTCTTAATATTTTTGGATTGGCTATAGGAATTACCTGTGCGAGTTTAATTTTTCTTTGGGTAGAAGATGAGTTAAGTTTTAATCAATCTTTTGCTAAACAAGATGAAGTTTATTATGTGCCAACCAATCAAAATTACGAGGGTGAATGGCGAACGTTTTATTCTACACCAGGACCACTAGCTCAAGACATGCTCAATGAAATTCCTGGTATTGTAAGAGCAACTAGGTCTAGTAGCGAAGAGCGTTTATTTGCCGTTGGAGATAACTCGATTACTAGAAAAGGACGCTATGCAGATCCCGATTTCTTAGACATTTTCAGCCTTAAATTTATTGAAGGTAACCGTGAAGGCGCTTTTGTAAATCCTGAAGCTATTGTATTAACTCAAGAAACAGCCGAACAACTTTTTGGTAAAGATGAAAAAGCCCTTGGGAAAGTGGTTAGAGTAAGCAATAAAGACAATTATCTAGTTACAGGTGTCATTGAAAATTTGCCTAAAAATGTCTCGTTTCCTTTTAGTTGGGTGGCACCTTTTGAACGTTATAGCGAAGGAGCTCAATGGATGACAGAATATGGTAGTAATTTTTCAGATACGTTCGTAGAACTATCTCCTGAAGCAAACTTTGAAACGGTAGATACTCAAGTAAGAGCACTAATTGGTAAAAAAGCTGAGTTTACTGATGATTATGCTTTTTTGCATTCTATCAAAGATTGGCACTTGCGCTCCAAATTTGAAGGCGGAGAAATAGTTGGTGGTCGTATTACCTATGTACGTTTGTTTATGATTATAGCATTTATAATTTTACTTATAGCATGTATCAATTTTATGAACTTATCTACAGCCCGAAGTGAAAAAAGAGCTAATGAAGTTGGTGTACGTAAAGCTATGGGTTCTAGTCGTTCAAGATTGATTACACAGTTCATTTCTGAAGCTTTAATCCTTGCATTTATTGCTGCGGCATTTAGTGTTTTGTTACTTGCTGTTTTACTGCCTCAGTTTAATCTCATTATTGAAAAAGACTTGTCTTTAGGCTTAACTAATCCAGTTCATATTTTTGTGTTATTGGGTATTGCGATAATATGTGGTGTTTTTGCAGGTTTATACCCAGCGTTTTATTTATCGTCTTTTAAACCTGTTGAAGTTTTAAAAGGTCTTAAAGTTACACATGGTTCAGCTTCATTTATCCGAAAAGGATTAGTGGTAGGGCAGTTTACCGTTTCTATCGTATTTATCATTTTTACCATATTGGTATATCAGCAAATTCAGCATGCAAAAAATAGAGAATTGGGTTATGATAAAGACCAATTATTGTCGATGCGAATTGATCGTGATTTTATACCAAAGTTTGATTTAATTCAACAAGAATTAATAAGAACAGGTTCTGTGCACAATGCGACTTTATGCAACTCTAAAATACTTTCGAGTGGTAATAATGGCTCTGGTTTTCGTTGGAAAGGCGGCACAGATACTGAAGACGTTTTGCTCTCTTTTAGAAATGTTACTCAAAGCTTTTTTGAAACTACAGGAATGGAAATCATAGAAGGTAGAGGCTTTAGTAATAATGTTGAGGCAGATAGCGCTTATGTTATGATTTCAGAATCTTTAGCTAAAATGATGGGAGACGAAAACCCAATAGGAAATATTATTAGTCGTGATGAAGATAATATGGAAATAATAGGTGTTGTAAAAGATTATGTCTATGGAGATATGTTTGATTCTAGTGATCCAGTACTATTTTTACATTACCCTAATTATGCGAGATTCATGTTTATAAAAACAAAGGACGGTGTTCCTATTGATGAAGCCCTTACTGATATTGAAGCCGTATTAAAAAAACACAATCCAGCGTATCCTTTTGAATATACTTTTGTAGATGAGGCTTTTAATGCCAAGTTTAAAAATGAGCAATTGGTTGGTGAATTATCTCAGATATTTGCTATGCTTGCGATACTTATATCTTGTTTAGGACTTTTTGGTCTAGCAGCTTATACAGCTGAGCAACGCAGTAAAGAAATAGGTGTGCGTAAAGTTTTAGGCGCTAGTGTTTCAGGTATTGTAAAGTTATTATCAAAAGACTTTTTAAAGCTCGTAGGTATTTCCATTTTAATTTCTATTCCTATTGCATGGTATGCAGCATATAATTGGCTTCAAGATTATGCTTACAGGATAGAGATAAACTGGTGGATTTTTGTCATAGCAGGTGTACTTGCCATATTAATCGCTTTAGCTACAGTGAGTTTTCAAGCGGTTAAAGCAGCGATTGCAAATCCAGTAGATAGTTTAAAAACGGAATAGATTGAATCATCATTAATCAAAAAACGAATTATCATGATACGGACACATTTTAAAATAGGTTTAAGAAGCATTATAAAGAATAAAGGCTTTTTCGCACTTAATGCAAGTGGCTTGATTATTGGGTTGACCTCGGTAATTCTAATAAGTTTATGGGTTCATAGTGAGTTGAGTTATAATGAAGAACTAACCAATTATAATACGATTGCCAGTGTTATACAAAATAGAGCTTTTGCAGGAGAAATAAACACTAATACTGGTCAGGCTATGCAATTAGCACCAGAGTTAAGGAGTCAATATGGGAGCCATTTTAAGCATGTTGTGACAAGCTCAAGGAGTAGTGGTTTTGAAATTACATATAATAAAAACATTGTCGTAGTTGATGGGAGATTTGCAGAACCTGGATTAGCTAATCTTTTAGATCTGAAAATGATTAATGGAAGTATATCTGCACTCGATGATATTTCATCTGTATTGATTTCTGAAAGTGCTTCTAAAAGTATATTTGGAGATAATAATCCAATAGGAGAAACGCTAAAGTTAAATTCTGCTTTGGAAATGAAGGTTGCAGGTGTCTATAAAGATTTACCGCAAAATTCGAATTTTAAAAAATTGAATTTTATAGCTCCTTGGGAACGATTAAAAACAAGTCAGAAATATGATGAGAGATTAGGTTGGGGAAATCGTTGGTTTCAAGTTTTTGTGCAATTAGATGATGAAAGTTCTTTGAGTAATGTGTCTGCAATTATTAAGGATGTTGCAAAGAATAATTTCCCTGAAGATTCTGCAAATGCTGAATTATTTCTTTTTCCAATATCTAAATGGCATTTATATTCTGAATTTGAAAATGGGATTAGTGTAGGTGGAAAGATTGAGTATGTTACAATATTTAGTATCATAGGAATTTTTATACTGCTCTTGGCGTGCATAAATTTTATTAATTTAACTACAGCAAATGCTTTAAAAAGAGGAAAAGAAGTTGGAGTTAGGAAAACACTTGGGTCTTCTCGAAAACAATTAGTTTTTCAATTCTTTACAGAATCTTTTATGCTTATTTTGTTCTCATTCTGTATAGCGCTAGTTTTAGCGTTCTTGATACTTCCTCTGTTTAATACTATTACTTTGAAAGAGGTTTCTGTACCTTTTAATAGATGGTCCTTTTGGATAGCCAGTTTAGTATTGATTTGTATTACAGCAATTTTAAGTAGCCTTTATCCATCTATGTATCTTTCTTCTTTTAGACCTGTTAAGGCGCTAAAGGGTGCTAGCGATAAGCACAGAAGCCCACTAATTTTAAGGAAAGCACTTATTGTGACACAATTTGTAATTTCTAGTATTTTGATTATCGGAACACTTACTGTTGTTAGTCAAATTAACCATGTTAAAGACAGACCAATAGGGTTCAATAAAGATTTGTTGGTTAGTGTGCCTATAAATAATGATAAGGTATTACAAAGTTTTGAATCAATTAAAAATGAACTTTTAGAGTCTATTCATGTGGAACAAGTAACGGCTTCAGATGAAAAAGTGACTAGTATATATACGACCAATGGAGGTTTTGATTGGAAAGGAAAGGACCCAAATTTTGAAGAAGAGTTTCATACCATAAGAGCGACTCATGGTTTTGGAAAAATGATAGAATGGGAGATTTTAGAAGGAAGAGATTTCTCTCAAGAGTTTGCTAGTGACTCATTAGCCTTTATAGTAAATGAAACAGCTGTGAAATATATGAATCTTGAAAATCCGATTGGAGAATTTATAAATTGGGGAGGAAATGAAAACTACAAAATCATAGGTGTGGTTAAAGATATGGTAACTCTATCGCCATTTGACCCTATTGTACCAACATTATATGTGTTACATCAAGGAGATTATTTGAATTATATCAACATAAAAATAGCTTCTAATACAGATAATGTCAAAGCAGCTATTAGTAAGATAGAAAATGTCTTTCAAAAATATAATCCTGAAAATTTATTTACGTATACATTTTTAGACGATGAATATCAAGAAAACTTCAATTCAGAAAAACGAACAGCGAAATTGATAGGTATATTCTCAATTGTAGCAATAATTATTAGTTGTCTAGGAGTTTTAGGTCTTTCAATATATATGACTATACAACGGAAAAAAGAAATTGGTATTAGAAAAGTCTTAGGAGCATCAATACATTCAATTTGGCAATTATTGTCGAAACAATTTATGATACTTGTTATTATTTCATTGCTAATTGCAATACCAATTGGGTATTACTTTTCATCACAATGGCTGATGGAGTTTAGCTATCGAATCAATGTGAATTTTTGGATTTTTGCTTTGGCTGGTTGTATTACTATAGGAATCACTTTAATAACTGTAAGCTTTCAAACGATTAAAGCTGCTATTGCAAATCCAGCTGATAGTTTAAAAACCGAATAAATCAATTTTATAGTTTTTAAGTGTTCGATTCTGAACAAGAAGTGTATCAAAATCGAACACTTTACAGTCTTTCAATAAAAATAAAAATCTGATTATCAATTAGTTATACGTTTGGCATCATCTTCACTATATATTATGTGTAAAACTATTTTATGAGTCATCAAAAACAAATAATCATGAAAAATTTAAAACACATTATAGTAGCGAGTTTGATTGTAACTAGTCAAGCATTGCTAGCGCAAACAAAGAAAACTGTATCATCTTTTAATAAGGTCATTATAAGTCCGCACATAGAAACCACTTTTGTTCAAGGTGACGAAGAATCTGTGACCATATTAGAAAATACTGTATTAGACGATAAAGTGAATATTGAAGTTAAGGGAGGAACACTTAGAGTATATTTAGATGATGCAAAAGTGACAACGAAACATGAAAAAGTAGTACGTAATGGAGTAAAAATGAATGTGCCTATCTATAAAGGAAAAGTATTAACCGTAAGAGTTACTTATAAAAGCATTGATAATTTGTCTTTAAGAGGTGAGCAAAAAACAGTTTGCGAGAGTTTAATAGCTGTTGAACATTTTAAACTCAAAATTTATGGAGAATCTGAGATCACATTTAAAGAGGTAAACTTCAAAACATTTGATGTTGATATTTATGGTGAGAGTCAATTAACTATAGAAGATGGCACTACCGAAAATCAATATATAACGGCTTACGGAGAAAGTGAAATAGACCTTATTGGAGTTGATAATAAAAGATCTAAGCTTAAAGCTTTTGGTGAAGCAGAGTTTAAAGTACAAACTTCAAATCATATCAAATTTACAGCTTATGGTGAGGCTGAGTTGTATTATAAAGGTACAGCCGAAGTGAGTAAAGGAATAAGTTTTGGAGATTCAAAAATCAATCGTATAGATTTATAAAACATCAATTAAAATGGCAAATACATTATTAAGTTTAAACGTAGCGACAAGAACTGTTAATTCGGGAAGCAATGCAGTAACCTTATTAGATAAGATTAATCTTCAAGTAAAAGAAGGTGAATTCATTTCCCTAATGGGGCCTTCAGGTTCTGGTAAGTCAACTTTACTAAACTGTATTGGCATGTTAGATAGTTTTACAGGAGGTGGTTATACGTTTCTAGGTGAGCCGGTTCATAGTATGAAAGAGAAAAACAGATCTAAATTGTACAAAGAATATATCGGATTTGTATTTCAGGCTTATCATCTTATTGATGAGTTAACGGTTTGGGAAAATATTGAAACGCCATTATTATATAAAAATGTAAAATCTTCTGAACGTAAAGCTTTAGTAGCTGATATGCTAGACCGTTTTAATATTGTTGGTAAAAAGAACTTGTTTCCAATACAGTTAAGTGGTGGTCAACAGCAACTAGTAGGAATTGCCAGAGCACTTATTGGAAAACCCAAATTAATTTTGGCAGATGAACCAACAGGAAACCTAAACTCTAAACAGAGTACAGAGATTATGGAGTTATTTTCACAATTAAACAAAGAGGGTGTAACTATCATTCAAGCAACACACTCCGAGCACAATGCATCCTATGGCTCAAGAATTATAAATCTATTAGATGGACGAATAGTCTCAGAATAAGAAGAACATCATGAAACATAAAAGCATAGTAATTACCCTCATAATTTTAATGAGTTGGGCAGGATACACTCAAAATTTGAATCAGAAACGTTATTCATTAGACGACTGTATTTCTATTGCATTAGCGAATAATCTCGATTTAAAATCGGCTAATTTAAGAGCTAATTCAGCTAAAGTAAATCATCAACAATCAAAAGCCAATATGTTACCAAGCATAAATGGAAACTTTAATTTAGGGGTTAATAATGGTAGAAGTATAGATCCATTTACCAATGATTTTATAAATCAAGAATTAACATTTTCTAATATGGGTTTAAGCTTGGATGCTACTATTTTTAATGGATTCAGATTATTGAATGCAGCAAAGCAAAATTACTTAAATAGAAAAGCATCGGAGTTTGAAACTGAGGCTGCTAAGCAAGATTTGGTGTTGAATGTTACTTTAGCATATTTACAGGTTTTAAATAGTAAAGCGGTTTTAGATTTAGCGAAACAACGTTATGAAACGACAAAGAAACAACTGAAGATTCAAGAAGATTTTTATAAAAATGAATCTGGAAACCCAGCCGACTATGCCGATATTTTAGGGCAAGTTGCCAATGATGAGACTAGTATTTTGGTTTCAGAATCAAACCTGAATAGTGCCAAATTAAGCCTTGTAAGATTATTGAATTTACCAGAAAACATCCAAATAGATACAGAGTTGATGCTGTTAGACTTCGAGAAATACAATCGTTCTGCTGATGAGGTCTATACAGAAGCTTTACAGAATTTAGCAACATTTAAAGCGAGAGAATTACGTATTGAAGCAGCTAAAAAAGGGATTAGTGTTGCGAAGTCTCAATTTACGCCTGAGGTGTCTGTTTTTGGTGGCGTCAATACAAATTACTCTAGTGCAGCAGAAACGTTTTCTGAAACAGGGACAAGTATCGTAGACACAGGAGATTTTGTGACTTTTAATGGTCAAGACCTACCTGTGATGACCGAACAAACATCCTTCTCACCACAAAATATCAATTTTAAAGATCAGTTAGATAATAACTTAAGTACAGTCGTTGGTGTTTCAGTGAGTGTGCCTCTTTTTAATGGTTTTAGAGCAAAAAATAATGTGGCTTTAGAAAAAATCAGAGTTGAGGAATCGGTTTTAGAATTAGAACGAACACATTTGGATATTAAAAATACAATAGCTCAAATTCATTTTGAGATGGAAACAGTTTACAATCGTTATCAAAGCTTATTAAAGCAAGTTGATGCTTATGAAGAATCATATCGTATTAATGAAATTCGATTCAATAATGGAATTTCTAATTTCTTAAACTATATCACCAGTAAGAATAATTTAGATAATGCTAAAGTAAACTTGACCAATGCTAAATACGACTATTTATTGCGTGTAAAAGTGCTAGATTTTTACAGAGGAAATCTATCGATTTGATAAGATAGATATTTAGTGATTTAAAATTGAAGCTTTTTGAAACTCTCTAGGTGTCATTGAGGTCTCTTTTTTAAATGCAGTATAAAATGAAGATGTTGAGTTAAATCCTACATCGAAAGCAAGCTCTTCTATTTTAGTATTTACTGAATCAGGATTTTTGAGCTTTTTTATAATGTCTTCAATTCTCATATGATTTATAACTTCTGGAAAAGATTTTAGATATCTATCTTTAATCGTTATAGATATAATGTACTTAGGAATGTTTATTGTTTTAGAAAATTCGGTTAGAGATATTCCTTGTTTATGATACATTTTTTTCACCTCTAATGCTTCTATTATTGTATGTATTTGCTCAGGTTTAGGTTTAGTTTTATGTATTGCCTTCATTAGATTTGGAGGATATTTCATCATATAAATAAATAGTCCACTAATGATTAATGATGAGAGGCCTGTACCAATCACATATAGTTGGATAGTAGCAACAAAATATTGAATTAAAAAAACAAACAACAATAGACTCATTGTGATAAAGATGACCTTATCTAATTTTAAGAGATGAGAATCCATTGTTCTTCTTTTAAAAACAAACCTGAAATAAATATAAGCGAGATACACAGTTAAACTTATATTGCATGCCAAATACATTTCATTATCATATTTTTCAGAAATAGTCATGAGTAAGCAGCCAATAATAGGAAATACTAAATGTAAGTATTCTGCTTTCGGAAAATCTTTAGCGTTTTGTTTAGAATCAAACTTAAAATACCAATAGACTAGTGGGCCAAAAGTAGAGAAGCCTAAAAACCCTATGATGATTCCTATTGTTGGCATAATTGAAAATTGGCTCACGGCAACATAGTATAATACTGACTTTATCAACCGTAATGATATTGCAATAATCAAAAGAATCAAAAAGGTTTTCTTTAGATTTTTTTCTTTGATGCCAACCATAAGGTACATCGTCGTAAAGAGACACATTGCAATAGATATTCCAGAAAAAATAGAAAGCAAATAGTAGATTCCCATAGGTGCAAAATACTTTAAATTTTAAATTGGTTTTATAGTCCCTCTTGTTAAAAAAATCACAAACTTATATCCTGTTTTTTGAAATCAGGAGTTTTAGAATGCCTAAGTAAACTAGTTTTAATCACGATTAACAAAAACAATGTGATTGATGAAATATATTAAACTTTTCATACTTGTAGTGATTGTGAACACCAATTTATCAACTTATGCACAACAAGCAAAAGACGATACTAAACAACTAGAAGATTTAGTGAATTCTATTTCTGAAGGTGTGAATATGAGAAATCATTCTATGATTCTTAATGCATTCATACACCCATCGGCACTTATTTATTCAACTTATGAAGGAGTGTCTGTTGGAGGCCATTCAATTAAATCTAATACAGCCCAAGGATTAGCAGATTTTATAAAAGATTCAAATGACATTATAAAACAGCAATTTGATTCAGTTAAAATAGAGAAGATTTTTAATGGGAGAGCTGTGGTGACTACTTATTATTATGTAACAATTAATGGTAAAAAATCTCACAAAGGAGAAGAATTTTATTCTGCTGTAAAAACGAAAAAGGGATGGAAGTTCATTTCCTTAATGTTTACACTAGAAGCTTGGAAAGATCAATAGAGAGTAAAGTTGTTAAATCTCTCACAATTTTATGTCCAGCTTTAAAAAATCAATACATAACTATAGATGTGAAGTCCTAGTTTCGTATCCAATCAAAAAAACGTTATAAATGAAAATTAAATTACCAAACTACAGTACAATTTTACTTATTTTAACCTTTTTCGTAACCTGTTCTGTTGCCTACTCACAAGAAAAAGCATATGCTGAAAAAATTGACGATTTTATTGAAAAGGTAAATGAAATGTTTCCAGATGTTCCTGCCTTGGGAGTTGCTATAGTCAAAAATGATAAACCAATACTCGTAGAAGGATATGGCTATGCCGACTTGAAAAACAAAAAAGAAGCCGATAAGAATACATCCTTTTATATTGCCTCTACAACGAAGTCTTTTATAGGTATTCTTGCAACATTATTAGAGTATGAAGGCTTATTAGATTTATCTGCACCTTTAACTAATTACAAACCATTTAAAACATTGTCTAACAAAGAAGTGTTTGAAAAAACAACGATTGCTGAGTTGCTCAATCATACCAGTGGTTTAACAAATAACTTTATCACTTTTAGAAATTCGTATTTGGGGAATTTATCTCAAAAAGATGCTATAATGCTTTTAGATAATGCGACCAAAATAGGGGAGAAAAAATTTGAATACTCTAATATTGGCTATAATCTACTTAGTATTTTATTAAAAGAAGAATTTGGTAAGGATTGGAGAAATCTATTGGATGAAAAATTATTTGTACCATTACAAATGAATCATACCTCGGCATATATATCTAAAGCTACCAAAGAAAAATGGATGTTAGCCAAACCTTATATAGCACAAGAAGAGAAGGGTCCCAAAGAATATTCTCATAAGACAGATAACACAATGCATGCGGCCGGAGGATTAATATCTTCTGCTTCAGATGCAGCAAAGTGGTTATTATATAATATAAATCAAGGAAGCGTTGGCGAAAAACAAATTAGTGCATCACAGGTTTTAGAAAAAGCACATAAACCTAGTGTGAAATATATCAAAGAAAAGGGGCAAATATTTCAAGGTTACAGTTATGGAATGGGATGGCATAATGGAACCTTTAAGGATAAAAATAAAGTGATTTATCATTTTGGAGGGTATAATGGTTTTCAATCTCATATTTCGTTCATGCCTGAAGAGAAAATAGGGATTGCAATTTTTACCAATGAAGAACATTTTGGAGACAATGTAGGTAGTATTATTGCATCCTATGCTTATGAAGTATTGTTAGACGAGAACCCAAATGAGGAAATTTATGAGCAAAAATTAGATCATTTAGATGGATTTCAACTCAAATTAGTTGAGAATTTTTCAAAAAACAAAGAAAAGGAATCCTATTTTGAATGGCGACTAACAACATCGTTACAGGCATTTACAGGAAAATTTTATAACAAATACATGGGCATTATTAGAATTAGAAAAAAAGACGATGCCTTGTATATCAGATTTGGTGAATTGGAAGCAGAAGCAAAGGTTTCACCAAAGATCAATAGTATGCGAGTTGAGCTTATACCTAATCGTCCAATGACCTTATCTTTTAAAGTAGATGATACTCATCATACTATAAAAGAAATAAATAGTGGTGGCTTAACTTTTAAGAGAATAGAGATCAAAGAAATACAATCACAAAAAAACTAATTAAATGACATCCAAAATTCTAACAATTTTATGCGCAATTGCATGCATTTTTAATAGTCATGCACAGCGCTCAAACCCATTTCATACATTAAATACACCTAGCAGTAGCCCTCAAGTACTAGAGATGCAAAAGTTAGGCGTAACACAAATAGAAATTAATTATCATAGTCCAGCGCTAAGAAATAGAGATGTTTGGAATACACCTGGAGTGATTCCTCAAAATGGAACTCCAATTGCTTGGAGGGCTGGAGCAAATATGAATACAACAATATCATTTAGCACAGATGTGTTTATTGAAGGACAACCATTGTCTGCTGGGACCTATGGTTTTCATATTGTTCCTAACGGAAATGAATTTAAATTACTATTTGCTCATAATAACAATCAATGGGGAAGTTACTATTTAGATACCAATAAAGACATCACTTTAAGTGTTGATGTATCTGGAGTTAGCTGCCCAAAATCTGAACAACTAGATTATGAGTTTTTAAATAGAACCGAAAATAGTGTCGTTATTGGATTAGAATGGGGAGAAAAGAGAATACCATTTACTGTAAGTGTAGATCTAAATACAACAGTGGTAAAAAGTTTAAGAAAGGAATTAAGAGGTATTAATACGTATCGTTGGGAAGCCTGGAATGATGCTGCGAGTTGGTGTTTAAATCACAATACAAATTTAGAAGAAGCTTTAACCTGGGCAGAGCGCTCTATTTTAGGCGGCTATAATGGTTTTGGAGCTAATAAGAATCTTACAAATCTTACAACTAAAGCGAGAATACAACAAAAACTAAATAAAACCGAAGAGTTACAACAAACAATTATAGAGGCATTATCTACTGTAGGTACGGCATACGATATTAATACATTTAGCATGTTTTTAATACGAAACAAAAGTTTTGATGAGGCTTTGCAGTTAAGTGAAATCGGACTTAAAGACAATCCTAAAGTATGGTATTTAATGCTTAATCATGGGATATCTAATTACTTCCTTGGAAAGAAAAAAGCTGCGGTAAAAATGCTAGATAAAGCACATCAAAACACTCCAGATTCTTATAAATCATATGTGGGTAAAGTTTTGGATGATGTTAAAAATGGGACATACAAATTATAGCTTAAGTCAATGGATTCAAAATATTTAGTTATAGCTCTTTTTAGCATATACTTGTTTAATTGTGTCGAACAAAAAGTGCCACCAAAAGTGAAGTATTATACTAAAATTGTAGGTATTGTCTCACCATTTATGGATTATAATCTTCAAGGAGATTTAAAAGGCGATACATTAAATGTAGTCAATTATTATAGAGTAGAATATGATAATGATTCTCAAATTTCAAATATTGCCTTTTATAAAATGGGAAAAAAAAGTGAGGACAGTTATTTTGGGACACATCGAGTCATGTATCACTACGAGAAAGGAAAATTATTAAGACAATACTTTAATGCAAATGGTTTTAAAAGTAACATGTCTAGACACTATTATGGTGGTGGAGATATTCATATAGAAGAGTTTGATCTGGATCCATCTGATAATAAAAAGCGACTTGTATTTAAAGACTCCACTATGAAAAGAGTTGAGACAGGCCTTGCAACTTATGAGTACGTTTGGTCTGTAAAAAGTAATGATAAATTTATACAAAACCAGTACAAAAAGAATGGTGCTCGAAATTATTTAACCGCTTATTTCCCTTTTTATAAATCTGAGATTACCGTAGACCATAGAGGATATTTATACAGTATATCAAACATTGACACACTTACAAATACCTTAGCTATACATGAGTCTGCTGGTTACGCAAAGGTTCTTTTTGATTTTGATGATTATGGAAATGAAAAGGGATGGCGGTTTTATAATGTAGAGGGGAAATTATCCAACAGAAAACCTTTTCTCAACATGGAGCATGGGTATGCACAATGTCTCTATGATTTCTCTTATCGAAATCAAAGATTAGGATTTTTACGCGCATTTTCAATGCGTCTTTATGACGCTAATAATCAGCCAGTGAATAGTAATTTAAATATACATAAAACACATTTTACAATTAATGATAATGATGATATAAGTGCTATAGAATATTTTGATGCATCCCTAAATAAACAATTACATCCAGAGTTTAACTATCATAAAATAACGATTGATTATCAAAATAATGGTGAAGCTCCAGTTGTAAAAACCTATGATGACAATGATTTAGAGATTATAAGAAAAGGAACATAATAACTCACTAATGCTAAATTCAATATTCAAAAAATCACCAGTAATAGTTCTTTTTTTCGTTGTATTCATTTCGCAAACTTCATATGGTCAGTGGAAATTTGCTGATAGTATTAATATGACTTCCGAAAATTATAGTTTAAATTTCAATGAAATCAATGATATTGTAAAGAAAAAATACAGTCATTTAAAGCGCAAAAAAATAGACTTAGATGCTTTGTTTTCAAACGTTAATCAAAAAATTTCTGTTTCAAAAACCAAAGAAGAATACTTTCAATGCTTGTTATATTACTTTTCTGAACTCAAAAACTCTCATAGTCGTCTTTTTTTAGATGATTATGGCATAAACTGTTCTGCAAAATTAATTCAAAATCGTCTTTTTTTAGAAAGGATAGAGGATAATACTTTTATTGAAAATGGAATACAATTTGGTGATGAAATTGTTGAAATTGATCATATTCAAATGTCGAAGTGGTTAGAATCTCAGCTCAATTATATCAGTTCGTCTACTTATGAAGGCGATATAAATGCAGTGGTATTGTTTAAAGTTTTTAGTTCTACATTTAAAGACGTTAGGACCTACAGTATTAAAACTTCGAGTGGAATAAAACAAGTAAAAGTAAACTTAGTAAATCCTGCCGATTATTCACACTTATTGTTTAGAAATCAACGAAAGGCTAGTGGTAAAATATTAAACAAAGAAACGGCATATATAGAAATTAAATCTATGACAGGTAAGGTTGTTCAGGATTTCATAAAAGTTTACGACACCTTAAATAATTACCCAAACCTAATTATAGATATAAGAAGAAATTCTGGAGGTAATTCTGACTACAGCGAACAAATCGCTAGTTATTTAATACATAAACGCATGAGAGCATGTGTGTCAAGAAAAAAAATAAACCCAAAACCAAACAGCTATAAAGGAAATATTTATGTGCTAACAGATGTTTTTACAGGGTCGGCAGCCGAAAGTTTTGCTCTAGATTTACACGAAAGTGGAAACGTCGTTTTAGTTGGAAGCCAAACAAATGGTGATACGGGAAACTTACCAAAAGTTTTTACTACATCTTTTGGTTTGTCCTTTAGTATTCCAATCCGAAAACCAGTTCAGATTTCTTTCAAAGAATTTCCAATGGAAGGAATTGGAATACCTCCGCATCATAGCATAGAACAAACCATTAAAGATTATGTAAATAATATTGATACTGTTTTAGAATATACTTTAAATCTCATTGAGAAATGAATAACTTCTAAAATCGCATAAAATAATACCTATGTATTAAAGACTACTGTTTAATTTCTCCAACACTTGTTTTAAGTCTCCAATACTAACTTCCTTAAAATCAAAATCAAGTTGTGGATTTACCTTTGTCGTTGTGTCTATGGTATCGTAATAGAGTTTTCCGTTTTTGCGCTTAATAGCAACAAGAACAATCGGCTCACCTGCACCAACAGTTTGAAAATCATAAACTCCATTGGTGTACCAACTTGGTAAAACCGAATTCATAGATTTAAACACCATACTTATACTGGCACCATCTGCATTTTTAATTTTGAGCTTGTATTTGATACGTTTAGTTCGTCCATTGATAAAACGATCACAATTGATCCATCCTAAATTTGACGTTTTCAAAACATAATAACTCACATCTCTGGATGATATATCCGAATTGGATTCTTCCAATAATTCGTCAAATTGATTAGCGGTAACGGCAACTCTTCCTGCCGAAAAGGTTTGCTTTGGTACAACTCTGATTATACTGGTTGTCGTAGGTATTTTTTTGTCATCCCAAGGGATTCGTACAACATGTCCACCTCGAGTTATTGAGTCATCTTCAAGAATTTTAAACTTAGTACCTTGCATTTCAAATAATGGTTTTCTAAGAACAAAACGTTTATTATTCATCACATCAAGTTCCCGAATTAAGCGTTGCTTCTTGTAGTTTTCCCATTCCATAATAAACAGCGAGTCTACTGGGAAATCCTTGTCGTGCATTACTTCTCTAATGAGCTCTACCATACCACGACGTTCTGTGTATATGGTATCCATTTCAATAATAGGCTTTATGTTTAAAGGATCAATACTAACTGCTATTGGATTTGTAGATATACTATCCAAATTAGAGAATCGTGTATTAGTATTCGTAGATTCACCCTCAATAGTAAAAACTATAGGTAAGGAGTAAGGCACAATTACTGTTCTACCACGTTGTACTCCTGGATTGAATTGTGGTAAGAGATTAAGTACGCGATCGGCTTCTTCGCTTAGTCTAGGATGTGCTGCACGAGTTTGAATAAAGACTACATTCCCACCTTGATCGATTTTAAAAATACAGTTGATACGCTGTTTGCCAGATAACCCTAAACTAATACCTGTTTCAGTATTAAAATTCCGACTAATAAATTTAGAGATAGCATTTTCGGTACATTTTTTTCTAGTCTCATTGTCTTCGGCCTCACAACCTGGAAATGTTGGAACTTGCTCTACAATAGCAAATGGAACTTCTACAGTTTCTTCTTGGACTATTAAACCATCTATAACGTCGCTCTGAAGTGTCCAATTGATATTATCATTTGACCATTGCCCAGAGAATAATTGCATTTCTGGTTTTTTGTTTGTCGTCGGAAATTGAATCTCAATTGGTGTACCATCCTTTAATTCTAATGCAGTGCCATTTTGCTTGGCTTCTATATAAAGCATACCACCAGTTTCTAATTGTTTTCCATTGGATACTGTTGAAAGATTTGCGAGTAATATATCTGATAATTTGTAATACTCTGTTACGTTTAGGTTGATTTTACCAGTAACAATTTGCTGTGTGTTTGGATTGATGAAAGTTCCTTTTTTGATTTTTAAAATGGTTCCTTCTTTGCACTTAATTATCGTATCGTTAGTAACATCGATTTTAATGTTTTGAGGCTTCTTTTGGATATTGACTTGTGTTTCGGAGATACTTCCAAACTTTTTGTTAGTGGTAGTTGTGGTATAGCTAATCTCAACTTCAGAATCTGTTTTTGTGCTATCTGTTTTTACTTCAGAATAATCAACTGTAGTATCATGCTCTGCTTTTTTAGTTGATACAGAATCTAGAAGTATGGTATTTAAACTATCGTTGTTTGAAGCTGGTTCAATTTCCGAAGTATTAAAAACTATAGTATATAGCATTACTAAAGCTCCAATTACAATGATTGAAATCCCTGAAATTTTTATCCACTTTTGGGTAGTGTAAGCGCGTTTCGCTTTAAAGATATCTTCTTTAATTTTAATACGCTCTAATCCATTTACAAAAACAATATGCTCTTTGTAAAGTGTATTAAATTCTACATTGGTCTTGAGCTTATTTTCAAAGTTTAGTTGCTCCTCTTTGCTTAATAAATTGTTGAGGTAACTGTGAATGAGTTCTATATGTTGGTTATAAGTTTCCATGCTTTTTTGATTTAGGATTGAACCGATTTTAATTTGGTTTTATAAATGTCTTTTGCTTTTTGTAAGCATTTGTACTTCTGATTTTTTGCAATTTTTGAAGATTTAAATTGCATTACATTAGCGATATCATGAAATGACATGGCCTTGTGGTAAAACAGTTGTAGTAATTGTTGACATCGTTTTCCAATTTCTAGAAAAGCATGTTCGGCAAGTTGGTATTTTTTTTCTTCTATAACAGCTTGAAATACTTCAACTTCTTGCGCATTGAGTTGTTGTAATTGCTGTTTCGAGAGGTTTTTTTGAATATCTGACCACACAAATCGTGATACCGAATAGAGATAGGTATAAAACGACGAGGTTAATTTAAAGTTTGAGGTTTCTAAATTTCGATTTAAAATGATTAATGCTTCTTGAAACACATCATTGGCATCTGCTTTATTTCCGCCTTTGGAGAGCACAAGCTTCTCTATTCTTGGATAAAGGCGATAGAGTTTTTTAAACGCCTTATCACGCTGACCGTTTTTAAAAAGTACTAAAATGTCTTGATCACTCATACATGCTTTTACTTATTAATGGTCAAAAGCTCAAAAGGTCTCCTAAAATTATTCTATTAATTCATGTTCAGACAATACATTTTGATCATCTCTTTTTTGAAAAAACCACATTAGTATGGAAATTAACCCATAAAATGCAAGTGCGAAAGTTATAGCAATTAATATACCAGAAGGGCTAATTTCATCAAAATAATCTCGAATATTAAACGCTATTTTATTGAATATGAATATCGGAATAGTGACTAAGCTAAATATTATAGCTAAATATTTTGGATTTGTATAACGTGTTATAGTAGCATATAGCATAGGTCCTAAAAAAGTTTCACCAATAGACAATAAGATAAATGAAAATAATAATGTTGATGTATTACCGTCAGAAGGGTTTTCAGGAAAATAAATGAGTAGACTTATAGCAAAAGCAGACAAAATTAATCCGATACAAAATTTAGAGAATTGATTGGTATAAACAAATGTCCAAATAATAGTAAGTAAAAACCCGAGAACAATTCCAACAATTACGGGTATGTTTTGCATTATAAAACTGCTTGATTTTGAACCATATGTATGAGAATACATGAGTTCTGCTGACGCGTCATATGAAGCCCAAAAAACTACTGAAAATACAAGAGCGGCAAAAACAAAAATAAAACTTTTGATTTTGTCATTATCTGTTTTGTTTTTGTCGTACGTTGGTTTTGAGTCAATAAGAAAATAGGCCATCAATGTGGATATAATTAACAATATACCGCTAAAAACAAATCCATAAGCCATGTATTTATTAGCAAGTAAGGTAATAATTGCAACACCTAAAAATGCACCAAAATTTATAAAGAAGTAAAGTCCTGTAAAACCAGAGTCAACAAGCTTTGGTTTATTTGAATATTGCTTGCCAAATTGCGCTAATAGATTAGGAGATAACAATCCATTTCCAATAACAAAAAAGATAATTCCAATATAGAAAAATGATAATGTTGGAATACATAGTATAAAACAACTAAAAGCTTGCAATAAGCCACCAATTAATAGTGCTAATTTATTACCAATAAGTAAATCCCCCAACAGAGCTCCTAATAATTTTGATCCATAGAAACTTGAGGTAAGGATGCCGTAAAAATAAAGGGCTTCACTATTGGTCATCTGGATACTTTCGCTAACCATATACAATACAATAATAGATCTCACTCCATAATATGAAGCTCTTTCAATTCCGTAGGAAATGGCGTATAAAAAAGCATTTAGAGAATGAGTTTGCTGCATAATTTATAAATTATCTCGCACAGTTAACACACAATAAACTTTCAGGTCTTATCAAGATTCTCCCAACTGGTATTTGCTGTTTACATTTCAAGCATAAACCAAAGTCGGTATCATCAATTTTTGACCATACACGTTTTAAATTATTGAGTTTGATTTCAGCTTGTCGTAATGAGGCTTCATTAACACTTTTGTTATTTATGGCATCCATTCTACTCACACGACCAATGGCATCATTTGGAGAAATGGGCTTGGTAAGTTCTTTATAATGTTCTATTGATGCTTCAGTTTTAGAGATCTCCTCCAAAATAGTTTGTTTTACCTGTGCTTTATCCATAGCGATCCATTATTTGATGATTCTAAAATAAGCTATAAAAATGAAAGTTCTATATTTAGCAACGACTATAAGACCCTAATATACTATTATGAAACTCATTGAATATGTTACTGGTAAAGGCGGATTTATGATTCTTGCCTTAATTGTGGTTGCTGTATTTATCTACAGGAAATACAAAGAAAAACGCTACTATAAAGACGTTGAAAAGCGTATAAATAATAAAGATAAATAATATTAAAAGCCACGTTCCTTCTGCAATTGCTCATAAGCTAATTGCACTTGTCTGAATTTTTCTTCTGCGCCTTTTTGATGCTCTTTTCCTAAATGAATCACTTTATCTGGATGGTACTTTTTTGCCATCTTTCGATAGGCTCTTTTAACTTCGTCATCTGTTGCATCTTTAGTAATTTCTAAAATCTTATAAGCATTATCACTACTATTGTAGAACATGGCTTTAATGCTTCCATAGTCACGAGTACTTATCCCTAAATACCCCGAAATCATATAGATCTGTGACACCTCGTTATCAGTAACCATACCATCTGCCTTTGCTATTCCGAAGAGAAAATGAAGCAGTTGCAATCGTGAAGAGTGATCCATCATTTGCTTGATTTGCAAGCACACTTTACGCGTAGGGATATTTTGTTTATTGATGTTTTTAAACAATTTAAAAGCGTGATTGGCTCTTTGTTTTCCATACATACTTACAAATTGCTGACGCACATAATCCAATTCACGTTGATCTTGAATACCATCGGCTTTGATAATAACAGATGCTAATATTAAAAGGCTCACTTCAAAATCCCCAGATTGTGTTTGTGGTCTTGTACGTGTTTGCGTTCGCGAACGCGAACGCGATGTTGACTGTCTTGAACGTCTTTGTTGCTTCGGATTTCCTTCATTTAATAAAAAGCCACTTTGTTCGGCTGCACCATCAATTAAACTTCCAATAGCGAGACCAATTATAGCGCCTATAGGTCCGCCAAAAGACCATCCTAAAGCACCTCCTACCCATTTTGCAAAACTCATGTACGACTGTTATTTATTGTTGATTTCAAATATACTATTTGTTAGTAGATTTTTTTAGATTTTGTTACGATTAGACGCAACCTTTTTAAGGTTTTAGTATCTTCTTAGTATAAAATCGATTGTATTATGAAATCCTATATTTATCTATTGATATTTACAATGTTCGTGTTTTCGTGCAATAATGACGATGATGGTGCATCAAATAATGAATCTACACTACATGGCGAATGGTCTTTGGTTAACGTATCTGGAGGCTTGGCTGGGATAGATGATGATTTTCCAGTAGGATTAATCACTTGGGATTTTAATCTTAATGCCCAAGAGTTAACTGTTACTAACACTAATGTTGAACTTGTAATTTATGATGGTCTACCAACAGGTACTTATGATTATTCTGTAATGACTTCAACAGGAAGTGATGCAACGATAGTAATTAATAATGTTAATTATGCTGTAGTTTCGATAACATCAACAAGCCTTGTATTAGATGAAGGTGTTGCAGCAGATGGATTTTTACTCACCTATATGAGGTGATGATCTGCTATTGAAAACTTAAATGGTACCATTCAAACTGCTTACCGATTAGTGCATTCTTCGCACTATTTTTGCGTATCTTTGCAATTCAATAGTAATAATTAAAAAACAAAAATATGTATCCAGCAGAATTAGTAAAACCTATGCGTGAAGATTTAACCAACGTTGGTTTTGAAGAATTACAGACAGCTGAAGCTGTCGAAGCTGCTTTAGCAAAAGAAGGAACAACCTTAGTAGTTGTAAATTCGGTTTGCGGTTGTGCAGCTGCCAATGCTCGTCCTGGAGCGAGACAGAGTTTACAAAATGCAAAACGCCCTGACCATATCGTTACGGTTTTTGCAGGTGTAGATAGAGAGGCTGTAGATGCAGCAAGAGCACATATGGTGCCATTTCCTCCAAGCTCGCCAAGTATGGCTTTATTTAAAGATGGTGAATTAGTTCATATGTTAGAGCGTCATCATATTGAAGGTCGTCCAGCAGAATTAATTTCTGAAAATTTAATGGATGCTTATAACGACCATTGTTAAAGAGCATTGCATAAAATAGTATATAAAACCACGATTTGATCGTGGTTTTTTTGTGTATTATTTTCATTCAATTAATTTTACAACATGCAAAAAATACTAGCTTATCCTTTAACCGTTGTCTATTTTATAGTCTTTGGATTAACCTTACTTATTTTTCACCCGATACAGTGGTTTTGCTATAATGTTTTTGGATATCAAGCTCATAAAATTTGTGTTGATGCACTTCAATTTTGTTTAATGCGATGCTTAAATGTTTTAGGAACTCGGTTTTCTTGGAATAATGACTATGAGATTCCTAAAAACAAACCATTACTTATCGTTTCTAATCATCAAAGTATGTATGATATATCACCAATAATGTGGTATATGCGACGACATCATGTGAAGTTTGTTGCTAAAAAAGAATTAGGAAAAGGATTTCCTAGTGTGTCGTATAATTTGCGTCATGGCGGCTCTGTATTAATAGATCGTAAAAACCCAAGACAAGCCTTACCTGCAATGGTTACTTTTGCAAAATATATAGAGGATACCAATCGAGCAGCAGTTATTTTTCCTGAAGGAACACGAAGCAAGACAGGTGAACCAAAACAATTTAAAACAAGAGGGCTGGAACTCTTAATGGAAAACACGCCATCTGCACTTATCGTTCCTATAACTGTAAATAATTCATGGAAAACATTGCGATATGGTAAGTTCCCAATGGGAATAGGAAGTTATATCAAATTTAAGGTACATCAACCTATTGATTTGTCTGAGGTAGAGGACCATAAAAAATTAGTCAAAACAATAGAGAATACAATAACGAGTTCTATAATTCTAAAAAAATGACAGAGGCACAACACCACCAAATTCAACTCACTAAAGCATTTGTGAAAACAACATTAGAAAATGCAGAAGGCGGTCATGATTGGTTTCATATCCTAAGAGTCTATAATAATGCCTTACTTATCACTAAGGACGAAATTGTTGATGAGTTTACAGTAGCGTTAGGCGCTTTGCTTCATGATATAGCAGATAGCAAATTTCATAATGGAGATGAAACTGTTGGTCCTAAAAAGGCACGTGAATTTTTGTTTGGTATCAATGTAGATTCGGTAGTCATAGAACATGTTGTTAATGTCATTGAGAATATTTCATTTAAAGGAGGCAACCAAACTCAAAAATTTAAATCACCAGAATTAGATGTCATTCAAGATGCGGATCGCTTGGATGCGATAGGAGCCATAGGAGTGGCTAGAGCTTTTAATTATGGAGGATTTAAAAATCGAAAACTCTTTGATCCATCTATTCAACCAAATTTAAATATGAACAAAGAGGAATACAAAGCCTCTAAAGCTCCAACAATTAATCATTTTTATGAAAAGCTATTGCTATTAAAAGATAGAATGAATACCAATACAGGCAAAAAAATCGCAACCGATAGACATAAGTTTATGGAACAGTTTTTAGATCAGTTCTATGCCGAATGGGATGGAGAAAAGTAAAGGGTATTAAGAGTTAATTTCTGAATCTTGATACTTACGGCCCAGTTGCTTGAGCATTTCTGTCGTCATTTTTTCCAGATTAAATTCATGATTCCAGTTCCAGTCTTCTCTTGCTGCAGAATCGTCTATTGACTTTGGCCAACTATCGGCAATTTGCTGTCTGTAGTCAGGACTGTAAGTGATTTCAAAATCTGGAATGTGTTTTTTTATTTCTTCGGAAATGGTCAACGGTGTAAAACTAATAGCACCTAAATTATAAGATGATCTAATTTTTACCTGTTCAGCAGGAGCTTGCATGAGATTAACAGTGGCATTAATAGCATCATCCATATACATCATTGGTAACTCTGTATGCTCAGATAAAAAACAATCATAATGCTTATCTAATATAGCTTGATGATAGATTTCAACAGCATAATCTGTAGTTCCTCCACCAGGCATCGTTTTCCAACTAATGATACCAGGATACCTAATACTTCTCACATCTACACCATACTTTTTATTATAATATTCACACCAACGTTCCCCAACTTGTTTTGTAATACCATAGACAGTAGTTGGCTCCATGGTGGTATATTGAGGTGTATTTTCGGTAGGCGTTGTTGGTCCAAAAACAGCTATACTCGACGGCCAAAAGATATGTTTTATAAATCCGTCTTTAGCCAAATTCAATACATGAAATAGAGAATTCATATTAAGATCCCATGCTTTCATAGGGTATTTTTCACCAGTAGCACTTAGCATAGCAGCCATTAAGTAAACGGTATCAATATTGTGCTTTTCAACACAAATTTTTATAGAGTTGTAGTCTTGGGCATCAACAATTTCAAAGATGCCAGAATTAACGACTTCAAGGTTGTGATAGCCTATATCGCTAGCAACAACATTCTCAGATCCATAAATATCTTTTAATTTAAATGTAAGTTCAGACCCAATTTGTCCGCCGGCACCAATGATTAATACTTTAGGCATAGATAGATGATGTTTAATCGTTCCTCAAAAATAACAAGAATATAGAGTACAAAAAACATAAAATTGTAAAATTAACAACTCATTAATTTTTGTTAATTGCATAATAGATTTATACGCTTTGCCTATATTTACCTCAAATTGAATAGGTATAATTATGCGCTTCATTACGCTTTTATTTATAAGTTTTAGTTTGTTACTCACCAATTGTAAAGGAGATACGGTTTCAGAAGTAATTGAAGAGACTCAAGAAGAAATTGATGCTCGTAAAATATCACAAAAAGATATTGAAAGCTTTAGATATGCAGATTTCGGATTGAGTTCAGATGCTCAAAAAGCTGTAACCGATTGGCAAAAGTTTCAAGAGCTTAATACACAAATTGAATTATTGAAGAAAAGCGACCTTAGCTTTTTTAATGGAGACCTTTTATTGTTGAAAACGTTTTTAACCGAATTAAGAACCGAAATGCCTGAACAATTACAAACTAATGAGATTAATGCTAGAATAACGGCTTTAGATACCAAAGGTCAAAAGTTAAATAGTCTTTTAACGATTAATAATATTAGTAAGGAAGAGAAACTTCAAGGGATTAAAGAGTTGTTAATTGCAGTATCTAACCTTAATCTACAAATCAATAAGAAGTTTGAGTTTGATAAAAACAATGTTTTTAAGCCAGAATGATTCTTTAAAATAGTCTTAATATTTTGTTAATATGTAACATTTTGGCGATTGAGGCTTCTTATTAATAACTAATTTTAATCAAATTTAATTTTCACCACATTATGAAAACCAATATCAAGAGTATTTTGGTGGTTTCTGTGTTGGGACTTTTTGCATTTTTAGGATGTAAGGAAGAACCAAAGGAAGAAACTGCTATGATTGAGAAAATTCCCGGAATTGT
Organism: uncultured Psychroserpens sp.; assembly: GCF_947500255.1. Lineage (GTDB taxonomy): Bacteria > Bacteroidota > Bacteroidia > Flavobacteriales > Flavobacteriaceae > Psychroserpens. Next base: position 821,946 of record NZ_CANMRL010000001.1, on the reverse strand, counting down.
TCTCGAAAACATGGACACTTCTGTAAGTCCGAAAGATGATTTTTACAATTACGTTAATGGTAATTGGGTAAAGACAACAACAATCCCTGAAGAAGAAACACGTTGGGGAGGATTTGGAGTACTTCGTAAATCCACAAGAGATGACGTTTTAGAAATTATGAATAGGTCTAAAGAACTAAACACCTATGAAGAAGGAACCGATCAGAAAAAAGCATTACTGATTTTTGAATCGGAATTAGACACAGTTGCTCGTGACGAAGCTGGTATAAAACCATTAAGACCGTTTTTAGAAGAAATTGATGGTATTAAAAGTCTTCAAGATATGCAAACAGCAATTGCAACATCTATTGGCGTATCGGCACCATTTGCTCAATTAGGAGCTGGGCCAGATTTAAACGACAGTAGTATGAATACGACTTGGGTTGGACCTGCAGGCACTGGATTGCAACGCGATTATTATTTAGATCAAGACGATAAGTCTAAAGAGATTAGAGAACAATATAAGGCGCATGTCTCAAGAATGCTACAGTATATTGAATACTCAAAAGAAGATGCAGATGCTGCAGCAGTTAAGATTATCGACATGGAAACTCAACTTCAAGAGCCGAGATTGGACAAAGTTGCAAGAAGAGATTTACGTAACATGAACAATCCAAATTCTGTTGCTCAGTTGCAAGAGATGTGTCCAGCTATTGACTGGAACAAAATGATTACAGATTTGGGCATCAAAAAGAAGATAGACACCATACTTGTTGCTCAACCTAAATATATGGTTGCGTTAAACGATTTCTTAAAGAATACATCTTTAGATGATGTTAAAACATTAATGGATTGGACTACGATAAACAATGCTGCAGGATTCTTATCTACAGATATTGAAAGAGCTAATTGGGAGTTTTATTCTCAAACACTTAGAGGAGCAAAAAAACAACGTTCGGCTGAGGAACGCGCTTTAGGAACTGTAACCGGTTCTGTAGGAGAAGCTATTGGTAAAGTTTATGTAGATGCTAAGTTTCCACCTGAAGCTAAAGAAAAAGCTGAAAAAATGATTGCAAATGTGATTAAAGCTTTTCAAAATAGAATTGAGAAATTAGATTGGATGAGTTCTGAAACTAAAGCAAAAGCTATAGAAAAACTGGAAAAGTTTACTGTAAAAATTGCTTATCCAGATGAGTGGGAAGATTATTCTACACTTATGGTTAAAGAAGGTAACACCTATGCTGAAAATATGATGGCTGTGGGTAATTGGGCTAAGGCAGATAATTTAGCTGATATTAATGAGCCTATAGACAAATCAAAATGGGGAATGCCACCACAAATGGTGAATGCTTATTTTAATCCAATTAATAATGAAATTGTTTTCCCAGCAGCCATTTTACAACCACCTTTCTATAACTGGACAGCAGATGAAGCTGTAAATTATGGAGGTATTGGTGCTGTTATCGGTCATGAGATTTCACATGCTTTCGATGATTCTGGATCACGTTTTGATGCTGATGGAAATTTAAAGAATTGGTGGACTGATCAAGATCTTGAAGAATTTACAAAGCGAGGAAATGCTTTAGCTGAGCAATACAGCGCAATAGAAGTAATGGATAGTGTTTACATTAACGGTAAGTTTACTTTAGGTGAAAACATTGGTGATCTTGGTGGTGTGCTAGGAGCTTATGATGGTTTACAATTATACTTTGCTGAAAATGGAAGACCAGAAAACATTGATGGTTTTACACCAGAGCAACGTTTCTTTATGTCATGGGCAACGGTTTGGAGAACTTTAACTAGAGAAGATGCTTTAAGAACTCAGGTTAAAACAGATCCACACTCTCCAGGAATTCAAAGAGCAGTACAACCGCTTAAAAATATTGATGCATTTTATGAAGCATTTGATATAAAAGAAGGTGATGCGATGTGGTTAGCTCCAGAAAAGCGTGTTAGAATTTGGTAAACATACCAATGTATATAAAACAAAAAAGCACCCAATTTGGGTGCTTTTTTATTAAAATCAAAAATATAGTTATTCCTTTTTCTCTTTTCGCGCTACTAAAGCATCTTTACTTAACTTAGCTAGGTTAAAGTTAGCATCCATGACCATGGCTTCATCCAACAATCCAATTGCTGTATCTAAATTGTCAGTTTGATTCATATTAAATACAATCAAAGCTTTTAGATAGGTTAATGCACCTTTTAATGAAACTTCATAAGGTCTCTGAGATTCGTAGTATGAACGTTTCATATCATCTTTAACATTGGCTAATCCAAAATCTACTTTTGCTTTCGCACCTGCTAGATCTTGTGTTTGTACTTTAAGATCTGCAATTTCATAGGCTAAATATGAATTAGCATCTCTTTTAAATAATTCCTCATAAAATACTAAGGCACGTTGCGGCTGGTTTAAAGCCTTTAATGCAATAGCTTTTACTTCAGTATTCATATCAGTATCTGTCGGATTTTGTTCAATTCCAATAGTATTCAAAGCTTCAAGGTTTCTGCCTTCAGAAGCGTAGATGTAAGCCAGTGTATCTAATCTCGCTTTGTTTGGCTGTAAAACATTAAGATGTGTCATAGCATTAATAACACCTTGAATATCACCTTGAGTTTTCATTTGCTGATAATAAGCTTCAAAGTGTTTTACAAGTTCAGATTTTGTTTGTGCAGTGACACTAAAAGTGCATACTACAGCTAAAAGGAGGATAAGTTTTTTCATCTGTTTAGATTTATTGTTTTTAATTGTCAGATGTAACATTCATCAAGTTCATTTGCTTTTTAAACATAGTTCTTAATTAAGAATGTTTCATAATATTCGTCATTTATTGCGCCAAAACTAAAAAAATATATGGCATATACTCTTAAAAGTCTGCTAATTATTAGAGTTTTACTTTGAAATCATAGTTCAAAACACGTACCAATTTTTGAGAATCGATATACTTTCCTTTACTTTTTATAGATTCATCAAACTCAGGAACAGGAATATTCATCGCTTTGCAAACCGAAGTGTAATAGGCTTTTTTTGTTGGATGAGGTAGTGTAGATGCATTTAAAGTAGTAGACCAAGCTTGCTGTTTGATAATTGACAAGATAATACCAATACAATCGTTACGATGAATTAAATTCACAGGAGCATCGGCATTTTTAAGGTTCTGTTTTCCTGATAAAAAACGAGCAGGATGTCTATCTTCAGCAAAGAGCCCGCTAAAGCGCAATAAGGTTGTGTCGAAGTTTTTATTCTGCTGAAATAGGCGTTCTACCATAACTAGTTTTGATGCTGTTTTGGATTTAGATGTTGGAGTATCCTCAGTAATTATTGGACATGTTTCGTCATCATCATACACCGAAGTCGAACCAATAAGCACTACATGTTTTACCGAAGCTGTTTCAATATGCTTAACAAGGTGTATCATTTGCTGTACATAATTATGTTCAGGATTTTTACGTAGACCAGGAGGAATGTTAACAATAAGTATTTCGCAATGATCTAAACAGGCTTCAATATTACCTATAACACCTTCCAAAGATAATTGTATTATAAATGGTGTAATATTCGCTTGCTCAAGCTTAGGAATTTTGTCTTCTGAAGTTGTAGATCCATTAACTTGATAATCATTTTCAAGGAGTTGTTTTGCTAATTCAAAGCCTAACCATCCACAACCAATTACACAAATTTTGTGACGCAATTTTTTAGTTTTTTATTACTCTGAAATGTACAAATTATTAGTTGGATAACCACTCTAGCTAAATTCACTTATTTTCAGTAACTTTAAAACACACTAAAAGAATTGGTTATGGGCATTAAAAGTTTTCAAGGAGCAAGAAAGCAGCAAAATACTGCTGAAGTAAAAGCAATTACAGTCAGTGATTTTATGACACGCGACTTAATCACATTTAAACCAGAGCAATCTGTTGAGGAAGTGATTCAAACGTTGATTAAGAATAAAATTTCTGGAGGTCCAGTAGTAAATAACAACAACGAGTTGGTTGGTATTATTTCTGAAGGCGATTGTTTAAAGCAAATTAGCGAAAGTCGTTATTACAATATGCCAATGGAGCAACATACTGTTGAAAATCGAATGGCAAAAAATGTAGAAACCATTGATGGTAATATGAATGTTTTCGATGCTGCTAATAAGTTTTTAGAATCTAAAATTAGACGTTTCCCTATCGTTGAAAATGGTAAATTAGTTGGGCAGATTAGTCAGAAAGATATTCTAAAAGCTGCTATAGAACTCAAAGGGCAGAATTGGAAATAAGTTTACAGCTTTCGATGATTAGGTAAGGTTTCAGGTAAATCAGTAATAATGATTTTCTGTTTGCCTTCACTTTCTAATGTCGCAATCTTAGAATATGGATACTCAGGTAAAGGCTCACTTAATGCTTTCCATTTTGCAATTCCTGCCACTGTAATTCGCTCTCCAATTTCAATAACACCTTCTTCATAACGTAAACGTTTATTCATGCCGAAGAAATTTTCTGGATTAATATTATAACGTCTTAAAACCGCTTCAAATTTTGGAGTTGGGCTGTTAAACACTCCAGATGATTGATTGGTGTCTTTTACAAGATAACTGATATAATTTCGAGGGTTCGCCGATGGTTTTACAATAACAAAGTCACCATTAGTGTCTATAAAAAACTCTTGAAATTGTTCATCTTGTACTAAGGTTTTCCAATGTGAACTTTTTCCAGAATTTACACGTTGCTGAATTCTAATTTGATAGAACACACATTTTCGTCCAGTGTAAGGTGCTATTAAAGGAGCTTTGACATGTAACGCTTTACCACTTACTTTTGAAAGATCATTAGTTTTTAAACTTGATGCAGGTTTATAAGGTATTTTAGAAAGGGTTCTAATTATCACATTTCTTTTACTGAAATGAACAGCTAAGAAAATAATAAGACCTATAACGCAAATGGCAATAATGATAATAAGAGGAGTACTCATAAAAGATGGTTTGGTTGTATATATAAGTAGTTAAAATCTAAAAAACGTTACAATGTCAACTTTCGCGTTTCACTAGGGCATAATAGTCTCCTTCTAATGGTAAGTAGCCTTGATCATACACAAAATAGTATACGGTTCCGGCTTTTGTAGTATAGATACTAGTAAAGTAATTGAAGTCGAATCCTTTTTCTATCATTCGCGCTCTAGAGATTTTTTTCTTTTGATCGGGATTGAGCTCTTCTAATATGCGATAGTTCTTTCTCAATCGGTTGTTGGTATTCCTTATTAAATTCTTACTGTCTTTATTAATTGCATTATTATAGGCATTACGACAAGCATCACTACAGAATTTCTTATCAATTCTACCCACTATTTTTTCACCACATTCAGGACATTGTTTTTGCATAGTCTTCTTTTTTAAGTTCGTACCAATTAATCATTTCACCTTCAAATAGGAATTGTTCAATATAATTCAATCCTATTTTTTTAAGTATTTTATTAGAACCAATATTTTTAATTTCGGCCGCACCATAAATGATATCTAGTTTTAGGTCTTTAAATCCAAAATCTAATACGGCTAAAGATGATTCAGTTGCATACCCTTTTCCCCAATACCTTGGAATAAAACGATAGCCAATATCATAAAAGTCTCTTTTTGACCCTAAGGCTTCTTTATCTCCAGTATTAAGTTTTAACCCAGACCAACCTATAAAATCTCCAGATGATTTTTCAATGGTTGCAAATCGAGCAATGCCACGTTTATGATATTGCTCTCTTATAAAATTAATATTCTCTTGCGCTTGTGCTTTTGAAGTAATAGGACGCTTTCCAAGGTATTTATGAACTTCAGGGTTTGAATCTAATTCAAACATACCGTCAATGTCTGATGGTAAAAGTTCACGCATGATAAGGCGTTTTGTTTCTAGGTAAAATAGCATATGCAAAGATACATTTTTTCCGTTTACAAACGACTACAAACACTTACAAACGATTTTAAATATGTAACTACCGACTAATATTTGGAGTTCGTTACATATTTGCACTGTTGAATCACTGAAGGTTCAATAGCATTAACTGTTTAACACTTGCCAGTGACGGCAGGTATAAATTTAAAAATTATGAACACACTTAGAAACAGAGTACAGTTGATTGGAAGATTAGGACAAGATCCAGAAATCATCAACTTTGAAGACGGAAACAAAATGGCAAAATTCTCATTAGCTACAGACGATAGCTATAAAGATAAAGATGGGAATAAAGTAGAGCGTGCTTATTGGCACAATGTTGTGGTTCGTGGCGGACTAGTAAAAGTAGTAGAAGAGTACGTGAGCAAAGGAAAGGAAATTGCAATAGAAGGTAAACTCACTAATCGTTCTTGGGATGATAAAGACGGACAAAAGCGCTATACGACCGAGATAATTTGTAATGAGTTGTTGATGTTAGGGAAATAAAAAACATTAATATGCAATATAAAAATGCGAGTATTCTATTTTAGTTATTCGCATTTTTAATTTGATAAAAAATTCAAAGGATTATTAAGGAAATAAGCTATTTAATTGATTTCAATATATTCTTTATCTTATTAAGATTCTCTCCTCCATTTCCAACGTATTTTAATATTCCATGAGAATCAAAAATACAATATAGTGGTATTGTCATTTGTTTATGCCCATAAGCACTTCCATAAAATTTCCATAATACATTTTCATTACCCAACCCATCTATAGTTGTTGGCCAGTCTATTTTATAATTAATTAATATATTTTTAGCAGCTTCTATTCTATTCGGGTAATCAATGTTAATTGTGATAATATTTAAATCCTTTTTATAATTTGTTTCTATAGATTTTAGAAGAGGAAATTTTTCTACGCAAGGGAGGCACCATGAGGCCCAAAAATCTAAAATTAAAGGTTTTCCTAATAAATTATTAGAATTAATAGTTATTCCATCAAAAGATTTTTCAATAAAGGGAATAACTTTATCACCCAATTTTGGTATAGGTCTTGAATTTTTCTTAAAAATTAATGTGTACTCTTCAGATAATATATTGATCGTATAAGTAACATTACATAAACTAATTAATTGATGAGTAGTATAGTGTTCATTTTTACCATAAAATTTTCCGTCATTATTGATATCTATTGACAGATTAGTTCCTATTTCACTATCTTTTTTCTCAAATATTCCATTACCATCCATATCCCTTATAGAAATTTTGAAATTACAATCAGCTGTTTTAAATGTGCCAGTTAATCTATAATTTGATATCCAATACAAGCTTTTTGTTTTTTTTTCATTACTTATTTCAGTTATATATTTAATGGTATATGGAAGAATGAGGTCATTTTTTCGCTTTATTTTAAAAGTAAAGGTTGAACCTGCTTTTAATTTCACTGTTTTTTCACCTTCATACGTTGGAATAGTAAAAACTACACTATTCATAGTCATATGTTTAATTTTTAATTGAACATTTCCAGGAGCAATACCAATACTATCTTTGACCCATATTGGTGATAGTAGTTTTGATTTATAACTATCATCAATTTGCATTTGGACATAGGTTCGCTCTTGAGCATTAACTATTAGATTAATAAAAATTACTAGAAACAATAATTGCTTTTTCATCGTATTATTTTATATCTACAAATTGTTATTCAATTTTTTTTGAGAGTGATATTAAGGTAAATTATAGGTTAATCATTAAACTAATTACTGGGCTTATATTTGCATACTTCAATTAACAACTAGTTTTATAATTTTATTTAAATTAGTTCCTGTAAATTTCATTAAATACAGACCAGATTTTAGATTAGATAGATTTAACGTGTTGTTTTCAATAGTTACATTGTTAAAAACCCTTTTCCCAAGGATATCATATATATCTAATGAGACTCCATCAATGTTTTGCAATCCTGAGATAGTTAAAACGCTTGTAGTATTAGGGTTTGGATATATTTTAATATTATTAGTTATTTGCGCATCATGTAATGATAGAGTACTGTCTCCATACATTTGGATGAAAATTTCATTCTCATTACCTACAAGAGGAGGGATATTATCGTCACCGTACCACGTAATTATATAGGCATTTTGATTGTTGGTTGCAATTGCTGGACTATCAGCTTTAAATGAACTGTCATTATCATCTCCCATATCACTTAATCTAAAAGAAGTACTATTATTAGTTCCTGAAGCATTTAATTTTTGACCAAAAACTTCTTCTTCAGAGAGCGTGAAGTCTGCTCTATAGATTACCATATATTCATTATTTGTATTGTTCCAAACGACGTCTGGAAAAGCTGTGTCAAAATTACTATCGGTAGCTGTTACAGCTGTTATTTGAAAGTCATTACTGCCAAGTTCACTTCCTGAACTTGATAGTAGCTGCCCATAAACTTCAAATTGGCTAATAACAGTATCGGTTCCATTCCAAACAACTAAATACTCATTGTCAGTCGCATTATATGCTACACGAGGCCTTATAGGAAAAAAACTGATATTAGTATCTGGTCCCATATCACTTATTCTAAAATTAGAACCCGATATACTTTGCGAGTCTAGGTCATAGATTTGTCCATAAATCTCTTTTTCGTCATCTGTGCTGGTCTCTCCTTGCCAAACAATCAAAAAATCATTCTCTATGGAATTCCAAATCAAATCTGGACCTCTAGCATCGAAATTTGCATCTGCTAAAGGAAGCTGTTGACTAATTTGAAAATCATTAACTCCAATTTCGGCGCCAGAATTTGAAAGGCGCTGGCCATAAATTTCAAACTTATTATTAATAGATTCGTCGCCTTCCCAAATCACTAGGTATTCATTGGAAGTAGCACTATATGAAACTCTAGGGAGGAAAGCTCCAAATGAAGTATCGCCTTCATTACCCATATCGCTAATTCTGAAATTTGCACCAACAAGATTTCCTGTATTAGCATCTACAATCTGTCCAAAAATTTCGAATTCATTGTCTACAGATGTTTCTCCTCTCCATACTACCAAAAACTCATTATCTGTAGAATTATAAACTACATGAGGGTCTTCTGCTCTAAGCTGTGTTTCACCATCGGTTCCTGTAACACTAATTCTAAAGTCATTAACACCAGTTTCGGTGCCGTTATCTGATATGAATTGTCCATAAATTTCAAATTCATTATCTACAACTGTTCCTGTATTGTCATCTGCAGACCAGACAACAAGATATTTGTTTTCTATATCACTGTAGGCAACTTCAGGGAAAAATGCAAAGAAATTTGTTGCTCCATTGTCTCCCATATCACTAATTCGAAAATCATTGGTGCCAAATTCTTGAGCATAAATGTTTACAGAAAATAAGATAGATAAAATGAGTAGTTTTTGCTTCATAATGTTTGTTTATTTAGTTTTATATAATTAGTTCTTAATCGTATATGCAGATGCTCCCATAGATACTTTGGTAGCATACTCTTGTTGGTCTTTTGTCAAGTTTGGTATTTGTGCTATTAAATTATTAGCTTCAAAGTGTTCTAAAAGGTACTTTTTAGACATTGTCCCATAACCATTTTCACCCCAATCTTTACTCCAGCTATTCTTAAAAGAGAACATTTCAGTTTTTTTATTGTAACCTGTAATTAAAACAACATGACCTCCCATTAGTACAGGACTATCAGGAATAGTTAATGCACCTGTTTTAACATCCATACCGTTTTTGTAAATCCATATATTAACAACTACTGGACGCTTTTCTGATAGAATAAATTCATCAATTTCCTCAAGTGGGATATGTACAATTTTTAAGTTGATATCTAAGGTTTTTGCGCCTTGAGGAGGTACTCCTGTATGACATTCTCTTGATGAGACTCCATTATCTGTTTTACAGTTTTTGGCATTTGATTCTTTCCAGGAAGCACTACCGTCATAGATCCATTCACTTTCTTCCATACAACCATTTTGAAAACCTGTAACAGCTAAATAGCCACATAAGCCATCAACGGGTTCATAAGATTGTTTTAAAAACGAATTACTTAAAACCGTTTTTTTTGCATTGTAGTATGCATAAGCTTCAGACAAGTCATAGGTCTTTCCTAGATCTTTTTGAATAACAAATTCTGCTAATGCTGTAGAAGCAAAGGCACTACAAGTATTACGAACACCTTGATTTTTGACCTCAGACATCTTTGAAGATAAATCGATTGAATCTAGCTTGTTTTTTTTATCAAATTCAAAAGAATATTGTTGTTTCAGTGTCTCAAATATCTCATTTTGAGCTAGAGATGACATTGAGATTAATAGGAAAAATGGTATTAAAAATTTCATTATAATTTACTTATAGTAGTTTGTTAATTTCTTGATTTGACTTACCGTTAGCCTCATTTTTGTATCTAGTGATAATATTTCACCTATAATAACTGTTAAAAGTGACCTGTTAGCTTTAATTCAAAAATTACATGTATCACATTAAAAATGACACTTAAAGCAGTAATTATAGACGCAACAATAATCATATGGAGTGTGGTGTTTTTTAAATAAACTTTACTTAATTTCATATCAAACAATTAATTTCTAAATTCAGTGTATAGTTTTTGTATTCTTTTATTTGTATTTACTTCTTAAATCATAGCCCTATAGTTATCTTTATGCATATTGAAATAACTAGTCCAATGATAAAATGGAGGATGTTTTTTGTTAATGATTTCTTACCTGAAATGTTGTTAATGATTTTAAAAGCTTTTATTACCTCGAATCTGTGAATCCATAGTATATATAGGATTATGCTTTGATATGCAATTGCAGATGCTAATGCCCACCATAGTACATCGTAAATTATATCTTGTATAATTATGTTTATTAAGATACCCGTTAATATGAAACAACCTATAATTCTTGTTTTGCGTAGCACTAATAGACCTGCTCCCAGTAATTCAAAAAGGCCAATGATTATGGGAAATGTTAATGTGCGACCATAAAAAGCCCACATCAATTCCATGTTAGTTAGGTTTTTTACAATTTCATTGGCGTAGGGAGCCTCTCCAAATTGCATATATTTAAGTGCACCATAAAGAAACATGGAAGAGGATACATATATAACCAAAACACTTTCTAGCAAGCCTTTAAAAAAATCACTTTTATTTAGTTTAAGTTTAACCATGTTGATTTGCTATCATATGTGTTGGATAAATTGTTTAAAGTAATGAGTTGATTTTTTGACTTAACACATCATAAATATTATCTCTGTATCCAATAATGGCCTCTCTTATGATTCCTTTTTTATCTATGATTAAATGTGTTGGATAACCTTTAACTTTAAAACCTTTAACAAAGTCATTTACATCTGGTACTACTTGATATGTGAATTTTGTACTTGTTTTCTTAAAAAACTCATTGAGTGTTTCTTCTGAGTCTAATGAAGGTGCTAAGAATTGAACATTTGAGTTATTGTCAAATTTCTTTACAACCTTATTAAGTTCTGGCATTTCCCGAATGCAAGGCGAACAGTGAATAAACCAAAAATTAAGCACTGTTACTTTACCTTTTAAATCATTTTCATTATACGTCTTTCCGTTTAAAGTTGTAAATGAAAATTCTGGAAATGGTTTATTTAAAGTATGCTTTAGCCATGTCGTGTGTTTCTTATTTGTATCGTCGTTAACATCACCTTTAACAGGAATAATTGTGAGTTCAATTTTCCCGTTGCTTAATTGCTTTTGAGTTAATTTAAATGCACCTTTATATATAATATCTTCAGCTTCTTTTTTTGCAAGAACCTTACCCTCTTCAGATTTGAAAATCAAATTAGGATTATCCAAATCTAGTTTAAAATCTTGAGCGGCAACTTGGGAGGTTATCAACAAAATGATATATATAAATAGTTTGCGCATGTTAGTCTAGAAGCTTATTTATTTTGGTTGTTAATTGCTCTTCAATATTTATCCCGCCAGAAAACACAAACTTTATTATCCCATCTTTATTAGTTACAATATGTAAAGGGTAAGATTGAATTTGAAGCTTTTTATTAAGTTCCATTGTATCGTAAAGGTTAATAAACTTGAAATCATTCTCGTTTATGAAATCACTTAAAATTTGCTTGTTTTCAAACGTCATTGATACAAAGTTTACGTTTTTAAACTCATTTTTTAAATTATTAAGAACTGGTATTTCACGAATACAGGGTTGGCATTTAGTAAACCAAAAAGTATAAACAGTAATTTTTCCTTTAAAATCATTATTTAAAAATTCTTTATCATTTAAATTTTTGAGTTTAAAATCTGGAATAGACTTGTTTATTAAATCATTATAGTAGGATTTTCTGTTATCTAAATGCTTGTTTTTAGCTATTTCAGCTTCAGTATATATTGTGTATATATTTCTATTTATTGAATCTTTACGAGAAGACATAAAAATTTTATCATTATTTTTCATTTTTTCAAATTCTTCTTTAGTAATTGTTCTTCCCAAACTATCTTCAATTAAAATTTCTTTTTGAGCTATACCAGTCTGATACAATACAAATGTGATTATGACTGTAAGACCTAACGATAACAATAAAATAACTAAAACATCTTTTTTATAAATTTTCACTCTGATCGTTGCCTTATTTTACTTTTCATTTTTTAAATCATTTTATGTTTATAAACATAATTGTATGTCGGAAAATTTATTACTTACTCTTTGGCATGGAAAGTATAATTTCTTTTTTTCCATTTTTTATAATACGGTGTGCCATTTTAAAAGGTCTTTCAGAAATAAATTTTTCCACTTCGTCTTTTGTCAAAGTTTTTCCAGTATCTGATTTAAATATTGTATTAAGGTCATTAGTATCTATTTGAGCATTTAATACGCTCAAAGAAAAGAGTAATAGAAAATTGACAACTTTAAAAAGAATAGATTTCATATCAGCTTTAATTAAGATTAGTATTAATGGCCTTTGAGAGTTTACTTACAATATCAGTATCATAACCAATTAGAACATCTGTGATAATACCTTCTTTTGAAACAACAATATGAGTAGGGTAGGATGATACCAGTAGTTTTTTTAGTAATGGCTTTGCATTAAATAATACATCATAATCAAAACCTTCTTCTCTAGTTTCAAAAAAATCGACCAAATCCTCTTTAGTTTCATACGTAGGAGCTAGAAACAAAACGTCTTTATTTTGGTATTTGTCTACTAACTTATTTAGGTCTGGTATTTCTTTTATGCAAGGCAAACAATTGATAAACCAAAAATTAAGAACAGTGACTTTACCTTTCGTGGTTTTATTAGAGATTTTTTGTCCTATTAAGCTTGTTAAGGAAAACTCAGGGAATTGTTTTCCAATTTTAGAAGCTCTCCAATCTTTACTGCTTAATTGGTGCTGCTTATCAATTTTTGTTTTTTGTGTTTTATCCAATATTTTTAAAACAATTTCCATTTTGCCTTTGTTCATTTTATATTTCATCTGAACATTGTCACCTCCATAGGTTTTGTAAAGTGTTTTCACTTCATCTTTGGTTAATACTTTACCTTCTTCAGATTTGTATACAATATTTTTGTCATCAAAGTCAGGTGCACTTGTTTGAGCAGTTGTTATGGTGAGAGCAAATAAAAGGACCCAAAAAAGTAAAAGATGTTTTTTCATTTTAACAAGTTATTGATTGATTGCGATAATTTTTCTTTGATGTTTTCATCAAACCCAATAATAATATCACGTATGACTCCTTTGGTATCTATTACCATATGTGTTGGATAAAAATTGAGACCAGTTTCGTAGTTTAAAGCTCTTGAGTTTGAAAGTATTTGATATTTAAAGTTGTTTTCTTTTGCTGTCACAAAATCTTTTAATTCGTTTTCATCATCAATACTTGGAGCAAAAAACACGACGTTTTGAGATTTGTATTTATCAACTAGTTTATTTAATTCGGGCATTTCTTTTATGCAAGGTTTGCATTTGGTGTACCAAAAGTTTAAAACAGTTACTTTGCCTTTAATTGTATTATTGGTTGTGGTTTCACCATTTAAATTTTTCAGAGAAAATTTGGGAAGTGACTTTCCAGTCCATTTATTAATCCAATCTTGAGATTCTGATTGTTTTTGCCGGGCTTCATTTAAGACTTCTCCTTTGATAATATATACAACTGTTTTTCCATTAGATAGCTGTTTGTTATATGTTTTATAAGGTGTTTTTTTTTCTTTAATATCTTCTACTTCTTGTTTGCTAAGTATAGTGCCATCAGGAGTTTTATAGATAATATTTGGATCATCAAGGTTTAACTCTTGCGAAAAAGCCAATGAGCAACTCATGAATAAAAAAATAAATACTATTGTTCTATAAAGGGCTTTCATAACATATTAAAGGTTGCAGAGTTGAAGATCATTAACAACATTGTCTTTAATGGTAATAATATAGAGGTTACCATAATCATTTTCTTGAATTTGGCCATACTTGTTTTTACCAATAAATGTGTTGACATACATTGGTGTTGTATTACTATGACCTACAATAAGTACATTTTTGCCTTTGGTATCATTAACAAATTTTTGCAGATCAAAAGCTCTTGGATCGTATAATGTTGTTTCTAGTTTATTAGCTTCAGCTGTTGGTTCTGCTGTTTCTTTTGTTCTAAAGTAATCTGTAGAATACACAGCGTCTATTTTATATCCTTTAAGAATGTTTGCCCAATGTGCAGCTCTTTCTTTTCCTTTATCTGTTAAATGCGGATTTTTACTACCATCATTAGCTTTTTCGGCATGACGAATGAAGAAATATGTTGTAGTAGTAGTAGTTTCTTTATCTTGTGCGCTTAGGATGTTAATAGTACATGTTACGCATAAGAGTAATAGTATTTTTTTCATGTTTAAATTTTTTGTTTGGTGCAAAGAAGTAAAATGAGTGCTTATTTATGTGGTGAAAATTGCTTATTGTCAGTTTTTGTTCTTTGAATGAGTTTTGTCATTATTATCTTTTTTGATTTTAACTCATCAAGAGTTGATATTATTAACAATACTAATTATTAGTTAAGATTTCATTTATTGTTTGTTCCCAATTATTGTGTGGTCTTAAATTCTTAGCAATAATTCTTCCTTTAGGATCAATCAAGAATGTAGATGGAAATGAATTTAGTTTAAATAAATTATTAGAAGATTTACCTTGATCAATTACTTGTGTCCAAGTCATTTCATTATTGCTAATAAAATTCTCCCATTTCACTTTATCGGTTTGTACAGCAATTCCTATAATTTCAAAATGTTTATTTTTTAAATTTTTGTATAGCAGTTTTGTGTTTGGAACTTCTTTAATACATGGCTTACACCAAGTACCCCAAAAATCGAGTAAAATAAACTTGCCCCTATAATCTTTCAAGGAAATAGAATCGCCTGTTGAGTTGGGTAAAATTAAATTAGGTGCTAAAGAACCTATAGATGTTCTTTTTAGACTAAAATATTCCTTTTTTATAAGTGAAGTAATATTCCAATCTGGATGAGTGCTTATGAAATCTTCAATTATTTCTGTTATTTCATCATCTAATTCTAGATAGTAAGGCCATACCTCTAATGCTTTCAGAATTATTGGAGATCCTCTAAGTTTACTCTTGAAAATTTCTTTTTTCTCCTCTACATCTGCCATTTTAAATTGATGAAATGTTTTTGTTAAGTGTATTTGACTTTTATTACTTTCAATATCCATTTCTTCATCAGAAATATTAATTTTTATATTATCACCTGGGAAAACTATGAGATCATTATAAACAGGTGTTTTTCCTAATTGAAAATAATAAAACCTTGGTTCGTTAATTGTATCTGAAAAATGAAATTTCCCGTTTGAATTTATGTTTTGGACTTCCCATTTTGTTCTGTCGTTCTTTAGAGAATCTTCGATAAATACGATAACCTCTCCATTGACTGGATTTTTTATATTAACATCAATTGTAAATGGCTCAATTGCATTTTTGTTGCATGATAGAGACATAATTAATATTACGACGCAACTAAAGGCTTTATTTTTCATAACTATGAAAATCTTTGATAAAATTGTCTAGTAAAGTTATATTAAAGGAAGACCTTTGAAGTGGTTAAAGTTGCTTATTCTTTCTTTTTTAAAACATATCTTATTTCTGATTCTTTTACGATTTCAAAATCGCCTTTAAATCGCAATACATAGCCATCACCAACGATACTGTCTTTAGTTATTGTTTTTGGGGCCTTTAAATAACAGCTTTTAAAATCTAAGGATATTAAAATACCGCTATGAGCATTAAGAGTTCCCCATGAATCTTGAAGCTTTACGCCACCAAAATACCTCCCTTCATTTTCAATACTATATTCTGGAGGCATAGCAGAAAAACTCTGTTTAAAAAAAGGCACGAATAAATGTGGTTGTATTTTGTAGTTTTGAATAATTGTATCTGTTATTTTTTGTTGTTGAGCGGCGCGTTTAAACTCTTTGTCTGAGATTTTATGTAAATCGTATTTAGAGATATAATATTCTATATCGTTATTACTTGTTAGATTTAGTTTTTCGGAAAAAAAGTTTGTCAAATTTGTCTTAGGTGTTATTTTTTTATGCCACAAAGCATCTATTTTATTAATAGCATTACCATAAATTGGTATGGAAAAATAGGCGAACTGCCTATTATAGTTATCGAGATTGATATAATTATCTATAAGCATTGTATAAAATGAGGTATAGCTTTGCTCATAAAAATCGGTTGCAATGCTCAATGCCATAAATTCTGCAAGACCCTCATTGAGTTCTAAGCTATTTTCTTGATCTTTATAGAGAGGGAATTCCATATGTCTTATTTTCCTAACAGACAAAGCATCCTTTATTAAACTTAGGTCTTTTTGATTGGAGTTTATAAACCGTTTTAACAACTCTATTTCTATACGCATTAATAATCGTCCTTTGTATTTATTTAAATGACTGATATCAACAGTATGTTTTGGAAACCCTAGCTCTCCTAAGGCAATATGACTTAATTCATGAAGATTTAATAACTTGGCATATAGAGGAGGCATGTTTGATAGTGGTAATTCTAATACAGCCCATTTTTTTTCTTTCCAATTTATATTTGTGTTTCCATTTACAATTATTTCTTTAGGAAACTTTCCTTCAAAGCATTTATACCCTGGTGTAAAACTATCATTGTCTGGATTTGTATTGGCATAATATGTTTTTGTTTTATGATCAATAAAGAGCATGGGACCATATATGTTTTTATCCCAAATATGGGCGTTGGCTGTGGCAATAGAATCTGTCTCTTTAAATAACCGACTAAAATCTTCTTTTGTGATATACTCTGCAGTTTCTGTTATAGTTTGATGAATTTCATTTACGCTTTTTTCAACCTGATGAGGATTATTTTTACAGGTTAAACATAATAATATTGCAATGACAAATAGTGTCTTAAAAGTATTTGATGTTATCATTGTCGATTTTTTTAGATATGGTATCTAAATTAAATGAGCGGCTTAGTTTAGAAAAACGATTTGTAACGAAACGTTGTTTTAATGTAGTGGAATGTCTTAACATTATAAAAGTGTAAGGTTTTTAGAAGAAGAAACTCAACAAATAAGTTGGTCAATTCTTTAAATATTGTATTCAATTACCTTTTTAATGTGAAATGCCCCGTTTTTTCTAATCCAGATTTAGTTTTGAAGACAAACCAATAATCTGATGCAGGGAGTTGGAGACCATTGAAAGTACCATCCCAACCAATTATTGAATCGGGTATAAAAGAGAATAGCATTTTTCCATATCTATCAAATATCGTTATTATGGATTCTCTTTTTATTCTATCTGTTGCACCTTTAATGTTCCAAAAATCATTTAGATTATCTCCATTTGGTGTAAAAAATTTTGGAAAAACAATAGAAAGAATCTCAATATTAGTAAAACAATCTATGTCTAAGTAAAAGTTTGTTATTGTATAACAGTCATGTTCGTTGGTGACTTTAATGAAAATTTCTTGAATAGGGTTTTCTAAATAGTAGATGTTTGATATTTCGTTAGTATCGTTTTCGGCATCTAAATGACTTAAATAAAATGTGGTTTCAAAGTTCCCTTCACTTAAAATGGTATCATTTTCAATATCGTTTAGGTTAAAATACCCATTACTGTTTTCATCAAAGTAACAAAAATCAAGTATTAAAGTGGATTGCATACTTGATAATGGAAGTAAAAGCGGAATGTCATTATTTATAACCTGAAAGCTATAAACCAAATTACAACCACCGTTATTATTTTCTACATTAACAAAGAGAGTTTCCAGATTTGTAATACTGCTATATTGAAGAGGTAAGGGGTTACTAACATTATTACTTTCAAGATCTGTATTATAATATGTAAAGGTTAAATTATCATCAGGATTTATTTGCATTTGAGTGGACACCTCAGATAGGTCAAGAACATCATCAAAACATTTTATGAGATCTAGTGGTTGATTAACGTTTGGATAAGAAGAAATAGTAATATCTAAAATAATAATATCATCTGTTCCAGTAGTTGTACTTTTTATTCTTATATAGAGAGTTTCTTCTCCAGGTGTTATGTTTGTCCAAGTTCCAGCTATACTATTCACTTCATTTTCAGCATCATTTAAAGTTAAATATGTATTTATGTCAAATACTATAGCTTCATGTAATCCTGCTGCGCCAAACCATTTGTCTTCTGGATTGGGGTTTTGAATAATATCTGAAAATGTAAAATCTGACAGATTTATTTTAAACAGTTTATTAGGTGTCACACCATAAAGGCTACCTAATTCTGATGCCAAACCGTAAGTTTGATTAGGTAGTTGACCTAAATCAATATGGGAGATATAATCTCTATCCTCGTTTACAGTTACTTCATATAGTCTAAAGTTGTCATTAGCTAATCTCCATGATATATACATTTTGTTATTGAGTAACACAAAATCACCTCCAGAAGTTCCCATTTGGAAATCATGCCAAAGTTCATAATTAGATAGTGTTGTGTCATTAATATTACTATATCTATATATACGAGATTCAACTCCGTTACCTGTATATAAATTGTCTAAATCGTCAAATGAAAGTGCATTGTTTTGAAAAGAAGAATCGTCATAATAAAAAGCACTACAATTATTATCAACGCTAATTATTGAATAATCATCGCAAACAAAAACTTGTTGGTTTGAGTTAACTGCTATATCTGAAAAACTTCCATTTAAATTACATAATGTAGAAATGTAAGGATCATTAGAAGTAGAATAAATAGAATAAATATTTCCGGTTGAACTTGAAACTAATACTTCTTCTAAAAAATAATTATTTTCTACTCCTACTGTTTGTATAACGTAGTTTTCTATTTCATGAACATTAATAGACATATACCCATCAGCGTCTTCATCACACAGGGTTATTGCTAAATTTTGATTTGTAAGTCTATTATATGAGCTAGAGTTTTGGGAATAAATTACGTTTGACACCAAGTATAAATAAATCACAAGAGAAATAAGACTAGTCGATGTGTTTTTCATTAGTAAATTGTTTTATTCGGAGATAGAATACTGCTCATTTATAGGTGCTTATTAATAACACTTTTCCAATGTTCGTAGGATTTTGAATTAAACCCAATCTCAGAGTACAAAACTTTACCTTGTTTATCTAGAATGTATAGAGTAGGATATGCTCTAACATTATAGTTATAACCGACTTGATCTCCTTGACTAAGATGCAAATAAGTGTAATTGTTTTCGGAAAAGAATTTTTCGGCATCACCAATGGCGTCATTAACCGAAATACCAATTACCACGACATCCTTATTAAGATAGTTTTTATGAAGTTTTTCTATAGTTGGCATAGCTTTAATACAGGGTGCACACCAAGTACCCCAAAAATCTAAAACTACTATTTTTCCTTTTAATTCGGACAATTTTTTAAGCTCTCCTTTTCCTGAATATAATTCCCAATTTGGAGCGGCCTGCCCAACCTTTAAGAGTGGTTTTTTTGGACGTTTAAATATCTCATCATGAGATGTGATGAAAACCTCTTTTTTATTACTATCAATATTGTAATCATCCGAATTTGGCATGAAATCTATATCTGTTATTGTGTATGAAACAAATACTTTATGAGTCTCATAAGCCCTAATTATATAATCAACTTTCCCAATCCAAAGCACCTTAGAGCTTTGGTTCTTTTCAATCTTTTTTGAGTGTTTTGATACTTTTATTTCTTTTATTTTGTAACAGTTTATGCCATTAATCTTTTCTTCTCCGAGCAGCTGATGTTTTATATCATGCAATAGATAGTCTTTATTTTTTATAAGACTTCCTGATTGATTATCTATGCTTAAGGTTACGAGGCTTAGAGGTATATATCTTACCGCAGATCTTATACTGCCTTCATTTATTCTGATAAGATTAGTGTATCCTGAATGATCTATAAAAACGGTATTGTTTTGATATGCATATTTAATCTTGGTCTCTTCGCCGTCATAGCATATATTGGCATCAACTAAAGCTTTCCAATCTTTCATGTTTTTTGCTGATGGTGCCTTGTAGTTAATTTTGGATTGAATTGAAAAACTCTTTTTATTAGGACCATTGTTAGTGGCTTTTTCCTCTAAGCGAGCATTATATTTAATAGTTTTAATCTGCTCAATTTTTTTTGTGAATTTTAGTATTATTTCAGATGCATTATTATTTTCTTGTGTATGCATGACTAATGGAATAATCAACACAATTGCTAGGTATATTTTTTTCATAACTCTAATTACTTTTCCAAGCATTAAATAATTTTTCTTGCATTGGAGTAGGGGTTTCAGTTTTATATATTTTTATGCTAGAAACACTGCTTTCTTTTTGCTCATAAACAATCCCAATTTTTTCCAGGTACTTATCATAAGGCAACTCTTTGTCTGTATAAACGCATTCATCAAAAAAAGCTCTAATTTCTGGATAGGTCATTTCTACCAAATCGTTAATGAAGTTTTCTTCTGAAACAGGCTTTCCTTTACCGTATTTTTTAATTAGTTTTTGAAGCAATTCTCTAAGACCTAATTCTCCATTACTTAACTCTAATAATTCTATATCAAGAAATAAGGCGGTAAGAGCGCCTTTGAAATAAATATTCCCGTACTCCCTTGCACCTGCTTCGGTAAAAGACTTGTCGGCTATTTGTTTTAAACTCCACTTTGGATTAAAGTAATTTTTGTTAATCTGTATTTTCTTTTTAATATGTTCTTCAAGAAATGTTTCAAAGTTTACTAAACCAGCTCTAAATTGCAATATTTTAGAGGCCCATTCTGTAACGCCTTCATATAGCCACAAATGTTGAGACGGCACAGGTGATTTAAAATTAAATTCTTCAATAACTTCACTATGGATATTTAAAGGTGTTACGATATGAAAAAACTCATGAGAGGCTAAATCTTGAATTTGTTTCATAAAAGGTTCGGTAGGTTCCGATTCTTGTAAAACATACTGAGAACTATATGAATGCTCCCACGCTCCTAACTGTTTTGATGTATTTGGCTCAAAATGATATAGAAACACATAACGGTCTACAGGTAATTCTTGAAGAAATTCTTCAGTTGCCAAAATCATTTTTGACATACCATTGAGTATTTGACTAGAATTGATCTTATCGTTTTGAGAGTATGTATAGATTTCAATATTAGTTCCAGACACTAATTTTTCAGCTTTAGAGAGCTTTCCTAATAAAAAGGGAGAATCTACGGCGTGGTCAAAATTTTCAGCATAATATTTACCATTGGTTTCTTTTAATGCCGTACCTACTTCCCATGATGTAGGTTTCAAAAACTGAATGTGTATTGAACGATTTTGAGTACCTTCAAAATATCCAATAACAGTATGCAGGCTTATATACGCATGATCGTTTTCTAATGAAGATCCACACATAGCATGAATAGGAAACTCTTTTACAGGCGTATCCCATGTTTCTGCAATTTTATATTCTATTTTAGAAACTTTTCTTGGTTTTGAAATGTAATATTGATTTACATTGATTTTCTCTACATCAATTTCATTCCCTTTTTTGTCATATGCTTTAAAGTGATTTACAAATCGTCCCATATTCATAGTTTGGTAAGCACCTGGCGCTGTAGAGGCAAATTGAAAGATATGACTCTTTCGTGGTAGTTTTTTAAGGATTTTACCTGTTACAAGAATGGTGTCTTTGGATGTGTCTGTTGTTAAATCGAGAGTAAACGCTACTCCCTTTTTTTGGGCATTAATCTGGAGTGATGTTAATAATAAAACCACAAGCATTCCTTTTATATTTAAGCTATGTTTTTGCATTTGGATGAGGTTTATATAAGATGTGAACTCTACCATCATAGAGTCCACACCTAAAACTAATACATGTAATAAATTAGTTAGTTACTTAACGTAAAATATAGTATTAAGGGTTAATATTGAATACCGTTTTTGGGTATTCTTTGTTTAGAGCTGTTATGTTTATTTTCTGAGTAAATGCCTTGTTGGTTAATCCTATTGGTAAGTAATTATCGCATTGGATGTACCAATATTGAGTATATGTTACTTTCTTTTGACCGTTCTTTAAGATACTAGCTTTGATTTTATAACATTGTTCTCCATTATATTGCTCTTTACCTAGGTATTCGTATCGGGTTGATTTACTGGCATAACTATTTTTTGTATAAGGAAGGACATTCATACTATATACGAAGGGCATCAAATAAGAGATGACTAAATTTTTAGCAGGTGTGTTGAGCACCTTTTTAAACTTTTTGCCTTTATTATACTTGAATTGATCTCCATCATATGAAAAAGCAAATTCTTCGGTTTTTCCATTTTGTTCAATATTGCCTTTGGCAATTACCATTACTTTACCAAAAGCAACATCTTCAACATTTTCATCTTTGCTACATATGAAAGTGGCATTAATGTTTGGTCGCAATTCATGATTTTTTTCTTGAACAACTTCATATTCTATTGAGTATATGGATTTTAACGCATTTACAGATTTAACAATAATGGCATCGGCTTTTGCCTGTTCCTGCGCGTTCAGTTGAAACATAGCAAAACACATAAGAGTTATAAGAAATGATTTTGTTTTCATGATAAGAACTGTGCTTGTTTAGACATTCTAAAATAGAAATAGCCTTTAGGATACATGTGGTTATAATTGCTTATTTCAGAATATTAAATCACCTTCAAACCACTTTTTAAAATCTCCAACATTATCTCGGCTTACTATAATTGCTACATCTGTTTTTACTTTGCAATTAATCTTCAATCTACTGTTTGAGTAAACAATAACATTGGCAATAGTATTTATACTAACTATAAATGTTCGATTCACTCTAAAAAATGTTTTAGAATTTAAAACTTTAACCAAATCCTTTATGGTAAAATCAATAATATATTTCTTGTTTTGATTTGTGATAAGGTAAATCGTTCTGCCTTCGGCATAAAATAGAGCGATATCTGTTTCAGAATTTACAGTATGAATATAGTTTCCTAATTTCACCATAAACCGCTCTTTGTTTTTTCTTTTTTCAACCTCTCTTTTTAAGCTTGTAATACTTTCATTTATAGAGTAAAAGGAGGTCATGTTTTTAAGTTTATTTAAAGCTGTAGATACATCTGTAAAATGGATGGGTTTTAAGATGTAATCTATACTATTTACCTTAAATGCATCAATGGCAAACTCATCATAGGCAGTAACAAAAATAACAGGCTTCTTTATGATTACATTATTAAATATTTCAAGACTTAGTCCATCTGTTAGCTGTATATCCATAAATACAATGTCGTAATGAATACTACTCATTGTAAACCAATTAATAGCTTCTTCTACGCTAGTTATTTTAGCAACAATTTTAACTTTAGAGTTATATTTTAACAGATAGCGTTCTAGTTTATCAGAGGCTAAAACTTCATCCTCAATAATTACTACATTCATATCTATTATTTTGTGGTTAACAATTTTGGTATACTAATTATTCTGAACTCATTTTTTTCAATAATTTGAATCTGTCGTTCAGTATATATTGAATAGATATTTTGAATATCACCTAAACTTTCTATGATTAGCTTTTTATTTAATCGATCATTTTTAAGGTATTTTAAAATGATATCGTTGTCTGTGTCATTTATTTCAATTACAAATTCGATTCTAGAATTGGTTATAGAACTATTAATGACCTTTTGCATTGTTTGTAAAAGAATACCAGGAACCACTAAGAAATCTAATAATAAAACCCGATTCACTATTGAAATATTTTTATGTGGAATGGTATTTATAAGTGCTTGTAGTTTAGTACAAATTTGTAACTCCTTATTAAAAGAAACTAGCTGTCTAGTTTTATGCACTAAGGTATATCTATACAAGCTGGCTAGGTGATTCACTAGATCATTTGATTTATGATCTTCTAATTTCACCAAGATGATAAGTGCTTCTAAACTTGAAAATAATAGACTCGGATTAATTTCTTTTTTAAAATCAGAATAATTACGTTTTATATTGTCATTTTTTAGTTGTTCTGTCTGAAGCTTTAGGGCTCTTGATTTTTGCAAATAATTTGAGCTTATAACCAATAAAATGTGAGTTAATGTAATTAAAGAAAAAACACAATTAAATAGCAATATTTCGTTGGTGCTAGGAAGAAAGCCAAAAATGTAAGTATAGTAAATACTTATGGATATTGTTACTGCGGATACACAAACCATAATTGCGAAAAATATTTGTAATAAAATAGAACTAATCATACCCTGAGAAAACCGTGTTTTATTAAATACAATGATTTCTACTCTTAGCAGTTCTAGAGTTATATATGATAAACCAATACAAATAAACAGTTCGTTACTTATAAATGAAGAATGAAGTTGTTCTAGACTATTATTTACTAAGAGTATAAGTAAATATACTGCGGTTCCATTAAATATGGGATTAAGCAAACGAAAGCCAGGATGATCTAAGAGCATTTTTTTCATACTAAAAATGGAATTTCAACAATGAACTCTTCATCACTATTAATGTTTGTAATTTTTTTTCCTAATAATTTATAGCGTTCAACTATGTTGTGCATTCCTATGTGTAAAGACTCTTCTAGATTTCTTTTTTTATTGATATTATTTTTTACTAAAACCCCTTTGTGATTTGTGGATATTGTTATTAAAAGAGGGTTGTCTTCTCTCAATTCATTATGTTTTAAGGCATTTTCAACAAGTAATTGCAGTGTTAAAGGAGGAATCTTTTGTTTTAAATAGTTGTCATTTACATTGATAATACATGAAAACTTATTTTGAAACCTTGCTTCAAATAAAAACGTATATGATTTTACAATTTCTAGCTCTTTTTTCAAACAAATTAAGTCTGTTGTACTTGAATCTAGTATTGATTTATATAGATTAGCCAGATGCCTTATAAATTGCTCTGTCTCAAGTTTGTCTTTGTCAATTAAAGATGATATTGCATTTAATCCATTAAATAAAAAATGAGGGGTAAGCTGTGATTTTAATGTTTCTAACTTTAAGTTGATTTGTCGATTTTCTTGTTCTATTAATTTTAGTTTTGATAAGGTATGGAAAGAGTAGGTATATAAAGCAAAATGACCTATAGTGTACATTAACATTATAAAAAGAAGTGTAATGCCTAGTTTTAAAATATCTTGTTTATAAACACTAAAAACAACGGAATCAAAAAACAGCGCTCTATAAATCATTAAAATGCAAATGAAAACGATAAAAACGATAATAAAGTTTAGGATGATACTAAATATAAAGCGTGTAATTATGTTCTTATTCCAGGATATTTTGTTATCTAGTATTGTATTTATATAGTTTACGCTGCACAGAGCTATGGCTCCTGTACTTCCAGATATAATAACCATACAACCAAAATCATTATTAAAGATATCAAGTAATAGTAAAGAACCTATTAGAGCTCCAAATAAAAAGCCAATTAAAAGCGTAAAGATATTTTTACTTATACTTTTTTTTAAAAATGGTATTATTGATATATTATTTTTCAATGGCATTTAGTACTTTATCATAGTAAAATTCATAATTGGGTTTTAGTCTCATGGCAATTTTTCGATATTGTTCTTTTACGTTTTCAGTTGATTTTGAAATAGTTTTTGAAACTCCCATCATTGATTTGTATAAACTGATAGGTTTAACCGTATTTTTTAGAATAGTGTTTAGTATTTCTAATATTTCACTTTCCGTATAGGTATTATGAGAAAAAACATATTCATAAAAAGTTATGGCGTTAGATTCTTTTTGTGGACTCGTTTGGATTGCAATAAGTAGTTTTCTTAATGCTGAGATGTCTAATGATTGGGTTAAAATTTTTCTTATAACATTATTACTGTAGAACTCTTCAGAATTAATTTGATTAAATAGAGTTAAAATTTGATCTAGAGATTTATTTGCGCCCTGAATTTCAATTAAACTATAACATAATTTTGTTATGTAATTTTCGGAGGTAATGCTTTTTGAAATAGCCATTATATCTTGAGAGCTTGGCATCTCTGTAAGCTCGTTGCTCGTTTTGATAGCATTTTGAAGTAAAGAAAATTTATAAAAGTCTGATTCGTATTGAGAGATTGTTTTTATGAATGTAGCGCTTACTCGGGAATCTTTCAGAAAACTATTTTGATTTTTCTCTAATACCTCAAATATATAAAGTTGTTGCTTTATAAGCCCATTTAAGTTTTTTAATATTGTATTTAATTCATTAACAGATAGTCGCTTTTTGAGAAGAAAATCAATATACTTTGATTTTACAAAATCATAAGATAAATCTTCTATAGTTTTTAATACGGCATTGACGCCTCCTTTTTTAAATGACCTATCCACTCGACTTTTGCCTCCAAGAAATGTTGTTTTAATAATTTTTGGTAACACTTTTGACAACCATTTCTTTCCCTTAGGAACAAAGTTTTGCTTTTCATTTTTAATAAAAAACTGTTTAATAAGCCCGCCATTATTATCAGATTTAATAACAAGCCTTCTTTCAACACCAAATGAGGATTGCTTTATTTCTATGAAGCCATAATTGGAGATACTTATTATATTTTTGTCATCTTCTGAGACCACAATATCTCCTTCAAAATGCACATTGAAATAATCGTCCTTATTTCGTTTAGTTGTATCTACAGATATAGCATTTACTTGTGTAGTGTAACCTGTTGCTATAATTATCATCAATAGTTTGATTACTATTTTTTTCATAACCTTTATTATTTTTTACATTAATTATTACCAAAAGTAGTGGCACTTAGTCTCTGTTAAAAATAAATGGTAACCAATCGTTATTTTCATGTATTAAGCCGTTAATATTTAGTTTAAGCAATAGATTAATAGTGTTGTAAGAGTTAATGATATAAAACGGCTATTTGATAATTGTGGTTATTATTGCTAAAACAAGAAGAGTTTTTTTATAATCCTATTTCTCATTTTACTATACTCTTTTTTAAATATTGGAGATGCTGATCTAAGACCTGTATTGCAAAATATAGCTATGGTCATATCTTTATGTGGAAAGTAATATAAATCTGTTGTTATGCCAATACCACGACCGGAGTGTCCAAGAAGAAATTTGTAAGGAAAGCTTTTGTCAGCCATTAGCCCTAACCCATAATCAGGATCGTTTTCATCATTCCATGTCATCATTTCTTTTAGTATTTCTTTTCCTAAAATTTTACCATCTACAAGTTTTTTTAAAAAATTAGTAGCGTCATCAATCGTGGCATAAATACCATCATCACCACTATACCAATTGGTAGTTTCTATGGTTTGAGATGTTAGGTTTTCTAGAGTTTCATCTAAATTAATGTCGCCATAATATTGTAGATTGCTAGAATCTGGTATTTGCTTATAGTAGGTGTTTTTAAAACCATGATGCTTTAAGAAATCTCTCATATATTTCACATGACCATCTGGTAATATTGTATCCATTATCATGGTCAATAAGAGGTAATTTGTACTACAGTAATTAAACTTACCATATATGGCTTTTGAATATGTTTTTCCATATGCATAGCGTCTTAGAGCGTTTATATGAGATAAAGTGTCTAGTTTTAAATTCCCAGAAAGGTAAAGTTTGTTTAGTTCTGGGTTAGAATTGTAATTGTAGAACCCAGAAGTATGGCCTAATAAGTTTCTTATGGTTACTTTTTCCGCATTAGGTAAACCTTCTATAATCTCTCTGGGGAGATAATTTTCAATTTTATCATCTAGTTGTAATTTTCCATCTTCGACTAATTTTAAAACAGCTGTTGCAGTATAAGTTTTCCCTATACTGGCTAGGCTAAAAATGGCATTTTTATCAATTAATGTATTGGTCTTGGTATTTGCATAACCAGATTTGCCGATCCATTTACCATATTCTGGACTTTCAATAGATATTAGAACGCCTTGTAATTTTCCATCTGTAGCCTTGTCAATGATAGACTGGATTTTTTTGAACTTTGAATTGTTTGATTCAAAAGAAAGTAATGCAAATGAAACACACCCAATAAGAATAAATAGAGCGATTTTTTTTGTTTTGTTTAAATATTTCATAATTCAGTTTTTTTCAAAGGGAAGAAAAGAGCTCTTATTTCTTTTTGTACCGAAGTAGAATTTTCTTGAACTGCTATTAATTTATGACCGAACTGCTATACCATTGTCTAAATTTAGCTGCTTTTAGTCTACTTACAGTAACAATTGTATGGTCAATAAACTCATTATTTAACTCAATTTCTATTTTCCCATAGGTAGATGATCTGGTTTTTTTAATACCTTCTTTGTGTGTGATAAGATGACGAGATAGTTTAAAAAAATCACATTCTGGCAGTTGTGATTCTAGGTATGTTAAAGAACCATTAAACGAGCCCAATTTTTTATTTGTATTGTATACATTTATTACACCGGATTCTATAATTGCATATCTAATTTTTGAGACAGGAGCATGAATGATAAAGTTGCCTTTAACAAGCTCTATTTCTTTTGAAGATTTATCTATATAACTTTTGAGTTTTTGATTTTCGTTTAGATTATTAATTAAGTTTTTATTTACTAATACCCATTTGTTATATAAAAAGAAACACCATTTTATGAGTGATGAGATCAACACTATACTAAGTACTATGAGGTTTATTAATAAAGTTTCGTCTATTGAGTGAAACGTATCTCCGGAAAGCCAGATATAAAGATTCCCAAAACCATTTACTATTACGAATAAAAGGGCACTAAGAACAATGAAGTTTAAAAATAAATGCAATTTAAAATTTGAACTCCAATTTAGTTTTTTGTCGAGTTTGTTAGAGGCATATCTGGTAAGTTCAGTAATTATTGTTGCGAAAAATATAGCAACTAGAAACTCTTTAAAAATAAAGTCAGGATGTTTAGGATTAAAGCAAATATTTATCAAAATATTAGATAAAACACCTAACATTAAGGGTTCTAAAACTCTTGAATTTATACGATAAAAAAGGCCTTTTGTCAAAATCATTGATTTAATAAGCTATTAATCATCTTTTTCCAGTTGTGAAATCCATCTTGAGAAAAGTCGGTTTCATAATACGACACCTTCCCTTGTTTGTTTATTATGTATACGGTTGGGTAATATTCTACTTTGAATTTTTTCGCTATATCAATTCTATTTGGAATATGAGTATAGCTATATTTTTTGTTATTGAAGTATTTTATTGAAGCGCTATTATCTTTCTCATTGGCCGATATTCCCAAAATAATTACATTCTTATTGTTTTTATAATGCTTATAAAGTTGTTCTATCTGCGGCATTGCTTTTTTACATGGTGCACACCAAGAACCCCAAAAATCTATAAAAACTACTTTCCCTTTGAGGTCTACTGAGTTCCAAATTTTCCCATCTTGATCTTTAGCAATCCATTTAGGAGAATTAGTCATAAGCTTTAGTAGTTTTTCACCAGCCAGTTCCATTCGAGCTTGGCTAACACTCATAGTATTTTCATTAGCACTTTTGGTTTTAAAAGGTTTTTTATCGCTTTTATTGATGTTTTTGATACTGATTTCTTGTTTATAAAATTTCTCATCTGAGAAGCCAATTGGTAAAAAGCTATGAGTACTAATGTACCATATCTTTATTCTCTTTCCTTTTACAATCTCTCCTTCTGCATTTATTACAGCGCTAGTTGTTTTAACCTTAAAACACTTTTCTCCGTTATACATTTCAATTCCTTCATATTTATAGCCAAAACCTAAAGGCATATAAGGTACTTCATCAGTATAGGGAAATGCCTGCAACATAAATAAATGTTGTTGTAAATACCCCATGACTATTTTGCGAGTAGGACTCTTAATCACTTTGTTTTTAATATTGCCTCGAGAATACTTGAATGTGTTACCATCATAAGAAAATGAAAAATCTTCTTTTTTTCCATTTAATTCAATGGTTCCTTGAGCCTTTAACTTTGCTTTCCCAAAACCAACGTCTTTAACTCTTGAGTCTTTTTGACAAGTGAAGATAGCATCAATGTAGGGTTGCCCATAACGTTCTTTAAGTGCTTTTTGTTGTATGATTTGATATTTTATTGATTCAATTGAGGATAGTGCTTCTCTTGATTTATTTAATATATCGCTTAACGATATTGATTCAATTGAAATTGGTATTCTTGATTTTCTATTTATTGATTCTTGAGAAAAAGTTGATAATATGCCACATAAGAATGCAACTATTCTAATAGAAATTTGTTTCTTCATTTAATTGATTTTTAAACTACTTTAACTTAGAAATAGCTCTTTTGCTCTCAATTAATATCTTATCTATTGAGTTAATATCTTGAGCAAAAGAGCTAAAATTCAACACTAAAAAAACAATACTATTAACCTAAAGTATAGCGATGATATCATATATAAATTGCAATTACTCAATTAGTTTATCTATTGTTGTTTTCCAGCGTTCAAAACTGTTTGGGTGATACCCTTTCTCTGCACTAGCTATCTTTCCATGCTTATCTAAAATGTATAAAGAAGGGTATTCTTTTACTTTATAGTTTGATTTAGCGATATCATCTCCATTGGGTATATGTGTATAATTATATCCTTTTTCCTTAAATAGCTTAAGAGCTGCTTCTTTATCTCTTTCTCCTGCTGAAATACCAATAATAATCACATTTGGATTATGTTTATAATGATCTTGAAGTTTTTGTATATCTGGCATAGCTTGAATACATGGCGTACACCAACTGCCCCAAAAATCTAACAATACAACTTTTCCTTGGAGTTGCTTAGAACTAATAGTTTTTCCAAATTGATCTTTGGCGCTCCATTGAGTTGGGATTTTACCTATTGGTAATAGATTTGCCTTTGTCAGTTCATTTTCTACTTCATTTCCAGTTAAATAATCTGTATTTGAATTTTTATTAGATAGTGTAAAAAAGGAATTTGGGATGGGATAGTTTATCTTTTTTAGAGTGATGTCTTTATAGATAAAACCATCTGAATATGCCCTTGGTAAGCAATCTAGTTCACTTATCCACCAAATATTTTTTGTAATAAGTTCTTTTCCATTTGGAGCTTTAAAAGTCACAGATGTTTCTATTTTATTGCATGGGTGTCCATCTTTTTCTTCGGTAGTAATTAAATTTATATCAACCTTCCCTTTACCAGATATCATTTTATATGGGTCTTCTTCTGCAAAAGGAAAAATTCTCATCATAAATAGATGTTGTTGTAATTTCCCCATGGTTACATTTCTTGTTGGTCCCGAGATGCTTTTTTGTCTTGCCTTTTTCCCTATTTGATACATGAAATCTTCCCCATCGTAGCTAAAGCTAAATGGCTTTTCATTTCTATTTTCTGTAATTATTCCAGTTGCTTTTATTAAAGCTTTGTCAAAACCAATATCGTCCAAGCAGCTATCTTTTTTTTGAATGATCGTAGCTTGAATTTTTGGCATACCATAACCAAATTTGCCTGGAGCACCTTTCTGATGTATTGTATATTCTATAGATGAGATTGTCTTGCATATTTCATTAGATTTTTCTAATATTTCTTCTGCAGTTTCTTGAGAATAAGAAAATGATGAGACACCTAAAAAAGTAAAAAGGTAAAAAACGATTTTCAGTACTTTCATGATTTTTTGATTTTAGCTAATCAACTAAAAAATTAGTTAGAAAAAGTGGTGATTATTGCTTAAAAATTTTAATCAAAGATTTAAGAAAAAAATCGCGCCACATTATATCATCATGAGCAGCGACGTATATTTGATAATGGGATGTTATACCTTCTTTGAGCAACAATTCATTTAATAATTTTGTTAGTTCAGAATAATCTTTTTCTAATGTGCCAGCGCATAAATGGTACTTCGATGTGGTATTTTTAAACTTTACTTCTATTAATGGTAGCCAACCAAACGATCCTAAAATAATGTGTTGATACATATTTGGGTAATTTATGCTTGCGTCCAAAGAAAAGGCTGCCCCGTTAGAACATCCAAAAATCATTCTATCAGTTTGTTGATTTGATACGTTAAATTTTGCTTCAATATGCTCAATAACTTCTTCATTAAAAAACTTCATGTGTTTCGAGTATAAAGTGCTATCTGTATCAGGTATATATTTATGAATGTCTTTTAGGTAGGCTAATGTTCTAAATTGCTTTATAGTGTTATCATTTGAGTGTACTCCAATTAAGACAATAGGAGGGATCTGTTTATTTATGATGAGCTGCTCTATATACGTCGCATAATTAGTAATCCAAGCACCATCTGTTAAATAAACTACTGGACAGTTTTTAGAGGTTTTATTGTAATTTGGTGGAAGGTATATACTAATACTGCGGTTTTCTTTTAACCATTTACTATGTATTGAATCATGAATTATATGACCTTTTAATGCACTTACTTTTTGATTTGTTAAATGCAAACTATCTCCTAAAAAGTGACTTTTGATACTTAAGAAATGGTTAGAATTTTTGTACGTTGAAAATTGATATTGTAATATCACTTCATTAACATTTGGTATATGTTTGGTGAGTTTCCATAACTTTTTTTCGCCATTATGAGATAGTTGATATAAGCGATCTCCTTTGATGTTAAAATGTACACTGTCTAATTTAATAGTTGACTTATAATTTACAAATAGTGTGTCGTTGTAAGTTTTTATGTTTTGAGCTTTTATTGTTACTGAAAAAAATAATACTGAAAAAACATATAACATCTTTAAAAAGTGAAAAGAGGTAGTATTATTCTTATTAGACATTAAATGATATTCTTTTAACATACTACTTAATTTATTTCATTAATATATTTTTCAATTTCTTCGGCCTCAATAGCTGTTAATACAACTTTCCCTCCACTAGAAATTAAAATATATGTAGGAAACATGTTTATTCTGAAAATATCATCAAAGTTTTCATCTGCAAGAGCAACTGGCCATTTTAGCTCATGATTCTTAATATACTCTTCTACCGATTTAAACGTGTCATGTTTAAAAACCCCTAAAACTTCAATATCGCCATTTTTATACATGTTTTTTACGATTGGCTCTTGAGAAACACAACCTCTGCACCATGTACCACCAACATCTATTAGTAAATATTTTTTTGTTTTTATTAAATCTTTTAAAGTCACTAAAGTGTCATCCAGCAGGGTAATTGATAAAGAAGTCAAGTCTTTAATCTTTTTAAAGTCATAACTTGGCTTTTTATGGGTTTGTGATAATGTAATTTTGTTTCCGTTGGATGTCACATTCTTTATGTGGTATTTTTTATCATATATTTTGAAGATTGCATTATGGCTTATAGGTTCTGCAAATCTTAATATTGATGTTAGTGTTTTATCTGTATCAATATGTCCCTCTAAAACGAGAACACGATCACCTAGTTTATTTGTTTGAAAAGAAAACATTCCATCAACAGAATTATCTACTAAAAGAATAGTTATTGGCTTTTTATCTAAAAAATG
The DNA here is from genome assembly GCF_947500255.1 of uncultured Psychroserpens sp. Lineage (GTDB taxonomy): Bacteria > Bacteroidota > Bacteroidia > Flavobacteriales > Flavobacteriaceae > Psychroserpens. The sequence continues at coordinate 788,167 of NZ_CANMRL010000001.1, read as the reverse complement.
TTTTGAAATTCTAACTGAAAGACGTTTGTATGCTAACCAATATTTAGCAGGTAGTATGTTGCTTTTTGGGAATTTTTCCGCAAAATTTTGTTTAAGCTTACTTTCATATTGAGGGCTTATTTGACTTTTAGAAAGTTGATAGTGATAAATAGCTGAAATACTATTATTATTTGCTAATTCTAATGTTGAATTATTTTTGAAAATGATCGGAGTTCCATCATCTGTAAAATCTAAGTTTCCATTTCTATCTATAAAAATTGAAGGATTATCTGTAGTATAATTTTCGATTAAAGCCACCAACTCATTTTTAAATGAAGAAGAGCTTACTCCTGTAAAATAGAAAAAGCAATAGGACGTTTGTGATACATCTAAGTTTTTGGGAAGCTTTCTTATTTTTTCACTTTTCACTTTGTTATGGATAGAATCTGAATCTAATTTAAATAACGGGTTAAATCCAACAAGGTCAGATGACATACCAAATGGTGTCACATATAAATTTTTTAAATCAAAACTTATATCTTGCGCATTTGAGAATTGAATTAATATCAAGATAAAAAATAGTTGTATATTTTTCATTATTAAGTACGAAGTGAATTATGGGTTTTGAAGTTTTGTTAACCATCGTAGTGTATTTAAGAATAGGCCAGCATTATTGGCTTCGGGGTCATGAATGGTAACCGCTATTTTTTTGTCTTTAATAAGCAGGTTCATGCTTCTAAAAATTCCTTGATCTGTGCATATTACTACACGTCCATTTCCATATTCAAAACCAATCATTCCTGCATAGTTGTTTGAGTTTTCTTCGATATATTCCTTTTTACCTATTTCAGGAGTGTAATTAATCGTGTTTTCTGGAAAAGGCAAAATCACATCTTCGGGGTTTCTAAAAATTGCTGCGCCACAATAGAACCTAATATTATTTGGGATTGTTCTTTTCTCTAACGAGTTTTTAAAAATTGGGTGATCGAGGTTAAGCATTTTATTATTTTTGTTCATCATAAAATGACCGCATACCCCATCTTCACTTGTGTGATATTGTTCTTGAAACGCATAACCATCTCTAAGCTTAACTTGTAAGGCTTCTACAAGTGGTAATGCACCACTTCCTTCAGGGAAATGTGAAAGAAATAAGAGTAAACTTCCGCCATTAAATACAAACTTTCCAATATTACTTACTTCTTTAGTATTTAAGGGTGAAGTATACAATATCTCCTTTTTGGTTCCATTATCTAGGACCTCTTCGTCATTTGGCATACCATGGATTATAAGTAAATCAGTACTCTCATTGTTGAGATGTTTTTCTAATAGTTTCTCTCCAGAAAATTTGATGTTAAAACCGTCTGCTTTAATAATGCGAAGCATTTCTCTTGCAGTTTCCTTACCATAAGGTTTAGAATAAATGGTATTATGAATACTATCTATCATCACAGTCATATTATGGTTGTTTTCAACAGGTTTGAACTGATATCTATAATCTTCTTCTAACTCTGCTTCAACTGTAGGTTTTTGTGCAACAACGTTTAAACTTGTGAAGAAGATTAAGTATATATATTTTAACAATCTGATTTTAACAATCACTAAAGATATATTTTGTTTTTTCATAATGTTGTATAAGTTGTACTTGTAATTGACGTATTTGTTTCAAGTTTCGAAGGAGTCCTTCAAAGTCACCTTCTTGCATTAACTCTACGGCTCTATTAATTAACCTTGAAACACGATACTTTTGGCTGTATAAATCTTCTAAATTATAGAGGCAGTCATAGTTGATTTTTCCTAATGCATTTGTTGACTTTGCTGTTTCTAATGCAATAAATCTAAGGTTTGTTATTTCAAAATACATTGTTATTGCCCCATCAAATTTGTAGAGGTTACTGCCTATGATTTTTTTGGAATCATTTATTTTATAAAAACTTGGGTGATTTTTTTGAAACTCATTTAGTTGTTCTACTGAAGCTTCAAATGCAGTATTGAAATCACTTATTTTTTTAAAGTCACCAAGAGTTTTAATTAGTGTATCTAAATGTTGAATACTGTTCTCTATTTCGGCATAATTGTTATTTATTTCGATATATATTTTTGATAAAGCAATATCTTTTGTTGTATTTGTCTTTCTGCTTTCATTCCAATTATTAAACCATATTGCTAAGCTTATACCTACAAAAATCAGTATGACTTCTGATAGTAAGTATTTTGCATTTGTTCTAGAAATTATTCTTTTTAATCGACCCAATTTTTAGTGTTTTTGATTTTGTTTATGGCTGCAGAATATTTGATTATAATTTAATTCTTAATAAGAAACGATTAATGGTTTTATTTCACTTCTTTTTTAAATATTATATTTTTTGTTTTGGTTGTATTTAAGAACATTAATTTTTTATTTTCATCATAAGTGAATTGCATATCGTTTAGAATTATAGTGTTTCTATTAATTGGAGTGAATTGATATTTACTCTTTTCAAAGTAAACATTAACCAAAGTATTATTTTCGATTTCAATTTTACATCTGGTCTTTATTTCGTTTGAAAGCCAATTGCCATTTATTTTTTCGTTTACCGAGAAGTTACCCGAAGGAATGATATTTAATTTTGCCATATTTTTTTCTTTTGATACAGTTCTAGATAGATTCCAATTAGTTATACTACTTATGATACTGTAAGTAAGCTCTTCTACACTGTATTTTGGATTACTGTTTGTTAAAATGACTAAAGCAAAATCTTTATTGGGCACTACTGCGATATCATGGGTGTATCCACAAAATATTCCACCATGTTTGTAAATGGAATAATCATTAATAGTTTCTTTATAAAATCCATAACCATAATTGTTAGTAAGAGTGTCTAAAGGTTTTTTGACATTTACCATCTTGTATAAAAGGTTTTGTGTTGGAAATGAATTGGTTAGATAGTTTTTAGCCCAAATACACATGTCGTTTAAATTGGAAACTAAGCCTCCGTCTCCAGTGACATAGTCATTAGAGCTGAAAGGATGATAGAACATATTTTGAAAATAATAGCCTTTTGCAATTGAGTTGAAATCATAATCCTTATGAAGAAATGTGGTGTTCTTCATTTTCAATGGACCAAACAATCTTTTGTTGGCAATAATATGCAATGGTTTCCCTAGTACTTTTTCTATAATTCTGGCTAGTAAAAAATAGTTTGAATTGGAATAGCTGTAATCTGTTTTGGGAGCAAAGTTTAATGAACCTTGAGCATTAATAATTTCAAATACCTTTTCGGGAATTGGTAATTGGTTTTCAGGGTAGCCCATTAAAGCTAAAAGTTCTACATAGTCTTTAATTCCTGATACATGATGTATTAGATCTTCAATAGTTATATTATTATAAGCCTTATTTAGATTTGGAAGGTGATCAATAATATTGTCATCTAGGTTCAGTTTTTTTTCTTCAATGAGTGTTAAAACAATTGCTCCAACAAATTGTTTTGATACCGAGGCCATTCTAAATTTAGTAAGAGAATGTATCCTATGTTTTGAAGTTAAATCTGAAAGCCCTTCAAAATATTGTAATATGGTATCATGAGTTATTAGACCTACAGCATAACCTGGAGTCGTAGAGCTTATGTTATATGTTCTATTGAACTTTTTTAATTGAGACTCTATTTTAGTGTTAATTGTAGCCATTTTAGAATTTTGGCCTAAGGATATATTTATAAAGGTTAATAAAACTATTATGAATGCTTTTTTATGCCCCATTAATTACTTACTTAAGAATAATTTATCATTGATTCCAAAACATGCTAAATAGATATCTGGTTTGTTATCTTGATTGAAATCCGCGACCTCTATATCGACAATTAAACCATTGATGGGATACTTTATAAATTGTTCTGTATGTTCTTTAAAATTTCCTTTTCCATCATTGATGCCAATAGAGAAACCATTCATTTTACCTAGTAATAAATCTAAGTCACCATCGTTATCTAAATCAAAAAAATCGGCATCAACAGCAGCTATGGTGTTTTTAAAATGGAGCAGCTCTTTACTTTTATCGATATATTTTCCATTTTCATTGATTAACAATCGCTGTATGGGTTCTTTTTGAGTAAACATTTTTACATTCGCAAAATAGATGTCTAAATCACCATCATTATCTACATCGGCAAAGTCGGCTTCTCTAGTCTCTTCAGAAATACCAGAACTAAATGCTTGATAGGTAATATCTTTAAAATAGCCTTTCCCATCATTTATTAATAAACGATTGTCATCTTCATTGCCAACCAAAATATCAAGGTCGCCATCATTATCATAATCGCCTACTTCTAAATCTTGAGTTACATCAGATATAGCTGGAAGTCTTGTTTCAGTTTCATCAACCAAGGTTCCTTTTTCATTTTTTAGATAATAATTTTGTCCATTATTACCTATAATACAATCCTTCCAGCCATCATTATCAAAATCACTAACCATTAAAGCGTTTGAAATTCCTTTTACAGGAAATTTATCTGATGCATCAATGAACTTATTACTCTCGTTTTGTAAGTATAGTTCATTTATTTTATCATCTTCTGTTATGAATAATATATCAAGTTTGCCATTATTGTCTATATCTTTTATTGCGACATCCTCCGAATCGTGATAAGGATAATATTGATAAGGTTTAGTTGTTTGTTTTGCAATCTTGTCTGGTAACATATAGCTACCGTCAGAGAAGTGTCCTTTGCCATCATTTATAAAAATTAAATTTTTATAAAACTCTATAGCTACCACTATATCTAGATCTCCGTCATTATCAATATCTGCTACATTGGCATCCATTGAATTATATGGAAGTTTCGCGGCTTGTGGCAAATGGGTAAATGTAACTTCTTCAAGTTTTTGCGCATTTAAGGTTATAGATATTAGTAAAAGGACAACTATGTAGATTTTTGCTTTCAAATGAAATTTTATTTTAGTGCTACGTCTATAATTTTACTCCAATCATGTAATCCATTTTCATTATATTTTTTTTCTGCATAAATGATGTTTCCTTTTTTATTTAGAATATATAATGTAGGGTACACTTTTACTTTTATTTGTTCTGCAAGTTCTTCACCATAAGGTAAATGTAAATAAGTATAACCTTTAGACTTAAAATACTTTTCGGCTGCATTGGGTTTGTCGTTAACCGAAACACCTATGATTACAACATCCTTGTTTTTGTATTTATCATGTAATTTTTGAATATCTGGCATCGCTTTCTTACAAGGAGGGCACCAAGTCCCCCAAAAATCAATAACAACTATCTTTCCTTTAAACTCTGAAGATAATCTCAGATTGCTAGAAGCATCTTTTAGATACCATACTGGGAATTTTTCTCCAATGTTTAGCAGACCAGTATTTTCAATGGTTTCATTTGTGGTATAGTTTATCTTATCGTGTTTAACTAATTTAAATGCGTCATTAGGATGAGTTTGGTTAACTTGATTTACCTTTATTGAAAATTTTTGAAGTTTACTTTCATGAGCTACAGGATAGAATGTTTTAGAGTTAATCCACCATGTGTATTCATATATTTTATTTTCACCAGAAAGAGGAGAAGCAATTGATTTCTTTGCAAGAAGTTTATAACAGTTTTGACCATCTTTTTTTTCTATTGCTAGTAATGATACATCATCATGAACTATAAAACCTTTTTTAAGAAGTAATGGTCTTCTATAGATGAACAACGAACTGCCTAATAAATCGATAACAGATTCCATTGTTGGGTCGTCTATAATAGTTATTTCTCCATTCTGTTTTGGCTGCACAAACAACGTATTACCATCATAAGAAAAACTAAATGTTGAAGTTTTTGAAACCTTGTCCGTTAGTCGTATTATCGCTTTTTGTTTTGAGTAACCAAATCCATTGTTATTGTCAATATCTGTTCTTTCCTGTAAATTCTCACTTTTAGCTATATTACCATAATTGTCTTCTACGGTCATTGTATAGCTAATGGTCTTAATTTTATCAAAAATCTCAGTTACTTTTTTCACCACGTCTGTTCCATTTTTTAAATCTTGTGAATGACTTATGCTTGTTGTAAATAATACAAGAACAACTATGATTAAGTATGTAAATCGAAGTTTCATTTTTAATGATATTTTATTTTGCTTTTTGAGCATTGGCTTGAGCTTGCTTTGCCCAATCTGTCCAATCTGCATATTCAAAATGTTCTAAAACCTTTCCATCTTTGATTACCAAATTAGTTACCATAGGAACATTGAACTCAAAAACAGCATCAGAGTGCATCATTCCTTGGAAAAATTTTGCAGGAATTCTATAATAATAATTACCCCAAATTGCTACATATGGACCTGAATAAAATTCTTTTTCGAATGTATATTTAGCATCTTGTACACCATTGAATCCACTTTTTAAATCAGCTATAATTTTGTCTTTACCAATGCTTTTTTTAACATTTGGGTTTATTACAGCAGTTGAAGGATCGAACCAAAAAGATTCATCAGTGTAAAAGGTTTCTAGTTTTTCATAGTCTAAATCGTAAAATGCTTTTAGGTATGTTTTTGTAACATCTTTTATCGACATATGGTCTCCTTTGGTAAATAGAGATACTTCCAATTTTGGGTTTAATTCAATCTTACTAAATTCTAACTCATAAACTCCAGCACTAACCTTTTTTGGAAAATACATACCATCAATGATTTGATGTTCTTTGTAAACAAGTTTTTGTTTACTTTCTACATCTTCTGTTTGATTAATAAAATAGGTTTTTGAATCTAACCACACATGGGATGTCTTTCCTAAGACATCGGTAATTTCCAACTTAATTGATTTTTTTTCATTAACGACTTCATCTGTTAAGTATTTGATTTTAGCGCCATTGTTTTTATAATACCAAAGTTGATTATCAATGGTTGCACTTGTTGAATAAGCGTTTAGTTTTGCTTGGTCATAATCAACAGGATCATTGGCTCCAGCAAATTGATTAATCTCCCAGCCAGAGTTTCCATTAATAACTACAAGCATTTTTGTTTTATTTAATTCTATTTTTCGTCGCCATTTATCTGGCCGTTGTTTGATTATCTCTAAGTTTAATATTGTACCGTTTTGTATAAAAGTGCCTTCTATTTTCAAGCTGTTAACAGTACTTAGTTTTGTTTGATTAAGAGCTTTAAAGTGTTTTTTTAGTATGGAATTAACTTTAGCATCTTGAGCATTTATACTAAAACTGACAAATAGAAGAGCAATTAGGATTTTTTTCATTGTTTAAAATATTTAATGATTTGTAAATGGTTTTGTCCAAGTGGAATCTATCTGCCAAATCAAAAAAAAAGTTGTTGAAATGATGTGGTGATTATTGCTTAATAGTATAATTGAGACTAAAAGTGATTTGTATTGATTTTATGATGTGTTACAATTTTTAAAATAGTTTGATTTTATAACGTTTTACACCATCCCAAACCTCTACCATTTTTAAGACTTCCCTATTGTTCTTATCAATCCAGAATATAGCATGATTTTCTCTTTCATATTTAATTTTAAGTAACCAACAGTTAACTTTACCAGTACTTCCAATAGTTATGGTGTCTTCTCCAATTACCTCATAGTTGTAATACGTAGGACCATTAGTACTGCCTGGATGGTAAAAATTAATCCTAAAAACTGTGTTTTTTTTAAATGGTAAACATTGAAAAGTTTCTAAGTCTAATTCCCAGTTAAGTGTAGGTTCTTTTAGCTTTAAATAGAAATCCCTCTTAGAGTTTTGAATAATACTATCTGACCCTTTTATATGATTTGAAGTAAAATTGAAAGCATCTTTTTTAGTTATCCCTACTATTGCAGAATGATAAATAGGATAAAAATTTTCTTTTTTACAGATAGAATAAACAGTTCTAAATTTTCCAACTTTAGGTTTTTTCCAATGTTGCTCAATAATAATGGCGTCTTTATTATTGTGCGTTGAAAATTTAATTACTCTCTCCCAAATAGAAATGTTTACAACATCACCATCTTTGTTTTCTCTATAAACTAGATATTGTTTCTTTCCTTCTGTTAAATATGTAGTGTTTAGATTTTTCTCATTGATTGTTATAATATCATTTTGAGATGTAATCATTGACTGCCAGAAAAGTACAATGATTAGGGTTGTAGTTGTTGTTTTCATTGTTTCCCAATTTTCAGAAAAATGAAGAAACAATTGATGATTTATGTGGTCTTTATTGCTTAAAACTATTAGACTTAAAAAAGTAATGTTTTAATGTGTATTATAAATTTAGACTACTAAATTTTTATCTGTTTTTGGTAGATAGAGGGTAAAAGGCCATAGTACTTTTTAAAAACCTTAGAAAAAGCACGATAGTCTGTGAAACCGCACAAGTCAGAGGCCAAATTAATACAGTACCCTTTGCTTAACAACTCTTTAGCTTTTTTAACTCGAAGTTCTATTATCTTTTTATAGGGTGTTGTACCCATTATTTTTTGATAACACCTCAATGAATGATATTTAGATAGACAAGCCATTTGAGATAAATTTTCTAGAGTTATCTGTTCTGTATAATTATCATGAATGTAATGATTCATGGCATCAACACGTCTATAAATCTCTTCTCTAGTTGATAATTTTGAATGTGGTAATTGAGAGATCTTAGAATGAATATTAAGTTCATTCTCTATCAACAACTCTCCAAAATTTAAATAAAATGATTCTTCGTTATAAACATCACTAATTGTATTATGTAATAAAGTATACTTTATACTTTGCAATACATTACTAAATCTTGTATTTGTAATTCTATTTTTTTGGGTAAAGAAATCTAAACTATTTGAGCTGTTAATGAAAGGGTTATCAAGACATAGGTTTATTTTTTGACCAATTGAAACTGCTAGGTTATTTAAAAACTTATCTGTTAAACCAACACAAATTCCTACAACTGGAGTTTTACTCTTTACTAAAGCTTCTAATTCAACATATGGGTTAGTAATAAGATAGCTTTGATTATCAATTTGAATCTTTTTATTAATGGTGTAATAGGTTTCAATACCATTTATTGGTATTTTTACTGAATAACGTGACGAAGACAACTTACCTTCAAAAAGGTTAATTTTTGAATAAAAAATAATATTCTTAGGGAGCGTTTTATTCTTTCTTACAGTTTCTTGTCCTTTGAACTCATTTATTTGCAATGTTTTCATTTTGATAAGCAATAATTACCGTATTAATTCAACTAAATTATCTGAATTTAGATATAAATAAATAAAAGATTTGAACAGTAACAAAAAACGATTAAAATTTAACACATCTTTATAAAACAATTTGTGTTTTAAACAATTTTTTAAGTTAGAAGAATTAAATCGTCAAGCATAACTTACTCACGTATACAATGGGGCCAACTCGCAAATTTTATAAGCGCATTAAGAAAAGAAGTTGATTTACTTAATGTATTGTGTAAAAAAACAGAAGGGAAATGAGCTAAGCTATGGTTTATAGATTATGTTTCAAGCATAGAGATAAAAACCCACATAACCTTACTATAAATGTTAGAAGCACTCAAAAATATCGATGGATTTCTTTTGACAGTTTTTTAAATGTATTTCTTTAAAAAATCAAAAAGGAAATCCTGTTTTTAACATTAGTTCTATACACTCATTACATTTATTATGAATCGCATTGCAATCATTGGAATAATATAGTTCTAATTTATTTTTAATTTCACTGCTAATGCCTAAAAGGTAGCCAATAGGCATTTTTTTTAAGCAAACAGCAGATTGAGTTTTATCATTTTCCTTTTTTATGATTACAGGAAATTCTATGGCATCTCCAGATAATTCTATAACCTCTTTTTCTGTGACTCTTTTTATCATACTCAAAATTGAAGTATATCATAAAAAAATACGTGGTAATTATTGCTCAATGATTTGTCTGTATTGAGAAGGTGTTGTATGATAAACCTTTTTAAATAATTTTGAAAAAGCTCTATAATCTGCAAATCCGCAGGAATCCGAAATTTCGTTAATACTGTAACCCTTTAACAAAAGCTCCTCAGCTTTACTAAGTCTAAGATTTATGATTTTTTTATAAGGAGAAATACCTTCTATTTTTTGATAACATCTAACGGCATGATACTTAGATAAACAAGCGATTTTTGCTAATTCTTCTAAAGAAATATTATTGTTATAATTATCATGAATATATTGATTCATTAAATCGATTCTTCGATAGATTTCTTCTTGAGTAGAAAATTTGGATTGATTTAAATTATTAATTTTTGATCTAAGTTCTAGTTGATCATTGATAAGCATTTCGCCAAGATCTAAGAAAAAAAGTTCTTCATTATAATCCTGAGTTAAATGATTAGTCGTTAATTTTGATTTTAAGGTTCCAAGAAAACAAGAAAGAAGACTATTTTTAATAGCATAGTTGTGACTCACTAACATGAAATCTGATGAATCTTCTTTTAATTCTAAAGCGCTTTTAAAATCAGAATTCATATTTGTATATAGGTTTTTTAAGAAATCTTCAGTAAATCCGATACATATACCTTTTACAAGTTTATTTGAGTTAACTGAAACTTCAGTTTTAAGACCAGGATTTGTTAATAGATAATGTCCTTCTTTTACATGAAACTTTTTACCATTTATGACATAGTTTTCACTGCCTTCTAAAGGTAATTTTATTCCATAATGACCAGAATACAACTGTGTTTCAAAAGTATTTAATTCAGAATACACAATACTATTAGAAGACTTAATTTCTTTATCATTTCTAACCTTTTCTCCTTTATATGTATGTATTTTGAGTGTTTTCATAAATAAAAAAGCAATAATGACCACATAATTTATATGCAATACAATGATTTTAGCTATCTAATATTATTTAACGCTAAAAAGTACAATTCGTAACATATATTATAAAAACTTTAACATAGACCATGAAAAAAATTCTCATCACATTTTCATTAATTCTAACAAGTCAAATTAATTCATATTCTCAAACAACATATAATACTGAATCTATAGATGAGGTCATAAACGCCACATATGATATTCTCTCCGGTGAAGCGGGAGAACGTGATTGGGAAAGTTTCAAATCACTTTTTCATGAGTCTGCCAAGATGGGAGCCACTATTTTGGGGCAAGATGATAAAAGAACTTTTTATGGTTTTACAGTAGACCAATATATTTTAAATAATGATGCTTTTTTAAAGAAAAGCGATTTTTATGAAGAAGAAATTGGAAGAAGAGTAATGGGGTTTGGAGGTGTGGCAATGGCATATAGTGCTTTTCAATATAAGTTTTCAAAAGATGGTAAAATTGAAGCTAGAGGAATCAATTGCATTCAACTTATAAAAGAAAAAGGGCGCTGGTGGATTACCAGTTTACTTTGGGAAGATGAGTCTACAAATAATAAAATACCTGAGAGTTTAATACATAAATAGACTTTGACTACGGTTCGTTACATAAATTATGCACTTTAATACATTTCATAGAAAAGAAGTTTTTTTCATTAATAGTTTTGTTTCAGAAACTTAAAATTCAGAAAAAGATGAAAAAAAGAACTTTATTTATAATTGTCGTACTAATTGTGCTGTCCAAAAACTTAATAGCACAAGATAGTAAAGAAGAAAGGTTATCAAATTTTATTGAAGAAGTTCTAGAAGCTTTTCCGGTAATACCTGGTGTAAGCATAGCCATATCTAATAATAACGAAACACTTTATACAAATGGCTTTGGGAAATATGATATTGAAAATAATTTTAAATGTGATAGTAATACTAATTTTTATATCGCTTCTACTACCAAAAGCTTTGTAGGGTTATTAGCTGCATTATTAGATAATGAAGGAAAAATAAATCTCAATGAACAAATTACGAGTTACAAACCATTTAAGAATTTTTCTAATACAGACTTGTTTAAAAATATAACTGTTTTAGATTTAATTACACACCAAAGCGGTATTGATAACCATTATCTTTCTTTTTTATTAGCATATTCTGGAGACTACACCAATGAAACTATACTAAAACTTATTGAAGAAGAAACCTTTAAAAATGAAAAAGGAAAAGCCTTTGCGTATAGTAATTTTGGATATTACCTGTTTGATGTTCTTATCAAGGAAGAACTTGGGCTAAGTTGGAAAGGTTTACTTCATGAGAAGGTGTTCAAACCTTTAGATATGCAAAATACAACAGCTTATATATCTCGCGCAAAAAATGTTGCTAAGCCTTATATTAGTGTGTTTCCTGAGCAATTAAAAACAATACACTTGCAAAAATCTGATGCTACTATGCATGCTGCTGGAGGTTTAGTAAGTAACGCTAATGATATAGGTAAGTTTTTATCATTTTTCCTAAGTAAAGGAATGTATAATAATGAAACTTTAGTTTCAAAAGAATTAATTGAAAGCACCTATGCAAAACATATTTCTGCTGCACATGATGGGATTAAAGTATTTGATGGGAAAGCTTATGGTAAAGGTTGGCGAATAGGAAATTTCAATAAGTATAATGTCATTTATCATTTTGGAGGCTATTCTGGTTATTATTCACATCTTTCTTTTTTACCAGAACAGAACTTAGGGGTGGCAGTTTTCATAAATCATGAATTCGGATTGCCAGTTGCTAACCTTATAGCGAACTATACTTACGATTTGTATCTAGGAAATGACTCCAATTTGAAAAAGCATGAAAAAACTTTAGAAAAAAAGCTTCCTAAGTTGTTGAAATCTGCACAAAAATCTCAAGTTGCACACGAAAAAAAACAAGCAGCAAGACGTTGGGAACTTTCACTAGAAAAACAAAATTATATAGGTCATTATTATAATGAGAAATTTGGCACTGCCATTGTAACTTTTAATGAAGATAAAAATTATATAGAAATTGGAAATCTAAAAGCTGTATGCACCCCTTTCCCTCAGTTAGATACAATGCGTGTAGAACTAATTCCTAATTCGGGAACAGTCATAAAATTTATTATAGAAAACAACGAAGCTATATCTATTTCTTACGGAGGAGAAATATTTAAAAAACAAAAATAATATGAAATCAAAATTTTGTTCCACTCTCTTAATCAGCTTTTTTATTTTAAATATAGGAGCTCAAAACAAATCAGGAAAAGCAGTTTATCATGTAAAACGTGATACTGAAGTCTCAGCAGGTGGTATGTTTATTAGTAAAGAGATGGATGAGTTAATTTACGAAATGTCTAATGCAGATTATGAAGTCCTGTTTAGCAATAATATAATTTCATTTAAAAGAGAAAAGCCAATAGTGTCTAAAAACACAAGAATTAATATCAATTTTGCAGATTTAGAAGTAACGGGATCTGATACATTATTCTCTAATTTAAAATCTAAAAACTTTATTCATAAAAAGCTTTTTAATGGATCAAAGTTATATTTGATTGAGGATGATTTGCCTAAAATAGAATGGAAAATTCATAACGTTGAAAAAGAGATTGATGGTTATAAATGCAAAAAAGCGACTGCAACATTAAAAGCTAACGAATATTTTTTAAAGGACACTAAAGTTATAGCTTGGTTTGTCGAGAACAAAACGATTGTTTTTCCTAGCAAATATTTTGGATTAAATGGAACTATTGTTGAGTTAACAACAAATGACTTTAATTATAAATTGAAATCTCTAGAATTTGATGATGAGGTCGAAATAGTTTCACCAAAAGAAGGTGCATCTATAAGTCAAAAAGTATTCAAAAAAGTTTTTGATAACAATAAATAATTTTTGTTATGAAGTTTAGATTCATCATATTTACCAAGCTCTTCTTTTTATTAATTTTCATTAGTTGCTCTAAAGCGGATGATAGTGTCACTACAGATAAAGTAGACATTATTAATATTCATTCCAATATTGTAAATGAAGATTATGTGTTATATGTTTACTTGCCACCAAGTTATGAGAATAGTTCTAATGATTTTCCAGTACTGTATCAGCTCGATGGAGATTTTACCGTTGAACTTACAATAGAAAATGCAGAATCTTTATCAAGTATTGAAGAGTTTATTATAGTTGGAATTGATTACTTAGGAAACAATAAACGAGAAAGAGATTTTACTCCGACATATCAAGAAGATTTTCATGATAGTGGAGGTGCAGATGCTTTTTACGATTTTTTAAAAACAGAACTCATTCCTTATATAAATTCAAATTATAGAGTAGACTCTAATTTTGGTAATACTTTAAAAGGACATTCTCTAGGCGGTTTATTTGCAACAACAGCTCTATTGAAACACAACCAAAACCCTAATGTTTTTAAGAATTATATTATTGAAAGCCCTAGCTTATGGTGGGATAATGGTTTAATGCTTAGTGAAGAGCAAGAATTTTCAGAAGCTAATACTAGTTTAGATACAAAAATATATGTGAGTGTTGGCGAGTTAGAACAAGTAATTCAAAAACTATATTTTGAAACTTTTAAGACACAACTATTGAGTAGAAATTATTTAGGTTTAACATCTAAATTTCGAATCCTTCCCAATGCAAATCATAGTGATGTTAGAAATAACCCAGAAGTATTAACCTATATCTATCAAAATGAGTAGTTTGAAATTATGCTTTTTATTATTTATATCAATGGTTTCATTAACCATAGTAAGTGCACAAAATGAAAGGCAATTAATAGATGAATTATTGCTTAGGACTAATATTAATAGGATTGCCGATGATATTATTACAAGTATTGAAATAGAAGTTAATAGAGATATCTATCATTGGGGTTTTGGTAAAGGACATGTTGGAATATCTATGCAATATGGCGTGTCTATTATTGGTAATGATAATTCACAGATTGTTCAATCTAGAACGAGTTATTGGCAATATATACAAGCTAATGTAGGACATCGTTTTTTATTTTTTAATAAACGATTGTCTATGTTATCAAGTATAAAATTTGGGCCAAGTAATTTTCACCAAAAAGCAACATTAAATGATTCTAATTTGGAAATTAACAACACATACGAATTTAGTAAAACTGAATTTACAATACAATCTCAAATAGGAATAGGGTATAGGTTAGGAAAATCTTGGGGCCTTGAGTTAATGGCTTACTTACCCCTAACTAAGTCTAAGTTAACTCAATTAGGCGCAGGTCTTTCTCTTAACATAATGATTTAAAAGATGAATAAAAAAATAGTTTGTATTGTAAGTTTATTGATAGTGATTTTATCATGTAAAAACAGCGAGCCAGAAAAACTAGTAGAAAGAACAATTGAAAATAGTTTATTGTCAAAGTATTCAAATTCATTTGATAGTTTATCATTTATGAGCCTTGAAGCTAGAATGAATTATTACAAAGTTCCTGGTTTAAGTCTATCTATTATCGAAAATGGTGATATTATTCAATCTAATTTTTATGGTTATAGAGATTTAAATTTAAAATTCAGAGGGAATGTTAATACCATGTTTCAGTCTGCCTCTACAGGCAAATCATTAACAGCTACATTGGTAATGCAACTAGTTAATGAAGGGTTACTAGACTTAGACACAGATATAAATCAATATTTAAAAACATGGAGGATTCCTGAAAATGAATACAATAAAAATGAAATTATAACACTAAGAATGTTACTTAGTCATACTTCAGGATTGTCCACTCATGGTTTTGATGGATACAAGAAAACAGACTCTTTGCCAAATATTTATCAAATTTTAAATGGTAAACCACCTGCAAATTCTAGTAAAGTAGTATCTAAAAGGAAACCACAAACTAAATGGGAGTATTCTGGAGGTGGTTATCAAGTCATACAACTTATTATTGAAGATATAACAGGCAAACCTTTTGTGGATGTCGTCACAGAGAAACTCATAAAGCCTTTAAAATTAACCAATACGGTCTGGCAAACTCAATTAGAAAGTAAGTATTACTTAAAGGTCTCCAAAGAATATCATAAAGGAAATGAAATGTTAGAAGGTGGTTGGTTTAATTTGGCTTCAAATGGTGCAGGAGGCGGATTATGGACAACACCAAAAGATTTGGCAAAATTTATCATTACTCTAAATAAATCTAGATTTAAGCCCACAGCAATCAGTTTATCTCAAGAACAAGCAAAAGAAATGCAAACCAAACAAACCACTAATAAGGCTTTTGGATTGGGGCTCTTTTTAGATATTAATGATGAGTATACTGCTATTTACCATCCGGGTGGAAATATGGGTTATAGAACAATGATGTATTATATACCGCAAACTAAGCAAGGAATTGTTATTATGGCAAATTCTGACAACGCGTGGTATTTAATCCCAGAAATTATGAGAGCGGCTTCTTATGTTTATAATTGGCCGTCATATAAAGTGAATATAAAAGAAGAGTCAATAGTTTCCAATTACATAAATAAATTTTTAAGTGATAAGGATTTAAAAAAGCTTAAATCCAGATTGAGTGCTAGTTCCAAAAATAAAACTTACAAAGAAGTTATATACAATGAATTAAGTGACTTTGGAGCTTCTCAATATCAAATATGGAGAATGAAAGAAGCGATTTCACTCTTTAAAATGAATAATGAATTGTTTCAAGATTCATTAGATACTTATATTAATTTAGGAATGGCCTACAGAAGAAATGAAAATTATGAGCTAGCAAAAGAGGTTTTTGAAAGAGGGATGGAAATAGACTCTACAGATGAATTCTTAATTGAAAAAATAAATGAAATGGATAAAAAAATAATCCGCTAAATATGAAAAAAAGCATAGTTTTAATTTTCGGGATACTTCTATTTGGATGCAACCATGAAAATAGTTATTTATTAATAGACGATGCTATTTATTTCAAAAATGCAACCATCATAACAGCCAATCAGCACGGAGACATTATAAATCAACAAAGCCATCTTGTAGTTCAAAGTGATTCTATAGTTTATGTTGGAGAAAAAGCTCCCCAAATAAAAGGTAAACCAATAGATAGAATTTTATTATCTGCTCAGAATTTAGAATAAAAAGCAACTTTAACCACATTAGTAGAAATGTATAACCTCAATTTTGATTGGAAATCTAAATAAGGTATTTATGAAAAAAAAAATACAAATTCGTCCAATTTCGATTATTTTATCTGCACTTTTTCTAAGCATATTTGGAGGGATCTGGTATGGTTGGTGGTTTAGTGATGTTCAAGTAGAAGCACATAGGTACTCTACCTACTAAATAACTTTTCAAGGCAAAAAATAATGAATTATAACTCTAAGATTTTTAAAGTATTAATGTTTTCGATATTACTGATAAACTGTAATTCTAATACCAAAAACAATCAAAACATATACAAAGGAGAGAGGCTTCAGATGTATGACTATCTAAATCTTAGATCACAAACAGCATCATATAGTGGAACTGTATTAGTAGCAAGAAATGATTCTGTTATTTTTTCTAAAGGTTTTGGCTTTGCTAATCGAGAACAACAAATAGCAAATAATAAAGACACAAAATTCAAGATAGGATCAATCACAAAAACATTTACTGCAGTAGCTATTTTGCAATTACAAGAAAAAGGTCAACTGTCTGTTGAAGATAAACTTTCCAAGTTTTTAACTGATTTTCCTAATTCTCAAAATATACAAATTAAACATCTACTCAACCACA
This sequence comes from uncultured Psychroserpens sp., assembly GCF_947500255.1. Taxonomy (GTDB): domain Bacteria; phylum Bacteroidota; class Bacteroidia; order Flavobacteriales; family Flavobacteriaceae; genus Psychroserpens. Next base: position 770,645 of record NZ_CANMRL010000001.1, on the reverse strand, counting down.
GTTCAGGACTTCCACAAGACTGGAGAGAGAGTTGGCATGAAAGTAGAGTGTTTAATTTTGATAGTATCATTAGTATTATAGGTAAACAAACACTCCTCTTTAAGCCTGGTACTTCAGAAGAATATTCTAATGGAGGGTATGCCTTGTTGACCAAAATTATAGAACAAGTGTCTGGTTTAACATATGAGGAGTATTGCGAAAAATACATTTTTTTACCTGCAAAGATGAAAAACACTGGAGCTGTTTTTAACCCTCAGGAAACATACGAAAACTTTGCATCTGGTTATCAATACGGAGAAGGGAAGGATGGTTACAATACCAATATAGAAGCTCAATATGTTTTTACTCCCAACCTTAAAGGACAGGCCTCGGCTTATTCAACAGTTAAAGACTTATATAACTATCATTTGGCCTTAAAAAATAAAACATTACTTAATGAGTCCTCTACCCAATTAATGCTTAGTAAGTTGCCTAATTCAGAATATACACTGGGAAGTTGGTTGAATGTTGAAACGAAAACGAATGGTATTTTGTCTTATTGCTCTGGAGTTTCTAATGGCTTTGAGTCTGTTATGTATAGATATTTGGATAAAAATAGAAGTATCATTGCTTTAAATAATCATCAAAATACAGATGTCTTTAATATTAGTAGAACCATGAGCGCTATTGTGGACGAGAAAAAGATTTATAATCCTCAAATTAGGAGTGAAATTCCTATAGAAGATATCTCAAGCTATAATTTCATTAAAGGCAAATATATGTATCCTGACGATGTTGAAGATTTTTTTGAAATAATCATTAAAGATGCAAGAGTATTTGTGTTTTCCAATAACGAGCCCTTAGAAGAGCTTTTTCTCTATAAACCCAATTATTTCTTCTCCAAAAACTATGATTTACAATTAGATTTTTCTGAAAAAGGTAAATGCCTATGGATATACAATGGTGTTACAGATGCCTACATGTTGGAAAAAGATAGTGATGAAATTTCCAAATAAATGACTACGATTGTTAAAACTTTTAGACATTAAATAACAAGCAATAATCACCACTCTTTGCATATTAATTTTTGATTATTTAGAGGTAATCATTAATCAAATCATATTAATATGAAAAATTCTTTTTTACTTTTTTTAGTATTCCTAGTGTCTATCAGTATGTCTTCATGTAGCAATGATGATGATACTGTAGCACCAAATGAACAACAAACAAATTTAATTGGTATATGGAACGGCAATCTTAAAGATAGCTTTTACAATGAAAATACAGGCTATCCCAATGGTATAAATTTCACAATTGATGTGAAGCAACAATTAATTATAGCTGACGGTAATGTTCCTGGTGATTATATCATTGGGAAAATTTATTTCTCAGACACTATAACATCCTGCTGTGGACAAGAAAATGATGGGCAGATTACGGCACAATATTTTGATGATGGAAAGTTGAGCAATGCAGTTATTCAACAAACGTCAAGTATTAACAATATTATCTGTCAAGGTATATTGACTGGAACAGGATTATTTACATCTAATACGATGACTATAAATTTCATTGGAACTGATTGTGAAGGATTTCATACTGGAGGTGAAATACAATTAACTAAATCAAATTAAGATGAGAAAATTTAACTTGTTTATAGTACTCTTAATATCATTCAATACCTTTTCTCAAAACGTAGATACTTTAGTAAATAACTCTACATTTACTATGAATCACGGTTGTGTTATTGGTGATGATGGAAGTATTTATTCTACAGATTTATTAGGCAATGGATCGTTCAATGGAGACAATATATATAAAACACTACCTGATGGAACTACAACGCTATTCGCAAGTGGTATTTCAGGAGCTTCAGGACTAGCTATTGATTCTTCGGGAAATTTATATGTTTCAGAGCTGAATTTTGGTAGAGTTTGGAAAATTTTACCAGATGGTACAGCTTCAATTTATACCTCTGGAATGGGAGTTCCTGCTGGACTTGCTTTTGATAGTCAGGGGAATTTATTTGTGGCTAGTTTCCAAAACGACTTAATCATTAAAGTTGAACCAAATGGTAATGCTAGTATTTTTGCTAATACACCTGATGAACCTGTAGGAATTATTATAGATGAGAATGATAATTTATATGTGTCTCATGAATCCTCACATGTCATTAATAAAATAACTCCAAATGGAATTCAAACAGAATTTGTGAATATTCCCAATACAAAGTTCCAATACTTGACCTTTTTTGGAGATGATATCTTAGTTACTGGTTCAATAGATCATAAAATTTATCATATAACCTCTGACGGAACATATACAGTTTTTGCTGGAAGTGGAGTTCAAGGAAATATGGATGGGGATATAAATTTGGCGTCTTTTGATAATCCAACAGGAATTGGTATATCGCCGGATGGTCTAACGTTGTATATTGTCGAATTAAACAGAATAAGAACTATAGATAATTTAAACCTATCAATTGATAATTCTAAAAAAGAATTATTTAAAATTTTCCCAAATCCAATTAATGAAAACTATGTACAAATAAATTTTGATAATACATTTGATGGTGTTTTTAAGCTTTTTTCTGTAACAGGACAGGAATTAATCAAAATTGAGTTATCAAATGAAACAAATCTAAAATTGGATTTCGCTAATCTGTCTTCAGGTATATTTTTCTATAAGTTACAAGGTTTTAAAGACAATAATACTTATACAGGTAAACTCATCAAGCAATAACAATGATCCTCAGATACTATTATGTATTTTATATTTTCGTTTTGATTTCTCTGAGTATATCTATAAAGACTAAATATGTAAACTTCAAGGATAGCCCAAAAATATTTAAACTATCCTGTTATTTTATTTTCAGTTTTTCTTTTTGGATATGTCTTAGTTATTTGGTTATTATCTGGCACTTTTTGAATGTTAGTATTCTTTGGGTTTTTATATTTCCAATACTATTGCTTTTACTTGCTCTAATCCTTGATTATGTTTTTGGTTTTAAGGATGTTAAAAGTAGTCCTTACATTCTTAATTTTGGAGCTGTAGATTTTTGGTATTTACCTGGAGTAACCTTTGTTGGATATTTATTAAAATAAAAATAGAGAACTGTCAAAAAGTTGCAAAAAATAAATTTAAAACGGTAACTAACTACAATTGGTATCTACTCACAATATTGTGGTTCGTGGCGGACTAGTAAAAGTAGTAGAAGAGTACGTAACTAAAGGAAAGGAAATTGCAATAGAAGGTAAACTCACTAATCGTTTTTGGGATGATAAAGACGGACAAAAGCGTTATACGACCGAGATAATTTGTAATGAGTTGTTGATGCTTAGTAAATAAACAACATCTTTATAAAAAAGCCCGCGATTTAAAATCGCGGGCTTTTTTTATTTTATGAAGTAAACTCCTTTACTGTCTAACAATCTTTTTTGTTACAGATAAACCATTAACATCATCTTCTATAGTCATAAAGTAAATAGATGTTTTTAACTGAGATAAGTCCATATCAATAGTTCTGTTAATACTTGATACATCTTTATCTAAAACAACGCGACCATTAACATCAAATATCGAGATGTTAAAATCACTATCATTATAGTTTCCTGGTAAAGTGATTCTAATATTGTCATTAAAAGGGTTTGGTGCCACTTCTAAGCTTTCTAAAGTAAAGTCATTAACACTAAGTGCAGGACAAAGCGTCCAGCCCATATCTAGAAATAATCCACGTGTAATAGGGCCAGTATTATGGTTGGCTTGACCATTACCTATAGAAGGCGTCATTAATGAATTAATATTGGCGTTTGGAAAAATATTATCATCCCAATGGCTATAACTAGATCCTTGATTAAAAGGGTTTGGTGCCCAATATTCTGGTGGTACTCCTGCATTTGCTGCGACAGCTGCTGGACTATTAGAAAATAAATTTCCACCAGTTAGTTGTTGTAATAATTGAAACGAAGGATCTGGAAAATCTAAAATAGAAGTTCCTGCTCCATTTTCTACAAAATTATCGTAAGCACTTACAAAACCACCGTTTCTAAGCAATCCTTCTGTGTTAGCACCATTTGGCCTTGCAAAACCAGCAAAACCTAATCCATGTCCTAGTTCATGCAATACAACCGATACAAAATCGAATTGATTATTAAACGGATTAGCATCAGTTCCAAAATACCAATTTATCGAATTGCTAAAATTACAGTTGATATCAATTGATGCTTGCGGTGGAAATGGATCTGTATCAGAACCCGTTAACTTTTCCGCAAGTGCTCTTGGGAAAAGTGTATTAGGTGGAATACCTGCTCCAGTCACTTCAAAAAATCCGTTTGCAGAAGCACTTCCTAAAACACCAGGACCTAAAGCGGTGTAATTTGCATTTATTCTAATTGGCACTGAAGATTCTATAGTATTAGACCAAATATCTACAGCAAATTGAAATGCAGCTTGAGCTTCAGGAGTAAATCCATTATAAGAGACTACAAAAGTTGAGCATGCTGCTCCATTAGAATCTGCAACATCTCTTGCTAAAATTAAATCGTTGGGTATAGAAATCTGCTCATTGTTTGGATCAAATATTCTTGGATATTCACAAGTAGGTCCATCTAAATAAACAGCTTCGCCTACAATTTGATAATCTTGAGCGAATACTAATGTTGTGCAAGATATCATTAAAACAAATGCTAATGCTTTTGAAAAAAAATCTCGTGGGTAAGTAGTTTTACTTTTCATTAATTCTTCTTTTTTAAATTTTTTGAACGCTAAAGTTACGAAATAACTACGTATTATGTAAAAGTCGTAATAAAAATAATATAATTACAAAGGACTATAAAACAAAAAAGACTTTCCCTAGGGAAAGTCTTTTCGCAATTAATCAACTTTAGTTAGCCTACTTAACAATTAGGGTATATTGTGGCGTCTTATTTAGAGGGCAAAAATATATGTACTCTCCTTTTGTTAACTTCGTTTTATTTGAGCTTTGTGTTTCTCCATCTTTTACTACTTGTGTTACATAAGCAGTCTTAATATGATTCTCTGGTTTAGAAGCATCTTTCCCTTTGGGTACTAAAACAAAACCAACCTCTTTTCCTACATTGTTGTTTGCAACTTCAAAAATATAAGTCCCTTCACTTACTGTTAAGGCCTTTTGTGTGAACTCACCTGTAGTTTGCTCTAGTGATACTATTTTTACATCACCTTTTGTCATCATTTTATCTTGAGCATTTGTAGTTAATGTAAATGCTAAAACCATTACGAATATTGAAATTACTTTTTTCATCTTTTTATAAGTTTTTATGTGTTTAATTTATATTTTGAATTTATACTAATACGTCTTCTAATGAAGGAGCTACTGGAAAATCTACAGGAACTTTAGTCGTACTATGAATGTAGTTAGAAATGGTTTTGTCTCCAACCAATGAAATAGTATCAATTAAATTAGCTTTTGTGTAACCTGCTTCGAAATAGTTGTCTAATACGTCTTGATCTGTATTTCCTCTATTTTCAGTAATGTTTCTAGCTAATCTAGCTAAAGCATCTAATTTAGTATCAAATGAAGCTTTACCTGTTCTTAATTCTAAGATTTGATCATCATTAAAGCCGTTCATTTTTCCAATGGCTGTATGAGCAGATAAACAGTAAATACAATTGTTAACTTGACTTACGGCCAAATTCACAACTTCTTTTTCTTTTGCAGATAATGAAGTTTTTGCATTAGAAAAGTTAAGGTAGTTCTCTAAAGCTGTATCACTATTAGCATAAGTTGCATATAAATTAGGAACAAAGCCTAATGCTTTATTAAGGTTATCAAAAATAGCTTGATTATTTTCGCTTACGTTTTCTCTTGTTGGTACATTGAATGTATTCATAATATTTGTTTTTAAATGTTTGTTATTATTTACATTGCAAAGATGCAATGACTGTTATGGTTTTGAAATGGTCTTTTTTCCTTTTGAGTTGTCAATTTTTCCCGAATCACTTTTTTTACTTCTGAAAATTAACCAATATGAGGTTTTTCAGCATCACAATAGTAATCGTGAATATGTTTCTGCTCGCAATGTGTTTTCGGACTTATGGTTTGAACAATTTTTTTTTGACTTGTTCTAAATATTTCAATTAAATTGAAAATAGATATGTGTTTTAAATTCATCTTTATATGTGTTTTGATTTAACACTACAAAGATGCGATAGGTACGTGGTTTAAAAAATGGAAGGACTTCCTTATGAATTGTCAATTTTTCCCTAAACGTATAATTTGCTTCCTTTTTTGAATTCTGAAGGTGTTAATGATGTTTGCTTTTTAAACAACCTGCTTAAATGCGACGCATCATCAAATCCAATATCGTATGCGATTTCTTTTGAAGATTTATCAGTATACAATAATTGACGTTTAGTTTCTAGTACTATACGATCATGAATGATTTGTAACGGACTCTTTTGATATTTTGAAAAACTATTAGATAGCGTTTTTGGTGATTTGTTTAATTTTTCAGCATAAAAAGAGACACTGTGTTCCTGTTTATAATGCGTCTCTACTAAAAAATTAAAATGTCGTAATGTGTCATTGCTTCCTTTTAAAGGTTTGGTGTCTTCAGAACTAGATTTCAATAAACGTGTCGTTTTAATGATAAATCGTGCCATAAGCATACGTAACATTTCTGCTTGAATGGTATCTGTTGTTTCCAATTCGTCTAAAAACACTTCATGTAATATGGAAAATTTCTGCTGTTCTGTTGTGTTTAGCGTTATAATGGGAATATGCTCATTTCCGAAAAACAATAAACCTGCACATCCTACTTCTTTATCATGGTCTTTTATACAATAGAATTCTCTATTAAACTGATAAACAATCACGTCGCTACCTTCTACAAATTGAAAATACTGAATGGCTGTAAGTGATAAAATTTGATGAGGTTCTAGAGTTAGTGGTATACCATCTACAATAACCTTAATGGGCGAACTTGTAGCCCACACAAATGTGTATAGTCCAATAGGTTTTGATGAGGTATACTTAGAAAGTAATTGTTCATCACCTACATTTAAAATAGCATTGGTAGAAAACTCTGTAAATGTTTTTGACATGAACTAATGGTCTCATTTAACATTGAAACATTACAATAGAATTTAAGATTTAATTAGAATTAGTGTTTTCTATCGTTTTAATTTCTGATAGTAATTCATTACCATTTACAATACCATTAATATAGAGATTGATACGTTCAATACTTGAGTTTTTAATTTTAAAACGAATCAAACCTTCACTATCGACTTTTAAATTTGGTTTCCAATCTATAGTCCCATATTCATTAAAAAACTTTGTATTGTAAAACTGATACTTTGGTGTATAGAATTGTTTGTCTTCATCAAATGTTAGCGGAAAATCAAATGTAGAAATGGTATTGGCTTTTCCATCATTTCTATAGAAAAACTCTGGACTAGTATAAATCTTTATAAAACCAGCTTGGCCTCTAATACCTCCACCAAAACCGTAATACTCTACATCAACATAATCTACATATGACAGATTAATCGTAGCTAAAATATCAAAGTTAGATTCCCACAAGAGGACATCGTCCAAGTAAACTAACGGTACAGGGTTGCCCCAATTCACCCTAGGGTTTATAATGGAAAATATACCATTTACGAGATCATATCTGGCTACAAAACCAATGGAGGTTAAATACACATCCAAAGGTGTGCCTCGAAGACGCTGTCTATTAGTAACCTCAAAAATTTTGCCTTTAATTTTTTTCTCTTGGAGTTTCTCTATTCTGGTTTTTTCCTTTTTTCCAGTAATCACAACTTCATCTAAGGTTTCAATATCACTCCAAGAACTTGGTGTATTGGGAATTCTAGTGCTAGTAGTCAATCTTGAACTATCAAATAAGGCATAGTCATATGTTTTATCGAATTGAGAAAACGTTGATGGATAAAATTGTGGATACACTGAAGGTGCTCTAGGCTCTCCTTTTTTGTTGAGATAACCTATTTTAAATTTCTCTTCGCTATCTGGGAAAAGTCCTTTGGTTAAAATAGTTCTATCATTTTCAGTAACGGTATAAATCTGTGATGTACTTTCCTTGAGAGGATAAGTCATGTAAATACCAGATTTGACTTCTCCATTTATATTTGATGTTATTCTAATACCTTGTTCAAACTCGTATTTATAGATATTACTAAAATTAAAAATGTTAGTCCAGTTATAACTGCTCCAGCCCTGAGTAAGTAATAAATTATCTAACTCATATGTTGTTTTACGGCTCTTATCTTTAAAGTAATATCCAGCATTTTGTATTGGTGTTTTTATATAAGGTTGTAAGTATAATTGTGATAGTAAATTGTGATGATGATTGTAGCTTTTAGTTTCTGAAGGCAATATCGATACACTCACGTTGTTAAATTGATTAAGTTTATTGTTGTCAACTTTTAGAGTTATCAATAGAGAATCCTTGTCTTGAACCGAAGACATATAGTTGGTTTTTCCTTTATTGATATTGATGTGGTTAAACACTAAGCGCTCCAAAATGGGTTTGTTTTTTTCGTCAAACACAGTGAAAATATTAATGCCAGAAAATAATTCAGATCTAGGAACAGTCAAAGTTTTAGCATGTTCATTCATTTTAAACGGAACAACACTTATATCATTTCCATTATGAATAGCAAGTTTGAATGTTTTAGTTTTTAAAATAGCAATTGAAGCGTCGTTAGTTGCAAAGTTAATGAGTAGCCTGTCTTGTAGATTATTAACAGTCATATTAAAACCTATAGCTTTAATATCTTTAATTTCAATAGTATTAACAGCGTCATTATGATAGACGTTCACAAAATATTTACGATTTGGTTCTGGGTTGAAAATAACTTTTGAAATTCCTAACGCATTAAGCTCAAATTCATTAATCGTTAGGTTATTGTCATCAATAATTTTTGCTTTTGCATAAGGTAGGCCTTTACCAGATTTGTTCTTAACAATAATACCAGCGGTATTAAGCGTATTGTATACTAAGTGACCACCTTCGCCTAAAATTTGAATATCAAGGTCATTATCTATCGCTTTTGATGCTATTTCAGATTGCGTATCAGCATCAAGTACACTAAAGACCTGCTGAAAATGATTTTGCTCTTCAAAGTTGAGCATCCAATTCGTATAAGCCTTAAACATAAAGTTGCCACTTTTCAGTTTTTCGTCAATATAGAATACGTTTGAAGCAACACCATCAACAACACGTATTAGTTTTTGTTTAATCACATTTCCGTTAAGATCTGAAATGATACAGTAGAGGTTTGATGTTAAATTAGATCTTTCTTTTGTGAATTTATCAAAAGCATAAGCCGTAAAACCTAACATTTCACCATTTATATATGTTGATTTATTTAAATGTGCATAAATAGTTTCTCTTGGAGCTTCGGTATAATCTTCATAGGCATCTACCAATGATTCTTCATCGAAATTGTTTTGTGCGTTGAGATTTAAAAGTGAAGAGCTAATTAGAAAAAAGCAGAAATGATAAAAACGGAAGTGCTTAAAAAGATTAAAATTCATAGTTGATGGTTTTTAGTCTAGCATTTTAAATATCAACGCTTTAAAGCGTTGACATAGAACATAAAGATACTTTAAAATGAGCTATTTTCTTACAAAACCGTTATTAATTTATAGTTAAAATTTATTTTAATTGATATTTTGATAATTAAGGTTTATAAAAATTGAAGAATCCATAAAAAATAAGATGAGGTTACTTTAACCTTGCAAGCTTTAGTATCTTTATACAAACTACGATAAGATGTCTACGCAGCCAAAATTGACAAGATTCAAGCAAAATGTCATGTCTAAATACCAAATTTACAATAGTATTTTTATGACATTACCTTTTGATACGATTACAAAAACAGGTGCTTTGTTACCATTATTTCATGAAACCTGTCAAAAAGGATTTAAAGCAGGCGACGATCCCACAACCATAGTAGAAACTTTTTTTAAGAAGTACCAAGCGCGACGCTCAACACAAAGTCAGATCAATTTACTGTTTCGATTTATTCAATATATCGAAAGACAAGTAGTGCTATTTGATGCTATTGAAGATGCTGCGTTCTCAATTGTAAATAACATGGATGGTATTGGAACGTTACGAAGTTTAAAAGAATCGGCTATTTCAGAAAATAAACTTGAAGAATTACAACGGTATCTCGAAGAATTTAAAGTTCGAATTGTACTTACAGCGCACCCTACGCAATTTTATCCAGGATCTGTTTTAGGGATTATTACAGATTTAACCGAAGCGATCAAAAGAAATGATCTGCTCGTCATTAACGACTTACTTGCACAATTGGGTAAGACACCATTTTTTAAACACAAAAAGCCTACACCATATGATGAAGCGGTTAGCCTAATTTGGTATTTAGAGCATGTGTTTTATTATTCTTTCGGAAGCATTTATAACTACATTCAGCAAAATATTTTTGATGGGCAGCATATTGATAATGACATTATAAATATTGGCTTTTGGCCTGGAGGTGATCGTGATGGTAATCCATTTGTTACTCCAGAGATAACCTTAAAAGTTGCTAGAAGATTGCGTGAAACTATTTTTAAAAATTACTATCGTGATATTAGAAAATTAAAAAGAAAGCTAACCTTTAAAGGGATAGGCGAGCGCATGACTAAATTAGAAATTCAACTTTATAAAGCGTTTACATCTTTAGAAAAAAGTGAGTTGACATTAACACATTTTAAATCAGAATTAGAGGCTATTAAATCGATGGTTATTAATGAGCATCAGTCGTTATATCTTGATGAAATTAATAGTCTTTTAAATAAAATTCAGTTGTTCGGATTTCATTTTGCAACATTAGACATCCGACAGGATAGTCGTGCTCATGCTTCAGTTTTTAATGCTATGGTCGATACATTAATCGCTTCAGGAAATGCTATTTTCCCAAAGAACTATCAAGAATTACCAGAAAAAGAACAGGTAAAAGTACTTTCAAAAATTAAAGGCAGTATTGATCTTTCATTATTTGAAGATGACACTGTTGTAAAAACGCTGAAAACTATTGAGGCCATAAAAACGATCCAAGAGACCAATGGCGAACGTGCAGCTAATAGATATATTATTAGTAACAATCAAACTACACTTCATGTTATGCAATTGTTTGCTATGTTAAAATTAGTGGCTTTTGAAAATGAGTTAACAGTTGATATAGGGCCATTATTTGAAACTATTACCGACTTAGAGAATGCGCCAACAGTAATGGAGGAGCTTTATACAAATCCAGATTATGCAAAGCATTTAAAGAAAAGAGGGAATAAACAAACCATTATGTTGGGCTTTAGCGATGGCACTAAAGATGGTGGATACCTAATGGCTAATTGGGCGATATTTAAAGCGAAGGAGCGTCTAACTGCTGTTTCCAGAAAGTATGATGTAACTGTGATTTTCTTTGATGGTCGTGGAGGACCTCCAGCTAGAGGAGGAGGGAAAACCCATCAATTTTATGCATCGTTAGGACCAACTATTGAAGATAAAGAAGTGCAATTAACTATACAAGGGCAAACGATTAGTTCTAATTTTGGCACATCAGATTCTTCTCAGTATAACTTAGAGCAATTGATAAGTTCTGGTATTTTAAATCATCTCAATGAGACTAATACAGCTATGGCTAAACACCATACCGAAGTGATGAACGATTTGGCTAGCTTAAGTTATGAAACGTATTCAAACTTTAAAAAACACCCCATGTTTGTACCATATTTAGAACGTATGAGCACATTAAAATACTATGCAAAGACGAATATTGGAAGTCGACCTTCTAAACGCGGGAAATCAGATAAGCTCATTTTTGAAGACCTAAGAGCGATTCCTTTTGTAGGTAGTTGGAGTCAGCTAAAGCAAAATGTTCCAGGTTTTTTTGGCGTTGGTACAGCACTTCAATACTATGAAGATAAAGGCGAATTTAAAAAAGTAAAAGACCTTTATAATAATTCAAATTTCTTTAAAACGCTTATTGAAAACAGTATGATGTCATTGTCTAAATCATTTTTTGATCTCACAAAATATATGGCAGATAATGAAGAATTTGGTGAATTCTGGACCATTATTTTTAAAGAATATGAAACTTCTAAGCGTTTATTGTTAAAGCTTACTAATTCAAAAGAACTCATGGAAGAAGAGCCTGCAGGAAAAGCATCAATAGATATGCGAGAGGCTATTGTATTGCCATTATTGACTATACAACAATATGCGCTTAAAAAAATACAAGAGTTGGAAAAAGCAGAAGTTAGAGATGAAGAACAGATAGCCATTTTTGAGAAAATCGTAACCCGTTCGCTTTTCGGAAATATTAATGCGAGTCGTAATTCGGCTTAAGTTGTTTTTAAAAGAAAATCTCTTGAGCCAAGCGATAAGTATTGGCATGTGCTTCGACAATAGTTTTGATATCTGGACTATAACCACCTCCCATACTACACATCACAGGAATGTTATGAGATTTACAAGTGCTTAAAACAAATTGATCACGTGTTTTACAGCCATTTAATGTTAGTCCTAATTTACCAAGCTTATCAGTTGCAATTACATCTACACCACTGAGGTAATAAATAAAATCGGGTTCTTCTTGCTTGATTAATTTTGGAAGTATATCATATAAGATATTGAGATAGGTATCATCATCAGTATCATTTTCTAAAGCGATATCTAAGTCGCTCATTTCTTTTTTAAATGGATAATTGCTTTTTCCATGCATGGAAAATGTAAAAACAGAAGTGTCGTTTTGAAAAATCTCTGCTGTTCCGTTACCTTGATGTACATCCAGATCTACAATTAAAATCTTATGTACTAATCCTTTATCTTGAAGATATCGTGCACTAATAGCCTGATCATTTAACAAGCAAAAGGCTTCACCACGATTGGTATAGGCATGATGTGTCCCGCCTGCAATATTCATTGCAATTCCATATTCTAATGCGTATTCACTCGCTTTTATAGACCCATCTGCTATAATGACTTCACGTTCAACCAAAACAGAGCTCAAAGGAAACCCTATTTTACGAGCTGCCCTTTTATCTAAGGTTAGTTGTTTTAGATCTTGGTAGTAGTCTTTAGTATGTACATTTAGAATGTGAGTATCACTTGGTGTTTCTGGCTTAAAAAAATTAGCCTCCGTACAGGTGCCTTCATACAGTAATTGCTCAGGAAGCAACTCATACTTTAACATGGGAAAACGATGCCCTTCTGGCAATGAATGTTTGTAAATAGGATGGAAAGCTATTTTAAGCATTTAAAATTTTAAAAATGTAAATATACGTCTAAGATTTATTCTATTTTTATGACGATTAAAATGAATTAAATGAAGGAAGAATTACAAAAGCAACCTATAGAGATTACTGAAAAAGGATCACTCGGACTTCTAGCACTTGGTGACCTAGGTTTGAGGGCTTGGAGGGAAGTAAAAAAAGAAGCAAAACAAAACCGTAAGAATGAAGAAGAAGAATAAAGTTTTGTTGTTAGGTTGGGACGCGGCTGATTGGAAAATTATGGGACCTTTATTAGCAAAAGGTCAAATGCCAGCACTAAAAAAACTTATAGATAGAGGTGTTTATGGAAACATGGCTACGATGAATCCTCCGTATTCTCCTATGTTGTGGTCTACCGTAGCTACTGGGAAAACTCCAGATAAACATGGTGTTTTAGGATTTTTAGAGCTCATGCCAGACATGAAAGGAGTTCACCCAGTAACTGTTAATTCAAGAAAATCAAGAGCTATATGGAATATATTACATAATCAAGGCTTTAAAAGTAACTTAGTAGGTTGGTGGCCAAGCTTTCCTGCAGAACCTATTAATGGTGTTGTTGTTACAGATCGATTTCAAAAAGTAAGTATGGATCCAAAAGCTAAAAACCCTATAGTTTCTGGTACCATACATCCCGAATCATTAGTGAAAGAGATGAGTGACTTAAGATTGTTTCCTTATGAAATAACAGAAGCTCATATATTGCCTTTCATGCCCAAAGCAAAAAACATTGACCAGAAAAACGACAAAGGTTTACGCGCATTTGCTAAAATTATGGCAGAAAATGTGTCTATACACTCAGCAGCCACATATACCATGCAAAATTCTGAATGGGATTTTATGGCTGTTTATTACGATTTGATAGATCATTTTTGTCACGCATTTATGAAGTTTCATCCACCTAAGCTAAATCCCGTTCCTCAAGATTTATATGAGATATATAAAGATTGTGTGAATAGTGCCTATCGTTTTCAAGACATGATGTTAGAGCGAACCTTAGAGCTTGTAAGTGAAGACACAACCATTATCATTATGTCTGATCATGGTTATGAATCTGATCACAAGCGCATTTTGGAGATGCCTAAATATCAAGCAGCTCCTTCATTAGAACACCGTCAGTTTGGGATGTTTGTAGCAGCTGGACCTAATATTAAAACCAACGAAAAAATATTTGGTTTAGGACTCATTGATATTGCGCCAACCCTATTACATATGTTTGATTTGCCTATTGGTAAAGATATGGATGGTAAAGTCGCACTAGATATTTTTAAGGAAACATCACCACCTAATTATATTGAGAGTTGGGAACATATAGAAGGTGATTTTGGTGAGTCAAAAAACACAGATTATAAAGATTTCTTGAACGATCAAGAAACTATGGAACAGCTTATAGAGTTAGGTTATATAGATCGTCCTGATGAGAAAATTGAAAATTCAATAGTAAAGGTTAAATGTGATTTAAAACATAATTTAGCTCGAGTATATCTTGGGAAAAAAGACTACGATAAGTCAAAAACCATATTGTTAGAATTAATTGAAGAAAAAGATCCCATAGATCTTATTCCATATTATATGGATTTATTAGCGATTAGTTTTTCTGAAAGCGATTATGACAAAGCAGAGATCTACTTGAATGAATTGAGAACAAGAGATAAAAAATTTAAAATAAATACGTACTTCTCTGAGGCTAAAATTTTAATGCACAAGGGTCGTATAGATAAGGCTTTAAAGTTGTTGATTGAGGCAAAGAATAAAAAACCTAATGCTCAAGTATGGTATGAAATAGGTAAAATATACCTTCAGATTGGTGACTATTCTAATGCCAAAAATGCCTTTGAAAAGAGTTTAGAATTAGAAGTAGATAATGCGAAATTTCATAATGCATTAGCCGTTACATTAATTCGTCTTGAACATTTTGAAGAAGCCGCCGAACATGCTTTAACTTCTATAGAACTGGTAAAGTACTTTCCCGAAGCACATTACACATTGGGTGAAGCCTTAGAAAAATTAGGAGACACCGAAAATGCAAAGAAAGCTTATCAAACAGCTGCTAAATTAAAGCCTAAAACACATCATCGCGCAGAAAAGGCCATAGAAAACATTGAGTTGCAAAATCGGTTTGAGGATAAAATAAATTCAACCAATCATAAAGACCAAATCATTGTGGTTTCTGGGTTGCCAAGATCTGGAACCTCCCTAATGATGCAAATGCTTCATAAAGGAGGCAAAACAGTGTTAACCGATTCTAATCGTAAGGCTGATATTTCGAATCCTAAAGGCTATTTCGAATACGACCCTGTTATGTCCTTACATAAGGATAATACTTGGTTACATAAAGCGCAAAATAAGTCTGTTAAGGTTGTGGCTCCCTTACTTAAGTTTTTGGATCCTCAGTATCGCTACAAAGTAATTTTCATGAATAGAGACTTACATGAAGTGGTACAATCTCAACAAAAAATGATTGGTAAGGATACCGAAACGTTGCCAATACGATTGTTTGAATCCTACAAAAAGCATCTTAGTTTGGTTGAAACCTGGAAGAATAAAGAACCAGGAGTAGAGCTTATATATATCAATTATAAAGATGTATTAAGTAGTACTAGAGAAGTGACCTCAAAAGTATCTTCGTTTTTAGGAGAAGATCTCGATCTTGATGCCATGATTGGATGTGTAGATACATCTTTGTATAGAAATAAATCTTAGACCATAAAAAAAGGGACTGCAATTACAGTCCCTTTTTTTATCAATTTTATCTTGTTTTATAATACCACTTTTTTTCTTATTGCTGCTTTTGAGTTCACATCAATAAGTTCAATAATATAAACACCTGAAGCAACTGTGTTCGCTTCTATTACATAAGTATTATCAGTAACAGTCCCTTCTAAAACTTGCTTTCCAGTCATACTAAACAACTTATAGTTGGCTGTATCTGTCAAATTATAAAGTCCTATACTTTTATTTAAAGCAACTATTCTAACATTCTCTAAAATATTTGTTTCTACACTTAAGGTTTGTTGACCTGCCATGATACTTTGGTTAGCGGTTTGATTATAAGCAAAGTCTTTTACTGTCCAAGTATCTAAAGGTCCTGCTCCTACGTCTAATCTTGCCCAACCATAATGGATGCTTCCGCCAATATTAAAACGTAAACCAATAAAGCCATCTGTGACGCTACACCAATTACCAATACTACAGCTACTGCCATAATTTAAAGATTGAAAACCATTAGAAAATCCATTATTATTCCAGGCAGACCCTCCGCTTGAAATAGCATCTCCAGAGTTTAAAACAAAAGGATATGCATAGGTTGCACCACTTGATCCAAGTACATCATTACTTGCTGTTAGAGGTGAAATTAAAACAGCAGCACTACTAGATGAACTTACGCCGTTTTGGAAAATTCTAAAATCATTTGTACCATTATTGTCCAAGTCTAAAAAGTATTCTCCTCCAACACCAGATGAAGAAAAATCGGGATCTACATTTGTGTAGCTTATTTGCCCACTAGCATCAGCTACACCTGCTATGGCTACAGTTAAGGCACCATACTTGGCAAGTTGTTTTGATAATTTTAAAGAGGTAGTTTTTTTCATATTGAAATACGTATTGAGTTATGAGTGACCAAATTACATTTTTTATCAATATACTTTTACTTTTTCAAAGTTAAAGTTAACAAGAACGTGTTGATAACTCATTAATTTACAGTTTGCTATTTACTAGTGTTTTTTTGGTTGAGACATTTGATTGTGTAATGAATTAACAATAGCGATTTTAACTTTAATCGCATAATTATTTGATTTTTAAATCGTTATTGATAACCCTATTCATCAATCACTAAATTTAAACATCATGAAAAATGCGCGCTTTGCTTTTTTAATCTTAATCATTTGTAACTATTCATTTTCTCAAGAACAACAACCAGAACCGCCTAAAGAAAATCAACTTCCAGAAAAAATTGAAGTTTTCAAGTTTCAT
Source organism: uncultured Psychroserpens sp. (assembly GCF_947500255.1). Taxonomy (GTDB): domain Bacteria; phylum Bacteroidota; class Bacteroidia; order Flavobacteriales; family Flavobacteriaceae; genus Psychroserpens. Next base: position 753,406 of record NZ_CANMRL010000001.1, on the reverse strand, counting down.
CCCAACCCTGTGGAAGATGAATTATTCGTTATAGGTACACATAAAATAAAGAGCATAGAAATTATGGATGCACTAGGCAAGAGTGTGGCTGTACACCAATTTGATAAAAGCATTATTAGAATGAATGTTGCACAACTAGAAAGCGGTATTTATTTTCTAAAGGCGATAGACAAATACGACCAACAAGCCATTAAAAAACTAGTCGTTAAATAAGGGTCTAACTTATCTGCAACCCACTATTTACCGTAGTATCTGGATTAACGAATACCAATTTCCCTTCAGGTGTTTCGGTCATTAAAATCATGCCCTCGCTCTCCACACCTCGTAACGCTCTTGGCGCCAAATTCACTAAAACAGTAACTTGTTTTCCAACCACTTCTTCAGGAGTGAAACTTTCGGCAATACCAGAAACAATAGTTCGTGTATCAATACCTGTATCTACTTTTAACACTAGAAGTTTTTTAGTTTTTGGCATTTTTTCAGCTTCGAGAATGGTTCCAACTCTCATGTCGAGTTTTGTGAAATCGTCAAAAGTGATTGTTTCTTTTTGAGGCTCTACTTCTTTATTCGCTGCTTCGTTAGCTTTCTTGCTTGCTTCTAATTTATCTAATTGCTCTTGAATGGTTTTATCTTCAATTTTAGAAAATAATAATTCACCTTTTCCAATATGATGACCCGATGGCAATAGAATATCCTTAGTTGAAATATCGGTCCATGAATTTGTATCTATATCTAAAATACGTTTTAATTTTTCAGAAGTAAATGGTAAAAATGGCTCACTCAACGTGGCTAACGCACTCGCAATTTGAAGTGCTACAAACATGATTGTTTTTGTACGCGCTTCGTCAGTTTTCACCAACTTCCAAGGTTCTTCATCGGCTAAATACTTATTCCCTAAACGTGCTAGATTCATTAATTCTTGGCTCGCTTCTCTAAATCGGTAACGTTCGATAGAGCTTTCTATAACAGATGGATAGGCTTTAACAGTAGCTAAAGTTTCTGTATCAATTTCTGAAAATTCTGAAGTTTCAGGTATCACACCATCATAATATTTATTGGTAAGCACTACAACGCGATTAATAAAATTTCCGAAGATCGCTACCAACTCATTATTATTTCTTGCTTGAAAATCTTTCCAAGTAAAATCGTTATCCTTACTCTCAGGAGCATTTGCTGTTAATGCATAACGTAATACATCCTGTTGATTTGGAAAATCCTCTAAATAATCAGGTAACCAAACCGCCCAGTTTTTTGAGGTCGATAATTTATTGCCTTCTAAGTTTAAAAACTCATTGGCAGGCACATTATCTGGCAAAATATAAGACCCTTCAGCTTTAAGCATTGATGGAAAAATAATGCAGTGAAACACAATATTATCCTTACCAATAAAATGAATTAATTTAGTGTCTTTATCTTTCCAATAAGGTTCCCAGTCTTTGCCTTCATGTGCAGCCCATTCTTTAGTCGCAGAGATATAACCAATAGGTGCATCAAACCAAACATAAAGTACTTTTCCTTCACCTCCAGGTACTGGAACAGGAATTCCCCAATCTAAGTCACGTGTTACAGCTCTTGGACGTAAGCCATCATCAATCCATGATTTTACTTGTCCGTAAACATTTGGTTTCCAATCTTTTTTATGGCCTTTTAATATCCATTCTCTTAAAAAACTCTCATGTTTATTAAGTGGTAAAAACCAGTGTTTGGTCTCTTTTAAAGTAGGAACATTTCCTGTAATTGCCGATTTAGGACCTATAAGGTCTGTAGCATTTAAACTCGAACCACAATTTTCACATTGATCTCCGTAAGCTTCTTCATTACCACACTTTGGGCAAGTTCCGGTAACAAACCTATCGGCTAAGAATTGATTAGCTTCTTCGTCATAGAGTTGTTCTGTTACTTCCTCAACAAACTCATGTTTATCATATAAGGTTTTAAAAAACTCTGATGCTGTTTCATGATGAATTTTTGCTGAGGTTCTGGAGTAGTTGTCAAATGTAATTCCGAAGTCTACAAACGATTTTTTAATAATAGCATGATATTTATCTACAACATCTTGAGGTGTTACGCCTTCTTTTTTTGCTTTGATTGTAATAGGTACGCCATGTTCATCACTTCCACAAATGAAAGCCACATCATTACCAGTTAATCGTTTATAACGTGCGTAAATATCTGCTGGCACATAAACACCTGCCAAGTGCCCAATATGAATTGGACCATTAGTGTAAGGTAAAGCTGCAGTAATTGTATATCGTTTAGACATTTCGAATTCGTTTTAACAAGCTACAAAAGTAAGCATTTTACAAGCGTTTTAGAAAAAAAATGTACATTTACAATATGTCTAAAATGTGTAATGTTTTACTTTTAATTTGTCTGATTTTTTTCTTCGGAAATGTAACAGCACAAGAACAATCTGAACAACAAAATCTAATTACTTTGATACAACCACCATACTTGAAAGCTGGAGATACCATTGCTATTGTAGCACCTTCAGGGATATTAAAAAACAGAAATGATGAAGTAGAGCAAGCAACAGCCTTATTAAAAAGTTGGGGATTACATGTTGTGGTAGGAAAACATGTGTTTAATAAAGATGATCATTTTGCAGGAACCGATGATGAACGTTGTGAAGATTTTCAAAAGGCATTAGATGATCCAAAAATTAGTGCGATTTGGTGTGCTAGAGGAGGTTACGGAACCGTTAGAATATTAGATAAGTTAGACTACACAAAATTTAAGGAACACCCTAAATGGTTGATAGGCTATAGTGATATTACGGCATTGCACAATCAATTCCACAATGAAGGATTTCAATCTATACATGCATTAATGTGTGTGAGTTTAACTAAAGATTTAGAAGAGATCAAAGAAACAGTAGATACGTTTAAAGCGACAATTTTTGGCAACCCGGTTAATTATACTTTAGAAGGTTCTAATTACAATAAGGTTGGTGAAGCTAGTGGGCCTCTAGTTGGTGGAAATTTGACAATGTTGCATACCATGTTAGGCTCAAAAACGAGTATTGATGTGTCTGGTAAGATTTTATTTATTGAGGAAATAGGGGAGTATAAATACCATATAGATCGTATGTTGCAGAGTTTAAAGCGCGCAGGTTATTTTAATAACTGTAAAGGTGTTATTGTAGGCGACATGAGTAAACTACGGAAGAACACAACACTTTGGGGAACCTCAGTTGAGCAATTAGTTATTGATGCTTTAGCAGATTATGATTTTCCAATTGCGTTTAATATGCCAGCAGGTCATGAAAAGGATAATCGTGCTATGGTTTTAGGAAAAGTGATCGAGTTGAAGGTTGAAAAAGGTAAAACAACAATTACTTTTAAAGATTAACATGGCATTCTACGACTTATCAAAAGAAGAACGGAATCTCTTAGTTACCCAAATAAATACTGAAATTGCGAGCGACTTATCTCAAGACAAAATAGAACATATTCTTGCCTATTTTTCAGATGAAGATACTTATATACGCAAAACGGGCTATCTAGCTATAGGCAAGATCTTTTATTCACAATCATCATTACAAACCAAAATTTTTTCAGTATTAAACACTTTGATGCAATCTGATGATGAATTAATACGTCAAACTGTAATCAATGCTGCCGGAGAAATAGGGAAATTTCATTTTGATAAAATTCAAGATTTCATGGACATGGGTTTGTTTGATGACCATCATCGTGTGCGTAATGCCGTAATAGGCTCTATAAAGAAAATGGGAGAGAAAAATCCAGAGCCTGTTTTAACTTGGGCAAAATCGTACCTTAAACATGCTGATAAAGAAATACGAAGAGAAATTTGCCATGGTATTGAACTTCGAGGACGTACACATCCACAAGACATTTTGCCATTGTTAAAAGAACTTGAGTTTGACGACACACGACGTGTTTCTGATACATTGGTGCATGTACTTGGTCAAATAGCCTATAAGAATGGTTGCTTAAAAACAGTGGTGGCACATCTCAATACATGGAAAAACAGAGAACTCGTTGAAAAGGCATTAGATGAAATTGTCGATGTACATGATCGTTATAAAAAGTTTGCTGTGCTAACGCAAGATGAAGCCATTGCTTATATTGATGCTAATTATAAGCCTCTTTAATTTCTTCCAAAACTTTATTTGAAATTTCATTCCCTTCTTTATCAATATTTATAAACCAAGCATTGGTTGTGCAGGTTCTATTTAAAACATCAGTATTTGAGCTACAATTTTGCTTAGTTCCTTTGATTAAATACCCTGTTTCAGTTAGCTCAGCAGTGTAACCATATTCATTATAGAAATCACCATAGCTGTTATTCCATTGTTTCTTTCCTTTTTTATCCACCTTTACTACATAAACATCATAATTACCATTACCATAGGAGCTTGTAGATCCAATAATTAAATACCCTCCATCTTTGGTATTAATAATCGAACTCGCTTTATCATAACTTTTACCGCCAAATTGTTGCGACCAAATTTCATTACCATTTTCGTAATTTTTAGTCAGTAAAATTTGTGATGACTCCCCATTTTTTGAACCTATCGTCGTGACATTTATTGAGCCATTTTCAGTAGAAATTTTGGGTTGAAATTTCAGGTTTGTTTTCTTGATGAATTTATTATTTAAGACACGATTTGTAGTGAGTAAAATAGAAATCACTCTATTAAATTGGTCTCTTTCAACTTTCATGATATAATCAAAAACCAAAAGTTCATTTCTATTTAAAACTTCAAGTTCTTGCTCATTGTTCCATCCATGTAATGCAACCATAAGTGTGTTGTTTTCTGAAAGTCTAATACTAAATTCAACATCTAATTCAGTACTATAATAACTACCTTCAAAGCTTTCTAAGTCAGAAAGTGTAACTTCTTCTTCAGGCATCTTTGAATATACATTTGCTTTTCCTGAGGGATAAAAGAGAATCAATTGATCAGAGAGAAACCCAATCTTAAGTTTAGTATTATAGGAAATGGCATAGACGTTAGGTTGTTCTTTAGTAAGTTCAATAGGGTTATTGTTACCGTTTCTCCATGTGAGTTTACCGTCTTTAGATTCAATACGTATCAAATATTCATTAGGCGATAGGTACTGTCCAATTAGTTGATTTTGCTGTGTATTATTTGAGATGTCTGTTAGACGATCATCATAAGTTTCTTTAACGTCTTTTTTTGGTAATAAGATTTTAGCGACTTCATCGGCAATAGCACCACTCCAGAGGTTACTATTGTTACTCATTACAAAAACTGATAACTTCTGACTCGGAATTCGTATCGTTTGTGAATGATATGATCCTGTTCCACCCGAATGATGAATAGCGTCATAATTTAATCGCTTTCCAAATTCTAATCCAAAACCGTAGGTAGTGATTTTGCTATTTTGGATGGGCTTCTGACTTTGTATAAGTAATTGATTGTTTGATTTTTGAGCATTTTGAATAGCCTGTTCGAAAATAAGCTGATCTTTCAATGTTGTAAATAGAAAACCATCACCATATAAATTCGTAATCATTGGATATTGTTGCCATTTACCATCTCCCCAATCAGAATACGGTAAAGCTTGGTTAGGAATCACATGCATATAGTTTTTTAGAAATGTTGTATGTTGCATTCCGAATTCTTCAAATAGGTTTTTAGAATAGTCGTGAAAAGACATTTCAGAAACGATTGCCACAATTTTAGTAAGTAATGTATACCCAGAGTTACTATACATATATCTTGATCCTGGCTTAAAAGCTAAATCTTCCTGTTTTTCTAATAATGCAATAGCATCATCATTATCTAAACCTTCTTGACTCCACCAAGGATTTTGCTGTATGCTCATAAGGTCATAGAAATCTCTAATACCACTGGTGTGATTAAGCAAATGTCTAATTTTGATATCCTCATTGACTTTAGGATAAAACTCAGGAAGATATTTTCGAATATCGTCTTCCAAACTTAATTTATTTTCTATGCTCAGCTTTAGGATACATAAAGCAGTAAACTGTTTGGCTGTAGAAGCGATGTTCGACCTTGATTTCTCATCAATCTTTACTTGGTGCTGTAAACTTGCCAAGCCCTTGTAGTTTTCGTAAACGATTTTTCCGTCTTGAACAATACCTACAAATAACCCAGGATCATTAGAAGTTAGTTTCGAGTTAACTATTGAATCAATTTGTTTTATTTGCTGTTGTGCAGCTAGAGAAATTGAAATTAGTAAAGCGAATAGGGTAATTGTTTTTTTCATGACTAAAAAATTTAATTTGATACAAAAGTCATATGAAATACAATGCAAAACGCTTCAAATCTAGATTTGAGACCTCTTTTTAAGATAATTTAACAAGATATTCTTTAGGTGAAAGTGATGTGTTTTTTTTGAACGCTCGATTAAATGTGGCTTTACTATTAAATCCACATTCTAATGCGATACCAAGAAGTGTTTTGGTGTTTTGTTCTCCCTTTTTTAGCTGTTCAATAACGGCTTCAACTCTGTAATGATTAATAAAGTCATTAAAATTCATTTGAAAACCTGAATTAACTACAGAAGACACAACTTTGGTCGTTGTTTCTAATTTTTTGGCAACATCAGACAAGGTCAATGTAGAATTTTCATAGATTTTATCGTTATTAATTAAGGCCAATATTTTGGGTTTCCAATCTTCAATATCTTTTTCGATAGGATTGTCTGGAGTTGTTGTTAATTGCTCTTTTTCCTTCGGGAAAAAATCGAGATTCTCCGAATTTGTAGTGGACAGTATAGAAGACTTCACAGCATTAGAAAAACCATTAACTGAGATATAATAAAAAACAAAAGAGAAAGAGATGTAATGCCAGAATTGACTTCCAAATTCGCCCCAATCGGGATTTAGAATGAAAAATAAAACGCGTAAAATTAAAATACCTAGAAAAGCGATCATGAAATTTCGTATCCATTGAAATAATATGGTATCAGCATAACTCACAGTCTCAAAAATTAATTTTTTGTAGTTAGCATAATATTTTAAACTTAATATTAAGTAAAAACTCATTGAGATTAAACCGGCAACTTGATACCAATTAGCTAAGTCTTTGTCTCTGCCATCTGCATAAAAGTAAAAACTGTCAAGTACCAATTTATCTGTCACAAAAACAATAAGACTATATATGAGATAAAGTAAAGCTGGTATGAAATGAATCCAATCTTTTTTCGTTAATCGAAATGAGGTATTTAATAAACTTTGCGTATAAAAATAAACCACAGGGCCAATTAATAGGACTTGCATAAATGGTATAAAAAACAAGATTTCCCTAGTCAATTTTTCCGAATACCAATTGGCATATCCCAGCATATAAGGTGTGATATACATAGCATACAAAAAAAGTAATAAGCTTAACCATTTACTTGACTTACTATTATGTGTTATACCTTTTCTCAATAATAAAAACGAAAAGACAATGCCATGAAAAAAGAAAATCAGGAGTAAAGAGCTTTTTTGACCAAAGCTAAACGGAAAGTCAAATAATGAATTGATGAATTATGTATTTAAATTAATAACTTAAAAGTAATACTATTTTTCTATTTTAGTGATATGGCAAATCATAATGAGCTAGGAAAAAGAGGTGAGCAATTAGCTATCAATTTTTTATTGAAAAACGAATACGAGATTCTTGCTCAAAATTATGTATTTCAAAAAGCCGAAGTAGACATTATTGCTAAAAAAGGGAATGTTCTAGCTGTTATAGAGGTTAAAACGCGTTCTTCAAAAGATTTTGGGAATCCTCAAGACTTTTTAAAGCCAAAACAAATTCAACGCATAATTAAAGCTGTTGATGAATTTGTAAAATCTAATGCACTTGACGTTGAGGTGCGATTTGATATTATTGCGATAGTAAAAAACGGAAAACAATTTGATATTGAGCATTTAGAAAATGCGTTTTATCATTTTTAAAAAATGATATTGAGAGATACTAGTAACAATGCATAATAGCATGCATTGATCATTTTGTCTTTGGTGCTTAAAGCTAAGTACCGTTTTGCTTCATCTCTTACCAAAGCAGAAGACAAACTAAGAGAGAGAATAATAACAGCTGAAAATATGAACCAGTACAAAGAATCTGGGTAAGTTAAAAAGTAACCTGTGGTGATAAATGCAAATATTAAAGCTGCAGATATTCCAAATTTAATTCGTCCTAATTTTGTGAGGTTATTACGTTTCACACATTCATAAACCTTGTAGAGCAAGAGCGCTAAGAGAGAAAAACCTATGATAAGTGTGTAACTCATGTGGGATTTAAATATTTAGACAATAAAAATATAGATTTTTTTTTGATGTATAAAATTTTTTTTCATCAAGTTTAACATCAATATGATGTTAACGTTATATACGTCGAGATTATTGTATAGGTTTGAAAAAAAAAGAAAGATTTATTTATAAAAATTCATTTCATCTAAATACTCCCATACATGTTCAGGTAGCATAGGGCGAACATTTTTCCCTTCCTTTATAGATTTTCTAATAAAGGTAGAAGACAACTCCATTATAGGAGCATTGACTTTATGGATCTTTTTATGATCATCAAATTGGGTGTCTACAGATCCTTCAGAAATTCTCGGATAAATATATATGTTATGATTTTCTAAAATGAGATCATAATTTTTCCACTTATGAAAACTCTTCAAGTTATCTTCTCCCATAATTAATGCAAATTCATATTTTGGATATTTCTCTTGAAGATGCGTTAGAGTATTAATGGTGTAATTAGGCTGTGGTAAATTAAATTCAATATCACTAGGCTCTAATTTCACATAATCTTCTGTAGCGCGATATACCATTTCATAGCGTTGACGATTGTCGAGTAATGAACTTTTCTTTTTAAAAGGACTATGAGGTGTTACTACAAACCAAATTTTGTCCAAATCACTATATTCTGCTAAATGATTTGCAATAGTTAAATGACCAACATGAATTGGGTTAAAGGTTCCAAAATACAAGCCTACCTTCATGACTTTTCATTGATAAAATTTGACACTAAATCATAGGCGTTTTCAAGTGCCTTATCTAAATCTTTATTAAGAACAATCTCATCAAATAATGGTGCAGTAGCTAATTCAGCTGGAGCTTTAGCAACACGCATGCTAATTTTTGCTTCACTTTCTTCACCACGTTCTTTAAGTCTTATGATAAGCTCATTCAAATCTGGAGGTTTAACAAAAATTGCCAATGTTTCTTCAGGAAATTTCTTTTTTATTCGTAGTCCGCCCGATACATCAATATCAAAAATCACGTGCTTACCTTTAGCCCAAATACGTTCAACTTCAGTTTTTAAAGTCCCGTAGAAATTATCTCTATAAACTTCTTCCCACTCTAAAAACTCATCGGCTTTTATTTTATTTTTAAACTCTTTTAAACTCAAAAAGTAATAATCTTTTCCATGAATTTCTTTTCCACGTTTTTCTCTAGAAGTCGCAGAAATTGAAAACTCTAAATTGAGTTCTTCTTGTTTTAGTAAATGCCTCACTATTGTTGTTTTTCCAGAACCTGAAGGAGCCGAAAACACAATTAACTTTCCTTTTTTTATGGGTTTTTTGTCTTTCACAAATAAGATTTAGAATGTTGTTTTTTAAAGAACGTTCAACAACTGTTCCTTAATTTTTTCAAGTTCGTCTTTCATTTGTACCACCAATTTTTGCATTGGTGCATAATTTGATTTAGAACCTATGGTGTTGATTTCTCGTCCCATTTCCTGAGTGATAAAACCAAGCTTCTTACCATTGGAGTCATCTGATTTTAAAGCTTTTTGAAAATAATCTAAGTGGTTGCTTAAACGTACTTTTTCTTCGGTGATATCAAATTTTTCTATGTAATAGACTAATTCTTGTTCAAAACGATTTTCGTCAACTTTTTCCTTTATTTCAGAAATCCCTTTTGTTAAGCGTTCTCTTACACCTTCAATACGATCTGGATCCATAGCAATCACATCGTCGAGCAGTCCTGAAATATTTTTCACACGAGCGAGAAAATCTGCTTCAAGACTTTTACCTTCATCCAATCTGTATGTATATATTTTGTCAAGACTATTATCAATAGCTTCAGCAATTTGTTTCCATTCGTCTTCATCAATTTCGTCACGTTCGGTGGTCACAGCATCTGGTAAACGAATGGCCATTTTTAAATATTCGGTTTCCTCACCAGTATTGATAACATCTTTTAATTGCTTTATATACTGTTTAACAACCGTTTGATTAATTTGAGTCGACGTTTCTTCTCCAGTGATTTCCATATAAAGCGAAAAATCAACTTTACCTCTTACCAATTTAGAAGCAATAAGCTTTCTTATACTTAATTCTTTTTCACGGTACATAGAAGGCATACGCGCATTTAGATCAAGATTTTTACTGTTAAGTGACTTTATTTCAATAGATATTTTTTTGGTTGGAAGCTGTAATACAGATTTTCCATAGCCTGTCATTGATTGTATCATGGACAAATTTTAAAAGTTGAGCAAAGGTAAGGAAAATCGCAACGTGAGTTTAAGTTGATTATAAAAAACAATAACTTTGCAGCTTCAAAAAAGAAATATGTATAAAAAAGATTTTGAAATACGTTGGAGTGATGTTGATGCTAATAGTCATTTAGCAAACTCAGCATACGTGAATTTTATGAGCCATACACGAGTTGGCTTTTTAAATGAACATGGATTTTCTATGAAAGAATTAATAGCACATGGTATTGGACCAGTGGTGTTTTCTGAACAAATTTATTATTTCAAAGAATCATTTTTAGGTCAAACCATAACAGTAACGCTGGCAGTTTCTGGATTGAGCGATGACGGCATGTTGTTTAAATTTGAACACAATTTTTATAATGAAAAAGGGAAGCATTTAGCAACCTGCGATATTTTAGGCGCATGGATAGATTTAAAGGCTAGAAGTTTGACCGTACTTCCAGAACCATTAAAAGTATTGATGTTGCAATTTCCAAAGTCGGAAAACTTCAAAGTGCTAACTAAAGCAGATACCAGATCAGGTGGGAAAGTGCCTAAAAACTTAAGCTGATAGTTTTGGTTTTTTGGTCACCAAGTAAACCCCAGAGAAAATTAAAAGCATAGCAATGAGCTTTACAGGGCTTATTGCATCTACACCCATAATTATAGCAAACATTCCTGCTATTACTGGTTGTAAGTAAATAAAAACACCTACTGTAGACGCTTTTAATGATCGTAATGCGAACGGATTCAACACATAGGTAGCAAACGTAGCACCAACAACTACAAATAGTACCGAAAGCCATACATAAGGTGTAAAAGTTTCCCATTGAATTTCTGTAGCTTCAGTATATCCAAAAGGTAAAACCAATACTAGCCCAATTAAGAATAGCCATTTTATAAGTGTGAATGGATGGTATTTAGATGTCAATTTTTTAATAATAATGATATATATACTGTAAGATATGGCATTAATAAAGATGAATAAGTTACCTAAGGGTACATTGTCACCAATACGCGTAGATTTGCCTAACAGAGTTAATAGAACACCTCCGCAAAATCCTAATACAACTCCTAAGACCTTTAGTTTAGTTATTTTTTCGGATAAGAAAAAGGAAGAAAGTACTAGGATGATTATAGGTGTTATGGTTACAATAACTGAAGCATGAATAGGTGTTGTTAACTCTAATCCTTTCAAGAACAATAGCATGTTTATAGCGACGCCAAACATTGCACCTAAGAAAAATGTAAAATAATCTTTTTTGTCAATTTTTTCTCGCTTTAAAAATAATCCTGTAAGCCAAAACAACAAGGTAGCTCCACCAACTCTTAAAACCACAAGGGCAAAAGGTTTTACAAAATTCTCATTGATGACAATTTTGGCAAAAGTATAGTTCAACCCATATAGCAGTTGAACCATGAATAAAGCAAGTATTGCGTATCTCCTGTTATTCATTTGCGTGAATATAGGCTTTGGCAGCATCTACAGTTTTAGCGCTATTACCAATAAATATTTGGTCGTTGTATACAATAACGGGTCTGCTTAAAAAAGTATAGTGATCTAAAATGTAGTGCTTGTAATCTTTTTCGGTGAGATTTTGATCTTTCAAGCCCATTTCCTTGTAGAGTTTTGCACGTTTACTAAATAAAGCCTCATAACTACCAGCCAATTTTTCAAGTGCTTCAATTTGCTTTACTGTAATGTCTTCCGTTTTTATATCCTGAAATACAACATCATCTGGTAAATCCAAAGATTTAATAATTCTTATGCATGTGCTACAGGTCTTCAAGTAGTATATTTTTTTCATAAAAGTTTTTTTAAAACCTTGATAATTACCAAGATGTTTAATAGGCGATGTACTTTGCAAAGTAAACTGATTTCAAAAGAAAAATAGTTACTTTTATCGAAAATTTAGTTACCTATGGATTATTATGGAATAGCATCAGTTTTAATAGTGTTATCAGCACTTTTTGGTTATATAAATGTTAAGTTTTTGAAGCTGCCAATAACTATTGGTTTGATGTTAATCACTATTGTATTTACAGTAATTATAATCGCTATAGGACAGTTCGATGATACCTTGTTGTTGCGTGAAAAGGAGCTCATTTCTCAAATTGATTTCAAAACAGTTTTACTGGATATCATGTTGAGTTTTCTTTTATTCGCTGGAGCTTTACACACAAACTTTAATCAACTTAAAGTGCAGAGATGGCCGGTTTTGGTCTTTGCAACCTTAGGTGTCTTGGTCTCTACCTTCTTAGTAGGTGTATTAACCTATTACTTACTTCAGTTTATAGGAATTGATGTTGCATTTATCTATTGCTTGTTATTTGGTGCCTTAATTTCGCCAACAGATCCTATTGCAGTTTTGGGTATTCTCAAGAAAGCTGGAGCACCAAAAAAATTAGAAACTAAAATTGTAGGAGAATCTTTGTTTAACGACGGTGTGGGAGTTGTTGTTTTTCTAACAATTTTTGCCATTGCAGCAAAACCTGAAGCAGCAATTCAGGTGGGAGAAATAGCAAAACTATTTGGCCAAGAAGTCATTGGAGGTATAGTTCTCGGTCTTATTTTAGGATACATAACCTATAAACTGTTAAAGTCTATAGATGATTATGAAGTAGAAGTTATTATTACTATTGCAACAGTTATGGGAGGAAGTCTATTAGCGCACTACTGGCACTTATCTGCTCCATTAGCTATGGTTACTGCTGGTTTAATTGTTGGAAATGATACAGTACGACAATCGGCTATGTCTGAAATCACCGAAATGTACGTTGATAAATTTTGGGAATTAATCGATGTGCTTTTAAATACGGTTCTTTTTGTAATGATTGGCATGGAAATATTAGTGCTTAGCTTTAGTTTTGATTATGTTTTAGCTGGTTTAATAGCAGTGCCATTAGTATTGTTAAGTAGATATATTTCCTTATGGTTACCAATCAAATTCTTCCAAAAGAAATTAGAATTTGTAAGGCACACTAACTTAATTATGACATGGGGAGGGCTACGAGGCGGTATCTCAATTGCATTGGCTTTGAGTCTAACTCAAGATATGCATCGCGATTTGTTTTTAGTGATAACCTATATAATTGTCGTATTCTCAATAATTGGTCAAGGACTTACAGTAGAACCAGTAATCAAACGTTTGTCAAAACAGAAAGATTAACTTCTGTTTAAGAAAGAATTTACCTCTTCGAAAGGAATAGTAAATTCAATAATCCCTTGCGCATAGGAAGCTATTTCATAAGGGTTGTATAATATGATCAAACCTTCATCACTGTAACCTAGAGATTCAGGTAGCTGAAAATCTTTTCCGAAGAATAAATCTTCGACAGGTTCATTGCCAGATTTTGATTTAACTTCATCTATCAACTTATGTTCAATTAGTTTTGAAAGTTTTTCAGTATTTGAAATGAGTTCTTTTTTTGTGAGTAATTTTCCAGTTTGTGGATCAAAATTAAAAAAGCGAACAGTGGTATTTCCGTGAGCGCCACCTGTGTCTAAATATGAGTTAATAGCTATACTGATAATTTCTGGTGAGCGATACGTAACTTCGCCATCGATAAAAGCTTCCCATTGTTGAGCGTCATTTGGAAATTCATTTTTAAAACTAGAGAACTCGTAATTAAATTTTGCTACGGCATCATCAATAGAACCTTTTGTTTGAGAATCTTCTGAAAAATTAATTTGTTTGACAATATAATTTTGAATAGATGTGTTAATGCGATTTGCAATGTCCTCTGTGCCTTCAGCTTTAGGATAAACTATAGATATTTCGGCCGATTGGGAGGTTTCGATTTGCTGTTCAATAAAGTCAATTGTAACTTCTTTGTTGCAAGAATATACTAAGGTTAAGATAATGATGATGAGGCTTGTTTTTTTCAAAATTTAATAGTTTCTGTTAAACATACAATAAAGGTATTATATAGATTTGAATAGAACGAATTAAACCTTAAATTTGTTGCATACTACAATACCCTGAAATGATTTTGCTTAGTTTACGACTGAGGAATTTTAAAAACTGAAATAATACAAATGAAATTTAACACAAAAACAATACATGGAGGGCAAGAACATGATCCAGCTTATGGAAGTGTAATGCCACCAATTTATCAAACATCAACTTATGCGCAATCCACTCCTGGAGGGCACAAAGGTTACGAATACTCAAGAACACACAATCCTACCAGAAATGCTCTAGAGAATGCTTTTGCTAGTATCGAAAATGGTAATCATGGTTTAGCTTTTGGCTCTGGATTAGCAGCAATTGATGCCGTTTTAAAATTATTGCAACCTGGTGATGAAGTGATTTCTACAAATGATTTATATGGTGGAACGTATCGTTTGTTTACCAAAATATTTGAAGGGTTAGGTATTAAGTTTCACTTTATAGGTATGGAAAATGCGTCACATATTGAAAGTTATGTGAATGAGAATACCAAATTGATTTGGGTAGAAACACCTACTAATCCAATGATGAATATTATTGATATCAAAGCTACTGCTGCTATATCAAAAAAACATAATATCCTTTTAGCTGTTGATAATACATTTGCGACGCCTTATTTACAACGACCTCTAGACTTAGGTGCAGATATTGTGATGCATTCTGCTACAAAATACTTAGGAGGACATAGCGATTTGGTTATGGGAGCATTAATCGTTAAAGATAAAGATTTGGCAGATCGTTTGTATTTTATTCAAAATGCTAGTGGAGCTGTATGTGGACCTCAAGACAGTTTTTTAGCATTAAGAGGTATTAAAACACTACACATAAGAATGCAACGTCATTGTGAAAATGGTAAAACAGTTGCCGAGTATTTAGCAAATCATCCCAAAATTGAAACCGTATATTGGCCTGGTTTTGAAAGTCACCCTAATCATGACATCGCAAAAACACAAATGGATGATTTTGGAGGGATGGTATCTTTTACAACGAAAGGAAACAACTATGAAGAAGCAATTAAGATTGTCGAAAATCTTAAGATCTTCACTTTGGCCGAATCATTAGGTGGTGTAGAGTCTTTGGCTGGCCACCCTGCAAGTATGACACATGCTAGTATTCCAAAAGAAGAAAGAGAAAAAACAGGCGTTGTTGACTCATTAATTAGATTAAGCGTTGGTATAGAAGACGAAGATGATTTAATTGCAGATCTAGAACAAGCCATTGGGTAAACAACCTGAAATGGATATAAAGCAAAAAGACCAAGCATTAACTTGGTCTTTTTTATATTTAAAATTTTTCTTTTTCAATCGAGGTAATAAATATACCCAAAGTTTAACCAAACTAGCCAATCGTTAGCTTTGTTGGATTTTAAGTTGTGATCTAAGCCATCTACTTTATCATTAAAGTAATACTGCCACCTTAAGTCAACCATCAAATCTGATAGTACAGTTAATTTATAACGTGTTCCAACACTTCCTACAACAGACCAAGTTGTATCGTTGCCATTAAATAGAAATGGATCTTCATTAGCGTTTGGAACAGCAGCTTGTCCCCAAGGTATCCAGAAATTATTTATGTTATCAATATTCCCATCACCATATGTGGTTGACACTTCTGGGTTATAAGATGTAAAATGCACACCTAGACTTATGAATGGTGCAAATGAATAGCTAAAAGCTTGGAATGAACGAATACTTTTTGGAAAAAATTCAATTTGTGTACCAATATCAAAATTCTGTGCCACACCAGAGTGTCGTCTTAAACGTTCTGCGTTTTCACTTGTTCTAGAAGGATCAGCCCATTTTCCAAAATGGTCTAAATTTGTCTTATTCCAGGAAATTTCGTTTCGTAATTTAAAATGATCATTAAAAAAAGTATCTGTTGTATAACAGTTACAATCAGCCCTATAAGCAAAATTTATGTAGTGTACTATACCAATTCCAATACCAGTATTACCTGCATTTGTTTCAAAATCTCGTCTAACACCAAAGTCAGACTGAAAGGCTACAGGTCCAGCTATGACACCAATTTCATGAGAAAAACCAAGCTGAGAATAACATTCGTTTATACCAAGTATAAATACGAATAAGTATGTTAATTGTTTAAAATTAAACGTCATAGGTTTCATTTTATTGAGGGCTTGTTCGCAAACAAATATATAAAAACTAGATGAACTACCAAAAAATTAGACGAAATGTAAAAATATCCGAACAATTGCATAATATTAAATTAACATATAAATAATCTGACATTGAGAATATGAAAAAAAATAGAGGTACATTTTAAAGATAATGTATCTTTGTGCTATAAAAATTTACATACATTATTAATACTGTAATAAATGAAAGAAAAAATTGACGCTTTTTTAAATCTTGTAAAAGATAAGAACAGTCACGAAACTGAGTTTTTACAAGCTGTACATGAAGTTGCAGAAACTGTAATCCCTTTTATAGAGGAGAACCCTAAATACCAAGGCAAAATGTTATTGGAACGCATGGTTGAACCTGAACGTACTATTATTTTTAGAGTACCTTGGATTGACGACCAAGGTAACACTCAAGTAAATAGAGGGTTTAGGGTAGAATTTAACTCTGCAATTGGTCCATATAAGGGAGGTTTACGTTTTCATCCATCAGTTAACTTAAGCATTCTTAAGTTTCTAGGATTTGAGCAAGTATTTAAAAACTCTTTAACAACATTGCCAATGGGTGGTGGAAAAGGAGGTTCTGATTTTAATCCAAAAGGGAAGAGTGATAATGAAGTAATGCGCTTTTGTCAATCATTTATGACCGAATTATTTAGACATATTGGCCCTAATACTGATGTTCCTGCTGGAGATATAGGTGTTGGTGGACGTGAAATAGGATATATGTTTGGTCAATATAAGCGATTACAAAATGAGTTTACTGGTGTTTTAACAGGAAAAGGGATTAGCTATGGTGGATCATTAATTAGGCCAGAAGCGACAGGTTATGGCTGTGTATACTTTGCCAAAAACATGTTAGCCACTAATGGTGATTCATTTGAAGGGAAATCAGTAGTAATTTCTGGTTCTGGTAATGTAGCACAATATGCTTGTGAGAAAGCAACACAATTAGGGGCTAAAGTAGTAACATTATCTGATTCTTCTGGATATATCCATGATGCCGATGGCATTGATGCCGATAAATTAGCTTTTGTAATGAATCTTAAGAATGTAAAACGAGGTAGAATAAGTGAGTATATTGATACATATCCTACGGCTACATTTCATAAAGGAGAAAGACCATGGTCTGTTAACTGTGATATTGCGTTACCTTGTGCAACTCAAAATGAACTTAATGGAGACGAAGCTAAATTATTAATAGCTAATAATGTTATAGCTGTTGCCGAAGGCGCTAACATGCCAACAACACCAGAAGCTATTGAAGCGTTTCAAAATGCTAAAGTATTATTTTCACCAGGAAAAGCATCAAATGCTGGAGGTGTAGCTACTTCTGGATTAGAAATGAGTCAAAACTCATTAAGATTAAGCTGGACCAGAGAGGAAGTTGATGAAAAGCTTAATAAAATTATGGATGATATTCATGAGTCTTGTGTTGAATATGGCACAAGAGCAGATGGTTATGTCGATTATGTAAAAGGCGCTAATGTCGCTGGTTTTGTAAAAATTGCTGATGCAATGCTTGCTCAAGGTGTTGTATAATCTACATTATAAATAAATAAAAAAAGCTTTCAGATAACTCCTGAAAGCTTTTTTATTTACTAAGCTTATATGATATTTGATAAAATGTCGTTAGATATAAATATATTTGACAAAAACAATTGGTATGTTTAAAAGAATAATATGTATCCTTTTAGTTTTAATTTCTTTTGAAAGTAATTCTCAAGATTTTTCTACGCTTTGGGAAGGGTACTTCTCTTATTTTGATATAAAAGATGTCACTCAAAGTAGCGACAAAATTTATGCAGCTTCAGAGAACGCTATATTTAGCTATGATATATTTACCAATGAAATAGAAACAATAACCACAATTAACGGTTTATCAGGAGAAACAATATCTACTATAAGGTATAGTGATAATTTTAATGTATTGATTGTTGGTTATGAAACGGGATTAATGGAAATCATTTTTGATTCAGACTCTGAAATATTATCCGTTGTTGATATCCTAGAAAAAGAATCTATTTCCCCCACACTTAAAAGGATTAATCATTTTAATGAAGATAATGGACTCCTCTATATTTCTACAGATTATGGGGTTTCTGTTTATGATTTAGAGCAATTGCAGTTTGGAGATACTTATTTCTTAGGTAACGGAGGTAGTCAGATAATTGTTAATCAAACAACCATTTCTAATGGTTTTATATATGCCGCATGTAGTTCAAGTAATGCTATAAAAAAGGCATCGCTTTCCAATCCAAACTTGATTGATTTTCAACAGTGGACAACCATCTCTTTTGGTAATTTTGTCGCTATTCAACAGGTAGGAAGTAAGTTATATGCAGTAAGACTTAATAAATCTATATATGAAATTGTAAATGATAATTTAAATCTATTACTTGTATATCCAACATTACCTGTAGATGTTAGAACAGTCGGTGATAATTTAGTCGTGGCGCTTCAGGAAACAGTTTTTGTTTATGATGAAAACTTTGTAGAAGTTCAAAGCGCAACCACAAATGAAAATTTTGATACCGATTTTACTTCGGCTACAATTTCCGAAAATGATATTTATATAGGTACTATTGGTTCTGGTGTTCTAAAAACAATTCAAGATACACCTGATGATTATGATATTATCTTACCGCAAGGCCCTTTAAGAAATGAGGCCTTTAAAATACAAGCAAATAATGGCGTATTATGGGTAACTTACGGCGATTATAATAGATCTTTTAATCCTAGTCCTTTCAGGCAAAGAGGGGTTAGTGTTTTTAGAGAAGAATCTTGGAACAATATTCCTTACGATAGCTTATTTAATGCCCGAAACCTATGTGATATAGCTATAAATCCGTTTAATCCAAGTCAGGTTTTTATTAGCTCATTTCAAGACGGTATTGTCGAAATTAATGATGAAGTACCTACAATAAAATATAATCAAAATAACAGTGGGTTGGAATCCTTGATATTTCCACCTGCTCCAAATTTTGTAAGTATACGTCAAGCAGGATCAACATTTGATAGAAATGGAATTATGTGGACAGTGACCTCTAAAGTAGATCGCGCTTTAAAATCGTACGATCCATCCACAAATCAATGGCAAGGTTTCAGTTTTTCCGAAATTTTACCAGATGCTTTAAATGGAGAACAAGGGTTTTCTGATGTGGTCGTTGGAAGTGGAGGTATGAAATGGGTTGCTGCTTATAGAAAAGGTGTCATAGGATATAATACAGATACACAACAAATAAATACTGTATTTACTGAAGAACAAAATATGCCATCTGAACAAGTAAGAGCGCTTGCATTAGATAGTAGAAATCAACTTTGGATAGGAACAAGTAAAGGACTAAGAGTATTATTTAATACCTCAAATTTTGTTGACGACCCAGACCCAAGAGTTAATGAGATTGTGATTTTAGAAAACGGAATACCTACCGAATTGTTATCAAATCAATTTATTACAGACATAAAAGTTGATGGTTCAGATAATAAATGGGTCGGAACATTGGATTCCGGTATTTTTTATTTTTCTCCAGATGGTCAAGAAACGATATTTCAATTTACAACAGATAATTCACCATTGCCTTCTAATACCATAACAGACATATCTATTGATCCTGAATCGGGTAAAGTATTTATAGCAACAACTAGAGGGTTAGTATCATTCTCATCTGGAGGTACAAAACCAAAAGAAGATCTTGAAGAGGCGTTTGTGTATCCAAATCCTGTAAGACCAGAGTATAATATTTTAGGTTTTGATGATTTAAATGATATTAATAAAGGGATTAAGATTTCGGGATTAACCGAAAACGTGAATGTAAAGATTACCGATATAGAGGGCAACCTTGTTGCCGAAGCTCAATCTCGTGTCAACCAAAGATCATCTAATTATAATTTCGCTATCGATGGTGGTACCGGAATTTGGAATGGAAAAAATCTAAGAGGTAATGTTGTTGCTTCTGGTGTGTATTTACTCTTAATCTCTGATTTAGATTCTTTTGAAACCAAAGTTCTAAAGCTCTTAATTGTTAGATAACAAGTTCTATAATGCTTATTAAAACTAAAGTTATTGTTCTTTCCAAGCTCAAATATAGGGACAATGATCTTATCGTAAAATGCTTTACCTGGCATAGAGGCGTTGTAAGTTATTTACTAAGAGGTGTTCTAAATTCTAAGAAGGGACAATCTAAAATTGCCTATTTTCAACTATTGTCTCAATTGCAGATAGAGGAGAGTTATAGAGAGAATCAATCTTTACAGACCATTAAAGATTTACGATTAGATTACAGCTTTACTAGTTTACATACAAACATACTTAAGAGTTCAATCGTAATGTTTTTAGCTGAGGTTTTGGCCTCAGTTCTTAGGGAAGAGGAGAAAAACGAACAACTTTATGACTATCTAGAAACAACCTTTCGATGGTTGGATACTAAAGATGAGTTTTCAAATTTCCATTTATTATTTTTACTCAACCTAACAAAACATTTAGGTTTTTATCCTGATACAACAAATACTAATCAAATGTATTTCAATTTAAACAATGGTCTTTTTGAATCTAAAAAAGAAGATATTTACAGTATTTCAGGTGAAAATTTAACAACCCTTAAACAGCTATTAGGCATAAATTTTGATGCATTAGAAAGTATAAAATTGAATTCAAAACAAAGACAATCATTTCTCGCTATGCTATTGCTATATTTTGAATTACATTTGGGCAGCTTTAAAAAACCAAAATCCCTACAAATTTTCAATCAGGTATTTAATTAAAATTTATGAAGTCTATACTTTCAGTTTTATTTATCCTTTCATTTTTAATAGGTAATGCACAAACCGTTACTGTTTTAGAAGAAGGCACAAAGGCACCTATATCTGGTGTGGCCATTTTCAACTTTAAAAAGGATAAGTCTGTTGTGACTAACATAGATGGAAAGGCATCTTTAGAGTTGTTCGAAGCTAATGAAACTGTCTATTTTCAAAATATTCTATATAAGAAAAGAGCGATTAAAATATCTCAAATTGGTGTAGATTTTATTATATACTTAACACCAAGGATAGAAGATTTAAATCAAGTGGTTATTTCAGCTTCAAAATTTGAACAAAGTAAACGCGATATACCGCAAACTATTGTGAATATAAGTGCTAAAGACATTCAGTTTGAAAACCCACAAACCAGTGCAGATCTTCTTGAAAGTACAGGAAATGTATATATTCAAAAGAGTCAATTAGGAGGAGGCAGCCCAATGATAAGGGGTTTTTCTACGAACAGGCTTTTAATTACTGTTGATGGAGTGCGAATGAACAATGCAACGTTTAGAGGTGGTAATATTCAAAATGTCATTTCTATCGATCCTTTTACGATTCAAAATACCGAAATTACCCTTGGAGCTGGATCTGTAGTCTATGGAAGTGACGCCATTGGTGGCGTTATGAGTTTCTACACGCAAAAACCACAGTTATCTTATAAAGATTCTCTATACTTTAATGCTAATGCAGCATTAAGGTATGCTTCTGCAAATAAAGAAAAAACAGGACATTTAGATTTAAATTTTGGCTTAAAGGAATGGGCTTTTCTGAGTAGTGTGAGTTATACAGATTTTGATGACTTAAGGATGGGAAAGCACGGTCCAGATGATTATTTAAGGCCTGAGTATGTTGAAACTATTAACGGAGAAGACGTTGTTGTTCAAAATGAAAATCCTCGTATTCAAAAACCAACTGGCTATGACCAGATCAATTTCTTACAGAAAGTAAGGTATGAACCGAAAGAAAACCTAAGTTTCGATTTGGGATTATATTATACCACAACATCATCTTACCCTAGATATGATCGATTAATTAGATATAGAGATGATAACCTGCGTTCTGCCGAGTGGAACTATGGACCGCAACGTTGGTTCATGGGTAATTTTCAAGTGACAAAATTGAGCAGTGCTTCTAATCTTTATGATAAAATTCAAGCAACAGTTGCTTATCAAAACTTTCAAGAGAGTAGACAAGATAGAGATTTTCAATCTGAAATTAGAAATATAAGAGAAGAAGCTGTAGATGCCTACTCTTTAAATGTAGATTTAGAGAAAAGTTTAAGCACTAAGACAAAACTGTTCTACGGACTAGAATATGTTTACAACAATGTTAATTCTGAAGGAATTGAGACAAACATTACAACTAATACAAGCATGCCAAGCGTATCAAGATATCCTAACGGATCCAATTGGCAATCTATAGCCGCTTATGCCAGTTTTAAGTATAAGCCTAATTCTAAATTCGTATTTCAGTCTGGCCTGAGGTATAACCATATCACAGCTAATGCAGATTTTACTGAAAACAACGAATTCTTGAATCTCCCGTTTGATAAAGCTAAACTTAATGCTGGAGCAATTACAGGAACAGCAGGAATAAGCTGGATACCTTCAAAAATGATGCAATGGAAATTTAATGCGTCTACTGCATTTAGAGCCCCAAATATTGATGATATAGGTAAGGTGTTTGATTCAGAACCAGGCTCGGTTGTGGTGCCTAACCCTAATTTAAGACCAGAATATGCTTATGGTGGAGAACTTGGGTTTCGATTAAATGTTGATGATACATTCATTGTAGAAATGGCTACTTATTATACTTTTTTAGATAATGCATTGATTCGAAGAGATTTTACATTGAATGGTGCATCTCAAATTGAATATGATGGTGAATTAAGCAATGTACAGGCTATTCAAAATGCATCAAAAGAATGGATCTATGGTTTTGAGGCAGGCATTCTTGTTAACTTTACAGAACGTTTAAAACTCTCATCACAATATAACATTCTTGGTGGAACAGAAGATAATGAAGGTGTTGAAGTGCCTGTTAGGCATATTGCTCCAAATTTTGGAAACACACACTTTATTTGGCAAAACGAGAAATTTCAAATAGATGCATTTGCCGAGTATAATAGTGAGTTGTCCTTTAGTCAATTTGCACCTTCAGAACAATCAAAAGATTTTATTTACGCATTAGATGAAAATGGAAATCCTTACTCACCATCTTGGTATACATTTAATATCAGAACGAAATATAAAATTTCCGATGCAGCAACATTTATCGCATCTTTAGAGAATATAACAGACCAGCGTTACCAAACGTATTCTTCAGGTATTGCTGCTCCCGGAAGAAACTTGATTTTATCACTGCGTTATAGTTTATAGGTGTTAAAACAAAAGAGGTTTCAGTATATACTAAAACCTCTGTCTTTTATTGTTCTTGTGTAGTTTATTTTCTTTTTACTGCTTTCTTAGTAATTACTTGCCCATTAGAAAGCGTCACTCTCGCAATGTAAGTCGATTGACTTAAACGAGATAAATTGTAAGTTTCCACATTGTTATTTCCTTTGAGCTGATAAATTACACGCCCTATAGCATCAAGGATTTCAACATGTTGTATAAGTAAAGCATTACCTACTGAAAATTTAACATCACCATCATTTAATTCAACAATTGTAAAATTATTAGGATCTATATCATTTTCATTTACTGAAAGTGCTTCAGGTTGAAATACGATTTCAAAACGTGAATTAAATTCACCAACTTCAGAAGTAAAGACGTAATCGTTGGTGCTTAAATCATGAGTAATATCTAATAAGTTATCTTTTAGATACACCGTATTATTATTCATGAAATCACCCTGTAATTCAGCAATAGATATAGTATATAGAGTAGCCTCATCTATAGTTGTATAAAATCCTAAAGGAACAACTTCTTCAATTGTCAAAGTATTTGTTGCTTTCCCTTGAATGGCAAATTTCTTATCGCTAGAACTATCAATTAATGAGTAGAATACCGCATTAGCATTAGCCGATAGGTTTTTGTGTGCATCATAATACATGCCATCATCATCATTGGTTGCTCCATCTACATAACCAACAAGTATTTGATTGAAAACACCGTTATCTGAAGTTAAATCTAATCGAATCTTGTTAAATATTGAAGCACTTGTCGTTCTAAAGAACTGTGAATTGTTTCCAGTAACTCTCATACTGTTATTAAATACAACATCTGTTGTTCTTATAGATCCTGAAACTATAGTAGAAGGAGATGCATCAGACATAGATACAAAGAACCCTTGACCTGAAGGAATAAAGCGATCTGGAACAACACCATCTCCACCGGCTGTTTGACCAGTACCATTTATAATGGCATAATCACTTTGCGAGTAATTCAGTACTTCATTACCATTAGTGTTTCCATCTGCAGGCGTATTATGAGACCAAAAGAAAATAGCACCATTAGTAGCACCTACTGTTTGGTCAATACTAGCATTAGCAGTTAAAAATAAGTCGGCATCAATAGCTGAAGGATAAGGATTACCTATGAAATTCCAGTTATTATCATTTGTTTCTGCATCATTTCTATAAATAGGGATGTTGTAAACTCCATTATTAAAAGGGCCTTCAAACGTATACTTGTATTGTGCAACACCAACATAGCCTAAAGCATTATGAGTTGATGCATATCCAATACCAGGTGCCATTACCATTGCGGCACCAGCTGTTTGCCAGTCATTGGCATCATCATCAATATCATCTTGACCAGCTACTGCAGTATTGTCGTTATTAGTTTCTTGAAAAGAGTCTCTAAAGTTTTGTCCATTATACCAAAAACGTCTTACCGAAGAAGCTTCACTTAAACCATCACTAATAATTTCTCCAAAGACAGGTGATGACCAATAGGTATACTCTTGATACGAATTTAAAATAGCCGTTTCTTTTTCAACAGTACTTCTCGTTTTATCACTAGTCACTGCACCATCTACAACTCCAGAATCGTTATTTTGAACAAATGCACCATCAGTTTCAATCAAGATGTTTCCATCTACAGTGAGATCGTTTTCAACTTCAACATAAGTTCCATTAGATATAGTTAGTGTATGGGTAGCATTAATAATTAAGATACAGGCTTCGAAACTTGTTTGTCCGTTTGTACCAATACTCGTATCATAATCTCCATCAATAACGGCTACCTTATCAATAGCTGGAACAGAAGACCAATTCGTACCATCCCAAATGGTTCTTGGAATATCTAATTTAATAGCGTTACTAGCAGTATAACATGTTGCATCATCCTCTCTTACCTGACAGTAATATTGATAACCATCTAAATTAAAAGGATCTAAAATATTTAATGTAGCTAATGTAGCTCCAGAATAAGTTGCTCCATTAGTAATAGCTGTCCAGTTTAAGTCACCTTGAGCAGCAAAGTACCATTGATAAGCTAATGAATTTCCGCCAGAAAAACCTTCATTGGCAGTAACACTAAGTGATACTGTAAGGTTACAATCAGTCGATGGTAAGCTTGGTTGAGCGGTTATTAATGGAGGTGTACCTGTTGAGAAGTCATAAACACCTATATCCGAATAATCATTTGTACTTACACATGTAGCAGAACCAGAACCAGCCCAATCAATTATATTCCAATCTCCAGTATTAAATGTTGTAGTAGGAATAGGTGTGGCTGTATTTAATCTTCTGAAATTAAAACCTCTATCTCCTGTTATAGATGTAGAATTCAACCAATTGTCAACTCCAAACTCTCCAAAGGCATCTATTAATGTACCTGAATTGTAAAGACCAATAAAATCATGCTCATTATTGACAACATTCACACCAGCTAATGTCGAACTTACAAGATCTCCATAAGAACCGTCTCCACCAGGTGTAGCACAAAGTGAACTTCCAAGTACTCCTGAAGTACCAGTAGTTAGAACAAAAGTGTCTCCAGCATTAATAGTCCCACTTAAGGTTTGAGATGTAAAACTAGAGGTACTACCATTGGCATAAACCCTAACCTCATAGCTAGCTAGATTCACATTAGCACCTGTTGCGTTATAAATTTCTATATATGTTAAACTACCATAGGTTGCATCTGTAACTTCGCTTATGAATAACTCACCTAGTGCCGAACCACCTTCGCAGGTTCCAATTTGAGTGTCTATTACAGTAAATGCAGCATTACCCGGACAACCTAAATCATCAGTGATTTCTAAATTTCCTGTTAGCGCACCATTAGGAACTGTAACTTCCATAACTGTACTAGATATATTATTAACAGTTGCTGCTAAACCATTAAAGGTAGCTGTTGCTGTACTTAAATCTGTTCCTGTAACAGTCACTATAGTTCCCTCAGGTCCAGAATTTGGAGATAATGTTATTGCATTTGCAACACAATTCCCAGTTCCTTGAACTCTAAAATTATAAGGATTTTCATCACCATCATTGTTAGTAATGATAATATCTGCTTGTCTTATACCAGCAGCAAGTGGAGAGAACGACACTTCAAATACTGTAAGATTAGATATAGCAACACTTGATGCTGGAGCTACCGTTATAGTGAAATCGCCTGGATTAGTTCCACCAACAGTAATGTTAGATATGTTTAATACATCTGTTCCTATGTTTTGAATTCTGAATGTTTTTTCTTGAGACGATCCTATAAACTGGGCAGCAAATAATGTATTATCAGTACCGCTTGGTGTAAGATCTCCATCAGCAATATCAGGAAATGCTCCTATATCTCCTTCAACGTTTATTTCAGGAGCTGGAGAAGCGCCTGTACCTTGTAGAGTTATGGTACAAGCAGATTCATCAGAATCATCATTATTAATAGTAAGTGTTGCATTTCTGAAGCCAATAACACTCGGAGTAAATCTTACGGTCACCGTTTGAGTATTTCCTGCAGCAACAACAAAAGGAGTAGCTGGAGAAACAATCGAAAAATCTCCTGAAGCAGCCCCAGTAATAGCAAATGAAGATACGGTTAAACCTAAAGCTCCATCATTGTCAATATCAAAAGTAATATCAGTATCAAAACCAGTGGCTTGAGAGCCAAACGCCATCACAAAAGCGCCACAGGCTTGATCGGTATTTGAATCATCAACAAGTTGTATCTCTGGTACTGTACACGGAGAGACTAGAGTGTTATCTCCTGGAGAACCTCCGGTTAATACGGCTTGCCAATTTGTATCTGTATCAGAATTATCTGCAGTGGCGTCAATAACGTGAAAAGAACTACCATTACCATCAGTAGCATTACTATCAGCATCATCGTAAGCGACCAAATCTATCACATCATTAGCTGGAGATTCCAGTGTAATAGTAGCTCCACCATTGATCAGGAAATTCGTAGTTCCAACAGGATTAGAATAATCTGGCGTAAATGGACATTCTGGCGCAGGAGATGACCCTAAATGTCCTAATAAGACAGTAATACAAGTATTTGCTGGAATTGTAGTAGTTGAAGGAAATGTAAACCTCGTTGTTCCATTAACATCTATTGTATAGTCACTTACATCTTGTGCAGTGCCATTAAGATTACAGATTTCTATCCATTCGTAATCATTTGCAGCTGGAGGGTTATACATGATTTCTGTAATCACCACATCGGCTAAAATAGTCACAGTTAACATGGCACTATTTGATGTGGTAGATCCACAAGTATTTGTTGCAATACATCTATATAAGTCACCATCCATTGCAACTGCTGTTGCTCCTGTTGTATAAGTATCGGTTGTTGCTCCTGTACCACCAGTAACATTATTCCATATGGTTCCTCCATTTGTCGATACTTCCCATTGATAAGAGGTTGCATCACTTGAAGCTATAGAAAACGAAGCTGTATTTGGTTGCGAAACAGATTGGTTGGCAGGTTGTGTTGTAATAGATGGTACTGTAATTCCTGTACCTGTTACATTACTTGTAGGTGAATTACTTCCTGCAGTTGAACTAGTTGCAGTTATTGTTGCTCCTTGAGTTCCTGTACCAGAAGGTGTAAACGTAACATCATAGGTTGCAGTACCAGATGGAGCAATTGTTGTTGAAGACAAATTACTTATAACGAATTGAGCATCATCTGAAACAACATTAATTCCATTTGCAGTTAACGTTCCATTATTTGTTATTGTATATTGTATAGTTGATGCAGCTGTAGTTAAGCATGACGATCCATGATCTGTAGTTCCTGTAATTGATAAGTCAGGATCTGCAACTACTGTGTAGTCTGATATAGAAATGTCATCCACATTCATTCTACGATTACCAGAAGTTCCAGGTGTAGAAGCTATGACGATTCTAACTCGAATATTTCCAGTAACATTTACAGTTTCAGAAAACACTTGAACTGTTGCTGTAGCCGTAAAATCGCTACCAATTTGAGTCCAGCTACTTCCATCATTTGTAGAGTACTCAACTGCCCAGGGCTGTTGTGCTCCGTCAGTACCAAATCGTCTGTATTCAAATGAAATGGTACCAATACCATTTGCTTTGTTGGCTAACATGGTTATTCCAGAACCATTTCTTCCTCTAAATCTGGCAGAATGCAGAGCGTTTTTATAATCACTAGCAGTAGTACCTATTAAGGCCTCGGTCATATCCCAGTTAATACCATTTAAAGTAACGGTGTTAGATGCATAGGCAACCTTGGTGTCATCTTCAAAGTCTACATCGTATTGTGCAAAACAAGAAAAGCTTGCGCACAAAAAGGCTAGTAAGATAAGGGAGTAATTCTTTCTCATAGGGATGAATTAATTTTTTTTATTTTTTTACTCAAAAAGCAAACATGCGAATTTACGCAAAAATACTTATTAATGAGTGGTTTAAGGTACGACATTTATTAACAAAAAGTTATATTTTCGCGCTATGAATCTATCAAGAACATATACATTCGACGAAGCGCAGAAAAAGCTAGAACGATATTGTGCATATCAAGAACGTTGTCATAAAGAAGTGACGCAAAAATTATATGAAATGAGAATGATTCCAGAGGCTAGAGATCAAATTATAGTGCATTTACTTCAGCACAATTTTTTAAACGAAGAGCGTTTTGCGAAGGCATTTGTGAGAGGGAAGTTTAGGATAAAAAAATGGGGAAAGCAACGATTACAATTAGAATTAAAACGAAGGGATATTAATAAAACCTTGATTAATATTGCTTTGAGTGAAATTAACGAATCTGATTATTACTCCGCTTTTCATGCATTAGCCGAAAAAAAAGCTGAGACAATTAAAGAGACCAATGTGCTTAAAAAGAGAAAAAAACTTGCAGATTATTTATTGTACAGAGGATGGGAAAGTCCTCTAGTATATGAGAAAATTAGAGAGTTAATTCCATAAAAAACCAGCTTTAATCAAAGCTGGTTTTTTACATTTAAATATGTTCTTCAATCGCTTTACAGATTAAAAGAAGCGCCAATATTTATCGCAAATTGGTTGTGAATAAAATTTGCTGGCTCTAATTTATCTTCATCATATTTTGCTAGAGGAAAAGTAGCTTCAGTATACACTCCAAATCCGTCAGTAAAGAAATAACGAGCACCAATATGACCACCAAAATTCTTTAAGCTTAAACTTAATCCAGGATATAGATCAAAATTGTCATCGATATTTAAAACATTACCTAAGTTAGCATTGAAACGAGCTTTTAAATCAAAACGATCACCAAAATCGGCATCTAAAATATCATCAACACCAAGGGCATAGGTTGAAGAAACTCCTATAGAAATATTTTCTCCAATTCCATAATCATAGGTAACGTTTATTCCAGTAGCTTCATCTTGAAGGTTGGCTCCAATTTGAAATTTTTGGTCACCTTTTCCTTTGTAAGCTTGAGCATTTACAAATGAAACAGATACCAAAGCGGTAAGTAAAAGTAATTTTTTCATAATCATTATTCTAAAAATTTGAGAAGGCAAATATATTATAAGTTTTTAATACTGAGGAGTTTTTACGAAAAACTCTTATTTGTTCTTGTAATGGCTTGTTCGTTTTTCCAATCAATCCATTTTTGACCTTTTATCCGCCTCATAAGATTGTCAAAATGACGCATAACCAAAACATTGTAGATTGCCTTACTTAGGTTTTTTGGGTGTCTAGCTATTGCTCTTAAACTCATAGAAAAGCCAGGCGTAAGATACTTCATGTAGTGCCAATACCCTTCAGGCATATATAATATTTCTCCATGACTTAATTCGCATTGCCAGCCTTTTGCATGCTTTAGTGCTGGCCATTTTTCGAAATCTGGATTTGAAAAATCAATATCTTCTCTGGTTATCAACGAATGCGGAATTTTATATAGATAATCGTTTTGCTTTTGATCAAACAAAATACACTGTTTTTTTCCTTCAAAATGAAAATGAAAGATATTCGCTAAGTCGATATCATAATGCATAAAGGTGTGAGAATCTCTACCACCAAAAAATAACATGGGTAGACTTTTCATTAGTTTTAAACCAAAATCGGGATAAGAATAATCGTTTTGAAGTTGTGGGATTTCTTTTAAAACATTCCAAAGAAAAATGCGATATTTTGTAGGCTCTTTTTTAAGTAAATCTACATATTCACTCATTTTCATTTTAGCATGAGGCTCATTGAATCCATCTTTATAATCGACTGGTCTGTCATCATAAAGTGGCACGGTTTTGTCGCCTGCGATGTCCTTCATGTAGTCTAAACTCCATTTTGTATAGGCAGGCCAATCTTCAATAAAACGTTCTATGACCACAGGTTTTTGTGGTTTGAAGTAGTTTTTTATAAACTCCTCTTTGGTAATGTTTTTAACACGAGGAATATCTTGAAGATTGAGTTTCAAATGTCAAAAAATTTAAGTTTCAAAGTTAAGAAAACGTTATGAAACGGAATTAATTGTATGTTAAAATTTCCGAACTAAACACCAATTTTGAATTTTTCAAAATTAAAAACAATTGGCAAACTTGTCAAGTCATTTACTTAAGCATGAATTACTTAAGTGCCTTTGCTTTTTGCTTAGCTTCTTCATTACGCTCAATAGTATGCTCTGGTCTCGTCCATTTTGGTTTTTCACCTAAGGCTTGATATTGCGAGTTTTGAGCTTCTACTGTTTCAGGTTGCATTTTTTTGATAAATGGTTTTTGAGGATTTAAACCAAGTAGTTTAAACATTTCCATGTCTTCGTTCACATCTGGATTTGGAGTTGTAAGTAATTTGTCTCCAGCAAAAATTGAATTTGCACCAGCAAAGAAACACATGGCTTGGCCTTCACGCGTCATTTCGGTACGACCAGCACTTAAACGTACTTGAGTTTCTGGCATTACAATTCTGGTGGTTGCTACCATTCTTACCATATCCCAAATAGATACTGGTTTTTGGTCTTCTAAAGGTGTTCCTTCTACAGCTACCAAAGCATTTATTGGAACGGACTCTGGTTGTGGATTCAACGTTGATAAGGCCACTAACATACCTGCTCTATCTTCAGTTTTTTCTCCCATTCCAATGATACCACCAGAGCAAACCGTTACATTAGTTTTTCTAACATTATCTATAGTTTCTAAACGATCTTCATAGCCACGAGTAGAAATCACTTCTTTATAGTATTCTTCAGAAGAATCTAAATTGTGATTATAGGCATATAATCCAGCTTCAGCCAGACGCTGCGCTTGGTTTTCGGTTATCATACCTAAGGTGCAGCACACTTCCATATCTAGCTTATTAATGGTTCTTACCATTTCTAAAACCTGGTCAAACTCTTCACCATCTTTCACATTACGCCAAGCGGCTCCCATACATACACGAGAACTTCCTGATGATTTTGCTCGTAAGGCTTGCGCTTTTACCTGTTGAACAGACATCAAATCGTTGCCTTCAACATCTGTGTGATATCGTGCTGCTTGTGGACAATATCCACAATCTTCAGGGCAACCACCTGTTTTTATTGAAAGTAATGTTGATACTTGAACTGTATTAGGATCGTGATGCTTGCGATGAATAGTTGCGGCATCGTATAACAATTCCATTAAAGGTGTATTATAAATCTCTAGAATTTCTTCTTTGGTCCAGTTGTGTTTAGTAGCGCTCATATTTTTTATTTAATAGAATTCAAAAATATTAATTCTTGAGTATTTTTTTTCTAAAAACACCAGAGATTGTTTTTAGTTCAAGCAAATAAGTCCCTTGAGCTAAATCATTAATATCTATTTTATAAAAAGTTTCGTTATTTAACTTTTCTTGCTTTATTATCCTGCCTTTGATATCTAAAATCAAAAACTCACTTATATGAGTATTATTTTGATTTTCAATATTGATTATATGAGTTGATGGATTAGGATAAATTATAAATTGATTTATAGATTCATCATCTATTCCTAAAGTATATAGATTGTTTACGTATAGATTAGTTGTGCTAGTAAAAGAACTGTTTGAGCCAATATTAATAATTTCAAGATCCGAATCACCATCAATATCAGCGGCTGCAATACGGCTAATAAAATCTAAGCCTTCAAAAGTGGGTATTGTGGCTTCAGTAAAATTACCCGAGCCATCATTTAGGTAAAGTTTTGTCGTTTTAGAATCGTTTATTAATCTTCCGGTTAAAAGCACATCTGGAAAATTGTCATCGTTAATATCTGCAAAGATAGCTTCTCCTAATTTTACATCTTCAAAAGGCGTATTGAGTACTTCTGAAAAATTCCCATTCCCATCATTTATAAATAGACTTGTTATAGGATCGTTTGAAGAAAGCTGACCAGTAATTATCAAATCTAAATCATTATCATCGTCGATATCATCAGAATCTATAGAGCTGAAAATTAAACCAGAGAAAGAAGTCCCAATTACTTCAGAAAAGTTTCCGTTTCCGTCATTTTCATAGAGCTTGGCTATTTTTCCTTCAGCGGAATAAGTTTCGCCTATAATTAATAAATCAGAATCTAAATCACCATCCTTATCAAAAAACTCGAAATCTCCAAAATCTATACCTGTGATACTATTAGCAGAAATTTCGGTAAAAGTACCATTACCATCATTTTGATAAATTTGAACGATGGCATCTCCAACTAACAATATATCTTGATCCAGATCACCATCTATATCTTCAAAATTAACAATACCGCTTCCTATATTAAAAGTAGTTCCTGTAACTTCAGTGAAATTACCATTTCCATCATTTGTAAATAGAATAGTTGTAGGGTTATTGTCTGCCATTCTTCCATTAATTATGAGATCCAAATCTGTGTCTCCATCAATATCTTCGAAATCTACAGAACTATTGTCTAGACCTACAAATGTTGTAAATGTGGACTCTGAAAAACTACCACTACCGTCATTAATATAGAGTTTTGAGTAAAGAATAGTAGAGCCCGATGTATTGTCTGCTCCAGAAATAAAAACATCATTATCTAGATCGCCATCAACATCTGCAAATTTCACACTACCTAGAGTAACATTATCAAAAGGGGTATTTGTTGCTAATGTAAAAGTTTGAGAGAAAGAAAATGAACTATAAAGAAAGAGAATGAGTAGTGCTTTTTTCATATTGTTATATCGCGTTTTGTGAAGCAAAAATACCTTTTTTATGTTCATATTGCTTCTGATTCTGTAATTTATTATTGAAAAAAAAATCCGCTATTTAGCGGATTTTTTACAATTAACTTTCATCATCTTCTTTTTTCTTCGGAAGTGATTTTGGATCTTCTGGTTTGGTTTTGTCTTTTCCTTTCAGGTACTCAGGTAAATCCATACCAGCCATATTAAACATATCTTGTAATGGCGGAACAGATTTGTACATTCCTGATAGGAAATTAGCTGTTGATGATTTTCCATCTTCTCCATTTCCACCATTTTCCCAAACGGTTACTTTGTCAATCTTGATGTTCTTGATTGCTTCAGCTTGTGTTTTTACCAATTCAGGTAATTTGTCTGCAATTAATAATAATACAGCATCTTTACTACTGTTTCCAGCAGCTTTTACGATTTCTTGTAAACCAGCAGCTTGTTTTGTTAAGACTTCAAATTGTCCTTGTGCTTCAGCTTGTGCTTTAAATAAGATGGCATCAGCTTCACCTTTCGCTCTTCTACGAATCATTTCAGCTTCAGCTTCGGCATCAATCTCTACTTTGCGTTTATCAATTTCAGCAGGAACAATAACATCTGCCATTTGAGATGAGCGTTCTCGTTCTGCTCTTGCTATTTCGGCATCTTTTTCAGCAGCATAAGATTCTTCTAAGGCTTTAGCACTTTGTACTTTTTCTGCTGCTATAGCCACACGCTCAGCTTCGGCTTCACGTTGACGACGTAACGAATCAGAATTGGCTACAGCAATTTTCGCTGTATTTTCACCTTCAACGGCTTGTGCATTTGCAGCGGCAACTTGTGTTCTTTCATCTTGTACAGCATTTGCCTCACCAATAGACCCATCTCTAGTTTTCTCTGCTACCGATTTACGAGCGGCATTAATAGCATGTGCAGCAGCTTCTTTACCAAGAGCTTCAATATAGCCAGACTCATCAACGATATCTGTAATGTTTACGTTAATCAATTTAAGACCAACTTTCTTTAATTCGGACTCAACACTTTGAGAAATATTAGTTAAAAACTTGTCTCTATCACTATTAATTTCTTCAATATCCATTGAAGCTACTACTAAACGCAATTGACCAAAAATGATCTCTTTTGCTAATTCTTGAACATCCTGTTGCGCTAGACCTAGTAATCTTTCGGCAGCATTTTGCATCACACCAGGTTCGGTAGATACACCAATAGTAAAACGTGATGGTACATTTACACGAATGTTTTGTTTTGAAAGCGCGTTAACTAAGTTAACTTCGATAGAAATAGGTGTTAAATCTAAGAATTCATAATCCTGAATTACAGGAAAGATAAAAGCTGCACCACCATGGATACATTTGGCCGATTGACCTCCACCTACTTTTCCATAGACCACCAAAATGCGATCGGAGGGACAACGTTTATAACGTTTAATTAGAATTATTAGGAAGACAAATACAATGAGTATCGCAACGACGATCACTATTGGAAAGCCTAAATCAAAGTTTTGTTGTGTCAGAAGGTAGTTCATGTGTTTCTGTTTTAATTGGTTCTATAGGTTTTTTTGTTTGTTCTACTATTAAAATGCCGTTGCTTGTTACATCGACAACTTTAATAAGTGTCCCGGATTTGAGTTCTACAAGAGAATCTGATAACGCTTCAAGTTCGCGTAATGTTCCTTGAACACGTACACTAACTTTTCCCATTTTGGTTCGGTTTGCGCCAACAGTGAGATAAATTTCACCAATGGCACCAATTGCATTTTTGTAATCTAAGGTTCCGCTGTCTGCTAATTTCCGCATAGAAAAAAACATAGCTGCCATAAGAGCCATCATTAGCAATCCACAAACTGTAGCAATGATGACGCTAATAGGTTTAGACATGCCTGCATTGACACATGCCACGCCTGTCCATCCAAAAATGGTAAAGAAGCCAACAAGATTTTTAAAGGTGATAAATTGAAATCCAATTCCTGTATCTGCATCAATATCAGAATCGACATCGCCTATGTCGTCACCGCCATCAATACCAGCAAAGGTTGTGATGATAACGAATAAAAAAATTAGGGAGCCAATGAGTGCAATAATCCAAAAGAATTGAGAGAATCCATCTAAAGCTGAAAACCATTCCATAATAGGTTAGTGTTAAAAATTAATACTGAAATATAAGACCTTTATAGCGGTCTTACAATTATATATCAAATGTTATTTTGATAGCAAAATAGATACTGCATTTCCACCAAATCCAACGGCATTAACCAAAATGTTTTTGATGTGTTTAGGTGTTTGGGATTTTAGGTAAGGTATTGAAATAAACGTCTCGTGTTGCAACATCATAATCGCCATTTCGATATTTAAAAGTCCGGAAGCACCAAGGCTGTGACCTATCTTCCACTTATTAGTAGTTAATGAAGGAATTTTGTTACAAAAAATCGATTCGATAGCATTTATTTCGGCCTGATCTCCTTTTATCGTTCCTGGTGTATGAGTGACAATAATATCGACATCTTCTGGTTTCACAGAGCCTAGAGCCATTTTCATAGACCTTTGAAAACACAGTGCATTGGTTGATAAGGATGCATTGTGCTCTAATAGTTCTGTAGCATAACCAATACCAATAATTTTAGCTAAGGCATTGTTAGTGTCTCCAGATTCTAAACAAGCCATAGCAGCTCCTTCACCTAAAATCATTGTATTGTCTTTTTTACTCAAATCTAATGACTGATTTGGAAATAGAGAGTCATCAGTTTTTGCATAAATTTTCAAGGCTTGCATCTGGGCAATAGTGAATGCTGTTAAAGGCGCTTCACTTCCGCCAACTAGAAATTTGTCGCACATCCCAGAGTTGATCCAAGCAATACCATTTAATAAAGCATGTAATGCAGTAGAACAAGTAATGGAGTGTGAAATTTCTGGTCCTTGAGTTCGTAAGTCATGTGCAACCCAAGACGAAATATTTCCTAAGGTAGTGGTTGGAGAGGTAAGCGTATTCGCTTTTTGGTTGTTAATAAACTCTGAATGATAATTTTCAAAAAGAGTAGTTGCACCTCTTGATGATCCAATATTAATTCCGAAATTATCGGAAGCTTTCCAATTGGCATTTGTTACCGCTTGTCTTGATGCATATATGGCAAATAGTACAGAATCATCTAATGTTTTATACTTTGAATTAGATTGCTTCAATGTATCAATCCCTTTCTTTGTTTCAGTTGAGATTTTAGCAATAAGGTTACCTTCTTTTTTAGTAAAAAAATGATTGGTATTTGTATAATTTTTCCAAATCTCATCAGGTAAAGAACCTAGTGGAGAAATAGAAGCGATAGCTGTTATGGAAATAGGGTGTTGCAAAAGCAATTGAAATTTTATGCAAAAATAGGATATTGTATATTTATGTAAACATAAAATCGAGATAGTTTGAGTAACAATTTTGAATTATAGCAGACCTATCAAATAAATCAATCATATATTATGGAACACGTACGTCAAAAAAGCTGGTTTGGACGAAACTGGCTCTGGGTTTTACCTGTAGGAGGTTGCCTAGGTGTTATTTTATTATTTGTATTTGGAATAGGCGCTGCAATTTTTGGTGTCTCTAAAATTATCAAAGAATCTGCACCTTACGAGTATGCTGTTGAATCTGCTAAAAGTAATGGTGATGTCCAAGATGCCTTAGGAGAAGTTATTGATACCGATGGGCTTTTTGAAGGTAATATCACTATCAATAATAGCACAGGAGAGGCCGATTTAAAAATTCCAATTAAAGGGGAAAAGGGTAAAGGGATTATTGTTGTTCTTGCTGAAAAAGACGACGAAGGCTGGCAGTATGAAAAACTGTATGTCCTTATTAAAGAGACTCAAGAAAAAATCAATTTGTTAGAAAAGAGCATAGAAGGTGATTGATTTTTTCTATATCATTTCCAACGCGTCTTCTATCACCTGATACACCTTTAGTAATTGCTTATCTGTAATCACATAAGGCGCTAGGATATAAACGGTGTTGCCCAATGGTCTCAAGCACACGCCATTTTTCATAAAGAAGTTAAAGAGCTTGTCGCGTAAATTCCCATAACGCTCCATTTCAACATTGAGGTCTAAAGCAAAAATGATTCCTGTTTGTCTCACAGAAGCCACTTTCGGATGTGTTTTGATGTGTTTTCCAAATTGTTTGTGCGATTCTATGATACGTTTGATATGACGTTGGATCTCATCAGAAATTAATAATTCTATTCCTGCTAATGCTGCAGTACATGCCAACGGATTGGCAGAGTAGGTGTGACCATGAAACAATCCTTTGCTTATCTCATCACTATAAAAGGCATCGTAGATATCTTGGGTACAGCTAGTTATGGCCATAGGTAACAATCCAGCTGTTAGTGCTTTGCTTAAACAAATAATGTCTGGCTTAATCTCTATATGATCTGAAGCAAAATGTTTTCCTGTTTTTCCAAAGCCCGTCATGACCTCGTCTGCAACAGTTATAATTTGATTTGATTTGCAGAATTTCAGAATACGTGCTAATCCTTCTGCATCATGCATTTTCATTGCTGCAGCGCCTTGTACTAATGGTTCGTAGACAAATCCTGCTACGTTGTGTTGCGATGAAATGTCTTGTAAGCGTTCTAAAATTGTGTCATGATTTTTACCATTTGGTGTTGGAATACGTTTAACATCCAGAAAGAAATCTTCAAAAGGACCATTGTAAACCGATAGCCCAGAAACACTCATAGCGCCAAATGTGTCACCATGAAATCCGTCTTCAAATGCAATTAAAACATTACGTTTTTCACCATGATTGAAATGATATTGCAATGCCATTTTAATACCAATTTCTACTGATGTTGAACCATTATCGCTAAAAAAAATCTTGTTTTGATTTTCTGGTAGGATATCTATCAAGGCTTCGGAAAGTTTAACTGCAGGTTCATGAGTAAAACCACTAAATACAACTTGATCCAAAATTTGCATTTGTGTAGCAACTCGATTGGTGATATAATTGTTGCAATGCCCATACATACTCGTATACCAAGAGGCGATGGCATCTATATATTCGTTGCCATTTTCGTCTATTAGTACGCAACCTTGAGCTTTAACAATCGCTGTAGTTTCAGGATGTAATTTATGCTGTGTTAATGGATGCCAGATGTGTTTTTTATCTCTTTCTTTTAGATTCATAGTTTACTTTTAAATGCTTCAGCATATTCTTTAACCACATTGTGATCAAAGTAAGGTTCTTCATTAATACGACCTATAACTTTTACTTTGGTCATTTCTGTAATAATGGCTTCAGTTGTTTTATGCTCATTTCCGCTAAAAATAATAGACACTTCAAATCCTTTTTCCTTGAGGAGATTAATCGTTAATAATGAATGATTGATACTACCCAAATAGTGTCTTGATACTACAATAACCTTGTAAGTCGGTTTAATAAGATCAAGAATGGTATTCTTTTTATTAATAGGGACAAGCAAGCCACCAGCACCCTCTATAACTAAATGATTATTTGTTTTAGGTGGTTTTATATCCTTTAGTTGTATAGAAACACCATCAATATCTGCAGCAGCATGCGGACTCATGGGTGTCTGTAATGCATAACTATTGTCATGAAACTTTGATTTATGGTTGGATACATACGATTGGACTTTTTTTGTGTCGCAAAAGTCTAATTCACCTGCTTGTATAGGTTTCCAGTAATCTGCTTTCAACGCTTCAGTAATGATTGCAGAAGCCACTGTTTTACCTACATCAGTTCCTATTCCAGTAATAAAGTATGTGCTCATTTTTGTTTAAATTCTGTATTACAATTATCGCATTTGTATTTGTAACGTGTATGAAATGGTAGCGTTCCGGATAAAAACCCAATAATAAAAGCAAAAAAAGATTTAAAATCTGTAATCGTCGAAAATAATTCGACTTTCTCGCTATTGCAGTTTGGGCAATGAATAGTATTACCATCATCGTCTAAAGCATATTGTTTAATTGTACTTAAAATATGCTGTGCTTTCATCGCATCTTCCGATAGTACTTTTAGTTTTACACCTCCAATAGCATTACTTACCAAGGGGTCGGTATCAATAGTAAGATGATCTTGTAGGAACACTTTCACACCTTCTGCCTCCAAACGTCCTTTAATGATTTGGGCTTCTGTTGTGTATTGAAATCTTGCTATGGTTTTAAATTTTTCGCTCATTTAGAGTAATGACATACTATGTTCACAACGTTTATACAAAGGTAGTGAGTATACCCAAGACTTCCGAGATTTCTTTTTCAGTATTAAAAGCATGCAAACAAAAACGTAAGCGTTCTTTTCCTTTAGGCACAGTAGGTGATAGAATTGCCTTTACATTAAAATTATTGTCTTTCAGTTTATTGGAAAGTTGTTTAACCTTATCGTTTCCAGAAATAACACAACAGTGAATAGCAGAATCACTTGTAATAAACAATTCTTGAAGTTTTAGTTTGCTGATTTCAGATTTAAAAAATTCAATATTGTGATGAAGTTTAATCGTATGTTTAAGTTGATTCTGTAGTTCAT
Source organism: uncultured Psychroserpens sp. (assembly GCF_947500255.1). GTDB lineage: Bacteria > Bacteroidota > Bacteroidia > Flavobacteriales > Flavobacteriaceae > Psychroserpens. The sequence goes on along the minus strand of NZ_CANMRL010000001.1, from coordinate 713,027 downwards.
AATACGCTACTTTAATAAGTGCCAATGTATGTGGAGGGAGTGCCGTAGTATAAATAAAAGGTCTTGAAAAATTAATGAGATAATCTCTAAGTGCGTTGCTACATAAAATAGCCGCACCATGAGCACCTAAAGCTTTTCCAAACGTTATGATTCTGGCAAAAACCATGGCTTCAAGTTGATGCTTAGAAATGAGGCCATTACCATGAGTTCCAAAGACACCTACAGCATGTGCCTCGTCAATGATAAGATGGACATGTTTTGCTTGACATAGTTGCGATAGCGTAACTAAATCTGGAGCATCACCATCCATAGAAAATACCGATTCGGTGACAACGTAAATACATTGACCTTCTTCTGAAACATGCTCAGAGTGCTGATCAATTAGTTGTTCTAAATGTTTTAGATTGTTATGCTCAAATTTATAAGCTTTAGCATGACTCATTGTAATGCCATCGCGAATAGATGCATGGCAATATTCGTCGTATATAATAATGTCATGGCGTTGTGGAACACATGAGAAAAATCCTATGTTGGCGTCATAACCGGAGTTAAAAACAAGCGCATTTTCAGAATTATGAAAGGCGGCTATTTGTTGCTCGACCTGTTGATATAATGTATGATTGCCAGATAATAATCGAGAACCTGTTGCACCATTTTGAACACCATTTTGAGTATCTAAAATTTCTAGCGACTTGTTAAATAGGTGTTTTGATTTTGAAAACCCTAAATAGTCATTAGATGAAAAATCAATCAGATTGTTAGTTTCACCAAGCTGTCGAAAGGCATTTTCTTCTTGTCGCTTATTGAGTTTATGTTGGAGTTTTTTAGGCAGCATTTCACAATTAATCTATATAAACTAGTTCTCTTTTGTCTCTAAGAATGTTCTTATCCACCCATTTATAATCATTTGGTGCAGTAGCATCTAAAAGATCAATCAATAGGGCATCGGCAATATGTGAAGCAACATCGAAAGCATCTTTAATATCTTTAGTTTTATAAACAGTTATTTTCTTATTTCTTCCATAAAAAATATTTAAAACTATTATAGGAAAAGAGTTTGTTGTTTCTGCACTAAGTGCTCTTACTGTAATGTCTTCTGTTGTATTAAAGACAGAAATATATTCAGGGTTTTCAAGTGAGTTCCAAGAGCCGAACTTTATACCTAGAAATGATAAGGTTTTTCTGTAGGTTTTTGATTCTAAGTCAATTTCTGAACCTTCAGTTTTAATCATTAATATGCCAAATAAAATAGGTACTAGCATTAGGAATTCTAAATTAAACAATCCATAAATTCCTACTAATATTGCTGCGATTCCACCGATAAATTTCCAAATCGGTACTTTTCTTGTATATCTAATTGTAGCATCCATAGCCACAAATATAGCTAATGAAAAAGTGAATGAATAATGATTTGTAGAAACAATAAAATTATCTTTTTTAAACAAAAAATTATTGTTTATCAATAATTTTTATATATTTGTTATCGTTAAACGATAATTAAATGAAAACAAAACAAATTTTTAAGACCATGAATATTGTGTCGTGGATTGTATTTATCGGTTTTTGTATTAAAGCTGGAGCTATAACTATCGTATCAGTAATGAGTCTTTCTGGACATACAAATGCGACTAAAGATTTATATATGGGTATTGATCTTTCAAACATATATGCGTTTAATAGTGCTCATTTTATTTGTGTAGTTCTATTACTTGTATTAATGGCAAGTTTAAAAGCTTATATCTTCTACCTTTTGATACATGTGTTTAAGCACATGGATTTTAATCATCCGTTTAATGATGTCGTGATGGCTTTAATTTTTAAGATAAGTTATGTGGCTTTGAGTGTTGGACTATTAGGAATTATTGGAAAGGCTTATACAACTTGGTTAGCATCCAAGGTGGTTTTCGCTCAAATAGATATAGAAGCATCTGCCTATATATTTATGGCTGGCGTCGTATTTATTATAGCGTCTTTATATAGACGTGCTATTGAAATTCAATCAGAAAACGAACTAACCATATAATCATGAAAGACAATACAACTATTTTAACAATTATTACTTGGGGTGTTTTGCTAACGGCAATTTCGGTATTACTCAATGACATGCGTGAGTTTGATTTTAATCAGTTTAAAGAGTTTCAAAATTGGGCAAAAGTTGCAGATAAAAATGAGACCTGGTTAACTTCAGAAAACGCAATTAAATGGAGCTATTATGCGATTAGTGCTGGTTTGTTTTTTTGGAGAGGGTATCTTATTTACGGGTTTTCTTATTTTTTATCTATTCTGAAAGAGATCGAGCAAGGCCATTATTTTAGCGACAATAATATTAGATACTTCAAGAAGATAGGAAACATTTTTATTCAGTATACAATTAGTGTGTTGGTGTTGAGGTTTCTTATGGCAGCCATTGGTAAGTCTACCTTTGACTTCTTTGATGAGCTGAAAGCCGAATTTACATTTTTAATCCCAGCAGGATTGGCGTTTTTCATCCTTGCCGAAATTTTTAAACGCGGGAAACAAGCTGAAGAAGAAAACGAACTAACCATATAATTATGAAAACAGGAACTGCTCTTGCTGATATATTATTTTTAATATGCAGCATTTCATTTTATTTATTAATTATAGCTTTTGGATTTGCATTAGCTACTGAGGCTTTTACTGATGATGGCAAAATGGGTAATTTCTCTCCTAAATTTAATAGTTCTCTTGGTTACGAGATGCCTGTTGAATTTAAAGTTAAACCTAAAAATCCAATGTTTAATAATATACTGTTTACTGATTATAAAGAAGGGATTGATGATAAAGGGAAGAAAACATACGCTACTATACCTCAATATGCTAATTTAATAACTACAGAAGATTCCTTAAATTTTAAAGCTGTTGTAAGTATTAATAACTATGGAATGGGAGATAATTTCGAACTGACTTCTAATGTGTTTAGAGGAGATGGTCATGTACATATAAAACCTAAAACAGTATTCAATAAAGTGATTATTGTGTTTAGAACTTATTTAAACTTTATTATTTTAATCATTGTTTTCTTCTTTCTTAAGAATATATTTAAGATGTTAAGAATCACTATTGAATTTTCTCAAAAGCTATATAAATTAATACAAATGTTAGGCGTAATAATGATTTCTAAGGTTCTACTCGCTGTAATAATTAATTCTATTCTAGGGATGACATTAAAAGATATTGTTATACAGCCATTGAATGATGGCTTAAACTATGTAGATATAGCCATGAGTTCACGTTTAGATTTTGATTTTTCATTGTTTTTAGTTGGGTTTTCTCTTATTGTTCTTAGTGCACTATTAAAGTCTGGTAGTAAAATGCAACAAGAAAACAAATTAACCATTTAAGTATGCCAATAATTGTAAATTTAGATATAGTGCTTGCCAAGCGGAAAATGAAAAGCAAAGAATTGGCTGAGATTATTGGTATTACAACAGCTAATTTGTCTATCTTAAAGTCTGGCAAAGCAAAAGCAATTCGATTTTCTACTTTAGAGGCTATTTGTGAAGCTTTAGACTGTCAGCCTGCAGATATTTTGGAGTATGTTGAAACCTAAAATTACATATCATAGAGTAAAAACCAACGAGGAATTAGAAGCTATTTTGAAGCTTCAAAGTGATAACCTTCCCAAAAAGATAACAGCTTCAGAACAAGAAAAGGAAGGCTATGTCACCATTCATCATACTTTTGATATTTTAAAGCGTATGAATGATTCATGTGCCCATATTATTGCAAAGCATGAAGAAAATATTGTTGGTTATGTGTTATGCATGACTAAAAGCTTTAAAGATGAGATTCCCATATTAGTGTCTATGTTTAATGAAATCGAATCGATTATTCCAGAGGCGCAAAACTATATAGTGATGGGACAAGTATGTGTATCTAAGGCATATAGGAAGCAAGGTATATTTAGAGGCTTGTATCAATTTATGTCTCAAGTGTTAAAACCAGACTTTGATGCCATAATTACAGAAGTAAATATTAAAAATGTGCGTTCTTCAAATGCGCATCTAGCTATAGGTTTTGAGTTGTTAAAAATCTACAACTCTAATGACGATACCTGGGAACTTATTCGTTTGTCTATTTAAATAGAATTGTAAAATTCAAACATTTTATTGTATATTTACACATATGTTTGCACTTGTGGATTGTAATAATTTTTATGCGTCTTGCGAACGTGTTTTTAACCCTAATTTACGAGGAAAACCAATTGCGATTCTTAGCAATAATGATGGTTGTGTAATTTCACGAAGCGATGAAGCAAAAGCGTTGGACTTGCCAATGGGAGCACCTATTTTTAAATGGGAAGGCTTTTGTAAGGTCAATGATATTCATGTACTGTCATCCAATTATCCTTTATATGGTGATATGAGTAGTCGCGTTATGAATATTCTAAGTCAGTTTACTCCAGATGTTGAGGTGTATAGTATTGACGAGGCTTTTTTACAATTTAAAGGTTTTGAAAACTATAATTTTGATGACTACGGAAATGAAATGCGACATCGTATTTTAAAATGGACAGGCATTCCAACTTGTGTTGGTATAGCTCCAACAAAAGCCTTATCTAAAGTAGCTAATAAAGTTGCTCGAAAATTTCCGAAGCAAACAAAAGGTGTTTATGTGATAGATTCTGAAGACAAACGTATAAAAGCCTTAAAATGGATTAAAATAGAAGCTGTTTGGGGAATAGGATATGGCCTACAAAAACGACTAAAAGCTAAAGGTTGTAAAACTGCTTATGATTTCACACAATTATCTGATGATTGGGTACGAAAAACTTTTTCTATTACCGAATGGAAGTTAAAGAAGGATTTAGAAGGAAACTCTAAAATTTTATTAGATGAGCCTAAAAATAAACGAGCTATAGCAACAACACGTAGCTTTGAATATACCTATTCAGATATTGAGAATATAAAAGAGCGTATTTCTACTTTTGCGACCAGTTGTGCCGAAAAACTGCGCAAACAAGGATCGAGTTGCCACATGATTATTGTGATGCTAAGTAGTGATAGACACAAAAAAGATTTAGAACAACATCGTGCAAGTAAAAGTATAAGTTTATCTTACCCAACAAACTCATCTTTAATCATAAGTAATTGTGCAATCAATGCAGTAATGTCTATCTTTAAAACAGGAATAAAGTACAAAAGAGCAGGAGTAATAGTTACAGGCTTGGTGCCAACCAATAATCATCAATTACATTTGTTTGATGCTGAAAACCCTAAACATCAACCATTGATGCAATCGATTGATAGTTTAAATACAAAATATAAAAGTCATAAAATTAAATTAGGTAATCAAGATCTAAAACGTACATGGAAAATGCGTCAAGAGCGATTATCACCAAAATATACCACGAGTATTAACGATATTATTGTAGTAAAATGATAACACACAAATCAGAAAGTTTAACTTTTTTCACACCAGAAGTCATAGAAGGAGCGGCAGCACAATTGTTTGACGCAGGGATTTCAGCAGGTTTCCCTTCACCAGCCGACGATTTTAAAGAACAACGCTTATCTCTAGATGAAGAATTAGTTCGAAATAAAGAAGCTACATTTTATGCTCGTGTGAGTGGGCAGTCTATGATTGGAGCAGGGCTAGAGGATAATGATTTATTAGTTATAGACCGAAGTCTTGAACCAGCAAATAATAAAATAGCTGTTTGTTTTTTAGATGGCGAGTTTACAGTAAAACGGTTACGTGTATCTAATAACCAAATGTGGTTGCAGCCAGAAAACCCAGATTATCCAATTATTAACATCACCGAAGAGAATAATTTTCTAATTTGGGGTATTGTTACCAATGTCATTAAAAAAGTATAATAGACTTTAATGGATACCTCCAATCAACTGTTATTTTTTTTCAGCGCTTTAGGTGTTTTTAATGGGTTTTTATTAAGTTTCTACCTTCTCTTTTTTCGTAAAAAAAACCGCTTACCTAATTACTTTTTGGGATTACTCGTTTTAATGTTAAGTATTAGAATTGGTAAATCTGTATATATGGTTTACAATGAGAATGATGTATTACTCTATATTCAAATAGGTTTGTCTGCTTGTTTTTTAATAGGTGTAATGCTATTCTATTATATAAAAGCGTCTCTTGACGAGATAAAAAAGGTGCCCAATTCCTGGAAAATCCATATCACCATTTTGCTCATTTTTATAGTTGTTGTAGGAATTTTGAAACCCTATAAAAGTGAACGCGCATTTTGGAATACATATTTTATACGTTTTATTTACTATACCTGGGGAATTTATGTCTTATTGTCTGGATATCTATTGAGACATATTTTAAAAAGATTCATTAAAAAGTATAAATCCTGTACTACTTCTGAGGTGTGGCTATTGGTCGTTTATGCTAGCTCACTTACCATTTACCTAGCCTATATGCTTGGAAGAAAAAAGTGGTATATCTCAGGAGCTGTATCGTTTTCCGTAGTGTTATATTTAGTGATATTCTTTTTGTTATTTAGAAAAAATAGAAAGGAAATATTTACTGAAGCTGAACCAAAATATGGATCAAAAAAAATAGAGAACACCGAAGCAGAAATCTTTATTAAAAGACTTGATGCTATAATGGAAGAGAAAAAACTATATAAAAACAGCAATATAAAACTTAAAGATATTGCTCACGAATTAGAAGTATCTACACATTATTTATCTCAATTATTAAATGATAATTTAGGAAAATCTTTTGCGCAACATATAAATACATTGCGAACAGAGGAAGCAAAAGAACTTCTTCAAAAGAACGATCAATTTACGCTAGAGGCTATTGGTTTGGAAGCAGGTTTTAGTTCTAAATCAACATTTTATGCAACATTCAAAAAGTTAACAGGAACAACTCCTGCTGAATTTAAAAAACAGTTTTCATAGCTCTTTTTCTCCAAAATTATAATTCTGGACATATCAATTATAAATTAAGAACACATTTTTAATTCGTTTTTAGAGATTTATTCTCAATCAATAAAAAACGAAAGATGAAAGTAAAATTTATAACAGCTGTTTTATGCTGTTCAGTAGGTATGTTGTTTGCCCAATCAGCAGATGAATTTGCCATCAGTAAAACATTGCATGATTATATCAACGGGAGTTCATTTAATCAGCCAGAACAAATTAAAAGCGCATTTACAAAAGATGCTACTTTGTACCTTACTAAAGGTGATGGTACTTCTGTGTTGTTTTCGCCTGAGACCTATTCAGATTTATTCAAAAAGAATAAGCCTGGAACTTTTGCTGGTAGAATAGGAAATATTTTAACAATTGAGGTTTATAATGATATTGCTACAGCTAAAGTGGAGATTACTATGCCAGAATCTAAACTCTATTTCATAGATTTGTTTTTGCTCAAAAAAGTAAATAACAGTTGGAAGATAATAAGTAAAACAGCGACGAGATCTCCTTTAGAAAGTAAAGGGCGAATTTTATTTATCATGTCCAATGCCAAAACTTACGGCAATTCAAGCATCGAGACAGGTGTAAGCTTTTCAGAAATTATATATGCTTACGATACTTTTATAAATAACAATTATCAGGTAGACTTTATGACGCCTCATGGAGGTGCGATTCACTTAGGCCATTATTATAATGCAAAAGATAGTCTACAGCGTCAATATTATACCAATAATCAATTTATGACGCGATTAACCTATACTAAATCTCCAGATGAAATTAATGCTTCAAGTTATAATGCAGTGTATTATGTTGGAGGTGGTTCTGCTATGTATCAGGTTCCTGAAAACAAACAGATTCAAAATATCTCAATGGCTGTTTATGAGCAAAATGGTATTGTTTCAGCGGTTTGCCATGGTACAGCTGGAATTGTTAATTTAAAAACCAGTGATGGAGGCTATTTGGTTGAGAATAGAAAAGTAAATGGTTATCCAGATATACTTGAGAAAAAAGAAAAAGCTTATTATAAAGAATTTCCATTTTCTATAGAAGAAAAAATCAAACAGCATGGAGGAGATTTTAAGTATTCAAAGACGGGTTGGGATAGTTATTATATTTCAGATGACCGATTGATAACAGGACAAGACCCATCCTCATCTACCAAAGTAGCCAAAGAAGTTATAGCAAGATTACAAAAACAATAATCATTTTAAATTTAAAAACAATGAAAACATCAATCATTACATTATTACTATGCTTAAGTATGTCAACAATTACTTTAGCTCAAGATTCAGAGTATAAACTAGTAGAGCAAACGGTGTCTTATTATTTGGATGGAGGAACCAACAACGATTTTGACACGCTTAAAAAAGCGTTTCATAAGAATGCCACAATGAAATATATACGAAATGGTGAGTATACGGAAGTTAATGCTTTAGAGTTTTTTAAAAAAGTAGTAAAACGTGGTCCAAAGCAAGATCGGAAAACACGTATCACCTATATCAATATCACAGGAAATGTGGCTAATGCTAAATTAGAAATAGATTATGAGAAATTTAGTTTTATAGATTATATGAATTTGATTAAGATTGATGGCGAGTGGAAAGTAGTAAGTAAAATATTTTATAGAAAAGGGAAATAATTTTAAAGTAAAATAAGCAACATTGCTTATGTTGCTTATTTCTTAATAAAAATCAATTAAACAAAAACGCCAAACATAATGTTTGGCGTTTTTTATATATGTAAACAAAATAATGTCTTAGTCTGCTAATACAATTACTTTATTATCTTTCATTTCAATTGTTCCAGAAGTGATAGGTAACCAAAACCCTCTATCAGATTTATTAAATAAAGATTCAACCTCTTCTTCAAGAGTAATATTACCGTTAATTTTCACGTTTCCTTCTTTTAGTAATGAGATGACAGGTGCGTGATTAGTTAACATTTCAAATTCACCCATAACACCCGGAACAGTAACGCTAGTTACTTCTCCACTAAATAGTGTAGCTTCTGGTGATACAATTTCTAAAAGCATAGTTCTGTAATTTTAGATTAAGCTTCTGCAAGCATTTTTTCTCCAGCTTCGATAGCTTCTTCGATAGTTCCTTTAAGGTTAAAAGCAGCTTCTGGTAAGTGATCTAATTCACCATCCATAATCATGTTAAATCCTTTGATAGTTTCTTTAATATCAACTAATACACCAGGAATACCTGTAAATTGCTCAGCTACGTGGAAAGGTTGAGATAAGAAACGTTGAACACGTCTTGCTCTACCTACAGCCATTTTATCTTCTTCAGATAATTCTTCCATACCTAAGATGGCAATAATGTCTTGTAATTCTTTATAACGCTGTAATAACTCTTTTACACGTTGTGCACAATCGTAGTGATCGTCACCTAAGATGTCAGCAGTTAAGATTCTTGATGTAGAATCTAAAGGATCTACCGCAGGATAGATACCTAACTCAGCAATCTTACGAGATAATACTGTTGTTGCATCTAAGTGAGCAAAGGTAGTCGCAGGAGCAGGATCGGTTAAATCATCTGCGGGTACATAAACCGCTTGTACAGATGTAATAGATCCTTTCTTTGTTGATGTAATACGTTCTTGCATTGCACCCATCTCAGTTGCCAATGTTGGTTGGTAACCTACCGCAGAAGGCATACGACCTAATAATGCAGATACCTCAGATCCAGCTTGTGTAAAACGGAAGATGTTATCTACGAAGAAAAGAACGTCTTTTCCTTGTCCATCACCAGCTCCATCACGGAAATATTCTGCTATAGTTAATCCTGAAAGTGCTACACGAGCACGAGCTCCAGGAGGTTCATTCATTTGTCCGAAAACGAAAGTTGCTTTAGAATCTTTCATTGCAGATTTATCAACTTTAGATAAATCCCATCCGCCTTCTTCCATAGAGTGCATAAAGTCATCACCATATTTGATAATACCTGATTCTAACATTTCACGAAGTAAATCATTACCCTCACGAGTACGCTCACCTACACCAGCAAATACTGAAAGTCCACCGTGTCCTTTTGCAATGTTATTAATTAACTCTTGAATCAATACTGTTTTACCTACACCAGCACCACCAAATAAACCAATCTTACCACCTTTTGCATAAGGCTCAATTAAGTCGATTACTTTGATACCAGTAAATAAAACTTCTGTTGATGTTGATAAATCTTCAAATTTAGGTGCTTGTCTGTGGATTGGTAAACCGTTATCACCAGATTTTGGTAAATCTCCAATACCATCAATTGCATCTCCAATTACGTTGAAAAGACGTCCGTAGATATCTCCACCAATTGGCATTTGAATAGGAGCACCAGTTGCAGTAGCCTCTGTACCTCTACTTAAACCATCAGATGAATCCATCGCAATAGTACGTACAGTATCTTCACCAATGTGAGATTGTACTTCTAGTACTAAAATAGAACCATCAGCTTTTTTAATTTCTAGAGAATCATAAATTTTTGGAAGTTCAGAACCAGCTTCGAATTCAACGTCGATAACTGGACCTACTATTTGTGCAACTTTACCTGTAACTTTTGACATTACTTATGTATTTAATGTTTAGATATTTCGATTGCTAAAAACATTCGTTTTTCGCGCTGCAAAGATATATCTTTTTAATTTAAAACTAAAGTAATTTTAAAGGCTTTTTTATTCAATATATTTTTGAGGAGTTTTTCACTCTTAATAAAAAAATAATCTCATTAATTTGGTTTTCTAGTTTTCGATAAATGGTAATTTTCCTACATTTTTTTTGCGTAACTTAAAGACTTAACCCAAATCTTTTTTATTATGAAAAATTATTATTTATTTATGTTAATGCTCTTACCTGTTCTTGGTTTTGGACAGTTTGGACCTTATTATCCTGCTAACGCCAGTTGTAGTCCTACATTAGATTATTTTGACGATGTACCACAAACGGCTAATACCTACATGAAATTCAATGTTGAGTATAGTAGCATAACTGGCCCTCAATTAATTGAAAACTATAATTTACAATATCCCGTTGATCCTTGGGGAGCTACAGGATGGCAACTTATCATTAGAAGAAAAGACGCTAATGGTGATGTGTATCCATTAAATAGTGATCCAATACTTAATCCAATACCTCCTGGACAAGAGTTGTATTATGTTTATCTGAATACACCAACAGATCATTATAATTATGAATTTCTATTTCCGTATACCAATCCAGTATCAGGAGCGTCATTTGATTACTACAAATATTATTATGAAAGTGATAGTATTGACGTGAAGTCATTATTTCCAGACCATGTGTCTTCAGATGAGTATCTAATTACATTAGTTACTGTAAAACCAAATCCTTTGGGTTGGCCACCTGTATTAACACAATGTATTGATATGGATTTGCCAATGATTGGTATTTATCAAGGTGTTGATACTGATGGTGACGGTATATTTGATTTGGAAGATAACTGTGTTAGTACATCAAATCCAGGTCAGGCTGATAGTGATAATGATGGAGCTGGAGATGTGTGTGATAATTGTCCAAATGATGCAAATCCAAATCAAGAGGATAATGATAATGATGGTCTAGGAGATTTATGTGATGACGATGATGATAACGATGGTATTATTGATACTAATGACAATTGCCCATTAATAGCTAACCCTGATCAAGCTGATGCCGATAATGATGGTATTGGTGATGTATGTGATGATGAAGATGGTGACGGAATAATTGACATTAATGATAATTGTCCTGAAGTTGCCAATGCCGATCAAGCTGATGCAGATGGCGATGGTGTTGGTGATGTATGTGATAACTGTGAGGACGATGCAAACGCCGACCAAGCAGATAATGATGGTGACGGTCTTGGGAATGCTTGCGATAACTGTCCAAACAACTCTAACTCTAGTCAAACAGATAGTGATGGAGATGGTCTAGGTGATGTATGTGATAATGATAGAGATGGTGATGGTGTAAACAATTCAAATGATAACTGTCCAGATAATTATAATCCAGATCAAGCAGATACTGATAACGATGGTTTAGGTGATGCATGTGATGATACTGATAATACTGCTTTACCTAATTTAACTTGGGGAAATATTATTGTTACTGTTTCTGGAACTACATATAATGTAGGAAATGGAGAAACTATTATTTTCAAGAAAGATGAATGGGCCGATTTTGATATTACTGTTCAAAACAACGATGATGGAGATGCAGGTGGATTTCCAACATATTTAGGTGTTTCGACATCTTCTTCGGCATATCCTAATGGTACAGCTGCTGTTTATGGCTTTTCTACGCCTAACTTTGGTAGTGGTATTAATGCCAATAGCTCTGAAACTGTTAGTATTAGTGAATTTATTGGAAGTAATATATTAGGATTGAACTTACAAGAAAATGTAACTTATTACATGTTTTTTGACATCGATTATGATAATTCTGTCGAAGAATCAAATGAAAACATAAACGATAATATTTATGTGTTTGCATTTAAATGGGATGATCCTGCTACTTCTGGACGAGTTGCACATTTAGATATTGGAAATGGGTTAATTGAAGTGCCTTTAGATAGTGGAGGAGGACTTGTTCCTTTTGGTAAACAACTTCAACCAATTTTTAATTTAAAGTTGTATAGTTTATATAATTCGGGGACACCAATTATAAATCAAAATGTAGTTGATGGGCAAATTGTTAATGTGTCAACACTTGGAGCTGGTACTTATATAGTTCATGTTAATGATGAGTATGTCAAGAAGTTTAAAAAAGCAAAAGGAGGACTTATAAGTATAGACGACTGATGAGTTATTTGTTTTCTAAATAAAAAAAACACCAGAGGTAACTCTGGTGTTTTTAGTTTATATAAATTCTATCTTCTTATTGCAATGCAGGCGAGTAGTTTGTTGGGTATTCACCAATATCTACAAAATTACCAGAAGCTTCAAAATTTGATCCATAAGTGGCATCAATTGCTTTCATAAATTCGTTTGCCAATAAAGCATATCCTCTAGCAGTTGGATGAACTCCATCTAAAGAAAATGCACCTCCAGTTACTAAACTGGATGTTAAGATAAAGTCACCACTAGCAAGCCCGCCATTAGCTAATTGATTAAGTAAAGCATTAGCATCTACAAAAGCTAAACCAGCTTGGCTAGCACTAGCAGCAATAGTTGCGTTAAAACCAGAAGTAGCTTGAGCAACTTCAGCTTGTTCTGTTGGTAATAATACCCATTTATCTTCTAAAGGTAATGATACACCCTCTACAGCAAATTGACCTGCTAAAGTAGGTGGTAAGCCTTGTGTTCCTAAGAAGTCAGCAAAATCTTCATTAACCGTTCCAATTATAGAAGAACTTGGAAGTACCATTAAGTCATCAGGAGTTGCTTGTCTAGCTTGTCCGTAAACAAATCCTAACAAACCAGCTACTTGAGGAGCTGCCGCTGCAGGTAATCCAAACGATTGTACAAACGCAGGGAATGTTGGACTTGCGTTCAATACGCCAGTAATTTGAGCAGCTAGATCCATTAAACTCTCGTCTCTAATTACAACAGGACTCGCTTCAGTTTCAGAAAAAACGATTTGACGATCTGTTGCATTTGGAATTCCTTGACTTTCTAAGAAAGCAAATACCTGATTGATTTGACCGAAAATTCCATTTAGTGTTGGTATTTGTGGACCAAAACTTGGGTTTGACGGATCAAGAGGGTTATGAGGTACAGTTGTAAAGTATGGTATAGATGTTACATCTGGAATATTAGCCACAACGCCTTGAGCGCCTTGTGATGTTAACGTACTAATTAATGTACCATAAGCAAAATCAAAAGTTCCCTGATCTGTTAAAGCACCAGAAGCACCACCAGAAGTTGCATAACCTAATACATCATTGTTTCCTATCCATAATGAGAAAAATGATGGCGATTGTGCCATAGCTAATTCTATTATGGAAGCATCAGTATTTCCTGCTATTCTAATCGCATAAGGATTTGCAGCAGCAGGGAAATTTGCTAGGTTACCATAGCCATTGGCAAGTAAGTGAAAACTTAATGCTCCAGGTACACCAAGATTGTTAAATGGTCCTGTTGGGTTGTTTAAAGCAAAATCAGTAGTAGACATTGCAGCAGGATTTAAACTTTCTAAAGGAACTGGTCCTGCACCTCCAAAAGCTAATCTAGGAGCGAATAATCGTTCACCAGTTACTGGATTTAAAACTGGGTTACCAGCTAAAATAAGACCTCCAACATTGTCACTGGCTAATGGTTGTGTGAAACTTCCACCGCCAACTAATGCAAACTGTTGCGATAAGGTATTAGGAAGTGAATTTTGTTGACCAGCAATAAATAGTGCGTTATCTGTAAACCCGGCTGTTAGAGAGTTTCCTAAAGCAACATAGTTTGATAAGTTTGCAGATCCGGCAGTCAAAGCAGGTAGTTCGACAGCGTCTTCAGTCGTGTCAAAATCCTCTTCATCATTACAAGCTGTAAATCCAATTAGGACTGCAGATAATAGAATATATTTTATCGTTTTCATTATTGTAATTTTTATAAGTTATTAATCGTCCAAGATACGTAGTACATAGATCCAATAAATCCAGTACCAAAAGCAGTAAAGTATTCATCACCTGTTAAGTTAGTTGCACCAGCTTTAAATGATGATTTTAAGCTAGGAACTCTATAATTTATTTGTGCATCTAAGACATGGAATTCTGGTACAACACCTTCTCCAAAAGTCGCTTCCCAGAAATAGTCATCACTAAATCTGTAAGCAATATTGAAACCGAAGTTTTTGAATAAATCAGTATGACCAAAAGAGGCTTTAAACTTATGCTCTGGAGTGTTAAAGTTTGTCATGAAATCTGGATTAGCAGCTTGATCAAAATCTTGTTTTGTGAAAGTGTAACTTCCACCTAAATCAAAACCATTAAATACTTTAGTTGATAATCCAAGAGAAGCTCCATATGAATTAACATCAGCATCAGAGTTTGTGTAAGTACTGTAGGCTTGAGAATCACCGTTTGCAATTGCAGCAACAGATAACGACCCATCACCAACAGTTCCATATAATGGAGAGATAACAACTTCTTGAGAAATGAAATCCTTGTATTTGTTATAATAGGCGCTAAAGTCTACAATTAATTTATCAAATTTTCCTCTATACCCAGCTTCAAATGAGATCACTTGTTCAGGTTCTACCAAACTAGGGTTACCAATTTCAAGTGCTGCAGGGTTTCCTGATTCTTGAAGCGCTAAAACAGAACTTAAGGTATAAGAGTTGTTATATGCAGCTGCACCTGTTTGAGTTACAGAAGCCGGAATACCTAAGGCTTGTCCTGCTGCACTAATAGAGTAGTCTCTAACATATCTTTCTAAGTTATCAGGAGCTGCACCAACTAAAATAGCTCTACCAGCATCTAAACCAATAAATAAATCTTGAGTTGTTGGGTTTCTAAATCCTGTTTGTACAGAAGCTCTTATGTTATGATTTTGATTAACTGTTAAACCAGCTGATAATCTTGGTGAGAAGAAACCATCAAAAAATTCAGACTTATCATAACGAACAGACCCTGTTAATTTCAATTCCATAGTTTCATTGAGGTCAAATTCTTTTTGTATTTGAGTATAAATCCCAAATTCAGAGTAGTTAATAGGACCATCAGTATCTGTGTAGATTGTTCCACCAGAATTTAAACTATAACGTCTAAAAGAACCACCAACTTGGATATTAGCAAAATCAGTTAAATGGCTAAAATTGTAGTTACCATCGGCATGGTAATATTTAGAAGCATCTTGGAATTTTGATCCAGTAGTTAAATCTGGGTCATCAATACTTCTTTCAAATGCTGCTTGAAATTCAGGAGATCCTGGTTCAAAACGTCCAGATTCTGCCTGAGCCCTTGCAGCAGCATGTGCTTGTGCATCTGTTGCTCCTCCTAGTGTTTGAGCAACATAAGTATTAATGTATTCTCCAAACCATTGCTCGTCACTTTTCCATGCTCTGTTAATGTTAATTCCTGTAAATACCATATCATAAGAATCTCCGGCTTTATCAGCAACTACATAACCTCTCAAGAAGAAATTATCATTTCTAACTTCAAGTTTGTGTTGCTCTTGGAAGAACCCATTGATATTATATCTATTTGTTCCTTGGTAAATTGTTGATCCAGTTCCAACCTTACCTACGTAAGATAGTTCTAAACTGTTACCTTCAATTGGGCGATAGTATAATCCCCAATCTGCTTTAATACTTTCGGCGTTATAATTGGTTAAGTCACGTTCGTTATAACCTGTCCTACTCACCGATACATCAGGTACAATACCTGCACCACCAGCTAATCCTCTAATATTTGCTGATACTTCATCACCATAAACGTTAATACCATTATAGTTTAAATTGTTAGCTCTTGTTCCGCCAACCATGTCATTATCGACTTCACTAGTTGCTGCCCAGTCTGTTCCTTTTAAGTAGCCAAAGTTGATTTTAGCAGCGAATTTATCACTGAATTTATAGGCTGCTCTAAAACCTAAATCTGTGTAATCGTTGTCTCCTGCAGATTCCTGAGATGTAATACCTTTTTTAATATAACCACTAATACCTTGGTGATCAAAAGGGTTTTTACTTCTCATAAACAAAATACCGTTAAAAGCATTTGCTCCATAAAGTGCAGAAGATGCACCAGGTAGAAGTTCGACACTTAAAACATCGGTTTCTGTCATACCAACTAAGTTACCTATTGGAAAGTTTAAGGCTGGAGTAGAGTTGTCCATCCCATCCACTAATTGCATAAATCTAGTATTAGCAAATGTGGCAAAACCTCTTGTGTTGATAGATTTAAATGTTAAACTGTTGGTGTTGACATCTACACCTTTTAGATCTTCTAGACCTCCGTAGAAATCGGCCGAAGCTGTATTCTTAATTTCTTTTAGACCAAAACGCTCTACAGTTACTGGTGATTCAAAAATTCGTTCTGGAGTTCTAGAAGCCGAAATAACGACTTCATCTAGAGAGGTTCCTTCAATCATAGTAACATCTATGGTTTGAGGATTTGTAGTTACTTCTTTAGTAACGGTATCAAAACCAACACTACTTATTTGAATTGAAAAAGGAGGGTCTTGATTGACTACTAAGGTGTAGTTACCATCAAAATCTGTAATCGCTCCAGTAGTCGTACCTACAACAAGGATATTGGCTCCTGCTAGAGGAATACCATTATTGTCAACGACTTTACCTTTAACTGTTGTTTGTGCAAAGGTAAGTGCACAACAAAACAGCATCATAATCTTAAAAATTGTCTTCATTTTAGGGAATTAGTTAAATTTAGTAAAGCAATATAAATAATTAAATGATACTGAAATGAAAAAAATCAAAAAAAGTATGCACGCATAATAGTTTTTAACAAAAAAAACGGGTGTATTTTGAATATTTTATAAAACAAAAAGCTGAAAATGTGAATTTTACATTTTCAGCTTCAGTATATAAGGTAATAATTAAGGTCTAATTTATTCTACAGTAACCGCTTTTGCTAAATTACGAGGTTGATCAACATTTTTACCAAGCATTAAGGCAATATGATACGATAATAATTGTAAAGGTATTGTAGTTAATAAAGGTGTTAGCGACTCAATTGTTTCTGGAACTTCAATAACATGGTCGGCTAAACCTTTTACTTGTTTGTCTCCTTCGGTGACAATACCTATAATTTTTCCTTTTCGAGATTTTATTTCTTGGATATTACTTACCACTTTTTCATAATGTCCTTTTTTAGTAGCGATAACTACTATTGGCATATTTTCATCTATCAATGCAATAGGTCCGTGTTTCATTTCAGCAGCAGGATACCCTTCGGCATGTATGTATGAGATTTCCTTGAGTTTTAATGCGCCTTCAAGAGCAACAGGGAAATTGTAGCCTCTTCCTAAATATAAGAAGTTATGGACATCTTTATAAATGGCAGCAATGCTTTTTACATAAGCATCAGATTCTAGTGCTTTTTTTACTTTTTCAGGAATTAGCTCTAACTCTATCAAATGATGTCTATAGTCTGAACTTGATATGGTACCTTTTGCTCTAGCTAAGCGAAGAGCTATAAGAGTAAGCACAGTAATTTGAGTAGTAAATGCTTTTGTAGATGCCACACCAATCTCAGGTCCAGCATGCGTATATGCTCCAGCATGAGTTTCTCTAGCTATGGACGAACCTACAACATTGCAAACCCCAAATACAAAGGCTCCTTTAGATTTTGCCAATTTAATGGCAGCTAGCGTATCAGCAGTTTCACCAGATTGAGAAATTGCAATGACCACATCATTTTCAGTTATCACAGGATTTCTATATCTAAATTCAGAAGCGTATTCTACTTCTACAGGAATACGAGCTAAGTCTTCAAAAATATATTCAGATACTAATCCAGCATGCCATGACGTACCACAAGCGACAACAATAATTCTATGTGCGTTTAAGAATTTTTTCATGTTATCTTCAACACCTGCCATTTTTATAATACCTTCATTAGAGAGTAGTCTCCCTCTAAATGTATCTAAGATAGCACTAGGTTGTTCGTATATTTCTTTTAACATGAAATGTTCATATCCACCTTTTTCAATTTGCTCAAGATTTAATTGAAGAGCTTGAACATAAGGATCAACTAAAGAGTCGTCTTTTATTTTTCTAATTTTCACACCTTTATTGCGTCTAACAATAGCCATTTCTTCATCTTCAAGATAAATCGCATTTTTTGTGTATTCAATAAAAGGAGAGGCGTCACTTGCTATGAAAAACTCATCTTCACCAATACCAATTGCTAGAGGGCTTCCTAAGCGAGCCACTACAATTTCGTTAGGTTTGTTTTTATCAAAAACAGCAATAGCATAAGCACCTACAACTTGATTTAAAGCAATTTGTACTGCCTTTCCTAGTTTGATGTTTTCGTTTTTTTTAACATCTTCAATGAGATTAACTAAAACTTCGGTGTCTGTATCAGATTTAAAATTGTAACCTCTTTTGATTAATTCTTTTTTTAGAGACTCATAATTTTCTATAATACCATTATGAATAATTACGAGATCTCCAGAATTAGAATAATGTGGATGAGAATTGATGTCATTTGGGACACCATGTGTCGCCCAGCGTGTATGACCTATACCTAACGAACCATGAGTTGAGATTTCATTTTCAAGTCTTGTTTCTAAATCGGAAACTTTACCTTTAGTTTTAGACAACTTGATGTCTGTTCCGTCGTATAGTGCGATACCTGCACTATCATAACCTCTATATTCCAATCGTTTTAATCCTTTCAGAATAATTGGGTAGGCTTCTCTATGTCCTATGTAACCGACAATTCCGCACATATTGATTTAGTTGTTTGGTTCAGTAAAAAATATTTCTAAATATAACTTTTTTTCTTCATTGGACGTGTTGTTTCCGTACAATACAGTGCTTCGAGGAGTAATAATTGAACTTACTGGTGTGCCTTCTTCAATATCGGTTCCGTTAAGAACATCAAAAAGAAAGTTGCTGTTTTCTAAATTTATATTTCCTGAAACGGCTAAACCTAATGCGACATTTGTCGAATCTCTTAGTAATAAGTTATTGATGTGCTCTGTTATTTTGATTTTATATTTAATACCATCTTGTGTTGGATCATCATCTACGCGTTGTAATCGTCCAAGGTGGTTGATTCTAGAGAACGTAGGAAAGGATGTGTTAGCATTATCTAAGAAATAATCGGCAAGGGGTGTTCCATTGTTAGCGTCATACATATATAAACGTTCTGGTTCATCACCATCTACAATAGATTGATTTACAAAGAATACAAGGTTAGCTTCATTGATAAGCTTTTTACTACTTACAAATTTACCTTCGGCATCTGTAACAACAAATTCATTTTTGAAGGCTTCGAATGCATTCTCATTAGTATCGTCATCATCAATATCATCACCATTAAATAATTTGATTTCTGCTACTGAACCTTGACCTCCTTTTAAAATTAAATTTTCATCACCTGTAGTTTCATTTCCATCTGGAATTGTAAAATCGTTCGAAATAAAATTCACTCGGTTATCTCTAAAATTTAATGTGTATGTCGCATTAATTGGATCTGCTCCTTCAACATCACTATCTCTAGTATAGAAAATCGTAATATTTGAAGCAGGTGCTGTAATGTTTAAAAGAGACATATTTCCCTCACCATCTACGGCTTCAACTTTAAAGTAAATCCCTCTAAAGTAATCGTTAAAATTATTAGAATTACTCAATTCAGGTTCTCCTTCTTTGTCTATGATTTTCGTTCTCCAATATGTCGTATCAAGTTTTACTCTTAATCCAGGAGCAAGTCTATTAGTTAACTCCCCTTCTTCATCTCTAAGTTCAATTTGTAATGGACTAGGTGCGAACTCATCAAAATCTAGATCTGTGTTTCCGTCTTCATCTACTAGTAATTCTAAAGGAACAGCTTCCAATTGATTTGAATCAATTAAATCTATTCCTGTACTCATATTAGCATAATAATTTTGAGGGTCACTAATTTCACCCGAAGGATCAAAGTCTCTCAAAAAATAATTACTTTCAAAAAGTGATAACTTGATTTTTCCACCACCAAATACTGAGTCTAATTCGTAAATTGTTCCCCCATCTTCATCAAGCTCTATCGGTCTACTAAAATATGGGATGTTTAATACTACAGAATCCATTACTACATTTTCGCCAAATGTTGGATTTATAAGAGATGATTCTACTTCTGTGACAAAACTAGCTGTTGTAAATCCACCATTAATATTATCCTTGTAGATACCTAACATGTTTATAGGTAGACCATTTGTTTGAACAGGGTCTAAGGACTTCGTATATGCTATCACATCAAAGTCTCGAGATGTTGTACTGAAATGGGTTGCATTATCATCGTTGATAATATCTGAATCGATATCTGCAAAATCCTTGTCACAAGCAATAAAAGAACTAATTAAAAGTGCTAATACTGCTATATTTCTTAAAGCAATTTTATTTTTTTTCATAAATGTATTTACTAATCTAAAACTTTAGTATTGTAAAATTCTGTGTAGTGGTCAGCAAAATCCTCTAATGGGAAATAATCTAGAACTGGTTTGTCGGCAGCATTTAGATAGGTATCCAGCTCATTAGGTAATTCACTTGACCCTTTTATCAATGCATCAGAATGATCTATAGCAACCTTCATTAGGTTAGTATAAGTAGGGTTAGCTAAAGATTCTATTTTACTTTCGTCTACGTTGTCGAACTTTACTTTATTAATCATGTCCTTATCTAACGTTCCTTCAAAGCTTTGATTGTATACTGAAGTCACAATTTTACTTTCAGTGAATAAAGGTTCATTTTTATAAAACTCTTTAAGGTATAAAGGAAGTAAAGAAGCTAACCATCCATTAACATGGATAATATCTGGAGACCAGTTTAATTTTTTTACAGTTTCAATGACACCTTTGGCGAAAAATATGGCACGCTCATCGTTATCATCAAATAATTTTCCATCTTCGTCAGTTAACGTTGCTTTCCTTTTAAAATATTCTTCATTGTCAATAAAGTATACTTGAATTCTTTCTTTCGGAATTGACGCTACCTTGATAATTAAAGGCATATCTAGGTCATTGATTACCAGATTAATACCAGAAAGCCTGATAACTTCATGAAGTTGATGTCTTCTTTCATTAATATTTCCGTAACGCGGCATAAATATTCGTATCTGTCCTCCTTGTTTGTTCACCATTTTTGGAGCTTCAAATGACATTGAAGAAATCTCAGTTTCTGGCAAATATGGTACAACCTCAGATGACACATACAATATTCTCTTATCTTTCATAAATTTATCGTTTTAGAAATTAAAAATAAAAAACATGCAAAATTACAAAAATTTATGCAGATTGCTAGTAAAATATTAAGTTTGCAGGCTGTTAAACTTTTGTTATTGTATGACCATTTTTAAAAATAAAACAGACTTAATAGCCTTTGTTAATACAATTAAGTCTGATAAGAAAACACTTGGTTTTGTGCCTACAATGGGTGCACTACATCAAGGACATGCTTCATTAATAATTGAAGGTTTAAAGCACAATGACTTTGTTGTTGTAAGTATTTTTGTGAATCCGACGCAATTTGATAACAACGAAGATCTTGTAAAATACCCTAGAACTTTGGACAGCGATGTTAAATTACTTTCAAATATTTCCGAAGAAAAAATAATTGTTTATGCTCCTACAGTTGAAGATATTTATGGTAACAATGTGATTTCAACATCATTTTCCTATGATGGTTTAGAGCACGAAATGGAAGGCCGATTTAGAGATGGTCATTTTGATGGTGTAGGAACTATTGTGAAACGACTTTTTGAAATTGTGAGACCTGATAATTCTTATTTTGGAGAAAAGGACTTTCAGCAACTGATGATTATTAAAAAATTGGTTGAAAAATATAGTATTCCGGTAAAGGTTAATGGTTGTAAAATATTCAGAGCCAAAGATGGTTTAGCAATGAGTTCTCGAAATACCAGATTAAAACCAGAATATAGAGCAGCTGCACCTTTTATTTATAAAACTTTGAACACGGCTAAAGAAAAGTTTGGCACAAAAAGTGCCAATGCTGTTACAAAATGGGTGACTAAACAGTTTGCTAAGCATGACTTATTAGAATTAGAATATTTCATTATTGCTGATGTGAAAACCCTAAAAACAGTAAAACGAAAGTCAAACAAAAAATCATATAGAGCATTTATTGCAGTATATGCAGATGATATTAGACTTATTGATAATATCGCACTAAATTAATTATCTTTGCCTCATGCAAATTCAAGTAGTAAAATCCAAGATTCACAGAGTAAAAGTAACAGGTGCAGACCTAAATTATATTGGTAGTATTACTATCGATGAAGATTTAATGGAGGCAGCCAATATTATTCAGGGTGAGAAAGTTCAAATTGTTAATAACAACAACGGAGAACGTTTAGAAACGTATTGTATACCAGGACCTCGAAATAGTGGTGAAATTACACTAAATGGTGCAGCAGCTCGTAAGGTAGCTGTTGGTGATACACTTATTCTAATTACTTATGCGTTTATAGATATTGAAGATGCTAAAGTGTTTAAGCCTTCTTTGGTGTTTCCTGATGAAGCGACTAATCTTTTAAAATAAACTTTTGAGTCCGAAACTTAAAAAACGCCTAAGGTTAATTATTCCGCTAGCTTTAGCGGTTTTCTTTGGGTGGTATACTTTTTCAAAATTACCAGTTTCAACGATCATCCCATTTGTGAAATCGGCAAATTATTGGTGGATAGCATTGGGTGTCTTTTTTGGATTTTTAAGCCATTTGTCTAGAGCTTACCGTTGGAAATATCTTTTGGAGCCTTTGGGGTATCAAATAAAACTGCCTAATAGTATTATGGCTGTTTTCATTACATATTTGGCCAATTATGGTATTCCAAGATCTGGTGAAGTGCTACGTGCTGCTGTACTAACAAATTATGAAGATGTCCCTTTCGAAAAAAGCTTTGGGACTATTGTCGCAGAGCGCATAGCAGATTTGTTAGTTATGATAGGTATTATCACTATTACCTTGGTTTTAGAATTTGATTTCATTGTGGAGTTGCTTCAAAAATCATTTCAGCCTAGAAAACTTGTTTTGTTTGGTTCAATTGGCATTTTATTAGTGGCTTTGGTTTTCATGATTATCAAAAGAAGTCAATCTAAATTTGCTGTAAAAGTTAAATCCTTTTTTAATGGTTTAGTTGAAGGTATGTTGAGTATCTTCAAGATGAAATATAAATGGGCATTTATTGGGCATACTTTATTTATTTGGGGAATGTATGTTTTGATGTTTTATGTCACCACATTTGCACTTCCAGATTTGGATAAAGTGAGTATTGGTGCAATTTTAGTAGCTTTTATTTCAGCAAGCTTTACCATTGCAGCAACAAATGGAGGGATTTTTGTTTATCCAGCGGCAGTTATGGCAGCGTTTACAGTATTTGGAATTGCTAAAGATCCAAGTTTTGCTTTTGGTTGGATTATGTGGTCTTCGCAAACAATTATGATCATAATTGCTGGAAGTTTGTCTTTTATATATCTGCCAATTTACAATAGAATTAAATAATTTTTTACCTTGCTTTATTATTAAACCTAGCTTGTCATGAATAAAACCATCTTATTTATACTATGTGGACTGTTCTTTAAAACGGCCACTTCACAAGTCATTTACGAGACTATAGAGTCCTCTAAATTGGGAGAATCTCGAGAGATTAAAATTCAGTTACCAAGAAATTACGATCCTGAAGGTGATATTTTATATCCTTTAATTGTTGTATTAGATGGTGACTATTTATTTGAACCTGTGATTGGAAATACAGACTACCATTCGTATTGGGGAGATATGCCAAGATCTATTGTTGTTGGTGTTAATCAAGCAAAAACTAGAGATGAAGATTTATCTTTTAGTATAGAAAGTAATTTTCCCTCTAATGAAGGTGGTGCACAATTTTTCGAATTTATAGGTATGGAACTCATACCATATATAAACGACAATTACCTTACCTCAGATTTTAGAATCGTTGCTGGACATGATCAAAGCGCAAATTTTATAAATTACTGGTTATTTAAAGATAAACCACTATTTAGAGGTTACATTGCTTTTAGTCCAGATTTATCACCTGAAATGGTTAGTAGATTACAAGAACGCTTATCGACCACAGTAGAAGATACGTTTTACTATTTGGCAACTGCTGATAATGATGTGAAAAGTTTGCGAGAAGATATTTTGACATTGAATACAGCATTAAGTGCAATTGAGAATCAAAAACTACACTATCGATTTGATGATTTTACAGATGCTGATCACTATTCATTAGTTGGTCTAGGTATTCCAAAAGCAGTCAATGAAATTTTTAGTTTATTTAAACCTATAAATCGAAAAGAGTATAAAGAAAAAATGCTCACATTTGAAGGCAGTCCCTATGAATACCTTATGAAAAAATATGAGGATATTGAGTTTTTCTATGGATTTGAAAAAAAGGTCGTAGAGAATGACCTTAGAGCTGTTCTTGCTGCGAGCAAAAAGAAAAATGATGAAGAATCACTTAAAAACTTGTCAAAATTAGCCAAAAAAGAATATTCAGAGTCTATGATTAGTGCCTATTACTCTGGTCAGTATTATGATTTTATAGGAAGCACTAAAAAGGCACTCCAAAGTTATCAATCTGGTTTATTACTTGAAGAGTCAGAATTTATATCTAAGGATATGTTATTAGATTTAATTTATGATATTCAAGATCAGGATTAAATAAAATCGTGCATTTCATCGAATAAATTGGCATTTTAACTTAATTTAGGTATATTTACAATCCCTAAATTAACCTACTTAAGATGAAAAATGCCTTACTTTTTGTCATCTCTTTATGTTTTTGTGCTCAAATATCTGCACAGGTCATTTACGAGAAATATGAATCTAGAAAATTAAACTCAACTAGAGATTTAAAAATTAAGCTTCCAGATAATTATGATCCTGAATCTGAGCTTAAACACCCAGTTATTATTGTATTTGATGGTGAATATTTATTTGAACCTGTATGTGGTCAAGTGAGTTTTCAAACACATTTTGATGAAATGCCAGAGTCGATTATAGTTGGTATAGTTCAAGGTAAAGAGCGTTTCTACGACAGTTACTTCGATGAGGTGTCTGGATTGCCTTTTGAGTCTGGAGATCGTTTTTACAAGTTCGTAGATCAAGAGTTAATACCATATATAGATGCCAATTACAATACCAGTAAATTTAAAGTTGCTGTTGGCCATAATCTTATGGGCAATTTCATCAATTCATTTTTATTTCACGAAAAACCAGTGTTTCAAGCTTACATTAATATAAGTCCTGATTTTAAAGGAACTATGAGTCAAAATGTAGCTACACGATTAGAATGGCTTGAGGATGACATATTTTATTATATGGCAACTTCAGATAAAGACATAAAATCTATTAGGGATATTGTTAGAGATACAGATAATAGCATAAAGGCTTTAGATAATCAAAAGCTAACGTATTATTATGATGAGCTTAAAGGCGATTCTCATTATCAATTAGTTACTGGCGCATTGTCAAAGGCAATGGATCGAATTTTTGAGCTGTACAAGCCTATAGATGAAAAAGAGCTCAAAGAAAAAGTGTTCCCTTACGATGGAACATTAGACGATTATATTGTAGATAGATATAAACGTATTGATGATTTATTTGGAATTTTTAAGCCCATTTCCGAAGTAGAGCTTCAACAACTGATTACTGTAGCTGAAGAACGAGATGACTTAGAATCGGTTTATAAAATTGGAAAATTAGCAAATAAATTAAATCCTAGTTCATCATTTGGCACCTACCATATGGCATTATATGCAGAGAAATTAGGAAAAACGAAAAAAGCAGTCAAATTGTACGAATCTGCACTTACCCTTGAGGATATGGCTCATATAGACCGTGAGTTTATTATGTCGCATGTAGAAGGGTTAAAAGTGGTTGAAGATGATACAGAAACAGAAGATGATGAAGATGAAGAAAACTAAAATAAG
Organism: uncultured Psychroserpens sp.; assembly: GCF_947500255.1. Classification (GTDB taxonomy): domain Bacteria; phylum Bacteroidota; class Bacteroidia; order Flavobacteriales; family Flavobacteriaceae; genus Psychroserpens. Next base: position 686,567 of record NZ_CANMRL010000001.1, on the reverse strand, counting down.
TATATATTCTACAGATTATTTCTTTGAGTGGCTTTATCGTAAAATAAAGAAATTCTTGTTTTCTAATATACCGTCAAAAGTTATAGCTGTAAAAATGTTAGCTCTCATTAGTTGGTTTAAAGATATCAACTAAAAATAGTTTAATTTAGCTGAAATTTTAATTCAAACCTTTCCGAATGTCTTCGGAAAATGAATATGGCTAAACTCAAAACGACTTTTTTTTGCCAAAATTGTGGCTCCCAATATGCCAAATGGCAAGGCCAATGCACATCCTGTAAAGAGTGGAATACCATCACCGAAGAGGTTATTCAAAAACCCGAAAAGAGTGATTGGAAAACACCAACCAATGCATCAAAACGTGTTTCAAAACCACTCAAAATAAATGAGATAGACACATCACAGGAGGCTAGATTAAATACGTTGGATGATGAGTTTAATCGTGTGCTTGGAGGTGGTATTGTTCCTGGATCTTTAACGCTTTTAGGAGGCGAGCCTGGTATTGGGAAAAGTACATTATTACTACAAATTTCATTAAAACTGCCTTATAAAACATTATACGTTTCGGGAGAGGAAAGTCAAAAACAAATAAAAATGCGAGCCGAACGCATTAATCCAAATGCTAATAATTGTTATATACTTACCGAAACAAAAACTCAAAATATTTTTAAGCAAATTACTACGCTTGAACCTGATGTGGTCATTATCGACTCCATTCAAACCTTACATAGTGATTATATAGAATCATCTTCTGGAAGTATTTCGCAAATTAAGGAATGTACGACCGAGCTAATCAAATTTGCTAAAGAAACAGCAACTCCAGTTATTTTGATTGGACATATTACTAAGGATGGAAATATAGCAGGGCCTAAAATATTAGAGCATATGGTGGATACTGTCCTACAATTTGAAGGTGATCGTAATCACGTTTTTAGAATTCTTCGTGCTCATAAAAATAGATTTGGTTCTACGAATGAACTTGGTATTTATGAAATGCAAGGTACTGGATTAAGGGAAGTCTCTAACCCTTCTGAAATTTTAATTTCGGCTAAGGACGAAGAACTATCTGGTAATGCTATTGCAGCAACACTTGAAGGTATGAGGCCATTAATGATAGAGGTTCAAGCATTGGTGAGTACCGCTGTTTATGGAACACCTCAAAGAAGTGCTACAGGTTTTAATGCCAAACGGTTAAATATGTTACTTGCCGTTTTAGAAAAGAGAGCTGGGTTTAGGTTAGGAGCTAAGGATGTGTTTTTAAACATTACAGGTGGAATTACGGTTGATGATCCAGCCATTGATCTTGCTGTGGTAGCCGCAATCTTGTCTTCAAATGAAGATGAGGCTTTGCAAAAAGACTTTTGTTTTGCTGCCGAAGTTGGTCTTTCTGGAGAGATTCGTCCTGTTCAACGTGTAGAGCAACGTATTCTAGAAGCCGAAAAATTAGGTTTCTCAACTATTTTTGTATCTAAGTACAATAAAATTTCATTAAAAAAGACATCAATTAAAATTCAATTGATTTCTAAAATTGAAGACTTAGTTGAGTGGATTGTTTAGTGTTATAATTTACACATTATCTTTTTTTATGTCATTTTGTAGGTATTATTTGTGTTCGCCAATAGAAATTTCAAACTTGTAGGTATACCAACACTAAGTCCTACATTATGAATAATCCAAATTTTGATTTTTTAAAGTCAAAATTTAATGTCTCTGAAGAGCTATTTAAAATTCTTCAAGGCCTTGCTGTAAAAAAAACGCTTAAAGCAGGTGAAAAGACAGCAAAACAAGGAGGAATGAGCAATAAAGTGCTTTTCTTAACTTCAGGCTTAATGAGAGCTGTTCAAACCTTAGAGTCTGGAAAAGAGTTTACAAAAAACATATTCTCTCCCATAAGTTTTGTAGCGCCATTTTCTTCTATTTTACAAAAGAAACCTTCATTATTATGTTATGAAGCATTAACGGATTGTAAAGTTTTTGAAATTAATTTTCATGAGTTTTTAAAACTAAGCCATACCAATATAGAACTCAGTAATCTATATAATAGGGTTTTGGAGTACATTTTTATCATCTACGAAAAAAAGCAATTAGAATCGATGTCCTTAAATGCTACCGAACGTTATAAAATTCTAAAAAAACAGATACCAGATATCGATAATCTAATTGCTCAATACCAAATAGCATCTTACTTAAACATCACTCCAGTGCAATTAAGTAGAATTAGGAAAACATTATAACGAAAATTAACATAGGTTAATTCATTTCTAAAGAATACTAACTACGTTTGCATATCAGTTGATAACTAAAAATAATCCCTAATTAATAGCAAACTGAAAAAAAGCGAGTGTCATACAGACCTTGCTTTTTTTATTTATACACTTTAGACTAATCTGCAAATAATGTTTTGTGTTTTAGATAATTAAAAGTATAAATCTTCACAAAAACGAGTGTTTTTAATCGATATTTTAGGCATTTCATTATTGACAAAATACACTTTATCGATTTTTATTATTTGTTTATCGAATAAGACACGGACTTGCTTTTCGCGTTCTCATACGAAGTACTATTATTGTGTTGTATTTTAAAACTAATCATAAGGTTTTAAGATAATTAAACTTCCCTCAAAGTTAAAATCCATTAGACTAAAATTTAAGTAGTACATAATTAAATAGTCCCAAACTATAATATTATGAGAACAAAACTACTATTATGCCTGCTAGCCATATTTTTTATATGTAATAAAAATATTGCCCAGAACTCAGATGTTCAAATCACTGTAAAATGGGGTGGCAATTCGTTCGAAAATAAAGTTGAGATTTACAACACAGCAAACGATTTGATTGCCACTATTTGTGATGATAACCAATGCTATGTTTCAACTCAAGCAGGTGTTACCGACCAATATGGTGCGAAATATGATTTAGGTTGTGTTACCAATGGTAATAATTACTACATCAAAATGTACGATATTGCCAATGATGGTTGGCAAAGTGGATATGTTACTGTAACAGTAGCTGGAGTTCAAGTTATTAATGACAATGGTACCAGTGCTAGTACAACTGGTTCAACCGTATTTTTTAATGTATCTGGTGGTGACGCAACTTGTAATGCTCAATTAGATACAGATCAAGATGGTTATGCAGATTATTTAGATTATGATGATGATGGAGATGGAATTACTGATGGAGCAGAAAACCTTGGTCAAGATAGGTTCGAATGTACTTTACCAGAATTAAAATTCGAAAATGGAAGCTATGATGCCGCAGCTAGTACTGCTGCTGAAGGCCTAGTAGGTTCGGTATACAGATTTGGAAATGCCATCCAAGGGTATGATGTTCTCATGGAAGTTACTGAAATGACCAATGCAACCATTGCAAACATAGATGTTGATACCGTAGATAATCCTACATACTTGCAAACAGAACTAAATCTTACAGGTGTAGGTACTCCTGGAGTAACATTTAAATTTACTGTTGTCAATTCTGGAACAACAACACCTTCAACGGAAATATTTAGAATTAATGGAATTACATGGGATTGTGATGGTAGTGGTAGTATGAAAGAATCGGTTGTTTACTACAATCCTGCAGCATATGGAACTGAGAATCCTACTTCTTTGGAAGTTTTACCAGTAGGTAGTGATGTGCAAATTAGTGCTTCTGGACTGCAAGAAGGACCAGGTTTTTCAACATTGAAAGTACTAAGAGCGTATTATCAATTTATTGGTAATTCATTTACTATGAGAATGCAAGGAATCAAAACCGGCAGCTCAACTACTAAACGTCAATTTGGTATGTCTTTTACCCAATGTGAATTTTTAGATTTTAATGCTAATTCATTAGTCATTATTACTGGAGAAGATTTTGATAATGATGGAAAATATAACCACTTAGATTTAGATAGTGATAATGATGGTATACCAGATAACGTTGAAGGTCAAACGACTTTAGGATATGTAGCACCAGTTGGAAGTGTTAGTAAGTTTGGTATAGATACAGCATATGGCGAAGGAATTATTACAGTAGATACAGATGATGATAACACGCCAGATGTATTAGATTTAGATACAGATAATGATGGCTTATTAGATATTAAAGAAAACGGAATGGCCGATAATATTTCTTCTTTTTCAGATGCTGATAATGATGGTTTAGATTTGCTATTTGAAGGAAGTAATACCAATGACCCTCTTGATGTTAATGATGATATTAATACGCCAGAATCTTCAGTATTACCAGATACCGATGGTGATTTGTATACTGGAGGAGACTTAGACTATCGTGATTTGTTCAACACTAACCCACCACCTTCTGCTACGCTTGATTTTGATGGTGTAGATGATTATGTTGTTGGAACTTCAGTGTTTTCACCAATAACTCAAACAGATACCGATGGTGTAACACTAATGGCTTGGGTTAAAAGTGATTCTAATGCATCAGATACTAACGAAAAATTTGTCTTTGGAGAAGAAAACGCTATAGAGGTGTATATCACAGATAAAGAGATTCGCGCTACCATTAAGTTTGTTAAATCAACTGGCGCAATTGCAAGCCGAACGATTTATAAATCTACTTTAGAGATAGAACGAAATGTATGGCGTCATATCGCTGTAAAGGTATCTTTTACTGATAATAGAGCGTATTTGTTTTTGGATGGAGAGGAAGCATTTTCAACAAATTTAATTAATGCTGTGGCTTTTACAAGTTCTACGACATCAGATGAAGAAGTCTTTAGAATAGGGAATAGAGAAACACTTTTATCATCAAGCTTTTTTAAAGGAGCGATTGACGAAATAAGAGTTTTTAATACAAATTTGACTGAAGAAGAAATTCAAGAGATTGTATACCAAGAAATCGAAAATGTTGGTGGACAATTAAAAGGAGCGATCATAGAAAATACTATTGATAACGTTGACTGGTCTAATTTAGAATTATATTATCCACTTAGTAATGTACAAACAAATATCATCAAAGACCACTCTCCAAAAGCAAGAGATGCAAAGATGTATAACATTACTACAATTCAAGAACAAACAGCTCCAATGCCTTTTGAAACAAAACAAAATGGAAGGTGGGATCATAAAGATACATGGTTGCATGGTGATGTTTGGTACATTCCAGGAGATGAAATAACACAAGCAGCTTCGTCTGGAGATGATGAACTTATAAGTTGGGGGATTTACCACATTAAAAATGATGTAAATCTTATAACATCATTAGATTCACAAGAAGGAATACTAGCGCTAGGGTTGATTGTTGATAGCAATAATGAATTCTCTGTTGGAGATAATAGTACAGATTTACAACTCAATGTTTCAAAATATTTAAAACTCGATGGAACTATAGATCTTTCAAACGATTCGCAATTAATTCAAGGATCTAATAGTGATTTGGTAACCTCGGCTACAGGTAAAATATTAAGACGTCAAGAAGGAAATTCAAGCGTATATTGGTATAACTATTGGTCGTCTCCTGTTGGTCAATTAGGAGCTACCTCACTAGCAGATAATAATACCAATACTAACAACCCAAACAATTCAGATTACAGGCTAAATATGCTTAAAAAAGGAGATGGTAGTGCTGTGGAGTTTACAAGTGCTTACGATGAAGTTGGAAAAGTCAGTATAAGCTGGTTGTATTCTTATAAAAACGGAATTGAATATTGGGATTGGTCTGCTGTAACACCTACAAGTCCAGTAGAACCTGGAGTGGGTTACACACAAAAAGGAACAGGAACTTCAGATTCTAACCAACAATTTATTTTTGAAGGAAAACCAAATAATGGTACCATTTTAATTGATGTAATTGATACTGGCGGAAATGGATCAGTACCTGCTGTATCTAAAACCGATTATTTATTAGGAAACCCTTATGCATCTGCTTTAGATATTCACCAATTTATTGATGATAATGCTGGTGTTATTGATGGAACATTACAATTATGGCAACAGTGGAGCGGAACATCACATAACTTAGATGAGTATGATGGAGGTTATGCTCAGGTTAATAAAATGGGATCGGTTAGAGCATATCAATTTGTTGGAATTGAAGGCGCTAATAATGGAAGTCAGGATGGAACAAAAACACCAACTAGATATTTGCCAGTTGGACAAGGGTTTATGACTGAAATTGTTGCCGACGGAACTATTGAATTCAATAATGGTCAGAGAGTCTTTAAAAAAGAATCTGATTACGCAGGTAACTATAATAATGGTTCAATTTTCTTCAGAAATGCAAATACTGAAGAGGATAGTTCAATTTCAGATGAAACTACAGAAGAACCAATTATGCAAAAAGTTCGATTAGAGTTTAGTTCAGTAGATGGTCCTGCAACGCGACGTGAATTATTATTAGGGTTTAGCAACTTTACATCAGATGATTACGACTATGGTTATGATGCTAAAAATGTAGATGAAAATGAAGATGATCTTAACTTGATTTTTGAAAATCAATTCATGACCATGCAAGCTTATAGTGCAATATCAGATGATAAAATAGTACCATTGTCGTTAATGGCATCTGGAAGCTACAATTATAAAATTAAAGCGACACAATTTGAAAATTTTGAAGAAGAACAAGCGATATACCTAAAAGATAACCTTACAGGAACATACTTCGATCTTAAGTCTGATTTAGCTTATGAGTTTTCTTCTGATGAAGGCGAATTTAATAACAGATTTGAAATTGTATTCCAATCTGAACAAGAGTCTTTATCTACCAATGATGATGACTATCAGTATAACTTAATTTATTTTAATAACGATTCAGATAAATTATTTGCTAAAGGATTGCAAACAGATGTCGACCAATTGATGTTTCTAAATATTTTAGGACAATCTGTAAGAGCGTATAAAAACCTTACGGCTCAAGAGTTAGATAACGGAATAGAAGTTTCAAATTTAAGTACCGGAACTTATGTGGTATATCTCAAAATGGGATCACGTGTAGAAACTAAAAAGATAATTATAAATTAAAAGAGCCCCTAATCCCGGCAAACCGCTGAAAAAAAAGCAAGTGTCTTAATTGGCCTTGCTTTTTTTATTTATATTAACTTCTTAAATTTAGAACTTTAAACGTTAACAGTGATTCAATTAAAACCGAATGAAAAAGAAATCTAAAATTTCAGAATATCTAATTCAACTTACCTTGGTTGTACTAGGAGTCTTTCTTGGGATTTTAGCTTCAGAATGGAACGCTTCAAAAAATTTGGAAAACAATCAAAAAGAAGTACTAAATAATATAAAGCAAGAGATCACTTCTAATTTAGAGACTGTAAAAAATGCTCAAAATAATAGGACAAAATTTAATAAGTCACTTGACAGTTTGTATCCTTTGCTCACTAAAGATGTTTTAAAAGAAAATTTATTTGACAGGAACTTTGATGAACGATTTCCCAATTGGAGAGGAGTTGGGGATGGGCAATTATCAAATGCAATGTTTGAAATGGCAAAATACAGTAATTTATTATCAAGTATGGATATTGAAGTTGCTGCTCAGTTAACTAAAACTTATGCGGTTCAACAAGGCTTAAATAAAACTAGAGATACTTTTTTAGACAAATTTTTTGATTTCAATTCTCAAACTAAATATAGTGATGCTCTACGTGTAATGTTTGCTATTAGACAAGAACTTGGCAGTTTTGAAAATTCACTTATAAAAGAATATTCAAAAACTCTAGAAATGCTTTAATTCCCCTATCGTTTTTCTTTAATACTGCTTCAATTTTCCCTAAAATTCCTTAATTTCGCGACGCGATTAGAATATTGATATCATGAACGGTAAATTTCCTGAATATAAAGGACTTGACTTACCAAAAGTTGCAGAAGACATCCTCAACTATTGGCAAGAAAATAACATCTTTGAAAAAAGCATTTCTACGAGAGAAGGTCATACGCCTTTTGTCTTTTTTGAAGGGCCTCCATCTGCCAATGGGTTGCCTGGAGTACACCACGTTCTAGCACGTGCGATTAAAGATATTTTTCCACGTTATAAAACCATGAAAGGCTACCAAGTAAAGCGTAAAGCAGGTTGGGATACTCATGGTTTACCTATTGAACTTGGTGTAGAAAAAGAACTCGGTATTACCAAAGAAGATATTGGAAAAACAATTTCTGTCGAAGATTATAACGCTGCCTGCCGTAAAGCCGTCATGCGTTATACCGATGTCTGGAATGACCTCACACAAAAAATGGGCTATTGGGTAAATATGGATGATCCATATATAACTTACGATCCTAAATACATGGAAAGTGTTTGGTGGTTGCTCAAACAAATTTATGACAAAAGCTTATTATACAAAGGCTATACAATTCAGCCGTATTCGCCTAAAGCTGGAACAGGGTTAAGTTCTCATGAATTAAATCAACCAGGAACGTATCAAGATGTGACCGATACCACTGTGGTTGCACAATTTAAGGCTAATGAATCCTCTTTGCCAGACTTTTTGCAAAATGAAGGTGATATCTTTTTCTTAGCATGGACAACGACACCTTGGACATTACCAAGTAATACAGCGTTAACTGTTGGACCTAAAATTGATTATGTTTTAGTGGAAACTTACAATCAATATACGTTTCAGCCAATGAACGTAATCTTAGCTAAGAAATTAGTAAACTATCAGTTCTCTGGAAAGTATAATTTAGTTGAAGAAAAATCAGACTTGTTAGCTTACAATTCAGGAGATAAAAAGATACCGTATTATGTGGTTAAGGAGTTTAAAGGTTCAGATTTAGTTGGAATAACTTATGAACAATTATTACCATACGCTTTACCAAACGATAATCCGGAAAATGCCTTTAGAGTGATTTCTGGAGATTTCGTTACAACCGAAGATGGTACTGGAATTGTACATACAGCACCAACGTTTGGAGCAGATGATGCCATGGTTGCTAAACAAGCAACACCAGAAGTGCCACCTTTATTAGTGAAAGATGATAATGGCAATTTAGTGCCATTAGTCGATCTACAAGGTCGTTTTAGACCAGAATTAAACGAGTTTGCTGGTAAATATGTGAAGAATGAATATTACGCAGAAGGTGAAGCACCAGAACGTTCAGTTGATGTTGAACTTGCCATTAAATTAAAAGAAGAAAATAAAGCCTTTAAGGTTGAAAAATATAAACATAGTTATCCAAATTGCTGGCGTACAGACAAACCTATCTTGTACTATCCGTTAGACTCTTGGTTTATTAAAGTAACTGATGTCAAAGATAGAATGCATGCGCTTAATACAACGATTAATTGGAAACCTGAGTCTACTGGTACTGGACGATTTGGGAACTGGTTAGCTAATGCAAACGATTGGAATTTATCGCGATCACGTTATTGGGGAATTCCATTACCAATCTGGAGAACCGAAGATGGTAAAGAAGAAATTTGTATTGGTTCCGTTGAAGAGTTAAAAACTGAAATGACTAAAGCTGTTAAAGCAGGTGTCTTGGCTAAAGATATCTTCGAAGGTTTTGAAGTAGGAAATTTTTCAGATGAGAATTATGCGAAAATAGACTTACATAAAAATATAGTTGATGACATTGTATTAGTATCTGAAAGCGGTCAACCTATGAAACGTGAAAGTGATCTAATTGATGTTTGGTTCGACTCTGGTTCTATGCCTTATGCACAGTGGCACTATCCGTTTGAAAATAAAGAATTGATCGATGATAAAAAATCATTTCCTGCCGATTTTATTGCTGAAGGTGTCGACCAAACACGTGGTTGGTTTTATACCTTGCATGCTATTGGTACAATGGTATTTGATTCTGTAGCTTACAAAAATGTAGTGTCTAACGGATTGGTTTTAGACAAGAACGGACAAAAAATGTCTAAGCGTTTAGGTAATGCTACAGATCCATTTGAAACCCTAGGAACATATGGAGCAGATGCCACTCGTTGGTATATGATCATGAATGCCAATCCTTGGGATAATCTAAAGTTTGATCTGGATGGAATTGAAGAAGTGAAACGTAAGTTCTTTGGAACATTATACAACACTTATTCCTTCTTTACCTTGTATACAAACCTAGATAATTTTACGTATTCTGAAGTTGATATTCCTTTAGCAGATCGACCAGAAATTGACCGTTGGATTTTATCCGAGTTGCATACATTGATTCAAAAAGTAGATGATTACTATGCAGAATATGAACCAACAAAAGCAGCAAGAGCGATTTCAGATTTTACACAAGATTATTTAAGTAACTGGTATGTGCGTTTAAGTAGAAGACGTTTCTGGAAAGGAGATTATCAATCTGATAAAATTTCAGCATATCAAACACTATATACTTGTATGGAGACTATTGCTAAGTTAGGAGCGCCAATTGCACCTTTCTTTATGGATAGATTGTACATGGATTTAAATGCCGTGACTAACAAAGAAGATTTTGAAAGTGTACACTTAGCAGATTTTCCTCAATATGATGCATCTTATGTTGATAAACGTTTAGAACGTAAAATGGAAAGTGCTCAAACAATTTCTTCACTGGTATTATCGTTAAGAGCTAAAGAAAAGATTAAAGTGCGTCAGCCTTTACAGAAAATCATGATTCCTATTGATAATCAAACCCAAAAGGAAGAAATATTAGCGGTTTCAGATTTAATCAAGTCCGAAGTAAATGTCAAAGATGTTGAGGTTCTGGAAGATGCTTCAGATATATTGGTGAAACAAATAAAACCAAACTTTAAAGTTTTAGGGCCACGTTTTGGACAAGACATGAAAGCTGTGGCTCAGGCAGTTAACAACTTTACGGCTGAAGACATTAAAAAAATCGAGCAAAATGGTGTTTTAAACGTTGAAGTTAATGGAAAAAACATTACTTTAGAACAATCTGATGTTGAGATCACTTCTAAAGATATTGAGGGTTGGCTTGTCGCAAGCGCTGGAGCATTAACTGTTGCTTTAGATGTTACTTTAACTGAAGATTTAAAGAAAGAAGGTATTGCAAGAGAGTTGGTAAACAGAATTCAAAATTTACGTAAGGATTCTGGATTTGAGCTCACCGATAGGATTGCAGTACAGTTTAAAAAAGATGATCAAATTATTAACGCGATAAACACAAATTTAGAGTACATTAAAACAGAAACATTAACCGATGAGTTAGAGATTTTAGAGGACTTAAATAATGGTATAGAAATTGCTTTTGATGATGTAAATACCAAATTGTTTATTAAAAAAATGTAGAAATTATGCCTGACAAAATAAGATATTCAGATAGCGACTTAAGTGAATTTAAAGCACTTATTCAAGAAAAAATAGAAAAAGCACAACATGATCTAGAGTTGATCAAAAGCGCTTATATGAATGACCATAATAATGGTACAGACGATACGTCGCCAACGTTTAAAGCGTTTGATGAAGGTAGCGCAGTTATGAGCAAAGAGTCAAATTCTCAATTAGCAATTCGACAAGAAAAGTTTATTCGTGATCTCAAAAATGCTCTAATTCGTATTGAGAATAAAACATATGGTATTTGTCGTGTTACAGGAAAGCTAATTAATAAAAAGCGCCTAGAATTAGTGCCTCATGCTACACTTAGTATTGAAGCAAAGAACATGCAGAAATAATTTTACATCACTATAAAAAAACGTCTCATAAATTTATGAGACGTTTTTTTATATACTACAATTAGATGTATTAATTAGCGTTTACAATATTAACCCTATTTTTGTTGATGCCTAAACCCAAAAAATGTCTTTAAAAAAAGCTACTATTCTTATCATTCTCATTTTGCTTATCGATCAAATAAGCAAGTTTTATATTAAAACCCATTTTACTCTAAAGGAAAAAGTAGAGGTCTTAAGTTGGTTTCAAATTGCCTTTGTAGAAAATGATGGTATGGCTTGGGGAACAAAACTTAGTGATTTTATTCCTTCCATTTCTGATAGGACAGCAAAGGTGTGTTTGACATCATTTAGAATTATAGCTGTTTTTGGCATTGGTTATTGGCTACATACATCTATAAAAAGTAAAAGTCCTAAGATTTTAATTTTTGCTATTTCACTTATTCTAGCTGGTGCCTTAGGTAATATTATAGATTCTGTGTTTTATGGGATTATATTTGATTCCAGTGATGGTCAAGTAGCTACATTTTTACCAGATCAAGGCTATGACTCGCTATTTCATGGTAGTGTGGTAGATATGTTGCATTTTCCTATTTGGGAAGGAAAATTGCCAAATTGGTTGCCTTTTGTTGGTGGAAACTCAGCCAGTTTTTTTGACCCCGTTTTTAATATAGCAGATATGGCTATAAGTACAGGTATAGGAATTTTAATATTCTTTAATAAACGCGCTTTTAGATCTTAAGCAGTTTTTGTAAATACAGCTTCTAGCTGATCTATTTCTACGGGCTTTACTAAATAGTTTTTTACACTTGATAGTGATTTTGCCTTAGCTATATCACTTTGGTTAATGGAAGAACTTACTACATAAAGTGTAATTGTTTTTTTAATCTTATTCCTTATCGCTGTGAATCGTTCAATAAATTCCCAACCATCCATAACAGGCATATTCAAATCAAGTAGTATAACCTCTGGAATGAATTCATCCTCTAGGTTTTGAAGAATGGTTTCAAAATATTCTATGCCATCTTTACCATCATTAAATACAAGAAGGTTGTCACATAGTTTTTTAGTCTCTATAATTTTCCTTATCAAATTCACATAGATACTATCATCGTCAATAATGCAGGCGAGTTTAATTTTATCGTTCATATCTATTAAAATTTAATGGTAAATGTAGTGCCTTCATTCAATATACTATCGACGTCTATTTCTCCGTTTAAAGATTCTATTTGATTTTTAGTAATAAATAAACCAATACCTACGGCGTCTTTATTATAATGAAACGTTTTATACATTCCAAAAACCTTGTCGCCAAATTTTTCCATATCTATTCCTGCGCCATTGTCTTTAATTTCTAAAACTACACGGTCATTATCTTTAAAGTCAACGAATGTTTTTACCGAAATGATAGGATCTCTATCAACATGCTTATATTTGATGGCGTTGGTTAATAAGTTTAATAAAATACTATCCATGTAAGCTGGAATGTAGTCTACGTCTTTAACCTCACTAAAATCAGGAAGTATGGTAACGTTGTTTGTCGATATGATTTGACTTATTGAAGTACAGACTTGATTTAAGGTTGCAGCAAAATTTACCTTTTCTCTATGTTGGTCTGCATTTGTTTGAATAGTTACAACTTCGTTTAAATGTTCAATTGTAGTATTTAAACTGTCAGACACATCTTTAATGTTGTCCATTAATTCTAACTTTTCTTCAATACTGTCCATATCATCGATGAGTTGAACAATTAACGATAGATTACTAGAGTGAGATCTTAAATTATGAGACACTATATGTGCAAAATTGAATAATCGAGAATTTTGGGAAGCTATGATTTCCGATGTTTTTTCAAGATTGATCTCTTTTTGCTTTACATCATCAATATCTTGAAAAACACCTCTTAAACCAATAATCTCTTTACTATCATTAAATACAGGCTTTCCCATAGCTCTTGCCCAGAATTTTCTATTATGTGCCGTAACCATTAAAATTTCAACATCAAATGGTTTTCCAGACATTCCACATTCCATAAATACAGTCTTAGCCAATGCTTGATGTTCTTTAGCGTATAATTTCAATCCCATTTTTAATGATGGAATAAAATCTTCAGGATACTCTAATATTTTACGGGTGATATGATCCCAATAACTTTTTTTCTTTTCAAAATCTATATACCAACTTCCAGTAGAAGTCATCATAGCAGTCTCATGATAATAAAACGTACCACCTCTTACTTTTTCGTGAGTATTGAGTTTAGATTTGAAAAAGAAAATGGTTTTTGAGTTTTCTTTTGAATCAATATTGATGTCATCATTTGTTTTACATACATACTCTAGATATTTTCCTTCTTTACTTAGCAGCAAGACATTTTGCTTAAAGTCGACATCATGTCTAACTAGGTTGTAAAAATTATCTTTAAAATGAGCACGATAATCCTCATGAATAATATTGTTTAAGAAAAAGTCGAGTTTGATGGTAACATCATTTGGTTGGTAACCGAGATTATTGATAAACGCTTTTGACCAATAACTTGTATTGTCATTCAACTCCCAATAGCAATATTCACTATTAGGAATCAGCTTTTCTTTTAGGGCAGATTCCGTCATTAATTAGTAGGTTAAGAATCAGATTTAGGGATTAAATTCTTATGTTAAAGAATGCAATATATAAAAAAAATGCATTTAATCTAATTTTTATGCATTTAATCGATAAAAATTACTTAGAGAAATGTATAAATTTTGTCAGGGACTACACAATAATCTAACTTGACATCAGTTTTGAATGCGTCAGAAATTTCTTTCTTTGAGCTTTGAAAAAAAGAAAGTCCAATCTTTATTGTTTCAGGTTTGCATGTTGCTAGAAACGCATCATAAAATCCTTTTCCGTAGCCTACACGATGTCCAGTATTATCAAAAGCGAGTAATGGAATAAATACCACATCAATTAAAGAAGTATTAATAGGGATTCCATCTACTGGTTCTGGAATGTTCCATTTGTTTTTTTTGATTTTAGTGGCATCGGTCAATAAATAGTGTGACATTTCAAGCGTAGAAAAGTTGCTTTTAGAAATGATAATGTTTTTGTCTTTACCTGAGAGAATATTGAGTATGTATTCAGTATTAACTTCATTATGCTCAGTAATAGATAGAAACAGGTGATAGAATTCACGATCCCAAATTGGTAAAGTGAGCAATTGATTAGCAATTTGTAAACTCAATGTTTCAATTTGTTCTTCGGAAAGATGTTTTCGAAGTTGTTTATAGGCTTTTCGTAATTCGGCTTTAGTCATTTTTTAAAGCTGTTGAAATATGAAAGATCGCATCACCTTGATAAATAATTGGAGATTCGTTGATATTAAAGATATATCCGTCATTTGGTGCTTTGACAAAGTGGTTAAAACTACCATAAGGATCAGTGATATGACCAATAACATCGCCTTTTAAAACATGAGTATTTATCTTAACAGTGGGTTTGAACATTCCAGAGTAATTGGCACGAATCCATTTACTATTTGAAATAAATACACATGATTTTTTTGGTTGCGAGACTTTAAACTTGCTATTAAGCATTTCTAAATGATCTAATACGCGTTTCGCACCATTTACACCTGTATTTGTAATTGTATTGTCAATATTAAACGACTTTCCACCTTCAAAAAGAAGTATAGGGACGCCTAATTTATAACAGGTATTTCTAAACGACTTATTAAGGTTCTTAGAGTACAAAACAAAAGGAGCTCCAAAGACTTTTGCCAACTTTTTGAGGTTTTTTTCACCTTTGATAATCCTAATCTGTGCTGCATTAAAACGATCTGCTCCGCCTGTATGGAAATCAATTACCAAATCGGCATGAGGTAAAATTTCGGTTACTAATTTAAAAGCAACGCGACTGGCTAGCGAACCACCTTTAATCCCTGGAAATACACGATTTAGATCTCGACCATCAGGAAATTCACGATCCATCTGGATGAAACCAAAAACATTAATAACAGGAACACAGATAATTGTCCCTCTTTTTGGTTTATTGATGCCTTTAGCAATAATCTGTCTAACAATTTCTACACCATTTACTTCATCTCCATGTATACCAGCAGTAATTAAAACTGTTGGGCCTGGTTTTTTTGAACGTTCAATAATAACAGGAACATCAATAGTATTCTGTGTGTGAAGTTTAGCAACATTAAAACTTACTGTTTTGCTTTTTCCCAAAGGGACATCCTCACCTAAAATTTCTAATATATCTTTTTCGCTCATCTATCTTCTGTTGCGTTCAATAAAAGTTATAATCGCTCTAGCAATATTTTTTTCTGTAGCAGTTTCTATACCTTCCAATCCTGGTGTTGAGTTCACTTCTAAAAGTAATGGGCCTCTTTCAGATTGTAACATATCAACACCGCAAACAGGTAATTTCAATGCTTTTGAAGCATTCATTGCAACACGCAATTCATCTGTATTCAATTTAATAATATTAGCACTTCCACCACGATGCAGATTAGATCTAAATTCACCTTCCTTTCCTTGGCGTTTCATAGCACCTACTACTTGTCCGTCAACAACCAATGCTCTAATATCGGCACCTTTAGCTTCTTTAATATATTCTTGAACAATGACTCTGGCCTGAAGTCCGTTAAAGGCTTCAAGCACAGATTCTGCTGCATTTTTTGTTTCAGCTAAAACAACACCCAAACCTTGAGTGCCCTCTAAAAGTTTTATAATCACTGGAGTCCCGCCTACATGTTCGATAACTTCCTCAACATCTCGAGAATAATTTGTGAACACGGTTTTTGGCATTCCAATACCCGCTTTACTTAAGCGCTGAAAGCTTCTTAATTTGTCACGAGATCGTAAAATGGCATCTGAAGTTACAATAGTAAATACACCCATCATTTCAAATTGTCTTACTACAGCACAACCATAAAAAGTAACCGAAGCTCCTATTCTTGGAACAATAGCATCTACATAGTCTAAGTAGCGATCTTTATAGTAAATGGTAGGTTTTTCTTTTTCAATAATAATATCACATTTAAGAGGATCAATAACTTCCATATCATGACCCCTTGCTTCTCCTTCTTTTACCAGTCGTTGGGTCGAATATAAATGTGGGTTTCTAGATAAAATGACAATATTCATGTAAGGTGCTTAAGGTGTTTGGCAACTCTTAAAACCAAACCCATTTAACGATGTTGCAATATACTAAAATACGTTAGCATTTAATTTTTACAATATTAGCTTTTCATTTACCTTTGAGTAATGCAAAAACCTACGTTAGATATTCAATTAAAGACCTTACCTCATCAGCCAGGCGTATATCAATATTTTGATGCAGATGATAATTTAATTTATGTAGGAAAAGCTAAAGATATAAAGAAACGTGTGAGTTCATATTTTACGAAAACACATGATAATGGAAAGACGAGAGTATTAGTAAAAAAAATAGCTAGTGTTAAACATATCGTTGTTGATACCGAAACCGATGCACTTTTACTAGAAAACAATCTTATAAAAAAATACAAACCACGTTATAATGTATTGCTTAAAGATGATAAATCCTATCCTTGGATTTGTATAAAAAAAGAACGTTTCCCTAGAGTGTTTTCAACACGACGTGTGTTTAAAGATGGTTCTGAATATTTTGGACCCTATACTAGTATGAAGACGGTTCACACCTTACTCGACTTAATTAGAGGTTTATATCAATTACGAACGTGTAATTTTAATTTATCTAAAGAAAAAATTGAAGCGGGAAAGTATAAAGTCTGTCTTGAGTATCATTTAGGGAATTGTAAAGGTCCATGTGAAAATTTGCAAACAGAAGAAGGTTACAATAGAAACATAGTTGCAATACGGGAAATAATAAAAGGAAATTTTAAAGACTCGTTATCTCAGTTTAAGACACAAATGAAGCAATTGGCTCAAGATATGCAGTTTGAGGAAGCACAACGAATAAAGGAAAAAATAGAAGTTTTAGAAAACTATCAAGCAAAATCTACTATTGTGAATCCTAAAATTAGCAATGTCGATGTGTTTAGTATTATGAGTGATGAAAGCTATGCGTATATTAATTTTTTACAATTGTCCTACGGAAGTATTATTAGATCACATACCTTAGAAATAAAAAAGAAATTAGACGAAACAGATAAAGAATTATTAGAACTATCAATTACAGAGATACGACAGCGTTTTAATTCTAAATCTAAGGAAATTTACGTGCCTTTTAAAGTTGATTTGGGAGGTGAGATAAAAGTTACTGTTCCTAAGTTGGGAGATAAAAAGCATATTTTAGATTTATCGCTTAGAAATGCAAAGTACTATCGTATGGAGCGTTTCAAACAAGTTAAAATTATAGATCCAGATCGTCATGCTAATCGCATTATGGCACAAATGAAATCTGATTTACGCCTGTCGGAAGAACCGCGTCACATCGAATGTTTTGATAATTCGAACATACAAGGAACACATCCAGTAGCCGCTTGTGTTGTGTTCAAGGATGGTAAACCAAGTAAAAAAGACTATAGACATTTTAATATTAAAACGGTCGATGGTCCTGACGATTTTGCATCAATGGAAGAGGTTGTATATCGTCGTTACAAACGTTTATTAGAAGAAGAACAATCATTACCACAACTTATTATTATTGACGGCGGAAAAGGACAATTATCATCGGCTCTTAAAAGCTTAGATGCTTTAAATTTGAGGCAGAAAATTGCTATTATCGGAATTGCAAAACGTTTAGAAGAATTATTTTACCCAGATGATCCAATTCCGTTATATTTAGACAAGAAAAGCGAAACGCTTAAAATTATTCAACAATTAAGAAATGAAGCGCATCGTTTTGGTATTGAGCATCATCGAAATAGACGAAGTAAAAGTGCGCTTTCAACAGAGTTGGAAACCATTCCAGGTATAGGAGAGCAAACGGTCGTGGCATTGATGAAACAATTTAAATCGGTCAAGCGAATTTCCGAAGCCAAAAAAGAAGATTTAGAAAAAGTAGTTGGCTTATCTAGAGCTCAAAAAATAATAGATTATTACAGTAAGAAGTGAAGCGCATAGTTGTTATCATATTTATATTGTGTTTGACGTTTTCTATGAAAGCACAAGTCAATTACAAAACAGACAAACCAAAAATAGGTTTGGTCTTAAGTGGAGGTGGTGCAAAAGGATTTGCGCATATTGGTGTGCTAAAGGTTATTGATAGTCTAGGGATTAAGGTAGATTATGTTGCAGGAACAAGTATGGGAGCAATTGTTGGGTCGCTTTATTCAGCTGGATATTCTGGTAAACAATTAGATTCTATTTTTAGAGACTTAGATTTTGAGAAAGTCATCAATGATAATCTTCCGCGTTCGGCAAAGACCTTCTATGAGCGCGATAATACTGAAAAGTATGCTGTAGCATTGCCATTTAACAATTTTAAACTCAAACTGCCTTCAGCGCTATCCAGAGGTCAAAATGTATTTAATTTGTTGTCAAAACTCACACTTCATGTTAGTGAGGTTGATGATTTTGATAATTTACCAATTCCGTTTTTTTGCATTGCTACTAATATAGAAACTGGAGAGCAAGTGATGCTAGATTCTGGGAGCTTGCCCTTATGTATTACAGCTAGTGGCGCTTTTCCGTCATTATTCCAACCCGTTAACATTAATGGTCAATTACTTATCGATGGAGGCGTTGCGAATAACTATCCTATTGACGAGCTTAGAGCCAAAGGTATGGATATCATTATTGGCGTTGATGTGCAAGATGGTTTAGCTACTCGCGAAGAAATGACATCGGCTCCTGATGTATTATTGCAGATTAATAATTTTAGAACAATAAATGATATGAAATTGAAGTCTAAAAAGACAGATGTTTATATTAAACCAGATATCAAAGATTTTACCGTCGTATCATTTAGTGAAGGGGAAAAAATTATAGAAAATGGAAAACTTGCAGCTTTAACACAATTAGATCAGTTATCTCAACTACCAAAAAAGTCTGATGAAGATACTACACGAGGTCTAAAGATTGTTCTTAAAGATAGTATTGCCATCAATGATATTTATTTAAAAGGGAATAAAAAATACACACGCTCTTATATCTTAGGGAAGCTAAAACTTAAAGCCAATGAGAAAGTGAGTTATTCAAATTTTGATAGAGGTGTAAATAACCTTGTGGCGACCAATAATTTTGATGCATTCCAGTATGATTTTAAAAAATCTAGAAGTAAAGAAGGGTATGATTTACACGCTACACTTGAAGAAAGTAAGGTCACTACGTTTTTAAAGTTAGGTATTCATTATGATGATTTATACAAAAGTGCGGCATTAGCTAATCTTACCAAGAAACAATTACTTTTTGATAATGATATTGCCTCTTTAGATATCATTCTAGGAGATAATGTGCGATATAATTTTGAGTATCTTATCGATAAGGGGTTTTATTGGAGTATTGGTTTGCGATCACGATACAATCAATTTGAAAAAAATATCAATGCCGAATTATTATTAGACAATGCTCAAATTACCGCTACCGGAATAAATAAACTTGATGTTGAATTGCGTGATCAAACCAATCAATTTTATTTACAAACTTTATTTAGAAAGGACTTTGCATTGAGCATTGGTGCTGAGCACAAACGCCTTAATATTAAGTCTGAAACAATAACAATTGATACCGAAACCGACGAATTTGAATTTGAGAACACCGACTATTTCAGCATCTTTGGAGCACTCATATTAGATACTTATGACAATAGGTACTACCCGTCCAGTGGTGTTTATTTTAATGGCGATTTTCATACCTATCTTTTTGCTTCAGACTTTAATAAAGGTTTTGACGAGTTTTCAATTGTCAAGGCAGATATAGGTTATGCCTTTAGTATTTCAGATAAGTTAAGTATCAATCTTCAAACCAGTGGAGGATTTAAATTTGGAGACAATTCAACACAAACTTTAGATTTTGCTCTAGGTGGTTATGGCAATAACTTGATCAATAATTTTATTCCATTCTTAGGCTATGACTTTATTTCGTTAACAGGTAATAGCTATGTTAAAGCTTATGCATGCGCAGATTATGAAATAGTTAATAAGCATCATATCACTTTAGAAGCTAATTGGGCTAATGTGGATAATGACATTTTTGAATCAGGCGAATGGTTTACTCTACCAGATTATAGGGGTTATGGTATTGGTTATGGTATTGAAACATTTTTAGGACCTGTTCAAGCAAAATTTAGTTATTCACCAGAACAACGAAAAAGTGTTTGGTACTTTAATATTGGCTTTTGGTTTTAGAATATTGAGAAATTTCACGATATTTGAAACATGTCAAATCTATTCTTCAAAGATTTATTAAGTTATCTTCATTTTCTTATCAAGAGAAACCCTGAATAAGCACACATATTTGTATCTTTATGTCAAGTCAAAATGTTTTGAGTTGAGCAAATTCAAACTTTTAATTTCAATTATTTAATATAAATATGTATGCCTTTTTATCATAAATTAGGAAAAATCCCATCTAAGCGCCATGTTCAATTTAGAAAAGAAGATGGAAGCTTATATGCTGAACAATTATTTGGCACCATTGGGTTTGACGGAATGTCAACCAATAGTTATCACGAACAACGACCAACACAGGTAAAAGCAATAAAAAAACAGTATAGTGTTGCTCCAAAAATTGCAAAAGCAAATCATATACAATCCTATCGTTTTAGAGGATTTCAAGTCCAACCTGAAAATGATTATCTAGAGAGCAGAAAAGCAGTATTAACCAATAGTGATTGTACTATAATTTTAGCTGCTCCAAAACAATCAACAACTGATTATTTCTATAAAAACTCTGATGCAGATGAGCTTATTTTTGTTCATAAAGGAACAGGAAAGTTGAGAACACATCTTGGGAATCTCGATTTTAAATATGGTGATTATCTTGTGGTTCCTAGAGGAATTATTTACAAGATGGATTTTGATACCGAAGACAATAGGTTATTTATTGTAGAGTCACGCCGACCAATTTATACGCCAAAACGCTATAGAAATTGGTTTGGACAATTACTAGAACATTCTCCGTTTTGCGAACGTGATTTACGACAGCCGCAAGAACTCGAAACTTATAATGAAACAGGAGAGTTTCTTATGAAGGTTAAAAAACAAGACGATATATTTGAAATGGTTTACGCATCGCATCCATTTGATGTGGTGGGTTATGATGGTTATAACTATCCTTATGCCTTTTCAATTCATGACTTTGAGCCTATCACTGGTCGTATTCATCAACCACCTCCAGTGCATCAAACTTTTGAAACAGATGCCTTTGTAGTATGTAGTTTTGTGCCGCGTTTGTACGATTATCATCCAGAGAGTATTCCAGCACCATATAATCACAGTAATATAGATAGTGATGAGGTGTTGTATTATGTTGACGGTGATTTTATGAGTAGAAATGATATTGATGCAGGTCATATTAGTTTGCATCCTGCTGGTATTCCTCATGGACCACATCCTGGAGCTACAGAACGCAGTATAGGAAAAATAAAAACAGATGAGCTCGCTGTTATGGTAGATACATTTAAACCACTACAAGTAACAGAAGAAGCTTTAAAAATAGCAGACGAAGATTATTTTAAATCTTGGTTAGAACATTAAAATAAATATTATGGCAAAAGAAGTAAAAAGTGTCAATTACGGATTAGAAAAGATCTTTGAAGACGCACAAGATTTTTTACCACTACTAGGAACTGATTATGTTGAGTTTTATGTTGGAAATGCAAAACAATCTGCTCATTTCTACAAAACGGCATTTGGATTTCAATCCCATGCTTATAAAGGCTTAGAAACAGGCTCAAAAGATTCTGTGAGTTATGTACTTAAACAAGATAAGATACGATTGGTATTAACAACACCTCTAAATAGTAAATCTCCAATTAATGATCATATTGTTAAGCATGGCGATGGTGTAAAAGTAGTAGCACTCTGGGTCGATGATGCTAGAAAGTCTTATGAAGAAACTACCAAAAGAGGAGCGAAGTCTTACATGGAACCTGTAGTAGAAACCGACGAGTTTGGAGAAGTTGTTAGAGCAGGAATATATACCTATGGTGAAACCGTACATATGTTCGTTGAACGTAAAAACTACAATGGTATATTTATGCCAGGGTTCCAAAAATGGGAATCAGATTATAATCCAGAACCTGTTGGACTAAAATACATAGATCATATGGTAGGTAATGTTGGTTGGGGACAAATGAATACTTGGGTAAAATGGTATGAAGATGTTATGGGATTTGTGAATTTCCTATCCTTTGATGATAAACAAATCCATACCGAATATTCTGCGTTGATGAGTAAAGTGATGAGTAATGGTAATGGACGAATCAAATTCCCAATTAATGAACCAGCTAAAGCGGCAAAGAAATCTCAAATAGAAGAATATTTAGATTTTTATGAAGATTCTGGAGTTCAGCACATAGCTGTCGCAACAGATGATATTATAAAAACAGTAGCCCAACTTAAAGCTAGAGGTGTTGAGTTTTTACCACCTCCACCACAATCATATTACGATATGATTCCCGAACGATTGGGAGTGCATATGGACATGATGAAAGAAGATATAAAAGAACTTCAAAAACTCTCTATTCTTGTAGATGCTGATGAAGAAGGTTATTTACTTCAAATTTTCACTAAGCCTGTAGAAGATAGACCAACATTGTTTTTCGAAATCATTCAACGTATGGGAGCACAAGGTTTTGGCGCAGGTAATTTTAAAGCTTTGTTTGAATCCATTGAGAGAGAACAAGCAAAAAGAGGAACGTTATAAACAACAATTATATAAACGCTGTCCATTTGGGATGGCGTTTATATTTTAAATTCTAACAGAAGTATAACACCTTTGTTTATAATGGTTTCAATAAAATTTTTATTTTTGGAATAGTAATTGTAATTCTTCATTACGAACAATAAAATGTGATACTGAAAGTTACATTTACAATACTATATATGATGAGAAACTTACTACTTATAATTGGCGTTCTATTTTGTTTGCAAACTTCTACTGCCCAAAAGAAAAGTGCATTCAAAGATGGTGAATGGTTCAAATTTAGAATGAGCTACAGTGGATTCCTAAAAGCAGGAAACGCAACATTGTCACTTAAAGAAACAAAGTTAAATGGAAAGCCTGTATACCATGTTGTTGGGAAAGGCTGGACAACTGGTGCTATTAAGTGGTTTTTCAAAGTAAAAGACAGGTACGAAAGTTATTTTGACAAGGAAACCGGAGTTCCATACAAGTTTATTAGAAAAATTGATGAAGGAGGTCACACCAAAGACATAGAGATCAAATTCAATCAAAATAAAAAAGAAGCCCAAGTCGAAAATAAAAAGCATAAAACGAAAAAGACTATAGCTACAGAACAAGATGTTCAAGATATGGTATCTGCATTTTACTATTTAAGAAATAATTATGACACTAAAAACATTAAAATAGGCGAGGTAGTAACACTCAATATGTTTTTTGATGAAGAAAATTATAATTTCAAGCTTAAATTTTTAGGAAGAGAAACTATTAAAACAAAATTTGGAAAAATTAAAACATTAAAGTTTAGACCATATGTTATGGCTGGACGTGTATTTAAAGAACAGGAAAGTTTAACACTTTGGGTAAGTGCAGATGAAAATAAAATCCCTTTAAAGATTAAAGCAGATCTAGCCGTAGGTTCATTAAGAGCAGACCTTGAAGATTATAAAGGATTAAAACATTACTTTCCTATTCAATTTGACTAACTAACATGGATGACACACAACATTTTGACGATATCATAAAACAGCTTCAAGAGAAGTATACTAAAATAGATCAAGATACAGACGATCACCTTTACGGCTTGCTTTATAGCAAGCCTATTACATATTGGGACTATATACAAACAGATGCCCTTTTGAACCTTCAAATACAGCGAACAACACTTCCTGATGAGATGGTTTTTATTGCTTACCATCAAATCAATGAATTGATCTTTAAAATGATCCTTTGGGAAATTCAACAGGTTGCAGAAAAAGAAAACCTTAATGTTGAATTTTTTGAAAATAAAATTATGCGTGTTAGTCGCTATTTTGATATGCTAACTACATCCTTCAATATCATGCGTGAAGGTATGGAAATTGAGCAATACATGAAATTTCGATATACGCTTACGCCAGCGAGCGGATTTCAAAGTGCACAGTATCGAATGATTGAGTTTGCTTCAACAGAATTAATAAACTTGATTGATTACAGATTTAGGAAAACCATAGATCGTAATACACCTTTTGAACATGCCTTTGAACACCTGTATTGGCAAGCAGCAGGGAAAGATTATAAAACAGGTAAAAAATCAACACTCTTAGTTAATTTTGAAAAACGATACAAAGGTGATTTCATTCGTTTTATGCAAACCTATAACACTAAAAATCTATGGTCTCGTTTTAAAGAACTTCCAAAAGAAGATCAACAGGACGCAGATTTAGTCAAGGCTATGAGGCATTTTGATTACACTGTAAATATTACCTGGGTTATGGCACATTATAATGCTGCAAAACACTATATAGAAAGTGGAACAGGAGATGGTGAAGCCACGGGTGGAAGTGACTGGAAAAAATATATGCACCCAAAATACCAAAAGCGTATTTTTTTTCCTGAACTTTGGAGCGAAAAAGAATTAGAAAACTGGGGAGAAAACATATAATACCATTAGCTTAATGCAACCAAAACAATTATTAATAGCACTTTTTATTTGTATTGGTTTTTTTTCATGTAAAGAAGACGAGAAAAAACCAGAGTTAGATCAATTACAAACTTATGTAGAGCCTGAACCTTTAAAAGAGTTTGGTTTAGTGCTCGACAATTACATCGTTAAAAGAGATACGATCAAAAAAGGGGATAGTTTTGGCGAAATCTTAGAGCGTAATCATATTGGTTACCCAAGAATCTTCAATATTGCTGAAAAAATTAAGGATTCATTTGATATAGGAAAATTAAAAATAGGTAAGCCTTATACACTCTTTTGTGCTAAAGATTCGCTTCAAACACCAGAGTGCTTTATATACCAGCCCAATAGTATTGATTACGTAGTCATTAAAATGACAGACTCTGTAGTTGCTTATAAAGGCAAAAAACCCATTACAATTGTACAAAAAGAGGCCTCTGGAGTTGTGATGAATAACTTGTCTGAAACAATGGAAGCTCAAGGGTTGCCATATCAATTAATAAATGATATGAGTGATATATATGCTTGGACTATTGATTTCTTTAGACTTCAAAAAGGAGATCGTTTTAAAATAGTGTATAATCAACGCTTTATTGAAGACACCATTTATGCAGGTATAGAAAGTATTGATGCCGCCTATTTTGAGCATAAGAGTGAGCCATTTTATGCATTTAATTTTCAGGTGGATAGTATGAAACAAATTTCAGATTATTTTGATGAAAATACAAAGAGTTTAAGACGAACATTTTTAAAAGCTCCTGTGCAGTTTAGTCGAATCTCCTCACGTTATAACCTAAATCGTCGCATCAAATACTATGGTTATAAATTACGACCACATCGAGGTACCGATTTTGCGGCTCCAATAGGAACTCCTATTCTAGCCACTGCAAATGGAACCGTAACCGAATCTACAAGACGTGGTGGAAATGGTAAATTCGTTAAGATCAAACATAATGGAACTTACAGCACACAATACTTACATATGAAAGCACAAAATGTTAGAAAAGGTGATTTTGTAAAACAAGGTGATGTGATTGGATGGGTTGGTATGACAGGTAATACAGGTGGACCTCACGTGTGTTATCGATTTTGGAAAAATGGAAAACAAGTCGATCCTTTTAGAGAGAAATTGCCTGCAGCAGAATCTATTCCAGATTCTCTTAAGGCAAATTATACCGAATTTATCAAACCTTTAAAATCTCAGTTGGACAATATACAGTTTGAAGATAATAAAATTGAATTACCAACCGAAGACGAAGTACTAACGTCGAAAATACAATAATGGCATTACAAACAGTCAACCCTACCACAACAGTCGCTTGGAGTAAGCTAAGTGCACATTTCAAAACCATAGAAAATACACATCTTAAAGCCTTATTTGCTAAACATCATAATCGTGCACATGATATGACCGTGAGTTGGGAAGATTTTTTTGTTGATTATTCTAAACATCGTGTGTCCAAAGAAACGATAAGCTTGTTACTGGAGCTAGCCAATGAAGTTGGATTGAAGGATGCCATGCAGAAATATTTTGGAGGAGATGTAATCAATCAAACTGAAGGACGTGAAGTCTTACATACAGCTTTGAGAGCACCTGAAAGTGCTCAGGTTTTTGTAAATGGTGAAAATGTTATCCCTGAAATTTTTGAGGTTAAACAAAAAATAAAAACCTTCTCAAATCAAATAATTAATGGTGACCTTAAAAGTTATTCCAACAAACCATTTACAGATGTTGTCAATATCGGTATAGGTGGATCTGATTTGGGACCAGCTATGGTTGTCGATTCATTATCGTATTATAAAAACCATCTTAACACTCATTTTGTGAGTAATGTTGATGGTGATCATGTCAATGAAATCATTAAAAAATTAAATCCAGAAACCACACTATTTGTAATTGTTTCTAAAACATTTACGACACAAGAAACATTATCTAATGCCAATACAATTAGAGAATGGTTTTTAAAGGAATCGCCTCAAGATGCTGTGTCTAAACATTTTGTTGCAGTATCTACCAATATTGAAAAAGTAAAAGCCTTTGGTATTGATGAAAACAATATATTCCCAATGTGGAATTGGGTAGGGGGTCGTTTTTCGTTGTGGAGCGCCGTTGGATTGTCTATAAGTCTAGCTGTAGGCTATGATAACTTTGATCAATTACTTCTTGGCGCACATAAAATGGACACACATTTTAAAACGGAAACGTTTGATAAAAACATTCCAGTCATTACAGCGCTTTTAAGTGTGTGGTATAATAACTTTTTCAATGCTGAAAGTGAAGCAGTAATTCCGTATTCGCAGTATTTGAATCAATTTGCTACCTATCTTCAGCAGGGTATTATGGAAAGTAACGGTAAAAGCGTTGATCGAAATGGTGATGCGATAGATTATCAAACAGGAACCATAATATGGGGTGAGCCAGGAACTAATTCTCAACATGCGTTTTTTCAACTAATACATCAAGGAACAAAATTAATTCCGGCAGAGTTTATAGGTTTTGCCAAATCATTGCATGGAAATCAAGATCACCAAGACAAACTAATGTCTAACTTCTTTGCTCAAACTGAAGCCTTGATGAATGGTAAGTCTAAAGATGTTGTAGAAGAAGAATTACAATCTCAAGGGCTTTCCGAAGAAAAAATGAAAGAGTTGATACCTTTTAAAATATTTGAAGGTAACAAACCAACCACTACTATTCTCATAGAAAAGTTAACACCTCAAAGCCTTGGAAAATTAATTGCCATGTATGAACATAAAATATTTGTTCAAGGAATTATATGGAATATTTTCAGCTACGATCAATTTGGTGTTGAACTTGGAAAGCAGCTCGCAAATACAATTTTAACAGAACTTCAAAGTGCGAATGTTATTAACAATCATGACGAATCTACTCAAAACCTCATTAAACACTACCAAGATATAAGATAGAGTTGTTAAATACTTGTTGACTTAGTGTAAGCTAAATGTTAAATTTTTAAGAAATTTTAAGTAATTTTAACAGTTAAAAATTCTTAACATTTTGGTAATACAGTATGTTCCTATTGAACGTACTTTTGCCGCAAATTTAAAACTCTAAATAATTCTTAAACAATGAAAAAAATTTCAAAATGTTTATTGGTATTTGTAGCTTTATTGTGCACTACAATTGCTTTTTCACAAAGCACAATTACAGGTAAGTTAGTCGGTTCAGATATGAACGAACCATTACCTGGAGCAAATATCATTGAAAAGGGGACGTCTAATGGTACTAATACCGATTTTGATGGAAATTTCACCCTTAAAACTCAAGCTTCATCGGGAGAATTAGTAATTACGTTTGTTGGTTACAACTCGCAAACAATTGCTTTCTCTGGAGATATGGATCTTGGAACAATTACTCTTGTCTCAAGTGAAGTAGGCTTACAAGAGGTGCAAATTATTGCGTCTGTAGCAGTAGACAGAAAAACGCCTGTTGCCGTGTCAACAGTTAGAGCTGCAGATATCCAATTAAAATTAGGAACTCAAGAATTTCCTGAAGTCTTAAAATCTACACCTGGTGTATATGCTACAAAAGCTGGTGGTGGTTTTGGAGATGGTCGTATTAACTTACGTGGATTTAACTCTGAGAATGTTGCTGTAATGATTAACGGTGTGCCAGTAAACGATATGGAAAATGGTCGTGTTTTCTGGAGTAACTGGGCAGGATTAGGTGATGTGACGAGTTCAATGCAAGTACAAAGAGGTCTTGGTGCTGCTAGAGTTGCTGTACCTTCAGTTGGTGGTACTATCAATATCTTAACTAAAACAACCGATGCTGAAGCTGGTGGAAACATCATGACAACACTTGGTAATGACGGGTATAGAAAATTTGGAATAACGTATTCTACAGGTCTAATGGAAAATGGTTTTGCTGCTACAGTTTCAGCTGCTAAGACTGATGGAGATGGTTATGTGCAAGGAACACCTTTTAATGCTGTTTCTTATTTTGTTAACGTATCTAAAGAGATCAACGATCAACATAAGTTATCGTTTACGGCTTTTGGTGCAAAACAACGTCACGGTCAAAGACAAAACAGACATTTAATTGACACGTATAGACAAAGTGAAGACGGAATTAAATACAACTCAGATTGGGGCTTTAAGAATGGTCAGCTAACGTCTATAGAAGATAACTTTTATCACAAACCTCAAATCTCTTTAAACCACTATTGGGATCTTAATGATAAAACTAGCATCTCGACAGCTGCCTACGCATCTTTTGGTACTGGTGGTGGAGGTGGAACTCTAGGTAGTGATGCTGACGCTCCAGGATTTGAAAATGATGGAAGATTTAAATTTACAAGTGCAGATTATCGTATTGGAGAATTTGGTCCTTTAGATTTTGATCGTATCGTTGATGAAAATATTGCAAATGGAGCTAACGGTTCTAATGCTGCTTTAAGAGCTTCTCGTAACGACCACAATTGGTATGGAATTTTATCTACATTGAAATCAGATTTAACTGATGACTTAGTGCTTTTAGCCGGATTAGACTGGAGAAGTTATACAGGAAAACACTTTAGAGAAGTTACCGATCTATTAGGAGGTCAATTTATAATTAATGAGGATAACGTTAATAATCCAACAGGTATCGCAAGAGTAGGTGATAAAGTAGCTTATAATAACGATGGAATAGTAGGTTGGTTAGGTGCATTTGCTCAGTTAGAATATGATGTAAATGAAAATTTCAATACATTCATATCATTAAACGCATCGAACACATCTTACAAGAGAAAAGATTACTTTAATTACTTAAACGGAGATCCTCTACAAGAAACAGATCGTTTCAACTTTTTTGGTTATGGAGCAAAAGGTGGTGCTAACTATCGTATCGATATGAACCATAATGTATTTGTAAACATAGGATACTTTGAAAAAGCAGCTGATTTTGACGCAGTTTTCCCTAACTTTAACAATGATGAGATTAATAAAAATGCCGAAAATCAAAAAATCACAAGTTATGAAATAGGTTATGGTTTTAGAGGCGAACGTTTGTCTGCTAATGTTAACTTATATAGAACTGCTTGGAGAGATAGAACAGAAACATTGTCTTTCCAATTAAGTGAAGACGAAACAGGATTTGCTAACATTTTAGGTGTAAATGCAATTCACCAAGGTATTGAAATTGACTTTGTATACAAAGCAACGGATAAATTAGACATCACAGGTATGGCATCTCTTGGAGATTGGAGATGGGAAGAAGATGTTACAGGAGTTAACATTTTAAATGAAGAGCAAGAAGTAGTAGATACAGTAAATTTATTTATTGAAGATACACCTGTAGGTGATGCTGCTCAAACTACAATGGCATTAGGTGTTAATTATAGATTTGGAATAAATACGAGATTATCTATAGATTATAACTATTTTGATCGTTTGTATGCAGATTTTGATCCAAGTGATAGAGGAACACAAGGTGCTCCAGATCCATGGGAAGTACCTTCTTATGGTGTATTTGATGCTGCTATTACTCACGGTTTCTCGTTTGGAGAGTTTGATGCGTCTCTTGTAGCTAGAATAAATAATATATTTAATACAGAATATATAGCAGATGCTTTAGATGGCTCAGGTTCAAATGCTGAAACAGCTTTAGTTTACTATGGTTTTGGTAGAACATTTAGTGTAGGAGCACAACTTAAATTTTAAAAAAACAAAACAATGAAAAGAATAGTTTATGTATTAGCCTTTATAGGCGCAATCTTTACAGGGTGTAATCCTGTAGAAGATATTAATAATGATCTCGCTAATCAAGATAATCCGATAATCGGAAATGATGCATTTACATTGTCGTCAGATGATTATGCTGCTCTTGTAGAACAAGGAGAAGATGAAGAACCAGATTACTATGAAACATTTGAAGCGTTTGCTGATTTAGAAGATGCAAAAGTGATTTTACCTCCGTTTTTAGCAGATAGATACCCATTTTGGGGTACTGGTTCATCGGTAACTGTGAGTTTTAATTTAAATGATGGAAACCCAGAAGATGTTAGTGCTTTTGTAAATGCCGACGTTTATAATCTTGGGAATACTGATTACCCAACGAGTAACAGTAATGCGTTTTTACCTGGTGAAGATGTTGAAGTTGCTTTAGAAGGTGTTTTGGCTTCAGAATTTGCAACTCCTGCAGAAGGACAAGTTGTAAGATTATCATACAATGAATTTACTGGACAACCAGAAGTTGGTTTAGCAAGTGTTTATGGTGCTGCATTTCCAACAAACTTTGGTGATTTTGAACTTATAGAGGTTCTAGATGATGGATTAGAAGGAATGGATGATAACTTAGGGTGGAGAGACCAACCTTCTTATGCAGAAGGATCTGGATTTTCAGGTGGAGCCAATGCTACAGAAGAGTGGCTTATTTCTCCTGAGGTAGATTTATCTGGAATTTCAGGTTTATCTTTTCAAATTACCCAAGAAATAGATTTCTTAGGTGATATCGCATTATTTGATATATTAGTATCTACAGATTATACTACAGGTGGAGATCCTATGGCTGCAGCATGGACAGCAATAGCTTTTGATAAAACAATTTTTGGAGATATGACAACTTCAGAAGATTTTGATTTTACAGCATACGATGGACAAACTGTACATGTTGCTTTAAAATATAGCTCTACAGATTCTGATTCGCCAAGATGGAGAGTTCAAGATTTTGCTGTTAGAACAACAGGTTTCTCTGGAGATACTGAAACTAAAAATGCATACTACAGGTATTCAGAAGGAGAGTGGGATGATGTCGGCGGAGTTTACTATTTAACTACTGCAGATTATGATTCTATGGGTGAAAATTCTGGGCAACCAGGAGCTTTCAATAATTTTAGTGGTTCTGTTTTACCTAGCAACTATTTACCACAATGGTTAGGTATTAACTACCCATTTGCACAAGAAGAAGATGAATTATTCATCATCTACAGATTCTTTGGTGGAAGTGGAATAGGAACAGTAACTAAAGGAAACTTATACACGTTTAATGGTGGAAGCTGGTCACCAAGCATCTCGTCTTTACAGTTTGGTCTTGAGAATGGTGTTTGGATTCCAGACAATACTATTAGATATACCTTAACAGGTAGTGACTATACATTAGTTGCTTCAGAATTAATAGCTGTTGAAGGATTTGAAGCAGCAGCAGAAAACTTAGATAATTTTGGTAACTTTAATAGAACTGGAGGAAGTACTAACTGGACTGATGAAATGATCGTTACTGCTTTAAATATTGTACTAGATAATTTAAACCCTTCTGCAGAAGAAGGACAAAAATATGTTGTTACTGTTGCAACTTGGGCACCTGGTAATTCAACTGAAGAATTCTCGATGATTAAAAGTAGTGGTGAATGGGTTATTAACGAATAATCGATTTAGTATCTATCTAATACATAAAAAAAAGCCTATCAATTTTGATAGGCTTTTTTTTATGTTTTTCATTCCTTCCATTCTATGGATTCCATAATGCGTTTAATGTCATTTTTTAAATACACAGCAGCAGGATAAATAGAATCGTAATTAGGTTCAGTATAAAAGTACAAAGAACCACTTAAAAAGTGATTAATACTATCTGTGACATAAAATTGAGATTGTGAAGCAGCATTTCCTCCAACTTCATAAAACATTCCAAATACGCTTTGCTCTGGGTTTTCATAAATAATACTTTCTATCTCATCGGCCTTTATAGTATGTTTCTGCGTTAGCGTTTGCGCATCTCTTAATAACGTATCCAGATTAGTAGCGTTAACCTTTTTATAGGTAAGATAGATAGTGCCTTTCATAGATGGATAGTTAATATCTACACCATAAAAGTTATTGATACCGTCTAACTTAATATTAGAAATTTTGTCGGCGTTGATATTCTTTTCAAAGGTAAAAGGTAAACGCACATCCACTTTTGAATACTCTGGTTTTTTATAGTCCAGTCTTAACATGGCTTTAGGTTTTGGTAGCGGATCATTTCCGCAAGAAAAACAAACTGCAGCTAGTAATGGAATACATAATTTTTTAATAATCATAAATAATATACAAGTTTAGTCTAAGATAGTAAACTTGATTTGTTTGATTCGTTTATTGTCAATAGCTTCAATAGTAAAAACGTAGTTTTTAAAATTTATTTTATTTCGTGGTCTAGGAAATACTCCAGAAATCTCTAAAACAAACCCTGCGATAGTTTCAGCTTCACCCTTGTTCTCTTCAAAGTCGGCCTCGTCTTTAACCTTGACTATTCGATAAAAATCTTTTAAAGTGGTTTTTCCTTCAAACGAATAATTTTGATCATCAATTTTTGTGTAGATGACATCATCATCGTCAAATTCATCACTTATATCTCCTACAATCTCTTCGATAACATCCTCTAAAGACACTACACCTGAGGTGCCACCATACTCATCTACTACTACTGCTAGATGCACTTTCTTCTCTTGAAACTCAACCATTAAGTCATCAAGTTTTTTGTTTTCAGGAACAAAGAATGGTTCGCGAAGTAAGGTGGTCCAATCAAATTGTTTGCGTTCAATATGTGGTAATAGATCTTTGATATATAAAATACCTGTAACATTGTCTATACTGTCTTTGTATACTGGAATTCTAGAATAGCCATTTTTGATGACCTCAGGAATAATTTCATCATACTTCAAGTCTTCGTTTAGAGCAAAAATATCCATTCTCGGTCGCATGACTTGTTTTGTATCAGTATTTCCAAAGGATACAATACCTTCTAATATTTTTTGCTCTTCATCTGTTGTGTCTCCCTCAGATGTTAATTCTAAAGCTTGAGACAGTTGATCAACACTTAGATTTGATTTTTGTTTCCCTAGTTTTTTATGAATGGATAAGGTTAAATGGCGCATTGGTAAACTGATTGGAGAAAAAATAACATCCAAAAACTTTAACGGGATTGCCATAAATGTCGAAAACTTAACACGATTTCTACTCGCATAAATTTTAGGGACAATTTCACCAAATAATAATATCAAAAAGGTGATAACAACAACTTCCAATAGAAATCGAACCCAAGTAATCTCTATATCTTTAAACAATGTTTCACCTAGATAGGCAAACAGAATTACAATGCCAATATTGATAAAGTTATTGGCAACTAGTATTGTTGCTAAAAGTTTTTTAGGCCGCTCTAATAATTTTGAAATAATAGTAAACTTTCTAGGGTTTTCTTCTAGACCTGTATCTATATCAGATTTTGTTAGCGAAAAAAAGGCTACTTCAGCACCCGAAATCAATGCAGAACACAGTAGTAAAATAAAAAGTAATATAAGCCCAGAAACGAGCGATACGTTTACTGTAAGCATTGTCATTATTAAACTCGAGGGTTCAGGATCCAAAGTAAATAATTTAAGTTTGATTTATTTAAAACGGAAGATCATCATTATCTTCGGCTATAGGTTCGGAAACAGATGTATTAGATGGTTGTTGGGTAGCTTGCTGAGGGTTAGAAGCTGGTGTTACTCCACCTTGATTTTCATTCTTAGTTGATAGGAACGTGAAATCGGTGCATTGAATTTCGGTCGAATAACGATCTGCACCTTTGTCATCTTGCCATTTTCTTGTTTTTAAACGCCCTTCAATATAGACTTTGTCACCTTTTGAGAGGTATTTTTCACAAATTTCAGCAGCTTTATTACGAACCACAATGTTATGCCATTCGGTATTTGTAACGCGTTCATTAGTTTGTTTGTTCGTGTAGGTTTCGTTTGTTGCTAATGGAAAACGACCAACGCAATTACCACCATCAAAATAATGCATCTTTACTTCATCGCCCAAATGCCCTATAAGCATTACTTTATTTAATGTTCCTGACATAGTTTCTATTGTTTAAGACTACAAAATTAATCATTTTAAAGTCTGATTATTAAAAGTATGAAAAATTTATGAGTTCTCTAAAATCAGAAATCGAACCTGTCTATAAAATTGCTAATTAATATTGAGGTGGGATAGGTTTTTAATTCTGAAATTGATATGCCCTTTTTAGGAAGCTTCTTAACTTCGATAATCCAGAATTTGGTATATAAATGTTGATGTGATAATTTGTGAACGAGCTCATTTGTATTATATAGGCTGTATGTGAACTTCGAACCGTTAAAAAGAGATTTAATACCTGGATTACTTTCAAATACTTCGGAAGTTAATGCACTTTTAGTTTCAACAAGAGGAAATTGATATAAATTTTGCCAAATGCCTTTAGATGTTCTTTTTTCAAAAATTATGTTGTTGTCTTCAGATATAATGACCAAAAAGTTGAAGTGCTTTTTTGTCACTTTTGTTTTCTTAAGTTTAACAGGAAGCTCATCTACTTTTCCTTTTTGAATCGCAATACAACTAGTGTTGAGCGGACAAACGATACAGTATGGACTTTTAGGTTTGCACTGCGTAGCGCCAAACTCCATAACGGCTTGGTTATAATCTCCAGGATGTTTACTATCAATTAAGCTCGTCGCTAGTTTTTTAAATTCTTTGATACCTTTTGTCGAGTTGATTGGTGTATCAATACCAAAATAGCGCGACAATACTCTATATACATTACCATCAACAACTGCGTGAGGTTCATTAAAACAGATCGAAGCGATGGCGCTAGCTGTATAATCGCCTACACCTTTGAGTTTTACTATTTCAGTATAGGTATTTGGAAATTCTCCGCCTAATACATTAGCAATGTATTTTGCAGAGGTGTGCAAATTTCTAGCTCTAGAATAATAGCCTAAGCCTTGCCAAAGCTTTAAAACGTCCTGTTCATTGGCATTTGCAAGGTCAAAAACAGATGGGAAACGGTTAACAAAAGCTTCATAATACGGTAATCCTTGTGTAATCTGTGTTTGTTGCATGATTATTTCAGACAACCAAATGTGATACGGATTTTTAGTTGTTCTCCATGGTAGACTTCTCTTATTGACTGAGTACCAATGTGTTAAAATTTCGGTAAAATTCATTTAAAAGGCTTAATTTTTACAAAAATAAATCTTTACAAGGTTAAATTTTAATTAATTACGCTTGAAATATTGAAATTAAATTACCTATATTTGCATCCCTTATAATTAATAGATAACCCTAAAAATTAATAACAATGACAAAAGCTGATATAGTAGCGAAAATTTCTGACAAACTAGGAATTGAAAAAGGAGATGTACAAGCAACAGTAGAAACATTCATGGAAGAAGTTAAATCATCTTTAGAAGGTGGAGATAACGTATACCTAAGAGGTTTCGGAAGTTTTATCGTAAAAACTAGAGCAGAAAAAACTGGTCGTAACATTTCAAAAAACACAACAATAAAAATACCTGCTCACAACATACCTGCATTTAAACCTGCTAAAGTATTTGTTGAAGGTGTTAAGACTAACGTTGAAGTAAACTAAAACATTAAAACAAATATTAATTTAAAAAAGACTTATTTATGCCAAGTGGTAAAAAAAGAAAAAGACACAAGGTAGCGACGCATAAGCGTAAAAAACGTAGACGCGCTAATCGTCACAAAAAGAAATAAATTAAGAAAAGTAGTTTTTTAACTACTTTTCTTAATTTAAAAAACAACGTTCTTTGATATAAAATTTATGAGTTTTATTACGATTTACCATCGTAATACATGAATTTGCTGGATTAAATATCCTGTGTCAAAATAAAATAACATCCATCTATCTCGAAATGAATCGGGATGGATTAAAATGAACAACATGGAAAAAGAATTGATTATAAGATCGAGTTCTGATATTGTTGATTTTGCCTTATTAAAAGATGGAAAACTTATCGAGTTACACAAAGATGAAGATGATAACAACTTCTCGGTTGGTGATATATTTATTGCCAAAATACGAAAAGCTGTTCCTGGTCTAAACGCTGCATTTGTAAATGTAGGTTATGAAAAGGATGCGTTTTTGCATTATCATGATTTAGGACCAAAATTACCTTCTCTTTTAAAATTCGTTAAACGTGTAAGCACAGGTAGACATACCGATTTTTTACTGAAAAATTTTCAGTTTGAGAAAGATATTGATAAAAACGGCAGTATTGCCAATGTTTTAAAATCAAATCAATCTCTATTAGTACAAATTGTAAAAGAACCAATTTCAACCAAAGGCCCTCGTATTAGTAGCGAGTTGTCTATTGCTGGTCGTTATATTGTCTTAGTACCATTTTCTGATCGTATTTCAATTTCACAAAAAATTGAATCGAAAGAAGAGAAAGATCGCTTAAAACGATTGGTCAAGAGTATTACGCCTAAAGGGTTTGGTGTTATCATTCGTACAGTCGCAGAAGGCAAGAAAGTTGCCGAACTCGACAAAGATTTACAGAACTTGCTGAATAGATGGACAGCAATGTGTAAAAAATTAAATAAAGCGCATCATCCTAGTAAGGTTTTGAGTGAAATGAACAAAGCATCTTCTATTTTAAGAGATATTTTTGATGATTCATTCTCGAGCATTACAGTAGATGACGAAGTGCTTTATGGACAGATTAAAGATTACGTGCAAGAGATTGCACCTGCTAAAGAATCCATAGTAAAGATGTATAAAAATGGCGTGCCACTATATGAAAAGTATGGTATAGAACGTCAAATTAAAACCTCTTTCGGTCGCACAGTGTCGATGGCAAAAGGCGCTTATTTGGTAATAGAACATACCGAAGCGATGCATGTGATTGATGTGAATAGCGGAAACAGATCTAACAAAGAAAAAAATCAAGAAGACACTGCTCTGGAAGTCAATTTAATTTCTGCTTCAGAAATTGCTCGTCAGTTACGTTTACGTGATATGGGAGGCATTATCGTTGTCGATTTTATTGATATGGGAAGAGCAGAGAATCGAAAAAAATTGTACAATCATCTTCGTGACGAAATGAAAGATGATAAGGCAAAACATAAGATTTTGCCACCTAGTAAGTTTGGTTTGATACAAATTACCAGACAGCGTGTTCGCCCAGAACGCAATATTAAAACAAAAGAAGAAAACCCTAACGGAGCAGTAGGAGGAGAAATTGAAGCACCAATAATTGTGATTCAAAAGATTACCCAAGACCTCGAAAGGCTTTTCAAAAAAGACTATAAGAAGATTACGCTTAATGCGCATCCATTTATAGCAGCCTTTTTAACCAAAGGGTTTCCATCAGTACGTTCTAAATGGTTTTTAGAACATAAAAAATGGGTAAAAGTTTTACCTAGAGATGCTTACACATATCTTGAATATCATTTTTATGACAAAAATGGTAAGGAAATCAAATAATATCTAAAAAACCCCTTTTCACTTATGTGGAAAGGGGTTTTTGTTTATTTAAAACTAGAATCAAATTATTCTTTGTTTTTCTTTTTTATGATTGTGTCTTTCACTTTAAGATTTTTAAATAAAAGACTATCAATCCTTTTTTGGTAAGCTATATAGTCTTCAACCGAATCAAAACTAAGAGATTTATCGGCATCTATACTGTAATCTAATTCAAAAGTAGAATTAGTCCCTTTCATATGTCGTTCCAGTTTTAAGGTGATAATCAGTTGCTTTTCATTGTATTTATTTTCAAAAAATAATCTTAATCTTCTATTCAACGCACTTGATTGAACAGAATCCTTGATGGCTAAGTGAAGTTCTTCCATGATAGGTGCACTTTTCTTAATCGCCTTATATTGAGTGTCATTGATATCCACATAAGTTTTAACTAGACTATCATTCAATTTAATTTGAGTTTCATTTTGTGCAGAAACTTTATTTAAAGAAACTGATAGGATAAGAAAAATACAAGAGTATAATCTTATAAAGTTTTTAGTTTTGCAAATCATAGCCATATGTGATTATATTTCCAGTTGAGTGATTATATACAACATAGAAGGTATAAACTTTAGATCTTTTCCAAGGGAACCCATCTATATTTAAACCAGTTGTTATTTTTCCTTTTATACTTACTTTAATTGTGTTTTGTTCACTGGAAATGTCTGTCCAATACTCTCCAATTTCTGTATAAGATGTTATTGTTTCATTTCCACTAATGTAAGTTTTTACGTCAAGAATCTCTATGCAATCGCAAGAATTTCCATCAGGAACTTCTTTGTCAACATCCATTTCTATAGCATAACTAAATAGTGGCATTAAAAAGTTGAAAGTAAAATTATCTCTTTCTACTGAAACAGTATGAGATGATGAATTATTAGAATTTTCAAAAAAATCTTCTACTTCATCAAATGTGTCAAAATTGGGATAGCTATTTATTTGATTCGATAGATCGTATTCTAACGTTACATTAGGGTTATTCATCAAATAATTAATCATACTTATTGCAAAATCTAAAGCCTCCTGCGAGATTTCAGTCATTTGATTTGGATCTAAACCACTATCTTCAATACTATCGTTATTTTTATCCTTGGCACGATTGGCATTCAAAAAATTAGCAATGGAAGTTAATTGCTCTTGAGAGGCTTGATTGAGCAGCCATTCTGCTTCAGGCAAAGCCACATGTCCTAATTCTAAAGCCATAATGATAGAAAGTGGGTTGGCACTTACAGTATTATCTAGCCACCAAGGTTCTTCAATGCTGCCATTTGTGCCTGCGATACCTTCATCTAAAGCTGGAATACTAAAACCAGGATTTCCAAAACCAGAGTCACTAATCGGACCACCAGTGCTAGAATCTCCCACAGCAATAACCTCGACAACATCATTTTCAATAAAACCATCTAGCCCAAACCAATCACCACCAACCCAATCGAGAAGGCAGCCGAGACTATCAAAAGGACTCTCGCAATCGCCAGTATCGGTTCTGTTAAGTGTATTGCTTACCAAATTGGGTAAGCCTTCTGAGATGCGCTGGCCGTCATCATATTCGTAGGCATATTCAATTATACCATCCAAGTTATAGATGAGCATAAAGCCAGAAAAGGCAGTATCATTTGTACTCTGCTTATAAAACAGGATGAAAATTTTTGATTGCATATCTCCATTCATTTCTACAGACCCAATAAAGCTTTTGGCTTTTCCAGAAGTGGGTAAGTAAATGGGTGTATATAGAATATCCAGAGTTTCTTGAGGCTCCTCCTTATATGCCTTAGATTTCGACTTATCCCAATCGGTGTCTAATGAGCTATCACCATTTCTAAATAAATCAGTTGTTTCTAAAGAAGACAAGTTTATTTTTTCATTGAAGTAAGTTTTAGCTCTTTCAATACTTGGCACTTTGTATTGATTAACACTTTCATTTGTATTATCGTCTTTCTCACAAGACCAAGTTAGTAGCAGTCCTACAAAGAGTAAGACAGCCGTTTTAAAATTATGTTTCATTGTACTATTGAATTTAAGTTAGTGTTCAGTGAATTTAATCGATTAAATGATTATATAGAATATTTTCTACACAATCAAATATAGAAAATATTCTATATGAATGCAATTAAATAATTGATTTATTGATATTTAATACTATGAAGGAGGCTGAAAAAATAAAAAAAACCTAGTCATAGCTAGGATATTTAGATAGTTGTTTTCTTGAAATAGTTTTTAATTCTAATCCTTATCAAGTTCGCGTTGCATGAGTTTATTCTTTAATTTAAAGTATTTCATGACTCTAATGTATAGAAATATAAAAAGCACAAAAAAGCTTATTACAGCTGCAATATATAGAATGTATAAGATCATCGTAAGTGTTGCAAATCCTGAAATACTATCATTTAATTCATAAGGTGGGTTCTGAAAAAACAGGAGAGATAGATTAAATATGTTCATGTCGATTGATTTAGTGTTAATCAAATATAGAATATAATCGACAATAAATCAATATAAATCTCAAAAAGCAATATTATTATGGCGCTGGATTAGGAATTTCTGCATGCACCTCATTGATGGCTTTTAAGAGCTCGTCACTTAATGTTATATCAATACTATCGATATTTTCTTCTAATTGTTCTAAAGAGGTCGCACCAATAATACTACTCGTTATAAAAGGTCTGTCTGTTACAAAAGCCAATGCCATTTGTGCTAAGGTCATACCATTGTCTTCCGCAATTTGCATATAACGTTTGGTGGCCTCAGTTGCTTTAGCTCCGCTGTAACGTGCAAATCTAGGGAACAGCTTTAATCGTGCATTATCTGCTGCAGTACCTTTAATATATTTTCCTGACAGCACACCAAATGCCATTGGTGAATAGGCTAATAAACCAACCTCTTCCCGAATAGCAACTTCTGCCATATCGCCTTCAAATACGCGATTTAATAACGAATATGCATTTTGTATGGTAATCATTCTTGGTAAGTTATGTGTATTGGACTCTTCCAAATAACGCATAGTTCCCCAAGCTTTTTCATTTGAAATCCCAACCTGACGTATTTTTCCAGATTTGATGATCTCATCCAAATTATGTAGGATCTCATTAAAATTATCGGTCCATGGATCATTAGCATTATGATTATAATCCCTAACACCAAACATATTGGTTTGACGCTCTGGCCAATGTAATTGGTATAAGTCAATATAATCAGTTTTTAAACGCTTTAAGCTGTTATCTACAGCGTCATTAAGTGCAGCTTTACTAAACCCATTGGTTCTAATATGTGCTGTATAATCTCCTGGACCAGCAATTTTGGTGGCCAGAACAACCTTATCTCTGTTTCCAGTTTTTTCAAACCAATTTCCAATAATACGTTCGGTTTCGGCATAAGTTTCTGCCGTTGCTGGAACAGGATACAACTCTGCCACATCAAAAAAGTTGACACCTTTGTCTATGGCTAGATCCATTTGAGCAAAACCTTCGTCTTGAGTATTTTGATTTCCCCAGGTCATCGTTCCTAAACAAATTTTACTAACTTTTATATCGGTTTTTGGTAATGTGGTGTATCTCATGGTGTTGGTTTAATTTTAAGAAGTGTAAAGATAAGAAGATGGTTCAGCTTTTTAAAAACTGAACCATCCTAAATCTATGTTAAGGTTTTGAAGCGCTTAAATGTCGTTCAATAGTTTTGAAATCTCATCTAATTTTGGCGTTAAAATTACCTCTATACGGCGATTTTTTGCTTTGCCTTCGGAAGTATCGTTACTTGCAATTGGTGCATATTCACCACGACCAGCAGCTGTTAAATTTTCAGGATTAATTGCTGAATTTTCTCTAAGAATATTCACTATTGCCGTAGCTCGCTTAGTCGAAAGATCCCAGTTGCCACTCAATTGCGAATTCCCTTTATAAGGTACATCATCGGTATGTCCTTCTATTAAGATGGCAATCTCAGGATTGTCGGCCAGTACATCACCTAGTTGCTTAACGGCTTGTTTTCCTTGTGTACCAACAGCCCAACTTCCAGATTGAAAAAGAAGTTTGTTTTCCATAGACACATATACTTTACCGTTACGCTGTTCTACAGTTAATCCTTTACCTTCAAAATTGGTTAATGCTTTAGAAATAGCATCTTTTAATTTCGTCATTGCCGCATCTTTAGTAGCAATCACATTTTCCAGTTCGGCTACACGTTGTGATCTAGAGTCTAATTCTTTCTTTAATTTTTCTAACCTTGCATTTTCTGCTACTAAGGCTTGTTCTTTAGCTTCCAACTGCGCTAATAATTCTCTATTCTTTTTTGAATTGGCTGCTATAGATGCACTACTGTTTTTTTCCAATGCATCATATGAAGCTTTTAAATTATCTAGGTTTGATTTGGTAGCGTCGTATTCAGATTGGAGCTTATTACGTTGCGCTAAGGTCTTATCATAATCTTGCTGAAGTCTAGTCAAGTCATTTTCGGCTTTGTTCAAAGCTGTTTCCAGATCCCTATTACTATCAGATAATTTGCGGTGCTCTTTTTTTAGATCTGCATATTTATTTTCTAA
This sequence comes from uncultured Psychroserpens sp., assembly GCF_947500255.1. Taxonomy (GTDB): domain Bacteria; phylum Bacteroidota; class Bacteroidia; order Flavobacteriales; family Flavobacteriaceae; genus Psychroserpens. The sequence continues at coordinate 643,498 of NZ_CANMRL010000001.1, read as the reverse complement.
ATCAGTGTATATTTTTTTAGATACACAAGACGTTGTAAATACAAAGGTTAGTGCTATTAATGACAATTTTTTAATCATGTTAATCAGGTTAAGTTTGTTATAATTAATTTTCTATTTCTACTAAGATCGGACAATGGTCACTATGAACCGCTTCCGTGAGGATAACGCTGCGTTTGATATTTTCTTGTAATGGTTGGCTAACCATTGCATAATCTAAACGCCAACCTTTATTATTCGCTCTGGCATTGGCGCGATAACTCCACCATGAAAATTCTTGTTTCTCTGGGTGTAAGTGTCTAAACGAATCTATAAAACCGCTATCAATGAAACGACCCAACCATTCACGTTCTTCAGGTAAAAACCCAGAAACACCTTTCATTTTTGGATTGTGAATATCAATCGCTTCATGACAAATGTTATAATCGCCAAGAATAACTAAGTTGGGCTTCTCTTGCCTCAAGTTGTTTAAATACGAATGAATCATATCCATGTATTCAAACTTGTGTGCTAATCGAGCATCATTGGTTCCAGAAGGTAAATACATACTCATTACAGACAAGCCATTAAAATCGGCTCTTAGATTTCGTCCTTCAAAATCCATAGATTCAATTCCCGTTCCATATTCTATATGGTCGGGTTCCGTTTTACTTAAAATGGCAACACCGCTATAGCCTTTTTTTTGAGCACTAAACCAATAATTATATTTATAACCAGCATTTTCGATAGCTTCAATATCAACTTGCTCCTTCATGGCTTTGATTTCCTGTAAACAAATCACATCTGGATTTGCGCTTTTAAGCCAATCGATAAAGCCTTTATTCATTGCAGCTCGAATACCGTTGACATTGTATGATATGATTTTCATTCTGAAAAGTTAAGATTTCAGCTAAATTAAATAATACTGTACTTTTACACTATTATTTTAACCCGATTTTAAGGATAAAATAATTTCCGCCTTTAGAAGTTTATATACTGAATGAAAATTGCTATTTCGCTTATGTGTTTTATAATGTCTTTTTGTGCCTTAGCACAAGAGGAACAATCTAATTATAGGACAAAGAAAGTAGTCGTTAGAGATTCTATTAAAGTCGATACTGTTAGTATTAATTCTAGCTGGTTTATCTTAAAGCGTAAAGATAAAACTACCATTGATACCTCGTATTATAAAGTTGATTTTGCCAAAGCCTTACTAACGTTCAAAAAACCGATTGCAGTTGATTCTGTAGAGATCAATTATTTGCGATATCCTGATTTTTTAACTCGGAAATATTTCCAACTAGACGATAAGATTATTGTTGATAATACCGACAATCTTCAACGTTTATACAAACTCAATCAATCCAACATCGAAAAAAATTTCACCCCTTTTGATGGCCTGAGCACTTCTGGAAGCATCTCAAGAGGAGTCACTCTTGGTAATAATCAAAATTCGGTGTTGAACAGTGAACTGGATTTACAGATTTCAGGAAAGCTAAGCGATAAGGTATCACTAAGAGCGTCAATTCAGGATGCTAATATTCCTTTGCAAGAGAGTGGATATTCACAGCGATTAGATGAGTTCGATCAGGTATTTATCGAATTGTTTAGTGATCGATGGAACATTAGAGCAGGAGATATAGATCTAGCCAACACTAATAGTTATTTTGCCAGCTTTACTAAGCGTGTTCAAGGCTTACAGGTGGCTGCAAATTTTGAAGGAGAATCGTCTAAAACCAATCTATTTGCTTCTGGAGCACTAGTTCGAGGACAGTTTACAACAAGCCAGTTTGTAGCACAAGAAGGAAACCAAGGTCCCTATAAATTGACAGGCCCTAATAACGAATTATTTGTGCTTATCGTCTCTGGTAGCGAAACGGTTTATGTTAACGGGATTCCCATTGAGCGTGGTGAAAACAAAGATTATATTATCGATTATAACGCTGGTGAGATCATCTTTAACTCGACGTATCCTATCACTTCGGAAATGCGAATTACAGTAGATTATCAGTTTAGTGATCGTAATTTCTCCCGCTTTACGGTTTTTGGAGGAGGAACTTATGAAACTGAAAAACTAAAACTTGGAGTTTCGGTATACTCTGAAGCAGATGCTAAAAATCAACCATTGCAACAAAATTTATCTACCGAACAGGTGGATATCTTATCTAATGCTGGAGATGATCAATCATTAATGGTAGCGCCTTCCGATGTTGCGCAAGCGTTTGATGACAACCGTATTTTATACAGAAAGGATATCGTTGGTGGTGAAGAAATTTTTGTGTTCTCTAATAATCCTGATGACGATTTGTTTAGTGTTCGATTTACTTTAGTAGGCGAAAACCAAGGAAATTATGTCATCATAAATAGTAACGCTGTAGAAAATATCTTCGAGTATGTTGCACCTTTAAATGGCATTCCTCAAGGAAATTATGAGCCTATCGTACGATTAATTGCACCAGAAAAACTACAAGTTGCTGTTGTTAATGGTGCCTACAAACCAAACGAAAAAACAGATGTCTATTTTGAATTGGCAGGAAGTAAAAACGACCTTAACTTGTTTTCTAGCATGGATGATGATGATAACGATGGCTTCGCTGGTAAGCTACGTATCAATCAAAAAGTTATTAAAACAGATAGCTTATGGAATTTAAATGCTTATGCCGATGCTGATATTATTAATAAGAACTTTAAAACGATACAACGCTTATACAGAGCCGAATTTAATCGTGATTGGAACTTAGAAGATCCGCTAGGAAACCAAATACTATTGTCTTCGGGAGTTGAATTACTTCATCAAAAAAAAGGAATAGCAACATATAAGTTTGAGCATCTTAACTATTCCGAAAATTTCAATGGGAATCGCCATAATATGCTGGCAAATCTTCAACTTAATAAATTCAATATATTTTCTAATTCTAGCTTTTTGAGTAATAAAAGTAGTGCGTCAACGTCTACTTTTGTACGTTCTTTTAATCGAGTAACCTATAATTTTAATAACGATAAACAATGGGTTGGTGCAAAAATTGCTTTAGAGGATAGTGAGCAGCGTGAAAGATCTACTGATCTATTAACAAATTTGAGTCAGCGATTTAAGTCTTACGAAGCTTTTACAGGTTACGGAGATAGTACAGGTGTTTTTGTTGAAATAGGCTATAAATTTAGAGTAAATGATAGTTTGCGTACTAATGAGGTTAAACGTGTTAACACATCTAATACCTACTATTTAAAATCTCAAATCATTCAGAATAAAACTACCAATTTAGGACTATATGCCAACTACAGAACATTGAAAAGCGAAGATGAAGGTATTGAAGATGAAAACTCATTGAACTCGAGATTAAATTTTAATCAAAAATTGTGGGGCAATCTAGTACTTTGGAATACGGTTTTTGAAACCAATTCAGGTACATTACCACAGCAAGATTTTACCTATGTAGAAGTAGAGCCAGGCCAAGGCGCTTACACTTGGATTGATTATAATGACAACGGAATTCAAGAACTCAACGAGTTTGAAGTTGCCCAATTTGCAGATCAAGGTAGTTATATTCGTGTCTTACTACCAAATCAGGTGTTTGTGAAAACGCATCAAAACAGATTTAGTCAAACCTTGACAATCAATCCAAAGCAATGGTCTAGTTCAGAAGATAAAGGGAAGAAATTCTGGTCACATTTTTATAATCAAACCTCGTTTTTAATTGATAGAAAAAACAGAAGGGTTGGAGATGGTTTTGATTTAAATCCTTTTTCTACAGATGAAATTAATCAACTCGCACTCAATAAAAGTATTAGAAATGTATTGTTCTTCAATAGAGGTCAACAAAAGTATACAACGTCTTATACGTTTTTGTCTAATACCAATCGATCAACATTGTCTATAGGATTTCAGGAGAATAAGTTGCAAAGTCATCAACTTCAATTTAATCATAAATTTTGGAAGAGTTGGCTAATTAATTTGCAATCTAGTTTGGAGATCAATGAGAGTTTGAGTGAAAATTTTGCAACTAGAAACTATGAGTTGGATGAAGTACGATTTCAACCTAAGCTATCCTATATATTTAATGAAAATGCTCGTTTTGATGTGTTTTATCAGTACACATCTAAAGATAATACTATTGGTGAGATGGAACGACTTACCCAAAGCAATTACGGATTATCATTTACCTATAATAATGCCAATAAAATTGCATTAACAGGTGAAGTTAATTTCTTTAAAAATGAATTCTCCGGAAATGCTAATACTCCAGTAGCTTATCAAATATTAGAAGGTTTGCAACCAGGAAATAACTTTACATGGAGCTTACTTGCTCAGAAGAAGCTTACCAAGTTCTTGGATCTAAATTTGAATTACTTCGGAAGGAAAACAGAGACCAGTAAAACCATTCACACAGGAACTGTCCAGTTAAAAGCTTATTTTTAAGTTTTGTAAGTTTTATAGGGTAGTTACGAAACCAATATTTGATCCATAAAATTATTGAGATGAATCAAAATAAACCTAATGAACATAGTCATAACCACGGAATTTTAGGCGAAAAAACAGAATTGTATTTTGCCATTTTAAGTGGTGTGTTCTTTTTTACCGGACTTCTTATTGAGCATTTCAGTACTATCCAAGAGTGGGCATTGGGATGTTTCATTGCCGCTTATATTTTTGGAGGATATTTCACGACTCTAGAAGCTATTAATAAGATCAAGAAAGGTGAATTTGAAATCGATTTTTTAATGTTAGCAGCTGCTATTGGAGCAGCATACATCGGGAGTTGGGGAGAAGGAGCGCTATTGTTATTTTTATTTAGTTTAGGCCATGCTTTAGAGCATTATGCCATGAATAAGGCAAAAAAATCTATTGAGGCCCTCGGAAATTTATCACCTAAAATAGCATTGTTAAAAAAGGAGAACGAATTGGTAGAAATACCTATTGAATCGCTTCAAATTGGAGATGTCATTGTAATAAAACCTAACACCAAAGTGTCTGCCGATGGTGTCGTTATAAAAGGCAATAGTAGTATTAATCAGGCATCAGTAACAGGAGAGAGTATTCCTGTAGATAAATATTCTATTTCTTCTTTAGAAACTCACACAGAGTTTAATGATATTGAAAGTAAGCACAAAGTGTTTACTGGTACCATAAATGGAGATAATGTTATTGAAGTAAAAGTACTTAAGCTTAGTGAGGATAGTACTATTGCACGTTTAGTGAAAATGGTTAGTGAAGCTGAAACTAAAAAATCACCAACGCAGCTACTAACTAAAAAGTTTGAAAAGTGGTTTGTCCCTATAGTTATTCTATTGGTGGTCACGCTGTGTTTTGCGTACTTGGTTATTGACGAAACATTTAATCAAAGTTTGTATAGAGCCATATGTGTTTTAGTTGCTGCAAGCCCATGTGCTTTAGCAATTTCTACACCAAGTGCTGTATTAAGTGGGATTGCTAGAGCGGCCAAAAATGGTGTGTTGATCAAAGGTGGTCGAGCACTGGAAGACATGGGAAGCTTAACGACCATTGCTTTTGATAAAACAGGAACGTTAACAGAAGGCAAACCTAAATTAACGAATGCTATTCCATTGAATGGGTTTGATAAAACTAATTTTTTGAGTTTGGTACTAGATGTAGAAAGTTTGAGTAACCATCCGCTCGCTAGAGCAATATCAAAAGATATTAGAGAACAGTATCAAATTGAAACTAAAAACCGAGCTTCTGATATGTCTGCGATTCAAGGAAAGGGTATCAAAGCCCAGTACGAAGGAGATGAGGTGATAATTGGTAATCCGCGATTGATGACCGATAATGGTATTGATATATCTACTGAAATAGAAACGCAAATGAGTGATTTGCTTCAAAGTGGTGAGACAGTTATGCTCGTTGCATATCATAAAGAACTCATAGGTTTAATTAGCGTTATGGATGTTCCTAGACCATTTGCTAAAGACACCTTACAACGTTTAAAAGCCATAGGCATTAAGAATATGATTATGCTCACAGGAGATCATCAAAATGTAGGTAATTCTATTGCACGTCAAATTGGTTTGACCGAGGCTAAAGGAAATTTACTACCTGAAGATAAAGTAAAAGCAATCCAAGAGCTAAGACAAAGAGATTCTAAAGTCGCCATGGTAGGAGACGGTGTAAATGATGCGCCAGCAATGGCAAATAGTACTGTTGGTATTGCTATGGGAGCAGCGGGAAGTGATGTTGCTCTAGAAACTGCAGATGTTGCCTTGATGTCTGATAAAATTGAAAGCTTACCGTTTGTTATTGGTTTGAGTCGTAAATCTAGATCCATTATAAAACAGAACCTTTGGATTAGTTTGGGCGTTGTTGCCTTTCTAGTACCAATAACTATGATGGGTTGGGCAAATATAGGAAGCGCAGTTGCCATTCATGAAGGTTCTACCTTACTCGTAGTAATTAATGCCTTAAGGTTACTAAGGTATAAAATGTAAAAACTCCCAAACCAATGGCTTGGGAGTTTTTTTTATAGTTTATAGATATCATGTTTGATGATATCAAGAATCTTAATTTAAAATCCTAGAAGAAACTACTTTTGTATGATCCATTTTTAGGCTCGTACGATCCGGTAATAATTCCAATTAAATCGACAATTGCCCAAATACCAAGACCACCTAAAGTAAGGATAAATAGTATGTTCCATCCAACAGGACTTCCTAAGTACCATCTGTGTCCAGCAAGACCACCTAAGAAAAACCAAAGCAATAATGCTACCCCTTGACTTTTTTGAGCAGCTTTTGCAGCCGGTGAATAAAATGTACCGTTGTCTTCAGTGTCTACAGTAGTCACAACTTCTGTACTTGTAGTTTTAGCTTTTACTACAGGAAATGAAGCATAGCTTAAGTTTACTGTTAGCATTAAAGCTAAGAGGGAAAGAATAATTTTAAATTTCATAAGATTTAATTTATAAGTTTATATTTACAAGTATAATAATTAAAATGCTATTAATGAGAAATTTCCTATGTTTTTTGTGTTCGATGATGTACTTTTTTTCTTACGGACAAGATACTTCAGAGTTTATGGGCGCTATTAAATTAAACGATACATCGTTTATAAGTTACAGTGTACACTTTACTGAAAAAGAAGGTGTTATAGATGGTTATTCTATTACAGATCTTGGCGGACCACATGAAACAAAATCAATGATTAGTGGATTTTTTAATGATAAAGAGAATAGAATTAGCTTTAGAGAACAAGGTATTGTTTACACCAAATCGGAAGTGAGTAGTGATGATTTTTGCTTCGTGAATTTTAAAGGGTCATTAAAAAAACTTAATGGAAAAGGAGAGATCAAAGGCGATTTTAAAGGTTTGTATAGTGATGGTCAAGAATGTATTAGTGGAGAGATTTTGATGGCAGATATGCAAAAAATTCAAAAGAAAGCTAAGAAGTTAGACAAGAAGATTGACAGAAATATCTTCGTAAAAAAAGAAGTTAAAGAAAAGATCAATGTTGTTAAACTTGTCGATTCATTAAAGACCACCTTCATTTCAAAAGATGAAACACTCAACTTTTTTAGCAAAGACAAAAAGATTACCATTGTGTTGTATGATGCTGGGCAAGAGGATGGAGACAAGATCAATTTAAAAATTGATTCTAAGGTTGTGCTCAGAAACTATGCTGTTACTAAACATAAAAAGAAAATTGAAATAGTTCTTGATAAACCTGAAACAGTTTTAGAACTTGAGGCATTAAACATTGGGAAGGTGTCACCAAATACTGTGTTTTTGGAGATTGAAGATTCTTCCAATAATTATAAAGCACTTACTAATTTAAAAATTAGGGAAAAAGCGAACATTGTATTATTAAAACGATAAAACAAAAAGCGCCTTGATTATCAAGGCGCTTTTTATATATATCAAAAGACAATTATTTCATTTTCATAAGCCAATGCTTAACATCGACTTCTTTTTTAATAATGTCTTTTAAGTCTTCAATTTTAACACGTTGTTGTTCCATAGTATCACGATGACGTATGGTTACAGTGTTATCTTCTAAAGTATCATGATCTACAGTTATGCAAAATGGTGTTCCAGCAGCATCCTGGCGTCTATAACGTCTTCCTACAGCATCTTTTTCATCATAGGTAACATTGAAATCCCATTTTAAATCATTCATAATTTGGCGAGCAATTTCTGGTAAATCATCTTTTTTCACAAGAGGTAGTATAGCCGCTTTAGTTGGAGCCAATACTGCAGGTAGTTTTAACACAGTTCTAACACTTCCATCTTCTAAAGTTTCGTCTTCAAGCGAATTAGAGAATACAGCTAAGAACATACGATCCAAACCTATTGATGTTTCTAAAACATAAGGTGTATAGCTCGCATTATCTTCATGATCAAAATACTGTAATTTCTTACCAGAAAACTCTTCATGCTGCTTTAAATCAAAATCAGTACGTGAGTGAATTCCTTCTAATTCTTTAAATCCGAATGGAAATCTAAATTCAATGTCAGTAGCCGCATCAGCATAATGTGCTAATTTCTCATGATCATGGAAACGATAATTATCATCTCCCATTCCCAATGATAAATGCCATTTCATTCGGTTGTCTTTCCAATGCTCAAACCATTCCTTTTGTGTCCCTGGTTTGATAAAAAATTGCATTTCCATCTGTTCGAACTCGCGCATTCTAAAAATAAATTGTCTTGCTACAATTTCATTTCTAAAGGCTTTTCCTGTTTGGGCAATTCCAAAAGGAATCTTCATACGTCCCGTTTTTTGAACGTTTAGAAAGTTCACAAAAATACCTTGCGCTGTTTCAGGGCGTAAGTATAAATCCATAGCGCTTTCAGCTGATGCCCCAAGCTTAGTTCCAAACATCAAGTTAAATTGCTTAACGTCTGTCCAATTTCGAGAGCCCGTCATCGGGTCTGCAATTTCAAGCTCTTCAATTAAAGCTTTCACATCTGTTAAATCTTCATTTTCTAGAGATTGCCCTAAACGCTTTAAAATTGTATCAATCTTTTCTTGATAGCCAAGAACACGTCCATTGGTGCTTAAAAATTCATCTTTATTGAAAGCGTCACCAAAGCGTTTTGCAGCTTTCTTGACTTCTTTTTCAATCTTATTTTCAATTTTTGCACAATAGTCTTCTACTAAAACATCTGCACGATAACGTTTTTTGGAGTCTTTATTATCAATTAAAGGATCGTTAAATGCATCAACGTGACCAGAGGCTTTCCATGTGGTAGGATGCATAAAAATTGCAGCATCTATACCAACTATGTTTTCATTCATTTGTACCATAGCTTTCCACCAGTAGTCACGAATGTTTTTCTTTAGTTCTGCTCCATTTTGAGCATAATCATATACTGCACTTAATCCATCGTAGATTTCACTACTTTGAAATACGTAACCATACTCTTTTGCGTGAGAGATTACTTTTTTAAATTGATCTTCATTTGCCATGGTGCAAAAATAAAAAACCGCTCCAATTAACGGAACGGTTTTTAAGAAATTATATAGTGTTGGTTATTTTAATTTTACTTCTGTACTTCCAAGCTTTCGGTCTTCGTGAAATATAGAGACATAATACATGCCACTTACTAGAGGCTGTTCATCAATATCTGCATCAACATCAATACAAACTTCGATAACTTTGTTATCATAGTTAACCACTTTCCTTGCGCTGTAAATTAAAGACGAATTACCAAAGTGAATAGCACCTTTATCTGCTACAACATTATTTCTCGGATTTAATATTTGAATGTACAGTTCTTTTTCTCCTGCTTCTGTTAATGAGTTTTCAGCAAGTGTAAAACACACCTCGATACTTTGAACACGTTTTGCTTTATTACTTGATCGTTTAGCGCCAAAGAATTTTTCAAAACCTTTAGCATGAAATGAATTAGCTGTAAGTTTAGCTCCAATTTCAATACTCTTTTCAAGGTCCTCATTTTCTTTTAAAAGTGTAGAGTTTTCACGTTTTTGTTTTCTTAATTCGTTGTATGCTAGGAGTTTTTGCTTTTCTAGATTTTTATTAACCTCGTCTAAAGAATCGACTGTTTTGAATAAAATTTTGTTTCTAGCCTTTAAGTTGAATAATTGACGCTTAAACTTAGACAATACCGAAAGGTCACTACGAAGCATTCTAAGTGAGTCCAAAGTTATTCGGGTACGTTTTTTAGCATCTTCCAACTGGGAAGAAATCAGATCATTTGAAATTGAAACATCATCATAGCGCGTGATCATTTGGGAGAGCTCACTTTCAACTAGCTTCTTTTCCTGTTCTAAAAATTGCTGATGCGATACAATGGATTGGTAACTTGTAAAACTATAAACTGTTAAAACTGCAACCGCAACTATTAAAGAACCAATAATTAATCTGTAGTTAAATGATTGAGGGTTAACTATCATTATTAATATCGTTATTTTATCTTGCGAAACTAAATAATATGTAACCGATAACTGATTTTAATCGTTGAAATGATAAAAAACTTGTTAAACTTATTTTTTCCGCAAATTTGTAGCGCTTGTAGTAATCATTTGTCAGACAATGAACTACAAATATGTACGACTTGCCGACACCAATTACCATTAACAAATTTTCATGATGATCCTAATAATGCGCTTCATAAAATGCTTTACGGAAGAGTAAAATTACAACAAGCAACAGCGTTGCTTCACTTTTCAAAAAAGGGAATTGTTCAACAAATGATGCATAACTTAAAGTATAGAGGACAAGAGCAAATTGGAGAGTTTTTAGGAGAATGGCTTGGTGAACTATTGAAACCAATGAGTTCTTATCAAGATATTGATGTTGTGATACCAGTGCCATTACATAAGGCAAAACTAAAATCAAGAGGTTATAATCAAGTTGATAAATTTGCAAAGGCAATTGCCAAGTCATTACATGCAGAATATAACACTACCATGTTAGTTAAAACAACAAATACAAAAACACAAGTGTTTAAAGATCGTTTAAAACGACAATCTAGTGCTCATAGTAATTTTGAAATTCAAAACGGAATTACATTAAAAGACAAACATATCCTTTTAGTTGATGATATCATTACTACTGGAGCAACTATAGAAGATTGCGCAAATCAATTATTGAAAATTGAAGGCGTTAAGTTAAGTTTGGCCACAATGGCTATTACAGATTAAAACGAAGTTAATTGTTTTGAGGATAAAGAGGTTTATTGTTAATTTGCTGAAATTTGAAGTGAGAATGCATAAAACTATTTTACAAGGTTTAGCTCTAGTTGCCATAATTATTACCTTGGCGAGTTGCGCTAATAGAGGAAACCCTTCTGGTGGACCAAAAGATGTGGAAGCACCTGTAATTATAAAATCTACTCCCGAGAATTTTACAACAAACTTTAAAGGAAAAGAAATTAGAATCTATTTTGATGAATATGTTAAGATTAAAAACCTCCAAAAGCAGCTTATCATTTCACCTCCAATGGATGTTGAACCTACTGTGACACCTCTTGGTACTGCTAGTAAATCAATTAAAATTATCATCAATGACACCTTAGATGATAATACTACTTATGCTTTTAATTTCGGACAAAGTATTGTTGATAATAATGAAGAAAACCCTTACGATTATTATAAATATGTGTTTTCTACTGGAGATTATATCGATTCGCTTTCGGTTAAAGGGAAGATATTAGATGCCGAAAACAGAAAACCAGATGCTTATATTTCTGTGATGTTGTATGAGCAGGATTCAACGTATACAGACTCTACTGTTTACAAACAAAAACCAAAATATATCACGAATACTTTAGACAGTATAACAAATTTTAGTATCGACAATATAAAACCAGGAAACTATAAACTGGTAGCTCTTAAAGATGAAAATGGAAACTTTACATTTCAGCAAGACAAGGACAAAATAGGATTTTATGAAGGCTTTATTACTGCACCAACAGAAGAAGAGTATACCATCAAACTGTTTAAGGAAGAATTAAATTTTGAAGCCAAACGACCTAAGCAAGTTACTGGTCAAAAAATTGCGTTTGGTTATGCAGGGGATTATAAAACGATGGACATTGAAATGCTTGGTGATCTGCCAGCAGATTATAAAACTCGAATAACTAAAGACGAAAAGACAGATACTTTGTATTATTGGTACAAACCAAAAATTGAGTTGGATTCGGTATTATTTGTTGTAAAGAATAAGACATATATAGATACTTTAACGCATAGGTTTCGCGATATTGCCAAAGACTCATTAACGGTCAAGGCAACAATAGCTGGAACCATAAATTTTAATGATGATTTTAGCATTTCAGCTAATATTCCTTTTGAAACCATTAATGAAAATCAAATCACTATCCTAGATAAGGATTCACTTAATGTTCCTTTTAAAACTACGTATAGTAATTATGATAATGTTTATAGTTTTCAGTTTGATAAAGAAGAATCAAACACCTACAAAATTAGAATGCTTCCTAATGCTTTGGAAGATTTCTTCGGAAACGTAAATGATACGCTTAATTATACGGTAAAGACCAAAACGTTTTCTGATTATTCTAATATTAGGATCACACTAAGAAATGCCGAGTACCCTATGATAGTTCAACTCATGACTGAAAGAGGAGAAGTCAAGTATGAACAATTTGCTGCTCAAGAGCAGTTGTTTGATTTTAGAAATCTCAATCCAGGGAAATATTACATTAGAGTGATTTTTGATGCAAATGGAAATAAAAAATGGGATTCTGGTAATTTTTTAAAGCAACTACAGCCAGAACGAGTTGCTCACTATCCAGACCTCGTAGATGCTAGAGCCAATTGGGATCCAGTTATTGAAATTATTTTAAAGTAAACATATCCCTATCGTTTAAAAAACCAAGCTTTGTTCTGTATTTGGAAATATGCATTTTATCAAGTGTAACGATTGCTATAGCTTCTTTACCAATTGGAATATTGTCTATTCGTTCACCAAGCACATCATAAGCTGCAGAGTGACCAGAATACTCATAATTATTACTATCTAAACCTACACGGTTAACTCCAATACAATAACTCATATTTTCTATTGCACGAGCTTTAAGTAATGTATCCCATGCTGAAATTCGAACTTTTGGCCAATTAGCAACATAGAGTATGACATCGTAATCATCTGTATTTCTTGCAAAAACGGGGAAACGTAAATCATAACAAACCAACGGACAAATTTTCCATCCTTTATAGTCTACAACTAACCTGTGTTTACCCGACTCATAGACTTTGTCTTCACCTGCAAGTGTAAATGTATGTCGTTTATCATAGCTATTAATTTTACCATTTGGCTCGATAAATAGCAATCGGTTATAAAATTTTTCATTCTCTTTTATAATACAGCTACCAACAATTGCCGAATCCTTTTCTTTGGCGATATGTGTCATCCATTTAACTGTAACCCCATCTATAGATTCGGCGATACCTTTTGGATTCATGGTAAAGCCTGTGGTGAACATTTCTGGTAATACGATTAAATCTACTGACTCAGAAATTGTTTCGATTTTGTCTCTAAGGTTGATTCGGTTTTGAACTGGGTTCTCCCAAACTAAAGTCGATTGTATTAAAGCAACTTTTAACTGATTTTGCATGACTTAAAATTACAAATTTTAAGCATAAAAAAAATCTATTTTGAAAGGTAAATCACCAAACAAAATAGATTTATAGTCAACAATATATGTGATGGTTATAATTTCTTTTTGGCTTTATCAATATTTTCCCTTAACCCTTCAAGCTTTTTTAACCATTTAACTTCATCTTGAGGAGATAGTTTGCCTTTGCGTTTTAGTTTGTCATATTTTTTTTGAGCAGCATTTAGTTTTTTATTGGATTTTTCAAATTTATCCTGAGCTCTTTGTTTTTTCTTTAATGCCTTTTCAGCACGTTTTTGCTCTTTTTCTGCCTTTTTTTGTGCTTTTTCGGCTTTTTTCTTGTCTTTTTCGAGTTTTTTTGCTTCTTTTTGCTTTTTCTTCTCTTGTTTTTCTGCAGCTTCTTTTAGTTTCATTTTTTCTGAAACCGTAGCAGCCTGTTTAAAAATATTAGCCCTTTCTTCAGCACTTAATGTTTCGGTAATTTCTTTACCGTCTAAGTATATTTTTTCTTTTTTAACCTCATAGGTTTTACCATTTTTTATAACTTCTTGTGCATTCACAGTAAATGCAAAGCATAAAAGGAGAAGAGTAATTATATATTTCATAATCTTTAGTTTAGTTTCTTCTAATAATTAGAAACAAAAATATTCAAAAAGTCACTTTTAAGTTAAATTGTATTTATGATTTTCGCTGCAGCTTCTAGAGTCTCATCAGTTTTTGCAAAACAAAAACGCAGTACCTTATCATCACGTCTATCATCATTAAATACCGAGAGTGGAATAGAAGCAATGCCTTTTTCAATAGTAAGACGTTTGGCAAAATCAATATCATTTTCAGAAGTAATTTTAGAATAATCTAACACTTGGAAATAAGTGCCTTTTGACGGAGTAAATTTAAACCTAGAATCTTTAATAAGATTGAGAAACGTATCGCGCTTTTCTTGATAAAAATGAGATAAATCTAAATAATGCTGAGGTACTTTTAGGTAATCGGCCAATGCTTTTTGTGTAGGATGATGAACCGAAAACACATTAAATTGATGAACAGTTCTAAAAGCGTCCATTAAGTCTTTTGGTGCACAGCAGTAGCCTATCTTCCATCCAGTATTATGAAATGTTTTTCCGAAAGAAGCCGTAATAAAACTTCGTTTTTTTAATTCTGAAAATAAACACACGCTTTGGTGTTGTGCTTTATCAAAAATTATATGCTCATAAACTTCATCACTTAGAACAATAGTATTAGTCCCATTAGTAAGTTCTTGAAGTTTAAGCATATCTGCTTCACTCATAACAGTACCACTTGGATTGTGTGGTGTATTTATAATGATGAGTTTTGTTTTTTTGTTAATACATTGTGCTACTTTATCCCAATTTATTTGGTAATCTGGAGCTTCAAGAGCTATAGCAATTGTTTTTCCTCTATTGAGGTCTATAGCTGGTTCATAACAATCATAGGCAGGCTTAAAGATGATGACTTCGTCTTCTGGTTTTATAAAGGTTGAAATAATAGTAAAAATTGCTTGAGTAGCACCTGCTGTTATTGTAATTTCATTTTCTGGATGATAGTGCGTGTCGTATAGTAATTCTATTTTTCTTGATATAGCGTCGCGTAATTCAAAATTTCCAGGCATTGGTGCATATTGATTATAACCAGAGTTCATAGCCTTTGAAACACCATCAATAAGTTTTTGATCACTTTTAAAATTAGGAAACCCTTGAGATAAATTAATTGCATTGTGCTTATTAGCTAATGCGCTCATCACCGAAAAGATCGAAGTTTCTACATTGGTAAGTTTTGGATCTAATTGCATCTTGTAAATATACTAATGATAATAATTAAAAGAAAAGAGAGTTGTATAACAAGTAACCATTACCTCTAACTATCAAACCATTACTTACATTACTTACTATTCTAATAGTCTCTTGCAACTCCAAAGTAGAGAAAGTTGTTGTAAACTCAAATAATAAAACACCCGAGATTTCATTTGCGGTTGAAGATAAAATACCATCGTTAGATTCAGTAAAACTCAAGATTAATTTCAAACCAAAAGGGAACTACAGTAGCATAGTAAATGGACTAAAAACGGATAGAGTTTATTTTAAGAATGTATACCAAACCAATAGAGAAAAAGCAATAGATTCTGCCATGACCTATTTATATATTAAGCTTTTAAATGAAATCGTACCACATTGGTATGGGACCGAATGGGATTTCAATGGTCATACAAATACACCTAATGAAGGTGAAATTGCTTGCGGTTATTTTGTGTCGACAACTCTAAAACATTTAGGGTTTAATTTAAATCGATATAAAATGGCTCAACAGGCTGGACTTATTGAAGCACAGCTATTGCAACCCAAATCCGAACTCAAGATCTATTCGAATGTATCTTTTGAAACCTTAAAACAAAAAATTAACGCAGTCTATAGCGACGGAATCTATTTTGTTGGACTTGATAATCATGTGGGTTATGTATTATTAAAAGACAAAGAACTTTACTTTCTGCATTCGAGTTATGTCGATGATAAAGTGATGATAGAAGATGCCGAAACATCTCCTTGTTTTTCTTCTAATATCTATGTGTTTGCTGAAATATCTACTAACAAAAAACTTATTGGAAGCTGGATTTTAAATGAGCGTTTGATTGTACCAACTAATTAAGTTTACTTTCAGTAACTTTTTTATCTTTACGTGTATTCAAAATTTAAAATCAGTTATCATGAGGTTTCTAAAAATTATCTTCTTTTTTATTGCGTTTCAAATGACTGCCCAACAAGGCGGTATGTGGATCCCTTCATTGTTAGAAGGAATGAATGAAGACGAAATGCAAAGTTTAGGTAGTAAATTAACAGCACAAGATATTTACGATGTCAATAATTCGAGTCTTAAAGATGCTATTGGCCATTTTAATGGCGGTTGTACAAGTGAAGTAATTTCTCCTAAAGGATTATTATTAACCAATCATCATTGCGGCTTTAGTCAAATACAATCGCACTCATCTTTAGAGAACGATTATTTAAAAGATGGTTTTTGGGCAATGTCTTTAGAGGAAGAAATTCCTAATGACGGACTTTACGTCGAATTCATTGTACGAATTGAAGATGTTACTGAGACTATGTTAGCTGGAGTGACTGAAGATATGAGTCCGAGAGATAAACAATCAAAAATTGATATTAATAGAAATGGAGTCGTAAAAGCCACTCAAAAAGAAGATTGGCAAGGCCTTAAAATTAGACCGTTTTATAAAGGCAATCAGTATTATTTATTTGTGACCGAACGCTTTGAAGATATACGTTTAGTAGGTGCGCCTCCAAGCAGTATTGGGAAGTTTGGTAGTGATACAGACAACTGGGTTTGGCCAAGACATACAGGAGATTTTTCGATGTTTAGAATCTATGCCGATAAAAACAATCGGCCTGCAAAATACAGTAAAGATAATGTACCTTATAAGCCAAAACATTTCTTACCAGTATCATTAGATGGTATCGAAGAAGGTGACTTTACCATGGTTTTCGGATTTCCAGGTCGTACTAACGAGTATCTTCCATCTGTAGCTGTAGAGCAAATTACACAAAAGGTAAATCCATCCAATATCGCGATTAGAGAAGCGGCTTTAAAAGTCATTGATGCCAACATGAAAGCTGATGACCAAATTAGAATTCAGTATGCATCAAAACAAGCACGAATTGCTAATGCCTGGAAAAAGTGGATTGGAGAAAATCTAGGTATTGAAAAAAGCGGTGCTGTTGCAATAAAACGCAAGTTTGAAAGTGAGTTTACAAAAGCTTTAAAAGCTAAGGGAATGGAAGCCAAATATGGTACTATATTACCTGAGTTCGATCGTTTGTACAAAGAATTCGAGTCGGTAAATGTAAAACGCAACAATTTTCTTGAAGTATTTTTCCGCACCAACGAACTTATGCAGATGACCTTTAGAGCCTACCAAATGGAACAAGCTCTTGCGAAAAACCCTGAAAACTCGAAAGCTATTGCAAGCTTTAAAAGTCGTATAGAGCGTATTCATAAAAACTATAATGCTAAAGTAGATAAAGGGGTTTATGAGTTGGTGATGCCACTATACTCCAAGAATGTGGATGCTTCAATTTATAATAAAACAGCATTTACTAATATGGATCGCACCTTAGGTTTATTACAAGGAACTTCAACAGAGGTGCTTGAAAAACTAAATAGCGATGCGGCATACCAATATGCTAAGCCATTGATTGAAGAGTTTTTTACAACGCTAGAACCAGAATTTCAACGTATAAATACACAAATCAATGCGCTTCAAACAACATACATGACAGCCTTAATGAAAGTAATGCCAGATGAACGTTACTTCCCAGATGCTAATAGCACACTTCGTGTGACCTATGGAAAAGTAAACGGCTATGCACCTCGTGATGCAGTGTATTACAATCCGGTGACCTATTTAGATGGTGTGATCGAAAAATATGTGCCAGGCGATTATGAATTTGATGTCCCACAAAAGCTTAGAGACTTATATGACGCTAAAGATTATGGGCAATATGCTGATAAAAATGGAAAACTTCCTATTTGTTTCTTAGGAACTAACCATACCACAGGAGGAAACTCTGGGAGCCCAGCAATTGATGCCGAAGGAAACCTCGTAGGACTCAACTTTGATCGTGTTTGGGAAGGTACCATGAGTGATATTTATTACGATCCAGAAATTTGCCGAAATATTATGGTTGATTTACGCTATGTCTTGTTTATTGTCGATAAATATGCAGGAGCCAAACGTTTGATTGATGAAATGAAATTAGTACATCCAAAGAAATAAAATAATACCTTTTATAGACAAAACCTTTCTAGAGATAGAGAGGTTTTTTTGTTTTATACGATATATGTCACTTATACGTTAAGCATATATGAAACAACTATTAGTTCTTATAACTTGTTTACTGTCATTAACAGTTAGTTCCCAATCCAAATCCAAAACCATTCATGTGTTTGTTGCTTTATGTGATAATGTTAACCAAGGGATTGTACCCGTTCCTGCCAAATTGGGTAATGGCCAAGACATTAAAGGGAATTTATATTGGTCTGCATTGTATGGTGTGAAAACACATTTTAAAAATAGTAAGGATTGGACGCTTGTCTCTTCAAAAAAAGATATAGGTAATCATGTTTTAGAGCGTGTATTGTTTAAGCATAAAACGACTAACACTTATTTGTTGGCAGACGCTTATGATGGAAAGTATATTAAGAAAACCACTATCGATTTTCTGGAAGCTTCGGCTGGAAGAAACCCTATTACTATTAAGCAGAAGGAACAAAGACTCCAATTTGGTGGTGATGCACAGTTAGTATCGTATATAGGTCATGACGGATTGATGGAGTTTAATGTGCAAGGCAATTTTAAACCTATTAATGACAAGAAGCGCGATGCCATTATTTTAGCCTGTATTAGTAAAGATTATTTTAAACCTTATCTCAAGCAAACCAAAGCTAATCCATTGGTGTGGACAACCGGTTTAATGGCTCCTGAAGCCTATACCTTAAAATGGGCAATTGATGGTTGGATTCTCAATGAAACTGATGCTCAAATTAGTGAACGTGCAGCAAAAGCATATCATCAGTATCAAAAATGCGGATTGAAAGGCGCAAAGCGTTTGTTGGTGAGTGGGTATTAAAAAAACCCTCACATCACTGCAAGGGTTTTAATATTTAATATAGAACTATTATTAATATCTGTAATGCTCAGGCTTAAATGGACCTTGAGGCGTTACACCAATATATTCTGCTTGATCTGGACGAAGTTCAGTCAACTCAACACCAATTTTCTCTAAGTGTAATTTCGCTACTTTTTCATCTAAATGCTTTGGTAACATATAAACCTCATTTCCGTAGGCATCAGCATTATTCCAAAGTTCAATTTGTGCCAACGTTTGGTTGGTGAATGAATTACTCATTACAAAACTTGGGTGACCTGTAGCACATCCTAAGTTTACTAATCGACCTTCAGCCAAAATAATAACATCCTTACCATTTATAGTGTACTTATCTACTTGTGGCTTAATTGTGTTCTTTGTATGACCATGATTGTCATTTAACCATGCCATATCAATCTCATTATCAAAGTGACCAATATTACAAACGATTGCCTTGTCTTTTAAAGCTTCAAAGTGACGTGCTTGAACGATATCTTTATTTCCTGTTGTTGTAATTACAATATCAGAGTTTCCAACAACAGTTTCTAATTTTTTAACTTCAAAACCGTCCATTGCAGCTTGTAATGCACATATAGGGTCAATTTCAGTAACCGTTACGATACTTCCTGCACCTTTAAAAGAAGCAGCTGTCCCTTTACCAACATCACCATAGCCACAAACAGTAACACGCTTTCCAGCAAGCATTACATCTGTTGCACGACGAATCGCATCTACAGCACTTTCTTTACAACCATACTTGTTGTCAAATTTCGATTTTGTAACCGAATCGTTAACGTTAATCGCTGGCATTGGTAAAGTTCCGTTTTTTACACGTTCGTATAAACGGTGAACTCCTGTTGTTGTTTCTTCAGATAAACCATTGATACCTGCAGCTAATTCTGGATATTTATCTAATACCATGTTCGTTAAATCTCCACCATCATCTAAAATCATATTTAATGGTTGACGATCTTCACCAAAGAATAAGGTTTGCTCGATACACCAATCAAATTCTTCTTCTGTCATATCTTTCCATGCGTAGACTGGAGTTCCAGCATCTGCAATTGCAGCAGCAGCTTGATCTTGTGTTGAGAAAATATTACAAGAACTCCAAGTCACTTCTGCTCCTAAAGCTTGTAGCGTTTCAATTAAAACGGCTGTTTGAATGGTCATATGTAAACATCCAGCAATACGAGCACCTTTTAAAGGTTGTGAATTTTTGTATTCTTCACGAAGACTCATAAGTCCTGGCATTTCAGCTTCAGCCAATTCAATTTCTTTTCTTCCCCATGCAGCAAGAGACATATCTTTTACTTTGTAAGGTACGTAAGTCGTTGTTTTATCCATTTGTTTATTTTTATGCTTTCTTATTTTTTAATTATGCTTTGCCTTTTAGAGTTTGAAATTGGTTAAATTCGCTTGACCAAAATATCAATTTCGCCAAAGGCGCTGCAAAGATAACCATTAAGTTTCAGATAATTAAATGCCACTTTATAAAACTATCCAACCAAACTCACAAACTACTGTTAAAATCTGGAAGATTACAGAGTCTTATGAGGACTTATTTAAACCTTTAGATTTAAAGTCAAATAGCTTAGAGCGTGTTTTAGGAATGAAAAGTGAACTGCACCAACGCGGATTTCTAAGTGTTCGACATTTACTTAGAGATTTTGGTTATACAGATCAAGATTTGTATTATGATGACTACGGAAAACCGCATTTAAAAGATGGGAAACACATATCCATTACCCATTCATTTATATTTTCAGGAGTGATTATTAGTGATAATGAAGTAGGAATTGATATCGAAAAACAAAGAGAAAAAATTGCAATCATTGCCAAGAAGTTTGTGGATTATGAATTTAAATATCTTTCTAAAGATGACGACACCTACATAAAAAAACTCACAGTAATTTGGGGAATTAAAGAATCACTTTACAAATTATTTGCGACACCAGGCATGTTGTTTAGAGAGCATTTTTTAGTAATTCCATTTATGTTACAAGATGGAAAAACGGTAGCCTGGATAGATTATATGAACAAGAAATATAGATATAACACAGCGTTTTTAGAGTTTGAAGGATTTACTTGTGCTTTTGTGACCACTTAAATGAAGACAGTTTATAGTAACATATTGAATTCTATTTCCGAAGACAAAAAAGGATTAGCGGTACTTATAGATCCAGACAAAATGAAACCTGAAGGCTTATCTGATTTCATGGAAAAACTCAATAAGAGTAAGGCCAATTTAATCTTTGTTGGTGGTAGTATAGTTGATGATCATGCTACTGAAATTTTAGTGACAGAAATTAAGAGGTATACGAATTTACCTATCGTTTTATTTCCTGGTGATGTGGCGCAATTGACAAATCGTGCCGATGCTGTTTTATTTTTATCATTGATTTCTGGGAATAATCCAGAGTATCTTATAGGGAAACATATTCAGGCTGTTTCAAAGTTGAAAGGCTCTAACTTAGAAGTGATTCCTACGGGCTATGTACTGATTGAAAATGGAAAACAAACAGCAGTTGAGAAGGTCACAAAAACGAAGCCTATATCAAGACAGAATGTTCAAGACATAGTTGATACAGCTAAAGCAGGCGAACTTCTTGGGATGAAACTCATATATCTTGAAGCCGGTAGCGGTGCTCTGCATCCAGTGCCAGCCGAAATTATTAGTTTTGTGAAACAAGAATTAAAGATTCCACTTATTGTTGGTGGTGGTATAAGAAGCCAACAACAATTAGAAACCGCTTATACTAATGGAGCAGATATCGTAGTTATAGGAACTGCTTTTGAAGATGATGTCTCCTTTTTTGATGAATTAAAAAAATAATACATACGTGAATATTTCAGTAGAATTAACCTTAACGCCATTACATGATGACTATGAACCTGCCATCATTCATTTTATAAAAAAATTACGTGCTTCAAATTTAAAGGTGCTTGAAAATCCTTTGAGTACTCAAGTTTATGGAAATTATGATGAGGTGATGGCCTTGCTTACTTCAGAAATAAAAGAAGCTTTCGAGCTTATAGAAAATGGACTCTTACATATGAAAATCGTAAAATCTGATCGACACGACTATGAACCACATTTTTGAGTTTTTTTTTGAGACCTATCAAAACAGGTCAATACATCTTGTCGTCCTTGAAGCCATTGCTTTTGTATTTGGTATTGCTAGTGTGATTTATGCTAAAAAAGAAAACATTTTAGTGTATCCTACGGGCTTGGTTGCAACTATTGTCACTGTATATATTTTTTTACATGATGAATTAATGGGAGATATGATGATGAATTTTTACTATTCTGTAATGAGTATTTATGGATGGTGGAATTGGTCTAGAAAAAAAGATGATAAATACGTTGTTCCAATATCAAGAACCAATACAAAAGAAAAACTTATTGGTTTCGCAATGTTTGTTTTGACCATGATTGTAACCTATTTGGTGTATAAAGGATATGGTACTGAAATTAACTCATCTAATTATATAGATATTTTTACATCAGGCGTATTTTTCACAGCTATGTGGTTTATGGCCAATAAGAAACTGGAAAACTGGACGCTTTGGATTTTTGCTGATATCATAACAGTTCCTCTTTATGCTTATAGAGGTTGGGGAATGCTATCTTTACAATATTTAATATTTACAGTGTTAGCAATACAAGGCTACTTAGCATGGAAGAAAAGCTTAAACAAATCGGTAACATTAACTCAAACTGTATAAAAGTTGTTTTATATGGACCAGAGTCTACAGGAAAATCGTCTTTGGTAAAAGAGTTGGCCAATTACTACAATACAGTTTATGTCGAAGAATTCTCACGTACCTATGCCGAAGCTAAAGCATTAGATAATCATAGATTAACAAAAGATGACGTTCTGCCCATTGCTATAGGACAGATGCAATTAGAAAATGAGCAATTAAAGAAGGCAAACCGACTTTTAATTTGCGA
Organism: uncultured Psychroserpens sp.; assembly: GCF_947500255.1. GTDB lineage: Bacteria > Bacteroidota > Bacteroidia > Flavobacteriales > Flavobacteriaceae > Psychroserpens. The sequence goes on along the minus strand of NZ_CANMRL010000001.1, from coordinate 620,341 downwards.
TACAGATTTGTTAGAAACTCAAGTGTATTCTCAATTTTATTACCAAGGATTTTGCCCAGAATTAGTCAAAAAATATGCATTAAAAAACACTTATGATTTGTATTTTTTGACTTATATTGACACGGTGTGGGAAGCTGATGGAATTCGCGATCAACCACACAATAGATTGCAACAATTTAATCGCTTTGAACAAGCATTAATAGCTTCTAAAAAACCTTACATTGTGGTAAAAGGAAGGTTTGAAGAACGATTGAATTTTTGTAAAATACACATTGATGAACTTTTAAAAAAAGCCGATTGAATTTTTCTGAAAAAGATATACTACAAATAGAAACTAAAGGGTTAACTGTGCAAAAAGTTGAACAGCAAATTAGACTTTTTGAAAACGGAATACCTTTTTCCAACTTAGTTTCTGAAGCAACAATAGATAATGGGATTTTAAGATTATCTAACGAAGAAAACACACGTTTAATCTCTCGCTTTGAAGCAAAAAAAGATGCTATTTCTATTTTAAAATTTGTTCCAGCATCTGGCGCAGCTACTAGAATGTTTAAATTCTTATATCCGTTTTTAGAAAAATACAATCTTAAAAAGAAAAGTATTAATTCGTATATAAATACCAATAAAAATAAAGACTTATCTATCTTTTTTGTTGGCTTAGAAAAGTTTCCTTTTTATAATATTGTTAGAGCTAGATTGAAAGATGCTTATCCTAATTTTGATGAGTTATCTATAGACGAACAAGGGTTTAAATTTGTTCAAATGATGCTAGATAGTGACAAATTAGACTATGGAAATTTTCCAAAGGGGTTATTACCTTTTCATGAATATAAAAATCAAGTTATATCAACTGCTTTTGAAGAGCATTTGTACGAATCTGCATTGTATTCATCAAGTGATGAACCAACAAGATTGCATTTTACTATTTCAGAAAAGCACAATCATAAATTTGATGAGGAATTCGCCAGAATTGAAAAGAAAGTAGAAGATAAAACAGGTTCCAAATTCGATATTTCATTTTCATATCAAAAGGAATCTACAGATACTATTGCTGTTACGCCAAAAAATAAACCCTTCAGAAATGAGAACGGATCTTTACTGTTTAGACCTTCAGGACATGGAGCGCTAATTGAGAATTTAAATGACCTTGATGCCGATATTGTTTTTATAAAAAATATTGATAATGTGGTCACCTATAAATACAAAACTGAAGTAGCTAAGTACAAAAAAGTACTTGCTGGAATGCTTATTGAAATTCAAGAACAAGCGTTTAAATACTTAAATATTCTTGACGATGACAACCTTTCAGAAGAATTGCTTATTGAGATTGCCGAGTTTTTGGCTAACAAATTGAATGTCAGAATAAGTTCGGAGTTTGAAAAGTATTCTCGTAAGTATCAAATCGAATATTTAGCTGAAAAATTAAATCGTCCAATTCGTGTTTGTGGCATGGTTAAAAATGAAGGCGAACCTGGAGGTGGTCCATATTGGATTAAAGACGAAAGTGGAAATACCTCGCTTCAAATTGTGGAGTCGGCTCAGATCAATAAAAAGAGTAAACACCAAAAGGATATTTTAAAAGGCGCTACTCATTTTAACCCTGTAGATTTAGTTTGTAGTGTTAAAAATCATAGAGGTGAAAAATTTGACCTTCGAAAGTTTGTAGACCCCAAAGCTGCTTTTATTTCCATGAAAACCAAAACAGGAAAAGACCTAAAAGCATTAGAACTTCCTGGATTATGGAATGGCAGTATGGCCAACTGGAATACTATTTTTATCGAAGTACCATTAATTACCTTCAATCCAGTTAAAACAGTAAACGACCTGCTTAAGGCTCCGCATCAAATTAAATAACATGTTTGATGAGCAAACCATATTAAATGAATTAACCTTTAAAGCAATTAGAAGTTCTGGGTCTGGCGGACAACATGTTAATAAAACAGCTTCTAAAGTAGAGCTGACCTTTGATTTAGAACATTCTCAAGTCCTTACTTCAGAGCAAAAAGAGCTGCTCAAAACAAATCTCCAAACAAGATTGACAAAAGAGGCCCTACTAATCATGCAATGTGGTGAAAGCAGAAGTCAGTTTCGGAATAAAGCCATTATCATCCAACGTTTTTTAGAATTAATAAAGGCTAACTTGATTGAAGAAAAAGAACGGATTCCTACTAAAATACCTAAGGCAGTTGTAAAAAAACGACTCACTAATAAGCGTAGAAACTCAGAAAAAAAAGCCAATCGAAAACCACCTGAAATTGATTGATTAAAAAAATTAAAAATTATTGATGTGCAAATGATAAATCTACTTTATCTTTGCAGCGTTCTCAAAAAAGGGGTGCCTATTATCGGCTGAGATCATACCCATTGAACCTAGAACAGGTAATGCTGTTTAGGAAGCGAACGTTAAGAAAATGTCCAGTGGACATTTTTAGTGAGTGCAAAAAAATGCTTCTAGCGTTTTTCTAATCAAACTTATATTAATGTTCACAATTTTTATTAATTATTAACACTAAAGAATAATTACCTCTTTTTATTCGATTATTTATAATCGTATGAAATCTACTATTCTTAAAATGAAATCAATGAGGCAAAATGTGTCTCACTGTAGATTCAGTTTCGGCTTTCAGAATAAAGTCCACGGAACTAAAAACATTTTTCTTTTTTTAACACTTCTTGTGCTATCAGTCAGTACTTATGCACAAGAAAAACAACAAGATTCTACCAAAACTGAAAAGCTTGACGAAGTTCTCGTTAAAGCCGTAAGAGTAGAAGCTACATCGCCAATTACACATAGCAATGTGACCAAAAAGGAATTAGCAAAACGCAATTTAGGACAAGATATTCCAGTACTTTTAAACTATCTTCCTTCAGTAGTCACCACAACAGATGCTGGTGCAGGAGTAGGTTATACAGGAATTAGAGTACGTGGTATTAATGCACAATCAACCAATGTCACTATTAATGGAATCCCATACAATGATGCTGAATCTTTAGGAACGTTTTGGGTCAACTTAGGAGACTTCGCATCGTCTGTAGAAAGCTTACAGTTGCAACGTGGTGTTGGAACATCGACCAATGGATCTGGAGCGTTTGGTGCTAGTATCAATGTATTAACCGATGCTGTATCTACAGAATCTAATGGAGAAATTTCTAATTCCTTTGGAAGTTTTAATACTAGAAAGCATACTGTAAAATTTAGTACAGGCTTACTTAATGATCATATTGAAATTGCTGGTCGTTTATCAAATATTTCGTCTGATGGTTATATCGATAGAGCAGAGACCGATTTGAAATCGTACTTTTTACAAGGCTCTTATGTTGATGATAATACATTGATTAAAGCTATTATGTTTGGCGGTAAGGAAGTAACTTATCAGGCGTGGAATGGTATTGACGTAGAAACTTTGACAAATAATAGAACCTTTAACCCTTCAGGCATATATACAGATGCCGATGGTAATACGCGCTTCTATGATAATGAAGTTGACAACTACAATCAGGATCATTATCAATTGCATTGGAATCAGCGTTATAACAACAGATGGTCTACAAACGTTGGATTGAATTATACCTATGGACGAGGTTATTTTGAACAGTATAGAGAAGATGAAGATTTTTCAGATTATGATTTAACACCATTAGAGATAGGAAATGAAACCGTTAATACAACAGATTTGATTAGACGCCGTTGGTTGGATAATGATTTCTATGTATTAAATGCTAGTGCTAATTACAAAAACAATGAAGTGAATTTGATCTTCGGAAGTTCATATAGTTTTTATGATGGCGATCATTTTGGTGAAATCATCTGGGCAGAATTTGCAAGTGATAGTGAAATAAGAGATCGCTATTATGAAGGAAACGGTCAAAAAACGGATTGGAGTTTATTTACTAAAGCTACGTACCGTCTTAATGATAAAGTGAGTTTATATGGTGATTTACAATTGCGCTTGGTTGGTTATGAGACTTCGGGATTGACTTCTGATAGAATTCCGTTTAATGTTGATGAGAGCTATAGTTTCTTTAATCCTAAAGCAGGAATTACGTATAAAGTTAACGGAAATAATAGTTTGTATTTTTCTTATGCCAGAGCAAATCGAGAACCAAACCGAAGTGATTTTGAGAATAATGCAACTGTAAAGCCAGAGCAACTTAACGATTTCGAATTAGGTTGGAGACATAACGAGCAGAAGTTTAGATTGAATGTAAATGCCTACTACATGTTATATAATGAGCAACTAGTCTTAACAGGTCAAATTGATACGACTGGAGATCCAATTAGAGCAAATAATGGTGATAGTTACCGACTAGGTTTAGAAGTAGATGCAGCCATTGCAATTACTAATCAATTTTCGGTACAACCAAACTTTACGATTAGCTCTAATAAAAATAGGGAAACGTTTGAATCTGTAAATGGTGTTTTATTAGATCTTGGTAAAACAGATATTTCGTTTTCTCCGGAATTGGTTGCTGCTAATGCTTTTGTATTTCAACCAAAAGAAGGCTTTCAAATATCATTATTAAGTAAATATGTTGGTGAACAGTTTATGGAGAATACCGAAAATACTGATTCTAAATTAGATAGTTATTTCGTTAATGATCTTAATGTGACTTACGAATGGAAACCAAAGTCAATTTTCAAGTCAGTTGTGTTTTCTGGATTGGTTAATAATATATTTAACGAAAAGTATGTGTCTAATGGCTATTTTGGATCATTTGATTTTGATGATGCTTCAAGTCCAACAGGAACTACAACAGGTTATTTTGCTGGATTTTATCCACAGGCTACAACTAACTTTTTGTTAGGAGTGACGTTAAAGTTTTAATACAATTCCTGAAAAAACAGGAAACTAAAATAGAAAACTCCCAATCGTAAGATATGGGAGTTTTTTATATGACTTAATTTTTGATGAGATTAATTACTAATCACCAAATTATTACCAGACAATGTCACACGATATTCTTTTAATCCGCAAGGCAAAGGATCTCCAATTGATTGACCAGTAAATAAACTGTATTCATTTTCGTCAGCACATCCACAAGTCACGTTAACGCCATCAATTTGTAAAAAAGAACAGCTAGAAGGTGCATGATTTGGATCAAAAGCGTCCCAAGCACGATAGTTGCCATTACCAACGTTTGTCACATAAATACCACCATTACCTTGATTCGCCACATAGACCGAATTACTAATGAACATGAGTTGACTAAATTCAGGTAAATTTAAATTGAGTGAAGCATTTACACCAACGTTGAGTAAAAAGTTACAATTGTTTATTCTGTCGTCACTCCCACAATTCATTAAAAACAAGAGAGATAACATAAAAAGGCCTTTTTTCATAGACTTGTTAAGTTTTTGTTGCAATTTACAATATTTTAAAGGTTGAATTAAATATTTTGTATCTTTGTATAACAAATCTCGTGATAGCGAGATTTTTTTTATGCTGAATAAGATGAGTTTATTTTATATCTTAGATTTCAGCATCTTTTATTATTAAACGATTGAATTATGAGTAAAGTATCTTATTATACAGCTGAAGGTTTAAAAAAGTTGAGAGACGAGCTGCAACATTTAAAAGATATAGAGCGTCCAAGAGCATCTCAAGCTATTGCAGAAGCAAGAGATAAAGGTGATTTAAGTGAAAATGCCGAGTATGATGCAGCAAAAGAAGCACAAGGTATGTTGGAAATGAAAATTTCTAAGTTAGAAGAAACACTTGCTGGTGCACGTGTTATAGACGAATCTCAAATGGATACGTCGAAAGCTTTAGTATTATCTAAAGTGAGAATTAAAAACCAAACCAATGGCATGGAGATGACTTATACCTTAGTAGCTGATGGTGAAGCCGATTTAGCCTCTGGTAAGATTTCTGTGAATTCTCCTATTGGAAAAGGATTATTAGGTAAGTCTGTTGGTGAAGTAGCAGAAGTGCAAGTGCCTAATGGTATTATGAAATTTGATATTTTGGAAATTTCAAGATAGGTTATTCATCTTGTTAATATATAGATAAAAGATTCCTTCAAAAGAGGAATCTTTTTATATTTACATACACTCTAATACATTATAGCCATGGCTTCTATCTTTACAAAAATAATTAATGGCGAAATCCCTTGTTACAAAGTTGCAGAAACCGAAGAATTTCTTGCTTTTTTAGATATTAACCCTAATGCCAAAGGACATACGCTTTGTATCCCAAAACAGGAGGTAGATAAAATTTTCGATTTAGATGAAACGTCGTATCATGGGCTTATGGAATTCTCTCGTCAAGTTGCTATAGCTCTAGAAAAAGCAGTGTCTTGTAAACGTGTTGGAATGACCGTTATCGGACTTGAAGTACCGCATACTCATGTGCATTTAATTCCTTTAAATTCTATGGAAGATGCGCGATTTATTAGAAAAACACCTTTAACAAAAGATGAATTTGAAGCTACAGCTAATAAAATTGCATCGTTTTTATAATTAGAAAGATAATATTCCTGTCGCAAAAAGAACGACCACAATTAACAATAGCGCATCAGCTATTATGAAAATCCATGCAAGTTTTTTCAACTTTGTAGACCTTGGCTTTGGGTTTACAGCACGTTCTTGATACGCCACTACTTGCTCAATATCGTTGGTCCAACGCACAGGAAAAATATCTGTATTACAGGTATTGCAACGCATTTCATGAGTAGTGTCACCAGTAATGGCTTTGTAAAACGCATTCTCAACAAAGCGTTGCTTAAATGTTAATTGCAAACCTTCATTAGAATAACACTCAGGACAATTGTTGTTGAGCTGTACTTCTTTAAGTGTAAAGTATTGTTGTTCTTTCATGACGTGTAACTAAGATAACAATTTCAATGAAATTTGCATAGTCGTACCTTTGCCAATTTCAGAATTAAGGACTTTAATTTTTCCATTATGATAATCATCGATAATGCGTTTTGCCAATGAGAGTCCTAATCCCCAACCACGCTTTTTGGTAGTAAAACCAGGTTGGAAAACAGAATTGAAATTTTGTTTAGAGATTCCTTTACCAGTATCCTGAACCGTTATTTTTACGTATTTATCATCATTTGTTATGGCCAGTTTTAATGCTCCTTTTCCTTTCATAGCATCAATGGCATTTTTTACTAAATTTTCAATAGTCCAACTGTACAATTGCTTGTTGAGGTCTACATACAATTGCTGTTCTGGTGCTGTAATTTCAAAATCGATCAATTTTGATGATCGTGCTTTTAGGTATTCATAAGAGTCTAAAGTCTCTTTAACAACATCGGTTTTTTCTAACGTAGGTATAGAACCTATTTTACTAAAACGGTCTGTAATAGTTTGCAATCTTGTAATGTCTTTTTCAATTTCAGATAAATAATCTGGATTCACATTTTCGCTTCTTAAAATTTCAGTCCAGCCAACCAAAGATGACAATGGTGTTCCGATTTGATGTGCTGTTTCCTTCGCCATACCTGTCCATAATTTATTTTGATCAGCTGTTTTTGAACTTTTGTAGAAGAAATAAGCCACAGCTGCAAATAAAAATATGATGAGTAATAAGGCTAATGGATAAAATTTAAGCTTGTTTAATAGTGGTGAATTTCCATAGTAAAGCGTTTGATTATTGGTTCCAATTTCTATAGGTGTATTTTCTTTACCATATTTTGAAATGAGCATTTTAAGGTTTTCATTGACATATTTAGTTTCTTCAATGTTATGAATAGAATCAACTTCTGTTTTATTGATAATATTTCTAAAATTCACAACAACCGAATCTGCATCAATAAGAATCATTGGTGTTGTATTATTGTTGTCAAGTATTTCAAAAGCGAGGTCTAGATCAGCAAAAACATCATCACTATTACTAAGTTCGGCATCTTCAACTGCTTTAAGTAGATCTCTTTGAGCCGACGACCAGATTTCCATTTTGCTACGTTCTTCTGCTTTGAAATTTTGAAAAAACACATAAGTATTCCACAGAATAAGAGAGATAATTATAAATGAAGTTACGATGATAATCCATCGTGTCATATTGCGGTTTATGGTAAGTGCCATTAACTATATTTTTGAATTTTAAATATAAAGGATTTATGTTAATAATATTGTGTTCAGATAGGGTGAATTCATTTTTATAACACTAGCAATATGGTTACATTTGCATTTCAATATCTTGAAACGGTTGCGTTTAAGGGGAAAACAACAACAAAATGGCATCTTTTAATCCAAAAGACATTTCTACAGGACGTTTACATGGCTACTTATTAAGTGCTGTAGCGCCTAGACCTATAGCTTTTGCAAGTACAGTTGATGCCGATGGAAAGCCAAATTTATCACCTTTTAGTTTTTTTAATGTGTTTAGTGCTAATCCGCCAATTATGATATTTTCTCCTGCTCGCCGAGTACGAAATAATACCATTAAACACACCTTAGAAAATGTTGAAGCAACTAAAGAGGTGGTTATTAACGTAGTTAATTATGATATTGTTCAGCAAATGTCATTGAGTAGCACAGAGTATGCTAAAGGTGTTAATGAGTTTGAAAAAGCTGGATTAACCATGTTGGAGTCAGATATTGTAAAGCCGTTTAGAGTTGCAGAATCTCCAGTTCAATTTGAATGTAAAGTCAATGAAATTGTACATTTAGGGACCGAAGGAGGCGCAGGGAATCTAGTGATTTGCGAAGTGGTAAAACTTCATATTTCTGATGATGTTCTAGATGATAAGGACGTTATTGTACAAGAAAAATTAGACTTGGTAGCTAGAGCTGGAGGCAGTTATTACAACCGAGCAAAAAAAGGTTTTTTTGAAATTCCTAAGCCAATTTCTACTTTAGGAATAGGCGTAGATGCTATGCCAAATGAAGTTAAAAACAGTATGGTTTTAACGGGTAATGACTTAGGTATGTTAGGTAATGTTGAAACCCTGCCTGAACAAACCGAAATTGATGAATTTGTAAATAATGTAAGTGAGCGATATCCTAATATTAAGAATATGTCTCACCACGAAAAACATAAAATTGCCAGAAACTATTTAAGTTATGGCGATGTAGATAGTGCATGGAAATTGTTACTGTCTTAAGTAGTAAAAACAATCTAAATTAAACATAAGTAAATACAAAAAATGGAAGTACAAGGAAAAATCAAAATGATTGGAGAAACTCAAACGTTTGGAAGTAATGGGTTTAGAAAGAGAGAATTGGTAGTAACGACAGAAGAACAATATCCACAACATATTTTGGTTGAATTTGTTCAAGATAAAACAGACTTATTAAACAATTATCAAGTTGGACAATCTGTTAAAGTAAACATCAATTTAAGAGGAAGAGAGTGGGTAAATCCACAAGGAGAAACAAAATACTTTAACTCTGTACAAGGATGGAGAATTGAAGCCTTACAAGCCGAAGCAGATAATATGCCACCAGTAGCACCTACTGAAGCTTTTGAACCTGCAACTAACTTAAATGAGGAAGATCATGATGATCTACCATTCTAATTGGAGTTATTGCAATAAAAATCTTAAAAGCCTCAATACTAATTGAGGCTTTTTTATAAGAAAAAGTCCCGAAAAATTCCGGGACTTAGTATTGTGGTTTTAGGTTTGACCTTTATAAACAAACTCAAAAAAAAGCAATGATGAACAAAATTTAATTCACAAAGGTCATATCAAATATGGCGAAAAATCGATACTTTTCAAAGTTTAAAACTAGATTTAACATACTAATAGTCAACTATAACGTTATAGTGATCCAATGCATTTCCTTAATCAAGACATAAAATTCCCAGATATATCCAATGCCACAAAAGAGGGTATTTTAGCTGTTGGTGGCGATTTATCTCCTGAGCGATTGATATTGGCTTACAAAAGCGGTATTTTTCCATGGTTCGATAATGAGGAGCCTATTATTTGGTGGTCTCCAGATCCTCGATTTGTACTAATTCCAGAGCGTTTGAGAGTTTCTAAAAGCATGAAGCAAGTTCTTAGAAATAGTAATTTTAAAGTCACAGTAAATAAAAGCTTTGAAACGGTTATTGAAGAGTGTAGCAAAATGAAACGCCCAGGACAACGAGGCACATGGATTACTCAAAGCATGAAGGAAGCTTATATTAAACTCTACACTTTAGGTTTTGCAAAATCTGTCGAGGTTTGGTTAAATAATGAGCTTGTTGGTGGTTTGTACGGTGTTGATATTGATAATGGTATTTTTTGTGGTGAAAGTATGTTTAGTAAAGTGAGTAATGCGAGTAAAGTAGGTTTTATCACATTTATTCAAAATTCAAACTATAAACTTATAGACTGCCAAGTCTATACAAATCATCTTGAAAGCTTAGGTGCAGAAGATATTTCAAGGGAAGAGTTTTTAAAGTACTTAAATTAGAGGTTAAGTTCTAATGATGTATTTAAAAATACAGATTCAGCTGTTCTAATGTTTATTTTATCCAATCGTAGCTCTACACCAAATTCAAAGTTTAAGTTTTTTGATATTAACATGCCAATTGAAGGCGATACACGATATTCTAATTCTGGCTTATCTATTTTTGTACTAGTTAGTAATGCTTCATTTGTAAACACTAAATACGTTTCGCCAACATCTAATTTTAAGCCTTGTAAAGGGACATCGAATGCCAAACGATATCGAAACCTGAACGCTGTGAAGTCATCATAAAAACGTTGCTCACTTCTAAAACGATGTCCTAATCGTAACGTTTTAAAAATAGACTTTCTATTGTATTGTTGGGTGAGTCGAATCTCATTACTTGAATCTTCAAAAACTCCTCTGTTTCTATACATTAAACCTAAAGCAATACTTTGTTTCAGATCAAGTTTTAAGGCTGAAAAATGCGCAATTTGAATTTGTCGCATGCGATATACAATGTGCTCATCTGTATATATAAATGCTCTATTACTAAATTCAAAATTTACGCTGTACGATTTGTTAAAGTTGTGACGCAGAGCAAATGCATTTTCGTTAAAAACTTGAGTCTCGGCTTGTGCAGATAAAGATTGTCCTGATAACAAGAAAGCTACTAAAACTAAAATTCTAGTACATAATATATTCATAACTATCTTGTTGTAAGTTGCGAGCATTTAAAAACACACCTTTAGTATCAAAGGTCATTTCCTTAAGTTCCCAAGATCTTTCAGATTTTATAGCAACGATAATTTCATAGTTTGAATTTATAGAGACTCTATTATCTAAAATGGAATTTATAAACTCAACTTTACTCTTTTCCGAATTAAAAAGATATTGTTCTTGAATCTTAATCAGTTCAAACTTATCTGAATTTTCAGATAAATAAGAGTTAATAGTGTTGAGTACATTTGGTGGGAGTTGACGTTTTTTAATAACGACCTCAATATCTTCTATCGTCCCCGAGCTATTTAACTCAAGGCTAAACCAGTGTTTGTTATATTTAAATTTGCTCTCATAACTCAACTTGTCACCATCTGTTTCTCTATAGTACCGAATACGCTTTGCTTGATCTGGAATTGACTCAAAAACAAATTGTATTCGTAACGGAAGATCAGATAGTTGCATTCTAGACTCCTTTTCATTTTTGGTTTGGGCGTTCAAATTTGAAAAGGAAAAAAAGACTATTATACAGTATAAAATTCTAAACCTCATTATATCTAAAGCAATTAATTTCATGGTCATTTACCATACCTGTAGCTTGCATATGAGCATAAATAACGGTTGAGCCTACAAATTTAAAACCTCGTTTTTTTAGGTCTTTACTAATCGTATCACTAAGCGGAGTGTTTGCTGGAGCTTTTCTATAATCTTTAAAACTGTTCTTAATAGGCTTACCATCAACAAAACCCCAAATGTATTTTGAAAATGAACCAAATTCATCTTGAATTTTCATAAAAGCCTGTGCATTGGTTATGGTTGCATTTACTTTAAGCTTATTTCTAATAATGCCTTCATTTTGAAGTAGCTTATCTATTTTTTTCTGATTGTATTTCGCGATCTTTTTATAATCAAAATGATCAAATGCCTTTCTAAAGTTTTCACGCTTTCTTAAAACGGTAATCCAACTTAAACCCGCTTGAAACGTCTCTAAAATTAGAAATTCAAATAAAGTATCGTCATCATAAACAGGAACACCCCATTCCTCATCGTGATACGCCTCATAAAGTGTGTGTCCTTCACACCAACCACATCTATGTTTTGCCATAATAGTTCTATTGAATTTTAAAAATAGTAAGTTTTTGCTTAATAATCCGTCTTATTTTAGGACGATGTAAAAGGTTTATTGATTTCATGATTAAAATCAGCTTTCATTGCATTAGTTTCACTTAAATTGCACATCTAAATATTATGATAACATTGGAACAGATAACAGTACAAGACATTATAAAAGACAGCTTAAAAAAAGCAATTTCATATCAGGATTACCGCACACTAGTGCATCAATTAGTAGAAGATGAATCTACCAGCGGAAATGAGAAAACAGAAGCTTTAGTTAACTACACAATGCTTAACGACCGTCGAATGAAACGTTGGGATAAAACCGTTAAAGTTTCTGAAGACATTAAAGAGCGTTTTGCTAATTTTAACGGAAATGTGACATGGTTGGTCATTACCGAAAGTTGGTGTGGTGATGCGGCTCATGTGATACCAGTACTTAATAAATTGGCAGAGTTGTCGGAGCACATCGATTTGAAATTGGTATTTAGAGATGAAAATGGTGAGCTTATGGATCAGTTTTTAACTAATGGTGGACGCGCAATTGCCAAGTTAATTATGATTGATAATACAACTGGAGACGTTGTAAATACATTTGGACCTAGACCAAGTGAAGCAACACAAATGGTTAACGATTACAAAGCAGAACATGGTACATTAACTTCAGAGTTTAAAGAAGACCTGCAGGTTTGGTACAATAAAAATAAAGGTCAAAATATTATTGAAGATATGGTAGGCCTTTTAGAATTGTAATTACTTTCCTTGAAAATAATACGTAATAGACCCAATTTGACTTTTTCTATCTGCCGAAGAGAATAGAGCGTTTTTTGCATATTCTAAAGCGGTATCAATTAAACATTGATTCTTGCTTGATGACGATGAGTTGATATAAGTATCTGTGACTTGTCCAAGTTCATTAACTGTAATATTCACCACAATTTTTCCACTAACTTCACACAAATACACAGGAGGTGGTAACTTAACTTTTGATCGATTGGTTAAAGAAAAAGATACACTACTATTGGCATTCCCTTTATTGTTTTTAGCATCTTCTTTTGGTGAATGCATGGCTAAAACGTCATTTGCTTTATTGAAGGTTTTACGCTCGTTTTCTTTTAAAGCATAATTTTTTGAACTTCTATATGATGAGTTAGAGGTCATTACCTCTTCAGATGTGGAAGATGACTCTTCTTGAGGCTCTTCAGGGTCTTCTGAGGTGTCTTCAGGTTGAGAATTCATAGACTTGAAGTTACGCATCATTTCTTTGAACTCTTCATCTTCATTAAAGGCTTGGTTTGTTTTCGGATTCACATTTTCTTGCTCTTCAAGAGCTTTTAAACGCTCTAATTTCTCAAGCTCTTCAATAGTTTGAGGTTCGAGTTCGTAATAACTTTCAGCTATAAATTCTGCTTTTTTCTTGATATGAAAACTAAACATAGCAAGAACTAACGTCCCTGTAATTAAGGACGTGATAAGGAGTGCTTTATGTTTTTCAACAAAATTCAAGTAGGCAAATTTTAATTATAGTTGGTCTGTTATATACGTTCAATATACATAAATTGGATTAAAAGAGCATAAATTCAAAGAAAATGGCAAAGCTAGAAAGCTTTTCAGTTTGCCTAAAACCAAAGCGTTTTCTGCTAAAATCGAAACCGATTAAGAATGAATTTTTGAAATTATCGTCATAGGCACGATATCCAATGCCAACTTTATACGTATTCCCATTTTCAAAGGCTTTTCCTAGGTCGACCAATTTCCCATAACCACCACGAACAAAGACCTGATCATCAAAATCGAAGATGTTATACGTAAAATCGAGATAGACAGGCAAAAAGTTTAAATTTTGGTCTATATAGTGGTCGTATTCAATATTGAGCCCTAAACTGGAGCGTGTGTCAAATTGGTAACCAATCGTATTGTTTATGAAAATACCGTTGAGGTTAATAAATGATTCACCATCATCATTAGCAATAGTATAATTATCATTTGTAGTTAAGGTTGCAGATAATGATGCTTTGTAAAAAACTCCGCGCGTTTTTTCATCATCTTGCGCTTGAATCATTAAAACGGACAATAATAATAGTAAAGTAGAGAGTTGCTTCATGATTAATTTTTGTTAGAAGCAATACAAGCATCAAGAATTATTCCGAAGAAAGTGTAGCAATAAAATCTTCTGGCGAAACGGCGTTTTCAACATCAAAATCTCCTATTTTAGTTCGACGTAATACCGAGAGATGTGCACCAGAATTTAGGGCTTTACCAAAATCATGAGCTAATGAACGAATATAAGTTCCTTTACTACAAACAACTCTAAAGTTTACATGTTGACCATCGATATGCGTAATTTCAAATTCAGAAATATGAACAGTTCGTGATTTTATGTCTACAGCTTCACCAGCACGCGCATACTCATACAAACGTTTTCCATCCTTTTTTAACGCTGAAAACACAGGAGGAAACTGTTCGATTGCTCCAATAAATTGCTTGGTTGTGTCTTTAATCAAGGCTTCGGAAATGTGTTCGAAAGGAAACGTTTGGTCGATTTCAGTTTCAAGATCGTAAGAAGGCGTTGTACTTCCTAGAACAAATGTACCAGTGTATTCTTTGTCTTGCCCTTGAAAGGTATTAATCTGTTTGGTCATTTTTCCGGTACAGATAATCAATAACCCTGTAGCTAGAGGATCTAATGTTCCTGCATGACCGACCTTAATTTTTTTAATATTGAAAGCTTGTCTAATTTCCCATCGCAACTTATTAACGGCTTGAAAGGAAGTCCAATTAAGGGGTTTGTCAATAAGTAAAACCTGTCCTGATTGGAAATCTTCAGCTGTCATTGTTAACGGTTTAATAGGGTGAAAATAATTGCTGTGATACCAACAATAGCACAGTATATCGCAAAGTAAGAGAGTTTACTTTTTTTAACCAAAGCAATCATCCATGTACAGGCAAATAGCCCAGCGATAAATGCTGCGATAAAGCCAATTCCTAAACTTGTGAAGTTAGCGCTTTCATAAGTAATATCTCCACTTAAAATATCTTTGGCAATTTTTCCAAAGATCAAAGGGACGACCATTAAAAACGAAAAACGAGCAGCTCTGGTTTTATCATTTCCTAACAATACAGAGGTAGAAATTGTCGCTCCAGATCGTGAAATACCTGGAAGTAAAGCAATAGCTTGTGAAATACCAATAATGAACGCATTAGGGAAACTTACTTTTTTATTGGTATCCTTAGCGCGATCTGCTAAAAATAGCAATGCAGCAGTGACAATAAGCATACAACCTACGAGTAAGATGTTTCCGCCAAATAATTGTTCTAATTGTTCTTCAAAAAAGAGACCGACAATTACTGCGGGAATCATAGATATGGCAATTTTAGACACAAATTTTAAATCGTCATTCCATTCAAACTTTAAGATGCCTTTGATAAGATCTAGGATGTCTTTTCTAAAAACAACTATCGTGCTAAGTGCAGTAGCAAAATGTAAAACGACTGTAAATAGCAGACTTTCTTTTGGTACCGACTTATCGCCAAGAATAGCCTTGCCTAATTCGAGATGACCACTTGATGACACTGGTAAAAACTCGGTAAGTCCTTGAATAATTCCTAATACAATAGAATCGATGATATCCATGAGGCAAAAATATCAAAATTGATGTACCTATTGATAAAAAGTATATGAATTTGTAAAAAAGAATTACTTTAAGATTAAGATCCTTTATTCGGATTTAATAAAATCGCATAGACTTGAATACCAAAACCTATGAGAACCAAAGTTGGTGCTAAACGAATACGTCTCCAGTTAAAGATTTCTGGGTTGAATACATTTGGGTCGTCACTACCACCTCCAGACATTAAAATAAAACCAAGTGCTATACAGACTAAGCCTATAATCATGAATTTGTAATTCTTCTTTCCGAAGATAAAATCGCCTTTAGATGTTTCTTTACGTTTCTGTTCTCCCATACTATTTTAAAACTCTGAAAAAATAATCTCATCACCTACTGCTAATTGTGCAATATGCTCTGAAGTGCCAAAAAATAATTTTGGTAAGTGCAAAGTAACGGTTTTATTTAAAACTTTTGCGTTAAGAGAATCTAAATTTAGGCCGCGTTCTAATCCGCGATTAATATAATAGTGGTCACCATGGTCATCGCTAAAAATAATGTCAGAGGATGTTCCTTCTTTAATACTGATGATTTTTTCAATTTCAATATCACATTCTTCAGGCTTTGGATCGGTAATGATACAAGAGTAGAATGATAAGGTTATTACAAAAAAGAGACTAAGGGCTAGGACAAAAAAAGGACGTAGTTTTTTCATGACTAGTGGGTTGATGTTTAATGATAACGTATGAAACCACTAGGATATTATAAGGTCTAACTTTTCTTCTTAGATCGTCCTTCAGAAAACACAATGTTGTTTACTAAAGTTTCAAGTTCTTCTCGCTGTGCATCAGTATCATACGAAATAACGATCAATAAGCTAAAGCCCTTTGTAATGGTTGACATATATTGTTGGTGAAATTGTGACCCTAAATAGTCAACATCAACTTCTAGAATATCAAACGAGTAGTTATCCATAACTTTAGGGTCGTCTACATAGTTAAATGTATAATCTAGCTGCATCTGTTCCATTAATTTTTGGGCTTCTACTAAGTAATCTTTCCCACGTTTTACCTGTGGAAATTGATTGATGTTTTCTGCAATAAGGCTAATAGATGGATTGTAGCCTAATGTTGATCCTAACTCATATTTATAGGCCGTAAATAAAGTAGCATTATTTATAGTTGAAGCATCTATAGCGCGCTTTAGGTCTTCATCTGCAATAAGGTCTCTTCCAAGCTCAGAAATCTCTTCGCGTTCCTCTACTGATTGTACATCCCAAGTTGCATCAAAAGGCATACGCATTTTAAAATAATTATTGGTATATACACCGTTTTCAACTTTACCATAATCGAAATTTTCGGGAATATTAGAAGACTCTGTTTTGCAAGCAAAAGCTGTAAGAATAGTGATAAGAAATAATAGTTTTTTCAAAATGATATAATATTTAATAATACAATTGGTCGGTTTTTAAATTCAAGAAACGCTGCGTCGCAATAAATGTACTTACCCAAGTAATTAAAATACCTAAAAGGAAAATACCAATAAACAGAGCACTAATTAATACAGGTTTTTGAAGTAATTCTAGTTCCGGGAATGTTTTATTGAGATAATAGAGTACAACTCCCATTCCTACTAAAGCAACAATAGCTCCAATAACTCCTAATTGAATACTTTTAAAAACAAAAGGTTTTCTAATAAAGCGCTTCGTTGCACCTACCATTTGCATAGTTTTTATAATAAAACGTTTAGAGTACACGGCTAAGCGTATCGAACTGTTGATTAATAACACAGCAATTAATGTAAAGACAGCACTAAGGATAAGAACCCAAAACGTAATTTTTTTGACATTATCATTCATCAATTCAACAAGGTTGTTGTCATATTTAATGTCTTCAATAAAGGCTTTGTTAGATAACTCTGCGGTAATACCATCCAAAGTTTCGTTAGTCACAAAATCTGCTTTAAGGTATACATCTATTGAGTTTTGTAAAGGATTAGTTCCTAAAAATTCGGTAAAATCTTCGCCGAGATCAGATTTTACGATTTGCGCAGCTTCTTCTTTAGAGACATATTTTGCTTCTTTGGTATAATCTGCCATGGCTAAACTTTTTTGAAGTTGATTCACTTCAACATCCTTTGCAGAGTCGTTCAAATAAATGGTCACAACAACTTGTTCTCTAAAATGATCGGCTACTTTTTTTGCATTTAACACCAATAAGCCCAAACATCCTAATAAAAATAAGACTAAAGCAATACTGATGACTACAGAAAAGTATGAGGAAATTAATTTTCGTTTTTGATATTGATCAAAAGATGACGCCATAAATAGAACAGATTAATGATGTAAAAATAAAAAACAATTTGTTTGTTTAAGGTTTACAACGCTTAAACTTTTAAATGTGTTGTAATACCTTTAAATTTGCGGTCTAAATTTGCAAAGAAACCATGAGTTATCATTTTAACGAGATAGAAGCCAAATGGCAAAAATATTGGGCAGACAACCATACGTTCAAAGCTGAAAATAACAGTGACAAGCCTAAATATTATGTATTAGACATGTTCCCTTATCCTAGTGGAGCTGGTTTACATGTTGGTCATCCCTTAGGTTATATTGCAAGTGATATTTATGCACGTTATAAGCGTCATAAAGGTTTTAATGTATTGCATCCTCAAGGTTATGATAGCTTTGGCCTACCAGCAGAACAGTATGCTATACAAACGGGTCAGCATCCAGCAATTACTACTGAAACTAATATAAAAACATATAGACGTCAACTGGATCAAATCGGATTTTCATTTGATTGGAGTAGAGAAGTACGTACGAGTAATCCAGAGTATTATAAGTGGACGCAGTGGATTTTCATTCAGTTGTTTGAGTCTTACTATTGTAAAGATTCAAATATGGCTAGACCAATTGCCGAATTAATCTCTGTTTTTGAAGCCGAAGGAAATACGAGAATAAATGCTGCATGTGATGATGATGTGACAGCGTTTACTGCTGAAGATTGGAACGGTTTTTCTTCGGAAGAACAACAAGATATGTTGCTAAAATACAGACTAACCTATTTAGCAGAAACTGAAGTGAACTGGTGTCCTGCATTAGGAACCGTTTTAGCCAATGATGAGATCGTAAATGGTGTGTCTGAACGTGGAGGACATCCTGTGATTAGAAAGAAAATGACCCAATGGAGTATGAGAATTTCAGCCTATGCTGAACGGTTGCTTCAAGGATTAGAAACGATTGATTGGACCGACTCGCTAAAGGAGAGTCAGCGCAATTGGATTGGGAAATCGGTTGGTGCTTCAGTAACTTTTAATGTGAACGGTCATGATGCTGTTATTGATGTATTTACAACACGTCCTGATACTATTTATGGTGTGTCGTTTATGACCTTAGCACCAGAACATGATCTCGTGTCGAAAATTACTACAGCAGATCAAAAGGTTGAAGTAGAGACTTACATCGTAGCTACAGCAAAACGAAGCGAACGCGATCGTATGGCAGATGTAAAAACCATTTCTGGAGTTTTTACTGGTGCTTATGCAGAGCATCCATTTACCAAAGAACCAATTCCGATTTGGATTGGTGATTACGTATTAGCAGGCTACGGAACAGGAGCAGTGATGTCTGTACCATGTGGTGATCAACGTGATTATGATTTTGCTAAGCATTTTAATATCCCGATTCCTAATATTTTTGAAGGGGTCGATATTTCCGAAGAAGCCTATTCAGATAAAGACAATACGGTCATTGCCAATAGTGATTTCCTTAACGGGATGAACTATAAAAAAGCGACGAAGCGTGCTATTTACGAATTGGAGCAATTGGGTCAAGGTGAGGGTAAAACGAACTATAGGTTGCGTGATGCTGTATTCTCGCGCCAACGTTATTGGGGCGAACCGTTCCCAGTATACTATGTGAATGGTAAACCACAAATGATTGCACTTGAGCATTTGCCAATCGTATTGCCTGAAGTAGAAAAATACTTGCCAACTGAAGAAGGTGAACCACCTTTAGGTCGTGCCGATGTTTGGGCTTGGTGTACTGAAAGTAATGCTGTTGTTGGTAACGACAAGGTTAATGATACAACTGTATTTCCTTTAGAACTAAATACGATGCCAGGTTGGGCAGGAAGCTCTTGGTATTTCTTCAGATATATGGAAGAAGCTGCGAATAGAGCTGATGTGTTTGCTACGGAAAAGGCATTAAAATACTGGGAAAATGTCGATCTCTATATTGGAGGAAGCGAGCATGCGACAGGACATTTATTGTACTCGCGTTTTTGGGTGAAGTTTATGCATGACAGAGGTTTTGTTGGTGTAGACGAGCCATTTAAAAAGTTGATTAACCAAGGGATGATCTTGGGGACGAGTGCTTTTGTTTATGGTCTTTGGGTTTCTTTTTCAAATCATAATTCTGAAGAAGATTTAAATTCTGGAGATAATAAAATAGCAGATGATGTTAATAGACCTTTCTTGTTAGTAATTTCTAAAGATAAATTTGATGAAATAGATACGGATCAAATAGATATTGATGAAATTGAAGATTGGATAGTTGATAAATTTCCAAACTCGACTCCTCCATGTATGTTTGATAAAAATGCTTCAATAAAGAATATTTTCAACTATACACCGATGACTATTCATGCCGATGTATCATTTGTAAATGCTTCGGATGAATTAGATTTTGAGACATTTAAAAATTGGAGAGAAGAATATAATAATGCGATGCTTTTTGAAAATAGCACTTACAAAGTCGGTCGCGACGTCGAAAAAATGTCCAAGTCTAAATACAACGTGGTCAATCCAGATAACATTTGCGAACAATATGGCGCAGATAGTTTGCGTCTTTACGAAATGTTTTTGGGGCCTTTAGAGCAAGCTAAACCTTGGAATACAGCTGGTATTACTGGTGTTCATGGGTTTTTGAAAAAACTATGGAAATTGTATGTTGATGACAATAGCGTAAAGGTTAGCGATGCTGAGCCTTCAAAAGATAACTTGAAAACACTTCATAAAACGATTAAGAAAGTAGAAGAAGACATCGAGAATTTCTCGTTCAATACGTCTGTGTCGACCTTTATGATCGCTTCCAATGAATTGACACAACAAAAATGTACAAGTAAGGCTATTCTTGAACCATTATTGGTATTAATTTCCCCGTATGCACCTCATATTGCTGAAGAGCTATGGCATAAATTAGGGAATGATCAATCAATCTCAACGGCTCCATTTCCGAAGTTTGAAGAGAAACACTTGGTAGAAAGCAATAAGAACTATCCAATCTCTTTTAACGGTAAAATGCGTTTTACTTTAGAATTACCTTTAGATATGAGTAAGGACGATATCGAAAAAACGGTGATGGCTCATGAAAAAACGATTGCACAATTACAAGGGCGTGAACCTAAAAAGGTGATTGTGGTTCCTGGAAAAATTGTTAATATAGTAGGATAGAAATTAAGATGTTTAGGATTAAGAAATACGATAAGGTTGTGCTGTTCTTTTTTGCAGCCATTGTTATCGGCTTTTCTCTTATCTGGCTTTTTGAAGAACGATTTGATAGAGACGAATGGATTACTAATCCGCGAACGCGTTATAAAATGGCAGACCATATTGTAAGTAGTGATACACTTATTGGAAAGACTAAAGAAGAAGTTATTTTTATTTTAGGTAGCCCAGATGCAGACAACCTTATTGAAGTGGATCACGTGTCTTATGATATTGGAAAAGCCCCAAGTTTCTTTAAATCTGGTGAACGGCAACTCGTTGTTTTTTTTGAAAGCAATCTAGCTTTTGAAGTCGCAGTTGTATCTTCAGAAGATTGATAAGCTTAAGAACTTTCATTATTTTTACTAAAACATATAGCATGAGAGGTCTTATATTTTTTGTTATTCTGTTAGTTGGAACGTCAACATTTGCTCAAGATAAAGTGTTTCCAAATGACTACTTAGGTGTATATCAAGGAGATTTGGTAATTACCAATCCACAAGGGAAACAGACTATACCTATGGAATTTCATTTTAAAGACACCGATTCTCTTGATGTCTTCACTTATAAACTAGTGTATTTAGTTAATGACAAGCCAGTTGAAAAGGATTATATATTAAGAGTGAAGAATAAATCTAAAGGCGAGTTTCTTATCGATGAAAATAATGGTATCATATTGTCCGCTAACTATATTGATAACACATTATATAGTGTTTTTGAAGTTCAAAATAGTCTATTGACTACCACAGAAACGTTTTATGATGATAAGATGGAGTTTAAAATTGTGTTCTCTAATATGAATGACAAGACCAACATTGAAGGCAATGAAGACACACCTCAGGTGACCAATTATCCTGTGACTGTCATACAAAAGGCGATTTTAACAAAACAATAACTGACAAAATTTCTCTAACTATACCATTGGCTTACTTTTTGTAAATAAATTAATAACAATTTAATTCTTAAAAATTATGAATGGAATGATGGGATATTACATACTAATTGGTGCCATAGCATTGGTAAGTTGGTTGGTAAGTAATCAATTAAAACAAAAATTCGCAAAGTACTCTAGAGTACAGTTACGCAATGGAATGAGTGGACGAGAAATTGCTGAAAAAATGCTTGCAGATAATGGTATTATGGATGTTGAGGTTATTTCTGTGGCTGGTCAGCTAACAGATCATTACAATCCAAAAAATAAAACAGTCAATTTAAGTGAAGCGGTTTACAATCAGCGTAATGCAGCAGCTGCGGCTGTTGCTGCCCATGAGGTAGGCCATGCTGTTCAACATGCTCAAGCGTATAGTGCTTTAGGAATGCGTTCGGCACTAGTACCAATTGTTAGTGTTACCTCAGGAATGTCACATTGGTTGGTGATTGGAGGCTTGATTCTAGGTGCTGCTGCAGGTGTTGGTCTAGGCTATTGGGTGTCAGTTGCAGGACTTGTGTTTATGGGATTTGCTACTTTATTTAGCTTTATTACATTACCTGTAGAATATGATGCAAGTAACAGAGCATTAGCTTGGTTAAAGAACAAAAATGTTGTGACTCCCGACGAGTATAAAGGTTCTGAAGATGCTTTGAAATGGGCAGCAAGAACGTATCTGGTTGCAGCTGTAGGTGCACTGGCGTCACTTTTATATTGGGCACTTCAAGTATTTGGCGGAAGCGACTAAAGAAAATACATATAAGATTTTAGCCGAATTACGTTTTTTTACACGTGATTCGGTTTTGTTTTATTACTTTAGATATAACTAAAATTAAATGTGCTTATGGAAAATTTCAATCAAAACCCCATTGAAAACACTAATGACAAATTGATGATTAGTGCTTTGTCTGCTACTGATCGCGTAGCATTCTATAAAAAGACGTATGCTCATGTTGCTGGAGGTGTACTCGTGTTTATTTTGTTTGAATGGATGCTTTTACAGAGTGATACTATTGTTAATTTTGCATTATCAATGACGCAAGGATGGCGATGGCTTATTATGCTTGGTGGTTTTATGTTTATTACCAATTACGCCGAAGGAATGGCTTTGAAAACGCCAGATAAGAATAAGCAATACTTGGCTTATGGACTGTATATCTTAGCCGAAGCTTTTATTTTCGTACCACTTCTCTATATAGCCACTGCGTTTTTGAATGATGGTGGTGATATTTTATATCAAGCAGTTATTGTAACCCTTTCTTTATTTACTGGATTATCGGCAGTGGTATTTATAACCAAGAAAGATTTTTCTTTTTTAAGAACAGGAATAATGATTGGTTTCTTTATCGCTATGGGATTAATTGTAGCTGGAACGCTTTTTGGATTTAATCTTGGTCTGTGGTTTTCTGTTGCAATGTGCCTTTTAGCAGGTGGTTCTATCTTATATCAAACGTCCAATATGGTACATAAATACTCTACTGAAGACTATATACCTGCAGCTTTAGGATTATTTGCATCGTTGATGTTGCTTTTTTGGTATGTATTACAAATTTTCATGTCTAGAGATTAATTCTTCCGAAGAACATATACAAAAGCATTCTGAAAAGGATGCTTTTTTTATTACAATTAAA
This sequence comes from uncultured Psychroserpens sp., assembly GCF_947500255.1. Taxonomy (GTDB): domain Bacteria; phylum Bacteroidota; class Bacteroidia; order Flavobacteriales; family Flavobacteriaceae; genus Psychroserpens. The sequence continues at coordinate 596,524 of NZ_CANMRL010000001.1, read as the reverse complement.
ACTGTTCCTCTAGATTGACCAACTTGTTTTGAATGGCATACACCACTAGACCAGCGAGGTTTTTAGCTTCAGTTTTTAACAAGAGATTATTACGATGTCCATCAACGGTTCTTGGACTAATAAAAAGTTTTTCGGCAATTTCGTTGGTTGTATATTGCTTACAGATAAGATCCAGTACTTCTTTTTCCCGCTTCGTGAAATACGTTGTATCGAAGTTAGATTTTTTAACTTGATCATTATTGTTTAATAGGCCTTCATGGATAAATTTCATCACTTGCTCGTCATAATAAAACCCTTTATCTGCTACCTCTTTAATAGTTGTGAGCATTAATTTTGGTGTGCTATTTTTTGCTAAATATGCCACAGCTCCAATAGAGATCATATTAATAATAAATGGTTTGCTAAAGTAACTTGTAAGCGCTATGATCTTGATATCTGGAAACTCTTTTCGTATAAGTTTGGTAGTTTCAACCCCATTAAGACCAGGCATTTTTAAATCTGTGATGACAATTTCAGGTAATTGTTCTGCAGAACGTAGTTGCTCCATAAGATGATTCCCATCCTCAGCATCAAATAAGATGTCTAAGTTTTTTTCTTTACTTAAAATTGAGATCAGCCCTTGTCTAAATAAGAGCTCATCGTCTGCTACAGCGATTGTGATTTTAGTATCCATAAGAGTGACAATTAATTGTGAATATACTTCCTGTTTTTTTCGAGCTCTCAACAAAAAGTTGCCCATTTAAGATTGCAACTCTACTCTTTATATTTTGTAATCCAATTCCGGATTTCTTTTTATGTTCATTAACATCGAAACCGATGCCATTATCTTTGAAAACCAATTCAAAGCCTTGCTTTTCTTTTATAAGCTTCATTTGAAGCAGATCTGCTTTTCCATGCCTTAGTGCATTATTGATCAATTCCTGAGCAATCCTGAACACGTGAAGTTCACTATTTTTATCAAGCTGTTCAAGTGTTTCAATATGATGGTTTATTTTAATTGAGGTGTTTGATGTAAACTCTTCAAATAGTTCTTCCAAAGCCACTTTTAAACCAAACTTATCCAAGATTGGAGGCATTAATTCGTGGGCAATTTTCCTTGAACTTTCCAAGGTTCGAGTTGTGATATCAAGAATATGATTTAGGGCATCTTTGTGTTCATCATTTATGGTGTCGTCTTCAATTAATACGTTGGTCGTTAGGCTCACCACGTTTAATTTTGAACTAATAGCATCGTGTAAGTCTTGAGCAATACGGTTGCGTTCTTCTTCTTGAACTTTTATAGTCGTTTGTAATATTTTTTTCTGATGATCAAGTTTGATATTAACTTTTTCAACCTCTTTTTCAATAATTTTTTTACGGGAATAATAAAAAAACAGGATAAGTCCTAGTGTGACTAGAACCAAAAAAATGATACTATAAACAAGTGCACCTATGATTTGCTCTTGACTGGCAGAAAATTCGTTTTCCATTGTATCAAAATTAAAGTTAAATAGACAACATATAGAATTTTATTTATAAGATATATATTTCTTATTTCACTATTAAAATCTAGATCAGATAAATAATTTCCTAGAATAAAGATAAGAGTACTTGAAGTAATATATACAAGGACACCAGCATTTATTAAAATATATTTATAAATATGACTTAAAGAATTATACAAGTGTACTATTGAATAAATTACTAGCGGTAGTGAGGTAACAAAGATCTCAAGAGAATTAAATTGGGTAAATAAACTTGGTTTAAATGCATATTGAACACTTAGTATTGCTAACACTAATACGATTGTATAAATGACATATTTTTTCTGTTTACTCTTAAATAACGCTCTATAAAAAAGAGAGAGGAAGATAAATTGAGTAATAAAATAAAAATGAGATAAATACAAGTTTGGAATTTTATAACTAGCCAGAATAAATGCAGTAATTGCTATAGTAGCTGAAACTACAAGGTACCAACTAAAATACTTATAGGCTACAACGTTCTTGTAACGTTTGTAGCCTATAAGGTATAATAAAGCATTTATAAAAATTAATATAATTCCTGTGTATTCAAAAAGGGCATTTATTAATTTCATTAATAGGCTTCTGAGGTTATTTTGTGATAAAGTAAACTACCTGTATCACAGTCATTTGGACACGGTGTTGTAAAATCATAAATAGCAGATTGGCCGCCATCAACAGTAGTGATATCTTTATATAGTTTTCCGTCTGTTGTTTCGGTACCAACTATTAATAGTTTTTCTTCTCCTGCATAATCAATTCCTAAATAACCTCTTAAAGAGAAGTCATAGGTTCCAGGTACTACTTGTAGTTTTTTAGTGCTGGCATCTATGGTAAAATCTAGGCTCATTTCATTAAAACAGGCGACTAGGTCTTCGACTGGAATTCTAAAAGCTTTAGACAGTGTTTTGTGTTTGCTTTGCCAGTTTTCTGTCCAATCTTTACCTTCTTGGAGGGTTCTTGTTAAGGGTTTTGATGCACTCATAATATTTAGTTTTTGTTGATTAATATGCCTTAAAGCTACTCAATTAGAAATTAAAATTGAAGCCTATTTTAAAAAACAGGTATTTCTACGTGTTTTTAACTTATAGTGATTTTGCGCTTAAAAAATAAGTGGTTTACTGCCACATTTGTAGTCTATTAATCAATATAAAAAATTAGACTATTATGGAACAGTACATTGGACAAATTATGATGTTTGGAGGAAACTTCGCCCCAAGAAATTGGGCGCTTTGCGACGGACAATTATTACCGATTGCAAGTCACACTGCATTATTTTCAATTTTAGGAACCACTTATGGAGGTGACGGAAGAACGACTTTTGCTTTACCAGATTTAAGAGGTAGAGCAGCATTACATGCAGGTAATGGACCAGGAATTGACCCTGTATCACTTGGTCAAAAAGGAGGAGAGAATAGAGTGACATTAAACGTGACTCAAATCCCTGCGCATAGCCATACAGGAACAATTGAAGCTACAAATCCGGTAGGACGTGGACAAGGAACAACTGATCCAACAAATGCTTACCCAGCAGAGGGAGGATCATATGCGTCAGCCAAAAATGTAAAAATGGCAGGAGATGCCGTTCAAACAAATAATACTGGTGGTAACCAGGCTCACGATAATATGCAACCATATTTAGGGGTAAACTATATAATCGCTTTAGAAGGTATTTTCCCACCTAGAAGCTAACTAATTATTAATGTAGAGTGTGCTTTATGGTACACTCTGCATTAGTTATAAAACTCTATTATTATGAAAACAAACTACACTTATTCAAAGAAATCACTATTGAACACCATGGTTTGGTGTTTTTCGCTGTTTTTAAGCTTTAGTAGTGTAGCCCAAAATCTAAATTTTACAATCGATACAGCTGTTGATAATGGCACCGATATTACCGAAACTATTGTTAATGGATCAGATACCTATGTTTTAACCGTTGCGCATTCAGGAAATGAGGAACTTGATAATTTAGGAGGAGGCGACCTTGTATTTTTCCTAAGTGCAATAGACCCACTTACACCTCATAGTTTAAAAATCACTAAAAATGGGAATCTTATTAATTTTAAGCTCAATAGTATTGATTACGACACGCTAGGTGCTGGTACTATTTCTGTACGAAATCAAGATGATGAAGTCATCTCGAGTCCTACATTTTATCCTTTAGGAGCTGGTTCGTTATTTATATCAAATCCAACAAATGGTTTTGATATTACGGAAATTAAAATCTTTCCAACAGATACAGATGATCTAAATGATTTTGGATTTCATAACATTAATATTGACATTCTCGATACGCTTGGTGTAGATGAAAGTACGTTATTAGAAAATCATGTCACTATTTTTCCAAATCCATCAAATGGAGACATCACCTTAAAGAATTCGACAATTGCTCTAGAAAAAGTAGTTGTTTCAGATTTAAACGGACGCACAATTGTTACTCAAAATCTAAACGGAGTTATTGGAGACCTTGATCTTAAAATGAGTTCAGAACTATCAACAGGATTATATTTAGTTACGATCTCCTCTAAGGAGGGCTCGGCCGTTAAAAAATTAATTATTAAATGATCTATGTATTGGAGACTGGATGATTTATTATGTTATCTTTAGTTTCCAAATCTATTTTATTAAACACTTATATTATGAGAAAACTTTACATTTTAACTTTATTGATTTCATCGTTTTGCACTGCGCAAAACTTAAACTTCACTATTGATACTGCCACTGATAATGGCACTACAATTACTGAAACAATTGTAAGCGGTCCAGACACTTATGTGTTGACTGTTGATCATTCTGGAAATGAGGAGTTAGACAATTTAGGAGGCGGAGATCTTGTGTTCTTCCTTAGTGCTATTGATCCTCTTACACCTCACAGATTGAGCATTACAAAAAACGGAATGCCAACTAATTTCAACCTGAATAGTATTGACTATGATACGTTGGGAGCTGGTACAATTTCAGTAACTAATCAAGATGATGAAGTCATCTCTAGCCCTACAGCTTATGCCTTAGGTGCAGGATCATTGACAATTACTAATGCTGCAAATGCGTTGAGTATTACGCAGATTAAAATCAACCCTACCGATACGGATGATTTAAACGACTTTGGATTCCATAATATTAATGTGGAAATACTTGATACCTTAAGTACAGAGGATGTGTCTTTAGAGCAAAGTATTGATATTTTTCCAAACCCTTCAGAAGGAAAAATTACCATTAAAAATTCGGGTATTGTATTAGAAAAAGTAGTGGTAACTGATTTGAATGGTCGTACAATCACGACTCAAAATTTAGAAGGAATTACGACTGATAAAGACTTGGATTTTAGTTCGGTATTGTCATCAGGATTGTATTTAGTAACTATTTCTTCAGAACGTAATTCTATTACTAAGAAGTTAACGATCAAATAATAACCAATCAATCTTAAAGCAAAAAGCGACCTCTTATGGTCGCTTTTTTTATAAATTAAAAGTCAATTATATTTTGATTTGACGTTCAATTTGCTGGTCTAAGGAAATAAAGGTTTCTGTTCTTGAAACACCAGTAATTGATTGAATATCACGATTAAGAACATGCATTAAATGTTCATTGTCCTTACAAAGAATCTTTATAAAAATACTCCAATTCCCTGTGGTATAATGGCATTCTAAAACTTCAGGGATCTTTTGTAATTGCTTTACAGCTTCAGGGTTACTAATGGCCTTGTCTAAGTATATTCCAATAAATGCCATCGTTGTATACCCTAAGACCTTTGGGTTGATAACAAACTTAGAACCCGAAATTAATCCAGATTTCTCAAGCTTTCTTAATCTTTGATGTATGGCTGCTCCCGAAATACCAACCAAACGTGCAATTTCTAAAATTGGTGTTCTAGCATCTGCCATTAATGCACGTAGTATCTTTTTATCGATACCATCAATTTGTATGTTTTGATTGACCATTTTCATAAGCAATACATCTTATATGTTTAAAGGGTTATATCCTAAATAAGGAACTTCTTTTTCTGAAAATTGAATTCCGAAATCTTCTAACTCCTTTAAAATAGGTTCATAAACTTCTTTTGTAATTGGAATCTGAACACCAGGTGTCGTAATCTTTTCGTTTAAAATCGCTAATGTGGCAATAGCTACAGGTAAACCAACAGTTTTAGCCATTGCAGTGTAGGTTTGATCTTCTCCAATAGTAACCATAGTGGAATCAATTTGATACATCTTGCCATTAAGTTCATATCCGAACTTATGGTACATAACAATCATATCTTTATCCTCTTCTTTAAGAGTCCAACTATCCATTAATATCTTCTGAAGAATTTGTGCTGGTGTTGCTTTTTTGAGTTCAACCATTTTGGTTTTACTAAACAGATCTAATTCTTCGAGCTTGTCCCAAACAATATCATCTTGATCTATTTTGAGCGCATGCCTAAATTTTAATTCTACAGAATCTGTAGGACTGTATGGTAAAAAAGCATTGACAAAATCGCGATAACTCATATTTTCACTATCATCAATAGTGTAGCTGTCATCTGTTAGGCCCAATTGAACAAACATATTCCAGGCACGGCTAAATCCCACACGTCGCATAGTGCCTCGATATAAGGTTTTAATATCATCTAATCCATAAACAGATTGATATTTAAGAGAATCTCTATTGGCATACGCCTCAAAACGCCCAAAACCATCAATTTCTAAAAACTCTGTTCTTCTAAATAATCTATTATATGGGATATATTTATAAGCGTTTTCTTGTAAAAACTTTGCAGCGCTTCCTTGTCCTGCAACAACAACATTTCTAGGATTCCATGTGAACTTATAATTCCACAGATTATTATCGCTTTCAGGTGCTACTAAACCACCAGTAAACGACTCAAAAAGCACCATTTTCCCTCCTTTATCAACGACATTATCAATAACCTGCATAGCACTCATGTGATCGATGCCTGGATCTACACCTATCTCGTTCATAAATACTAATCCTTTTTCGGTTACCGCTTTGTTGAGTTTTTGCATGTCATCACTTACATATGACGCAGTAACCATATTTTTTCCAAAGGTGATACAATCTTTTGCAACTTCTATGTGATACCTCGCAGGTAACATAGATACAACGATATCTGCATTTTCAATAGCAGTTTGTCTAGATGATTTATCGAAAACGTCCAAAGTAATCGCATTGGCATTTTCGTGATCGCCAATTAATTTTTTAGCGTTTAGTATGTTGATGTCACCTACGATGACATGAAGTTCTTCTTCAATAGATTTATCTAATAAGTATTTTATGAGGTAAGATGCAGATTTTCCTGAACCTATGACTAAAATCTTTCGCATAATGGGTTGAGTTGAGTAATTTTGTTTTAAGATAAATTCAGCACGAATTTACTAAATAGTAAGGGTTATAAAAACCAAAAGTCAATTTATATATGAACAAAAAAATTCTTGTTACAGGATGTGTTTTAGGTCTAATAGCTATAGTTATAGGAGCTTTTGGCGCACACGGTTTAAAATCAATTATTTCGGTAGAATCTCAACAATCTTTTGAAACAGGAGTACGTTATCAAATGTATCATGCTTTATTTCTTTTATTTATAGGAAGTTATTCGGCATTGAACCAAAAAGCAAAAAAGATCATTTTTTATTTGGTATTATTAGGTGTTTTGTTTTTTTCAGGTTCGATTTATGGGTTAGCTACAAATGAGCTTTCAGGCTTTGATTTTAAACAAATAGGTTTCATTACTCCAATTGGTGGATTACTATTAATTATGGCTTGGTTTATTTTGTTGATAAACTTTTTGAAAACCAAGACCGATAAATCTTAAAATTAGCAGTCTACTTTAAAATAATGTTTAATTTTGCACTTTAAACAACACAAACAAATTATGGTAAACCATACACATACAACGAAAACGATTTCGTTAGATACTTACGGAATTAAAAATGCTCAAGTAAGATATCAATTGTCTCCAGACGAACTGCAGGAATTTACAATCTCTAAAGGACAAGGTCAAGAAACATCATCAGGTACTTTAGCTGTTAGAACAGGTGAGTTCACAGGTCGCTCTCCTCAAGATAGATTTATTGTGAAAGATGATATTACAAAAGATCGCATTTGGTGGGGAAATATTAACATTCCTTTTGAACCCGATGCTTTTGATAAATTATATGATAAAGTCACTAATTATTTATCAGGTAAAGAAGTTTTTGTAAGAGACAGTTATGCATGTGCAGATGAAGATTATAAACTTAATATTAGAGTGGTTAATGAATATCCATGGAGTAACATGTTTGCTTACAATATGTTCTTACGACCAACTGAAGATGAGTTAAAAGATTTCTCTCCAGAATGGACCGTTATTAATGCGCCAGGTTTTATGGCTGATGCTGAAGTGGATGGAACAAGACAACATAACTTTGCGATTTTAAACTTTTCAAAGAAAATTGCACTTATTGGTGGTACAGGATATACAGGAGAAATTAAAAAAGGTATTTTTTCTGCATTGAACTTTATTCTTCCAGTGTATAAGAATACCTTACCAATGCATTGTAGTGCAAATGTTGGAAAAGATGGAGATACTGCCATCTTTTTTGGTTTATCAGGAACAGGTAAAACAACCCTATCAACAGATCCAGACCGTAGTTTAATTGGTGATGATGAACATGGATGGACTAATGAAAATACCGTATTTAATTTTGAAGGTGGTTGCTATGCCAAGGTGATTAATTTATCACAAGAGCAAGAACCAGAAATTTATGACGCTATTAAAAAAGGAGCCATTCTTGAGAATATTGTCATGAATGATGATGGAGAAGTGGATTTTGCTAATACATCTATCACACAAAATACAAGAGTAAGTTATCCAATTCACCATATTGATAATATTCGAGTACCATCAATAGGAAAGAACCCAAAAAATATATTTTTCTTAACTGCAGATGCTTTTGGTGTATTACCTCCAATTTCTAAGTTAACTCCAGGACAAGCTGCTTACCATTTTATTTCAGGATACACAGCAAAAGTAGCAGGAACTGAAGCAGGGATTGATGAACCATTACCAAGTTTCTCTGCATGTTTTGGAGCGCCTTTTATGCCTTTACATCCAACGAAATATGCTGAAATGCTAAGTAAAAAGATGCAAGAAGCTGGTGTAAATGTTTGGTTGGTAAACACAGGGTGGACTGGTGGTCCTTACGGTGTTGGTTCACGTATGAAATTAAAATATACGCGTGCAATGATTAGTGCTGCAATGAATGGAAGTCTTGAAGCAGCAAATAAGGATAATTATCATATTCACTCTGTATTTGGAGTGAAGCAGCCGAGAACATGTCCAAATGTACCTACAGAAGTCTTAAGTCCAAGATCAACATGGAACAACGACGAAGGCTACTACAAGACAGCAGCTAAATTATCACAATCATTTAGAGATAACTTTAAACAATTTGAAGAGTTTGCAAATGCAGAAATAATGGCAGGAGCACCTTTAAAGTAATCTAGAAATCAGTATAAATAAAAAAGCGTCCCGATAAATTTATCGGGACGCTTTTTTGTACGTTATTATATCTAAAAGAATTATTTTCCTTTATTAACTTTATCTATATACTTCTCTAAAGCCATAGTCATTGATGGTGTTTCAGGAGTTGGAGCAGAAATATCTACTCTTAAACCATGCGATTCCACAGCTTTAATCGTGGTGTTGCCAAAAACAGCAATACGTGTGTCATTTTGCTTAAATTCTGGAAAGTTATGAAACAAAGATTCAATACCAGAAGGACTAAAAAACACTAAAATATCATAGTATACATTTGCCAAATCTGATAAGTCACTGATGACCGTTTTATAAAAAACCGATTGTTTCCACTTCACATTTAAGTTGTCCAAAATTTCAGGAACTTCAGGTTTTAATTTATCAGTTGTTGGAAGTAAGAAACTCTCCTCTTTATATTTCTTGATTAATGGCGATAAATCTTTAAATGTGCGTTTACCTACATATATCTTACGTTTTCTATATACTACATATTTCTGAAGGTAATATGCAACAGCTTCAGATTGACAAAAATATTTCATCGCATCTGGAACTTTAAATCGCATTTCATCTGCAACTCTAAAAAAGTGATCTACCGAGTTTCTACTAGTTAGTATGATAGCAGTGTAATTAGAAAGATCCACTTTTTGTTGCCTAATCTCTTTGGCTTCTACACCTTCAACGTGTATGAATGGTCTGAAATCTATTTTTACCTTTTGCTTTTCTTGAAGATCAAAGTAAGGTGAATTTTCTATCTTAGGCTCTGGCTGAGATACTAAAATCGTTTTCACTTTCGTCATATTCCTTAAAGTGTTTTTAAGCGTTGAAATCTTTAATTAACTTATATAAAATTAGATAGGGTCCAATTTCAAGTGCGCAAAGATACAAAATAAAATAGAATATGTTATTTAAAAGTAATTTTTGATGATTCTTGAAGGAAGAAATAAATCCTATCAAATTAATTAAGACCATAATGCAGATAACAACATATATAATCGTTTTTGAAGGGCTTAAGGTGTAAATCAAAATACAATTAATAGGAAATAAGACAAAACCAGTATAGTTTTTAAATGTTGTTTTTTGAAATAAATATGAATCTATAAGCTCATCAATCTCAAAAAGACTACCAATTAATCGTTCTAATAGGATCTTAATTAAAAACAAAACACCAACACCAAATAATAGCTTGAAAAAGAGATTAAGGTCAAATTCTGAAGGATTGACTAAGGTAGAATAACTGATGAATGCAAAAATAGAAACAGAAATAATGCCATTGAAAAAAAGAAGTGCATCAAATCCATCAATAAATTTTTGATCTCTAGCATAGATTTTTAAATACTTAGAGTTACCAATAACAGCCAAAAAGTCTTTAAACCTATGTGCAAAAACATATTTGGATAAGGTAATAAAGACAAGGCCAAGAATTAGAAAAACTGTAAACCAATCGTTGTAAATCACATCTCTGAGCATACTACAAAACTATGAAGAATATTTGATGAATAGGTGTCTTATATTCTGCAACTTCAAATCAATAAGGTAAGATTAACAATGTTTATGATTTTAAGCCTTATTTTTAAATCATAAAACACTTACTTTTGTCGTTGACTAACATTAAAAACTATTATAACTCTCGATGCAAGATGCTATTGTCATCATACCAACCTATAATGAAATAGAAAATATTGAAGCAATCATAAGAGCTGTTTTTGCTCAAGATAAAGCTTTTGATATTCTAGTTGTAGATGATAATTCTCCAGATGATACAGGTGCAAAAGTTGGAGCGCTTCAAAATGAATTCCCTAATCGGCTTCACTTGTTGTCAAGGGCTAATAAAACAGGACTCGGTACAGCTTACATTGCTGGATTTAAATGGTGTTTGTTAAAACATTATGAGTATATATTTGAAATGGATGCCGATTTCTCACATAATCCCGATGATCTTATTCATCTTTATAATGCATGTGCTGTTGAAGGTGCAGATATGGCCATAGGTTCTCGTTATATAGATAATAGAGTGAATGTAGTTGACTGGGATATGAAACGACTGATGATGTCATATTTCGCTTCTAAATATGTCAAATTTATCACTAGGATGCGTATAGATGATACCACAGCTGGTTTTATTTGCTATAAACGACATGTACTAGAAACTATCAACCTTGATAAAATTAAATTTGTTGGTTATGCTTTTCAAATTGAAATGAAGTTTAAAGCTTATCTTAAAAAGTTTAATATCGTTGAGGTTCCGATTGTATTCACGGATCGAACAAAAGGAAAATCTAAAATGAGTGGAAGTATTATTTCTGAAGCTATTTTTGGAGTTATTAATATGAAGTTTAAAAGTTTATTTGCTAAATAAGATGCAAGAAAAAATCATACTCATTAAAAATGCTAAAATCGTAAATGATAATAAAATCATTGAAGGTGATATTTTAATTGAAGGCGAATTTATCAAAGAAATTTCTGAAACAATAAGTGCAAAATCGGCCGATGTTGTTGTAATTGATGCTGAAGGCAATTATGTGTTTCCTGGAGTTATAGATGATCAAGTTCATTTTAGAGAACCGGGTCTCACTCATAAAGGAAATATTGCCTCAGAATCTAAAGCAGCCATTGCAGGAGGTATTACCTCTTTCATCGAAATGCCCAATACAAATCCTCAAACCACAACAGTAGACAAACTTGAGGAAAAATTTGAAGTTGCTTCAAATACATCATATGCAAACTATTCATTTATGTTTGGAGGCACCAATGATAATTTGGATGAAATCCTTAAAGTCGATCCTAAAACTGTTGCTGGATTAAAACTGTTTCTTGGGTCTTCAACAGGAAACATGCTAGTTGATGATCCAAAAGTAATTGAGAAAATCTTTAGTAGTACTGATATGGTGATTTCTGTGCATTGTGAAGATGAAGCTACCATTAGGAAAAATATGCAAGCACATATTGATGAATATGGTGACGATATTCCTATTGAAAAACATCCTATCATTAGAAGTGAAGAGGCTTGCTATCTATCATCTTCTAAAGCGATTGAATTGGCCAAAAAAACTGGAGCTAGATTGCATGTATTTCATTTATCAACAGGCAAGGAAACTAATTTATTTAGTAATAAAATTCCGTTAAAAGATAAAAAGATAACTGCCGAGGTGTGTATTCATCATCTTTGGTTTAGCGATGAAGATTATAAACAAAAAGGCACGCATATTAAATGGAATCCTGCAGTGAAAACAGCTAAGGATAGAGACCAACTTTGGAAGGCACTTTTAGATGATAGAATTGATGTAATTGCCACAGATCATGCACCACATACTCTTGAAGAAAAAAGTAATGTGTATACAAAAGCACCATCTGGCGGACCGTTAGTTCAGCATGCTTTGGTGGCAATGATAGAAATGTATCATAACGATAAAATTTCTTTGCCAAAAATCGCTCAAAAAATGGCACATAATCCATCTATATTGTTTCAAGTTGAAAAACGAGGTTATATTAGAGAAGGGTATTATGCCGATTTAGTTATTGTAGATATTAATAATCCATGGACTGTTAAAAAAGAGAATATTCTATACCATTGCGGATGGTCACCTTTTGAAGGAACTACTTTTAAATCTCGAATAACACATACCTTATTAAATGGAACTTTAGTCTATAATAATTTTAAAGTCTTAGATGTAAAAGCGGCCAAGCGATTAACATTTGACAGATAAATAAGATTTATTTTAAATCATCTAGATAATATTGAGAAACCTTTGCTATTGATTCATCAATAGGTTGAAATTTAAAGTTGAGTTCAGTTCTCACCTTAGAATTGTCATAAATCGTTTTCTCTGAAATAGACTTTGCCAATTGTTTTGATAATTTTCTACGTTTGCCAAACAATTTGTGATTGACCCAATCCAATCGCCAAACTACAGATAGTAAAAAAGGTGTAGCTTCCTTGGTTGAAGGTTTTGCATTTAATTGTTTAGCAACTTTATGCCCAAAGGTTTTGAATGATACATTTTCTGAAATCACAATAAAGCGCTCATTTTTAGTAGAACCATTCATTAATTGTATCATAATAGAAACCGTATCCCAAACATCTACATATGCTGAAGTTCCTTGAGTATGATAGTTTAACCCTTTGTAAATTTGTCTAAATAAACTGCCACTACCACCACCTTTCCAAAAGCCTGGTCCTAAAATAATACCAGGATTGACAATTACAGCATTGACGCCTTCTTGAGTGGCTCTCCATACTTCCATTTCGGCACCATACTTAGTGATGGCATAAACACTATTGTCATTTTCTGGATTCCAATCTGTAGTTTCGTTGATCAAAGTTTCAGCATCTTGTTCTTGTCCAATGGCAGCGATAGAGCTTACGTAACACAATTTTTGTATTGAATTTGAAATACACAGGTTGACTATATTGGCAGTGCCTTTGATGTTTGTTTTTCGAAGATCTTTGTATCGGTTTGGCTCAAAACTTATAAATGCAGCGCAATGGTAAACATGTGTAATACCATCAAAAGCAATTTCTAAAGCAGGAATATCATTGATATTTGCTTCAACCCATTCAATTTTATTATAAAGTGTGTCTACATCATCTGTATAATAAGCAAATACGTTCTTTACAGCGTCTAATTTATGAGCTCTTCTGTATGTGGCTCTTACCAATTGATTATCACTCACCAATTTGAATAATAAGTGAGAACCAACCAAACCTGTACCACCTGTGACTAAAATCATAGCATAAAATTACGCTTTTTTTCGATTGTCTTTTTGTGATTAGAGGTATAAATCTATCTTTGCGGAAGATTACTAATACACTTATTATGATAAAGAATTTTGTAGAAGAATTGCAATGGAGAGGAATGGTTCATCAAACCATGCCTGGAGCCGAAGAACATTTAATGGAAGCGATGCGATCTGCCTATATTGGTTTTGATCCAACAGCAGATTCTTTACATATTGGAAATTTAGTACCTATCATGTTATTGGCGCATTATCAGCGCTGTGGTCATAAACCATTTGCTTTAGTTGGAGGCGCCACCGGAATGATTGGTGATCCTTCTGGTAAATCGAGTGAGCGTAATTTATTAGACGAAAAAACGCTACGTCATAACCAAGAAGCAATTAAAAATCAGTTAGCACATTTCTTAGATTTTGAAAGTGATACTGCTAATGCTGCTGAATTGGTCAATAATTACGATTGGATGAAAGAGTTTTCTTTTTTAGAATTCATTCGTGATGTAGGGAAACATATTACTGTAAATTATATGATGGCTAAAGATTCTGTGAAGAATAGAATTTCTTCAGAATCTAGTGACGGAATGTCTTTTACAGAATTCACATATCAGCTGGTTCAAGGATATGATTTTTTACATTTATACAGAGCTAATGATTGTACGATCCAAATGGGAGGAAGTGATCAATGGGGAAATATCACCACAGGAACAGAATTGATAAGACGTATTGCTCAAGGAAAAGGCTTTGCGATTACTTGTCCGTTAATAACCAAGAGTGATGGATCTAAGTTTGGAAAGTCTGAAGGAGGAAATGTATGGCTAGATGCCAATAGAACCTCTCCATATAAATTTTATCAATACTGGTTGAATTCTAGTGATGAAGATGCTAAAAAGTATATCAAAATCTTTACGTTTTTAACTCAAGAAGAGGTAGAGGATATTGTTAAGACGCATCAAGAGGCTCCTCATCAACGTGGTTTACAAAAGCGTTTAGCTGAAGAGATAACAACAATGGTTCATTCTAAAGCAGATTTTGAAAATGCTGAAAAAGCATCTAATATTTTATTTAGTAAAACCTTTAAAGCAGATATTAAAACCTTAGATGAGAAAACCTTTTTAGATGTATTTGAAGGTGTGCCTCAAGCTGAAATTTCTAAAGATGAACTTTCTCAACTAGATATGATTGGCGCTTTAGCTGCTAAGACCAATTTCCTAGGGTCTAATAGCGAAGCACGTCGTGCTTTAAAAGAAAATGCTGTATCAGTAAATAAAGAAAAGGTAAAAGAAGATTACCAGTTATCTGAAGACGATCTCATTAATGATACTTATATCATTCTTAATAAAGGAAAAAAGAACACGTATATTATCAAAGTGCATTAAATAGAAAAACGTCCCGCAATCAACGGGACGTTTAACATTAACCAATCAACTATTATTAGAAGCTAATCCTTCTTTTTCATAGAACTCTAAACTACTAGTCTAAATTCATAGCTTCCCAATTTTTGTCGGCTTTTATTTGTAAACCTTTCACATTATTTTTTTTCCATGAATTTAATGTGTTATTTCCCCAAGCATTATAGAATAAATACAGCTTACCGTCTCTAATTTCGAATGTCTTTGGGTTAATGTCTACCTTCTTGCCACTAACAGCTATAGCGTAAGCACAGTAACCACCATATTGCGGAACGTATTTTTCTGGATTGCTTTTAAATGTATTCAGGTTTTTTTCTGAAGAAAATTTAAATTTTACATCATCATAAGTGGTTGTATATGCTTTGTCACCTTCGATGGCTTGGTTATTAAAATAAGCGACAACATCATAACCTTTGGCTACATAGTCTTTCTTCGTATTGTAATCTACAGATTGTGCGAATGTGGTTATCATTCCGAAGAAAAAGATAACACTAAATAATTTTGTTTTCATTTGCTTGTAGTCGATAGAAAACTACAAACTTTACAAGACCATCAAATTGCAGCCTCTAATATCACTAGAATCAAAGCGACCAATAATTTCAAAACTATGATCTTTATAAGTACGACCTAAATCTTGTGTGGCTATAAATGAACACGAATTGATATTTGCTAAGTCAATGATATTAATACCACCTGTTTTATTTATGTTTTGAAGTGTTAGAGCATCTTCAGGATCTCTAGTTAAAACACGCATCCAGTTTGGACATTTAAAACGACCATTGCCTAATGAATATGCTTGGCTTAAAAGTTCTGTCATACCATATTCACTATGAATTTTTGACACTCCAAAACCAGATTTTAAAAGCGCATGTAATTCGTCACGAACTAATTCTTTGCGACGCCCTTTCATCCCACCAGTTTCCATAACGATAGTGTTTTTAAGCTGAAATTGATACTGCTCTACTACATCCAATAAAGCAAAGGAGACACCAATAAGTAATATCTTCTTTCCCTGAGTATCTAAAGTGATCAATTGCTGTTTAAGGTCATTAATGTTATGAAGATAGAATCCGCTTTCTGGGTGATTGGAGTGCTGTATCATATCATTAACCATATAGATCAATGACGACCCTTTGCGTTCTAAATAATTAGGTAGTAAGGCTAGAATAACATAATCTTTAATAGTGCCGTAGAACTCCTCAAATCCCTTACGAAAGCTTTGCTCATAAATTGATAAATCAGTTACATAGTGTTTACTGGTTGTAGAGCCAGTAGTTCCACTGCTAGAAAACACATCTTGAATTTGAGCTTTAGAACTCAAGATGTCATGGCTTTTAAAAAACTGAATTGGTAAAAACGGAATGTCTTCAATCTGTTTTACATCACTTGGATGTGTGTATAATAAATCACAAAACGAACGATACACAGGATTATTTTCAAACTGAAATTTAAAAATATCTAATGCCAATGTAGAGAATTCTTTTTCCGAAGAAATAGAAAAAATAGCGTTTGTGTTTATCATTAGTGCAAAAATAAAAAAAGCGCCTCAAAATTACTGAGACGCTTTTATAGTTATTTATTATAACGAATTACTTGATCACTAACTTTTTAGTTACCGAAGCATTATTTTGAGAAATCTTTAAAATGTAAACTCCTGCGTTTAATGCAGATATATCTAAACGATCGTTATTTAAAGCTGTATCAATCACTTGCTTTCCTAAGATGTCATAAACAGCAACAGAAATAGCATCACTATTGTTACTTGTAATATTTACAAACCCTGTTGAAGTTGGGTTAGGATATACTTTAAAGTTATCTGCTCCAAGGTCTTGTGTAGACAACGTTGTTGGAGTAACTTCAGCCCATGATGTTCCTAATCTCAATTCATCAACATCCATAAAGCCAGTCTCAATAGTGTTATCTTGTCTTAAAGCAAATCTGTCAATACTCGCAGCCATTGCTGGATCAATAAATGTAATAGTTTCAGCAGGTTCAACACCTTCAAAATCTGAACTTGATGGATTAATCCATGCTTTCATTACACCTGTTGTCGTTTCGTAGCTCATAACAACAAAAACTTCGTCGTTAAGTCCATGCTCTGTAGCATTTATAATATCTGCAGCACCTGTATTGTATCCAAGACCAATTTGGTATCCTCCAGGAGAAGGTACTACCCATAATCTTCCATCAAAATTACCTAGAAAAGCAAAATAACCTCCATCAGGATCTGTAACTGCACTTAAATCTGTCACTCTAAAAATGAAAGATGAATACACAGTACCACTAGTTACAGGAGCAAAGAAAATAGCATTGTCAATACCACCACCATCAAAAGATACTTTGTTACCTGTTGAAGTAGCAAGTCCAGTATAACTTAAACTTGTAGCTGAAACCAAAATCTCATCTGATGTACCCGAAATATTATCCCAATTTGGAGCACTAGTAAGTGTTGATCCATCAGCATAATCAAATCCTTCATATAAAGGTAATGTTAGCTCAGGATCACAATCAGGACTATTGATATTTCGTGTAAAATCACATCCACTATTTGCTGAGTCACCAGTGAAGGTTACAACAAAGTCTGTGTTTTCAGTTACACCAGTAATTGTTATTGTACCAGCAGCTACACTAGTTGGATCATCACCTCCAACAACTCCAATTCCTCCAGTATCTATAGTATAAGTAGTTGTTCCTCCACCTGTATAATCTATAGTTACATTGTATGTGTCTGTTGTTCCAGACGTAATATTATCACAAGTTTCAGTAATAGTTCCAACTTGCAAATCACAAGGGAAAGAGATGTCAAAACTTACCATATCTGAAGCGACAACGCCACCATCTATAAGTTCAACAGTAACCACATAAGTGTCACCATCGGCAGTTGGTGTAATTGTAAAAGGACTAGTTGTATCAACTGTAGTAGCAGGAGCCCCTCCATTAGTTACAACAGTAACATTAAAAGTAGACATTGCAGGAGCATTTTCAGCATTAAAAACAATATCAACTGAAGTCGTTCCAGATGCTAAAGAAGATGCATCAGCAGGAGATGTAATTGTCACTACAGGAGAAGTAAGACAACCTGTATAGGCTCCTAAAGTTCCCCATCCTGAATTTGATGCGCCAATATTCCACTCCGAAGTAGCAGCATCCATACCAAAAGAACCTAATTCATTTGGATTAGGATCACAGATAGATGTTTTTCTAGTTAAGGTCTGGTCTTGAGTTCCATTAGTGTCGTCACCAACAGCCCATCCAGAACCTGGATCACCTTGTAAGTCTCCAATAAGATCAATAATTGTATAAGTTGTTGCAGTAGCTCCAGCTAATGTTAAAGCGAAAGCATCATCACCATTACTTAGGAACGTAAAAGTTTGATCTGCAGCAGCTAATATAGTAGCATCAGCACTTGGATGTGCTATAACATAAACATCACCATCCATTAGCATTGTTCCAGGGGCAAACGTCACGTTATCTGGAAAATCAAATTCTCCAAAAACGTCACAACCGTTAGAGCAGCTTGATAAAGAGTAATTGCTTAAGTCTACGTCAGCACCAGTTCCATTATATATCTCTAGGAACTTATTATTCGATGAACCTTCACCATACTTACTGAATAATAAATCAGAAGTTTGAGCTAAACACAAAGATGTTGTAAGCAAGGTTAAACATAAAAAGTAAAGTTTTTTCATAATTATTTTGTTTGTTAAAAAGTTAAGTATTTGAAAAAATAGCAAACAAATATAAGCAGAATTTGCAGTTTAAACGAATAATTGACAAGCTATATGACCATTTAACAATTGAATAACGTTTTATTTAAGTAACTAAAATGCAGTCAAATAATATAATCGTTGAATTTTTGGAGTAGTGTGTTATTTGAATTTCAGATGTAATGCACTTTTGCTCGATCATTTTACTTTAATGCATAGAAATGCTAGGGCGATTTAGCAAGGTTAACTTAATGTTATCAATTTATGGTTTAGCATAATTTTTTTTTATAAGTAGTATATTTACGTCACAAAGTTTTCACTATAACGATGAAAAAAAGAGACATTAAAATCTTGTTAGTTGATGATGAACCAGATATTCTAGAAATTGTTGGTTATAATTTATCGTCTCAAGGCTATCAAATTATTACTGCTGAAAATGGCGTTCAAGCTGTGAAAAAAGCAAAAAAAGAAAAACCACAATTAATCATTCTTGATGTAATGATGCCAGAAATGGATGGTATTGAAGCTTGTGAGCAGATTAGAAAAATTCCGGAGTTGAGTGAAACAATTATCACATTTCTAACGGCTCGAGGTGAAGATTATTCTCAAATGGCTGGTTTTGACGCTGGCGCAGATGACTATATCACTAAACCTATCAAACCTAAAGTTTTAGTGAGCAAAGTAAAGGCGCTATTAAGACGTCTTAAAGACGAAGAAAAAGCTGAAGATGTCCTGAAAATTGGTGATCTTGTCATTAACAGGGAAGAATATAAAATTACAATAAAAGGTCAAGAATTGGTCTTACCAAGAAAAGAGTTTGAATTATTATCTTTGTTGGCAACAAAACCTAACAAAGTTTTTAAACGAGAGGAAATACTTGACAAAGTATGGGGGAATGAAGTTGTAGTTGGCGGACGTACCATTGATGTTCATATTAGAAAACTACGAGAAAAAATTGGTGATAAAAAGTTTAAAACTATAAAAGGCGTTGGGTATAAGTTTGTAGATTAATGCAGAACAAATTAAAAAAAACGTACAAGTTTGCCTTTAAAACATCCTTGTATATTACATTTTTTTTGACGCTCTTATCGAGTGTTTTTTTGTATTTATTACACTCTATTGATATATTCTATCTAATATCTTTTGCATTATTTACTTATGTTTTATCTTTTATAGTTATTCAGTATAGAGTTGAGCGCTTTATTTATCGACGTGTCAAAAAAATCTATGATGATCTAACACTTTTAGAATCTGCATCTTTACGTAAACAGCCTATAACTACAGATATGGCAACGCTTACCGAAGAAATTGATAAGTACGCTAGAGATAAAAAATTAGAAATAGAAACACTTAAAGTTAGAGAGGAGTATCGTAAAGAATTTTTAGGTAATGTTTCACATGAATTAAAAACGCCGCTATTTACGGTTCAAGGCTATTTACTCACGTTATTAGATGGTGCCATTGACGATAAAAATGTTAGTGAAAAATACTTGAATAGAGCAAGTAAAGGTCTAGAACGTCTTATCTATATTGTTAAAGATTTAGATATGATTACCAAATTAGAAGTTGGCGATTTAAGATTAGATATTGAAACTTTCGATATTGTAGAATTGGTAGAAAGTGTATTTGAGCTTCTTGAAATGAAAGCAGCTAAGAAAAAAATATCGTTAATGTTCGATATTGATTATAATAAGCCTGTTCTTGTATCGGCTGATAAAGACCGAATTCAACAAGTGCTTTCAAATCTTATTGTGAATTCTATTAAATACGGAAAAGAAAAAGGGACTACAGAAATAAGTATAGAGAATCTCATTAAAAACAAGGTTATTGTAAGGGTTACAGATAATGGCGAGGGCATTTCTCAAATCAATATTCCTCGTTTATTCGAACGCTTTTTTAGGGTAGACAAGAGTGGTTCTCGTAAAGAAGGCGGTTCTGGGCTAGGGCTTTCAATTGTGAAGCATATTATTGAAGCTCATGACGAAAAAATCTATGTAGAAAGTGAGATTGATGTGGGTAGTGAATTCTCATTCACCCTCGAAAAGGCTAAATAATTTTTTATAATTCACTTCATAATCCATGGCGTTCAAACCTTTATATTCTGAAATAGATTTTAATTTTTCGATGTTAAAATCATCTTGCGTGCAACTAGGAGTGTAGCCAAGGTCTGTTAATCGTTTAGCCAGATATTCTTGTTCAAATTGTCCTGGTGTTGGAATAAAAAATGCTTTTTTACTTAATTTAGTCAAATCCATTAAAGATGTATATCCAGAGCGACATACTACAAGGTCACTTTCATTTATAGCTTTACCAAGAGCATCAGTGGTCATAAAGTTGTAGATAGTCATATGGTTGTCTTCAGAAATATACTGGTCTTCCTCAATGACACCTCGTATAAAAATCACCTTGCCATTAAAATGTTTGAAATCTTCTAAGAGCTTATTCTCTAATAATGTGCGCTGAGGCTCTGGTCCAGAAAGTAAAACCATGACATCGTACTTAATATCCAATATCTCTTTTTTAAAACGACTTAGGGGACCAATATATTTAATCGGCATTTCATGCATATTGGTATGTCCCAAAACACCACTAAGGTTAATGTCACCCAAATTATCTGGAACCCAACATTCATGAAAACGCTGAATTATTTTTTGGTGGAGTTTGGTGCTTAACCAAGTTGTACTTCCACTTAATACTTGAAGTTGATGCGTTATAAACACACATGGAATATTTTTATTGTGAACACCTAAACGGTTATCAGAGATAACACCATCTATATTATAATCTTCTATAATAGAAGCGGTTGCTTTTTTTTCAGCTTTAATAGCTTTCATTAGTTTTGGAGAACTCTGTAATAATTTAAGCTTAAAGTGTTGTCCTTTTTTTGGGTATGTAATGTCATATGAAGGCAATGTAATGGCTTTTAAATCAGGAAACTCCTTCTTTAATAATGAAAGTGCATTACCGTCACTTGCAATAATAGGCTCATAGTTATGAGTAATTAAAGCATTAATAATAGGAATACATCTGGTTGCATGACCTAATCCCCAATTTAAAGGCGCTATGAGTATTCGTTTTTTCAAATTCATTAAAAACAAAGTTAAAGCTTAAAATGTTTCCTTAATTTTACGGCGTGATTAGTAAAAATAAGAAATTGTTAATTTTTAAAAGTGGGAAGCAAAAACAAACTTAAACGATTTAAAGAAAATGAAACCTTTAATAATGTGTTTCAGCCTAAACGAGACGAACTCGTTAGCGACAACTATAACCTTAAAGGACATTGGAATGCCACTGTGTTTAAAAATGACAACCCTTTAGTTCTTGAGCTAGGCTGTGGTCGTGGAGAGTATTCAGTAGAACTAGCAAAGAAGTTCCCAAATAAAAATTTCATTGGTATCGATATTAAAGGTGCTCGTTTTTGGAGAGGTGCAAAAACAGCTTTAGAAGAAAATATACCTAATGTTGCATTTTTACGTACACAAATAGAATTAGTAGACTATGCCTTTGCAAAAGATGAAGTCGATGAAATTTGGATTACATTCCCCGATCCACAAATAAAATACAAGCGTACCAAACATAGAATGACCAATTCTGAGTTTTTAAAACGCTACAAAACGATTTTAAAACCAGATGGTGTTGTTAATTTAAAAACCGATAGCGAATTTATGCATGGCTATACACTTGGACTTCTTCATGGAGAAGGTCATGAGGTTTTATATGCCAATCATAATGTTTACAAACAAGAGGGAAGCCCTGAAGAAGTAACAAGTATTCAAACCTACTACGAATCCCAATATCTGGAACAAAACAAACCAATTACGTATATTAGGTTCAAAATTAAATAGATTTGAATATTACTGTCATTTTTTTTCTAGGATTAATTATTGCACTTGTAGGAGTTATTCCTCCTGGTTTACTAAATATGACAGCAGCAAAAGTAAGCCTTAAAGAAGGTTCTAGTAGAGGTGTTGCGTTTTCTATTGGAGTGTGCTTAATTGTATTTTTGCAAACCTATATTGCCGCAATGTTGGCACGTTATCTTAGTAATCACCCTTATGTAGTTGAAATTTTACAACGTGTCGCTTTTGTTATTTTTGTTTTAATTACTATTTATTTTTTGTTATTGGCTAAAGCGTCTACAAAACCAGATATAGAGCAGCATACAAAGAGTAGTCATAGTCGTTTTTTTCAAGGGATGTTCCTGTCTGCTATTAATGTGTTTCCAATTCCTTATCAGGCATATATGACCATAACCATTGCAACTTTTGGATGGTTTGCTTTTGATACAACAAGCATTATTACCTATTGCTCTGGAGCATCTATGGGAACCTTTGTAATGCTTTATGTATATATCTTCTTTTTTGATAAGATTAAGGATAAAGCATTTACCTCACAAAGAAATATGAACTATCTCATTGGAGCTATTACAGGAGTTGTTGCAGGAGTGACATTGATTAATATTATAATGGATTTATAAAAAGAAAGATAAACCATGAAACCAGAAACACTTAATTTCTTTGATAAAGTTTATGATGTTGCACGATTAATTCCCTACGGTAGAGTAACGAGTTATGGAGCCATTGCCAATTATTTAGGCGCAAAACGAAGTGCGCGAATGGTTGGTTACGCTATGAATGGATCTGGAGGTAAGGACGTTCCAGCGCACCGCGTTGTGAATCGAAAAGGATTACTAACAGGAAAACACCATTTTGATGGAACTAACCTTATGCAACAGCTTCTTGAAAGTGAAGGCATACCAGTTATTGATAACCAAATTCAAGATTTAGATAAGGTGTTTTGGGATCCAGCTAAAGAATTGTAATTCGTCTTTTTTAAAGGTTTTTGAAATCGTATAGTACAACCTATAACAAACCCAAATTCTACCATAAGAAATAGCAATGTTAAGGCTTTAATCTTCAAGCTTTATTAAGTATATTTGCATTTTAGAATGATTCTTAATAAATAAGAATTTCAGTTTTTAGAAGTTACTATGAAACTAAATAAACAAGATATACTTAAAGCACTCGAAACAATTTCAGCACCTGGAGAAGGACAGAATATGGTAGAGAGTGGCGCAGTAACGAACATTGTTACTTTTGCAGATGAAGTTATTGTAGATATCACAATAACCAATCCTAGTTTACAAGCCAAAAAGAAAACCGAAGTTGAGATCATGAAAACAATTCATGATATCGTATATGAAAAGGCTAAGATCACAGTTAATGTAAAAGTAGATGCGCCAACCAAGTCAGCGCCCAACGTGATAAAAGGAAAAGCCATTCCAGGCATTAAAAATATTATAGCTGTGGCCTCTGGAAAAGGAGGAGTAGGGAAGTCTACGGTTACAGCAAACCTTGCAGTTACCTTAGCAAAAATGGGATTTAAGGTTGGTATTTTAGATGCTGATATTTACGGTCCTTCAATGCCTATTATGTTCGATGTTGAATTAGAACGACCTTTGGCTGTTAATGTAGACGGTAAGTCAAAAATGAGACCTGTTGAAAATTATGGTGTTAAGATTTTGTCTATCGGATTTTTCACAAAACCAGATCAAGCAGTAGTTTGGAGAGGACCAATGGCAGCAAAAGCATTAAATCAAATGATCTTTGATGCCGCATGGGGAGAGCTTGACTTTATGTTGCTGGATTTACCTCCTGGAACAGGAGACATTCATTTAAGTATTATGCAGTCACTTCCAATAACAGGAGCTGTTGTTGTTAGTACTCCTCAAAACGTTGCTTTAGCAGATGCTAAAAAAGGCGTGGCGATGTTTCAACAAGAAAGTATCAATGTTCCTGTGTTAGGTATTATTGAAAATATGGCTTACTTCACACCAGAAGAACTTCCAGATAATAAATATTATATTTTCGGAAAAGAAGGCGCTCAAAATCTTGCCGAAGATTTAAACGTACGTTTTCTTGGAGAGTTACCACTTGTGCAAAGTATTCGAGAAGCTGGAGATGTTGGTCGACCAGCAGCATTACAAACGGCAACACCTTTAGAACAAGCTTTTGAGAAATTAACTCAAAATGTCGTAGAAGAAGTGGTGAGACGTAATGATAATTTACCACCAACAGAAGCAATTAAGATAACGACCATGGCTGGATGTTCAGCAGTAAAGAAATAATAGATGAGTACAGAAGAATTAAGACTTAATGTAGAAAAAGCATTGGACGAAATTCGTCCCTTTTTACAAAGTGATGGAGGCGATATTTCATTGCTGTCTATAGAAAATGATAAATTAGTTAAAGTGCAATTACAAGGCGCTTGTGTTGGATGTAGTGTTAATCAAATGACACTTAAATCTGGTGTTGAGATGACGATTAAGAAGTACGCACCTCAAATAGAGCAAGTCGTTAATATTGAGTCTTAGTATAGCGTGACCACAAGGGTCAGGCTTTCACTACTCGCTCTCTGCGAGGAGCTCAAACAGGTCGTTCAATCCTTCACGCATACTGATAAATATCATAAAAAAGAGACTTAAATTATTAGAACTTTGCCTAAACAAAGCTGATTAAGAACTACATAATTTCGAACAAAACAAATGATTAAAACAGATATACTCATTATTGGAGCTGGGCCAACAGGTTTATTCACCGTTTTTGAAGCAGGTCTGCTTAAGTTAAAATGTCATTTAATCGATGCACTGCCACAACCAGGAGGTCAATGTTCAGAGATATATCCTAAAAAACCTATTTACGATATACCTGCCTATCCCGAAATTCTTGCTGGAGATTTAACCGATAAATTATTAGAACAATGCAAGCAATTCGAACCAGGCTTCACACTTGGAGAGCGCGCCGAAACTATAGATAAACAAGAGGATGGAACATTTATTGTAACCACTAATAAAGGGACTAAACATCAAGCACCTGTAGTTGCTATTGCTGGCGGACTTGGGAGTTTTGAACCACGTAAACCATTAATTCATAATATTACCGATTTTGAAGATAAAGGTGTAGAGTACATTATTAAAGACCCAGAAATTTATAGAGATCAAAAAGTAGTTATCGCTGGAGGTGGAGACTCGGCATTAGATTGGAGTATCTTTTTAAGTGATGTCGCAAGTGAGGTGACATTAATTCATAGACGTAATGAGTTTCGTGGTCACCTAGATTCGGTAGAAAAAGTTCAGGAACTAAAAAATAAAGGAAAAATAAATCTCATTACTCCTGCTGAGGTCATTGGAATTGTAGGAGATCGAAAGGTGAAGGCTGTAGTTGTAAAACAAGCAAAACATATCGAGAAGGAATTTGAAATAGACTGTGATCATTTTGTGCCACTTTTTGGTTTGTCACCAAAGCTAGGGCCTATTGCCAATTGGGGATTAGAGATTGAAAAAAATGCTATTGTAGTTAATAATGCCTTAGATTACCAAACCAATATTCCAGGTATTTTTGCCATTGGAGATGTGAATACCTATCCTGGAAAATTAAAGTTGATCTTGTGTGGTTTCCATGAAGCAACCTTAATGTGCCAAGCCGCTTATAAGATTATTAATCCTGGTAAGCGCTACGTATTAAAATATACAACCGTAAGTGGTATTGATGGTTTTGATGGAACGCGTAAAGAAGCGCCAAAAGCAGTTGTAAAAGCAATAGAGTAGTGGAACAAGACGTCAATATAAAAATAATTGATCGCGATGGTGTAACCCATGAGGTTTTAGCACCAACAGATATGGCTATGAATCTTATGGAGGTTGTACGGTCATATGAGCTCGCTCCCGAAGGCACGATTGGTATTTGTGGTGGAATGGCCATGTGTGCTTCCTGCCAGTGTTATGTAAACTCCACACATGAATTACCCGAAATGCAAGACGATGAAGAAGCCATGTTAAGTGAAGCTTTTTATGTTAAAGATAATTCGCGTTTGGGTTGTCAAATTCAAATTACACCTGAAATGGAAGGCTTAGAGGTAGAATTAGCTCCTGAGAGTTAATCTGTTTTATAATCAGCCAATTTTCGAGGACCTTCCAATAGAATTCTAACAATTTTTAGTGTCCCATCATCTGTGGTAGCAATTTGCCATTTGATGAGTGAGATCTCGCCATTTTCAATTTCAATACCAGTAATACTTCTTGGGTGAACACAGCTTCCGTCGTTAAAAAAAGCAATGTCTCCTGGCTCAGGAAAACGAGGTCTATGGGTATGCCCAACTATTGTAATTAGGTTATCATTATCTGCAATCCATTTTTTTGTGCGACGTTCGATTTTAATCAATTCTTTGTAGTTTTTTGCTGGACTCGTTGGGTCTGCAATGCCCATCACATTTAATGGTTTCCAAAGAATACGTACCATAAAGCGACTCCATTTCCAGAAGAGATAATTCCACCAATCGGCTTGATGCCCATGAGCTAAGAATAATTCTTGTCCAGTTTCAGAATGTTTTAAAACAACTGCTTCATGGTATTTGATGTTACAAAACAACTCGACATCTTCGCCTATTTTAGGATCAAAATAAGTAGATAAATGTTTTTCTACATAACTGGGATCACGATACACCATATCATGATTTCCCCAAATCATATGCAGTCGCTCTTGCTCATGAAATAATTTCATCAACAGATACACATTCTTATGCGCATCTAAAATGGATTCGAAAGAGATGTTTTCCCAAAGTTCATCACCATCGCCTAATTCACAATAGCTAAAACCTTCGGCATAATAATGTTTTAAAGCATGAAAATAAATGTTTCGATTATTGGCAAAGTCATCAGCAAAACTATTATCGCCTCTATGGCAATCACTGAATAAAATGAATTTGCTCGTATCATCAAAGTGAACAACCTTAGCATTTTTATAAGCGCGATCTAATCTGGTTTTTGACGACATGGATAAACTTTCAACTAAAATAAGCAGAAATTAAATAACCTGAGAGGACTCATTCAATTTTTTCAATAGCTAGCGGTAATAGTCGTTCAACGAACATTGAGTAAGCCAATGTTGAAGGGTGTAAACCATCTGAAGCCACTAAATTTGGGTTGTCCAAACCTTGACGTGTAATATCTGTTATATTCAAAAAGCTAATACCTTCTTGGGTACAGTAATTTTCGGCAAACGTATTATAGAGGTCTATTTCTGATGAGGTAGTTGTTGGATTTCCAAAGTTTTGTCCAAATACAGTAAAGGCATAATCAGGAATAGAGAGGACAATGAGTTTAGTTTTATCGCCTTTAGCAGCTGTGATAGCTGTTTGTACCAATTGCGGAAATTCGGTCTCATAAAGAGAAAAGGGCTTTCCCTGAAATTGATTATTAACACCAATTAGGAGTGTGACCAGATCGTAATCGTTGGTGATATTTTCCGAAGCAATAGTATTGATAAGATTAGTGGTTGTCCAACCCGTTTGCGCTATGACATTGAGATTTAATGTGTCTTGCTCTGTATATCTCAACTTTAAACTATCCTTCAATTGCTCTGGAAATCGACAAGTCTCACAAACACTTTGTCCGATAGTATAACTATCTCCTAAACTTAAAATTTTAAAGGTTTTAGGTGTGAGTGTTTCGTTAATAATTATTGAATCATCATTAGTAGAACAACTCATAATCATCAACAGAATCAAAAAGAAAATCGATTTGATTTTATTCATAATTGTAAAGATACGACATGAAATAAAAATGCTTCTCAATTTGGGAAGCATTTGATTTTTTAACACACATACTTATATTATTGAACGTATGAGTGAGATAACAAAATAAGCCTTAGGCTTTATTTGAAGGCGTTAAAACCAGTAAGATTTATGCCAGTAGGTAACTATATATGATGAGTTCCTTGGAAAGTGATCATATCATCTGTTTTGTTGTATCAACGAAGGCACTTCACTAGCAATAGGATATAGAACTTATTGTTTTATGAATTTTTTTACTATTGAAGACGACTTGCCAATGCATTTGATATGATAATGACCTTGGGACAAACTTGAGACATCAATTTGATCGTTTGGAAAAACGGTTCCGCTTTTTATAGTTCTACCACGACTATCATAAATAGTATAATCAAGTTTATCTTTATTGGTTAGTTTTAAATAGTTGGTCGCTGGATTTGGAAAAATTTTAAAATCGATATTAGAAAACTCGTCAACGCTTAAGGATAAATCGATTTTAGATAAGACATCATCTTCCAACACATACATCACATCACCATCAAAAGTAATATCTCTTGGAAGGTTTAGACTGGTTAATACATCTTCAACAACTATTGGGTTTTCCAAAGCATTGGCTTTCACAATTTTTCCAGTAGTTAATGAAGCCATGTAAAGGTCGTTGTCTTTAAATTCAATTCCAATGGGCCAATTTATCCCTGTTAAAATTTCTTCCGCTTCGGCATCAGGATCTAATAAACTAATTTTATGCATTCTTCCAAGAGTCGATTGTGTGAAGTACAAAACATCATCTTTAACATCGAGACCGATTACGCCAGGATATGGTCCTAAAAAAAAATCGGCAGAATTTGACCCTCCAGTTAAATCATATTTGTATATGATTCCAATAGCATTATTTGTGTAATATAAATCGTTACCATAAATTTCTAACATGTTAGGTGAGTCACCAGATGTTGTAACAAGAATAGGTGAAGGATTTGTTTGTGTAAGATTAAGTTTTACAACTTGAGCAGAATCAAAAAGCGCCACATACATAAAATCATCTTTTACAGCCATACCTGCTGGGTTAGCTAAACCTGAAATTAAGGTAGTAACTGTTGGATTTTCCTCATTAATATCAATGTAAAAAATGCTTTCATTATCAGTAAAATATAATGTGTCGCCTTCCAGATGTAACCTATTCGCGTCTATTAAACCATCAACAAGAGGTGTTAATTGTGCATAAAAAACGGTGATATTGAAAAGAAATAGTAAGGTAAAGATGTAATTTTTTTTCATGAAATTTTGATTTAAGGGTGCCTAAGATTTAAAGTTATTATATTTAATTCTAGATGCCAATAAAATTGGTGTTTATTTTGATTATCAATAATTTAGGGATGCTTAGTAAGGTTTTTGAGAGAATAGAAATTCAATTGATTGAGTTATTCAGGAAAAAGATCAATTTTATTTAATATTAAAGTAGTTTGTTTGGAAATTAGCGAACAGTGTATAAGCTCATCATTTGAGTCTTGGGTATATAGAATCATATAATTACCATTAAACATTTTATTTTCAGATATAATTCTTATTGAATCTGTTTTGGAATATTCTATAACATCCCAATTAGCATGATTAAGAGGGTGTAAATCTTCTATTTCTGGAAGAATGATTTTGTCATCATCGATCGAGATTATCGGGATACGTATGCTATCTTTATAATTCTGACCTTGAAAGGACAATTCCTGAACTTCCCAAAGCCCTATCATCTTATCTTCCAAAGGTTTTGAACAACTATATGTGCTACATAGTATTAAAACAATAAAAAAAATCTGATAAACGCTGTTTTTCATTATTAACCTTATATTTATAAATATATCAATTAAAATAGAAAACATTTTAATTATCTGTGACATGAATTACAAGCTAGTGAGATTGGTATTAGGATTCGTTTTAAAATAGTCATTATTAGAGAATTGAGGATAAACCTCAAGTACATCTGCAATAAGATTGGCTTTAGTATTAGTGAATAATTTCCATAGATGTTGAAATTTTGTTTCAAATTCACAAGCTGTATTTTCATCTCTAATTTGTATTACGTCTTCCTTTTTTAATATTGAAAAATCATATTCGTTATATCGATAATCAAATACTCCAATTTCTGCATCTTTAAATTTTTCAGGTTTTAAATCATTTTTTAAAACCTTCAATCCTCCTAAAAAGCCATCTAAAAACTGAAACAAAAAAGCTTTAAATTCTATCTTATTGCAAGCTTTACAATAAATTTCAACTTCTCCATAGAACAGCTCATTACTTATTAATTCTTTGGTAAGTTCAAAAGAACTCAAGTTTTTTATTGCGCTTTTTGTAGCGTTATGGTCTAATTTATATCTTAAATCTAACATGTGTTAAAGTTTCATTATGCTGACTGGTGCTATTGAGTGCAAATAGAACGCATTTAAATTATAATGCTAATCTATCTCATTGCGCTTTAACTCTTTAAACTCATCTAAAAGCTTAAAAAATAAGTTAAAGGCTTTTTCTTCATCATTATTGCATTTATCTAATAAAAATTCGGAACATGAAGGCCCTTGAGATAAAGGAATATAAGATTGTCCTTGAATCCAAAACCTAAACTCATTTAAATTTACATCCTTTTCATTATAAATTAAACCATGATCATAAAAGCCCCATTTCCCAAAAACCATATAGCCTCTAATATAGTTTTCTAAAGCACTTATCGATTTTGATGTTAAAAAGTAAGGTCTTTTTCTAATTAATTCTAATACGTCATGTATTTTATTTGTATAGATTTTGTCGTTTTCCATATCAAAATAATTTAACATTTAGTAACATTTAGTAATGGATTAGTGGTAGGCATTATGTCATGAATAGTTAATTTTAAAGTAGCCAACTGTACACACGAATTACAAATCTGCGTTAGTTGGTTCATTCTTAATTACTCTGTTTTCTAGCAACAATTTGCAATTTATCTGAGATAAGTAATAATTCAGTAATAGTAGTATATCCATCATTTAGAAAGGTGGTGTCCATTTCATATCGATTATTGAATTTCGGGTTACTTGCACTTTTAATAGTAATATAATTGTCACTATCGTTAATTATCAATTCTCCTTTTATTTGCTCATCTATAGTTAATAAATCCATAATAAAATTACCATATTTATCTACAATCATATAGTCAACAATTATTATCATTTCTGAATCATTATTTAACAAATCAGTATTCTCTTCGTAAATATGAACCAACTGCC
This sequence comes from uncultured Psychroserpens sp., assembly GCF_947500255.1. Classification (GTDB taxonomy): domain Bacteria; phylum Bacteroidota; class Bacteroidia; order Flavobacteriales; family Flavobacteriaceae; genus Psychroserpens. Next base: position 564,802 of record NZ_CANMRL010000001.1, on the reverse strand, counting down.
AATTACCTTCAAATTGACTCGGAATAGTTGCTCGATTGCAATTGATAAACAGAAGAAAAAACAACCCGCTTATCACATATTTAAATACACTATAGTTCATTTATTTATATTAAATCTCTCACACCAACCTTAGCAACAAGCGTCATATTTGTTACAATTTAGACATAGCTCAATTTATATCTATATTAAACAGCATGGACGTTTGCGTTGGTGAGAGGTAGTTAATCTTCTATATCTCTGTCATAGGGCCAAGCTAATTCTTTTTCATTATGATACTCTTTTAAATTTTCAACGCCGTTCTCTTTTGAATAAATAAATACTCTTTTAGGAAATGGCTGCTCTAAATTAATCGGAACTTCTTTTTCTCCTAGAGTCTGACTTATATAATAATAGGTCATATTGTTAATTTCTTTAATACTATCTAATGTAGATTTCATATTGCAACAATAGCTAGTAAAGCTGCAGCCATAAGAATAAAAATAGACGTCTTTCTTCATTTTATTATCCAAATAAACTGATGGAATCCTATTTAGACAAGTATCCAATTTAGAATCACTTAAGAAAAACAACTGATTGTTTTGAATACCTGTTGTAAAAGATATGTCGTTCACATTATAATGGCTAACGGACTTATAGTTCTTAAACATATTTCTTTTATCTCTACACGAAACAAATACGATAATTAATAATATTACAAATAGTGGTAGCTTTTTCATTTAATAACCATTTGGATTTATACCCTTACCATTTCTATTTTTTTCTTTTTTGAATTTTTCCTCACGCTGGCCTTAGATATTTGTTGTGATTTAAATATAGCTTAATATCTCTACTTTTAGCTTTGTTTATTTAGCACAAGCGTGGACGCTTGCGATAGCAAAGAATCAGTACTCTAATATTTTAATACTCAAAAAAATCCAAAACCTCATTTTGAATCAAGTAATTGATTACTTTATTTGATAGTAAATAGGTGTTATTTTCTATTTCTAGTAAATCTGTAGGTGAATTGAATTTTTTTTTAATTTTATTATCCACATTATTACTTACAATATAAAAATGATACCCTTCTAGTATTAGTTCTTTTAAGTGTTTAGATAACACATAATAACTACCATAGTTTCTTGACATGCAAATCATGTTTAAAGAACACAGAGGGTTATTTAGTTTTTTTATTATTTTTTTCCACAATTGTTCAGAGTAACCATGATTTTTTAAATTTTCATTATAGTAAACATAAAAATCATCATGTATAAATATGTCTTTTTCTTTTGTACTTAAAATCTTGTTTACCGTAAATTCACAAAAAAATTCTCCGTCTTGTTTTTTTTCTTTGTCAAAACCTAAGTCAGAAAAAAAATTGCTACTCTTTGATATTTTTTTATTACAACTAATTATTGTTAAGTTAACTCCTGACATTATTTATCAATTATTTTAATTAAATCTGCTGAATTATTAATTATATTCTCTCTTTTAACTCCCCAATCTAACAAGTTTTGAATTTGCTGATTAGATAATTTTTCTCCAGTATAATAAAAATATTCCATGCCTTCTTCTGCAGATGCCTTTAGTTGCTTCTCAACTTGCCATTTGTTTAATTTGGCACCTTTTTTAACTTCAATCCAAATAGAGTTATCAATATTTATATCAATATCAGTTCTTGATTTTAGACTTAAATTGCTAATTTCAGAATCTATTGCTTTTATTCTATTGGGTCTACTAAATTCAATCATATTTGCTAAATTAGCAACAAACTTGTCTCCTACATTGCTACTTTTTGGCATCCATATCTTTACAGATTTGATAATACCTTCACTTCCATATTTTATTATCAATCCGCTTGCAAAAGGAACAACTGTTGCTGTTGCATAAGAAAATGCACTAATTCCATCATCAATATCTCCAGTTAAAGAATACTTATATCCATAATAACTTGCTAAGACAGGATCCATGACTGTGTCAATTCCTGGGACTGAACCAATCATTTCCATTCCGTTTTCTAATGGCTCTAAAATTGCAAATTCAGCTAAATCATTTATTCCATCAACAGTCTTTAAAATCTTTTCTTGTTCAATTCTTCTAGCATCTTGCCCTTTGCCTACAAAATCACGTTTATTTAAACTGCTTACTCCTACTTTGTAACCAGATGCATCTAGAATTTTATTGACACCCGAAATGCCTTTGCTCTTTTTCTTTCCTCTACCATATTTCCACCACAAATAGAGTCGATTTAGAGATATAGGATCAAATTCCGAGCCTTCTAAATCAATTCCGTCAATCACCCTGTTTTCACTAAATACGTAAGGGCTGTTCCAGGGAAAAGATCTAAACAAAGGATCCACAGCAAAAAATCGTCCCACCCTTGGATCATGCATTCTAAACCTATAATTGATAGAATTCCCTTCACCTTTTACTTCGTCATCTTTTTCCTGCCCTTGGAAACCATAACGGTAATCACTTATACTACCATGGCGATCTGGCATGAGCATTCCAAAAGGATAATAGTCATTATAGGCTACAACATCTGGTATAAAGGTACCAAAAATATCAATCTCATTAGAGTTTTGAGCCACTGTAGTGATATCTGTAATACTTAAATTTTTAATGGTAAAGGTTTCGGCACTACTAAAACTATTATCAGAGTACACAATAATAGAATGTGTATTGGTAATATTAGTATGTATAATGGTTCCTGCCGTTTGAGATTGGTTTATAAACTCATCATAAAATACATAACCATCATTATCCTTGATCTTGAGTTTTAAATTAGAAGTATAATTATCTCTATCAATATCTAACTGGATTAAATAATCGGTATTGGCTGTCAAATTATAATTACCAATGGCTCCAGAATTTGCGCTTAATACGTTGACTTCAATACCATTACTTATGGTATTGATACTTGCGATATTGTAGGTGTTCCAGAGTTCGCCCAAAGTAGAATTGCCATAGGTTTCACTCCCTAAGTTTTGAGTAGGTAATTTGCGGTCTGTAATTACAGAGAGTACATTCCCCAAATGGTTACTTAGCTCGTAACGTTTGTCACCTACCAAACGATTATAGGCATATATATTTATCATACCAGGCAACAGCGGATCGCTATCGTGAGCATCTAAAAAGTCTGGGTGACCATCGATATCTTCATCTTCATTGGTTGGGTCGTTGTCGCCATCGTCATCTTCTTCTTCGGTGATATAACCATCGTTATCATCGTCAATATCCAAATGGTTTGGACTGCCATCGGCATCAGTATCTAATAAGTACACATCTACACCATCATTTGGCAATGGATCGAAGGTGTTTTCAAAAGCGGTTAACACCGTATCATCATCATCATCAATATCGAGGTAGTTTGGACTGCCGTCGCTATCAAAATCTTGGTTACTATGATACTCGTCAATAGTTAACACTGTATCATTATCATCGTCGTTATCTAAATAGTTTGGAATGGTATCAGCATCGAAATCATCATTGGTTGGATCGCCATCGGCATCAACATCTTCTAAAATGGTGTTGATACTATCGTTGTCATCATCGACATCGAGATAATTAGGTATCCCATCGCCATCGGTATCATCATTAATTGAAGAACCCGATTGGTCTATATCTTCATCGATAGTTAAAATACTATCATTGTCATCATCGGTATCTAGATAATCTGGAGTACCGTCACCATCAGAATCTTGAGCATCGGCATAATCTCCATCGCCATTAGGATCCATACCTTCATCATCATTTAAAACCGTATCATTGTCTAAATCGTCATCCACACCACAAGATGGTATCCATTTAGAAGGGGATAGATCATCTAACGATATGGTTAAGCCATTAGATATTGGCGACTCACCAATTGTTGTAAATCTAAAATCTCTTACATGACCTTCGATATCATAGGTGAGGTTGCACATTTCAAAATTATGGTTGGATATGTATGAGAATGATTCGGTATAGCTTACGGTTTCTACAGGCAATTCTTCTTTGGTTAAACCTCCCGCAGATGAGATGGTATAGGTATTTCCATTATGAATAAGCGTCACATTAAGGTAATTATTGATGCCATAGTACACATCGTAATAGATGGATTGGATATCTGTATTAGAGGTTACCGTTGTAGGATCGGTAATATAGACTAAGGTTGTTGTTTTTGTATACTGATTTGGACCAACTAAAGTAAAGTTTGTAAATCGTATTTCTGGAAGATATCGTATATCACCATTGCCTAAGTCTTCTTTCACTACAGCCACTTTTATGGTGTTTGCCTCGCCCAAATCTGTACTTGCCAATTGGTAAATAACACGTCTTGTATTTGGAAAATCTGCTAAGGTAAGATTGGTATCTATCGTAAAGTTATTACCAGTGGTAAAGCTAATATCCATGGCATTATCTGTAAAAAAGGCCGAAGTCGCATTAGATGAATTAAAGTTATAGGCACAATTATCACATATATTTGATTCGATAACCTGATTGATCGGGTCAAAGGCAATTAAATCATTAGCGTCGTAAGTGACCTCTGCCAATTTAAGTTTGCTGTATTCCTGTAATCCTAGTCGGCTGCTTCCATAAATATTGTGCTCTAGCACGCTGTACTCAACAGCAGTAGTGCTTCGGGTTGGGTTGGTATACTTCAGGTCATTTACTGCCAGTGTATTACCTTGAGCATCTCTTATATAATAGGTTTCGGTTGGCGAACCAATAAATGGGTGGACACGTTTTGATATACGATTACCTAAACCGTCATAATCAAAGAAAATATCTCTACCGTCTTTAACGATCTTTTTTACTTTTCCTGATACATTCCATTCTACCGTCATGGCTTCGCTAGTATCGGAAACTAATTGGCCAATATCATCATAAGTATAATTATCAAAAAGCTGTTCGTCAATATCAGAATCAAACTGGCTGTAATTGGTTTGCGAATCACCAACAAAGTTTAATTGATTAGTGCCTGCATTATACACATAGTTAAATTGATCCATTTGAATGCCCTTAACATCTCTATTTAATTGCTTTAAATTTCCATTTCGATCGTACTCATAACTGGTATCATATCCTGCATTGACCACACTAATACTTCCATTGGCGTTATTTTCTGTAGCTAATTGATTGGTACTTGATTTTATTCTATTTAATTGATCATAGATATAGGTATTCGAAAGTGTACCTAGTTTAAGTTCGTTTAATCCTCTAAGCGAGGTGGTCACTTGTTTTATATTTCCGTTGTATAAATTGGATTGTGATTGGGTTAAGGTTCCAGACAGATTTGACAATCGGCTTTGATGGTTAGCGATGTAATCATTATCAAAATAATTAAGCACATATCCTATAGCATCTTTAGCGGTTTTGTTATTGACACCAAAATGCCCATCATTTCCTATATCATCTTCGGCATCTATTTTTTCTGAATTAACCCCTTTTAACCAACCTTGAATGGTATAGGCATAATCTAAACCTTGCACTTTTTTATCACCTATAACTGTACGAGCCATAGGTCCATGTTTGTAGTATTCGTAAGCGGCTTCTTTCTCCCAAATAACACCATCTCTAGACGTTTTTACATCTAAAATTCTATTGTCGGCATCATAGTTATAGGCATGGATAAATTGGTCTTCCTTATCTTTTTGATAGTAGACCTTGTTTACATTACCACTTATCAAATCATAGTCATAGTACACCTTTTTTACGTTTTGTTCTAATAAGCTCAAGTATGAATTATTGATATAGGTAATAAACTCTTTAACATTACCATGGATATCATAACTGTAGAATAATCCATTCTGAAAATTAACAGGATTGGTTGGATAGGTTTCGTAGTATAGTACCGAAGTCACTCGATTTCTATTGTTGTAGCGATTATAGTTTTCGAAAAGATCAGCAATATCATTACTGAAGGCCTTATCATATTGTGTTACGGTAACCTCTTTTCTAAGCTGTGAAAAATTATCTGGGAAGTTATCGAGATTAACCTCTTCTACTATCGATTGGTCAAAATTACGTACCAATCGGCCTCTATTGTTAATTGTATACAGATTATTAGGAATACTCAATTCGCCAGATTCTTTAATTCTACCTAGTTCATCGTAAGAGGTATAGCTATATCGTTGTAATTCGGTACTGGTTCTTACAATTTTTACATCATGAATTTTACTATCGGTTCCTGTTAATGCACAATCAAATCGTAATGGTAACCCTGGAGTAGCTTCGGTTCGTGTCTTTTTTAGAATACCATTAACATAGAACTTGATTTGATCACCAGTTCTGGAAATTCTCAGTACATCACCTGCATTCCAGGAGCCAGCTGATGCAAATCCGCCTGGATAATAAAGTCGATAGGAACCAAAAGACTGTGGATGTATTCGATAATCTACATCATCATGATCTGTATCTGTATCTTCATAAGATAAACCTGCCATGTAACCATGATCTTGTAAGGTCCATTCTACATAACCATCACCATAAATAAGTTCTTGAGATGATGTACCTGCATTCCATGATCCAGAGGTTGTTTTGGTGATTGTACTTCCTGTGATACTTACATTCACTTGATTAATAAATGTTGGTGTATCTATGACTTCTTCATAAAATCCATTTTCAGGTTGAATTTGAATGGCATTTTGGGATAATACGATTCTACCTAGATCATCATAAGCAAATCTCGTTTCGCCTCCATCAGGTGTGTTTTGATAAACCAATTGATTTAATGAATTGTATTTATATCTTGTTTTAAGCGTGTGGTTCGGATTTATATCTGCATTGGTAGAGCCAACTTCTAAAGTTCGTAATTGGTTTATTTGTGTATTATCAGGTGTTTCCAGTCTATCAACACCTTCAGGAGATACGGTTTGCATTAGGTTACCTGCTTGATCGTAATAGTATAAGGTATATTGAAATTCTTTATCGTCATAGGTAAGATCAAAGGTCTCCACCAAATTATCCATGGCTGCATTTAGATATTCATTTTTGAAAAAAGCTCTTTGTTCTTCGAGGTATTGCTCATACAAATTATTGGCATACGAGGCTTGAATATTATCGATAAACTCTTCACAGTCGTCAAAAGCCTCAACACCTGGCGTATCAATTTCTAGTATTCCTGTTGGACATGTTTTTGTAGCTGGTAGATAGACTTGATTAACATATTCTAACCAATTTAGAGCTTCGGTATTTACTGGAAGTGAATTTATATAAGATAAAAAATCGGATATGGCTAGAGAGGTATCTGGATGACCTGCACCTAAAGCATGAGTACTAAAAGAAAAGAATGATATATAATTTTCATTATCGATGCCGTCAATATCAATATCAAATTCATCGATGTAAACCAAATAATCGGCTAATGAATATTTGTAGCCCAGTTCACAAAAGGTGTCTTTATCTAACCAATCTGGAATTTCAAAACCAGGAATCAAGCTGCTATATCCATTTCCGTCATCTGCTCCAAGTGTCGCAAGATAAGAGGTCCATTTGTCATCACAACTTACTGGCATTGGAGGCACTGGAACACAAGGGTTACATGGATTGGTGTTTGCTGTTCCTGAAGGTTGATAGAGTTCATTATATACATTTGTCATAAACGTGGTTAGCGCAGGACAATCATATACGCCCGAAGGTAGGTTAGGATTTAACTCGCTTAAGGTTAAAAACTTAAAATCTGAAGTATATATACTATTCGTGTTATCATAACTCACAGGCGTCCCAGAAATTAAACTATCAATAAACTCATAAGGAGTTAAAGACGTTTCTGGAGTACTTGGGTCATTGTCTATGATGGTATTAGTTGTCGTATCATAAATGATAAAAAACACTTTTTTAATGAGTGGGTTGTTAACTAAGTTATTATACGACGCTTGAGTATCACTTAAACTAGTAAACTTATCTCTTGCTATGACCACAAACATCACATCCATAGGTTTGTCAATAACCGTTGGAATATTATCGGCCATAATCTTAAATGAATTTGAATAATTATCATTTTGAATTTCATATAAGTATGGCGTTGTTTTTGGTTGACTTGCCGCTATCGTATATGAATATTGAGTAGCCGATCCCAGATAAGTAGTGACATTTCTTTGTATCGCACCATGAGTAATAAATTGTCCGCCAGAGGCATCTAAACTAGACGTTAATAAGAGATTGTCGTCTAATATTGAATTGAAAAAAGATAAAAATCCAGAGACTACATTTGATCGATTATCATTAGTAAAAGGGTTTCCTAGTGAAGCATTAGGCATTAAAATGGTTAATCCTATATGTTTTTCGTTACAATCACCAAGAATTGGAAGCGTTCCATTAGGATTAAAATCATCTGTATCACAACCGCCAATGACTGCACAAGAAGCACCGTCAAAAACAACTTCGACAGGATTATTAATATCTCCATCTTCAATAATGATTGCTAAAAAAGAGAATGTTTGTTCTCCATTATTATCATTTACATAGACCAAATCTCTAACATCGACGATGTACCATTGTCCATTTGCAGATCCATAATTGTTCCAGTTATACATGTTTGATGGATCATTGGTAGCATCAATAGTGATTGTACAGGTGTCACCATTATTCTCGTTTGAGTCTAAGTCGTCGTCGTCACCAACAAAAATTTCAAGAACACCTGTTCCTGCTGTAGATCCATTGGTGTATATTTTAATTCCTGATGCGCCTTCAAGCGGCTGACTTGAATTCCCTAATATGATGTTGCCGCCTAATCCAACATACAAATCTGGCGTTAGGTATTGCGCATTGGTATGTGCAGTTACCGAAGACGTCGGGATTTGCCCAGTAGTTTTTACAAACAGCCCTTTAAGTAGGGATTCCATATCATAAACTCCAGGACAGTTGCCTGTTTGAATCCATGTTTGATAATCGACTTCATCGGCTAAATCTTCAAAATTAGCAGAGCCAGTTGATGTATCTAATAAAACATCATAAGGGATAAAACGTCTCAACTTATTTTCATAGGCGCTCGAGAAACTGTTTTCACAAACACCTGAATTACTTGAATTACCAGATGGGTTTTCATCAAAATAAAAATCGAATACGTTTCTAAAACTTTGAGGATAATCACTTAATAGTGCCAAAGGATTATCGCTTAAATCTTCAACACAACCATTAAAAAATCCATTTTGGTTGGCATAAATGTTTGACATTATGAACACAATCTTGTCTTTAGTACTGAGATACATCGATCTATAGCCTTGCCAAAATTGTTGTTTTTCTGTAGTATTTAAAAGCGCTAAGGCAGAAGTCATATCACTTGGATATGTACAATTATAGAGAGAGGACTCTCCGCAAATAACGGCAAGATAGGCGCTTTCCCACATTGGCATTCCAAGACCGTCAATGTCATACTTTAAAATGTACTCCATCAAAGCTCTTCTAGCACCTAATTCTCCATCGAAATTATAGGTTTCAGAACCAATAGTAAAATTACTGGCTGGACTATAGGTGTTGTCCATATCAACTATACCATTAACAAGACTATTCACACCAGTATATTGTGTTGTTAAGTTGAAATAAGGATCATGTTCTACTAACATCAGAGGATTGGAAAAGATTGCTTCTAACTCTGAATTATTCAGAATCTGAATGTTTTCGGTGTCATTAGGGTCTAATTCATAAAATAATGATTTTAGGAGCTCGTCAAATGCAGATGAACTCAATTGACTTGGTAAATTAGAACTTGTAAAACCTGTATTACCAAGTGTACCACATATGTCATTAAAAAAGGTGCTGTATCCTACCTCTGGATGATAATATAAGAGCGATTTTGCCCAACTATTTTGCCAGTTATCAATAAAATCCTGTTCGTCTTTTAAGTGCTGTGGTTTTACTTCTATATAACCGTCTAAATTAACAATTGGGTCACCATTTCCGTCTAAGTATTGACTAATTTCTGCCAGTAAAATTGAAGGAGAAAAGACTATATTATTATCAGTGTCAAGAATAAAATCGCCATTTTCATCTTTTTGAGGCATCACTTCTACATAGGCAGTTTGGCCCTCATCATCTACATACTCATAGGTTAATATGTTTGGGTCTATTTGGTCTACAATAACGGGATTTCGCCATACAGCCGAAGTCAAACTACCAGTATTTGGTAAATAAGATGGATTAGACCCATCTAAATCATAATAGATACTAAATTCATCTTCGATAGGCTCTTCATTGTCATTTTGAAATATCGCATATTGTTCCCCTGGATTAAAGTCTTGTAATAACCTTAAATCTGCAATTTTACAGTTTGCGGTAAAACTAAAGGTGCCTGTTGGATCTGGCGTCTCTAAGATGTCTATATCAACACAAGTCTCTTCTTTGGCTGTGTAAATATCTGTAAGAGCTTCAGTATATAATGAATTTTGCTCTGTGGTTAATACATTATAAGGTGGATTATAATTGCTTATAGATAGTTCTATTTCTGCTATACGCGTTGTCAAGTAACTTGTTAAAGTTGGATATTGGGTGAAGAACGCATCACAATCTAAAGCACAATCATCATCTACTAATTGAAGTGTAAAATAATCCAAAGGCAAAATACAATCGCTTGCCATATATGTATCTAAACTAGCGTTATAGGCTTCTTCATTAACTTTAATACTCTTAGAAATGTTATAGTTTCCAACCGATAACGGGTTAGCAGATGTTTGAAAATTGACATTAGTAGCGCTGCCAGTATCTCCTATAGTTTGATTAAAAACAGAAAGGTTTGGATTTCCTAAATCTATGGGTTCACCACACTCATCTGTAAGACTTATAGACAGATCGTAGATAATATTGTAATTTTCATTACAAATTAATACTTGGTTTTGTTGTGCTGTATAATTTAGGGTAACAATAGAGTTGTCAATAGCAACAAATTCATTTCCAAAATATTGGAATCCGTCTTCAAATGATCCAAACGTACCTGTTGAATAGCTATAGTTATTGGTAAGTAAATCTACATTTATAGCCGTGTGATTACCATTATCATGATCTGATAAGGCATCGAGTTTTGTTGGCTTATTACCAGCCAATGCTGTTGCTATAGTTCGCCCTTGAGGATCGATGTAACTCACACTAACTTGTTGGTTAGGGTCAATGACCGTGTTTTTTTTGTAAAACTTATTGAAACCTACCTTATAGCCAAAAAGTCTATTGAGTTCTTTTTGATAGGGTGTCCCATAAAAATATTTCATCTCATGACCACTTCCAAATTGATGATTTAATCCAACACCTGATTTTCTTTTTACTCTACCTGTATTATCATTAGTATATTGAATTTGTGAAAATGGATACAATTGAGCATCTGGAATAAAGTAATCTTTATCTTCAGTTTTGAGTGTTAACTTTTGAGAATAGTATAAGCTAGCACCTGAATTGTTAGACATCCCATTTGTAATCATTTCTGTATCACAATCTGCCGCAGTATCTGACCAATCAAAATCTAAATGGGAATAGATTGTTTGATTTTCATTTAAATTAAAATCCTCATGAAAATTTAGAGACGCAATTTGCGAAGGTGCTGGTAATACTTCAACAGCAGGACGCCCTTGATTATCATATATAACTTCACCTACAATTGCCGTTCCATCAGTATTTATTTTTGTAACCGTTTGACGGTTTCTCAAAGTCCCATCAAAATAGCTAACAACTTCTTTCTTTTTTCCGTCTTCGGCATAAGACGCCTGAAATTGCCAATTTTTTGATTGCTGATGATGATAGGTTCTTTCATAATCTGGCCAATCTGAAACAAAGTCTTTATTTGATGAACCACTTGACCATTCTCCTAAAAATAATTTAGATGTATTTTCAAAATCGCCTCCTCCTTCATAAGCATCAGCTCGATAGCCAACGGCTCTTACTCTATAAACCAAATACCCATTTGGATAGATTAATGGGAGTCGATATTTGGTATCTGAAACACGCACTCTGGTATGGTTTAATTCAAAATCTCTTTCGGTTAAAACTAAGGCTGATGGTTGTAGCTCAGTCCCTGAAGGAGTGTTGGCATAATCATCAATCCAAGTCCATTCTAAATCATAAAATTCGGCACCAGTAATACTTGTCCAATTAATTTCTATCTCTTCTGCTGTTTGAGGGCTAGTTGCTGGTAGTTCTCCATTAGCCCCAAATTCAAAAAGTGAAGTAGAACAACTTGGTAAAACAGTAGAAAGTCTCTTGTATCGGTTAGTTGAATATTTTAGTGATAAGGACACATTTCCTGGGTTTGCAGTGCCAATACTCTGCCCACTTGATTTATCAATAATTGTAATTCCTGTAATTTCTATGCTTAAACTATGTGCGCCATCAATTTTTAATACATCTAAATCGCTAAAATTACCTGTGTTTCCGTATGGATTATATTCGACTGTAAAGACATGTCCAAAAGACGGATTCGTGGTTGCGGGTGGTGTCATGTCGATGGTTGAAATCTGTACTTTTAATTCGTATGTAAACCATAACGATGGATTAATAACGATATCATCTAAAACCCCGAGTGAAATTTCTATTCCAGGGTTTTCAGCAACACTATTAGGCGTGAAAAAATAGGGGTCTTCTATTAATAGTGTATTTTGCAAGGTCATCTCAGAAGGCAACAATGTTTCAATATGTTCTTCATTTTGAGCGTTAAGATTTAAGCCTAAAAAGAGGCCTAGCGAAATAAAAATAAAGTTGATTTTTTGACACATAATTTTTATGTTTTTTGATGGCTGTATGATATTATTGAACAAAGATTTTATAGTCTTTGGTATACGTTGAATTGGTATATGAATTGCCATTAGGCTTTAAATATTTTTCAAATGAAAAAACACTATTAGTGATTTTTGGTGATTTTTGAAAATTAGTTTGGACCACTTCTAGTCGTTCATTTTGTGTGTTTTTTGAACTAGAATCATATGTTTTCTCAATTGATGAATTGAAAAAATAGACTTGTTTTAAAACTGCATGATCTTTTTTGTTTATGGATAATATAATTTTAGAAAAAGGAGTTTTTAAGGTCGTAGGTTTAGATAATACACATTCCCAATAGGTTCCTTTATCATCAATAGTTTTGGTTTCAAACTGTTCTAAAAACGCAGTAAACTGATTTTGGATTTTAAAAAAATCATCTGATGCTTTATCCATTTTTGAGTAGAGCATCATTTTTTCAGAATGACTTATTTTGATAAAAAACGAGTTTGTAATTATGATTTCAGAATTGCCCATTTTGAAGTAGTAATCAGATCCTTTTTTGATAAACTCACTTTTCTGTTCATCCTTTTTAACCATTGAAATACTGTCATTGTAAATGGTGTAAATAAGTTCAGTTTTGTAATCATCTAAGCTGTTTTGTTTCGAAACTACTTTTTCAATTACAAGGTCAAAACTTTGGGCGTTTGAGTAAGCAAAAGCCCAAAGCATGATAATTATGGTTGCTATTAATTGTTTCATTAGTTACTTGGTATTTCTGGAATTGTAGTTGCCGATCTTGTTTCTTGTATGGTCATGATACCTCTTTCGGTTTCTTTTTTCACTCGCACAAGACCGCCTTCATGGTCATACTCGTAAAATGTGGCATAATTATTTTCATCTAACTCAGACATGAGTCTGTAATTTTGATTGTCATATACAAATGATTTCATACTACCATTAAAAGGGTGTATTCGAACGTCATCAAAATAGCCTGGGTTATTTGAAACACTTATTAAACTAATATCTATATAAGTTATATTGCTATTAGATGGCACATCAAACTCACCGATAATTCTTTGCCAACCATCAATAATTTCACCGCTAGGGAAAAACTCTACATCCACACCAACTTGAACATCATCTAAGGTTTTAAATTGAACTATAGCTCCAATGCTTTCATAAGTAATAGGTTGAGCCTCTAATAACTCTTCTGGTGTTGTGCCACTATTTTGAATGTCAACTTTAGTCCAAGCAGAAAATATATAAGATTCATTCATCTTAGGGCTAAATGATGTACAATCTGGACAATAATCTTGAATTGTTGTACCTTCAATGGTGACGTTAAATACCTTGCCTTCAATTATTTCACCATCTTCAAGTACGCAATTAGAATAATCACCATCTACTATTAAATCATTAAATTCTGTAGATAAGACTTCTTTATTTAGGTTAGTTTCTGTTCCAAAAACAAAGTCAACATTAGTATTACTATTAGAATATGTCACTGTTGGAAATGCAGTAGTCCACGATGGAAAATGCTTAAATGAAAACATTAAATCTATTCCTGCTGGAGACCCATTACCTGAGGTTATTTCTTTGACGACATCACAAAGTTGAGGTACGTCTCCATTGGGAAGAATGATATAGGGTTTAATCGCTTCAAATTCGGGAATGGAGAAACATGGGTTTTCATTGTCGTTAATTATTGGGTCATTATTAATGACTAATAACCTTATGGCATTAACTAAATCAACAAGCAACTCGTTCACGTTTGGAGTACCGTCTTCTGGACAATTTCTAATTAGGGTTTTACGCATGGTCACTAAACCTTGGCTATTTATTTTCATACTTCTACTTCCTGTATGCGACTCGTCATCCACTATTTCAAAGTTTCCTCCAGGAGATTCATCAAAATAAAAATGACCCGAACCACAATCTTTTGGTCTTTCATCTTCAAAACCATCAAAACCAATCTCTCGATATTCAGAATTAGAAGCGACAGCTACAGGGAAATTATAGTTATAACCGTACTGTGCAGAAGAATATCTATTTAAGGCATCTTTGTTTTCTAATTCTATCCCATAAGGGCTGTATTGTGTGACTTGAGAGGCCGATGTCCAATTCGTTTCGTTAATAGTCCAGTTTCCTTGACCATCGGGAACATAAAACGGGCTGTAGTTTTCAAAAAAGCCAGATGTTTTAGGGTTATAATCATCATCGCCATTGTATCGTCCCGTTAAATAGGCATATGATTCTTGAGCGCGCCAATCTCCTTTAATATTGTACAGATAAGGATTAAAAGCATTAGGTCCTTCATGATTAAACAAAAGTTCTCCATCTTCAGAAAATTGTATTTCTGGTAAATTACAATCACATGGATTAGGCCAGATGTTGTCATACTTTATAGCCGATGCATTTACAATTCGTTGATCGTCCCATTGTGCTGCTTGAAAAGAGTTGGATGTTATAAAATCGTCTATAATGCCATCATCATTGTTGTCATAATCGCCATCGCCATCTAAATCTATGGGGTTTTTCATCAAAGTAATACTAGCCATAGTAGCGTTTTGAAGGTTACGATATCCAGATCGCATCACTTTTATTTTGAATGCGTCAGCAATGTATTCTCCATCTTCATCAATCATTTTAAAATCGTTTCCATCTACTTCTGTAATCCATCCCTTGTTTTCATTATTAAACAAAACTTCATCACCATCGTACAAATAATCTTCAGCATTAGAATAACTATAGGTATTGTTATTTGGTGAGTTTAAATAGAGATAAATACCCAAGTTTCTTGAGGCAGCTCCCATTCCGTCATAACTCCAGTAGGCCGGATAATTAAAATTGTAGTATTTGTCTTTGTATTCATTATCGGTTTCTGTTAATAAGACCTGACCCGTTTCAGCATCCCAAGCGATATTCTTGGTTGTCACTTCGGCACCCAAATCAAAAGCCTTTTTTTCAATTAGAATTCCTGATTTATGAATGGTCTTAGTTGTAGTAGCTGTTCTCAATCTTGTATCATGAAAGGCTAATTGCGGGATTGGGGTAACATTGGTTGCTGGAATTATGAAAGGCGGAAATGGTACTGGAAACAAGACCGTTGCGATATTGACATCTACACCATAAGTCTCGAGGCTACTATCAGATTGTCTAAAATCATTAATAACATTGTAGTCTACTCCTATGACTTTTTCTGAAACTTTTCCCTTATTGTTTATGACAGGGAGGCTGTTATTTAATTGCCCATTATCATCTATATTATAGTAATACTCCACTTTAGAAATAGGTGTATCCTGACTCGACATGGATTCACCAAATACTTTTTGCGATTTCATTTTACCGTCCATATCATTAGTGACTACGGTAAACCCTTGAGACATTGACAATCTTTTTTTAGTGACAAAATTTAAACCGAATAAAGAAGTGATTAATGAAATTCCTTGAGATGGAAAGTTAACTTCATTAGGATCTCCTAAGGTTGTATGCTTTGTTATGGTTGGAAAATCTTTCGAGGTATAAAACTCATTAATAACCTTACCTGTTCCATTTTCGCTTATTTGATATGTCGTATTATTGTTTTGATACGTTCCTCGGTCAAGGTTTTTTACGATAACCTTGCTGTAAGTTATTTTTGGCGAAGGAAAGAAAGATATTCCGAAAGGTTTTTCGGTGAAATTTTGATCCTGTGGCGCCAAGATCTTATCGCTATCTGGATTGTCATAAAATGGTTCAATAAATGGATTTTCTTTACCACCAAAAGGTTCAAATGTAGCTACACCATTTGAGCTGCCATCATCGTTATTATAAGTATATGTTTGACCATATGACATTTTATAGAGATCGCTATTAGCATTTTGATCATTTCCAGTCATTTTATCCCATTGATCAAACATTTCAATTTTTGAAACTCGCAGTCCGCCACCTATTTTAGCTTTATTAGGATTTTGTAGTCTAATCCAAGATTTTGTATCACTAAATTTTTGTGCGCATTCCAATTCTTTTAATTCTGTATTCGGATTTTGAAATACTCTGTAAGCGTTACCAATTAGTCCGCCAATGGTAGCAGCAATATCCAATACATTAAAGTTACTAACTTCATCTTGTCCATAAACCACTCTATTTAAATATTGACGTCCAAAATACCATCCTGCTTTAGAGAAAGGACTTTCGCCACCATCCTGATATTCGCTTTTCTTTATATGTACAAATTTTACAGGTATAGCGGCATATACTTTGCCACTATAATCATCAATATTTATAATTTTTGACTGATTAATTTTAAAGTACCCAGATACATAATCATAGGCATAGCTCTTATTCTTACTCATATTTATCAAAAACTTGAAATAAATGGGATCATCTATGATATCTGATAAGTATTTATCAATAAACTCATTCTCAGTAGGCAAGTTGTTTGTCTCTTCATGTGGTAATTCTACATAGATGTATTCTTTATCTACATTGGTTTCATATAAGAGATTTCGATTAGCGTTAGCCAATCCTGATGCTATATCATTAGTGACGCCAGCACCTCTAACTTTAAACATTTGTAGGGCTTTTTTGTTTTGAACATATGCATAATCGTCGGCTTCGTAATTCATTTCAATTTTACCTCCCGAAGGCAAATCTATTGAGGTCATTGTCCACGCCGTAGCATATTGATTTTCCAAAGTTCTATTGTCTTGTTCTACATAAGGAAATTCGGCAGTAGTTGGGTCGTCAAAATGATCGAGACCCATGTTATTTTCGCTAGGGTTCTTGTAGTTTCCCCATAAGTTATAGCCTTTGATATGATAATTAGGGTTATTATCGATATAGCCATCATTGTCTAAATCTTTTTCATAATTAAAGACATACGGTGTAAACTTCCCCATATTTGAACCTCTATAGGAAAAATAAACACTCCTTAAGGTAAGCTTACCTCCAAGATCACCATCAAAATTACTTTCATTTTCATCTAAAACATTATCACTTGGATCATTATTAGGAACACCTTGGCAAAGTGTATAATCGTATTCGAAATGAGCTATCTTGATAGCACTTCTGGCTCTTGTGCTTTCAGGGATAAGATTAAAATCTGTAGTTTCCGTAAGCTTAGCGTATTCCGGCTTTGAGTACAAGTAGATTTTGTCAATTTGCTTCATGAGTGCAGATGAATTTGACAAACCTCCATTTTCTCCATCAACACCATAACCATCATTTCTGTCTTTAAGTTCAAATATGGCAATATGTGTTTTGGTTTCTATTTTGTTTACATAGAACAGTTCTTTTTCACCATACACATAATTACCCATATCATCACCTTGTAAAGAATTTAGCCCTTTATTAGAAGATGCCGAAAATGATTCAAATGGTACTCTCCAATTGTAATCTTCTGGGTCTGAGTAGTGAATTTTAGTATAAGCTCCAAGATCGTCATCTGTTGGACCGTTACCGGTTAAATCTTCATAATCTGAGGATAGTACTTCAGATAACAAATAGGTATGTGCATAAGCAGGTGTGGTGACTCTGTTGAAATAATTATCTATTCCTCTGCTATTGCTTGTACTATTGTCATTACTTTCATAACCTGTCAATTCTTGACTAGCAACTGTATTTTGAGCAAGACCTCTACCAGAGGTGTTAAATGTAGTTTCAATTTTTTTAGTATTGTAAGCTGGTTGACCAAAAACGTAAGTGCTTCCATCGGGTTGTAAAATTCTAGTTTCTACATTATGGTGATCTTTTGCAAGCGTATTGATTTTAGGAGCATTTTCCGTTGTATAATTTGAATAGTACTTTGACGCTTCCTTTTGTGAAATAGATTGAATGGCTTGATTTCGTAACAAGCGTTCAGATCGATTAATTTTGTTTGTTAACTCAGTGGCCTGTAAACCAAAATTTGCAGAATTCGTTGTTAGTTCACCCGTTCCAACTAAATATTTATTGGAGACACTTCTTTTATTTAGATTGCTTCCTTCTAATTTAATTTTAATAGGCTCTTCACCTCCTAATTGTTCTACTAACAGGTTATAGTCGTTATCAACATTGAGTTCTCCAATTGATTTATAGAATACTTTTTCATAATTGGGATCGTTGTTATTGCTCTGGATAAAATTACCTCTAGCATGATTTTCTGAAGTCCATAATCCTGTGGATGAATTTGATGGCGAATATCTAAACTCTACTCCAGAATGAACCAAATTACCTACACCTAGTTCTATACCTAAAAAAGCATCTTGACTTATATCTTTATCATATTTATCATGCACGTATCCAACTTGGCTTCGGCGTGGCTGATACATGCCAGAAATACCTTGTCCATTTATAGAGTAGAGATCATAGGTGTAATTAGTGACAGGTAATACATTTATATTTTTTGTAATTGTACGATCATTTTCTCTGTTGAAATCTAAAATATCATTTTTGGAAGCATTATCGGTATAGTTAAATCCGTATGCGTGTTCTGTCTTCGTTTTTTCGGCTAATGATTGTTCAGTAGCATATATGTATAATTCAAATTGACCTTCTAAGAAGAAAAACTCAGCACCCAGAGCCCCATTTGCCGATATGTTTCTGTTAATTAATTTATTCCTTTTTGTTGGTGTATATGTTGTTGGTAAAAATGACTTCGTCGAACTTCCTCCTAAACCATTTGCGGTTACTCTTTGTGTACCAGTATAACCGTATAAACCATTTCTTTTAATCCAGTCTTTATTGAGGCTTGGTGTAATAGATAATGAGGTTAATCCCTGCCTGGAGTTAAACGTTGTTCCTATTGCTGCACCTAAGCTAAAAGCTTTATCTCCAAATTTGTTACTATTCAAACTCAAACTAGGAGATAATGTAACACCTTGTGTGCTAGAATTACTTAGATTAGCACCTATTTGTACATTTTTTGACATTTGAAAGCTCACACCACTTGTTGCAGAGTATGACCAACCCGTGTAATTATTATAGTCAATTCCTAAACCTGCACCAAAATCAAATCCTACAGGAACATCTACACCAGCAAAAGCAGGGTGAAACATCACGTTAGCGCCAACTGTTTTGTTATCTTTTAGATTGTTTTCATAAGTTAATTCATCTCCATTAAAATCATCTGGTAACCCTCTAATTTGACGGTTAATTTGACCAACATTCAAATTCCATCCTAAACCTACCCATGACGCTTCTTGATCCATCGTGACCCCAGAATCATATGAAAGATTTAAAGGATATCCTCCCACATCCATTATAGGTATATTGTAATTGAAATCTCCAGAAGATAAGTTTACCATGTCTGAAGTTCCAATAGGTGTAAATGAATTAAATTCTGGCTGAGATGGTCCACCAGTTAATGCAAATAGGTTAGTTGGCTGAACTGTGGTAAGAAATAATTGAATGGCTAAATAGCATGCGATTATTTTTGAAGACTTTCCGGTTCTAATAGAGTGAATCATAATGTTTGTATTATAATTTGACGTTATTGAGTGATGTTAAATTAAAAATTGCGACTTTTCATTAATAACCTTATAGGATATAATGAAAGCTTATATTTATGACAAGTGATTTTACGGTATAGACAAACTATATCCTTTCAGATTGATTAATGAAATCTGTTAAAAACACCAATTAAAAAATAATTCTAATGTTGTTATTTTGTTTGACATAACAACTCTTACATTCTCTTTAAATAATAGATTAGTCCTATTATTATTTAGAATCTTCGCCAGATCTTATCGCACCTAATTAAAAAGGGAAAGTATAAATGCAAACAACTGAGATCCATCTCTTTCATTAAATGAAAGGAGTTGATTAATAGCTTATGTCAGCATAAACTTACAAATAAAAAGCTAAAAAAAGTAAGAAATGTATTACGGATTTTCCGTAATTTTTTTAAGGAAATTACCTACATTAATGAAGAGCATTCAGTAGATTAATTTTAAGTTATGAATAACAACAAAAGCCATGAATATGTAATCATGGCTTTTGTTGTTTCTAAATAGTTAAATAACCCTTAGACTTTATTTGAAGGCATTAAGACCTGTAACATCTAACCCAGTAATCAGTAAATGAATATCATGAGTTCCTTCGTAAGTGATCACACTTTCAAGATTCATAGAGTGACGCATAATACTATATTCTCCTGTAATTCCCATTCCGCCTAACATTTGTCGAGCTTCACGAGCAATATGAATAGCCATATCTACATTGTTACGTTTAGCCATAGAAATCTGTGCAGAAGTAGCAGTGCCATTTTCGCGCATAACACCTAAACGCCATGCTAATAATTGTGCTTTAGTGATTTCGGTAATCATTTCAGCTAACTTCTTTTGTTGTAATTGGAATTGACCAATTGGTTTTCCAAATTGCATACGTTCTTTACTATAGCGTAAAGCAGTGTCATAGCAATCCATTGCAGCACCAATAGCACCCCAAGCAATACCAAAACGAGCAGAATCTAAGCATCCAAGTGGTGCGCCTAGTCCAGATTTGTTAGGTAATAAATTCGCTTTTGGAACTTTAACATTGTCAAAAATTAGTTCTCCAGTCGCACTTGCGCGAAGCGACCATTTATTATGTGTTTCAGGTGTTGAAAACCCTTCCATACCGCGTTCTACTATAAGCCCGTGAATACGACCCTCTTCATTTTTGGCCCATACAACAGCAATTTGGCAAAACGGAGCATTAGAAATCCACATTTTTGCACCATTTAAAAGATAATGGTCTCCCATATCTTTATAATTAGTAGTCATTCCTCCAGGATTACTTCCATGGTCAGGTTCGGTTAAACCAAAGGATCCCATCCATTCTCCAGAGGCCAATTTTGGTAAAAACTTTTGACGTTGTTCTTCAGTTCCATACTTCCAAATAGGATACATGACAAGAGACGATTGTACTGATGCAGTGCTTCTCACACCCGAATCACCACGTTCAATTTCTTGCATAATTAATCCATAAGAAATTTGATCCAGTCCAGCACCTCCATACTCTGCAGGAATATAAGGGCCAAAAGCACCTATTTCTGCTAAACCACCAATAATTTGTGTAGGAAATTCAGCTTTTTGAGCATACTCTTCTATGATAGGTGATACATCACGTTTTACCCAATCTCTAGCTGCATCTCGTACTAATTTATGTTCTTCAGAAAGTAATTCGTCAAGATTGTAATAATCAGGTGCTTCAAATAAATCTGGTTTCATTTGTGTTCTATTTATAAATGTAAAATACTCTTGTTAATACTCGAGCCTATTTAAGTTATTTTGTTTGGGTAACAAAAATAACGAAAACGTTTTCTTAAAACTACATTTTCAAATAAAAATCCTTAGTCAAATTGATATACTCATCAGTATATTGATGACGTGCAGTTTCAATGACCAATTCAGAGAATTTAGGGTGCGTTTCCGTAAAAGAAAGTTCTATCAAACTACGTTTTATATCTGCAGAAGGCGATCCTTTAACATGTGTGATTCGTTTCGGAAAAAGGTCAAATGTTGTGGCAAGATCTATAAAACGCTGCTCTTCGTAAAACGGTATGATTAGTGAAAATAGTCCATTTTTATTAAGAAGAGTGGAGACACTTTCTAATAAATGTTCAAAAGGCATTGCATCTTGAAAACGAGCAAGGTCACGTTGCGTGTTTTCCGTTTTATAATTTTCGGCATAAAAAGGAGGATTGCAAATAATAAGATCATAGTCATCTTCAATTTCTTCTGCAAATTCTTGAAGAGAGGCGTGGTAACAGAACAACCGATCGTTCCAAGGTGACTGCTCAAAATTATTTACGCATTGCTCATATGCTTTGTCATCAATCTCAAGAGCCTCAATAACTTCGGCCTGACTTCGTTGCGCTAATATTAAAGCTAAAATACCTGTTCCAGCACCAATATCTAATATTGAAAATGGATAACCTTCTAATGAAGTCCAAGCACCAAGTAAAACACCATCAGTCCCAATTTTCATAGCACATTGGTCTTGGTTTACGATAAATTGCTTGAATTGAAAAGGTTTATTCATCTAAATATAAATCAATCAATCCCTCTGGAGTTTCAACATAAATCGTCTTATTATTTTTATCTACTTTAGTAATGAATTCATCATTCATTGGGATTAAGATTTCAATACCATTGCGATCAATTTCAAATAGTGATTGCGCTGTCGAATCGTTAACCGATTTAATAATACCGACATGACCAAAACTTTTGTCTTCGACCTTAAAACCTATGATCTCATGAAAATAAAACTTATCACCATCTAATTTTGGCAGAAATTCAAGCGGTAAATACAAGTCACTTTTAATAAGTGCATCTGCATCTTCTTCGGTGTCAACATCTTCAAACTTAATGCGTAACAGTTCAGATTTATGAAGTTGAGACGATTCAATAAAGAACGGAACAAGGTTGTTACGAAGATCAACAAAAACAGAATCCATATGCTCATAAAGATTAGGCTCATCAGTATCTAATTTAACTAATAACTCACCTTTGAAGCTGTATTTTTTTACAATTTTACCAAGAAAGAAGCAGTCTTTTTTTTGCATTTCAAGTCTATTTTTAAGAAAATGCTGGAACTAATCCGCGTTTTAAATAAAAAACCCAGACACAAATGGTCTGGGTTTAAAAGTATAAAAAATAATTTTTTATTCTTCTTCGTTTGAAGCTGTTGCTTCACCTTCAGCTTGCGCTTCTTCTGTAGTTTCTTCTTCAACAACAGGGGCTGCAGCTGCAATTCTTGCTTCATTAACTGCTTTCTCAGCGGCTAATGCTTCAGCTTTCGCTTTCGCTTCAGCTTTAGATAAACCGTCAGCTTTCGCTTGTACTTTTGCTGCTTTTTCTTCTAACCAAGCATCGAACTTCGCTTGAGCTTGCTCTTCAGTTAAAGCGCCTTTTTTTACACCACCAGCTAAGTGGTTCTTAAGCATTGCACCTTTATAAGATAAAATTGCTCTGGCTGTATCAGTTGGTTGTGCACCATTCTGTAACCATGTTACTGCTCCATCAACATTTAATTCTACTGTTGCAGGATTAGTGTTTGGATTGTAAGCACCTAATTTTTCTAAGTATTTACCATCTCTTTTAGAACGTGCATCTGCTGCAACGATCCAATAATAAGGTTTCCCTTTTTTACCGTGTCTTTGTAATCTAATTTTTACAGGCATAAATTTAATTAATTTGTGAGGTTCGCGACCTCGATTATTAATGAGGCGCAAAGATAACACAATAATTTAATTCTCAACATTTTATTTGAAATTAAGTAATATTGAAATTTTATTATACTTTTGGGTGTTCTAAAACGTTATGTTTAACCTAAATACACCTCAAGTTTAGATTTGAGAAAGAAAAATAAAGCAATGAAAAGATTAGCAATACTTCTTGTAACTGTATTTACCTTAGTGAGTTGTGGAGATGAGGTTGAGTTTAATTCGCCTGGATTTCAAGGAAATAGAGAATATGGACTTTGGAGAGCAGAATTTACCAATGCAGTAATAGACGACAGTGGTTTTTTAGTTATTACAGCTAGTAATAATTCTGAAACTGTAATTCTTAAATTACCTTCAGTAAATGTAGGGACTTATGTACTCGGAAATGTGAATTCTAGAGAAGGACGTTATATTGATGGAAACGGTACTGTTTTTTCTACAAATAATCCTCCAGATCCGAGTGTATCCATTTATCCTGAATTAGGCTTTGTGAAAATAGACGAAGTTAGTAACAATACATTTACTGGAACTTTTGAGTTTTTGGCCTTTGATGAATCTGGACTAAATTCTATCGGTTATAATGAAGGTGTGTTTTTTAGAGTTCCTTTAATTGCAGGAACTATCACTTCCGGAGCGCCAACATGTGAAGAAACCGAAGCGGCATCTGCTAATGCCTTGACAGCATACGAATCTACGTTTGCGTCAACTTTAGAATATATAGATAGTGATGCATATATCAACGCTTGTAATCTTTATACTCAAGCCTTACAGAGTCAAAAAAGTATTTGTGGCGATACCGATGGAAGTATTCAAACATTAATTGATAACTTAAATGATTGCGTGTTTCCATGTACTCTAGCTACTCAAAATAGAGATACGGCTCAAGCTGCCTTTGAAGCTGCTACTATAGCCAACTATATTGATGCTTGTGAAAATTACAGAACATTCTTAGAAGAGCAAATTGAATTTTGTGGTGATACCGATGGAAGTATTCAAGCTGTTATCGATGGCTTAGATTGTAATGACGATGATAGTGATGGGATTCCTAATAATTTTGAAGATTTTGATGGTGATGGTGATTTAACTAATGACGATACCGACGGAGACGGAATACCTAATTATATGGACGATGACGATGATGGTGATGGTGTATTAACTATAGATGAAGCTAAAGATGCCGACGGAAACCCTGCTGATACAGATGGTGATACAGATGTTGATTATTTAGACAATGATGACGATGGTGATGGAATCTTTACTCAATTTGAAACAGGAGATACTGATGGAGATGGCACGGCAGATTATTTAGATAATGATGACGATGGTGATGGCACGTTAACCGCAGATGAAAATGCAGATCCAAATATGGATGGAGACCCAGCAGATGCTGTTGATACAGACGCTGATACCATTCCTGATTATTTGGATGATATGTAATAGATATTTTATCATATAGAAAAAGCAGCCGATCGGCTGCTTTTTTTGTTAAAAACTGTTCATAACTTTCACTTTAAATAAGACGAGTTTCTTCGTAATTTTATGGACTTACTTTTGAAGTTTTTCTTCGGAAGAGAACTCCTTAAAATTGAAATAGCTACATGTATTTAATTTTCGATACCGAGACGACTGGATTACCAAAGCGATGGGATGCACCAATTACAGATGTTGATAATTGGCCTAGATGTATTCAAATTGCTTGGCAACTTCATGACGAGATGGGAAACTGTATCGATCACCAAGATTATTTAGTGCAACCAGAAGGGTTTAATATTCCTTATGATGCAGAGAAAATACATGGAATTTCTACCGAGTTAGCTCAGGAACAAGGAGTGCCGCTTCGAGAGGTTCTGGATAAATTTAATATAGCGCTATCAAAAACGAAGTTTGTGGTTGGGCAAAACGTCACTTTTGATCTCAACATCATGGGAGCAGAATTTGTAAGAGAAGATCTTGCAAATCAACTTCAAGAACTTCCAGTATTAGACACCTGTACCGAGTATACTGCCGAGCTTTGTAAAATTCCGGGAGGACGTGGTGGTAAGTTTAAATTACCAACTTTAACAGAGTTGCATCAGTTTTTATTTAATACACCTTTTGCCGAAGCGCATAATGCAACAGCAGATGTTGAGGCGACAACACGTTGCTTTTTTGAATTGGTACGTTTAGGTGAGTATACCAAAGAACAATTAGACGTTCAACCCGATTATTTTCAACGTTTTAATGAAGAGAATCCGCAAGCCATTCAGCTTATAGGTCTAAAGCATATTAACCTAAAAAAGGAAAGTGCTAAAATTAATGAGCGTCTACAGAAGTTGCAAAAAGATGATATTTCCGAAGCAGAAATAAAAGGGAATATTTCAGATTTGGCCGATGTTGATTTTGTTCACTTACATAACCATTCTCAGTTTTCAGTATTACAGTCTACTATTAGTATTTCAGATCTTGTAGCAGAGGCTGCAGAGCATAATATGCCAGCTGTAGCATTGACAGATCATGCGAATATGATGGGTGCTTTTCACTTTGTTAAAGCAGTTAATAACCATAATAAATCTGTTAAAGCCAAACATGCCGAAGCAGAAGAAAAGGGAGAAACTACGAATGCAAATGAAATAAAGCCAATTATTGGATGTGAATTTTTTGTTTGTGAAGATCACACAGATAAAACAAGAAAAGATAATGGATATCAAATTGTACTTATTGCCAAGAACAAAAATGGATATCACAATCTAGCTAAGTTGTCCTCTCATGCCTTCGTAGATGGATTTTATTATTTACCGAGAATTGATAAAAAACTCATTCAGCAATACAAAGAAGATTTAATTTGTCTCACAGGAAACCTTTATGGTGAAGTGCCAAGTAAAGTATTAAATATTGGCGAAAATCAAGCTGAAGATGCCTTGATATGGTGGAAGCAAGAATTTGGCGAAGATCTTTATGTGGAAGTAATGCGTCATAATCAGGAGGATGAAAATCGAGTTAATCCTGTATTGATAAAATTGGCTCATAAACACGATGTCAAGATCGTTGCTACAAATAATACCTATTACTGTAAACAAAAAGATGCTAATGCTCATGACATTCTATTGTGTGTTAAAGATGGTGAGAAGCAATCAACACCTATAGGTCGCGGACGAGGGTATCGTTATGGATTACCTAACCAAGAGTATTATTTCAAATCGTCTGAAGACATGAAAACGCTCTTTAGAGACCTTCCAGAAGCTATTACTAATATTCAGGATGTAGTGGATAAGGTAGAAGCGTTTGAATTGGCTCGAGATGTGTTATTACCTGCATTTGACATTCCAGATCAATTTAAAGATGATGCCGATTTGGCCGATGGCGGAAAACGTGGTGAGAATGCCTATCTTAAACATTTAACCTACGAAGGTGCAAAAAAAAGATATGACGAATTAACCGATGATATAAAAGAACGTCTTGACTTTGAGTTGAGTGTTATAGAGAACACTGGATATCCAGGTTACTTTTTAATTGTAGAGGATTTTATTCGTGAAGCACGTAATATGGATGTATCTGTTGGGCCAGGTCGTGGTTCTGCTGCTGGATCTGTAGTTGCTTACTGTTTATGGATTACCAATATTGACCCTTTAAAGTATGACCTGCTTTTTGAGCGTTTTTTAAATCCAGATCGTATAAGCATGCCAGATATTGATATCGATTTTGATGATGAAGGTCGAAGTCGAGTAATGGACTATGTGATTGAAAAATACGGAGCCAATCAAGTCGCACAAATCATCACTTACGGAACGATGGCTGCAAAGTCATCTATTCGTGATACAGCTAGAGTTTTAGATCTACCTCTATTTGATGCAGACCGAATTGCAAAGTTGATTCCTACCATGTCTAAATTGAATAAAATTTTTGGTTTAGATGAAAAGGAATTAGGTAAGAAATTTCGAGCTGAAGATTTAGAGAAAGTCAATCAGTTACTCAATATTGCAGATGGTGATGATCTCGAATCTGAAACTGTAAATCTTGCAAGAACATTAGAAGGTTCGGTTCGTAATACCGGAATTCACGCGTGTGGTGTGATTATTACTCCGGATGATATTACCAAATTCGTTCCTGTTTCGACTGCGAAAGATTCTGATTTGTATGTTACCCAATTTGATAACTCTGTTGTTGAAGACGCTGGATTACTGAAGATGGATTTCTTAGGGTTAAAAACCTTGACTTTAATCAAGGATACGGTTAAAATCGTAAAAGCAAAACACGATATTTTGCTCGATCCAGAAAACTTCCCTTTAGATGATGAAAAAACATACGAACTATTCCAAAGAGGAGAAACAGTAGGTGTATTTCAATATGAGTCTCCCGGAATGCAAAAACATCTTAGAGATTTAAAACCAACGGTTTTTGAAGATTTAATCGCTATGAATGCGCTTTATCGTCCAGGACCAATGGAATATATCCCGAGTTTTGTACGTCGTAAGCATGGCGATGAAGAGATTGATTATGATCTTCCTGCGATGGAAGAATATCTCAAAGAAACCTATGGGATTACGGTGTATCAAGAGCAGGTAATGTTGTTATCACAAAAACTAGCAGATTTCACCAAAGGTGAAGCCGATGTACTTCGTAAGGCAATGGGTAAAAAACAAATCGCGGTTCTCGATAAGATGAAACCAAAATTTATTGACCAAGCGAGTGCTAATGGCCATGATGCAAAAGTTCTAGAGAAAGTATGGAAAGATTGGGAAGCCTTTGCAAGTTATGCGTTTAACAAATCGCATTCTACATGTTATGCATGGATTGCCTATCAAACAGCCTATTTAAAAGCTCATTATCCAGCCGAATATATGGCAGCTGTACTGTCTAATAATATGAATGACATCAAGCAAGTGACCTTCTTTATGGAAGAATGTAAACGTATGCGATTGGAAGTTTTAGGTCCAGATGTCAATGAATCGTATTATAAGTTTTCGGTAAATCAAAATGGTGCTGTTCGTTTTGGAATGGGAGCTATAAAAGGTGTTGGTCATGGTGCTGTGAAAACGATTGTAAAAAACCGTAAAGAAGATGGGCCCTATAAATCTATTTTTGATATGGCAAAGCGTATTGATTTACGTGCGGCCAATAAAAAAGCGTTTGAGAATTTAGCTTTAGCAGGCGGTTTTGATGGTTTTGGAGATACACATCGTGCACAATATTTTCATGATGAAGGTGATGGTATTACCTTTTTAGAGAAAGCCATTAAGTATGGCGCAAAGCATCAGGAGAATGAAAATTCTGCTCAAGTGAGTTTGTTTGGAGCTGCAAGTGATGTTCAAATTGCTGAACCTATTGTTCCACCATGTGAAGAATGGGGAACTATGGAAAAGTTAGCTCAAGAAAAAGAAGTTGTTGGCGTTTATATTTCTGGTCATCCGTTAGATGATTTTAAAGTGGAAATGAAAACCTTTTGTAATGGTACTTTAGCACTTTTCAATGAACTGGAAAACTATGTGAATCGTGAATTAACGTTTGGAGGTGTAGTAACAGATGTGCAACATCGTGTTAGTAAACAAGGTAAAGGCTGGGCTATTTTTATGGTTGAAGATTATACTGATAGTTTTGAGTTTAGAATCTTTGGAGAAGAATATTTAAAGTATCGTCATTTTTTGGTTAAGAATAGCTTTATCTATGTAAGAGCTTTTGTTAGAGAAGGTTGGGTCAATAGAGATACGGGTAAAAAGAGTGATCCAAGATTACAGTTTAATAATTTTCAATTGTTACATGATGTGATGGATACCTATGCTAAGAAGTTATCTATCCAATTAAACATAAGAGATTTACAAGAACAACGTATCTCTATATTACAAGATTTGTTTAGACTACATCAAGGAGAAAAAGCCCTCAATTTTATTGTTTACGACAACGATGAAAAGATCAAACTTAACATGCCAAGTCGCAAACAAAAAGTGAAAATTTCTCAAGAGCTTTTAAACGAATTGGAAACTAATGATGTGAGGTATAAGTTGAATTAGTTTGATGTTAACTGAGATGATCTTTTAACCGGTGAGCAATAAACATATCCCAAGTAGTTGAGCATACCTCATAACAATCAATGTCTGGCGTTAGACCAACTTGATGAAAGTTAATTATTGTTTTGGAATCGATTTCTGTAATTTTCCAATGTAAGACGTGGCCAATCCATTCTTTGTTGAAATCGGGCTCACCATCAATGCATTTCCAAATGATTTCGTTATTTGGTGTAAATTCTAATATTTTAAAGGTCCACCAATAACCATTCTCAAAATGAATCGTAAAGTGTCCACCTTCTTTTTGAACTGAGTCGCTTGTTCTTGACCACCACAAATGAATATGATCTGTAAGTGCTTTAAAGGCTTCTTTAGGTGAAGCTGATATGTCTATTTGCTTGTTGTAATCTGTATTTACATGATTCACAGGTTTGTTGTTAAGCATCTTTTGAGGTGTTTAAGAAGTGATCTAAATTATCTAACGAGTTATCCCAGAACTGTTCATAGAATGTCATCCATTTGCTTAATTCTTTTAAAGGTTTAGCATTAGCATTACAAAAGCGTTCACGACCCTTGGTATCTAAATGAACCAATCCAGCATCTTCTAAGGTTTTAATATGTTTAGTAACTCCTTGTCTGGTCATTTCGAACTGATTGGATATTTGAGTGATTGATAAAGCCGAACTGGCAATCACCAAGGCGTGAAAAATTTCGCGCCTTGTTGGATCTGCCACAGCTTTAAAAAGCGTTGTTAGTCTATCCTGCATTGACTACTGTTTTTAGATAATCGGTTAATAAATTAACACAGTTGTCCCAGCCACCATTAAAACTTTCAAACATGGCTATAGCTGTTTCTCCACCATAGTTTGAAATTCCGGAGTGTTCCAAATACAATTTTGTGCCCTCTGCTACAGATTCTAAGGTCCATGTGACAGTGGTTTCTACTTTGGTGTCGGCAACAATCCATGTATAGGCTAATACATAAGGATTTGCTTCTTTTACGGTACCACTAATTGTGGTACAACCTTTTTCATTGGGCTCCGAAGTAAATGTGTATTGGTATCCTTTTTCGGCTTTAAAGTCGGCTTGAATAAACCAAGCTGAAATTTCTTCTGCTTTTGAAATAGCATCCCACACTTTTTCGATGGGATGAACAAATACTTTTTCTTTAGTGATACTATCTTTCATAATATTCGATTTTTTGATTAATATGCAACTTTATGGTTGCTAAAGTATACTAAATTATATTAATACGCAACTTTATGGTTGCATTTTAACATTTTGAATGCGCAAAGGATGGAGCAATTGTTGGAGCTCCTCAAAGAGAGCGACTTGTGAGAGCCTGGTTTATGCGCCCAAATTATGGCTATATAACCAATCAATAACCTTATAATCAAAACAAATACTGTCATTGTAAGGTTTGGCAAAATTTTTGACTAATTTTGTGTATTAAATTAAAACGAAGTTAAACATAGATAATATAATTATGGCATTAGAAATAACAGATGCAACGTTTGAAGAAACAGTATTAAAGAGTGATAAACCAGTAATGGTTGATTTTTGGGCTGCTTGGTGTGGACCATGTAGAATGGTTGGACCAATCATTGATGAAATTAGCACAGAGTACGACGGTAAGGCTGTTGTAGGTAAAGTAGATGTAGATGCAAATCAAGAATTTGCTGCTAAGTATGGTGTGCGTAACATCCCAACTGTTTTAGTTTTCCAAAATGGAGAAGTGGTTGGACGTCAAGTAGGTGTTGCACCTAAAAATGCTTATACAGAAGCTATCGATTCTTTATTGTAAGAATTAATTAGATATAATCTAAAAGAAATGATAAAAGGTTTGCCATTATGGTGAACCTTTTTTTATTTTTAATGCAAATAAACACAAGATGACAAAAAAATCGAAAACACAAGATGTAATAGATAGTAAACTATTAGAAGAGCGTAAAGTATTTTTATGGGGAATGGTAGATGACGATTCGGCAAAACATGTTATAGATAGACTATTGTATTTAGACTCTTTAGAGACGAAAGACATCCATTTATATATCAACAGTCCTGGAGGTTATGTCACTTCTGGATTTGCTATGTATGACTGTATTAAATCGTTAAATAGCGATGTATCTACTATTTGTACTGGATTGGCGGCATCTATGGGATCTATTCTACTATCTGTTGGTACAAAAGGTAAACGTTTTATACAACCACATGCTAGAGTTATGATACATCAACCAAGTGGTGGTGCTCGCGGACAAGCTAGTGATATAGAGATTACGGCTCAAGAGATTATAAAGACCAAGGAGCTAAGTGCAAAAATCTTAGCCGAAAATTGTGGTCAAACAGTTGAACAGGTCATGAAAGACTTTAATCGTGATCATTGGATGGGAGCCAAGGAATCAAAGGCTTACGGTATTGTTGATGGCATTTTAAAATAACAGATGAATTTACAGGCAGAACTTAATAAAGCAGGCGGCTTTAAAAACTTGGAACTCCTTGCTAAGCAAGTAGTAGAAGGTTTTATTGCTGGGATGCATAAGAGTCCGTTTCACGGCTTTTCCGCAGAGTTTGCCGAACATAAGATATATAATCAAGGCGAAAGTACGCGTCATATAGATTGGAAGCTGTATGCTAAAACAGATAAGCTTTATACAAAACGTTATGATGATGAGACCAACTTACGCTGTCATCTTATTGTAGACAATAGTAGTTCGATGCATTATCCTGAACTCAAAGATTTTAGTATCTCTAATCTTAATAAAATAGGCTTTTCGGCATTAGCATCGGCATCATTGATGCATATTTTAAAAAAGCAACGGGATGCTGTAGGTTTAAGTATTTATAGTGATGCTTATGATTATTATGCACCTGAAAAGGGTAGTGAACGTCATCATCAAATGTTACTAAGTCAGTTGAGTAACATGGTGGTTTCAAAGCAATTAAATAAGACCACTGAGACCTATACCTACTTGCATCAAATTGCAGAGAATATTCATAGGCGATCGTTGATTTTCTTTTTTACAGATATGTTGCAAACGTCGACAGATGATGTCAAGTTATTTGAAGCCTTACGGCATTTGAAATATAACAAGCATGAAGTGGTGCTATTTCATGTGATTGATAAAGAGAAAGAATTGAAATTTGATTTTGACAATTCGCCTAAACGATTTATAGATGTTGAAACAAACGAATACATTAATTTGTATCCAGATACAGTAAAAGAAGGGTATGAAAATGCTGTTGAAGACTACTTTAAGAGTATACGATTAAAGTGCGGACAATATCAAATTAAATATGTAGAAGCTGATATCAATAAATCCTTTGATAAGATATTGACGACCTATATGGTCGAACGTCAAAAATTTATTTAAATTTTTGATAAAAAATTGTCATAAAATATTTGTGATATTAAAAATCGAATGTATATTTGCCCTCGCAATAAAGCAACGGTCTGGTAGTTCAGTTGGTTAGAATGTCGCCCTGTCACGGCGAAGGTCGCGGGTTCGAGTCCCGTCCAGACCGCTAAAATTGCAAGAGCCTTAAGAGATTAGGGCTTTTTTTTGCAATAAAGATTAGTTGTGTTGTTCTAGGAGAAATCCTAGAGTTGTGAGAACCTCAATGTTGTTGAGTTCTTACCGATGAGAAGCTTTCCTTTTTTTGAGTAATCAAAAATCGGGATGCTTTTTTGTTTTAAGAGGATTTAGTTTTGTTCTATTACGTTCACAGTACTCTCAAAACTGGAATCATTTAAGGTATTGATTTTAATATCGGTAAAAGCATATTCAAAAACCTCTTCACCTTGAGTAAATGTGGCTTTTTTAAATATGTTGAGGCTGTTTAGTAGCTCCCAGTTTTCATACGCAATCACTACCTTGTCTTGATCTGGTCCAGGAAAAATTTCGAAACCAAGTGGCTGATAAGTCTCAAAGGCATAATAAAAGTTGACAGGAGACTTAACAGCATTTAGGAATGTAATCTTAAAAGCGTTTTGATCTTTAAATGGTACGATGCCATCAAATGAGGCTTTAGTAAAACGATCTTCCGGAAAAAGACTTAACCAATGTAATTCGTGCCCTTGAACAAAGGTCTTGGTGGCTGCGCTAAGACTATCAGTGTATGTTTTTGTATTGACGTTATAACTCCAGGAGTTTTGCTCTCCTTGTTTCATAATATAGTGATTGGCACCAGATTGCTGTTCCATTTTACTTCCTTTATGGTTGGATAAAATAAGCGTTTTAAAGTCTCTATTATCTGGCGCTTTGCATTCGGCCATAGCATATAGTGACTGTATGGTATCGCTAGCATTTGTATAATCTCGAGCATAATCTAATATCACTTTTGCACTAATTGATTGAGTAGCTTCAGTATTGGTGGTGCTTATGATTTTCCATTCGCCATTAACCTTTCTTAAGGTGCTTTGCCATGCTACAACCCAAAAAACAGGCACTTTGTTTAAAATACCTCTTATAGTTGCCGAATTACTATAGGTAGCTAAAGTGGCATCTTCGGAAATTTGAATAATTGGTTCATCACGCATAACCATGTCCTTAAACTCCATTTGATCTAAATAGGCTTGTGTTGGAGGAATGGCTTCTTCTTTATGTTGTGTTGTTATTTGACCATATCGTATGTCATACCATTCATTAGCATTAGGTTCATAGAATAGATTCGCATCTTGATTATAATGTGCTTGAGTAACGAGATCAATTTGTGCTTTTATGTATTCCTTCTCTTGATTAATGTCTCTTGATTTTTGGCATGAAAAGAATAATACAATAAGGAGGAGATAACAAGAAAATTTCATTTTGGAAGGTATTAATCTTCTCAAATGTAGCTAATAGTATTTCAAATTTGTATAAACTTATGTTAAGTAAGTCCCTAAAAAAGGGAGTATACATTTGAAAATTTTCTATTATACAGAATGGAGTTATTAACAGTTAATGAACAATAAATATTTAAAATCGCGTATTTAATCGATAAAAAATAACTTTTCGTCGGATATTTTTTTGTTTATCTCCTAAAAAGCACTATGTTTGAAGTCCTTCATAAGCCCCTAAATTCACTTATCAAGGTATTTTATTAATCCATTTCATGTTTAGATGCATTTGCGCGTTTAAATTTCCCTCAATTTTATAGGCATAGTTATGCCAAAAAAGTTAATAATCCATTCTTCCCTCGATTGGCATTTTTTGATGCCCTAATATTATTAACATAATTTAAAAATTGAATCTATAATCCCTAAAAACGAAAAACATGAAAACCCTGAAAATTACTTTTCTACTACTTGCAGTATTATTATTAACAGTTTCTGGACAAAGCAGTGACTCTGTAGCAGATAACTCTAATGAGCCTACTTACAAGACTCAAAAGCAGTATGATTTATTAGCTCATGCTAAAAAGAAAGCTAAGTTACAACCTCAAGGATAAAATCCTTTATGAAACTAAAAAAAAGCCCTTATTATAATAAGGGCTTTTTTTTGTGGAGATTATCTATAAATTTATTCTAACTTTGATTAAGTAAACTGTAACTTTTCAATTTTGGTTAAGTATTCTATTTCTCTTTTATGCCTTTTATTATCTTTTATATCTTTATCTCAAGATAAGAATGAGAAACTCGATAGAGTTTTGAATTTAAGAGAGAAATCTAAAAACTTTGATTACAGTCTTCAAGAACGATTAAACTTTGCGATTCAATCGTCTCAACTAGCTGAAGAAATTGGCAATGATTC
Organism: uncultured Psychroserpens sp.; assembly: GCF_947500255.1. Taxonomy (GTDB): domain Bacteria; phylum Bacteroidota; class Bacteroidia; order Flavobacteriales; family Flavobacteriaceae; genus Psychroserpens. The sequence continues at coordinate 529,292 of NZ_CANMRL010000001.1, read as the reverse complement.
TACAATTTTAAGAAGTAATAGGCAACTTGCCTTATTGTATTTTAATACTGAACAATACGACAAATATATAAGTACAAATAAGGCCAATGCAAAGATTGCAGAAAAATTGAATGACTCGAATGCCATAGCAATTGCAAATGATAATTTAGCCGTATACTTTCATTCTAATCAAGAAAATGATAGTGCATATTATTATTACTCAAAAGCTTTAAAATATTACAGTAATAATAGATTTGCATCTAAGGGTACTATTTTGTTAAATATTGCCGACCTGCAGGATACAGAGAAGGACTATTTTGGTAGTGAAGAAAATGCTATAAGTGCTCTTAAAATATTTGAAAATCTACCAGAAACAGAAGATAATCTAGACAATCTATGGATTTTAAATAACCTCATTGGGATTATTTCACTCAAATTAGGTAATTATGATAAATCTTTAGAGTATCACGACAAAGCTGAGAAAGTTAGCAGTAAGATGAGGAATGGTTTTTATAATAAAATTTATTCCACTAATAATAAGGCTTTCGTCTATCGAAAAAAAGAAAATTATTCAAAAGCCATAGAGTTATATTCTAGCTTGATAGAGATTAAAGATCAGTATGATGCGTATGACCCCACGTTTTATCCTCTTGTTGTTGATAATTTGGCGTACACAAAATTGGTTGCAGGTTCTAAAGATTATGAAGAAATGGAACGTTTGTTCAATGAAGCTTATCATATAAGTGATACCTTAGATGATGCGACAACTAAACTTCAAGTGAGTATTGACTTGTCAAAGTTCTACTTTCAGCAGAAAAAAACTGATTCGTCGTTAAAATATGCTGATGCCTCTTATAAAATAGCCAAAAGCATTTCTTCCAATGAGATACTACTTGATGCATTAAAAATTCTTTCTAAACTTAAAAAAGGTGAAGAAGGGAAGAAGTACTTGTATGAACATATTAGATTAGGTGATAGCTTACTACTTGTTGAGCGTTCTGTAAGAAATAAATACGCACGTATAAAATATGATACCGATAACGTCGAAAAAGCAAATGCAAGAATGTCTCAACAATTAATGTGGTTGCTGGCAATTTCAGGAGCTTTATTAGTCACTTTATTTTTATTGTATATCATCATTACACAACGTGCTAAGAACAAAGAACTAAAGTTTGAAAAGGATCAGCAAAAAGCAAATGAAGAGATTTATAACCTCATGTTATCACAACAAGACAAAGTTGATGAGGCTAGAGCCAATGAGAAGAAGCGAATTTCAGAAGAATTGCACGATGGCATATTAGGACGACTTTTTGGGACGCGATTGAGTTTGGATAGTTTGAATTTTTCCGAAGGACAAGACGCTATAAAGAATAGAGCTACCTATATTAAGGAACTTATGACCATCGAGAATGATATTAGAAAAGTTTCCCATGATTTAAATACCGATTTCGTTTCAGGCTCTGGATTTATGGATATTGTTTCAGAACTTATAGAGAAACAAACCTTAGCTTACCAACTAGAATCATCGTTTAACTATACCGATGATATCAATTGGGAAAGTGTTCCAAATAAAACTAAAATCAACATTTATAGGATTATACAGGAATCACTTCAAAATATTTATAAACATGCCAATGCTAATGCTGTAAAAATTAGCATTCAATTAAAAAATAATGTAATTTGCTTATCCATTACAGATGATGGAGATGGTTTTGATGTCAATAAAAGTAAAAAAGGTATTGGCCTTAAAAACATAAACTCTAGAGTAAACGAGGTGGAAGGGAAAGCTGAGTTTAACTCTATTTTAAAAGAAGGGACAGAGGTTAGTATTATTATACCTTACAAAAATTAATATAATGCAACATATTCACATTCTAATGGTTGATGATCACCCGATCATTATCGAAGGATACCAAAATACATTAATGGCTACTAAAAAGGAAAATCAAACTTTAGTCATTGATACAGCAAATACTTGTGATGCTGCAAACCTATTAATGCAAAAAGCCGCAAAAGAACGTCCTTATGATGTTTGTTTCTTTGATATTAGTTTACCTGCCTCTTCAGACGGGAAAATAACATCAGGTGAAGATCTTGCAAAAATCTCTCGTAATATTTTGCCTAATGCCAAGGTTATCATTCTTACTATGTTTAATGAATCGTATAGAATTCATAGTATAGTTAAAGAAATAAATCCTGATGGTTTTTTAATAAAAAGTGACCTTACATCTAGTGAACTTGCAGAAGCATTTCATCATATATTAATTGACCCGCCTTATTACAGTAGTACAGTAAGTAATTTTCTTAACAAATCTGTGGTTAATGAAATTTACGTTGACGAAATCAACAGAAAAATTCTTCATTTACTATCTCAGGGAATAAAAACAAGAAGCTTAACCGAGTATATAGATCTGTCTATGAGTGCAATAGAAAAACGAAAAAAACAACTCAAAATATTGTTTTCTATTGACGACGGAAAAGATGAATCTTTGATAATTGAAGCCCGAAAAAAAGGATTTCTTTAAAAAATACTGTTAAAATTACGGTTTTTCCCATTTTTAAACCATCTCGCAACCCTTATCATATATAGAAACTACGGTTTTTCCGCATCAAGTTTACGGTTTTTCCGTAACAAAAAGTTGTTAACATTAAATATATTTGAATAGTCAACAAAATTAATTAATCCCTCTAAGTAATTTGTTGAATTAATAGCAAAGAACTAAAACCTAACGTTTCTCAACAGACGTTAGGTTTTTCTTTTATAATAAAAGGTCTTTATATTCAAAAAACTTCACGATAAAAAATCCTAGAAATACTATAGCTACCATAAATTTAATAAAGGTGGAAGCTATAAAGCCTAAAAAAGATCCAAACGCAGCTTTTAATGCCTTATCAAATTCGGCCTTATTGAGTAATTCTCCTATTAGAGCTCCAAAAAAGGGACCAATAATAATACCTCCAGGAATAGGAGAGAACAACCCTACAATGAGCCCAATCGATGTTCCTATCATACCAGCTTTAGTGCCTCCAAAACGTTTGGTGCCCATTGCAGGAATAATATAATCCAGTATCCATATAGCAAGTGCAAAAATGAAAGTGATGATTAAAAACGTCCAATTCATTGGTACCACATCAGCTAAATGAAAAATGAGTAATCCAACCCAACTGGTTAGAGGTCCAGGTAATACAGGCAAAAAACTACCTATGATTCCTAAAATCATAAAGAAAGCGGCAAGAATGATTAAAAATATATCCATTAAATCGATTTAAAATTCTAATAATAAGACGCACAAAAATAAAGAATGTTACATTTTTAAACTAAAATTTTAGTTTAAACTAAAGTTTTAGTTATATTAGCAATCTTAAAGATTGAGAATATGGAACCAAAAAAAAACAGAAAAGCAGAAATAGGAAGAAATAGCTCTCTATATTTTGCTGTGAGTCTTTTGTTAATATTGACTCTAACGTACCTAACTATTAATTATAAATCTTACTCCAAAGACACAATTGATATTGGTCAGCTGGATTTAGATGCGTTAGAAGAAGAGGAGATTCCAATTACTAATCATGAAGTAATCCCGCCACCGCCACCACCACCACCTCCAGTTGTGCCAGAAGAAATTGAGATAGTAGAAGATGAAAAGGAAATTGAAGAAACTGTTATTGAATCTACCGAAACCGATCAAGAAGAAGAAATAGTGGAAGTAGAAGATGTAGAAGTTGAAGAAGTAGAGGAGGATATCGAAGTGCCATTTCATATCATTGAAAACGTACCTGTTTTTCCCGGTTGCGAGAAAAAAAAGACTAATGATAAAAAGCGTCAGTGTATGTCTGATAAAATAAAAAAATTCATCAATAAAAAATTTAACCTCGACTTGGCAAGCGATTTGGGTTTGCAGTCTGGTCGCTATAGAATTTCTATGATGTTCACTATTGATGAAAAAGGTAATGTTGTTAATATCCAAGCCAGAGGCCCAGATCCACGTCTTGATAAAGAAGCCAAGCGAGTTTTGGGATTGTTGCCAAGAATGCTTCCAGGTAAACAAAGAGGTAGACCAGTAAGGGTGCCTTATGCATTTCCTCTTACATTTAAAGTTGATGATTAAACTAGTGAAAACTCACGTTTTAAATTCTAGAGCATAATTAAATTTTAGTCATAATTTGTTAAAAATTAAACTAAATGCTTAGTTTTAACTAAGTATTTAGTTATATTTGAACGTAGAATACTGAAAACATAATTATGAAACAACTTACAAAAGCCGAAGAAGAAATTATGCATGTCTTATGGCAACTTGAAAAAGCCAATGTCAAAGATATTCTTAATCAACTACCAGAACCAAAACCTGCGTATAATACAGTCTCTACAATTGTTAGAATTTTAGAGAATAAAGGCTTTGTAGATTATGAAAAACAAGGGAAAGGACACATCTATTTTCCATTAATGAAAAAACAAGATTATAGTAATCAGTCCATAAACAATTTGGTTGATAATTATTTTCAAGGTTCTTTTAAAAGTATGGTCTCATTTTTTGTTAAGAAAAATGATGTTGATTTAAAAGACATGGAAGCTATTTTAAAAGACATTAATAAAACGAAACAATAGTATGTTACATTATATTTTACAGGTCGTCGCATTTCAACTATTGTTTTTAATCATCTACGATATATTTCTACGGAAGGAAACGTTTTTTAATTTAAACAGAGTCTATTTGCTTGGTACTGCCTTACTTTCTGTAGTGATTCCGTTTATTAAAATTGAACAAATAAAAACAGTTGTTGCAAAAGATTTTGTGATTCGTTTACCTGAAGTCATCATTGGAGAAACAACAAAAGTTGCAAGTGGTATAGATCCTCAAATAGCAATGGAAGCGGGTATCAATATTGAACCAGAACCTGTATCTATTTGGAATATCATTTTAATATCTGGTATGTGTTTAGCTACTTTGATATTAGTGATCAAAATTTCAAAATTGTTATGGCTAGCATCTAAACATCCAAAACGCTGGAGTGGTAATTTTTTGATTATTAATCTGCTTAATAGCACAAAAGCATTTTCTTTTTTTCATTACATATTTTTAGGTGAGAAATTAAACATTCAAGAACGCTCGAGCATATTAGAGCATGAAATTGTTCATGTTAAACAAAAGCACACTTTAGATCTACTACTTTTTGAGGTATTCCGTATAATTTTTTGGTTCAATCCACTGGTTTATATGTACCAAAAAAGAATTGCCGCACTGCACGAATATATTGCCGATGCCAATGCGGTAAAACTACACAATAAAGCTGATTATTATGATAATTTGCTATCACAGGTCTTTGAGACTCAGCAGTTTTCATTTGTCAATCCTTTTTTTAAACATTCACTCATAAAAAAACGAATTATCATGTTGAGCAAGTCAAAATCTAAACGAATTAATATTATTAAATACGCGTTATTGATACCTATCGTATTTTCGATGCTTATTTATACATCTTCTTATGCTCAAGAGAAAACAGTGACAACACAAGCAGAACATGTTGTTGATCAAGAATTGTCAGATGAAGAATTATATAATAAATACTATGATGACTTCGTGAACTTATATAATAGCAAGGCTATAACAAATGAAGACCTAGACACATATATTCTAGGAAATGAGAACTATATAAAATCAAGAGATGAATTCATAAAATCAAAAGCTTTTGGTGCATATCTTAAAGATTTACGTGTTGCCAAAGAAAATAAAAAGGCAAGCTCGAAAACACCTTTTAGAGAGACGTTAGATCCAATAACCTATGAAGCGTATTTGCAATATAAAAAGACAGATGAAGCTAGATTAGAATGGGAAAGTCGACCTAAAGATGATATACTGAGATTGGTGGTTACCGAAGCTGGAAATATGACTCCAGAAGAGAAAACCAAGTTTGATGAGAAAGTAGCTTTGATTGAAAGTGATGAGCTTTATAAAGGGCTTTTAATGGTATCTGTAGATGGAAGAACTAAAATGGTTGTAGAAGATGTATCAAATTATACTAAATTCAAGAAAGAACTTACAGAAGAGACTGTTGTCGAACAAGAAACTTTAGATCTAGAAGTCCCATTTGCAATTATTCATGAGGTACCAACATTTTCTTTTTGTGATTCCTTCAAAAGTCAAGAAGAGCGCAAACAATGTTTGGTCGAAAATATTTCTAAGCATGTCAATAAGAAATTCAATACAGATTTAGCTAAAAAACTGGGTCTTTCAGGTAGACAACGTATAAATGTGATGTTTAAAATAGATAAAGAAGGTGTTGTGACCGGAATAAAAGCAAGGGCACCACATCCAGCTCTTGAAAAAGAAGCCATTCGCGTCATTAATGAATTACCTCAATTCATACCAGGAAAACACAAAGGGAAACCAGTAGTTGTACCGTATAGTTTACCTATTCTTTTTCAAGTACATACAGATACATCAGCAGATAAAAGTGAAAACTACAATGTGGGAAGTGTTGAAGAGGTGAAGCAAATAGTAAAGGATCACAATACAACTAAAGTTCAAGATAAAGAAGTTCCTTTTGGTGTGGTAGATGAGGTTCCTATGTATGAGTCATGTGTAGGACTTCCAGATAACGAAGCTCGAAAAAAATGTGTAAGTCGTGAAGTCGCTATTTATGTAAACAGAAACTTTAATATCGATTTAGCATCTAAGCTTGGATTGGTTGGTAGACAGCGCATTACTGTTATCTTTAAAATAGATAAGTTAGGCTATGTAACTAATGTTAAAGCTAGGGCATCTCATCCAGATTTAGAAAAAGAAGCCATAAGGGTAATCAAAGGACTTCCACAATTTATTCCAGGAAAACATGATGGTAAGCCAGTTATTGTACCTTATAGTTTACCAATAGTTTTTCAAATAGCACCAGATACAAATAAAGACAAGAAAAATTAATGCGTAGTCTATTTATCCTGTTATTTTCAATACTTATAACTAAAACCGAAGCTCAGTCTTCGGTTTTAAATACTGCAGATAGCCTATACCTAAATGGTAATTATAGTAAAGCAATCACTGTTTACAAAACATATAATAATCCATCTGAAATTTATAATAAAATAGCTAAGTCTTATGTAGCGATTGGTAATTATGATCTAGCATTGCAGTATTACAAGCAAAGTGTAGATGCAAATCCAAAAGATGCTTTAACGCTCTACGACTATGCTAAGTTGTTATCAAAAACTAAAAAATTTGAAGCATCAATAGACGTTTTTAATCAGTTAATGAATATTGATTATCGCAACCCTAACTATCATTATGAAATGGGACTGGCCTTAGAACGAATGAACGATTCGACGGCAATAAATAGATTTAGATCTGCCTATGATTTAGATCAAACACATCAAAAATCGATTTATAAAATAGCAAGACACTATCTTAAGAAAAGAAGACACACACTAGCCGAAAAATATATAGATAAAGGATTGGAAAGCTATGCTAATAATGTTGAACTTATTAGTTTAAAAGCGCAGAGTTATTATTTGCAAGAGTATTATACTAAGGCTCGTGATAATTTTCAGAAATTAATAGACCTTGGAGAGTCTTCAGAATTTATTCATGAAAAATTAAGCTTGTGTCATGCACAAAACTCAGATTATGAGTTAGCTATTGAACATCGTAAAAAGGCATTAAAATACAACGCTTATAATTCTACAGCTATCTTTGTGATTGGAACGTATTATCAGCGTTTAGATGATTTTAAAAATGCCGAAAAATATATCAAACAAGCTTTGCTTTTAATGGATGTGCCACTGGATCATGAGTATCAAAAATTAGGAACACTTTACAATAGACAGAATAGATATAAGGAAGCGCTTCAAGCTTTTCAAAAGTCGCTTAAAGAGAATCCTAATAATGTAAGAACAGAATTCTTTATAGTCACTACAAAAGATGCTTACTTTGAAGATATTGATTCAAAGATTAAACTCTATGAAGGTTTTAAGAAGAAATATCCTGAGAGTTTTTATGCAAGATATGCAACACGACGAATTTCAGAACTTAAAGAAGAGAAATTTTTAAAGGCTAAAGAGTAAATCTTATTATATCCAAAAAAATTGTACTTTTCGGTTTCAGTTTATAACAATGAAACGCATACTCTACTTTTTGGCTATCGTTACGCTTGTCTCTTGTGATTATTTCGACAAGAAAAAAGTATATACTGAAGATATTTTGGAAGAACAATTACAAACATTTACATGGAATGATGTCGATGAGTATCCAACTTTTGAATTTTGTGAAAACACCTCTGGTAAAGAGAATAAAAAAGTCTGTTTTGAAAACACATTACGCCGTATTCTCAATAAAAACTTAGCTAAATACCAAATTATCGTTTCTGAAGAAATCAATGACACTGTTCAACTAAAGATTACGATTGATAATGAGGGCGAATTTTTTATTAATGATATCAAGAGTGCACAAACTACTAAAGATCAAATCCCTCAATTAGACAGTTTGCTTCGGCAAAGCTTAGATTCTTTACCTAAAATATATCCCGCTATAAAGCGAAGTCAGCACGTAAAAACTCAATTTGTGCTACCAGTAATTATAAAGATTGAGTAGCTTAATGTCACTTATCCTAAAATCTAATCGCTAGTTTTTGCATTAGTCGAAGAGTTTCAACATAGAGCCAGACAAGTGTTGCTAAAAGCCCCCAAGTAGCTAGCCATTCTTTCCATTTTGGTGCACGGTTTTTGTAGCGTTCTATATAGTCGAAATCCAATAGTAATGAAAATGAAGCAACTATGGCTGCAATACAATTAAAAACAATTGCGAACCATGATGTTCCCCAAAGATAGCTTTTGATTCCAAAAAAACTCAATATCCACGATATCAAATAAACGACCATAATACTTATTGCTGAAGTAATAATTACGCTTCGTAATTTTTTAGTCACTAAAATAATTCGTGTTTGATAGAGCAATAGCATTATAAAAAAAGTAACAATGGTAACGCCAATAGCTTGATAAGGTAATTCGGGAAAGTTTTTATGCGCATAAGCCGAAAAGCCTCCTAAAAAAAAACCTTTAGCTATTGTGTATATAGGAACCAACATTGGAGCCCAATGTCTTCTTACCGAAATAATGACGCTAATTACAATGGCTCCCAGCATACCGCCTAAAGTAAACCATCTTACAGATATACCATCTTCGCTTAGTTTCCAGACATATCCTGTGATACCAGCAATAACTAAAATGCAAAAGAGCGATTTAAAGAAAATTCCTAAAACGGTCATTTTTTTAGAAGAACGCTTTTGATCTTCCCAGAAATAACCTGAAAAAACAGGGTTATTTGTTTTGTAATTTGATAGTTTCATTAAAGATTGAACTTATAACCTACAGAGAAATCTTGAGAAAAGTTGCCTTGATTATCTAAAAATAATGCAAACAATTCATTATACGCAAGAGTGATATAACTATTTTCTGTGACTCTAATATCGGCACCTATCCCAAAAATAAAAGGGACATCAAATGACGTGTCATTAATCTCTTCTGAAATTGCATTTCCATTATTTTCGGTGACAACAACTACATTAGAAAAATTAACTGTTGCAAATTTTACATTACCATAGAGACTAAATTTTTCCTTATTTATAAACCTAAAACGATAACCTAATGCTATTTCAGTTGTAGAATACTGGAGTTCATCTTGTTCTAAAACATGTTTTAGTTGTAAAAAAACAGCATGTCTAGAAATTTGATTCACATCCAATACTTCAAGTTCGCCACCAAAAAGAGGAGTTGTTAGATTGTCAGGATTAGTAATAAACGGATTGTTAGTAATACCTCCAAAGAGACCAAACCGAAATTGCAACTTGTTTCTTATGGCTGTAGATTGGTATGAGGAATCTACGCTGCCATTATATTTGTCTATAAATTCCTTCAAACTAAAAAGTGTCAAATTTAAACGCTTTGTAGACATCGATTCGTCGGTGAGCTCATTAAGTAGTGACTTATACTCCTCTTGAAATTTCCCGTCTTTTTTTGTGTTTTTGAGCTCAATAATGGTATTGCTTTCAGTTCTCACAAAATAACGGTAGTTCCCATCAATTATATTCCAAAGCAAGTCAAGTTTTCCATCAACTTCATTTTTTAGTACTAATCGTTCACCATCGACCATGAAGGTTTCTTGAGCTCCCATAAAAGAGAAGCTTAATAAAAAGCAAAATAAACAAACAATTTTTTTCATTGCGATTAAGGGTTACGGTTTAGGTAAATCTAACAAAAATAAATGATAGTACCACTATTTACTATAAGGACGATCTTTCCATTTATAACCTTTAAACACCGAAATAAAAGCGATGTATACGTTAAAAAATGGATACAGAATACTTGAGAACACATAGGACCCTAAATACGATTCTTGATTAAAAAAACGAGCTGTTTTAAAGAGTAATAAAAAATCAATAAGAAATTTGATAGCCAAGCTATAAGCTAAAGTTTTTAGCGCTATTATTTGAAGTATGGCTAAGAGAGGCATACTTACCATAAGTGCATTCATTAGTAATATTAATAACCCAATGAGTTTTGTAAAAGCGTTTTTATAGCTTGAAGCTTTAGCTGCCCATCGTACACGTTGTGCTTTTAATGCTTTGAAATCCTTTTCAGGTTTTGTTGTCACCGTAATGTGATTATTTTTAATATAATGGACACTGTTTTTTTCTTTCTTTATAGCCTTTTCCAATAGGAAAATATCATCACCACTAGCGATATTGCTATTCCCTTTAAAGCCTTCAATAGTATAAAAAAAATCCTTTTTATAGGCTAGATTAGCGCCATTGCATAGAAACGGTTTTTTTATACCAAAACCGCCAATAGTGGCACCTTGTAAGCTTAAAATGTCAAGTAATTGAAAACGCTCAAAAAATGACCTTGCTTTATCAAAAGTTACTGGAGCTACTAAAACTTTTGAAGTGTTATTTTGAATGTAACTATCAAAACAATCTAGCCAATATTTGGGCAATTGGCAATCGGCATCTGTAGTTATAATCCATTCATATTTTGCATGTTTTATAGCTTTAGCTATGGCATCTTTTTTAGGTGATTTTGTAAGTCTTTCATTAGCTAATACCGAAAAATTTATTGATTTCAAATCGACTTTTCTGGTATAAATTTTTTCTACCGAATCATCAGTCGACTCATCATCAATAAAGAGAATTTCAAACATCGATTTAGGGTAATTCAAACTCGATATAGTTGCTATTAGTTGAGGTAAATGCTCAGCTTCATTTCTAAATGGAATAATGACTGAAAACTTTGTTTTAGGCGATAGATCTTCCATTTTAAAATCGACCACTTTGTCAAAACCGTATACAAAACTTCCTATGGATAATAGGTACAAAATTGTAATTGTAAGTACAATAATTAGCATTAGTAACTTTTAGTTTTTGGAAAATTAAAATTAAGAACATAGTAGCTGCCAAACACACTTGGTATTACAAAATTTAATAACCACATGATGGTGACTATACAAAGTGATGTAAATTCGTTTACTCCAACAATGGCGAATAGATATACTGCAACGCTACCTTTTATAATAACGTCAAAAATAAATATGGAAGGAATCACTGAAGCTAGCAAATACATGGTTGTAATAACAATCATTCCATTAAAATAACTCACATTGATTCCGAAAATTTGCAATAAAAAGTAAAACTGAAACGAGAAAATAAGATACCTCAAAACCGAAAGACCAAAAGCAGTAATATGGATTTTTACAGGAAGCTTATTAAGAAACGATTTTAACCTTTCAATAGAGAAACCTTTAATTTTAAATCGGTTTTGTTTTAGACCTAAAGCAGTAAAAATCCCAACAATTATAATAAGTACTATAAACCTAGAGACTTTAAAATAATTGATGTCCAAGTTGTATTTAGAATGCATGAGACTTAAACCTATGATACCTAATATGACTGTTACTGTCATTTGCATCATATTGCTTATCAAGTTAAGTAACATGACTTGTTTCCGTTTTGATGCACCATAGTAAATGGCTTTTGCACCATATTCTCCAATTCGGTTTGGTGTAAATAATGAAGCGGTTAAAGCACCTAAGCTTTGTTCTAAAGCATTTTTAAACGATATTTTTTTAATATGTGTGACTAAAGTCTTCCATTTTAAAATTTCAAAAAACCAATTAAAAAAGGTCAAAAAGAGCAAAAAGCAGGCGTTTTTTGGTGAAAATGCGTCATTTTCGCGTAAAAACACCAAAAATTGATAAAAATCTAAATCTTCGTTTTTGACTAATTTCTGATAGATAAAATAAAAAGCACCAACAACAATACTTAATTTAATAAGTACAAAAAAGAATTGTTTAGTTTTGTAAGGAAGGCTGCCAAAATGCATGTCGCAAATTAACTAATAAAAGAATATGACCTCAAATTATAGACTTCAAAAATTGAGTATTTTGATAATAGCGTTTATTTGTTTTGCTAACAGTCATGCTCAAAGAGATACTAATAAATGGAAAGCTCAAATAGCTTTTGGTATAAATAGTCCGTCACAATCGGGTTTTGTTGATGGTTTTCAAGCGAAATCGATTAATTTTCCAACAGTAAATTTGGGGATTCAGCATATGTTTAAACCGCAATTAGGGGCGAAATTAGATTTTGGATTTAATCGATTTTCAAGTGATGACAATTCGATAGAATTTAAAACCAACTATACACGATTAAACGCTCAAATAGTATACGATCCAACCGAGTCTATTACATTTATACCACAACGTATGGGACTTGTGGTGCATGCTGGGCCAGGGTATTCATTTGTAAAACCGCTTGGAAATTTTGGAAGCAACAACATATCGTTTTTTAATGTCATGGCTGGATTTGAAATACATTATGGTTTAACACAACGTATGTCGGTTTATGCAGATACATCCTATATTTTAGGTTTCGGAAAAGATTTTGATCCTGCAACCGATGGTTTTGGGTCATTCAATGGAAACCTTCTAACTATTACTTTTGGAGTCACGTTCTCTATTAGTGGATGCCAATATTGCGATTAATGAGTAATGAAAAAATCATATTAGGAATTGATCCTGGAACTACAATTATGGGTTTCGGACTCATAAAAGTGATCGGTAAAAAGATGTCCTTTCTTCAGCTTAATGAATTAGATTTAAAAAAGTATAGCGATCATTATCTTAAGCTCAAGCTCATTTTTGAACGTACAATAGAATTAATAGATACGCATCATCCTGATGAAATTGCTATCGAAGCACCATTCTTTGGAAAGAACGTACAAAGTATGCTCAAATTAGGACGTGCTCAAGGTGTTGCCATGGCCGCAGGTTTATCTCGCGAAGTGCCTATTACTGAGTATTCGCCAAAAAAAATAAAAATGGCCATCACTGGAAATGGAAATGCCAGCAAAGAACAAGTAGCAAAAATGCTTCAAAGTTTATTAGACTTAAAAACCTTACCTAAAAACTTAGATGCTACCGATGGTTTAGCCGCAGCGGTATGTCATTTTTATAACCAAGGCCGAGTAGAGGTAGGGAAAAATTATTCTGGTTGGGCAAGTTTTGTGAAACAAAATGGAGATAGAGTAAAAAAATAATATGCAGTTAAAACTTAAGTCCTTAATAATGTCATTAAGATATGTTGGTGTTATAATTTTAGCTGTGTTGTTGGTTACTTGTTCCTCGAGTTTATCTGATGAGGAACTTAAGACACGCTATAATAAAGCACTTGATAGTAAAAATTGGCAAGCTATTATCGAATTACTTGATGAAATAATCAAACGAGAACCCGATGTAAAAGATTATTACTATTCAAGGGCTATTGCCAAGTCAAACATCAATCCCAAAGATGTCAAAGGTGTTGTAGAAGACTTAACTATTTATATATCGTATGAGCCTAATTCTTATGAAGCAAGATATATTAGGTTTCAAGCGTATTCTGTATTGAAACAGTATGAAAAAGCACTTGAGGATATTGATAAAATTATTGAACTCAAAGGAAAAACTGCATTTTTATTAGCATGGAAAGGGAATTGTGCTTTTGCAGCCAAAAAATTTGATATTGCAGAGCAATCCTATGAAGAACGATTACGATTAACGGGAACTGCTGAAGACCTCAAAAATACATACTACTATTGGGTGTTTTCAAAGTATTTTGGAGGTAATAAGGAAGGAGCGCTTTGGGATGTTGCTTTTTTAGAAGATAGAGGCTTAGAGGCAAATAACGAATTAATGAAGCGTATTGTAGATGACAGCTTAGTTTTTGAAGAATTAGCTAATTTTCAATTGCCTCAAATGACCTTAGAGCAACTAGAAGAGATACTTAATAATTTCTGCTCGACCTTAAATCTTTTTGAAGACGAAACTTATTTTAGAGTCGAGCTGTTAAATCGTTTTGCACGTCTTGAAAAAACGGAAGATTTAGCAACTTTACTAGACAGAAAAGATGAGGTCTATGCCTTAAATTTGAGCTATTCCAATTTCACAGAGCTACCAAAAGAGCTGTCACAATTTATCAATTTACAGGCGTTGAATATTGCTGGCAATAAATTTAAAGACAAAGAAAAATTGTTTGAAGACTTAAGTAAACTTCCAAACCTAAAGATATTAGAAGCCTACAGATGCAATTTGAGAGCACTACCAGACAATATTAAATTACTTCAGAATGTTGAAATTTTAGATATTGGTACTAATGGATTACGAGAACTCAACGAGAATATAGGAGAGCTAACGAAACTAAAATATTTAAGTGTTAGAAGCAATAGTTATTTAAAAGATCTACCGCAATCTATTGGTAAGTTAAGATGTTTACAATTTTTGAATGTCTCTGGAAGCGGAATGACTAGGTTAAGAGACGAATTGTCCAATTGTAGTGAGCTAGTTAGTATAGTCGCCAATGCGTGTAAAATTAAAACCATACCAGTACAAATAGGCAGTTTGATAAATTTAAAATATATCAATTTAGGTTACAATAAAATTGAAACCATTCCAGAATCAATAGGTAAACTTACAGAACTAAAGAATCTAAGCCTTGGTTCAAATGAAATTTCAGAGTTACCAAAAGAATTTTCCAATTTGAAAAATCTGGGATCGGTAAGTCTTGAATTTAATAGGTTTAAACAATTCCCAAAGGAAGTATTGTCTTTAGATAACTTATACTCTCTTTGGATTCATAATAGTAATTTTGAGATTATACCTCCTGAGGTTGGAAAGATGAAAGCTTTGAAAACGATGTTAGTAGACCATCAACTTATAACAGATGACAATATTGAAGCTATTAATCGGTTAAATCCCGACTTAAATATTTCAAGACACGATACAAGACGATTGGTCAAAGGTAGAAAACGAAAAGAGTAATGAGTGGCATATATATTCACATACCATTTTGTAAACAGGCGTGTCATTATTGTGATTTTCATTTTTCGACGTCTTTAAAAAAGAAAGATGATCTTATACAAGCGTTAGCTAAAGAATTGGAAATGCGTAAAGATGAGTTTCAAAATGTAACAGTAGATACCATTTACTTCGGAGGAGGAACACCGTCGTTATTATCTATTGAAGAACTACAGTTGCTCATTTCAACTATATATACGCATTATAAGGTTTCCGAAGCACCCGAGATCACTTTAGAAGCTAATCCTGATGATCTTTCTGAGGCGCAAATTATAAAGCTTTCTAAAAGCCTAGTGAATCGCTTGAGCATTGGCATACAATCGTTTTTTGAAGACGATTTAAAGCTTATGAATCGTGCTCACAATGTTAACGAAGCTAAAGAATGTTTGTCTGTAGTGACACGTTATTTTGATAACATCTCCATCGATTTGATCTATGGTATTCCTGGCGCTACAAACGATCAGTGGCGTGAGAATATTGAGATGGCTTTGAGTTATAATATTCCACATATTTCTAGTTATGCTTTAACAGTAGAACCAAAAACAGCTTTGGAGCATTTTATCAAAAAAGGCGTTATTGAGAATGTTGATGATGATATAGCACAACAACAGTTTCATATATTAATTGATGCTTTAGAAGCTCATGATTTTGTACACTATGAACTATCAAATTTTGGTAAAGAAGGATATTTCAGCAGAAATAATTCGGCATACTGGCAAGGAAAACCCTATTTAGGGATTGGGCCGTCTGCACATTCTTTCAACGGAAATGATCGTAGCTGGAATGTGTCAAATAATTCAAAATATAGTAATGCCATTTCTAGTGGTCGTCTTCCTATGGAAACAGAAACGCTTACAGTTACCGATAAATACAATGAATATGTGATGACTGGCTTAAGAACAGTTTGGGGCGTTTCATTAGAAAAAATAGAGAAAGATTATGGTAAAACGTTTAAAGATTACCTTTTGCTCCAAGCACAGCCCTTTATAAATCAACATTTATTGTATATTGATGATGAAAAGCTATTGGTTGCTAAAAAGGGTAAATTCTTAAGTGATGGTATAGCTTCAGACCTCTTTAAAATTAATATATAGTGATAGCAACAATTCAATATAATTCAAGAAAGCTAAAAATAGACTTATCAAATCCTTTAGATATTTCTATTCCGTTAAAAGCTTCAAAGTCTAATGTTAATGCATGGTATATTGATGAACCGAAGATAGAAGCCGTTAAATTTGATGATGATGTGATAAGTGTTTCTGAAGGTGCAGCTGTGAATTTTAATACAATTCAGTTTAATCCACATGCACACGGAACGCATACCGAATGTGTTGGTCATATTACCAAAAACGTATACTCTGTAAATCAAAATTTGAAGCAGTTTTTCTTTTTAGCTGAAGTGATTACAGTAGCTCCAGAAGAATTTGGAGACGATACTATAATCTCAAAATCTCAATTACAATTTGCACTTGGTAATAAAAAAAGAGATGCACTTGTGATTAGAACTATTCCTAACACAAAAGAAAAATTATCACAGCAGTATTCAAATACGAATTGGACATACTTAAAGGAAGACGCTGTGACATTTCTAGTAAAAAAAGGAATAAAACATTTACTTATAGATTTACCAAGTGTTGATAGAGAAGAGGATGGAGGAGAGCTTAAAGCACATAAAGCATTTTGGAATTACACAGGAAAACTCCGAAAAGACTGTACCATAACCGAGTTTATATTTGTCCCAAATGCAGTAAACGATGGTGAATATTTTTTAAATCTACAAATCGCTCCTTTTGAGAATGATGCAACACCAAGCAAACCTGTGTTGTATAAAGTTATGGAGTAGGTGTTAGATTTTGAATACGTTCATTAACTATGGCGCGACATTTGAAAGCAGTTATTAAAAACTAACTATGGAAACATTTTTTATAATCATCTTAAGCATATTGGTCACTCTAGGTATTGTGACTATCATCAAGCAGTTTAGATTGCGACAACAAACCAATTCACAATCGGTAATTTTACTAGATAAGATTAAAAAAGTATGCAAATTCATTACTGTTGAAGGTGATTTTGCAGAGATCTATCACTACGAAGATGTTAAAGAACGATTTTTAAAACTTATTAGTAGTAAAAAGAAGGCTTTAGTAGTCATTAATGCGAAAGCACATGTTGGTTTTGATTTGTCGAAAATTCGAATGGATTCTGATCTCAAAACAAAGACAGTGAAACTATTTCATTTTCCGCAACCTGAAGTATTAAGTATTGAGACCGATTTAAACTATTACGATAAGTCTGATGGAATGTTTAATAAGTTTGAAGCTTCAGATTTAACCGAATTACACAATGAAGCAAAACTTCATATTATGAATAAGGTGCCAGAAAGTGGATTGTATGAGATTGCAAAAAAAGAAGCCTTAGAGTCTGTATTGCTTATTGAAAGTATTGTCGAAACTATTGGTTGGAAACTCGATTATTCAGCTTTGAAAATAGAAGAAGGTACACCTAAAAAAATAGAAGAGTGATAGATATATCTACCGATAAAACACGTCTAGACATCAAATTAATTCACGAGTTTTTAACCGAAACCTATTGGGCTAAAGGACGTACACTAGAAGAAGTGAAAACCTCTATTGAACACTGTTTGTGTTTTGGAGTATATCATGAAAATAAACAAATTGGTTTTGCTCGTATAGCAACAGATTATGTGGTTTTTGCATACCTAATGGATGTGTTTATACTTCCAGAATATCGAGGTAAGGGGTATTCTAAACAACTTATGGAAACGGTTCATAAGGAGCCAAAATTGAAGTCTTGTCACATATGGATGCTAAAAACTTCAGATGCACATAAATTATATCATCAGTTTGGATATACCGAGTTAAAACATCCTGAAAAAGTCATGGAACGCTTATTAAAATGAATATAGAAGACTATAGAAATTATTGCATGAATAAAAAGGCAGTAACCGAGCATTTTCCTTTCGATGAAGATGTTTTGGTGTTCAAGGTATTAGGGAAAATGTTTGCCTTAGCTTCTTTAAAAAAATGGGAGAGCGGAGAAGGGTTTATTAATCTCAAATGTGATCCAGAATATGCTATTGAGTTAAGAGAGACCTATGAGAGTATCAAGCCAGGTTACCACATGCACAAGCAACAATGGAATAGCGTATATATCCATACAGGAGAACTTTCACCAAAACTCTTGACCAAATTAATCGATCATTCTTATGATATGGTGGTTAAAGGTTTGCCTAAAAAAAAACGTCAGGAGTTAGACTAGTTTCTCATTCATCTACACTTATTTGCCACTCATCTATTGAATTAACTCATCTAAAGAATAGTTTTATAGTCAAAGGGTAGTCCTTTTAGATTTGTTACATATTAACAAAAGAAGATGCCCATGATTCCCTCCGCCCAAAAACTACTGTCCAAATTCCTATACTTTTTTTCTGATTATAGATCAGTTGAAAATACAAGTAAAACAAGTTTGGATAAAAACCAGGACAAGATGACGACGAGAACACAATTACGAGCCAGTTTAAAGCAGTTAGAATTTATCAGTTATTTTGAAATGCATATAGCTAAAAACCATGAAAAGAGCTACTCTTTGACTTTCTTGCAAGAATTAGAAAGAATTAAATACGATTCTCAAATCAATACGATTAACTTAATCAATCATCAAAAACTATAATGTAATTACCATTCGTCTACACTTAACTGTCATTCGTCTACACTAAATTTAAATTAAACGAAGTAAAATCATCATTAGTCACTATTGTAGTAATTTCACAATCTACAATAAGTACACCCTCATGGAAAAGAAATTAAAAGTATTGTTAATTGAAGACGATACTATTGAGATTATGAAACTCAATAGAACGGTTTCAACACTTGATATCAAACATGATATCATAGAAGCTAATAATGGTGAAGAAGCGTTAAGGATTTTAAAAGAAGAACAAAGTTTACCTCACATAATTTTATTAGATTTAAACATGCCAAAAATTAATGGCTTAGAGTTTTTAGGAATTCTTAAAAATGATGATACTTTAAAATATATTCCAACAATAATATTAACAACATCAAATAACCAAAAAGATTTGTTAGAATGTTATAGAATAGGTATTGCAGGTTATGTGCTAAAGCCTTTAAAGTATGAGGATTATGTTTCAAAAATTGAAAAACTATTAGCGTATTGGAGTATTAATGAATTAATTAAAGCATAAATGAAAGGTATCGTATTTACAGAATTTTTAGAATTGGTTGAAGATAAATTTGGATTAGAGATGGTTGATTATATTATTTCGAATTCTAATCTTGAATCTAATGGTGTTTATACATCAGTTGGAACCTATAAATTTTCAGAAATGCTGCAATTATTGCAACACCTAAGTGCTAAAACAGATATCAGCATAGATGACTTATTATTAGTGTATGCAGAGCATTTTTTTAGTGTTTTGGAAGATAGTTATCCAGGGCTTTTGGCCACTTATAGCGACCCTATAGATATGCTAGCTTCCATCGAAAACCACATTCATGTTGAGGTAAGAAAAATTTATCCTGATGCCGAGTTACCCACTTTTGAAGTGTTAGAAAAAACAGACGATTCATTAATTATGATTTATAAGTCTAGTAGAGCGATGCATCATTTTGGATTAGGGTTAATGAACAAGACTTTTGAACATTTTAATAGTACGGCAACTATACAATTGGAGAAGATTAAACCAGATGGAACAGAGGTTAAGTTTCTAATCAATAGAAATTAATGAGTCAAGAGCAGCTGGACATACTACAACGTGCTTTAGCTAGAGAACGAGCAGCAAGAAAGCAAGCTGAAAAAATCCTAGAAGAAAAATCTGCCGAATTATATCAAGTGAATAAAAAGCTTGAAGAATCTCATGCAGAGTTGATGTCGTTATACGATAAAACTAATTCTCAGCTACAAGGTGTTTTTGAAAATATTGTCGATGCATATGTGATTATGGACCTCTGGGGAAACATTCTAAAAATGAATGATGCAGCAGTTAAATTGCTAGGTTTTAATGATGTTAAAACGAATAGTAATCTTATGGAATTAGTAGATCCAAAAGAAATTGAGAAAGTGGCTACGTCTTTTAAGACTTTAATGGAAAAAGGGGTTATTACTAATTTTAAAGTAAAAATTGTTACAAAGACTGGAGAAAAAAAATTGGCACACATTAATGCTAGTGTAATTTATGAAAAAGGAATTGCTGTAGGAGCTCAAGGTATTGTTAGAGATATTACAGTTGAAAGTGATTATCAAAAAAGTATAGAAGCTGAGCGGCAGAAATACATGAGTATTATAGATAATATGAACCTTGGATTAGTAGAGGTTAATAATGAAGATGAAATTCAATTTGTAAACCAGCAATTCACAGAAATTTCAGGATATTCCAAGGATGAGTTAATTGGACAAGTAGGGGGTCAATTATTTCCTGTAGATAAGGATAAAGATATCATTGTTTTAGAGAATGAAAAACGTCTAAAAGGAAAATCAAACTCTTATGAGATTGAGGTCAATACTAAATCTGGAGAAAAACGTTTTTGGCTTATTAGCGGTGCTCCTAATTATGATATCAGCGGAAATGTTACAGGTTCTATAGGTATCCATTTAGATATCACCGATGCCAAGCGTAATACAGAATTAATACAGGAACAAAAACGCGAACTGGATGTTATTATTAATAATTCTTCAATTGGTATTGTATTAACACAATATGGAGACATTCTCAAAACCAATGCAACATTTCAAGACTTGCTTGGTTATTCTGAAAGTCAATTAAATGAGTTTTCTATAAAAGATCTTTCATTTGAAGAAGACTATCCAGAGTCAAAGTATTATATCGATAAAATGAATTTAGGTGAAATTGACAACTTCACAGTAAATAAACGCTATAAAAAGAGAAATGGCTCAGTTATTTGGGCTAAAACAAATGTAAATGCAGTAAGGGATAATGATGGAAATATCAAGTTTCAGGTAGCACTTATTGAAGATATCACTTCGGAAAGAGAACGAACATTGATTATTGATATGATCAATAATCTTACTAAATCTATTTTAGGAAAAACAGATGTTAATGAAATTGCTTGGGAAATTGTCAATAACATAGCTGAATATCTTGATTCTGAAGATTGTGTTATTTATTTAGTAGATCACAACAATAATACTTTAGAACAGATTGCCGTATATGGCGAAAAATTAGATGAGGACAATAAAATTCGTAACAAATTAACGGTTCCTATTGGAGAAGGCATCGTAGGAAGTGTTGTGAAATCTGGAATTTCAGAAATTATTAAGAACACCTCAAAAGATAAGAGATACATTGTAGATGATAAACAACGTTTTTCAGAAATAACTGTACCAATAATAAGTGAAGGTCGCGTTATAGGTGTTATCGATTCTGAACATAAAGATAAGAACTATTACACCAAAGAGCATGCTAAAGCTCTTGAAAGTGTAGCAAGTTTAGTAGCAATTCAATTGAGAACAGCTATCAATATTAGAGAACGTAAAAAGGCCGAATCTAAGAATGAGCATTTATTACTAGAGCTAGCAAAAAGTAATGACGAACTCCAAGAATATGCTCATATCGTATCTCATGATTTAAAATCACCATTACGTAGTATTGAAGCCTTAGTAAGTTGGATAAAAGCAGATAATTCTGGTAAGTTTGATGACGTTAGTTTGCAAAATTTTGATTTAATAGCAACGACACTTGAAAAGATGGAGCAACTTATCTCAGACATTTTAACCTATTCAAGTATTGGTTCTGAAACTCAAGAAGAGCAAGAGGTCGATTTAAATGTTTTGATAGATGAGTTAAAACAAATCTTATATGTTCCAGATCATGTGTCTATAAATGTATTAAACACTTTGCCAACAGTTAAAGGTGATAAAACCAAACTACAACAACTGTTTCAAAACTTAATTAGTAATGCCATAAAGTTTAATGATAAGGATTCTGGCGTGGTCAACATTAATGTCGAAGAAAAAAAGTCATTCTACCAATTTTCTATTCAAGATAATGGTGTTGGTATCGATAAGAAATACCATGATAAGATTTTTAAAATATTCCATTCCTTAAATAGTAGTAAAGAGTCTACTGGAATTGGTTTATCGATAGTTAAAAAAATCATAGACTTATTTAAAGGTGAAATCTGGATAGAATCTGAAAAAGGAAAAGGAACAACATTTCATTTTACTTTAAAAAAATCATGATGGAACAACCTAATCTATCCTACATTCATAGTATGTCTGGTGGTGATATCGCTTTTGAAGAAAAGTTAATCGCTATCATAAAGGCTGAGTTCCCAGACGAAAAGCAAGTATATTATAAAAATATAGCTGCTAAAAACTATCCGCTTACAGCTGAAAATGTTCATAAACTTAAACATAAAATTAGTATTTTAGGGCTTGAGAAAAGTTATGAGATTGCTGTAGCATTCGAAAACAATTTACTTGAAGGCAGTACAGAACTTCAAGACGACTTCGAATCTATTTTAATAACCATAACTAATTATTTACAACAGTTATAATTAGTACCATATGAATTGTATTATTATTGATGATGAAGCTACAGCAAGAGCAATTATTGCCCAATTATGCTCTAATGTAAACAGCTTAAATGTATTAGAAGAGTTTCCAAATGCAATTCAAGCCATTAAGTATCTCAATCAAAACGATATTGATCTCATTTTTTTAGATATTCATATGCCTGATTTTACGGGGTTTGATTTTATCGAAACACTGAAAAATCCGCCAAAGATAATTTTGACAACTTCAGATTCTAAGTTTGCTATTCAAGCATTTGAATATGATTGTATTGTAGATTATCTAGTAAAACCTATCACACCAGAACGTTTTCAAAAGGCTATAAAAAAAGCCGAAGTAAAATCAATGCCTGTAGCAGCATCAACAGCTTCTGAAAAAGTAGAAACTACTTCTGGTAATGATTTATATGTTAATATTGACAGACGTCTTATTAAAATTGATATTCCAAGTATTTATTTGGTGGAAGCTAAAGGTGATTATATTCATGTAAAAACCGAAAATCAAAACTATACAGTGCACTCAACCTTAAAGAAAATAGAAGAAAAGCTGCCCAATGATCTATTTCTTAAAGTACACCGTTCGTTCATTATCAACGTTAATAAGATTATTGATATTGAAGATAATAGTGTGCTTATAAAAAAAGATGTGATTCCTGTAAGTCGTTCAAATCGACCAGAGCTAATGAAACGTCTTAATTTACTCTAAAACCATTCGTCTATACTTAATTGCATTCTAACGCTCTTTGTTTTCGATCAAACGAAAATTAATGAGTGCTAATCGATATGTCTCTATTTTAGCATTAGAATCATAACATAATAGTTTTGTGATTAATAGCTAATTAAAAGGCAGAAGAATTTTCTATTCTTTTGCCTTTATTGTATATACATACCACTTGTCTAAAGGAAATAGTTATTCACATGCTAATTCCTGCTAACCAAAGAAAAATTTTCTAATTCTTTTACTAGTATTTTACATTCGCTTTAAATGGTTAATCCTTAATAAGGAATTGATTAGAATGGGACGATAAAAGGCAAAAGAGACATCTTTTGCCTTTTATCATTTTGTGCAATTCGTCTACAGTTAAACGTCATTAAACTTAGTCGACAATCGCCTAAACGAAAATAAAAAAAGCAGATGTTTAAAGCTCATAGTTTTGTCTCATAATCTTTTAATAATAAAGACAATGAATAAACTTTACAACATAAAAGTACAGTTCATCTTATTTGGGACAATATTTATGACTTTGAACTCAAATGCACAAGACATCCCATTTAATTGTGATTATAATGCTTACTTATTTCAGTATAACGATGTGTATGCTATAGATCTTGCATCTGGTGGATCATATCAAGTTGCTGCAGATGTAACCTCTGGAAATATCAACGCTGCAGCATATAATCCAGCAGATGGTTTTATTTGGGGATCACTTACATCGCCATCTAAAACGATTGTACGAATTGGTAAAAACTTTACGACAACAACTTATTATATTGATGAATTACCAACAAGCAATAGATACGTTGGTGGTATAAGTGCTACTGGAATGTATTTTCTTAAAGGCGGTGGAACCACGTATTATAAAATTAATCTCGACCCCAATTCTGGATCTTATACACAGCACGATGAAACGGCCACCTTATCACAAAACATCAACATACACGATTGGGCGTTTAATGCAGTAGATGGACAATTATACACTGTTGAAAAGAACACCAATATATTATATCGTATTGATCCTTCTAACGGAAATGTACAAGCTTTGGGAGAGGTTCCAATTTTGTCAGGACTCAGCTATACTTATGGTGCTGTATATTTTGATGCCGATGGTCGCTTTTATGTATCGGCAAATCAAACAGGAACTATTTATGTGATTCAAAATGTTCAAACCTTAGTCGAAAATGGAGAGATGGATTCTAATCTATTTGCTTTCGGTCCATCGAGCTCTAGTAATGATGGCGCACGTTGTCCTACGGCTCCTGTGCTTCAAGAGATTTGTGATAATGGCATTGATGATGATGGTGATGGACTCATAGATTGCGAGGATCCTTCTTGTTCAGGATATGGCGAATGTGCCGTAATCACACCTCCTACTTCTGGAGGTAATGAAGGTGGATTAGAAAGTAATAATAGACTGTCTGAACAAATCAATGCAAGAAATTTTAATCGTGCAAAAACGGGTTATAGATTTGATAGAACAACAGCAAGACGCCTTACCAAGTCTAATACCTATTTAGAGCGTAATGCAAATTCAGAATTTACACTTGAAGATTTTATTCCACTTGATGTGATCAACGAAGATGAGGTTATAGAATCAACACCTGTCGATTTATTAAATATTACCAATGCCACAGAAATTTATGCTGTAGACTACTTAGAAAATAATATGCCTGCGGCTTCTATTATCGCATTGAAAACTGAAAATGGCGTTTATGAGCATACCAAATACATCTGTGATCGATTACTTGGTGCCGAGCTAATCTCGGTAAATACAATTGATATTAACGAACAGGCTTTTATCAAATCGATTATCAAAAACACAGATGGTACGTATGAATTTGTATTGAGCTTATCTGCTAAAGTGGTTAATAACGATGAAAATTTCGCTGTAGAAAGCCATTGGAATCTTGATCAATATGAACAAGATGTTACATTCTATAATTTTCAAATTTGGACTAACTCTGTAGATGATCTCTATCTATTAGGTCTGGAAGTATTGAATCTTTTAGAAGCACAAAAACCAATTTCAAACTATAATAATTCGACTCCTCCAACCGTATTTGTGAGAAAAGGAACCTATAATAATGGCGCTTTAGATTTACAAATTATAAATGTAAATGCCACCGAGAATGTGACTTTTGATGCAGGATTTAGAACTACTGAAACAAGTGAATTTGATGCCCTGAATGCTACCATAGACCTTAACGAAGATTACATCACTAACCTACAATTAGAAACTGGACATCTATTTGATATCGGATTCAGAATTGGAGATGGAATCACTACACCAGACGACTTATTCATGTCTGATGGCCCTTGGGGAATTGATGATTCGCAACCAGATACAACAGTTGATACCTATACTGTTTTGCCAAATGACTATGCTTTTGATATTTCAGATTTTCCAATAGAACGTAATGTTGTTTTAAAAGCAACAACGAGTAGTTATGTTGCTGCTTATAGAGCTTTAACGCCACGATTCAAGCCTGTAGATCTTACAGATTATAATAGTTTAAAATTCAAAGCCAAAGGCACAGGACTATTAGAAGTGACTTTAGTTAAACAAGGTATTTCTAATTGGGAAGAACAATACCACACCAGTATCACATTATCTAATACAGTTAATATTTATGTGTTACCAATAACTAGTTTTGAATCGATCAATGGGGTTGATCCTATTTTGGATGATGTGATTACTGTGGTATTTACTATGGTGAGTTTAGATGGTACAACGACCACTAAAGAGATGACATTAGAAGATCTACGTTTCTCTCAAGAAACCTTATCTGTCTCAGATATAATGCAAGAGAATACTAAACTTAAGGCTATACCTAATCCAATGACGGCCGAGACAAGCATACAGTTTACATCTAACCAAACAGAGACTGTTCAGTTTGTGATCTACGATCAACTTGGGAAAGTAGTCTATCAAAGTCATCATAAAGTAACACCTGGAAGCAACAACATTACTTTACAAAAAGATAATCTTAGTGCAGGACTCTATTTCTGCAAAATACTGAGTCAACACACACTATATAATCCCTTGAAATTAATAATTAGATAACCCTAGGCTAATTCAAGATTCAACAAAGCATGGAGATTTGCGGCGATGTTGAATTGGATTGAGGCAAAAGCGAAAGCTTTTGCCTTTTTTTGTTTTGCCATTTCTAAAGCTTATTGATTATATTTATATTGAAATATTAAAAAGATCAACACTATTAGTTGAGTTTCATTACCGCTATTAAGAAACTTTTCAAATGTATTATTGGGTTAATCAAGGCAAAACTTATAAAGAAGAAAAAGAAGGAGGATATTTATGGGCTCCAACATCTAACAGTTCTGGGAAATCGTTTTTCCATTGGAACAATATGATTAAACTTAAACCTAATGATATTGTTTTCAATTTCCGAAAAGGGTTTTTGGTTGGTTATTGTATTATTTTATCTGAATATTTTCTATTTGCTCAACCTGATGAGTTCGATGTAGATGTCCAATGGGAAGATGAAGGTTATATGATTGATGCAAAATATCATTTATTTAATAAACCTTTAGATATTAATCAAGTTTATGAAAAAATAAAACAATATTTACCTCCTAAATATTCACCTCTTAATTTTACGGGAAACCCGCCAAAAGCAAAAGCAAATCAAGGTTATTTGTATGCATTAGACCCATATAGTGCTAAAGCAATATTCAAATTAGGAAACATATATATTGAAAATCAAAAAGAAATAAAACATAATATAAACGAAGAGAAGTTTAATTATAAATTGTCTAAGATAACAACAAGAAAAGGTTTAATTACATTAAGGACTGTTCAAGGTGAATTTAGACAACAAATATTAAAAAGATGGGGAAATAAATGCGCGGTAACTAATGCTTCATTAAAAGAAGTTTTGATAGCTTCTCATATTGTTCCCTGGAGAGAAGCTAATGATAAAGAGAGACAGGATGCTGATAATGGAATTTTATTGTCTCCAGTTTATGATGCACTTTTTGATAGATATTTAATTTCATTTGATGATGACGGAAAGATAGTTTTGTCTAATTCATTTGATAATATAGAATTTTTAAAATTAGGTATTACAGGAAATGAAAGAATTAAAAGCCTCTCTCTTGGAAATAAAAAATACCTTAAAAGGCATAGACGAAAATTAATTGATTTATGATAAAGGTTGCATGTGGTATTATTTATAGAGATGACAAATTATTTCTTTGTAGAAGAAACCCAAATAAGCATCTAGGGGGGTATTGGGAATTTCCTGGAGGGAAATTAGAGTTTAATGAATTTCCCGAAGATGCTTTAAAAAGAGAACTCGAAGAGGAGTTGTCAATGTCTGTGGAAATAAAAAATCACTTTACAACTGTTATCCATAAATATGAAAATTTTGTAATTGAATTAATCGCTTATGAATGTAAATTTATAAAAGCAGACTATTTACTGAATGCTCATGATAAATATGAATGGTTAGAATTAAATGAAATAAAGAACATAAAATTATCTCCGGCAGATATTCCTATTTTAGATAAGTTAACAAATGTTTTAAACAGATAGTTATTTTCCAAAAACCCCTCCATCACCAAACACCCATTTAAACCTCAATCCAATTTCGGTAAAAGTAAAGCCAGCAGCTGTGGCTGATGCAATATTGCTTCGGGTTCCAAATAGGTTTAACATCGTGCGTTCTGAGAATTTATAACCTAGCTTCCCTTGGAATCTATACGTGCTTTGGCGTTCACCATTGTCTATATATTGTAGTCCTGTTGCGGCTGTGAGTTCGTAAAACCATTGTTTTGATTTAGCTATGTTCTCATCTTTAACCAAATTTAGAAATACTTCAGCGGCTTGAAATGATTCGGGACTAAAATAGATGTTTGGCACCTGTTCTTTGAACGTAATATATTGATAGTTGAATCCTACTTTTAAAGAAGGTTTAGCCAATATGTTATAGTACAATGACGTGAAAAGTAAATTCCTTGCATTTCCATCATTTTGGGAGGTATAGATATATTGCGTAAACCAACCTAAATTAAAGTTGCTACTAAGATTATAATTGACATAATAATTGTTTTGCACAATCTCTCGATCTAACAAATCTGCATTAAAACTTTGGACACCTCGTTTGTAACCTAAATCTAAATTTTGAAGTTTAAAAGGTTTGATGTGTACTGATACATCAGTAATCAATTGATTGTAATCATTTGTTTCGGTTTTAGCAGAGGTAAGTCCTATAGTTCCTTTAAATATTAGATTGTCTAACAATTGATATGATAAACCAAAAGCTGCTGCATTTGAGTAGGCGTTATTCTTTGTGATGGTATTATTGGTCGTTCTATAGTTATACTGTCCGAGCAATTTTAATCTAGTAGATAGAGGATATGACACACTAGTTTGAAAAGCAAATGCTTGATTCTCACCATTGTCAAATGAATAAGCAGCTCTAGAATTAAGTGCAGGAGAAAAATTAGCGTTTAGCTCATTTATAAAGTTCACAGCATCTTTTTGATTGTCATAAAACTTTAGTGTATTTTCTGCTGAGGCATAGGCATCATCATAACGTCCCAAGGCTTTCAAGGCATTTGCTTTTCCGAGATTGCCGTCAAAGGATGTACTGTCGTTTGCTAAGATCCTATTATAATCTTCAAGACTTTTTTTAAAGTTACTCTTGTAAATGTTCAATGTGGCGCGCAATGCCAATACCCAATTTGCATTTGCAAACTCAGTCATTAAAGTATCAATTAAACGTTGAGCAGGTTTGTATTTTTTATTCCAAATTAGCGCTTGAATATAACGTTCTGTCGTTTGTTGTTTTAATGTTTGAGCAGAATTGGTCTCTATGAGTGATTGCGCATTATGACTTAATTGCAAAGCTTTCTTGTCTTTACTATTAAGATGTGCTACTAAAGACAAACCGTTTAAGGCTTCTATTTTGTTATTTGGGTTTTTAGCTAATCTATTATAGACGCCTTTGGCAGACTCTAACTCATTTTTAATAAGGTATAAGTTAGCAAGATTCAATAAGGTTTCTTTGTCGTCACCTAGTAACTCTAAATTTTTAATTAATAAGAATTCTGCTTCAGTATAGTCTTGTTCTTGCTGTTTCTTATAAGCAAACCCTAGATAGATATACTTTTTTGAATTAAGTGCATTTGGGTTTCCTGGTGATACCGCTAAAGCCTTGTCAATATAGATCAATGCTTGTTGGTATTCCTTTAGGTTTGATAAAGTATTAGCATAGCCTAACAAAGTAGGAAAACTTTTAGGAGCTTCTTTTACTAAATTACTATAGTAAGCTTTCGCTTTATGAAATTGTTGGTTCCATAATAAAGATTCGCCGTAATTTAGTTTCACTTCAAAATCGGCTGGATAATCTTTTAGTAATTGGCTAAAGATAGTATTTGCCTTTGACGTTTTACCATTAAGACCAACAGCTCTACCATAACATAAGCGCGCAGTTTTATTATTTGGATAGTCGTTTAATATCGTATTAAAAAATAGTTCGGCTTTAGTATATTGACCAGTTTCTAAATAAGTAAATCCGTCTTGCATATCTTGTGCATGACTAGATATTACAAGTAATAAAAAGAAGGGATATATTAATGATTTTAAAGTCTTCATAACGGTTTGATTTGCTTATTTGCAAGTTACGGACGAAGACCACTTCATTCATCTACAGCAAACTGCCATCCGTCGAAATCAAAAGGGTATACGTGGAGTTTGTTTAGATATTAGCGTCAGATTTAAACACATAATCATTTAAAAATTACAATTATGGCACTACGAATTTTAGAAGAAAACGGAGCATTTCAATTACACGGAAGTTTAACCGCAACAACAGCTAGATCGTTCATTATTCATTTTGAACATATCATTAATACAGCAAAAGATGTGACTGTAAATATTGAGAAAGTAAAATGCATTGATGCATGTGGTGTTGAAGCATTAAAAACGTTAATTGCAATAGCCTTACAATCTAATAACATGTTTTCTGTTATTGGATATGGATGTAAAGACATTTATGATGATTATAAGAGTTCATTTGCAGCTTAATAAAACTACAACAAAACTACTTGATGATGCAATATTTATCTGTCTTAAAATCCAAAAGACTGTCTCCAGAACAGTTATTTATGCTAAGTGTTTTAGCAGTTAATGGAGGTAACTATCTATACAACCTTATTTTAGGTCGTATGTTAGGTCCAGAACAATTTGCAGATGCGGCAGTCTTGATTACATTTTTATTGGTATTGTCATTTGTGGCGATGACCTTTCAATTAGTTACTGCTAAGTTCTCGGTTGTTTTTGAAGACCTTACTTTTACAGCTTTCGTCTCTAAAACCTACAAACGAGCTGCTGGTGCTGGTGTGGTTTTAAGCGCTTTAGTCATTGTATATTCAAATGAGTTGCAACAGGTGTTCAATACATCGTCTTCAAGTATGTTTATACTCTTTGGACTTGGGATACCCATATACTTTTTAATGAGTGTTAATCGAGGTGTATATCAAGGTCAAAAAGCATTTAAACCCTTATCGATTACGTATCAAGCTGAAATGTTAAGTCGATTGGTTATTACGTTCGGATTGCTATATGTATTTCAAATAGAATCTTCTGTTGTAATCGCTATTGGAATATTGATCTCATTTGGTTTTGGTTTAATACCATTCAGGTTTAGATATTTCCGATTTAAAACCTCATTTGATATTGAAACTACTACATCAAAACAAGTGACTCGTTTTTTTGTGATTACCGCTTTTTATGAACTCACTCAAATCATTATAAATAATAGTGACATTTTATTGGTTAAACACTATTTTGAATCCTATGAAGCAGGACTATATGCCTCTTTAGCGCTTATTGGTCGTATCGTGTATTTTTTAGCATGGATGTTTGTTATGCTATTACTTCCAACAGTAGTTCAACTTAAAAAAGAAGGAAAGGCTACTGCACCAATTTTATTTAAATACGTTGGATACATAGCGATGATTGCACTAGTAATAGTTACTATTTGTGCTTTATATCCTGAAACAGCGATTAATCTGTTATTTGGAGATAGTTATTTAGCCATGGCTCCTTTACTATGGAAATATGCACTGGCAACAGGTTTATTTGCCATCTCTAATATCTTTGCGTATTACTATCTGTCGTTAGATATGTATATTCCAGTGGTTTTTTCTGGACTTTTTGGAATGCTCCAAATGGCTTTGGTCATCTTCTTTCATGACAGCCTTGAACAAGTTGTACATATGCAAATCTTAGCGATGGTATGTTTACTTGTTATTCAGATTCTATACTTTTTATCAAACTCAAAATTGAAAGCGTCAAAAAGTTAAATCGAAGGCTTTTTTCCATTCATCTACACATAAAGGTATCCTATCTACAGTTGTCAAATTTACTGAGTTTTATAATGCAAATTTGTACTATAATTTATACAAAGAACATTAAAGATTTAGCATATGAAACTAGCAATTGTAACAGCATATCCGCCAAGTAAAGTAACTTTAAATGAATATGCATACCACTTAGTTAAACAGTTCAGACAAAAAGAATCTATTAAAGAACTTATACTACTTACAGATAAAACAGAAGGAAGTAAAGACATCACTTTTGCCGAGAATGGCTGTAAAATAACAGTTAAAGATTGTTGGGCATTTAATAGCTACTCTAATATCTTAACAGTGACTAAAGCTATAAATGCTACAAAACCAGATGTGGTACTATTCAATCTTCAATTTATGAAATTTGGAGACAAGAAAATTGCAGCAGCTTTAGGGTTACTATTACCGATGGTCTGTAAATTGAAACGTATTCCTAACATCGTATTACTGCATAATATTCTAGAGGAAGTAGATCTAGGATCTGCAGGATTTACATCAAATAAACTTATGCAAAAGCTTTATGGTTTTATAGGTACAACTTTAACCAGATTAATATTGCAAGCAGATACTGTTGCTGTAACCATGCAAAAATATGTGAATATATTAGAAAAGAAATATAAAGCCGAAAATGTCATATTAATTCCACATGGTACTTTTGAAATTAGTGAAGAAGAACCAAACTATTCAATCCCTACTGGTCCTCTACAAGTGATGACTTTTGGTAAGTTTGGCACTTATAAAAAAGTGGAATCAATGATAGAAGCTGTAGAACGAGTTAGAGCTTCAACAGGATTGGATATTGAAATTGTAATTGCTGGAACAGATAACCCAAATGTACCAGGATATTTAGCAAAAGTACAAGACACCTATAAGCATGTGCCACAAGTTAGGTTTACAGGCTATGTAGAAGAAGATGAAGTCCCTCAATTATTCAAAGAGAGTGCAGTAGTTGTATTCCCTTATACATCAACAACTGGAAGTTCTGGTGTATTGCATCAGGCTGGAAGCTACGGAAAAGCTGTAGTTATGCCAGATTTAGGAGATTTGGCTTTGTTGGTTAAGGATGAAGGGTATCAAGGTGAATTTTTTGACCCTAATGCTTTAGAAAGTCTAGTAGTAGCTATAGAGTCTATTGTTACTAATAGTGATTACAGAAAGGCTCTCGGACAAGCAAATTATAAAGCGGCTACAGCTTTTCCAATGACAAAGATTACAGATATGTATTTGAATGCATTTGATGCTATATTGACTCACAATATATCATGTTCTAGAACTGATTTAAAATCACCTACTGCCCAGAAATATATTTAAATGCTAACTTTTTTGCTCCATTTTTATCTATAAAGCCAAATTGCTTTTGAGCATCTTTACGCCAAGGAAGTTTTCCTACGACGTTCTTAGGTATATTCTCAAAATCATAAAGTGTCCAAGACATATATTGTAAGTTATTAGTTGCAATAATCTCTTGGGCTTTTTTATGGTAATTGGCTTGATCTTCATCAGAATTACCGAAGGGCTTCCAGAACCCATTATAAGAAGACATTCCAAATTCTCCTAGGACTATTGTTTTGTTCGGAATTTCTGCTTTCATAGTTTTTATTGCATCTTGTAGTAGCTCAAGATCTTCATAATAATGAAAGCTCACAAAGTCTACTTTGTCTTTTAATATTGATGCACTTTCAGTATTTGACCAACCAATAGTAACGGGATGGTTTTGGTCTTTAGATTTTACCAGTTGGACCATGTTTTTTAACCAAGCAACTACCATGTCTTTTCCTCGAGATTTAAAATCTAAGTTAGGTTCATTTTTAATGTCCCAAGCTACAATGGCTTTATGATCTTTAAGAGCTGTTACAATTGTTTCTGCATGCCGCATATTCAAAGTCCAATCTATTATCGAGTAATCTCCATAGAAATCAAAAAGTGTTACAACAACACCGAGATGATTGGCTTGAGCTGCATCTAAAGTGTGCTTTAGCTTTTCTAGTTTTTCAGCATCAACATCTGCTTTCCCAAAGTCTTCATATGGAATAAATATGCGAACGGAATTTAAACCAGCATCTTTAATCGTCTTAAAATCTTTTGTAATAATATCTGCTGAAAATGCTTCCCCAAACATATCCCAAGGTGTAGCTTGCGGATAATAATTAATCCCTTGGATGTTTAAGTTTTTAGTTGAAATTGCTGTTGCTATCGGGTCATAATTTTCAGTAGATTCCTTTACGAGATGTCTAATGCGCCAAAATCCATCTTCAAGTAATAATATAATCTTGTAAGTAGATATTTCAGTAGTCTCTAAAACCAATAATTCATTTTGGAAAATACGTTTGTATTCAATAACATCTTTATCTGTAATTACAGCTAATTGACCATCTTCACTAAAAAATTCTAGTGATGGATGATGCTCAAGTGTTGTAGATTCTATGCTTATGTTTTGTGCAGCATTGAGTTCAATAAAATTGAATAAATTTAATCTAGCACTATCAGTATAATAATCTTTGATGCCTGCTGTAGTATTAGTTTTGTAGGCAATATGTTTGACATACCAAGCGTCTAAATAATTATTTTCTATCTTATTTAAATTTTCAGAATCTATTGGTCTGCCTTCATTAGACAGAGGTGCCCAGGTAACTTTAGGGAGGTATTGATCAATTTTTTGAATTTCAGTATGAAGTATTGTACTGCGATCTGCACCAGTGTTAAGATAAGCTAACAATGCACTAATACCATAAATTATTAATGTAATAATTATAATGTATGAGGCGATTACAATAACGCGAAGTATATTCTTATTATAACTTACCATAGCGTTTTTGTGTTAAAGGATTGTTCAATACCTGCAGTTTTGATAATAAAATCATAGCTGTCATTTTGTACAATATTTGGTTTTAGATTAAAACGAACATAACCATCTACAGAGGTTTTGTTGAGTTGTTCTAATAACTCATTATTTTTATAAATGAATAGCTTCACTTGTAATCCATCGGGAATCATTTGATTCATAAAACTTTGTAATGGGCCAACAGTAATTGTTCTATTATGTTTTGAAAACTCAACGTTAAAATCTTTGATAACTTGTTGAAAGTTTAAATCAATTGTATTGCTTTCAGCCATACCAGCAACATAAGCCTTTATGTGCCACTGTGCTTGATGATCTGGATGTATCATTCTAGCTTGGGCGATACCTTTTATTGTTGTGCCGTAAGTTTTTAGAACAGTTCCCTCACTAGTTGTTATTGAAAATGTGACGAAAGTCCCATCACTAACGATGTTACCATATTTGTCTTTTAAAATTGATGTTGAAAAAACAGTCTGTTGATTTCCATCAGCATAATTGTGAGGTTGTTCTGCTGAAATTGTGAAGCTTTTAGGTATTGCAGGAAGTACATTGATTGTAAATTCTTTAGAATTGATATTGACACTTTCTGAAGATACAAGCATTCGTCCGCTTTCGTCCTTAGAATTTATGGTTTTGTAAGCAATCAAGTTTTTAGTCTGTATACTGTCTATGGATATCTCATTTAAAAATTGATGTTTAGCAGTTACACTAGTATGTTCGGGTAAAGGATTGTCTAATTCATCTGTTGGAATGACAACTAACATAGTGTAGTCTGTTCCACCTGCTTCAATGCTGGGTGGACCAATATAAGTTTCCATTTTAACCGCTTGTGTTTTTGGTATTATTTTGATTTCTCCATTTATATGAGTGGTGTCATTTAAGAGTTTCCAATATAAAGAACCAATTTTATGACTCAAATTTTGAGGCAGTCTATAGTAAAGTTTATTGTCTTTATTAGATGGTTTTATAAGTGTTGATCCATAACTATTAGTGCAGTACATTAATGGAGTAATCGATTCTGTTGTAGAAAACTGAAGTGTTATAGTATCACCAGCTTGAAACGTGTTTTTTTGAGTCAATAATTGAATGTCTGTAACGCTAACATTGTCTACAGCATCTGTTTTTATCGCAAAAGAAGATAAACATAACAGTATTATAACTTGGATGTAGATTAAATTAAGTCTCATTAGTTTGGGTTTCCAATATAAGCATTAGTTTCAATTTTAATATAACTAAACTCTGAATGATTAATAGGTTGTAGTTGAGTATATATGTGATTTTCAATTCTATTAGGAACTACTTTGTTAGAAATAGATGTATTTGGGAGTCCATTAACAAATACATTATCCATTCTATCTGTAATTACTTGAATAGGAGTATTGTCCATAAGCTTGTAGTTAAAATCTTGTTTTCGTTGTTGTCTTATTCCTTCTTCTAAAAATTTATGATCGACCCAGGTTATAGATTTATTCTCATCGTAATATGTAACTAATAGTTGAGGAATGGTCACTTCTTGTATCCCGCTATTGAATAAAGTCCCATTAATATGTTTTGAATTCATTTCAATATCACTAATGACTATGCGTTTATAGAGATCAGAACTGGAAACATTTCCTGCTGCGTGCAAATTGAATTTAGTAGGTTGCTCTTCAAACTCTACAGGAGTAAACTCATCCGGATTAAATGCCTTTGGGATAGAATCTTGAGTTTGAGACCAAGCAATACCTTCAAAATTAATTTTAAATGCACTGGTTTCTTTAGGCATTAATTTGTGTTTTATATGATATTTAGCGTTGTAAGTGGCTAATACTTTATTAGAGTCATTGTATAATGTGCCTTTCAAAATAACATCAGCTGGGACATTATCAATATTTTGAATTTCTCCAATTATGGCATAAGAATTATCAAGTTTTACAAGTTTGGCTGAAAGCACTTCCAATACAGGTTGTTTTAATACATCTTCATGGTGTGTCTGTTCTGTTGTAATTCTTCTTCGACCTTGATTAAAATAACCTGTAGCATTATTAGAGAAGAGTTGATCAGGTGGCAGATCTGTATCTATATCATCGGGTTCTAAATACCATTTGTCATTTATCTTTGATAATGATTTGTAATCAACTCTATTTATTTTTTCTAGTGGAGTAATCCAGTTGGTTTTTACCTTAACTGTTGCAGAACTATCATTTTGATTTAGAATTTTAGTTTCTATAGCATCTAATTTTGCATAGCTACTAAGGAGTCCATCAGTTACTGAAACTTCAAGCATATATTGCGCAATCGTTTTATTGCTTGCTGGATTGATTAATTGGTAAGCCGTTTCAAATTCTTTGAAATCTAAGGCATCATAGTAGGATAAGATGACATTTTCTGGATGTCGTTGTGCGTCATTTTTAATATAAAAATTGTAAATATTATAAATAAAAACTAGGACCAAGATTACCGACCAAATATGAGAAATTCTAAGTACAGAATTTGAAAATTTTGAGTAGTTACTTTTGAACTTTAAAAACTCTGGAATTATTTTAGGTTTAGTTCTAAGTGTGTTTACCAAAAGCATTTGAATATTTAAAAGAAAAGCTATTAATACTGTTGTTATAGGAATAACTCCCCAAAGTATTTTTTGCCATTTAGGAACATCATCTTTTGGCAAAACAGATGGGATAGGAGGTACGTTTAAACGCTCCCAAACCATAATACCATTTTCCAGTTGTCTTAGGCGTTGCCATCCACAAAAATATAAGATAGGATCATAGAACTTATCGTTAGAAAAAGTATACTTGAGGTTATACTTTTCTGGAGTTGTTAGAAACTGTTGCAGAGATCCGATTCCAGCAACACCTTTAAATTTTGAATTCTCTAAGCGCTCTATTGGTCTGGTTGTTAACTCTGGTAATCGTCTTGCAGAATGATAATTACCATCAACAGTCATGGCATTAGTTTGAGAACTTAACCAGGCCATTTGATCTCCAAAGCCAAGTGTTAAGAATCGCCATTTGTAATGGTCATCTTGGTTTAAGAAATTGACTATGGGCTGCATCTTTATTTTTTGGGGTTGTGATGGTCTAAAATAGCCTAAGCTCATAGTGAAAATAGTCATGAAAATAAAAAGACCAGCAAGAACACCTCCACAAATTCTATGATATACAGCACCAAATTTTAATTGAATCAAAGATTTTAAATCGCCCTGAACAAATCTAAAAGTAAACTCCCCAAATAATGGTAAAGCCATTATTGATGCCCAGAGCGTAAAACGATCTAGAGTTAAAATATTAAACGCAGTCTCACCTAATAAAAATTTTGGAATAGGAGTAGTTCCTCCAGTTCCTAAAAGAGTTAAAATAGTGATGGATAAACCAAAGAATAAATAACGTTTGCTATAATATCTATAAAAGATATATGGTAATAGTAAGAGTAATATACCCCAGGGAATTAAAAAGAACACTAATCCTGAAGAAGTAACTTCAAGAAAATTGTCTCTAGATCCATGTGGAATTGGGACCTGAGTTATCGGGTTGTTTTTTGAATTTATCCAATAAGGCAAAATGCATCCAATTATAATTATAAGTGAAGCTATTCCAAATTTAATAATACGTTTTAAAAGCTTAGAAAAACTGTTTAGAAAGACTTTGAATGTA
This sequence comes from uncultured Psychroserpens sp., assembly GCF_947500255.1. Lineage (GTDB taxonomy): Bacteria > Bacteroidota > Bacteroidia > Flavobacteriales > Flavobacteriaceae > Psychroserpens. The sequence goes on along the minus strand of NZ_CANMRL010000001.1, from coordinate 490,806 downwards.
ATGGCCTTCATAGATTTAACCTGTTCTCTAGCATGATCCATGATTAACATTCCTATTAAAGGAAAAATAAAAAATACCATCCCAAAAATTGGCGTTACATGATGTGATGTTACTGTTACGGCAATTAGAGATAGTGATGTAGCTAAATACCAATATTTACCAGTTTTTAACCACGAGTATATTTCAGGTAAGGCATGCATTAAAACAGAAATCCCGATAATGCTTGGTAACTGACCAAAGATATGTAAGGTTTCAATAAATGATGAAGAGAACACAGCAAGTAAAGCAGCATAACCAGCAGAAGTTCTATTTGTAGTTATTAATAATGAAAACCGATACACACCAGTAATAAATAGTAATATACTTATTATGGTTACAGTAAATAAACCAAATTTTAAGCCGCCAATCATTGAAAATAGCGCAATAGCTTGATGTACTAATGGTGGATAACCCATTACTGAAAACCCTGTATACCATTTATAGTTCCAAGGTTCAAACCAGCTATTTGTATAATGATCTGCAAAAAATAAATGTATTAATGCATCATAGGTAGTTTCTAAGGTAAAGAATAAAGAACTTCCATGAAATATCAATCCTAAAAGGATAGCCACTATCAAATATTTATTTGTTATTTCTTTCATTAAAAAACTATTATTATTTCAATATGGTAAATATATATAATATCGATAGTCAGACGATTATCAGTCGTCTACAGCAATCTACCATTCGTCTACACTAAATGTTTCATGAACTAATTAAACAAATTTGAGGCATCAACCAAGCTACTTTTGACTCAAGAAAACCTATAAAAATAGTATTATGAAAGTTTTAGCAATAGATGATCAACAATTAGTATTACTTCCTTTACAAAAGCGATTAACAGAATTAGGATACGACGTAAAAACTGAAACAAATTCGGTTAAAGGCCTTAAGTTGTATAATTCGTTTAAACCAGATTTAGTAATTGTAGATATTAATATGCCAGGTATGTCTGGACTAGATATAGTAAAACATATTAGAAAAGATAAAAAGTCCCAAACACCAATTATGGTATTGTCAGGAAACACTCAAGATCATACAATTATTGAAGGTTTCGAGTTAGGAATAGATGATTATATGAAAAAGCCACTAAGCTTAAATGAAATTTGTGTGCGTATAAAACGATTAATTGGTATTCCAGAATTAAAACAAATGTATCAAGAAAGCAATACTATAATTCAAGAGCGTTGTGTTGGTGTTGTTATTCCTTGTTATAATGAAGAAGAACGATTATTAAGTAAAGAGTTTACAGATTATATAGATAAGAATACAGGATATCATTTATGCTTTGTTAATGATGGGAGCAAAGACAATACATTACAAGTATTAAGGAATTTGCAAAAAGGACGAGAAGATTTTATTACTGTTTATAATTGTGATAAAAATGGAGGAAAAGCAGAAGCTGTTCGTTTAGGAATGCTTCACATGGCTCAAAAAGAAGATCTTGATTATATTGGTTTTTTAGATGCCGATTTATCTACAGATCTAGCTGATTTTGATGACTTAGTTAAAACAATCGAAAACTCAAATTTTAAAGTAGTTAGTGGATCAAGAATTTGTAGGATGGGCGCTAATATTAATAAGGAATGTTCCAGAGCAATGATAAGCTTAACAATCAATTTTATTATTAAAAAAGTCTTATCAATGAAATTCAAGGACACCCAGTGTGGCGCAAAAATTTTCAGTAAAGATGTTATCAATATTGCTTTTAAAGATAAATTTATTACACGATGGATTTTTGATGTTGAAATCTTTAAAAGAGTAGCACATCATTTTGGATTGAAATCTGCACGAAAAATGCTCTGTGAACAACCACTAAAAAGATGGGTTCATGCTGACGGGTCTAAATTATCAATGAAAGATTCTATAAAAATTGTTGGTCAACTTGCACAAGTTGCATGGGTTTATAGACATAAAAAACATAATAAAATGATACTGGAGACATCAGAATTTAACATTACCTAAACCCTAAATAATAATCAATGAGAATAGGAATCATAATTATATTCCATAATGACGAAAAGAAAATTAACACTAACTCTTTTATCAAATATTGTAATAAAGCTGAGTGTATTGAATTTTGTTTAGTCAATAATCACAGCAAGGATGATACTTACTTTGTTCTAAAGGAAATTAAAGCCCAATGTAACAATGTCTCTGTTGTTAATATTAAAAAGTTTAAAGCAGATAATCAGGCGATAAAAGCAGGAGCCAGATATATGTTCAATCACACTAATTTTAATCATATAGGTTATATTAGTATGAGTATTTTGAATGAAACAAATGGCGACCTAATGACGCTTCTTGAAACCATTAATAAAAATCAAAACGCTATTGCTACCTATAATGCTATGGTGTTGAGTAGTCGAGAAGTAAAGCAAACAATGTTTCAAAAACTCTTCTCAGTTATAGACCATTTAACACAACTAAATTTAGAAAATCAATATATAGAATCCCGACTTTCAGGTAAATATTAACTTTTATAAAAAAATGAAAGATGGTTTTTTATAACTCAATGTCTCTAATATCCAAGCGCATATTTATTAAATGTTTTTTAAAGCCTGCTTTTTCGTAGGCTCTAAGAGCTGGTAGATTGGTGTCATAAACATCTAATTTAATTTCGAATACACGTCTAGATTTACACCATTTCAATAAAGCATTTAAAACGAGTTTGTTATAACCGTTTCCGCGGTGTTCTTCTGGGACATACATAAAACCTAAATACCCTTGAAAATCATGTTTTAAGTAAGGTCGGTCAGGAATAATTTGAGCATAGCCAGAAGCAACAAGTTCTCCGTCTATATCAGCAACTAATAGTTCTGAATTATCGTTAGTAATTAACGCTTTTAGATCATAATAACTCGTCGTGTCTTCCTTAATGGTTTCGTCCATAGGGAGTTCTGCTTGAATTAATCCAAGTTTAAATTGTTTTAAAGTTTCTAAGTCTGCTGATGTCGCCTTTCTAACGTTTGGTATTTGCATACTTAAAAATAAGCAGATAAAATTAAAACAATACATTTGCGATACTAAAAGTTTCAACTTTATGAGTTTAGAAAAAGAATTAAGAGAGCGAAGCAATAATACCTGTGAATTATGTGCGTCTAATCAAGATTTAAAACAATATACAATCCCACCATCGTTGAATGAAAATGTAACTAATGACGTACTTGTTTGTACTACATGTTTGGATCAAATTGAAGGCAAAACAGATATGGATCCTAATCATTGGAGATGCCTTAATGATAGTATGTGGAGTGAACATGTGGCTGTACAAATAATGGCTTGGCGTATGTTACAGCGCTTACGTAATGAAGGTTGGCCTCAAGATTTGTTGGATATGATGTATTTAGATGATGAGGCTTTGGCTTTAGCAAGAGCTACTGGAGAACATGAAGACGAAGAAAACAAAATTATTCATAGAGATTCAAATGGTGTTACCTTAGCGTCTGGAGATTCCGTTGTTTTAATCAAAGATCTAAAAGTAAAAGGCTCAAGTATGGTTGCAAAGCAAGGAACTGCTGTTAGAAATATTCGTTTAGACCGTGAAAACGCTGAGTATATTGAAGGAAAAGTAGATGGCCAGCAAATTGTCATTATTACACAATACGTTAAAAAACTGTAGTGGTCTTATGGGCTTTAAAAACTGAAGGACTCATCTTTTTTACAGATTTAAATTGCCTATTAAAATTCGAAATATTACGAAAACCGGTCATTTCAGCTATTTCAACAATAGGCATGTCTTTATTTACTAATAATAGCTTACAAGAGTGCTCAATACGTAATTCGTTTAAAAAGGTAATATAGGTCTTGTTTGTTCGCTTTTTGAAATATTTGCAAAATGCATTTTTTGTCATATTAGCCACTTCAGAAATTGTCGTTAAAGAAATATCTTCATTAAAATGATTCATTGTATATTCAAATACATTTCGCATACGATGTCCTTCTATATCTGTATACATTTTATTATAAATGAAAGACGATAAACTCGTATAACTAGACTTTGACAATAATTGCAGAAGTTCTAATAATATAATAAAACGCTTTAGCTTAGAAGCGCTTTCAAGTTGTTCAAATAATGCGCTAATTACTTTTTTATGAGAAGAGACCTTAAATCCGTGTTTTGAACGTTTAAAGAAAGGTTTCAATTCTTTGAGTTCTTCAAGATTGAAAAACTGAACTCCAAAAGAGGTTTCAGTAAAAAATAAAGTAAGCATATGCGATTTTAAATTTGAAGTCTGGTCGCTTTTAAATACATGAGGGATATGACTTCCTATAACTAAAACATCTCCTGTTTTGTAATAATTGATGGTGTCTCCAACAATTAAAGTGCCTTCCCCTTCAATGATTAAACTAACTTGAATTTCTTCATGCTGATGTAATTTATCAAAAAATAGATGGCCTTTATCCTCCTGAAATATGAGTGCGTCAAAATCTGGTTTCGGAATTTTAAATGGTAAAACTTTCATTCGTTTACGATCAAATTATTATCAAATATATGCAAATACTATTCTATTTTTTGACTTAAAACTAATTTAAAGATAATATAGTATTGATAATGGATAAATAGCCATTATTTATTTTGAAAATAGTGCACTAGTTTTACAGTATCAAAACAAGTTAATTTATGAGTATACAATGGAAAGGCGTCATGCCTGCAGTGACGACCAAGTTTACAGATTCTGATACGTTAGATTTACCGATGTTCCAACACAATATTGAAGCACAGTTAAAGGCTGGTGTTCATGGGATTGTTTTAGGAGGAACATTAGGAGAAGCAAGTACGCTGAGTGATGACGAAAAAAGGATTTTAACAAGAACTACCGTAGATATTGTTAATGGTAAGGTTCCTGTTCTTATTAATATTGCAGAGCAAACAACCAAAAATGCAATTCATGCAGCTCAAAAAGCTGAAGATGATGGCGCTAAGGGTTTAATGATGCTGCCACCAATGCGTTACAAATCTGGAGATAGAGAAACAGTTGAGTATTTTAAAGCGGTTGCAAATAATACATCATTACCAATTATGGTGTATAATAATCCTGTAGATTATAAAATTGAAGTGACGCTAGATATGTTTGATGAATTATTAAAATGCAATAATATCGAAGCGGTTAAAGAGTCTACTAGAGATATTTCTAATGTCACTAGAATTAAAAACCGATTTGGTGACCGACTAAAAATTATGACAGGCGTTGATACATTAGCTTTGGAGAGTCTGCTTATGGGAGCAGATGGCTGGATAGCTGGTTTGGTATGTGCTTTTCCTGCTGAAACAGTCGCTATTTATGAACTTCAAAACGCAGGTCGAATTCAAGAAGCGTTGGAGATTTATAGATGGTTTTTACCATTGTTAGAGTTAGATATAAACCCTAAATTAGTACAAAATATTAAGCTCGCCGAAGTAGCTACCGGGATTGGAACCGAAAATGTTAGAGCACCTCGTTTGCCACTTTATGGAGATGAACGTCAACATGTTTTAAACGTTATTGAAGACGGTTTGAAGCGCAGACCAACACTGCCAAATTATAAGAATTTATAAGATGCTGGAGATTAGACCAACATGCGAACATTGTAATAAAGCATTACCTTTTAATGCAGAGGATGCTATGATTTGTACATTCGAATGTACATTTTGTAGAGATTGTGTTAGCAATGTTCTAGAACAGATCTGTCCAAATTGTGGTGGTGGATTTGAAAAGCGACCGATTCGTCCCGAATCATTATTAGAAAAATACCCAGTGTCTACAAAAGTGATTCATAAACCCGTTGATGTAGTATTGCATTTAAAACGAATTAAAGAAAGATGATAACAGGAAAAAATTATATAGGAACAGCTCTATCTGCAAAAGGAGATGTAACGTATAAAACGTTTAACCCAAAATTAAATACTGAAAACCAAAATACGTTTATAGAAGCAACTCCTGCCGAAATTGAAATGGCATGTATACTTGCAGAACGTGCATTTCATAGATTTAAGACCTATTCAGGGAAGGATAAAGCTGAATTCTTAAATGCTATCGCAGATGAAATTTTAGCGCTTGATGACGAGTTAATACAAACATATTGTTCTGAAACAGGTCTGCCAGAAGGTCGTGCCAAAGGGGAACGCGGACGAACAGTCGGACAGTTACGAGCTTTTGCCGAATTAGTTGCCGAAGGATCTTGGGTTGAAGCGTCTATTGATACAGCTCAACCAGAACGACAACCGATGCCAAAATCTGATATTCGTAAAATGATGGTGCCTCTTGGTCCTGTCGTAGTCTTTGGAGCAAGTAATTTTCCGTTGGCGTATTCTACTGCTGGTGGTGATACAGCTGCAGCATTAGCTGCTGGTTGTCCTGTAATTGTCAAATCACATCCTATGCATGCTGGAACCGGTGAATTGGTGGCTTCAGCAATTATAAAAGCTGCAGAAAAAACAGGAATGCCAAATGGTGTGTTTTCTAATTTAAATAGTAGTGGTATTGAAGTTGGCGCACAATTAGTAAAGCGTCCAGAAATAAAAGCTGTCGGTTTTACTGGAAGTATAAAAGGTGGACGAGCTTTGTATGATTTGGCTGCACAGCGAGAAGAACCTATTCCTGTGTTTGCCGAAATGGGAAGTATAAATCCGGTTGTGATACTACCAGAAGCTTTAAAGAATAGAGGTGAAGCCTTAGCAAAAACTTATGCTAGTTCGATTACCTTAGGTACTGGGCAGTTTTGTACAAATCCTGGTTTAATCTTAGGAATCAAAGGTGATACGCTATCAAATTTTATAACCAAACTTTCAGAAGAAATTATAAAGATAGAGCCTACTTGTATGTTGCATCCCAATATTATTGGAGCTTATGAATCAAATAAAGAAAAAGCTTTAGCGCAACCAGAATTAACACTAAGTGTTGATTATACTTCTGAAGTACAAGCCAATTATGCGAGACAAGCAATTACAACCGTTAAGGGATCTACTTTTATTGAAAATCCTACCCTACATCAAGAAGTATTTGGACCATTTTCAATGGTAGTTCAATGTGAGAATACGACGCAGTTAGAACAAGTGATTTCAAATATAGAAGGGCAACTCACAGGAACAGTCATTGCAGATAATAATGAAGCATCTAACTACACAGAGGTGATTTCAGCATTGCAAAATAGAGTTGGTCGTATTATTTATAATGGTGTTCCAACTGGTGTTGAGGTTTGTCCATCTATGGTTCATGGTGGTCCATACCCTTCGTCTACAGATAGTCGATTTACTGCTGTAGGTATTCACTCCATAAAACGATGGGTAAGACCATTTAGTTATCAAGATTGGCCAAACGATTTACTACCAAATGAACTCAAGAATGAGAACCCATTAGGTATTTCAAGATTAGTAAATAACCAGCAAACGACCATGAAACTATGAGATTTTTAAAAGGCATTTGTATACTAATACTACTATTGATTTTTGGATGTGAAAAAGAAGAGTCTAATACAGCATCAAAAGAGTTAAACCAAATAATTAATAGTTATCAAGACTACGAAGGATATGACGACAAAGCATATCCTTTGGGTCTTTTTACAAAGGCATATTTTGAGTCTGAAGCAAGGTTTGCAAAAACCAAACTTCAAGAATTATCCCATATCAAATTAGACGACTTAAATGAAACTGAACAAATTTCGGCTGAGTTGCTAAGATTTATCCTTGAAGATCGAATTAATTATTTTGAGTTCGAACACTACTTAAATCCGTTACTTTCCGATTCAGGATTTCATTCAAACCTCACTTATAATGTGAGGTATTTAAATAATTATGAGCAAGTCATCGAATATATAAACAAATTAAAAGCGATACCAGAGTTTGTTAGTCAAAACCTAGTTAACCTTCGTGAAGGTTTAGAAAAAGGAATATCTCAACCCTTGGTTATCTTTAAAGGCTACGAGTCTACTTATAATGACCATATTGTCGACAATTACCAAGACAGTTATTACTACTCGCCTTTTAAAAATTTGCCACCAGATTTAACTGAAAGTCAAAAGGATTCGGTTTTGAACATTGCAAAAGATGTTATCCAAACAAAAGTGACTCCTGAATTTAAACGAATTAAAACATTTTTTGAGACAGAATATTTTCCAAATACAAGAACAACTATAGGTGTTTCTGAAACACCAAATGGAAAAGCCTATTACCAAGATCGTATCAATTTTTATACAACAAGTACACAATATACCGCAGATGATATTCATCAAATTGGTTTAAAAGAAGTGGCGCGTATAAAAGCTGAAATGGAACAGATTATTTCAGAGTTAAACTTTAAGGGAAGTTTTGCAGATTTCTTTCATTTTTTAAGAACAGATGAACAGTTTTATGCAAAAACACCTAATGAACTTTTAACAATTGCCAGAGATATGGCAAAGCGTGCAGATGAACAGTTGCCGAGATTTTTTAAAACATTGCCTAGAAAGCCTTATGGAGTAGCACCAGTTCCAGATGCTATTGCACCTAAGTATACCTCAGGACGCTATGTTGGAACTTCAAAAGAAAGTAGTGAACCTGGTTACTATTGGGTAAATACTTATGATTTATCTAGTAGAACATTATATACCTTACCAGCACTTACAGTTCATGAAGCCGTTCCTGGACATCATTTGCAAGGCAGTTTAAATAACGAATTAGGTGATAGCATTCCACAATTTAGAAAAGACCTATACCTCTCTGCGTATGGTGAGGGTTGGGGATTGTATTCTGAGTATTTAGCCGATGAAATGGGAATGTATACAACACCTTACGAGCAGTTTGGGCAACTAACTTATGAAATGTGGCGGGCTTGCCGACTTGTAGTAGATACTGGAATTCACATGAAAGGATGGACGAGAGATCAGGTAGTTGAGTACATGTCGTCAAATACAGCTTTGTCGCTTCATGAGATTAATACGGAGACTGATCGCTATATCTCATGGCCAGGACAAGCATTGTCATACAAAATAGGAGAGCTTAAAATAAGAGAGTTGAGACAAAAGGCCCAATCACAATTAGGCGCTAAATTTGATATTAGAGAGTTTCATGAAGTGATATTAGAGCAAGGCACTGTAACACTTTCTATACTTGAAAATAGGGTGAATCATTATATTGAAAAACAAAAAAATGAGTAAATCCAAATTTATATGTATTGATGCACATACCTGCGGAAACCCTGTTAGAGTGATCAAAGAAGGTGGTCCGAAGCTGGAGGGAAACTCTATGAGTGAAAAACGTCAACATTTTTTAAAAGATTATGATTGGATTAGAAAAGGATTGATGTTTGAACCTAGAGGTCATGATATGATGAGTGGGAGTATTCTATATCCACCTCATAATTCAGAGAATGATTTCGCCATCTTATTTATTGAAACATCTGGTTGCTTACCTATGTGTGGTCATGGTACTATTGGAACTATTACAATTGCTATTGAAGAAGGTTTGATTCATCCAAAAACACCTGGAAAGATTAAAATGGAAGCACCAGCAGGTTTAGTAGATATTGAATACCAACAAACTGGAAATAAAGTAGATTGGGTTAAACTCATCAATGTGAAAAGTTACTTAGCTGCTCAAGATTTGACCATTGATTGCCCAGAATTAGGAGTCATTACATTTGATGTCGCTTATGGCGGGAATTTTTATGCTATTGTCGATCCACAGCAAAGTTTTTCTGGAGTTCAGGATTTTACGGCTAGTCAAATCATTCAATATTCACAAGTAGTAAGAGATCGAATAAATGATAAATACTCTAATCTATTTGTACATCCAGAAAATGAAACGATTCGAGATGTAACTCATATGTTGTGGACAGGAAAACCAATACATGCGTCTTCTTCAGGAAGGAATGCTGTGTTTTATGGTGATAAAGCTATTGATAGAAGTCCATGTGGTACTGGAACATCGGCTCGATTAGCTCAATTGTATGCAAAAGGTGAATTAAAAATAGGGCAAGCTTTTATTCATGAAAGTTATATTGGGTCTACTTTTATTGGACGAGTTGAAGAAGAAACACTATTGGATGGAACATTAGCAATTATACCAAGTATTCAAGGCTGGGCAAAAGTGTTTGGATACAATACCATAACTATTGACCCTGAAGATGACCCATATGCTTATGGGTTTCAAGTGATTTAATTTTAACAAATGAGTAAAGACATTATCGTTATAGGAGGCGGAATTATAGGTTTGTGTTCTGCGTATTATCTTCAAAAAGGAGGTCATCAAGTTACTATTGTTGATCAATCCAACTTAGATGCTGGTGCTTCTTATGTTAATGCTGGTTATTTGTCTCCAAGTCATATAGTTCCTCTGTCTGCTCCAGGTGTCATGAAGAAGGGATTCAAATGGATGTTTAATTCGTCAAGTCCGCTATACATTAAACCTAGATTGGAGCAAGACTTCATAAAGTGGACATGGGCTTTTAATAAATCATGTAGTGCCAACCATGTATCTAAAGCAATTCCAGCTATTAAAGCAATCACCTTATTGAGTCAAGACTTATATGATGATATTAAGCGTGACGAACAGTTCTCATTTCATTATGAAAAGAAAGGGTTATTAATGCTTTGTAAGACTGAAGCGATGCTTGAAGAAGAGATTGAAACGGCTCATATTGCTAAGCAAGAAGGTTTAGAAGCAAAAACTATTAGTTTGGAAGAGTTACAAGTTTTAGAGCCTAATGTAGCGATGAATGTGAAAGGCGCAACCTATTATAAGTGTGATTCACATACAACACCGCATGAATTTATGGAGGAGATGAAAACATATTTAAAGAATTCGGGTGTTCAGTTTTATAAGAATGAAAAGGTGCAAGATTTAAATATTTCCAACGGAAAAATAAATTCTATTATAACAGATAAACAAGTTTTAAAAGCCGATGAGTTTATATTAGCTGCAGGATCATGGTCGTATTTATTGAGCAAAAAACTAGGATTGAAATTATTGCTTCAAGCAGGAAAAGGGTATCGTATTAACACCAATCGAAAGACAAATATATCGGTTCCAGCCATTTTGGCCGAAGCGAAGGTTGCTGTAACACCTATGAATGGTTTTACGCGTTTTGCTGGTACAATGGAAATAGCTGGAATAAATCATACAATAAATAAAGCTAGGGTAGAAGCTATTGCAAATGCAGCTACCCGTTATTACCCTGAAATTACGTTAAACTCGGAAGAGAAACAAAAGGCTGCTTCAGGATTAAGACCAGTATCTCCAGATGGATTGCCTTATATCGGGAAGTCTTCAAAATGTAAGAATTTGACAATTGCCACAGGTCATGCTATGATGGGTTGGAGCATGGCAACTGCAACTGGTAAGTTAGTTTCAGAGATTATTGCCGATAAAGAAACAGTAATACCTGTGACGCTATTTAGTCCAGATCGGCGTTTTTAATTAGTTCTGTACCCACTCATCTATTATATCATAAATAGACTGTTGAGTATTTTGAGAAAAGCTTCTTATACGTGTTCTATGATCTCCTTTAGGCTTAACAAATTTGTAAAGTGCTCTATTTTTTGCCGAGTCACTTAATTCGACCGCTGTGGCACTCCATGCATCATATTCGCCATAGATAAAGAGTATCTTTTCGGCAGAATTATCTAAATAGGATTTAATGTCTTGCATTGGTTTTAAGTCGTATGCCTTTGAAATCCCATCTGGAAAAGCCCAATCAAATTTGTAGATCTCTTCGGTATTTAAATAGTTTTTAAAAGGAGCAGTTTCATAGCCATAAATGCCTTGTTGTGTTAAAGCTGCCCAGAAATAAGGTTGTAAGTCTTCAACCGCTTTCTGTTCAAAAAAGCCATAGCCTACAACATCGATGAGGTGCTTATATATCTGAGCTACAGAAACATCTGAAGCTGGAATACTACTTAACGGAATTCCCCACTGCCAAAATGCAAACGAATATTCAAGAATTGTATAATCAATAGCTTTTTCAACTCCAAACTCCCAATTCATGCTCTTTTGTTGCGCTTCATTTTTCATGAGTTGAAGAAGTGCTGCCCTGTTTTCAAAACATAGATTTTGAAACGCTTTAACTTTATTTCTATCCTCTTTGGTTGCAACCGTTTTTAAAAACTCATATACTCGAGGATCTTCACGTTTATAGTTGAGTGGTCCAACATAGCAAACGCTCGCATCAACGTTATTTGGAAAAAATCGACGATGCGCCATCGTGGTTTGACATCCTTTTGAAATACCAGTTGAAATAAATTTAGCGTCAGGATACATGGCATTTCTTATAGTGGTAATGATATTGGCTTGATCTTTTGCAGCATTTTCAATAGTTAGAGTATTCCAATCTATTGTAACAGGGCGTGAATTATTAAAATATCGATGTTCAATAGTAAGTTGATTTGCCTTGTAGTGTGCTGCCAGTTCTCCAGCTCTTTCCGAACCAATTCCATAACCTCTTAATTCTACAATAACTGGCAGATTAGCATTTTCAAATCCAAGAAAAACACGTTGCTTAAATGTGCCTTTTGATGGATCGTTATGATCTATTGGCTGTTCAAACCAGATTTCATAGTTTTCATCAAAGTGACTCGTAGGTTGCTTTTTCTCAATACTAACAATATTAGGGATAGAGGCCAATCTTTCAAAATTGGACACCTCTTTTATTGGAGTAGTAACTGCTACGTTTTGTGTTGTTTTACAACTAAAAAAGGTTACTATAAAAAGAATAGTGTATATAAAATGAGATGGCTTCATAACTAATTGTTTTCTTTCATAAAAGTAACAATATCTATTAAAATGACATAGAATTAGCGGCTTTAAGGAGGAAAAACACTACAAAATCTTAAAAAAATATTTTTGTAATCTATTTAAAATGTGTTGTTTATCGAGTAAAAAAGTCCGTTTATAATCTAAAACCAACCAATTATACATTTAATCGAATATATAGTAATACGCGCATTTTATTTTAGATATTTATAACATAATAATATTGATTGATAGCAAATAAGAAAGACAACCTTAAATCGTATTATTATGAACTTAGAAATTACAAACGCAAATAACTTCTTTAAAGTTAAAGGCTCATTGGATAGACACAATGTTCATGTATTTAAAAAACAGTTTAGAAATGTTTTTGAAAGAGCTAACACAATCACTGTAAGTATTGAAAACCTAACAAGTATTGATCGTTATGGCGTAAGCGCTATAGCTCAATTGCATAATGAAGCCTTGGTTAAAAATAAACGCTTATCAATCATAGGATTAGGTCATAGCAATCTATACGATCATTTTAAGTCTGAAGAAGCAGCTTAATTAGCAAGACATATCAGCAATGATTTTCCATTGTCCATCGATCTTTTTAAAGATAATCATAAACACACCATTAGCATCACCAACTGGACGTGTTAAATGGTATTCTCCCATGACCCAATAATTACCGTTTTCTATTTTAGAAATATCATTAATGACAAATCGTAAAGTACCACTCTCGGCAGGTGTTGGGTAGCCTTTTTTGTAATTTGCAAGTGTATTATCCCAGCCTTGGGTAAGTCCGTTACTACCATAAAATTTTAATGAATTACTTCTCCAGTAACCTTGCATAAAACCTTCAAGGTCATGATTATTCCAAGCAATTTCTTGAGCAGTCATTACCTCTTTAATAGCGGCTTTAGTTTCTTCTATATTGTCTTCGGAAACTTCTACAACATCGATTTGTTTTGTTTCAGTTTGACAAGACATAAGAGTCACTATACAAAAACAGTATATGTATTTTTTCATAAGTATATATTTAAAATCTAAATATACTTAAAATTATAAGGCATTCTTTTGATGTTTAAAAAAAGCATCTGCTTGTAATTGCATTAATTCTCGAGCTTTTTTACGCTTGTAAGCGTATAATTCATCTTCTTCAGCTATATCAGTATAGATTCTATTATTAAGCGTCTGGTCAGTCTTTAATAAGATTTGACGTTCACTAACTTTTTGCTGTACCCAAGTTTTAACTGCAGTTTCGGCATCTTCCAATTTGAAATCGTATTCTCCTTTTGGAGATAATAATTTAGCGAATATAGGCGATGTTTCAATAGCCAGAAATAACAAAAGAATAAAGAACGAAGGCAACCATGGTAACTCACCCAAAGCATTAACGCGTGCCATTAGACCATCAAACCCATCAATAATGGGTTGAGAAGAACTCACTTGCGAGTCATAATCAGATTTAAGTTGAGCGATTTGCGCCTCTGTAGCCATGATTTTGGCTTTGTTATCTGCTTTCAACTGTTGTAACTCGGCAAGGGCTGCGTCATGTTTTTCTCGTTTTTCTTTATAAACGGGGCCTTTCCCTAACAACTCTGTTCCAGCTGTACCCTCGGCTTCAGAAATATAAATATCATAAAGTGCATTAACTTCAGCTTCTTTTGTTGCTATTTGAGACTGCAGTGTGGTGATATTATTTTCTAAGGCTTCTACATTAGGTGTATACTGCTCGGCAATTTGAGTTTGATTAGCTAAGGTTAATTCATTTTTTTGCTCTAGAAGTACTTGATTGATTTCTTTTTCAAAGATTTTAAGCTCTAAAGGTTTAGAAATAACAACAGCAATAATAACTGCTAGAATTATTCTTGGAGATGCTTGAATAATCTCATCAATGATATTATTTCTCTTTTTTATAGTTGAAACGATAAAACGGTCAAGATTGAAAATCAATAATCCCCAAACAAACCCAAAACCTATGGCTGCATATAGATTATCAAAAACAGTATATAGAGCATAGCTACAAGCGATAAAAGCCATCACAGCCGTGAAGAATACAGTAGCTCCTATACCTGCGTATTTGTTTTGTTCACCTATCGCACAATTTTCGAGAATATCTGTATCTGCACCAGAACAGATGATAAAGAATTTTTTTAGCATGATGATTGTTTTTTGATTGATTGCTTATTAGAACGCTAAAAGTATCACTTTGTTACATTATTTAACAGAAAAAGATCTTTCAGGTAATATAAATTCTGAAAGATCTCGAACTTTTATTTTTAAATGTAACCTTTTAGTTTGAAGCGCAATAAACTCTATTAGGATATTCACCACTAACAAACATATTGGTGTTTTCTTTAATAACAAATTCTGAAAGGCCTACGTGTGTTGGATTATCTGGACTCCAATCATAGGTATATCCTAATTGCGTCCAAGGATATCCATATTGGTTGAAAAGAGTGTCTTTACAATCGTTGTATTGTGTTGCTCTGGTATTGTTAAACCATTTTCGATAATCTGGAGTTACGTTATTAGGTAAGTTGAGTCCACATGTATTATCATTTACTTCATTATCTGGTCCAGGTCTAAACATATCTGATGGTTTTACCCATAATTCAAGAAAAAAGGTCTCTGGAGTAAATGGTTGTAAACCGAGTAATTGTCTGAGACGCATATTAGGATCTTTATGATTTTTATAGAAACTTCTGCAGCTATCTTTGATAATTGGAGCTGCTGTAACCCAAATAACTCGATTTCCATTATTAAATTTTCCTTTTTTAGGATACCATGCAGGATTTAGTTTCCACGACACCATTTTGATATAGTGTTCGCCGTTAATTGTTGTATCAATAAGGTTTTTATTTGTTTCAAGATTAATCAAATTATGACTTATCTCACTAGGTTCAGGATTTTGGGCATCTAACATTGCCAAGCTAAAAAGTGAATCTAATTCCTTTATAGGTATTGAAGTAATTGGCACTATACCTGATGTTTTAACGTCTTTAGTTGTTGAATCAGAAGATTTAGTTGCCGTTTGCTCATTTATACTTTGTTGGGAATCTTCTGCCTTTTTGCACATGGTGAGGTTTAATGTTAGACACAAAAAGAATAACAAAGACAGGCAAATGTTTACTTTAGGATTGTAAGATGATTTCATGATTAACGTATTTTCAAATTCTATGAATTGAAAATTAATCATACATCTACGAATCTTTTAGACTCCATTTACCCAAAACTAAAATCACGTAAAATTACGGGTATAAAAAAGCCTCAACTAGTGAGGCTTAACGTATTATTATTTGATGGTGACTACTATGGGTTTTAGCTTTATGCCATTATTACTTTTGATGTCAAAAAACTGTACAGCGCTTCCTTCGTCCATTGCTTCTACATATGATTTTGATTTGTCGTTCAAAACGTTACCAGAAATTGACTCTGTTCTTTTTCCTGGCACTTTAAACTTAAAGCTCTTCACTTTTAGTTTTTTCATTGTTAATTTTAAATCTTTAAACTCCTTTTTTGATAAAGTTATCTGACCATTTACTGGCGTTTTACCATTAATCATTACTAAGAGTTGATTGTTCCCTTTAATACCCAAAAGAGGTCCTTTTTCAGTTATGAAAACCGAAGGTTGTTTAGAGTCGACATTTTTAGCATCAATTTTTAGAAGACCACCTTTTCTTTTAACCAATGAAATTGCCTTATTTGAAGTAATCTCTTTGTCTTTATAAAAGAACTTAGCATTCTTTTTTGACATAGCAATTACAAATACTAAAGGAGACTCCATGTTAAGGGTTTTAGGCGAGATCTTTACAACATTGGATTCTAAGGAAGTCGATACATCAGCATCTTTATGTTTTTTTACATAGGCTAAAGCGTCTTTATATGTCATCTCTTTGTTTTCTAGATAAAAGCGTGCACCATGTCGATTCATCACTTTGATATGATCTACAATAGTTGCTGGTGTAGGTTTTTGAAGACCTACTTTGTTGTTTATAGTAGGTTTTTTAGAAAGTAGTATTGTTGGAATATTAGCTTCATCCTTAATGGTTTGGATATGAATAGATGTGTCTTTTTTTAAGATTTGAATTGCCTTGTCTGATGTGATTTTTTTTCCGTTGAAATAGAAAATAGCATCTTGTTTTGCCATATCTATGATATGATCTAATGGAGATTTTGGAGGTGGCGGCGGCGGAATATTAAGTTCTCCTTTTAAACTAGGATTATTGTCCTTGAATTCAGCGACTAGAATATCATTAGTGTACACTTTAGTTACATATTGATTAGGAATAACCTCTGAAGCATTTACTTGTGTTTTGCTTATGACTTTACCGTTTTTAGATATTTCGAAACCTTGTCTGTTGTAATATTTAGTAAGCCCATTAATAGAGACGTAGTAATTCGTATGACCATTAATTTTTATAAACCCGGTTTTAATGTCGGCTTTTTGTTTTCTCCAATAGTTGTCCGCAGCGTCCTGCATTTTTTTGCGTTGTTCGGGAGTTGCATTTTCAGGAATAGGAGGCGGTGGTGGAACATCTGCATATTCATCTGCACTCGGTCCATTCCCTGTTTTTTTCTTTACAGGAGGTGGCGGTGGCGGTGGTGCTTGAGGTAATTTTGGAAAAGGTTCGGCATTTGCTCTTTGTGCTTTAGTCATGAGTTTATAAATGCGTTCTAACTTTTTATAATCCTTAAGTTTTATAATTCGATTTTTTATGCTCTTATCATTTAGAAATTTTGCCATTTTATTGTACTCAGCTACTTGTTCTGGCGTAGCACCTTGTTGCGATTGTCTTTTGGCAGGCGGAGGCGGAGGCGGTAAAATATTATACTTTTTAATGTCTTCTTTTGAAAAAGAATCATATAACCTAAGACAACGATCTTTTAAAATCAATAAATCGGAGTTATCAAGCCTGTCACCTTTCAAGAATACTTCAATAGCCTTAGCATATTTTTCAGTAAGCACATGGTATTTTTTAATCTTAGATTCTTGATAAGTACTTTTAAAGCCTTCTTTTGTGTATAGACTAAATTGATGTTGCTGAGGAAATTTTTCACTTCGTGCATTTTTATGTACAAAACTACCTGTATAATGAGCAATATCATCTACCTTGTAAGAATTTAGCTTATCATTGGATACATGTACCCCATCAATCCAAATGGCAAATTCTTTCTCGTTTTTCCAAGATTCAAATTGTGCTTTGCTAGGCACTTTAGCTTTAGTTTTTGAAAGATCAACATTTGGGACTTTAGGGTATGGTTCTACAGAGGCCTTTTGTTTATCAGACATTAAATTGTAAATGGATACAATTCTTTCGTATTTAGAATAATCTATTACATGAGTTGTATTGAATTTGATAATGAATTCATTGTATTCTTTCATTAATGCATCTGGAACACCTTCTGAAGAAGTTTCTAAAATAGTATTTTCAGTAGGTGAGTTGTCTTCTCTTACAATTTGTTCTCTATTAGTGAAACTGTATAATAAAATTGCTAATAGTGGCAAAAGAAATAAGCTTCTTAGCCAGATTGATGTTTTTGATGTTTTTGTTTTCATAACTGTAAATCGTTTTTTGATGGATGAATAATTTATGGCATTTGCCAATTGCTGATCAGAAGCTTTTGATGAGAAAGCCAATATGATATTTTGATAAGCCGAAGGTTGTATTCCGTTATTTAAAACGGCACGATCTGCTAAAAACTCATGGTTGAGCTTGACGTCTTGTTTTAACAGATAGATAAGTGGGTTAAACCAAAACACTATTTGTAAAAACTCGATAATGAGTACATCTATACTGTGTTTTTGTTTGGCATGTGTTTGTTCGTGTAGTAATACTTCTTTAGGTATTTCTTTATGCTCAAATTTGTATTTATTTAAAAAGATATAACTGAAAAATGTATGTGGAATCATCAAATTGGTAACAAGTACATTGATAAAACGTTCCGATTTATACTTTGGATTATTCTTGATTCTTGAGATGATCTTATATAAATTAAGGCTAAATTTTAGTAGAAAAATAATAACACCTAGACCATAAATACTCCATAAAATAATTGGTGTGTAATTCGTTGAAGTATCGTCGACATATACTTCTGTAGCTTCAAAGGATGTAATTGGTTCAAATGTGTTAAAGTTTGAAGTAATTGGCTCAATGTATTCTATAAGCGTTATAGATGGAATGATTAATGCAAGAGTTAAAGCAGCTAATAAGTAAAACCGTTTGAATGAATGGATACTTGACTTTTCTAAAACCAATTTATAGAAGACCATAAAAATGGCAAGACAGGCACTAAATTTTAATATATAAATGAGCATGACTACTTGTTTTTTATTTCGTTATCAATTAGAGCTTTTAAATCTTCTAATTCTTCTTTAGTTAGGTCTGTTTCTTTAGTGAAAAATGAGGCGAATTGAGATGCACTATCATTAAAAAATGTTTTGATAAGCGCATTTACATGTTTTGAGAAATAGTCTTTCTTTTTCACCAAAGGATAGTATTCACGTGATTTTCCGTAGAGTTTATAGGCAACAAACCCTTTGCCAATCATTCGTTTTAAAAGAGTAGCAACAGTTGTTGTAGCTGGCTTTGGATTTGGGTAAGATTCTAGTAAATCTTTCATGAAAGCGGTCTCGAGTTTCCAAAGATATTGCATGAGTTGTTCTTCGGTTTTGGATAATTGCATTGCTCTACGTTTTTAGAATTAACTCTACAAATGTAGAATAAAAAATTGAATTTGCAAAAGCCTTTACTCCGTATTTTACCAAAATCCACTATATTTGATACAAAATCACAAGAAAAAGAGCCCACAATGAAAGCAATTAAAACAACCTTAATCTGCATTTTATTTTGTTCCATTTTGTCCCATGGACAAAATGTGCAAGATATTATAAATCAGGTCGATATCACTAGATTGACTCTGACGCTTAATGAATTTACTGGTGAACAAACAACTACTGTAGATGGTAATACAGTTACGATTTTAAATAGACAACAAGCTAATAATGATTTAGCTGCAGATTATTTAGTAGAACAATTTGAAGCGCTAGATAATCTAACAATTACTGACCAAACGTTCAATACTAATGGACGTAATATCATAGCCACTCAATTAGGAAAAACCAATCCTAATGATATTTATATTGTATGTGCCCATTATGATACTGTAGATGATTATTGTGCAGATGATAACGCCACAGGGACTGCAGCTGTACTTGAAATAGCTAGAATCTTATCTAAGCAATGTTTAGACAATACCATTATATATGCACTATGGGATGAAGAAGAAATTGGACTTCGAGGTTCTGCCTTTTTTGCTGACTTAGCTGCTGCAAATGGAGATAATATACTTGGTGTTTTAAATATGGATATGATGGGTTATGATGGAGATAACCCTGGACAACCAGGCGATAATCAATTTGATATTGACTTTAGGGATATTGCTGGTTCGATTGCTATGAAAAATGATATTATAACAGTTTTAAATACATACACTTTTGATTTGGAAGTGGTTGAGGTTCCTAACGGTACTACTGCTAGTGATCATGCTAGTTTTTGGTTTGCTGGAACTGATCCAAGTGATGCTTTTACTGCTGTTTTGGTTGGTGAGTCATGGGAAACTAATGATGAAACC
Source organism: uncultured Psychroserpens sp. (assembly GCF_947500255.1). Classification (GTDB taxonomy): domain Bacteria; phylum Bacteroidota; class Bacteroidia; order Flavobacteriales; family Flavobacteriaceae; genus Psychroserpens. The sequence goes on along the minus strand of NZ_CANMRL010000001.1, from coordinate 470,441 downwards.
CCTTTTTATCATACGTCTGGTGACCGCTTTACCACATTAGATATTCCTTATTATCATGAAATGGTGAAATTAGTTACAGGTTATATGGTGACACAGGGTAACCTAGTTGCTGTCGATAATACAGTAACACAAACAATGACCATGTTAACATCTAATCAATCCTCTGCATCTTACCAATGGTATGACTGTGATACTGATATGCCAATTTCTGGAGCAACAAATCAGTCTTTTACACCTACAGCTAATGGTAATTATGCCGTAGAAGTGATTTCAGGGACATGTACAGAACGCAGTGATTGCTTATCTTTTAATACACTTGGATTAGACTCTTTTTCTGAAGAGGAAGTCAATGTGTTTCCAAATCCTGTAAAAACAGACCTACACATAGAATCAACAATAAGAAATCAAGATTTACAAATTAATCTCTATGATCTTTCTGGAAAGTTGATTTTAAATACCATGTCTTCAAATGAATTGACTAGCTTGAATCTTAAAGATATTCCTCAAGGGATTTATTTCTTAAATGTGTTGTCCTCTGAAAAAACAGGAACATATAAAATAGTAAAAGAATAATGACATTAACCATGTCATAAATAAAAAAGCCACCAATAGTATTGGTGGCTTTTTTATTTATGAATTACTCAACTCAGTGAAATATTTATAAAACAAAGGGATGGTTTCAATACCCTTAAAATAATTCCAAACTCCAAAATGCTCATTAGGAGAATGAATGGCATCGCTATTTAAACCAAAGCCCATTAATATAGTTTTACTTTTTAATTCTTGTTCAAATAAAGATACAATTGGGATACTTCCACCACTACGTTGTGGTATAGGTATTTTTCCAAAAGTATCATTGTAGGCTTTTGAAGCAGCTTTATATCCAATACTGTCAATAGGTGTAACATAGCCTTGTCCACCATGATGAGGAGATACTTTAACTTTCACACCAGCTGGTGCGATGCTTTCAAAATGAGTTTGGAATAGATTTGTAATGTCTTCCCAATCTTGGTGTGGTACTAATCGCATTGATATTTTAGCAAACGCTTGGCTAGCAATAACTGTTTTAGCACCTTCACCAATATAGCCTCCCCAAATACCATTCACATCTAAGGTAGGTCTAATCGAATTACGTTCATTGGTAGTATATCCTTTTTCACCGTAAACGGCATCAATATCCAAAGCTTTTTTGTAATCATCTAAAGAGAAAGGTGCTTTAGCCATTTCTGCTCTTTCTTCTTCGGAAAGTTCCTCAACTTTATCATAAAATCCAGGAATGGTAATATGATTATTTTCATCATGCAATGAGGCAATCATTTTAGTAAGGATATTAATAGGGTTCGCTACAGCACCACCATATAGTCCTGAATGCAAATCTCTATTTGGACCAGTAACTTCTACTTCAACATAACTTAAACCTCTTAAACCAGTTGTGATAGAAGGGACATCTTGTGCAATCATTCCAGTATCTGAAATTAAGATGACATCATTTTTTAATTTTTCCTGATTGTTTTTAACAAATGTTGAAAGGTTGACACTTCCTACTTCTTCTTCGCCTTCAATCATAAACTTGACATTGCAAGGAAGTTGATTGGTAGATGTCATGAACTCCATAGCTTTTACATGCATATACATTTGACCTTTATCATCACAAGCACCACGAGCAAAAATAGCACCATCAGGATGTATATCTGTTTTTTTAATCACAGGCTCATAAGGCGGCGAGTCCCAGAGTTCTAAAGGATCTGCTGGCTGAACATCATAATGACCATAAACCAAAACCGTAGGCAAATTTTCATCAATCATTTTTTCGCCATAAACAATAGGAAATCCGTCAGTTTCACAAATCTCCACAGTATCACAACCTGCATCTTCAAGGCTAATTTTAATAGCTTCAGCAGTTTTGATCACATCATTTTTATAAGCAGAATCTGCACTTACTGAAGGTATTTTTAGGAGTTCAATAAGTTCATTTAGAAATCGATCTTTATGTTCTTCAATATAGGATTGAATATGTTGCATGAGTATGTTTTTTTGAATTCATTCAAAAGTACAAAAATGAAGGCTATTTTTTCCTAATTAAAGTTATTTGAATATTGAAACTATTGTTTATATTTGCATCCCAATATTTATTGGAAAGTTGCAGGTGTGGTGGAATTGGTAGACACGCTAGACTTAGGATCTAGTGCCGCGAGGTGTGCGAGTTCGAGTCTCGCCACCTGTACTTAGTATAAAGCCGACTCATTTTGAGTCGGCTTTATTGTTTTATGAAATGCGAATAGTTAAAGTTAAAATGGTTTATTCAATTCTTTTTTTCATTATCCCAATAACTTTAATGAACTCACTATATCCAGACTTTTCTTTTATAATTTGACAATTAACCAATTCCCAACCGTTTTTACCTAGTTGATTGAGATAGTTTTCAAGTTGAGAGCTATATTGATAAGTCCCGTCAATAACATCATATTTAAAAGTAGTCATGACAATTGATTTAAATTACTAATAGTGAAATGATTACAGTCTAAATATAATAAATTTAAGTGCTGTGTTGATATTTTTTATTAAAATAAAAAAACCTCCAAAAATTTTTTGGAGGTTTTCGGACCTAATTCAAATCACTAATTAATCAATCAATATTAAAGTTTAATAAGTTTTGAAGTTAATGTTTGACCATTATCATTTTCAATTTTAACTAGATAGATACTCTGTGTTAAATCTGAAATATCATATGTTTCATTTTCTGTGAAATCTCCTTTAAAAGATTTCACTAATTTCCCTGTAATGTCAAATATTTGCAAGCGGTTTAAAGCTTTATTGGTTTTAAATGATGTGTTTACAGGGTTTGGATAAATACTAAATGTATTATTTGTGTCAAAGTCTTCAGTGCTCAATGTTACTGGCACATTTCCAAATATTCTGAATTGCCCTGGAGCAATAGTTACAGTTGAAGCACTGTAAGTTGTATTTCCTGTTTCATCCATTAAGTCAAACCAATTTCCACCAGTAGGAAAACTAGTATTTACAGTTTGTGCAACCACATCAAAATTAGCAAGAACAATTACATTTCTTAATTCTGTTGTTGGAAGAGAGGTGTCAAAAACATCAATTCTTGGAGTTAAGTTCCCAGAAGTAATTGTATAATCACCTTCAAAAACAGGTTCGTTTATTTTTAATGCATTGAGTCTTGCCCAATCATTATAAATTTGATTTCTATTGGGATCACTTAACCAGTTTTCTGCCCATTGTGGCTGAGGTTTGGTATCAAGCTTACAATTTGGATTATTAACGCTACCATCAGGACATGTAAATATCGAATTGTCCATACCTAAAGCAGCAAAGTGCCAAATCATTTTTGGACCAGGAACAGTTAAGCTAACTGCACCTAATGCCGACATTCTAGATAACGCTGTGTTTAAATCTCTCACATTATGAGAACCATTACTATTGTTTCCAAACTCAATGTTTTTGTACATCAAGCGTTCTTCATCATGACTTTCTGGATATCCCATAACACGAGGACCATCAAATTGTGAACGTGATTTATGGCCTATACCATTAATGTTTGAGTTAGAGCTAAAGCCCATGGTTAGCTGATTATATGGATCGGTCATTTTCCCCCACATCATGATACCTTTTCCTTCATCAAAACGATAGTTTGCCCATTCTTTTTCTTCATTTTCCTGACCTAAATGTTCAAAAATCACATAATGATCTGGATCTAATGACCATGAATAATCGGCATATGCTTTTAAGATGTCAACACGATCTTGTTGGTAGCTGTTTGTACAACCTTCGTTGTTTTCACAATTTTGAGTAAATCCTTTAGTTAAATCCCAACGGATACCATCTATTTTAAAATCTACAATCCAATGTTTTAAAACACGTTCTACATAATTATTGGTAATTGGATTTGTGGTTTGGTTTGCACTAGCACCAGGGTCGTTTGGTTCTTCTTCTGTATGGCTAAAATCTGATCCTACATTGTAACTATGTTGAGGTGTTTGATTGAAGTAAGGATTCTCACTACTTGGTCCTCCCCAACCATCATTATCTGGATCATCCATCCACATACGTACCATTGGGCTTCTTCCGAAGGCATGATTTATGGCTAAGTCAAGAATGACAGCAATACCATTTTGATGGCATAAATCAATAAATTCTTTAAACTTGTTTTCCGTTCCGTAGTATTTATCTAATGCCATATGAAATGACGTATTGTAGCCCCAACTTTCATTGCCTTCAAATTCCATAACTGGCATTAATTGAATGGCATTAACATTTAAATTTTTGAAATAATCAATTCTGTCAATTAAATCTTGATAGTTTCTGTTGATATCAAAATCTCTGACTAAAACCTCATATACAATTAAATCTTCTTCTTTAGGTTTTTCAAAGTTTGTGACTTGCCAGTTGTAAGGTGTTTGTCCTGTTTGTAAAACAGTAACTTCACGCTCTTGTCCATCTGGATAAACAGGTAAGTTTGGATACGAAGACGCTGGAATAAATGGGTCATCAAAAGGAGATAACACTAAAGTAGAATATGGATCAGCAGTTTTTACCAGAGCAGGAGAATCAGCTACTGGATTTGTATCAAACACCCAATATTGATAGGTTTCAATTTGACCAGGAGTTAAACCTGTAAGTTCTAACCAATACTTTCCTGTACTTGGGTCACGCTTCATAACATCTGCGCTCGTTGGAAGATAGTTATTAAAACTTCCTGCAATTTGAATGAACTCTTTTTTAGGAGCAGTTAATACAAGTGTTGCTTTTGTTTGATCTGCATCATAATTGATGCCGTCTTCGACACCAACAGGCATTGCTTCTTCTGTAACATTAGATATAACATATACTTCAATGAATGCTTCTCCAGTTTCAGAGGAACTCTGTGGTGAGCCAACAAATTTGTATATAGCACTTTCAGTAATATTTTGAATTGTAGTATTACAAGAAGGAAATCCACAAGTACCAGAAACTACTGGAGTGACTTCATCATTCTTAAAAATATCAAATGAACCTTGAACTGTGGTAGCACCTTGAAATTGAATTGTTGCAGATACAGCCAAGTCATCTCCAGAATTTAAAATGACTACAGAACTTGATGGCTGTGTAATGGTAATAGAGACGCTTCCGATAGGAAAAATAAAGTCATTACAACCATTGGCTTTCAACTCTTGAGTTCCATCAGGATTTCTAAATACCATTCCTATTTGGGTAGCATTATCGGCTTGCGTCTGATCGAGTCCATAATACGATTGTGGCGTGATTGTAATACTGTAGGTTCCATCGCCATTATCGGTCATTTCACCAACACCATCATCTTGGCCCCAATTTCCAATAACACTAAATCCAAAGGCATTCGAATTATCACCTATGCCAGAATGCATATATACTTTTGCAGGGCTATTTAATCCATTACAATCACTATCAGTACTATTGATGTCAACAGTTATCGTAACTGGTTGATCTACTTCAATGGCACCAACATCAAGTGATACTTGCGCACTTAAAAAAGAAGAGCAAAGTAATAACAAAACATATAATTTTCTTTTCATAGCAAATGAGTTTTTTAAAAAAAGGCTATGTTATAACATAGCCTTTTCACATATTATATAATACTATTTAATATGAACGAACTACTGAAGTGTAATTGTCTTATTAACTGTATCTATTATTGTATAGTATTGGCCAGTTGTTCCAGTAAATCTGAAATTATTGTCACCATCCATGGCATCTTCAAAGTTTGAATCGATAACATAGCCATCATCAGCAAAGAATGGGAAGTTTTGTCCAGAAGACCAATCTGTAGCTGTTGTAAAGAATCTAAAGTTTGCGTCACCGTCAGCTGTATAATTTACCCAACCTTCGTAAACACCATTACCTTCACACATTAATTGTACTGGAGTTCCCCAGTCCCAACCAGCATCTGGTAAACCAGCACCTACTGCCCACAATTGATCTAGGTCACATGTACCTTGCGCTGTAGGAGCATCTAGTGTAATAGTTTTGTTTAAAGCATCAATAGTTAAGAAATATTTACCTGAAGGACCTGTGAATAAGAAATTGTTATCACCATCCATCGCGTCTTCAAACATTGGGTCGATTGTATATCCATCGGCAATAAAACCAGGATAGTTAACACCAGAAGACCAGTCTGTAGCTACAGTAAAGAATCTAAAGTTTCCGTCACCATCAACATTATTTACTAAATCTACATTAACAGTATATACATTAGTTCCAGAACATTTCGCTTCTTGAGGTGTAGCCCAGTCCCAACCAGTAAATTTCACACCAGCTCCAACCATATAGTATTGATCAAAATCACATACTGCTGGTGATACTGTAGTTTCTTCAGGTAGTACAACAGTTAAAGCACTTGAAGGAGAGAAGTTCTCTTCACCATTATCTCCAACAAATGAACGTAATCTAAAGTATACTTGTCCTGTATTAGGTGCTTCTGTTTCAGAATCGGCATCTAAACCAGCTTGAGCAGCATACCCCAACATGTCTCCAATGGTAATAGCAATCTCATTTCCAGAAGTTGTTGCTATAACTTCTCCATCAGTAAAGTCTCCTATTATAGATTTTTGTAATTCATAAGATACGTTAGTTGGAACGGCTACATCTGCCGAGTTCCAAGTAAAACGTTCACCTAAATTATTTGCAGTTTGTGGTGTTAAAACATATTCAGCCTGAAATGAGTTTGTGAAAACTAAATCAGAATTATTATTGGCTATGAAGACAACGTCATCTTCTGTTTCACAGCTATTAAAACTTAATAAGGCAAAGATGAAAAGGCCTAAAATTGATAATTTTTTCATGTTATTTGTTGTTATTAGTATCCTGGGTTTTGTGTTAAATTGGTGTTTACTCCTAAATCATTTGCAGGAATAGGCATTAGATCTCTAAAAGCTTCGGTAGTTGCTCCGTTAGGAACATTACCTTTCCAAGCCCATATTCCTTGAGTAGAGAATTGACCATAGCGTATAAGATCTGTTCTACGGTGACATTCCCAATATAATTCTCTAGAACGTTCATCTAGTATAAAATCGAGAGTTAAATCACCTGCCGTAATATTTCCACTAGTATCTCCATAGGCACGCACACGTAATTCGTTAACATAGTCAACGGCAGTAGACATGGTTCCACCACCACCTCTAAGCATAGCTTCGGCATACATTAGGTACACATCAGCAAGTCTAAACATTGGAAAATCGATATCAACAAATTCGCCAGTTGAGTCATTTCCTTGGTTTCCATTTACATCGACGTTTCTCCATTTAGTAACAGCATAACCACTTGTAAAAGGACCAATTGCTTCAACTTCTTTAGTTTGTCCATCGGTATAGAATAATGCACGTCCATCTGCAGAATTTTCTTCATCTGGGAATTGCTCTACAAACGTAGGTGTCGTTCTAATTCCGAACCATCCACCATTGATACCAAAATCACTAGCAGGCATTGAACCTCCAACAGGAGCGTGAACTAAAAATGTTGTTCCTCCGTATGATTGTGAATTAAGTCCGTCGAATGGAATTGTAAAAATCACTTCTTCTTGAGCACCATTAGAATTGTTGTCGGCAAGGAATGAATTAATATATGGTCCAGAAGGAATAGAGTATCCAGCTCCAATAATATTGTTAGTATAAGTAATAACCTCTGTGTATCTTGGTGTACCAGTATACACTTCAGAGTTAAGGTACATTTTAGCTAATACCATCCATACTGCAGCTCTATCTGCACGACCATATTCATTTGATCTAGGTGCAGCAATGTCATTCTCTATAGCTAATAATTCAGATTCTATATAATCAAACAAGTCAGCTCTTTGGATTTGTTGAGGTAAAAAAGCACCAACATTATCATTTTCAGTAACGAAAGGCATATTTCCAAAAACATCCATAGCGTGATAGTAAGCTAAGGCTCTTAAAAATCGCGCTTCTACTCTATAATCTTGAATTTCAGCTTGCAATTCGGCACTAACACCTCTATCATTTAGTTTAGCATCTGTTGTTTCTCTTAAAAAGTTATTAACGATAGAGACTTCATACATAAATCTAGAGTATGCAGCTCTTGTAAATTCGTTACCTGCTGTCCATGTTTGGTAGTTTAAGTTTCTAATACCACCATCATTCCATCCAATAACGGCTTCATCAGTTGGTAATTCTTGAACTTTCCAAAGAGATCTCAAATATGCCGAAGCACCTTCATCATCAGAAACAATATCAGGAGAACCTGTTGTATTTTGACCAGTTAACCCAAGACCTGCATAAAGTTTTGCAAAGGCTTGTCTGTACGCATCAGGACCATCAAAGGCGGCATCACCAATAAGGCGACCGTCTTCTGGTTGTAAATCCAGTTTATCCTCACAAGAGTGCAATACTGCAATCATAGCGAATAAAGCTAGGACTAATCTAATTGTTTTCATTTTTAACATAGCTTTGTAGTTTTATATTTATTCATCATTTTTTTAGAAAGAAAAATTAAGTCCAAGTACATAATTTGTAGATCTCGGATAAAAGTTATTATCAATACCACTAGAAATTTCAGGATCTAACCCATCATATTCTGTAATCACAAATAAATTTGTTCCAGTTAATGATAATCTCAATTGTGTTTTTTCAAATGGAATCAAGTATCCAATAGATAAGTTGTCTAATCTTACGAAGTCAGCTCTTTGAATATAAGCATCAGAAAATAATTGCTGATCTCTAAATCCAGTAGTTAATACACTTTGGTGTGCATTTGGCTGATAGTTTCCTGCAGCATCTAAAATAGATGCTAAGTTTCCTCTACTTGAAGCCACATTATTGTAAACATAGTTTCCAAAACTTCCTCTAAATGTGAAACTTAGGTCAAAGTTTTTGTAGTTGAAATTGTTAGTGAATCCCATAAACGCATCAGGTGTAGCTTTTTTATATGCTTGTCTATCTGCAGTTGTAATTTGATTATCACCATTAACATCTACATAAGCACCTTCTATTGCATTTCCATTAGCATCGTATACTTGTCTAAAAACAAAGAATGTCGATGGATCTAAACCTGGCTTGTATAATTGGATCGTATTACCTGTTCCACCAGAGATACCTCCAACTGGGATAGAAAATTCAGGATCATCAGATAAATTCAATTTAGTAATCTCTCTATCTTGTAATGTAATGTTGAAATTAGCATTCCAGTTTAGGTTTTCAGATTTTATAATCTCACCATTTAAACTAAATTCTAAACCTCTACTTACCGTTTCACCAATATTAGTTGTGACTTGATCCGACAGGTTTGAACCAGCAGGCACTGGAACTTGTGCTAATAAATCGGTTGTTTCTCTATAGTATCCATCAATAGTACCTGTTAGTCTATTGTCAAAAAATCCAAAGTCTAATGCAACATTATATTGTGAAGTTTCCTCCCATTTAAGGTCTGCAGCAAAAGCATCTGGTCTTAATGTAGGAACAAATTCATCTCCAAATTGAACAGATACTTGGTTGTTAACAGCTGGAGAATAAATTCCTAAATAACCGTAGTTATTATTATTTAATTCTTGCTGACCAGTAACACCCCAACCAGCTCTAAGTTTCAGGTTAGAGAAGAACGATTCTGCAAGGAACTCTTCATTTGATAGTTTCCATCCAATAGAAGCTCCAGGGAAATTACCCCAACGATTATCTGGTCCAAATCTAGAAGAACCATCACGTCTGTAGCTTAAAGAAACTAAGTATTTATCTGAAATATCAAAACTAGCTCTAGCAAAATAAGACTCAAGAGCATTTCTGTTAATAATTGTTGGTACAGGTGCTAAAGCACCTTCAGAATTTGTTCTGGTATTTTCATTGAGTTTATAAAACTCTTGGTAAGCATGACCTACAGTAACATCTAAGTCTGTATCGATGGATTGAATATCAGATTTGTAATTAAAGTAAAAATCTAATGATTTGTTTTTGTCAAATCCACCGTACAAATTTGTAGTATTAAAACCATTAGCATTGTTAGGGTTAGCTACTCTAAATTCGGCACCGTCATTTTCAGAATAATCTATACCTGCATTAAGATTAAAACGCAATCCTTCTAAGAACCAAAATTTGTAATCGATATTAAAATTGGCAATAGCACGTTTTGTAGTACTTCTATTTTGATAGTTATTATTATCTAAATAAAACAATGGATTTACAGGTGCTAAAGGGTCTCCTAATTGCGTGTAGTTTCCATCTTGATCAAATATAGATTGTGTTGGGTCAAATGCAATAGCGCCACCAATAGATCCTTGGTCAGCGAAGTTGTATTCATCCTTAATTCCTTTGGCTGTTAATGTTAACTTCAAGTCATTATCTAAAAATCTATGAACAAATGCAGTATTAATAGCATTTCTTTCGTAAAGATCTCCTAATAATGTTCCTTCCTGAGATACATGATTTAAATTCACTCTGAAATTGAAATTTTCATATCCTTTAGACACTGTTAAGTTATGAATAGCACCTACACCAGTTGTAAAAATTTCTTCTTGCCAATTGGTATTAGCAGTACCATTTAATGAAGGATCAAATTCTGGATTTGTACTTTGAATATCGATAAATTGATCAGCTGTAAGCACATCTACATAATCATTAACACTTTGTAATGATGCTTTTAAGTCATACTCTACAGCCCAAGGTGCGTTTGTTTTACCTTTTTTGGTCGTAATTAAGATTACACCATTTGAAGCTCTAGATCCATAAATAGCAGTTGCAGAAGCATCCTTTAAAACCACAAAATCCTCAATATCAGCAGGATTTATAGCATTCAATGAATTTCTAACACCTTGAACACCTCTTTGGTCTAAAGGTAAACCGTCTACTACAATAAGAGGAGAGTTGTTGGCAGTTAGAGAAGCTCCACCACGAATTCTAATTTCAGATCCTTCACCTGCAGCTCCACCACCAGATGTGATACGAACACCAGCAGCTTTACCAGCTAATAATTGTTCGGGCGCAACAATTGCCCCTCTATTAAATTCTTCGTCACCTACTTTCTCAACAGCTCCAGTTGCATCCTGCTTGGTTGTAGAACCATAACCAATTAGAACGACTTCGTCTAATTGACCAGCATCTTGAACTAAAGCTACATTAAGTGGCGATTGTCCTGTGTAAGTGATTTCTTTTGTCTTATATCCTAAGTATGAAAATACTAAGATATCTCCTTGACTGACTGTTATTGAATAATTACCATCAAAGTCAGTAGATGCTCCAGTTGTAGTTCCTTTTACAAGAATGTTTACTCCTGGAAGCGGTAATGCGTTAGCTTCATCAGTTACTATACCAGTTACTTTAGTTTGACTAAAGAGGGTTGCCGGTAATAAAAATGTTAGTACTAATAAGCTATTTAAAAATGTCTTCATAAAATATTTTTAAAGTTAGTTGCTTTAGTTAATTGATTTATATTTTCACTTCTGGTGTTAAATCTATGTAAAATTTAGGTGTTTTTTTTGTTATCCCTTTGTATTTGGGCAACGCAAACGTTTTCGTGTTGAAAACTTTTTAGATTTTAACAGTAACTAACTTAAAATGCTCAAAAATTATCGAATTTGTAATAAAATAATATCTTTATTGTCAACTTCGGAATATAAAATACGTAAATATAGCAAGAAAAGCAAATAATTGTTTAATCTTGTTTCGAAAATATTAAACAAAAATATTGTTGTAAATCGCTCGAATGAAACGAAAAATAACCTTAAAACAAATAGCAAAAGAATTAGATGTTTCTATTTCAACTGTATCAAAAGCATTAAGAAATAGTGTCGAAATAAGTGAAGATACTAGGCAGAAAGTTCAAGCTTTTGCAAAACTCTATAACTACAGGCCTAACAATATTGCACTAAGTTTGAAGAATAGAAAGACAAAAACCATAGGCATTATTATACCTGAGATTGTTCACTATTTTTTCTCAAAGGTGATTACTGGTATTGAACTTGTGGCCAACAAAAGAGGTTATAATGTTATTGTTGGACTTTCTAATGAATCTTTTGACAAAGAGGTGATTAACATGCAAATGCTTGCCAATGGCAGTATAGATGGTTTTATTTTATCAATATCAAAGGAAACACTGCAACAACAAGATTATCATCATTTTTTAGAGACTATTAACCAAGGTATGCCAATAGTAATGTTTGACCGTGTTGTTAATGAAATCCCTTGTGATAAAGTTATCGTTGATGATGTTAAAGGTGCAAAAAAAGCGGTTGAAAAACTAGTGTCTAGTGGCTGTAAAAACATAGCTATAATTACTACAAAAGATTATGTTAGTGTAGGCAAGCTTAGAACTCAAGGGTATTTGGAGGCTTTAGAAGATCATAAAATACATCCTGAGGCATCTATGATATTAAAAATTGAAGATAAATTATTGTCTGACGATGATTTGGATAAGTTAGAAGCTGAAATTGAGCAATTATTTAAATCCAATAAATCTATTGATGGTATTTTTGCAGTAAATGAGCTTTATGCAGTAACTGCTATCAAAGTAGCGAGAAAGTTAGGGTTAGAAATTCCTAAATCGTTACAAGTTGTTAGTTTTACTGATGGTGTGCTCTCCAAACATTCTACACCAAGCCTTACGACTGTGAGTCAGCACGGACAAGAAATCGGCGAAAAAGCTGCCGATTTGTTGATTAACAGATTAGAGATGGACGAAGATAACGAAGAGGAGGAGGAGACCTTTGAAACAGTCGTTATTGAGACTAATCTCATCGAAAGAGAATCGACCAAATAAGATATTTAACATTGATTAAATAAAAACTTTACTATATTTACACCCTAATCAAAACTTATATTTTCACTTCTACATTTAAGTTTTGATAAGTTTTATCGCTTGTCAATAGTATTAATTTAAACATACTATTATGAAAAAGCGCACGCTTGGTTTTTGGGAAATCTGGAACATGAGTTTCGGTTTCTTAGGGATACAATTCGGATTTGCATTACAAGGAGGCTTTATGTCTCGTATCTTTCAAACACTAGGAGCTGAAAAGGATGCTATACCATTATTATGGATTGCAGCGCCTCTTACAGGTTTGCTTGTACAACCTATTATTGGTTATTTAAGTGATCGAACGTGGCACCCTAAACTTGGTCGAAGAAGACCTTACTTCCTTATTGGTGCTATATTAAGTTCACTAGCTTTATTTTTTGTTCCTCACTCGCCAGCATTGTGGGTGGCAGCTGGATTTTTGTGGATACTTGATGCTTCAATAAATATTTCTATGGAGCCTTTTAGAGCGCTTGTAGCAGATAAATTACCTAAGTCTCAACGTTCTTACGGATTTGTTGTACAAACTCTGATAATTGGAATTGGGACATGGGTTGCTAGTAACTTACCGTGGATGGTCTCTAAACTTGGAGTGAGTAATTCTGCGGCGTCAGGTGTTGTGCCTATGTCTGTTAAAGTAGCTTTTGCTATTGGGGGCTTCGTGTTTTTATTAAGTATATTATATACTATTTTCACTACTTCCGAATATCCTCCTGAGGATATGGAAGAATTTAAAAGAGAAAAAGAAAAGAAAAATCAATTCATTCCTGATATTTTAAATAACATAGGAAATATGCCATTAACAATGAAGAAACTTGGATTGATCCAATTTTTTTCATGGTTTGCCTTTTTTACGATGTGGAGTTTAGCTAATCCAGCATTAACAGAGCATGTTTTTAAAACTCCTGCACCAGTAAAGAGTGAGTACAATATGGATATTCCAGCTCAAGCAGAGGCGTTTAATTTAGTAAATACGGCCTTTCAAGAGTCTTCAAATGCCGTAGGATCTGCGATGGGAGTTTATGGTTTGTCATCAATGGCATTTGCTTTAATATTAACATTTTATACTTCTAGACGGCGTATTAACAGAAAGTATGTTCACATGGGGTCGTTGATGTTAGGTGGATTAGGATTTTTGTTAATGAATTACACATCTCCCGAAAATTTAAAATGGTGTTTTGCCTTAATTGGTTTTGCCTGGGGAAGTATTCTGTCTATGCCTTATGCGATGCTCTCTAGTTCTGTAGATCCAAAGAAAATGGGTGTTATTATGGGAATTTTTAACATGTTTATTGTAATTCCCCAGATAATCGCAGCTTTAGGAGGGATTAATTTTGTTTCAGGGCTTTTAGGAGATGAAGCTATAAACGCTATGACTGTTGCAGGAGTCAGTTTAGTAATTGCCGGATTCTGTAACTTATTAATTACAAATAAAAATGCAATTACATACCAAACTGAAGAATTGTAAAAATGAATAAAAAAGGATTCATATTTGACCTAGATGGTGTTATTGTTGATACAGCAAAGTATCACTTTTTAGCTTGGAAAAAATTAGCCAATAGTATTGGTATAGATTTTTCCGAAGTACAAAATGAACAACTTAAAGGCGTTAGCAGAGTACGTTCATTAGAAAAAATATTAGAATGGGGAAATACATCCCTTTCACAAGATGAATTCATGAGACTCATGGGTTTGAAAAATGACAATTATCTGAGTTATATTAATACTATGGACGACTCAGAGATTTTGCCTGATGTCACCGAAACTTTAAATTTTCTTGTTGAAAAACAGCAAGGAATAGCTTTAGGTTCGGCAAGTAAAAATGCAAGATCAATTCTAACTAAAGTAGACCTTTTAGACAAGTTCCAATCTGTTGTAGATGGTAACGATGTATCTAAAGCAAAACCAGATCCTGAGGTATTTCTAATAGGTGCAAAACTATTAAATATTGAGCCTGAAAATTGTATTGTATTTGAGGATTCTGTTGCTGGAATTCAAGCAGCAAATACAGCCGGTATGATATCTATTGGGATAGGTGAAAATAGTGTGCTGCATGAGGCAGATTATGTATTTAAAGATTTTACCAAGATGTCTAAAGCCTTTATAACAGACATTATTTCTGGAAAAATCGAAAAACAATCAAAAAAAAGTATCAATCAATAATTGATTTGTAAAAGAAAATGAATAACAATTATATACAACCAGATAACTGGTCAATCATAGAGGAGGGATTTGATGTCGACCGTGTTAAGTCATCAGAAAGCTTGATGAGCTTGGGTAATGGAGCAATGGGGCAACGTGCTAATTTTGAAGAACATTATTCTGGAGCTACATTTCAAGGAAGTTATGTCGCAGGCGTTTACTATCCAGATAAAACAAGAGTAGGTTGGTGGAAAAATGGCTATCCAGAATATTTTGCTAAGGTATTAAATGCACCAAACTGGATAGGAATTAATGTTACTGTAAATGGTGAAGTTTTAGATTTAGCCAATTGTAATAAGGTAGACGATTTCCGAAGAGAATTAAACATGAAAGAAGGTTGGCTGTCAAGAAGTTTTACAGCTACACTCCAAAATTTTATTCAAGTTAAAGTAGAGACTAAACGATTTTTAAGTTTGGACGTTGATGAAATAGGTGCTATTGCATATAATGTGACACCTATTAATAATGATGCCCAGATTGATTTTTCACCATATCTAGATAACGGTATTACCAATGAAGATTCAAATTGGGATGATAAGTTTTGGGATGTCTTAAGTGTGAATCACGAAAAAGAGCAAGCATTTATTGTGTCTAAAACCATGAAAACGCATTTTTATGTGTGTACTTCTATGCAAACTCAAGTATCATTAAATGGTAAGATCCTAAAACAGGATAAAACTATAAATGATACTATTGATAGAATTGATTTTACTTACAAAAATCAGGTGTCTAAAGGGGATACAATTACACTTACTAAGTTTGGTGGATATACTACCGACAGAAATCATGACAAGAATGAATTAATTTCAATAGCGAAGAAAACCCTAAACACGGTCTCTGAAATTGGATTTGATACACTTCTAGAACAACAAAAGACAGCTTGGGCTAAAATTTGGGATATGGCAGATATTACTATCGAAGGTGATGTTGCTGCTCAACAAGGTATACGATTTAATATTTTTCAGTTAAACCAAACCTATCTTGGTAAAGATGCACGATTAAATATTGGTCCGAAAGGATTTACTGGAGAAAAGTATGGTGGAAGCACCTATTGGGATACCGAAGCTTATTGTATTCCTTTTTACATGGCCACTAAAGATCAGAATGTAGCAAAAAGCTTATTAGAATATCGTTACAATCACTTACAGAAAGCCATTGAAAATGCAGAAAAATTAGGATTTACTAATGGTGCTGCATTATATCCTATGGTAACTATGAATGGTGAAGAATGTCATAATGAGTGGGAAATTACCTTTGAAGAGATTCATCGAAATGGAGCCATTGCATTCGCCATTTTTAATTACCATCGCTATACTGGAGATTATAGTTATATACCTCAAAAAGGTCTAGAAGTATTAATTGGTATTGCAAGGTTTTGGCAACAGCGTGCTACATTTTCTGAAGCAAAACAACACTACGTTATTCTAGGTGTGACTGGTCCAAATGAATATGAGAACAACGTTAATAACAATTGGTATACAAACTATATTGCTAAATGGTGTATTGACTATACCTTAGAAAATATCAATAAGATTGAAGCTGAGTATGGTTCTGATTATACCAGAATAATGAATAAAGTCAAGCTGTCAAAAGCAGAATTATCGCAATGGAAAAACGTTGCAGATAATATGTACTTTCCATTTTCAGAAGAAAAAAATGTTTATTTACAGCAAGATGGCTTCCTAGATAAAGAATTGATAACGGTTTCAGATTTAGACGTATCGCAACGTCCTATTAATCAGAAATGGTCATGGGACAGGATTTTACGTTCTCCATATATTAAGCAAGCCGATATTTTACAAGGATTCTACTTTTTTGAAGATCAATTTTCTACCGAAGAATTGGAGCGTCATTTTGATTTTTACGAACCTTTTACAGTTCACGAAAGCTCATTGTCACCATGCGTACACAGTATTCAAGCTGCTAAATTGGGTCGTATGGAACAGGCTTATGAGTTCTACTTGAGAACATCGCGTTTGGATTTGGATGATTATAATAAAGAAGTAGAAGAAGGTTTACATATTACATCAATGGCAGGTACATGGATGAGTATTGTTGAAGGTTTTGGAGGAATGAGAGTCGTTAATAATACATTATCATTTGAGCCTAAAATTCCAGAGCAATGGGAAGGATATTCCTTTAAAGTGAACTTTAGAAATCAAATCATAAAAATTAATGCCTGTAAAGGGCATACACATTTTGAACTTGAAGGGCATAACGATTTAGATATTATGGTTAATGGTAAAACAGTGACCATAAGCCCAAATAATTTAGTAACCGTGTAACATACAACGACACATTTAAACTAGTATAATTATGAAAAAACAGATGTATTTATTTTTCTCATGTATCATTGCTTTAAGTGTGTCCTGTAAAGACCAATCTTCAACTAATGATGTTGTTAATGGGAATTCATTAGAACTTATTGATAAAAATGATATTGAACGTATCGAACCACCTAACTGGTGGATTGGTTTTGAAAATGACAAATTACAGTTATTGGTCAAGCATAATAATATTGCAGAGTATACACCAAGTATTTCCTATAAAGGAGTATCTATAGAAAAAGTAAGTAAAGGTGATAATAGTAATAATTACTTATTTATTGATCTATTGATTTCTGAAACCGCTTCTGCAGGAACCTTTAATATAAAATTTAAAAATGGAAGTGGTGATGAATTGATCCACACTTATCAATTGAAAAATCGATTAAAGCCAGCCGAAGATTTTATAGGATTTGATAGTAGTGATGCTATTTATCTTATAACGCCTGATCGTTTTGTAAATGCAAACCCAAACAATGACTCGCCAGCTGCCATGGAAGGGCAAGAACAGCTGCTAGAGCAAACAATCGATAGAAACAACAGTTATGCACGTCATGGAGGTGATATAGAAGGTATCTTAAACCATCTCGACTATATTCATGATCTTGGATTTACGGCAATTTGGTCGCAACCTATGCTAATTAATGATATGAAAGAAGGATCGTATCATGGTTATGCCATTACAGACTTGTATAAAATTGATCCGCGTTTCGGAACTATAGAAGACTATCAAACCTTATCTCAAAAAGCAAAAGAAAGAGGAATGAAACTTATCATGGATCAGGTGGCAAATCATTGCGGATTAGAACACTGGTGGATGAAAGATCTACCATTTAAAGATTGGTTAAACCTTCAAGATAACTACGAAAAGAATAAGAATAATTGGGATTGGAAAACCACAACGCATTCTAATCATAGACGTACTGCCAATCAAGACATTTATGCTTCTCAGCATGACAAAGATGGAAACTCTGATGGGTGGTTTGTGGCGACTATGCCAGATTTAAATCAACGTAACCCATTCTTAGCAACATATATTATCCAAAACAGTATCTGGTGGATCGAAACTGCTCAATTAGATGGTATTCGACAAGATACTTATCCGTATCCTGATAAAGATTTTATGAGTGATTGGGCTGGAGCTATTATGACAGAGTATCCTAATTTCAATATTGTTGGAGAAGAATGGAGTTACAATCCATTACTCATTGGGTATTGGCAAGAAGGTGCGAATAATAGAGATGGCTACGACTCTAATTTAAAATCTACAATGGATTTTGCAATGCAAGCTAAAGTTGTAGAAGCACTTAATGAAGAAGAGTCTTGGGATAAAGGTCTTGTGAAAATTTATGAAGGATTAGCTAATGATTTTCATTATGCTAATCCTAAGAGTATTATGATATTTCCTGGCAACCATGATATGAGTCGCATTTTCACTCAGTTAAAAGGAGATGTTGCTAATACAAAAATGGCAGTTGCAACCTATGCCATGATGCCTAGAATTTTGCAAATGTATTATGGGACCGAAATCTTAATGGATGATTTTGAAATTCCTGGAGACCATGGTTTAATTCGTACAGATTATCCTGGAGGTTGGCAAGGTGATACCGTAAGTGCTTTTACAGGAGAAGGTTTGTCAATAGAGCAAAAAGGAATGCAATCATTTATGACAAAACTTCTTAATTATAGAAAGAAAAGTAAAGCTATTCATGATGGCAAAACTGTTCATTTCTCACCATTTATGGGCACGTATTTCTTATTTAGAACTCTTGGCGATGAAACGGTAGTTTTGATTATTAATAAAAATGATGAGCCAATTACTATTGATCTAAAACGTTATACTGAAATTGGTCTTGACGGAAAAACATTAACAAACATTATTACAGGTGAAACCTTTGATTGGAATGATGCCATAGACTTATCTGTTAAAGGTCCATTATTGCTAACAACTAAAAC
The DNA here is from genome assembly GCF_947500255.1 of uncultured Psychroserpens sp. Classification (GTDB taxonomy): domain Bacteria; phylum Bacteroidota; class Bacteroidia; order Flavobacteriales; family Flavobacteriaceae; genus Psychroserpens. The sequence goes on along the minus strand of NZ_CANMRL010000001.1, from coordinate 451,188 downwards.
AGAATAGTATGAAACGATATATTCTAATGGTTTTGATATTATGGTCTTTTGATGGTCAATCTCAAAGTAAAAACAGCTCTAATGCAGATGATATTGTATTTAAGCAACTAAAAGAAGCCGTGCTTTATGAAGGGACTTTGCATCGTGTTGAAGCTTTTCCATCACAGTATATTAAACCAAGACCTGTTGATGTTTGGTTGCCAAAAAATTATACCAAAAAGAAGTCATATGCTGTATTGTATATGCATGATGGACAAAATTTATTTGATTCTACAACCACTTGGAACAAGCAAGAATGGAAAGTTGATGATTGGGCTTCAAAACTAATGAATAACAAAAAAACCAAAGATTTTATCGTTGTAGGTATTCATAATATTCCACAAATAAGATGGCTGGATTTATTTCCTGAAAAGTCATTTGAGTATATCAACGAAACAACACGAGATTCTTTAATTGCCATGGCAAAAAAGAACAATTTTGACGTGAAGTTAAATGGTGATAATTATCTAAAATTTCTTGTTGAAGAATTAAAACCAGTCATTGATAGAACCTATTCAACTCTGCCTGAAAAAGAGCATACGGTTGTGGCAGGTTCAAGTATGGGTGGCTTAATGTCGATGTATGCTATTTCTGAATATCCAGATACTTTTGGAGCAGCAGGATGTATTTCAACACATTGGGTTGGCGCAATGCCAATGCCTAACAACCCTTATCCTGAGGCTATATTTAAATATATGGAAGACCATTTACCATCCTCAAAAACCCACAAGCTGTATTTCGATTATGGAAATAAAACCTTAGACCAATTTTATCCAAAATTTGCACCTCGTGTAGATAAGATTTTAAAGCAAAAAGGATATACAGAAACAAATTCTAAAAACTTATTTTTTGAAGGAACAGATCATTCTGAAAGTTCATGGAACAAACGATTAGATCAACCATTATTATTTTTATTAGCCAATTAAATGAAGAATGTTTTATTTTTAATAAGTACCATTTGTTGTTTTACGATCGGATTTTCTCAAAACCCGAATCGTATTTTTAAAGGTGCAGAAATTAAAGGTTCTAATTTGAAAATTGAGGTGAATGATGGTTACTATATGATCAAGCCTTTATCATCAGAAATTATAGAAACTACCTTTGTTCCAACCGGTGAATCGTTAAATGAAAACTCTCATGCTGTTGTTTTAAAATCAAAAGCGTCTAACGTTCAAATATCAGAACGCGGTGAGGATGTGTTGTTAAAAACTAATGGGCTTTACGTAACCGTCAAGAAATCACCTTTTCAAATATCGTATTTCTTCAAAAACAAGCATGTTATTTCTGAAAAAGGAGGTTATATAAAAACTGATAGCTTGGAAACTATTCAATTTCAACTTACCAAAGATGAAGTGTTATATGGTGGTGGAGCAAGAGCTTTGGGTATGAATCGTCGTGGTAATAGATTACAGTTGTACAATCGTGCGCACTATGGTTATGAAACACGATCTGAGTTGATGAACTACACATTGCCTATAGTAATTTCGTCTAACAAATACATGGTTCATTTTGATAATGCGCCAATAGGCTTTTTAGATCTAGATAGTAAACGTGATAATACACTCACATATGAAACCATTTCTGGACGTAAGACCTATCAGGTTATTGTTGGTGAGTCTTGGTATGATATTGTTGATAATTATACAAATCTAACAGGAAAGCAACCTATGTTACCACGTTGGGCTTTAGGAAATTTCTCAAGTCGATTTGGATACCATTCTCAAAAAGAAGTGATTGAAACCATTGATAAGTTTAAAGAAGAAAATATTCCTGTTGATGCTATCATTCTAGATTTATATTGGTTTGGAAAAGAAATTAAAGGTACTATGGGAAACCTAGCTTTTGATAGAGACTCTTTTCCAAATCCCAAGCAAATGGTGGACGATTTAAAAGCTAGAAATGTAGAAACTATCCTTATTACTGAGCCTTTTATCCTCACGACTTCTAATCGTTGGGACGAGGCGGTTACAAAAGATATTTTAGCTAAAGATTCTATAGGACATCCAGCAACCTATAATTTCTATTTTGGAAACACAGGTATCATAGATATTTATAGTAGTAAGGGAAATGCTTGGTTCAAAAACATTTACAAAGACCTATCTCGATTAGGTGTCAACGGATTTTGGGGAGACCTTGGCGAACCTGAAGTGCATCCAGGTTGGGTGCAACATGCCACTGGTACTGCTGATGAGGTTCATAATATCTACGGTCATGATTGGGCAAAATTAGTATATGAATCTAGCTTAGAAGCCAATCCAGATAAACGACCTTTTATTTTAATGCGCGCTGGTTATTCTGGGTCGCAACGTTATGGAATGGTACCATGGTCGGGAGATGTCAATAGAACTTGGGGCGGATTACAAAGTCAGCCCGAAATTGCACTCCAAATGGGAATGCAAGGTTTAGCCTATATGCATAGTGATCTAGGCGGATTTGCTGGTGCCAATCTTGATGATGAGCTGTATGTAAGATGGTTGCAGTATGGTGTATTTCAACCAATTTATCGTCCCCATGCACAAGAAGAAGTGGCTAGTGAGCCTGTGTTTAGGAGTGAAAAAGTCAAAGTTTTAGCTAAAGAAGCTATTGAGCTACGTTATAAAATGCTCCCATATAACTACAACTTGATGTATGAAAATCATCAAACAGGAGCACCTCTAATGCGACCATTATTCTTCGAAGAACCAAATAATTTGGATTTGTTTACATACTCAGACGCTTACTTATGGGGAAATGATATGTTAGTGGCTCCAATTTTAAAGGCTGGACAAAAAGAAAAAGAGGTCTATTTTCCGAAGCATACCACATGGTTTGATTTTTATACTGATGAAAAATTTGAAGGCGGACAAACAAAAACCATTGCAACTAAAGAAAATTCGATACCCACATTTGTGAGAGCTGGTGCTTTTATTCCAATGTATGAACCTATGTCTAATACTCGAAGTAATAATAATCCCATTTTGTATTTAAATTATTATTATCATGAATCTATAACTCAAAGTATGCGAAAACTCTATAACGATGATGGTCAAACGATTAATACATTTATTAAAGGAGAGTTTCAGATATTAGAGTTTAATGCAAAGTATAAAGGTCGCAATCTTGAATTTCAATTTAACCTAGATTCTGGAACGAATTTAAATATGGATAGTAAAGCGATTGACTTGATGATTAGGAATATTCAAAACCAACCTAGATATGTAAAAATTAATGGTAATAAATTTAAAGTTGATCTAAAACAAAAGCCAAGATATATCAAAATTGAAGGCGAAAAGAACCTAGAATGGGACTCAGAAAATAAGGTAATAACAATTCCCATAGAATGGGATACAACACAGGAAGACATCAATATCAAAATAAAACTCAAAAGATAATCCAATGAAAAACATACTAACCATAATGCTAATTACACTATTGCTCTGGTCTTGTAAGACAGATAAAAAAGACAATAGTACTGTTGTTGTAAATGAAACCGAACCAAAAGAAATTTTAGCACCAATTTCTGATGATGTATTAGAAAGTGCTATTATTTATGAGGCTAATATTCGTCAGTATTCTCCAGAAGGATCGTTTGATGAATTCACCAAAGATATTCCTGATTTAAAAAAACTAGGTGTAAAAATTATTTGGCTGATGCCTGTTTTTCCAATTTCAGAAACAAAACGAAAAGCGACAGGCGGAGCAGATAGCAAGTTTGCTTCAGACTTCCCAGAAAATGAACAGGCAAAATATCTAGGAAGTTATTATGCAGTTTCAGATTTCACTAAGATTAATCCTGAGTTTGGAACTATAGAAGATTTTAGAGAATTAGTGAGCACAGCTCATGATAATGGGATGTATGTCATTTTAGATTGGGTGCCAAACCATACAGGTTGGGATCATACTTGGTTAAAAACGAATCCAGAATATTATACGCAAAACGATAAAAGTGAAGTCGTACATCCTGAAGGAACAGATTGGACAGATGTTGCCGATTTAAACTACGACAACAAATCGATGCGAAAAGAAATGGTTGAAGATATGAGTTATTGGATAACTGAAGAAGGTGTTGACGGATTTAGATGTGATGTTGCTGGTTCTGTACCTTTTGATTTTTGGAAAGAGACTATTCCTCAACTTCGTAAACAAAAAGATATTTTTATGCTAGCCGAAGCTTGGGAACCAGAATTGCTAAAAGGCGACTTGTTTGATATGGCTTATGCTTGGGATGGCCATCACCTAATGAATGCACTAGCAAAAGGCGAGAAAAATTTAAGTGATTTTGATGCCTACTCTACTAAGATATTTAAAGATTATCAAACCGATGATATCTTAATGAATTTCGTTACTAACCATGACGAAAACTCATGGAATGGAACCATTAAGGAGCGTATGGGAGATGCTTCAGAACTTATGACAGTTTTTAGTTATATGCAAAAAGGAATGCCATTAATTTACACAGGACAAGAGTATGACTTAGCCCATAGACTGAAGTTTTTTGAGAAAGACTCTATCCCTAAAACCAAAGGAAAGACTTGGGGCTTATTAGAAAAATTAGCAGTTTTAAAAACAACCAATACCGCATTGCATGGTGGGAAAGATGCCGCTGCATTCGTGAACCTGAAAAGTGATAATAAACATATATTGGATATGGTAAGAAAAAAAGGGAAGCAAAAAGTTAGATTCATAGGTAATTTTTCTAATGAAGTACAAACCATGAAAAATACAACAAGCGGTTCTTTTAAAGATTACATGACCAATAGTGAAGTAGAACTTAAAACGGGTGACGAATTAACATTTCAGCCTTGGGAATATAAAATATTAACAGACTAGTTTATGAAACATATTTTTATAATAACATACAGCCTTTTAATGCTGGTATCTTGCCAAGAAGCAAAAAAGCAAACCATTGTAGAACAACAAGAAACCCCTTTCGTTTGGGAAGGTGCTAATCTTTATTTTCTATTAACAGATCGCTTCAATAATGGTGATACATCTAACGACGTAAATTTTGATAGAACCAAAGAAACGGGGAAATTACGCGGTTTTAAAGGTGGAGATATTAAAGGGATTACTCAAAAAATCGAAGAAGGCTACTTTACAGATCTTGGAATTAATGCGATTTGGATGACACCAATAGTTGAGCAAATTCATGGAGGAACAGATGAAGGTACTGGCGTTACTTATGGATTTCATGGCTATTGGACAAAAGATTGGACAGCTATTGATCCCAATTATGGAACAAAAAAAGATTTAAAACAACTTGTTGAGGTTGCACATGCCAAAGGGATTCGAATTCTTTTAGATGCTGTAATTAATCATACAGGACCTGTTACTGAAAAGGATCCAGTTTGGCCGAGTGATTGGGTACGAACCGAACCACAATGTAAATACAGTAACTATGAAAATACGATTACTTGTACGTTAGTAAAGAACTTGCCAGATATTAAGACCGAAAGTGATGAAGCCGTTGATTTACCACCTCAATTAGTTGAGAAATGGAAAACGGAAGGACGTTATGAAGATGAGGTTGCCGAATTAGACGCATTTTTTGAAAGAACAGGTTACCCTAGAGCACCACGTTTTTATATTATGAAATGGTTAACTGACTATATTACCGAATTTGGTATTGATGGTTATAGAGTTGATACTGTGAAACACACCGAAGAATTTGTATGGCAAGAATTTAAAAAAGAATGCGATTATGCATTTTCAGAATTTAAGAAGAACAATCAGGATAAGGTTTTAGATGACAACGATTTTTATTTAGTTGGTGAAGTGTATAACTACGGAATCTCATCTGGAAAGGCGTTTGATTTTGGCGATAAAAAAGTGAACTATTTTGATGAAGCCTTTACAAGTCTTATTAATTTTGAACTCAAATGGAATGTTGCTCAACAGTCTGAAGAAGATGTTTTTAAACGTTATTCAAATGAATTAAATACAAAATTGAAGGGTTATGGTGTCTTAAATTATTTAAGTTCACATGACGACGGACAACCATTTGACCCAACGAGAGAAAAGCCTTATCAAACCGCAACAATGTTATTACTAACTCCAGGAACATCCCAAGTGTATTATGGAGATGAATCTGCTAGAAGTTTAGTTGTTGAAGGCACAGTGGGAGATGCTACTTTACGTTCTATGATGAACTGGGACGCTATTGAAAGTGATGTAAAGACCAATAAAGTGTTGGAGCATTGGCAGAAACTTGGTCAGTTTAGAGCTAATCATCCTTCTATTGGTGCAGGAACTCATCAAATGATTACTCAAGAACCATATACTTTTTATAGAAGTTATACCAATGAAGATTATAAAGATCTGGTCGTCATAGGTTTAAATTTAGCTAAAGGCGAAAAATCGATAGATGTATCTAAGTTTTTTAAAGATGGAGAAACTATTCATGATGCATATTCAAATGAAGATATAGTAGTGTCAAATGGAAAAGCAGAATTCAGTTCTGAGTTCTATACTGTACTTTTAGAACAAAAATAATTAGAATTATGAGAGGTTTAATTATATTACTATTAGCGCTATTTTTAGTGTCTTGTAATTCTTCTGATGACAAGCACGTATTTGAGGCGGTATCATCAAATGGAGTATTGAAGTTAACATTTAATGTCACCAAAGAAGGAGCTCCTTTTTATGTCGTTACTCGAGAAAACAAGGTTGTGATCGACACCTCTTTTCTAGGTTTCGAGTTTAAAGATGCGCCTGCATTTCATAAGAACTTTAGTGTTAAAAACTCTGAAACAAAGACTAATGTTGAGACTTGGTCAATGCCTTGGGGAGAACAAAAGGATGTTGTTAATAATTATAGAGAATTAAAAGTGATGCTTCAAGAAAAAGTATCGCCAGAACGTTTTCTTAATATTATATTTAGAGTCTATGACGACGGTATTGGCTTTCGTTATGAGTTTCCTGAACAAGCAAGACTCAAAGATGTTGAAATCACCGAAGAACGTACACAATTTAACTTAACACAGGACTACAATACCTTCTGGACTCCTGGAGATTGGGATATTTACGAACATTTGTATAGTACGACTAAACTTTCAGAAATTAATGCTTTAAAATATGTAGGACATGTTAATTTGGCTCAAACGTATATACCAGAAAATGCTGTTAATACGCCTGTGACTATGGTTGGTGAAGATGGTATTCATCTCAGCTTTCATGAAGCAACTCTGGTAGACTATTCGGGTATGACCTTAAAAGTAGATACGACCAATTTAAGCCTTGAAAGTCACCTTGTAGGTTCAGAAAATACAAGCTATAAAGTAAAACGTAGTTTACCATTCCATACACCTTGGAGAACTATACAAATTACAGATAATGCGCCAGATTTAATAGCATCTAACCTTATTGTAAATCTGAATGAACCTAATAAATTAGGAGATGTATCTTGGTTTAAGCCAATGAAATATACAGGTGTTTGGTGGGAAATGCATTTAGGGAAATCGTCATGGGACTATGGTATGGAGATGGTTGATGGAAAATGGACCGATACAGGAAAGGCACATGGGAGACATGGCGCTACTACCGAAAATGTAAAGCGATTTATAGATTTTTCAGCAAAAAATAATATCAAAGGTGTTTTAGTTGAAGGTTGGAATACAGGTTGGGAACGTTGGATCGGTTTTGAAGATCGGGAAGGTGTTTTTGATTTTGTAACAACATATCCCGATTATGATATCGATGAAGTAGTTCGCTACGGAAAAGAGAAAGGTGTTGATATCATAATGCACCATGAATCTTCTGCTGCTACCGAAACGTATACAAAACAACAAGATGCTGCTTTTGCTTTGATGCAGAACTATGGTATACATTCTGTTAAAACTGGATATGTTGGAAAAATCCTTCCGAAAGGAGAATATCATCATGGACAGTATATGGTAAACCATTATAACAATACAGTTGAAAAAGCTGCAAAGTATAAAGTGGCTATCAATGCTCACGAACCAATCAAGGCAACAGGATTGAGACGAACATATCCTAATACCATTTCGAGAGAAGGTCTTCGTGGGCAAGAATTTAATGCATGGGCTCAAGATGGAGGAAACCCTCCAGAGCATTTGCCAATTGTAGCTTTCACTAGAATGCTAGCTGGTCCAATAGATTTCACACCGGGAATTTTTAATATTAAGTTTAACGAATACAAAACAGAAAATCAGGTCAATACAACCTTAGCACAGCAATTGGCATTATACGTTGTAATTTATAGCCCAATTCAAATGGCTGCCGATTTGGTAGAGCATTATGAAGCAAACCCTAAACCATTGCAATTTATTAAAGATGTAGGTGTTGATTGGGAAGACACAAAAGTGTTGAATGGTGAAGTAGGAGATTACGTGACCATTGCAAGGAAAGAACGTGAAACGGGCAACTGGTTTTTAGGCAGTATTACTGATGAAAATGCTCGAGAATTGGATGTAGATTTTGATTTTTTAGATGATGATCAAGAGTATATAGCTACGATTTATAAAGATGGAAAAGATGCACATTGGGACAAAAATCCATTAGCTATAGATATTGAAACGCTAGTAATACATAAATCATCTCAATTAAAATTAAGATTAGCCCAAGGTGGAGGTGTAGCCATAAGTATTATAAAAAAATAGTGCTATATTTTTTTATTGATAAGCGTTTCTTTGAGCTAGCTTATAGTTAAGTACCATTTTTAATCGATTAAATTTCTTACATTTTTAACATAATTTCTTGTAACATTCTGACACTTAGAAAGTCTTATTAATAAGAATTAAACTATTAATTTGTAACTTTGCATGCAACAAAACGTTGGTATGAGTGACATTAACGAGAATATAGAATCTCCTTTTGAGCTTAAAGTAAGTTTTAGTAAACTACTCAAGCACTATGAGGAATTAGCAAAAAGTGAAGACGAATTCATTGCTGCTAAGGCTAGACGTGTCTTGAAAACAGCTGATGCTCACCCTGTTTTGCGCGATGGGTTTAGTGATCCTAAAATTCTGAAGGAAAGAGAGAAAGAGATTAGTATTATACTACAAGACTCTTTTAGCCCAGTTTTGACAAAAAATGAAATCAAAACAGCTTCTGTTCCTTTTCATAACCTCATTTTTAACTCTTCTGAGCGTTTCAAAAGTATTATTGAAACTGCTGGTGACGATTTTGAATTAGAAATTAAAAATATGCCAAAGGATGATAAGTATATTATTGCATGTACTATCATTTTAGCGTTTTGTTACGGTCACAGTATTAACTTCAAGCGACCATTCTATTATGAAATTCCTGATGCTAATGGAATTATGCAGTTCTATAAGATATTGTACAATGCAGATTTTACAGAGATTATTCCAGCAGATAATGCCCCAAAAATAACACAAGAAGATGTTGACGAATTGCTAGACAATTTTGACAACATGGAATTATGGAAGGAAAAATTCCCTCCTAATAGTTATACGTTTAAGGGTTTTGTAATTTCTAATATTTTCAATGTTACAGATGACCAATCTATTTCAAATATTAAAACCACATTAATTGGTGAGGATAAGCGAAAAGATGAAGGTTTTATGGAAGATTTTCAAGAAATCTTTAGATCACTCTTAGGACTTAAAGATATTAAAGTAGGTTTTTCTATTTATAATGAAGAAGAGGATGATTTTGAGAAGGTCTATGGTGTGGCAATGAATAGCTTTTTACTAAATAATTTAGATTCTAATAAGTGTTCTAGTGCGCTTTGCAGTGACTCATATCAAACGTTATTAAAAGAGAAAAAGTTTTACGCTATTTCTGATGTAGAAAAATATTATAAATTATCTGAAGGTAAAGCTCCTCAATACAAAACACTTAAAGATCAAAACATTAAAAGTGCGATTTTAGCGCCTATAGCTAACGAAGAAGGGTTAATGGGAATTCTGGAAATTGTTTCAGACCAGCCTAAAGTTTTAAATAGCATTAATGCTAATAAACTAGTTGATGTAATGCCTTTTATTGTATCAGCAGTTGAACGCTCTAAAAGTGAAGAAGAAAACTTAATTGAAGCTATTATTCAGCAAGAATGTACTTCGATTCACCCAAGTGTTAACTGGCGATTTGTTAAGGAGGCCAGAAACTTTATTAAGGATCAATTAAATGGTAAAGAGCCTAGTTTTAATAAAATAGCTTTTGAAAATGTTTATCCGTTGTATGGACAAATAGACATTAAAGGTTCATCCGATGCAAGAAATTCGGCTACTCAACAAGATTTGACAATTCAACTAAATGCTATAAAGGCTATAATAATTAATGCTCTTGAAATTGAAAACTTACCAATTTATGAGCAATTTCTATATCAAATAAATGATTATTTAGAAGGTTTGAATTCGCATTTTCAAGTCGATAGTGAGCAACAAATTTCTGCATTTATAAGAAAAGATATAGATCCTTTATTAGATCATTTAAGAAGAGATGGTGTTTTAACAGATCAAGTAAACGCTTACTTTGACAGTATTGACGATAAAGTAGATGTCTTATATAAGCATAGAAAAAATTACGACGATACAATTACTTTAATAAATAAAGAGATGGCTGCGCTTTTAGATAAAAAGCAACTAGAAGCACAGGCTATGTATCCTCATTATTTCGAACGCTTCAAAACTGACGGTGTTGAGCACAACATGTATATTGGTGAGTCTATTACTAAAGAAGATAGCTTTAACCCAATCTATTTATATAATTTGAGATTGTGGCAATTACAAGTCATGTGTGAAATGGAAAATGCCTTTTATTTAATGCAATCTGATTTTCCAGTAAAACTAGATGTTGCTTCTATGGTTCTAGTGTTTAACCAGCCTTTATCTATTAGTTTTAGAATGGATGAAAAGCAATTTGATGTTGATGGCACTTACAATGCTAGATATGAAATTGTAAAAAAACGTGTGGATAAAGCTTATATCAAAGGTACTACTGAGCGTGTCACTCAAAAAGGTAAGATAAGTATCGTTTATTCTCAAAAACAAGACGAAAGAGAATATTTAAGGTATATTAAATTCTTACAGTCTAAAAAGTATTTAGATGATGATGTTGAAATTGTTGAACTTCAGGATTTACAAGCAGTTACAGGCTTAAAAGCCTTACGAGTAAGTGTATTATATCACAAAAATGAAGATGATAAATTGTTCTATACCTATGACGATTTAATGAAGGAAATTAATGCCTAAGTGTACTTCTTAAGTTTATGGAATCACTGCTCCAGAAGATTGAAAAGCAATAGCAAAAGCAATAACACTTACTACTATACCTATCATAAAAACAGTGTAGGTTTGACGTAATAAACTATATTTTCTGTTTAAAACTAGACCTAAAAAGTATAAATCTTTAGTTAGAGAACTGTATAAGTAATCTCTATCTTGCATCATTTCATTCATAGCCCATTCAAACTCATCAAGTTTCATTTTATGGAAGTTTCCAAAGAATAATAAATTAACTTTTTTATTAGCGACATCTTCTTTATTAAATTTTCCCTGAGTTACATTTGGTCGTGTAGCTAATACTGATAAAACAATAGAAGCTACTGTAAACGCAGCAAATATTACAGTAGGCCAAATCAGGTAGTCGTTTGATGGGTTATCAAGTTTAGAGACTAAATTTGATAATACTAATGAGATAATAATAGCATTTACAGAGAGTAAAATATTCGCTTTAGTATCGGCAATATCGCTTAAGGTAATGTGATTTCGAAGTGCAACTCTAAACATGGTCTCAATACCACGTTCAGGTAAATCTAGTTTGTGTTTTTTAAAGCTTAATTCGGCTTTTTTTTGCTTTAATTTCTCTGTATTTTCCTTAATCTTATTTTGACTTTGTAATAGGCCAGCTAGGTTTTTTCCTTTTCGCTTTTCCCATTTACTGGCAGCTATGTTTGTATAAAATGTATGATTTGTTAAGAATGAAATGTTATCATTTACCCAATCAGGCTTTGATATGAATTTGTCTTGAGTGAGTTCCCATTCTTTTCTTAGTAGTGATGCAAATTCATCATAATTTTTACTGGACACATGTGCGCAATCTGCATCTCTAATGATGCCTTCTAGTTCATTTTTAGGCTCATAGGTCATTTGAGTAGCTAATATGATATTAGCAACCGCTTTGATAGTGTCTTCTTCAACTTGTTTTGATTTTAAAAAATCAGAAGCAATTTTTACACTCTCTTTTTCATGACCTTCAATTACTTTCGTAAAACCAGTATCATGAAACCACGCTGCAATCAATAAAATATGCTTTTCATTGTCACTAAGACTACTAGTATCTGTAAGTTCTTTAACTTTTTCTACCACACGTTGTGTATGTGCGAGGTTGTGATAAACAAATTTAGGATCTAAATTATCATTTAAATAACCTGTAACATATTTTTCAGCTTCAAGAACTAGGGTTTCCATAAAGAGTGTTAGTTTATTTAGTAAAAATACTAAACTTTAATTAATGACTATTTTACAACGAGATTTGTCGAAAATTATTAAAATGCTTTCATCCACACAGATCAAAAAATCTGTAATTTTTTCAAGGGATAACGACTAAATTATTTGTAAATTATGTGACTTTAAAATTTATTTTAAAAAACAGACTATCAATTAGTTCAATTTTAATGAAATTAAATCTAAAACATACATTTATTCGAGAATTACCGGCTGATCCTATTTCAGAAAATACTAGACGTCAAGTAAAGGAAGCTTGCTTTTCTTATGTCACACCAAAGAAAACCAATGCACCAAAAATGCTACATGTTTCTAAAGACATGGCTGAAGCATTAGGACTATCTGAAACTGACGTTTCAACAGACACTTTTACCAAAGTATTTACAGGTAACGAGGTATTACCTAATACGAAACCTTATGCGATGTGTTATGGCGGTCACCAATTTGGTAATTGGGCAGGACAACTAGGCGATGGAAGAGCAATAAATTTGTTTGAAGTTGAGCATAATAAAAAACAATGGACAGTTCAACTTAAAGGCGCAGGTGAAACACCATATTCTAGAACTGCAGACGGACTAGCTGTTTTAAGATCGTCTATTCGTGAATATTTATGTAGTGAAGCGATGTTTCATCTTGGCGTTCCTACAACACGAGCTTTGTCCTTAGCATTGTCTGGTGATGAGGTCTTAAGAGATATGCTATATGATGGTAATTCGGCATATGAAAAAGGCGCTATTGTATCGCGTATTTCGCCTTCATTTTTGCGCTTTGGAAGTTTTGAAATATTTGCTGCACGACAAGATCATAAAACTCTTAAACAGTTAGTAGATTACACAATACAGCAACACTTTACGCATTTGGGAACACCCTCAAAAGAGGTATACATCAAATTTTTTGCTGAAGTTTCTCAGCGTACACTTGAGATGATTATTCATTGGCAGCGTGTAGGGTTTGTACATGGTGTAATGAACACTGATAATATGTCTATTCTTGGATTAACTATAGATTATGGGCCTTATGGTTGGTTAGAAGGTTTTGATTTTGGTTGGACACCAAATACAACCGATAGGCAGCATAAACGCTATCGTTATGGTAACCAGCCTAACATAGGTCTCTGGAATTTATACCAGTTGGCTAATGCCTTATATCCATTAATTGAAGACGTAGAGCCGTTGGAAGCTGTTTTAGAAAGCTATAAAACAGATTTTGAAAAGAACTCTTTAGTGATGATGAAAACCAAATTGGGTTTAGAACTAAATGACGACAAAGACCATATGTTAGTGCAAGCTTTGGAAGACGTCTTGTTATTAACAGAAACAGATATGACATTGTTTTTTAGACTTTTAGGTCGCTTCAAAAAAGGCGATGCAAAAAGAGGGCTGGATATAGTAAAAGAGGCTTTTTATATACCTAATGAGGTGTCTGATACAATTGCGCAACAATGGCGAGATTGGTTTGAGAGGTATGATTTTAGATTGGATAAGGAATTACTTTCTAATACTAAAAGGCAATCAAAAATGAATACTGTAAATCCTAAGTATGTACTCAGAAATTATATGGCGCAATTGGCAATTGATGATGCCAATAAAGACAATTATAACTTGATAGAGGAATTGTTTCAGCTTTTGAAGAAACCTTACGATGAGCAACCTGAATATGAAAAATGGTTTGCCAAAAGACCAGATTGGGCAAGACATAAAGTAGGATGTTCCATGTTATCATGTAGTTCGTAATGTCAATTTTAAAACGCATTATGTTACTGCCAAAAGGGTATAGTGAAGTTATATTTCAGGATAAAAAATACGGAATCACAAGAACAGATTTCAATAAAGGAAAAAGTATAAAAATATATGCTGAAGAATTAGCTGGGAATGATTTTATCAGTTTAAATTACTACATAACATCAGATAAAGAATTACTAAAACCCTGTGAGATGCCTGATGAGAAAGTCCTTCAATTCTTAAATAATATGATTATCCTATGAATGAAAACAAAACATTAGGGTTTGGGACAGCAGCAATTGGCAGACCACAGTATATTAATATTCGCCAAGGACATTATTTTGATGGTGATTTAGAAGCCTTTAAAACTCAAGGCTATGCTGTGCTTGAGCGAGCTTATAATTTAGGAATTCGCTATTTTGACACAGCTCCAGGATATGGCTTAGCTGAGCAGTTACTTATCGATTGGTTGAAAACTAAAACAGATCCAAAAATTAAAATAGCTACAAAATGGGGTTATACTTATGTGGCTAATTTTAATCCAGATGCTGCGATTCATGAAGTGAAAGAACACAGTTTGAAGAAATTGAATGAACAATGGGAAACGTCAAAAGTACTCATCCCAAATTTGAAGGTATATCAAATCCATTCGGCAACATTTGAAACTGGTGTGCTAGAGAATGATGCCATTCTAAATCGGCTGGCATTTTTGAAAAATGAATTTAGCATTGACATAGCTATTACAACTAGTGGAGCTAATCAAATTGAAGTGATTAAAAAGGCCTTGGATGTTTCTGTGGCTAATGAACAATTATTTGATGCTTTTCAAGTCACTTATAATATTTTAGACCAAAGCTTGTACGAATTGCACTCAGAATTAATGGGTCAAAATAAAACGGTTATTATTAAAGAAGCTATAGCCAATGGTCGTTTGTTTAGAAATGAAAGATTCCAAAATTATAACAAACTCTATACTGTTTTGGAAGAATTATCAGAAAAATATAACGTGGGAATTGATGCTGTTGCTTTAAAATTTTGTCAGCAGACAATAAAAGATAGTATTGTTTTAAGTGGAGCCTCAAATGTTACGCATTTAGAATCCAATGCAAAGGTGACATCATTTAAATTATCTGAAAATGATATAGAACGGCTTAAGGATTTTGCTGTTAATACGACTAACTACTGGAACGAACGAAAACAATTAAATTGGAATTAAAATAATTATGAAAGCCATTTGGAATAATCAAATTATAGCAGAAAGTAATGACACAGTTGTTATAGAAAACAACCATTATTTTCCACACGAAAGTATTAAAAAGGAGTTTTTTAAACCAAGTGATACACATACCACATGTGCATGGAAAGGTGAAGCGTCTTATTACACTTTAGAAGTCGATGGAAAAGAAAATAGAGATGCCGCCTGGTATTATCCAGAAGTATCTCAATTAGCCAAATCGATAAAAGGGCATGTAGCTTTTTGGAGAGGTGTAGAGGTTACAGATTGATGAATAGTGAAGATAAAATAGGATTTGGAGGCGGTTGTCATTGGTGTACAGAAGCTGTATTTCAATCGTTAAAAGGAGTCATTTCTGTAGAACAAGGTTATATCGCATCCACTAATGAATTTGCAAGTTTTTCTGAAGGTGTTCTAGTGACGTATAATCCAAAAGAGGTTAGTCTTGAGCTGCTAATAGAAATTCATGTATTAACACATAAGAGTACCAAGAACCACTCTATGCGCGATAAATATCGTTCGGCAATTTATACATTTTCAGAAGTTGTAAAAGCAAAATCCAAACATATTTTAAGTGCTTTGAACAAGCAACATAAAGATGAATTAATTACCCTTGTTTTAGATTTCAATACATTTAAAACCTCAAGAGAAGAGATTACTAATTACTATTTTAAAAACCCCGAAAAACCGTTTTGTAAAACGTTTATTAACCCTAAATTGAAACTATTATTAACTAATTATACCAACAAAGTTAACTGTGATAAGTTAGATCATTTAAAGTTGGAAGCAACACTGTAAATGCATAATTATGAGTAACGAGAGATTAAAAATAGAAAACAATAAAGGTCATAAACTTCAGGCATATTTAGAATTGCCTGCTAATCAAAAGCCAAGTTATTTTGCCATTTTCGCACATTGTTTTACCTGTAGCAGTACATTAAGTGCTGTCAAAAATATTAGTCGGTCACTAACTAATCACGGTTTTGGCGTGGTAAGATTTGATTTCACAGGGCTGGGACGTAGTGAAGGTGAATTTGCAGACAGTCATTTTTCTGCAAATGTTGATGACCTCATAGCTGTTAATGATTATCTAACAGAAAACTACGAAGCTCCAGCTTTACTTGTAGGACACTCTCTTGGTGGAGCAGCTGTTTTAGTCGCCGCTTCAAAATTGAATAATATCAAGGCAGTAGCAACAATTGGTGCTCCAGCCACAGTAAATCATGTTAAACATTTGTTTTCTCATGGTATCGAAGATATAAAGCAAAAGGGTAAAGTAGAAGTTAATATTGGTGGTAGACCTTTCAAAATAGACGAAGATTTCGTTTCAGATTTTGATAAAACAGATTTACCAGCAATAGTAAAATCTCTTAGAAAACCACTACTTATTTTACATTCGCCAATCGATACAATTGTAGGTATAAAAAATGCCGAGCAATTATATCATAATGCACATCATCCAAAGAGTTTTGTGACCCTTGATGATGCAGATCATTTACTGTCTAATACTCGAGATAGCTTATATGCTGGAGATATTATAGGCAGTTGGGTGCAGCGTTACTTTGAACCTAAGGAAAATAAGATGCTTGATACAGGAGGAGAACAGTTGGTGGCACATTTAAATTTGAG
The DNA here is from genome assembly GCF_947500255.1 of uncultured Psychroserpens sp. Classification (GTDB taxonomy): domain Bacteria; phylum Bacteroidota; class Bacteroidia; order Flavobacteriales; family Flavobacteriaceae; genus Psychroserpens. The sequence goes on along the minus strand of NZ_CANMRL010000001.1, from coordinate 434,158 downwards.
AAACGATAATTTTACAACTACAATTCAAACGTCAAAGCACAATTTTATTGCTGATGAACCTGATAGTGTTGGCGGTGATGATTTTGGGCCCTCACCTTATGATTTTCTAAGTGCAGGATTAGCTGCTTGTACAGTGATGACCCTAAAATTATATGCCGAACGTAAACAATGGGATTTACAAGAGGTATATGCTCATATAACCTATTCTAAGAAACATAGTGATGATTTAATGTTAGACATTGAATCTCCAAAACGAATAGATCATTTGTCAAAAAAGTTGACTTTTATCGGTAACTTAGACGATTCACAAAAGCAACGATTAAAAGAAATTGCTTCAAAGTGTCCAGTTCATAAAACGTTACAAAGTGAAGTGATTATTGACACAGAACTTATATAATTCAAAAATTTCATCATCAATCAATGACATTAAAAGATTCGTATCTAAAAACAAGACAACGATTTACATCAATTTGCAGAACTCTAAAAACCGAAGACTATTCTGTACAACCTGTTATATTCGTGTCACCTCCAAAATGGCATTTGGCACATAGCACATGGTTTTTTGAGCAGTTTGTGCTTTCTAAATTTAAATCTGGTTACAAAACTTTTGACGAGGATTTTGCCTATTTGTTCAATAGCTATTATAACAATGCAGGTACACGTGTATTAAGGCCTAATAGAGGTTTAATGACGCGCCCAACAGTTGATGAAGTTTATCAATATAGGCAATACGTGGATCAAGAAATGCTCAAGTTTTTATCTGAGGACATTTCAGAAGAGATTAAAAAAATAATAGAACTCGGCATTCAACATGAGCAACAACACCAGGAGTTGTTTTATTATGATGTTAAATACATTTTAGGAAACCAACCAACGTTTCCAACAATTGAAAGTGATATTTATTTTACTGAAATTGAACAGCCTTCAAAATGGTTAAAAATTGAAGAAGGTATTTATGATATTGGCCATAATGATGACTCATTTTGTTATGATAATGAATTAGGAAAACATAAAGTGTATTTACATGAATTTGAAATTTCCAATCAGTTAATTTCCAATCAAGATTACATAAATTTCATAGACGCTGGAGGTTATGATAATTTCAATTTATGGCATGCTGAAGGTTGGGATTTTATTCAACAAAATGCTATAAAAGCACCAGAGTATTGGCATAAAATTGATGGGATATGGCATCACTATACACTTCAAGGTTTTCAAGAAGTTAATCTTAAAACACCTGTTAATCACATTAGTTTTTATGAAGCTCATGCGTTTGCCGAATGGAAACAAATGCGTTTACCTACAGAGTTTGAATGGGAAGTGGCATCAAAGCATTTTAACTATGGCGAGCTTTGGGAATGGACTAATAGTGCTTACTTGCCCTATCCTAATTACTCCAAAGCACCTGGCGCTCTAGGCGAATATAACGGTAAGTTTATGATCAATCAAATGGTACTTAGAGGCGCTTCGGCAGCAACAGTAGATGGACATAGCAGATCAACATATCGCAATTTTTTTCATCCAGAAATGAGATGGCAATTTTCAGGAATTAGACTCGTAAAGTAATATGAACAATACATTTGCAAAAGACATCATTGATGGTTTAACCAATGAGCAGAAGCAACTTTCTTCTAAATATTTTTATGATGATAATGGCAGTCGCATATTTCAAGAGATTATGCAAATGCCTGAGTATTATCTTACCGACTCAGAATTTGAAATCCTCTCACTTCAAGCACAACAAATAGTAGATGCCTTAGCGTTTCAACAACCGTTCAATATTATTGAACTTGGCGCAGGTGATGGATTCAAAACATTCAAGCTTTTAGAGTATTTGGTAAACAATTCAGTTGCCTTTAATTACATACCCATAGATATCTCCCAAGAAGCTATTACAATATTAACTCAAAAATTAACAGAACGTTTGCCCGAACTTTCAATCACACCTAAAGTAGGTGATTATTTTGAAATACTAAAAGAGACGTCTAAGAGCAAAACACCAAGTTTACTGTTGTTTTTAGGAAGTAACATTGGTAATTATTCTCAAGAAGATGCTAGTAACTTACTAAGACTTTTTAATAAGAATATGAATAAAAATGACAAGTTGCTCATTGGTATGGATTTAAAAAAGAATCCGATAACAATTCATAATGCTTATTATGATGAAGGAGGCGTGACCAAACGATTTAATCTCAACCTTTTAATTAGAATCAATCGCGAATTTGATGCCGATTTCAAGATAGATGACTTCGATTTTTACTGTCATTACAACCCTGTAAATGGCGAAGTAAAAAGTTATATAGTGAGCCTAAAAGCACAAACGGTTGATATCAAAAAATTAGGAGCAACAATTGAATTCAAACAAAACGAATTGATATGGACTGAGCTCTCAAAAAAATACGGACTTTCAGAAATAGAAGAACTATCTAAAAAGGCGAATTTCAGTATAAAAAAACATTTTCTAGACTGTAAACATTATTTTACAGATAGTCTATGGGAAAAATTAGATTAAGAATCAATATCTTTAGAAAACAAAACCGTCCAAATGAAAACCTTCAATAAATTAGCTCCATTAATTTTAGTAAGTATTCTTTTAAATGCCTGCGCTAATTTTAAAGCGCAGTATAATATCGAGGGATCTAATCTGTCGCATATTAGTGATGATATTAAGGCGCATTTTGATACTTATCCAGAAAACAAAGAGATAGCGCATACATTTTACTTAATTGGAGATGCGGGAAATTCTCCAATAGGAGAGCTTTCACAAGGCTTGATAGCTTTTGAAAAGGAACTAAAAAACGCTTCAAAAAATAGTACAGCTCTATTTTTAGGTGATAATATTTATCCAAAGGGACTGCCAGAAAAAGGCGATGAGTCAAGGGCTTTTGCCGAGTATCAACTCAAAGCACAAACAGATGTTGTTAAGGATTTTAAAGGAGAAACTATTTTTATTCCTGGTAATCATGATTGGTATAGTAATGGTGTTGAAGGCTTAAAACGACAAGAGAAGTATATTGAAGATCAACTAGGGAAGAATACATTTTTACCTGAAAATGGATGCCCTTTAGAAAAGGTCACTATATCTGAAGACATTGTAATGATCTTAGTCGATTCGGAATGGTATTTAACCAATTGGGACGATCACCCAACCATTAATGATGATTGTGAAATTAAAACAAGGAATAAATTTTTTGACGAATTTGAAGGTTTGATAAAAAAGGCGAGAGGAAAAACAACAATCATCGCTTTACATCATCCTATATTTACTAATGGTTCGCATGGTGGTCAATTTTCATTTGCGAGTCATATGAAACCCATTCCAATTTTAGGTACCCTAAAAAATGTGATTCGAAAAACTGGAGGTGTGACCACTGTTGATATTCAGAATAGATACTATAATGAGTTTAGAAAACGTATTATCACACTATCTCAAGAGAATGATAAAACGATTTTTGTTTCAGGTCATGAACATAGCTTGCAATATTTAATTCAGGATAACTTACCTCAAATTGTTAGTGGATCAGGATCTAAAATTTCGGCAACACGAAATGTTCAAGGTGGTCAGTTTTCATATGGAACTCAAGGTTATGCTGTTCTTGATGTGTTTAAAGATGGATCGTCTTTTGTAAGCTTTGTAAAGGCTTCTACTAATGAAACAGTTTTTCAAAAAGAAATACATGCGGCTACAAAAGAAATAGCAAGTGTAAATTATAACGATAATATAGCCAAACAGACAACAGCTTCAATATACACTGAAGAAGAAACGACGAAAGGAGGGTTCTATAAAACACTTTGGGGAGAACGTTACAGAGAAGAATTTAGTCAAAAAATATCTGCCCCAACAGTAAGTCTTGATACGCTATTTGGAGGTTTAAGGCCAACTCGTAAAGGAGGAGGGCACCAATCAAAATCTGTTCGATTAGAAGATAAGCAAGGGAGAGAATATGTGATGAGAGCCCTTCGTAAAAATGCATTACAATATTTACAAGCTGTAGCTTTTAAAGATCAATATATTGAAGGACAATTTGATGATACGTATACCGAAGGTTTACTTTTAGATGTGTTTACTGGGTCTCATCCATATGCACCTTTTACTATTGCAACGTTATCTAAGGCTGTAGGTGTTTATCATACGAATCCTGTTTTATATTACATTCCTAAACAAGAAGCTCTAGGCATGTATAATGATGAGTTTGGAGATGAACTATATATGATAGAAGAACGTGCTTCGGATGGTCATGGAGATAAAGTGAGTTTTGGGTTTTCAGATGAATTGATAAGTACAGATGATTTACTAAAAGAACTTCATGAAGACGAAGATCATATTCTAGACGAACCAGCATACATTAGGGCACGTTTATTTGACATGCTTATTGGTGACTGGGACAGACATGAAGATCAATGGCGTTGGGCTAAGTTTAAAGAAAATGGAAAAACGATTTATCGACCTGTACCTCGAGATCGTGATCAGGCGTTTTCTATCATGGCCGATGGTGCATTACTTAGTTTTGCAACAACGGTTGTACCTGCATTACGCTTAATGAAAAGTTATGATGAAGAGTTAAAGAGTCCGAAGTGGTTTAATCTAGAGCCTTACCCTTTGGATATGGCTTTAATAAATGAATCAAATCGCGACGTTTGGAATGCACAAGTACAACAGATCGTTACTAATCTTACAGACGCGGTTATTGATGAAGCGTTTACGTATTTCCCTTCTGAAGTCAATCAAGAAACGGTTCAAGATATCAAGCGAAAATTACAAGGCAGACGATCAAATCTTCAGAAGATATCTGATGAATACTACAATCATATCAACATGTTTGGTTTGATTAAAGGAACCGATAAAGACGATTGGTTTGATATTGTACGATTGCCAAATGGCGATACAAAAGTCACCGCTTATCGTATTAAAAAAGGCGAGAAATCTGATGTGTTTCACGAGCGTACTTATACCTGTGAAGACACCAAAGAGATTTGGATTTATGGTTTAGATGACGATGATGTATTTAAGGTGTCAGGTGAAGGCAACAAGCTCATAAAGATACGATTGATTGGTGGGCAAAATAAAGATGTTTATGATATTCAAAATGGTAAAAAAGTAAAGATATACGATTATAAATCAAAAGAAAGCGAGTTTTTAACCAACAAAGGAAAAGTCAAACTAACCGATGATTATGAGACGAATATCTACGACTATAAAAAACTAAAAAATAGTAGTAATCAGTTTATTCCAACCTTAGGTGCTAATCCTGATGACGGATTCAAATTAGGCTTCACTAATACTTTAACTAATTACGGCTTTGAACGTAATCCTTTTACATCACAACATATCTTTTCTGCGGCTTACTATTTTGCTACACAAGGTTTTGATTTGGGATATAATGGCGAGTTTGCTAATGTAGTCGGACATATGAATCTAGGAATTCAAGCACATTTTACAAGTCCTAATTATGCCGTTAACTTTTTTGGATTTGGTAACGAGTCGCTAAACCCTGAAGCTGATGATGACGATGGTTTAGATGTAGATCTCGATTATAATCGTGTAAAGATTAGAACATTTAAAGTGTCACCTTCATTAATTTGGAGAGGACAATTAGGTGCTAGTTTTAAAGTTGGTGTGAGTTACGAGTCTAATGAAGTAGAACGAACTGAAGGTCGTTTTATCGCTTTACTACCTGCTAATAATTCTGTGTTTGACAAGCAAGATTTTTATGGCATTGAAGCAAAGTATCACTATGCCAATACAGATAATGCTGCTTTTCCAACATTGGGTATGATGATAGCATTAGAAACAGGATATAAAAATAATGTGAGTACATCCAGTGGTTTTGGATATATCATTCCAGAACTTAGCTTCGATTATAAATTAGTGCCAAGCGGACAATTAGTTTTAGCGACAAAACTTAAAGCGCAGATCAATTTGGGAGATGATTTCGAATTTTATCAAGGTGCGAATTTAGGAGCAAATGAAGGACTTCGTGGCTATAGAAATGAACGTTTTATTGGTAACAGTGCTTTTGTTCAAAGTACCGATTTAAGGCTCAATTTAAATAAAATCAAAACAGGATTATTACCATTAAATATTGGCTTTTATGGTGGTGTAGATTATGGTCGTGTTTGGCTAGATGGTGAAGATTCCGATCGATGGAATAATTCATTTGGAGGTGGTATTTTTGCTAATGCTGCAGATATGATCACTGCAAATATTTCAGCATTTAATAGTGATGATGGTTTACGTTTCGCTTTTAAACTAGGTTTTGGGTTTTAAGAAATGAATTGTGTTTTTTAAAAAACGTTTTCTGAAATAAGTGATTCTGCACCTAGTCTATTACATTAACCTTCTAATCTTGCATTAGTCTTGATAGAATGCTTTTTTTTATTTCTTTTTATTCAGTAAAAGCTTATTGGTAAGGATTTTTTCAAATTCAGCCATTAGCTTTAAGTGTTTTTTGTTTTGATCTTTAGATAAAATGGGTTCAACACTCGAATTTAAGTTACCAATATTTTCCTTAATGCTTTTTAAATACTCAGCTTCAGGCAAGACTTTATCTCTGTTTTCTTTATCCTTATAGCGTCCTATTTTATCAAGGTGAAATGCAAATAAAGTCTCATATTCTATTAGTGTTTCAGCGCTAAGCATCAATCCTTCAACTTGGTTATCAACCCAAATATGTAAACTAGAGAACTCTTCCATTGAAAAAATACCATATCCATATTCTTCCTTTTCATTTTCCTTTTGACTTTGAGCATTTACAGCTGACATTGAAAACACGCATACTAAAATGATTAACGCTTTAATAATTTTCATGATTTTAATCTTTAATTGGATTCATTTTTAAGTTAAGTTCTATTCACTTAATAAGTTTAAACTTTTCAGGGACTCATAACATTTAGTGCAAAAATAAAATACACTTCTGAATTAATAAGACGTAAATGTATGAAAATCGAAGAAATTTCACGAGCTATTGATGTTTTAAAGTGATAATTTTGCCTGATCTTAGAACTGTAATTTCGAAGGCGTCATCATTTGATAAATTTTGTCCAAATTCAGCGAGTTTAATTAAAGTGTCGTCAGTTAATTCAAACTGTATATCATTAAAGGCTAATATAATATCACCTCCTGCAATTATTTTTTTTAGCCCAATAGAAATCTCCATATCACCTCCTTTTACTCCCATATCATCAAAAATACTTAATGATGCAACTCGTTGAACTAATAGTCCGCTTTTTTGAGGCAAGTTAAAAAGATTAGCTTCTTTCCCTGTGAGCGTGTAAAACTCGGCTCCAAACCAAGGGATTTTATTATTCAATAATAATTTAGCCACTAAATTTGAACTTGAAGCATAACCAATCCCATCGGAGCCTCCCGAATTTGATTTTATATGACTTACAACACCTATAACTTCGCCTTCTAAATTAAACATTGGACCTCCAGAGTTACCTTGATTTATAGCAGCATCTGTTTGAATGAACTCTGTGTTTGTAAATTGGTTTTTTCCTAAATTTTGTCTTTTGAATGCGCTAATGTATCCTGATGATAGTGAAAAGCCTACACCAAGAGGAACACCTATTACAAATACTTGTTGGCCAATTTTCATTTTATCAGAATCTCCAAAGGACACTGTGATTGCATTTAGTTTTGGTCTTAATAATTTAATTAGTGCTATATCAGCGCTGTCATATGATGATATCACTTTGGCAGGTATGGTTTCTCCATCTGAAAACTTAACAACCAAGGATTCGGGCACTCTAACGACATGAGCGGCAGTAATTATTAATTCGTTTGAAATCATAAAACCTGAACCCAAACCACTAGTGCTAACTTTTTGTGAAGTATTTGCCTGATTAGTAGTGATGGTGTTTTCTTGAGTAAAAATGGCTACTACAGCAGGACTTACTTGTTCATAAATTTTTGAAAGATCTTGAGCATTGAGGACAAAACTGAAGAAAAAAATGATAATGATTAATGTGTTTTTCATAGGACTATAAACTCTTTTTTGATAAAGAATACGTATCTTTATATAGCTCTAAATTAGGCTATTTTTTAATATAATTGAACTGAAATATTCATTTTTAAATTCTAATTTCGTTATGAAAACTTTATCCATTAAAAGTGGTTTTATTCTCTTTTCTATTTCTTTTTTGATTTTTAGTTGCGCTCCGAGACTGTCCTCTAGTTTTGTGAAAGAAGGATATACAGATAAAACATATTCTAAAATAGCAGTTATTGGCATAAGTAATGATTTGACGTCTAGATTAGCATTTGAAAGAACAGCTGTTAATTTATTTAAAAACAATGGGATTAATGTGGTTCAAGGGATAGATATATTTCCTCAAAATATGAGTGAAAAGGATCAACAACCAGCAAACCTGATAAAAATAATTAAGGATAATAATCTGGATGGCGTAATTACTATGAGTTTAATTAGTACTAACGATGGTCATCGCTATCAACAAGGGAATAGCTACTCAGTACCAGCTGGTTATTATAAAGTGGGGAAGCATATTTACCAACGTTACATTACCGTTAGCGAACCTGGATATTATGTGCCTACAAAATCTTATGTTATTGAAGCTGTTTTATATAATTTAAAAGGAGAGCTAGTAGAAGGGAAAGAGACTTGGGTTTGGACTGGTGAATCTTCGCTAGTGGACCCTTATTCATTACAATCTGCAGCTTTAACCTTTTCACAACAAATGGTTGGACAGATTATTAAAGATGAAATCATTATTCCAAAATAGATTTTAGTTTTAAAACGAGTATCCTAACTTTATTCCATATCGCCAAGCTGGAAGTGTAATTTTAGTTTCTTGATTACCATTAACTCTAAAATCGGGATCAATAAAATCTATGATGCCTATATCTTGCAATGCTTCTGATAAATCATCATAAAAAGCTTGAGGCACAGGACTAATTTCTGTTAAAGTAATTCTATTAGTGCTAAATCCAGGGCCTGCAAAAATTAGATCAATAAAAAAACCTTTTTTTAACAGCCATTTATATCCAAGTTCTATTCCAAAAACGGAGGACTTTAAGTTTGCGTCAATTAAAATATCACTGACTTCGTCTTCTCTAGATGTATATACGCCTCCTAAATCTGCACTTGCGTCTTGATATTTAAAATAAGCACCTAAATACAGACCATTGAGTCCTGATTTACGTTTTTGAAAATACCATCTAAATTCTGGAATAACTTTAAATCCAGAGAAATTTAAATCATTAGAATCAAAGCGATCAAAGCTTATTTGAGTCACTTCAAAGACACCAGAAGACCCTTTATAACCAAAAGACACACCCAAAGATGTATTAATTCCTATGCCACGTTCATAATGTATTTGAAATGTTCCAAAAAGCGGAAGTATAGGGTCAACGCTAATGTGATTTTTTCTAAAATCTAAATCGTCATCTTGTGCAAAACTACTATGAGATACTAGCACTAATACAATAGTAAAAAAAGTAATGAATGTGTTTTTTTTCATTATTGAGATTATGATTTTATTCTTTTAAAACGTTTGATTACTAGAAATAATTCTAATAGAGAATTTAAATTTACTTCAATATTTGATGTTATCCTATTGGAAAATCGAATCCTAATAATTTATGAGATATAATAAATGCAAAACAGGCACCATATTTATGATACCTGTTGAAATAAAATAGAGGGATTATCTATGATATAATAAGAAAAGAATATGCAAATTATAATTTGCTAAATCTTTTTATCCAAACTGTTTTTCCACTTTGAATACGAACAAAATATAACCCAGTTGATAGAGAAGACACGTTTATACTTTGAAGCGTGTCATAGTCGTTGACTTTTTGACCTATTGCCGAAAATATACTCACACGATCAATATTTAAATGTTCTGGAATTTGAAAATTTAAAATATCCTTGGCAGGATTTGGATACAACGAAAAATCATCAAATACATTATCTTCAACTCCAAGTAGAGGTAATCTAAAAATAAATCCTCTGCCATTATTTGTCACTCCAACTACGGTGGAACCATCGTCAGATAATCCTAAGGGTAATGCTAATATAGCGCCTTGAACATCTATACCTACTGAAATAGCATAGTCGGTAAGGTCCACTAATCCTTCGCTTTCTGTATGTATAAAACCTCTTCCAAAAGCTGCTGGTCCTGGCCATTGTCTATAATAACCAACTGCAATTTCACCATCAGATGATAAGCCTGTTGTGGTTCCTCTCCATCCACTTACTGGAGAAGGTCCAATATTAATGATTCCTGATGATTGACTCCATTTCCATGCCTGAAATTCATTTGTAGGTGATTGTCCACCACCACCAGCCCAAAGGCCGTCATCAGATAAAGTGCCAACTTCAGCAGCGGGATTGTTATTAGAATGGGTTAATAAGGTCTGAACACCATTAGTCCATATGGCACCTTGCCGAATTCCATCTGAATTATCTTGCCATCCACCAATTACGCTACCATCATTATTGACGGCATTCGCTCTTGTGCTTTGACCAGGTACTGTACTTCCAAGATCTTCTAGACCTCCATCGGCTGTCCATTTTATGGCATGAGCAGACCCAGAGCTGAACCAGCCTAGGCCAACAATTGTTGATCCATCTGATGAAATTCCCCAAGCAGAACTTGCAGAGCCTTGAGACGAGAAACCTAAAGAACCGTATGATGTCCATGCTTGTGTATCGACATCATACGAACTTAGTTCCCCTAGACTGTTACTTGGATTAATGCGTGTGCCTGCAATTATAGTCCCATCCCCATTAATTCTAGTTTGACCACCGTAAAATGAAGGTTCGACACCTCCAATTAAATTTACACCATTAGCTTCGGTCCATATAAAATGTTCTGCATTATTATGACCTACAGCAATGGTACCATCATCACTAACATCAGTTAATATAAATCCAATATCAAGAATATTTAACTGTGCATTACAGTTGCTTGAATACATAAGCAGGATTATAATAAAAGTTGAAATTCTGTTTATACTAAGTGCATTGATTTTCATTTAAATAAGATTTAGTCAGTTAATAAAATAAGGTGCTAATTAATTATACAATTAGTTCCAAATGAAATAAGAATACGATTGTCTATACTTTTTATATAGAAGATTAAGATTAGAGTTTACTAAGTCTTTTTATCCAAACAGTTTTCCCACTTTGAATACGAACAAAGTATAACCCAGTTGATAGAGAAGACACGTTTATGTTTTGAAGCGTGTCATAGTCATTGACTTTTTGACCTGTTGCTGAAAATATACTCACGTTATCAATATTTAAATGTTCTGGAATTTGAATATTTAAAATGTCTTTTGCAGGATTTGGATACATTTTAATATCTAATTCGCTGTATTCATTATCTGGAGTTGATAATGTGTCTGTATTAATATTATACGTCATAATCCCAAGGTCTGGAGTTGCTATATATACTGTAACAGAATTAACATCAAAAGTAAAGTCCATACTCTGAGAGCCAACATTTTCAATGGCTTGAACAGGAATTTCGATCCAAGTATCAGCATTATTTTTACTCACTAATATTTGAGCTTCAGTTGTTGGTGACGAATATATTGAAGCGGCAAGATGATTAGTACCAGAATATTTTATTGAAGTGACATTATCACCTATATAGACCTGTGTCCAGTTTTCAGCATAATCTGTTGTCTTAAATATACCTTGAGTAGTTGCAATTACGATTTCTTGATTATTATTTGGATTTTGTTTAATATCTAAAATAGCATCACTATTTGGTGTTAAGGAAATGCCGTCACTCTTCAACTCCCAGGTAGCACCATTATCTGAAGATTTGTAAAAGTTTGTACCAACTGAAACAAATACAGTATTAGGATTTTGACCATCAAAAGCTGTTGACCAATGCAACCCACTTTCAGGAAGTGTAATTTGTGTAGGTGTAGGACTCATTGGATCTGAAAAATCAATTTTGTAGGTTCCTGAATTTTGAAAAGACGCCCAAACAATATTATTATTTGATGGATCTGTAGTCGTACTAAGAAGGTTGTCAAATTGTACACCGTAAATAGGAAATGGATTTGCTCCAAATTCATTACTCACATTAAGTAATGTATTACCAAAGCCTCCACTTGTAAAACTATAGACTCTACCTTCAGTAGTTCGATCTATAAAATATGTATTTCCATTACCAATATTCCCAATATTAAGAGGTATGATATTATGTGCTGTTTCTAAATTTGTAGTCATGTCTTTATGGACTAAACCACCTTGTACACCATAATATAAATTTTCAGATCCAATTTGAGAGACTGCTACTTTATTAGAAAGAAAGAAAGGATTCTCTAATTTTTCTAAAGTTACACCACCATCAGTCGATTTAAAAGGATGATAGTTGGCATTGACCATTAATTCATTGTTATTGAAAGGGTTGAAAGACACATTAAGCCCATAAAAATAAGAGTCTGGGTTTTCAGTGAAGTCATCATTAAGCGGGTAAATATGGTTAGTCCATGTTGCACCACCATCACTTGATATTATCATTTCATTGGTATCTAGTACTATTATCTTATTGGCATCTGTAGGATTAAATTCAATTCGAGTGATATCGTCATCAGCCCAGTCGTATAGATTGGTCCATGTTATGGTCATAGGTTGCCAAGTGTCACCATTATCTAAAGAGTGGTATAGATTCTGATCTCCACCACCAAACGATGATGAAGTTCCTAATAACATCTCTGAAGCATTCTGTGGATTAAAAGTAATTGGACTTAATACAATACCTGCTAATTTTTCAGTCCATGTTCCACCGGCATCATTTGATACAAATAAACCACCATCAACACCATTTGGTCCATAATTTCTCGACATATATAAACTACCAGGATTATTAGGGTGAATCGCAACCTTGTTTATAAATACAGAATCATAATTTGTATTAAAATAAACTTCAGACCAAGTACTTCCAGCATTGGTTGTGTAAAATACTTTTACATAATTTATGTTCTGATAATTAAATCCTTGAGCAAACAAGATAATGTTTGGATCTTGATTATAAATATCATAAGATGTAACCCATTGTTGATCTGATAAGCCTGGATTAGGTGCTGTAATCTGTTGTGATATATTTTGAGTGTTTAAATCGAAAAAATAAATGGTGTTATTCGCGTTCTGACCAGAGTTTTTAATAATAAAACTAAGGGTATCATTCCCCATTAATCTTAAGTCACTAATTTGAGTACCGCTTTCAGGAAATGAATACATGACTTCCCAATTGATACCATTATCAATAGATTTCATTATGTGGTTTCCAAGTGAAACTGCATATAATGTGTTTTCTGTATTAAGGTCATAGGTTACATCGTCTAACCTTCCGTATGTACTATTTCCTTCATAGCTAATTTGAGCAAAGGAATTAAAAGAGCAACTTATAATTAGTGCTAGAGTAAAAAATGATTGTAAAGTTGTTTTCATGGTAATTAATTTAGATTTAGGCAAATCTTTCTAAAAACCAAAACATCTAGCAAAAATGTAGACCGAAATAGTGTGACATTTTATTAGAATAACGTGACAATGCCTTATAGAGAAGCTAAATAGTGGTAGAGATCGTTACTCTCACCTAATCCAAGTTTTTTTGAAATACGTTCTTTCCGTTTTCTACAAGCTTCGGGAGTGATATTAAAAACTGTAGCAATCTCTTTTGGAGAAAGGTCCATATATACATAAGAAATGAACCGAATATCATTAGCATTAATTGAAGTATGCTTTCTTTTAAGATTGCTTAAAAACCCTTGGTTTACTTCTTCAAAATGCTTAATAAAGCTGTCCCATTCTTCATCTGTTTTTAAGTAGCTTTTTAGGTTCTTAATATGCTGTTTAATAGTTGAAGAATGTTCCAAGGTATTGTTTGCTTCTAATTCGGAAATAATAGTCGTAACAAGCTTATTTCTATCTGATAAGAAAAGCGCCTTTGCCGAGAGTTTTCTGTTCTTGGACTCAATTTCGCTTTTTAGCTGTTTTTCGAGTAATAAATTTTCATTTTTTTCTTTCTCTAATTCTAAAGTCAGAATTTCTTGATTTCTTTTTTCAAGAATTTTACGCTGTTTATTTTTTAAAATTTGGTTTCTTAAAGCCCAAATAATTAGAAGAAACAATAATAAAGCTGCGCCCAAAATTGTATAGAAAGCCTTTCTCTCTTTTTCAATTTCCTGTTGTTGGTCATTTAATTCTTTTCTATAATTTTCAATCTCAAACTTTTCTTTACTTCTTTCAAATAATTGACCATCATTTATGGTATTTAATTTCTCTTTAGCAATAATCAATGAATCTTTTATATTTAAAGCTGCTATATAGGATTCATTTTTAGTTAGCAAATTAGAAAGTCGTTCGAAAGCATTTATTTTACTTTCTAAAGTGATACTAGCTTCCACAGACATTTCGGCATAAGAAATAGCATCTTCTATATGATTTTCCTTTTCAAAAGCTCTAGAAATCAATAATAATAAATTGTTTTTAAGTTCAGAATTAGTAACATTATTTAATTGCGGCAATAATTCAAAAGCTAATCTCTTTGAGCTTTCAGTATTATCTCTTAATAAATAGTTTTCTACTAACAAGGCTTTAGCTTCCAATAAAAAATCAGGAGATTCTTGGGATAAATTAATGGCTTCATCTAGAAATGACCTAGCTTTAGACACTTCATTTTTTTTATTTGCAACAGAGGCTAGATTAATAGCATAAATACTTAAATTAACAGTTGCATTATTTTTTTTAGCGATGTCATATGCCTTGAGAAAATACTCTTCAGATTTGTCGAATTTTTCTTCCTTAGAATAGAGAATTGCAATATTATTTAGAACAATCATTTCTTGTTGAGGTTCTAAGTCTTTAATGGCAATAGTATATGCTTCCAAATAATATTCTAGAGCCTTACCATAATCGAGCATATTATAATAATTGGCACCAATATTATTAATGGCTAGAAATTGTTGTTCGTACCATTGATTTTTAATTGCCAATTCTTTGGCTTGGTTAAGTAGTTCAAGAGATTTTGAGTAATCCTTTTCTACCATAGCGTTTACGCCATCTTTAATAAGTAAATTAGCCTCTTCTTGAGCTTTTAAGCCCATTAATCCAGAGGATAGAACAAATACTAAAAACACATAAAATCTCATAATGAATCTGAATAGGAGTGTGAATAAGAGATTAAATTCCAAGTTACGCCTTTATTCCCTTTTTAACAACCACAGGTTAATATTATGGATTTCAATACAATTATTCGTTTTAAAAATTTATTTTTATAGAACTAATCTTGTAATGAAAAAACTTGCTAAAATGAGTGCGAAAAGTAAATATTTTGAAGCCTATGCTGCGGTAATGAAGATTACTCTTAGAGATGGTGATGCCTCAGAGGAGGAAAAAGGATTCCTTCAAGTTTTTGGAAAGAAAATAGGAATTACATCTTCAGAGTATTTTGATATTTCAGAAAACTACATGAGTTATAAAATAATTGCCCCTTATACATTTGATGAACGTAAGGAAGCATTATACAAAATTACTGAGATAATTTACGGAGAGAATTTAATGTTTAATAGTACTCGTATAACATGGCTAGAACGGATGGCAATTGCTATGGGTTTTGACCCTAGTAATGTTAAAGATATAGTTGCTAAATCATTAGCTTTAATTAGAGAGGGTTGTGATTTGGAATCTTATAAAGATGAAATCAAAAAGATAAGTACATGATTATTTGAACCAAAAAGATCAGGTTGTTTTTTTTAATGAATACATTTTGACTTTAGTGTTTTTCCCTTTTAATAAAAGGTTATCCTCAAACTTTATTGCATATTGAGCATTTAAATCAATGGCGTTTAAAACATTTTCTGAAATAACCAATTCAGCACCTAATCTATTGCATTCACCTTCCAATCTTGAAGTTGTATTAATTGTATCTCCATGATAAGCAATTTCTCGCTTTAGTACACCAACTTCAGTCACCATTATAATTCCCAAATTGACTCCTGCTTTGAATTCGGGAACAAGTCCATAGTTCTTTTGATAGTATGTGCTTTTCTCATTTAGTACATCCTTAAATGCAAAAAAGGCATTTATACAATTATTATGCTCTATTCCATCTTTTATTGACCAAGTTAGTACAGCTTCATCTCCAACATATTGATAAATTCTTGCCTTATAATCATTGACGATAGCTAAATCATGAAAGCAATCCTGAATTAATCTACTATACTTAATATGGCCTAATTTTTCGGCATAGGTGGTTGAGCTTTTTAGATCTAAAAACATAAACACTTTTTCATCTTCTTTAGGCGTATAAAATTTGCCGCTAATCATTTTAAGAAGATTTCCTCTACCCAATACTAAATCAATATAGATTATGGTACTTATGGCAAAATTCACAATTAATGCATATAGAAACACAATCCATAGGCCATCTAATTTATCTAAAAACTCTAAAATTGTAATTTTTGATGATATGACCTTAGTAATCTTAAATGAGAAAAAGATTATTAAAATCAAAAATACAGCAGTGATGATTTGTGAGAAGAGTGAATAAACTTGAAGCTTATAAAAAGCAACTCTGTTTTTTATAAACCGATCTATGGCGAGATGTAATAAACCATAAAGTAGTGCTTGCGAAATCCATGTTACAAGAAATATCACAGTATCATTTGTAAATGATTGATTTATGAAATTAATAGTATTGGAGCTGAATTTTGATGCCATATACCATATGATACTTGCAATAAACCAACCAATTAAATAAGCTTTGAGAATATGAAGTTTTTTTTGTAAAAGTTTCATTAGAAATTGGTTGTTGGTATAACTGCATAAAAGTAATCCTTATTTACTAATTTTGAAATAGCTTATCTTTATATTATAAATATTTAAATTTAGAGTATGAGTTCACAAAATGCACATTCTAAAAGCCAATACCACGATGCCTTTGCGGCTATAATGAAAATTACATTTAGAGATGGAAATGCATCTGAAAAAGAAAAACTATTTCTAAAGCATTTGGCTAATAAATTGGAACTATCAGATGCTGAGTATAATACTATATCTAATACTTATATGTCATATGATATTGTTGCTCCATATTTGCATCAACATCGTGTATCTCATTTTTATAACGTTGTGAAAGTGATTCATTCTGATAGAAGTATCGAAGGTGAAGAACAGACAAAATGGTTAACGCGAATGGCTACTGCTATGGGATTTGATCCAAGTAATGTTAAGTATATTGTAGCAAAGTCATTGGATTTATTTGATGATAATTGTGATTTTGACAGTTATAAAGAAGGGATAGACAATATGATGATGTGAGAATTGTATAAGTAAAAAAGCCTAAATTTATGTTTAGGCTTTTTTATAGAATTCAAATTTGCTTGTGGTTACAACTTAAACGTAATAACTGGAAGCATAGAGTGATTAACAACATCTTCAGCAATACTACCACCAAAGAAATGACTTAGGCCTGTTTTACCATGGGTTGTCATTGCTAATAACTGTGCTCCAGTTCTCTTAGAGTGATTTAAAACCCCATCTTCAACAGAATAGTCAGAAGCATATTTGATGTGATCTTTCCAATCTTTCGCATCTGCTTTTTTTAAGAATTCATTCGCTTTAGTTTCAATTTCATCGGTACTTCTGAAACCGTTATGAGGTGTGTTTATATGCAACAGCGTGATTTTATTTCCTAATGTATTCAAAAGGTTAGAGGCCTTTTTAAATGCTGGAATACTTTCTTCAGAAAAATCTGTCGCTAATACGACATTGTCAAAATCAACATTAGTATGTTTACCCTTAACAACAAGTACAGGTGTGTCGCTATGTCTTACAACTTTTTCAGTATTAGAACCAGTAAATATTCCGTCATGATTACTATGCCCTCTTGAGCCCATTACAATCAAATCGGCATCTTCCTGTTTAGCTATAATATCCACTTCTTTAAATACTTTATGACGTTTGATCATTGGAACAACATCTATACCTTCCAAATAATCTTTATCCAGAAAGCTTTCAAATGTTTTATTTGCCGAAGCCAGCATAAATAACATTTCTTCTTGTTTATCTGAACTAGATTCTGAAAAGATAGATTCTGATAATTCAAGCATATTCATGACAATAAGTTGTGCATTGTGCTTTTTAGCTAGAGTAGCTGCAGTTTCTAAAGCATATTCTGAATGCTTCGAAAAATCTACAGGTAAGATTATTTTTTTCATAGTGTTTGTTTTCGTTAGGTGTAAATGTATGAAAATCGAAGAAATTTCAAGAGCTATTGATGTTTTAAAGTTTACATTACAGTTAATGAATTAGGACATTATGTGCTTACAAAATCATATGTTAACAAGGCTGTTTTGTATAATTTAAAAGGAGAACTAGTAGGAGGGAAAGAGACTTAGATTTGGACAGGTGAATCTGCACTATTGGACCAATCTTTAAGACAATCTGCAGCTTTAACCTTTTCACAACAAATAGTTGGACAAATTATTAAAGACGAAATCATTATTAATTGCTAGTATAGTTAAGCCTTTTCCATTTTAGGAAGCATGGTTTCATTTTTTTCATGATAATGTTCCATGTTTGATAGAATTTTGGTTAACAATTGGAGAACATTTTCCATATAAGGACCTTTGTTTAACATAATACATTCAGCTTGAAGTGAATGCACTGCATCTGTTATTTCTGATCTTGAAGGTAATCCTTTTTTTGCAAAGTTTTCTAATACTTGCGTTGCCCAAATCACAGGAATATGTGCAGCACTACATAGTGCTAGTATTTCCTCTTGTATTCTGCCAATATTTTCCCAACCAGTTTCAACTGCCAAATCTCCTCTTGCAATCATAACGCCAATATGTTTCACCTTCATGGCAGCTAATAATATCTCAATAAGATTGTCAAAGGCAAATTTTGTTTCAATTTTTAAGATAATACTTAAAGAATTAGTAACGTTCCATTTCTTTAATTCTACAAGTAATTCTTCGACATCTTCTTTAGAATTAACAAAAGAAAAATTAACGACATCGGCATGTTGAGTAACAAACTCTAAATCAATCTTATCTTTTTCTGTTAAACCACTAATACCAAGATTTGTTTCAGGAAAGTTCATTCCTTTTTCGGCTTTTAACTTGGAACCTGTATCTTTTGCTCTTGTTATTTTTACCTTCAAATAGTCTTCAAGAATCGTTTCTATACGACCTTCAATTTTACCATCATCAAATAGAATAATCTCACCTTCTTTGATACGATTAAATACTTCTGGTGTTTGACAAGAGATATGAGCATTTTCGATTAGCTTTCCTTCATCGTCATATACAGCAGGACTACCAAGAACATTATCTTTTGTAATAATAAGACTATCATTTGTCTTTAATAATATATGTTGCTCAATTGGAGGTAATTCTCCAATATGAGTATCCAACATGGTTGATCTATTACAACAAATTAAAGTTCCTGTTTCTATGTATGACGTTTCGTAACAATGAACGATTACTTTGTTTATTGATATTTCAATGACTTTGAATTCTCTATGTTTATCTCGTGAATCTTTTAAAAATAAAAGATCACTTTTCTCTAATTTTTTCAACCATTCTGCAGAAACGGGTAATGAGTTGTACTCTGAATCTTCCATTATAACTGGGACAAGTTCAATTATAGCAGGATTAATTATTTTACCCGATTCATCTCTTTCTGGTGAGAATTTTTTGATTTTTGGACCTGGTGTAATATGCCCAGTTCTAATTTTTGGTCCAGCCAAATCCATAGCTATTTTTATGGTTTTGCCATGAGCTTTGGATGCTTTTTTTATGTTATTTATAATTTTTTCCCAGACTTCTGGATCATCATGTGCGCAATTAATTCGAGCACAGTTCATTCCAAGTCCTACCATTTCATGAACCATATTATAATCATAGGCAGCCTGTGTTGGTTGTGTTACCATTATTCTAACACGTCTTCCTTTAGAACGGTATCCTAAAAGTTCTTTAGAGTGCTTATTTAATAAACGTTTTCCATTTTTTATGGATAATCCAGGTTTGATTGCATATGGCGGTAATTCATCCAAAAGCTTATAGAGAATAAATCTTGTTTTTACCAAACTAGACATAATATGTCCTTCAGCTTTGGCTAGCCTAGAAAGACCTAAATTTTGTAATTTTTTTTGTAGAGATCTTAAATCTACTTTCCTAATACTGTTGTAATAAACCAAGTTTTTAGTACTCTCTGAATAGTGCGAATGTACAGAATTAAAGACATCTTTATAGCGCTGTTCTTCACTCATAAGAAGTTCAATAAGAGATTCAATTTGGGTAATGAGTTTTTTTATTTTATTAGGATTAACTTTCATTTAATTTGGCGGATTTCATAATGCTTAACTTTTTAAGAGTTGCATTAAAAATTAAATCGTATTCCAATACCATAGATACTCTGATTTCTTCTATCGTCAAAGCTATTTTTACTTTGGTCTTGTTTTGTACTCACAAAAATATGACTCGACTTTTTAAAATTATAGGCGACCTCAAAGATTCCAAATTTTGTATCAAAATCACCTAAATTTTCTCCTGAGTCTGGTTTTAATGAACTAAATCCAGCTGCTACATGCCATCGCTTATTAGTAGAAAACTTATAACGTGAATAAAACTCTATGCCTTTACTATCGTAGAACATATCTCCTGTTCTATGATGATTCTTAAAAATTCCATATGACAAGGCTACTTTAAAACGATTTTTTTCAAAAGAAGCCGCAGTTATAAAGGCTTCATCTCCGTCTTTAGCCTGATTAGGCTCAGGATCTTCTACACCATCATTTACTTTATTATAAGCGATACCTATAACAAACCCATTTAATTTGTAATTGGCTCCAAACCCATAGGTGTCAATACTTTCACTATTTACAGAAATGTCTCGAACTTGAGCTTGAGCACCAAGACTTAAACCTTCTTTCTTATAGTTTAGTTGTAATACTTGATTTGCCCTACCTGTTCCAGAAACGCCACCATCAGATATGTTCCAAACACCAAGACCTGTTCCTCCAAAAGCAAGGAAGTTGTCTACTTGACCAGCAGCTAAACTGTAATAAATAGAGTTGTTTTTTCCGAAAATAATTGAGAACTCTTTATAAGAAATGCCTGCATATCCAATTCTTGTAAAAACAGCATCTCCTACTTGAGCTATACCTTCGTCTGCATCAACAGCAAATTCAACAGTGTCATCTCTTGACGTTAAATTTAATCCAAATTCAACACGTCCTATAATATTAAAATTATCTGCTTCATTTTGTGAGAGTCTATGACTAAACGTTAAACCTACTCGTGGCGAATTATTTGAAATTCCAATTTCGCCTTCCTCGGCAAAACCAGCACCAAGCCTTATACTTCCATAAGGCGTCACTCGAGATGTAATTTCTTCAATCCAATTTGTATTGGTTTCGCTTTCTTTTTTATCATTTTCTTGCCCATATATATGACAGGAAATAGAGCATAATACCAACAATAGTGTTCTTTTTCTGAAAGTATTAAAAGGTTTTTTCATCTGGATAATTTTTGATTAAGAAATTATTTATGTAACGCTGCAGTGTATTTAGGATTCATTAAATTATCTACACTTAAAATTTTATCTAATTCTTCTTCAGAAAGTAATTCTTTTTCAAGAACTAATTCACGAATTGTTTTACCGGTTTCTACAGCTTCTTTACCTAAAACATCACCCATATGATGACCTATATAAGGATTCAAAAATGTAATTATACCTACTGAATTAAACACCATTTGTTTGGTGTGCTCTTCATTAGCAGTTATTCCATCTATACATTTTTCAGCAAGGGTAATGCAAGCATTAGATAACAATTCTACAGACTCAAACATACATTGTGCAATTACAGGTTCCATAACATTTAATTGTAATTGTCCTGCTTCAGCAGCGAAAGAAATTGTAACATCATTACCAATAATTTTAAAGCATACTTGGTTGACTACTTCAGGAATTACTGGATTTACTTTTGCTGGCATAATAGATGAACCTGCTTGCATTTCTGGTAGATTGATTTCATTAAGCCCACAACGTGGTCCAGAAGATAATAACCGTAGATCGTTACAAATTTTAGATAATTTAACACTGGTGCGTTTTAATGCTCCAGAAATCATAACATAAGCACCACAGTCTGAAGTGGCTTCAATCAAATTTTCAGCAGGAACAAAACTTGCTTTAGTATATTGTTGTAAATATCCTATAGATAATTGAGTAAAGCCATCTGGTGCATTTACACCTGTACCTATTGCAGTTGCTCCTAAATTAACTTCTAAGATTAAGTCGCGACAATGTTTTAGATTCTTTGTTTCTTCTTTTAAATTTGCAGACCAAGCCCCAAATTCGTCACCTAAAGACATTGGTACGGCATCTTGTAATTGAGTTCTACCCATTTTAAGAACCTTCTTGAATTCTGCAGCCTTCTTATCTAAGCTCGTTGTTAAAAGATTAATGCGATCTAATAACTGATTCATATAATAATAAACAGCAACTCTAAAGCCTGTTGGATATGCATCATTTGTAGATTGAGACTTATTCACATGGTCGTTAGGGTGTAAAATATCATAACTTCCTTTTTCGTGACCATTAAGTTCAAGACCTACATTGGTAATAACTTCATTTGCATTCATGTTTACTGAAGTACCAGCACCTCCTTGAAAAACATCGGAAGGAAAAAATTGTGCATACTTCTTTAGATTATCAAGTATGTGATCACAAGCTTGAATAATCATATCTGCCTTATCTGCTGGTATAGTTCCAATTTCTTTGTTAGCAGATGCACAAGCTTTTTTGGTTAGTACTAAACCTTTAACAAAGATGGGGAAATCACCAATTTTAGAGCCTGAAATTTTAAAGTTGTTAATAGCCCTTTGTGTATGTACTCCATAATATAATTCGTCATAAATTTCTAAGTCTCCTAGAAGATCAGTTTCTTTTCTTGTTTTCATGATGTCTTATTTTTAACTCAGTTCGATGTTAGAACTGAAATGTTTTATTTTAAAATTTTAGTAAACAATGAATCCACTTTTTTAGAATCCCAAGGTGCAGCTCCTACATGATGGAATTGAATTTTGTCATTATGAATAATATAAGTGTCTGGAATACTTCCTCCATTATATTGAAAATATTCTGGCAAATTAGATTTACCGTTGAAAGAATAAACAGGGAAGGAAAACCCTTTTTTATTTATAAATTCTTTTGCCTTATCTATATCTTCATATGTCAATAGATAAAAATCTACATTTTCATTTGATCGATCGTACAGTCTTTGAATTGAAGGCATTTCATCTATACAAGGTTTGCACCATGTTGCCCAGAAATTGATAAAAACGATTTTCTTTCCTTTTTTGATATTCGTTTCTTTTTTATCTAAGGACGTTAATTTCATTTTATATAAATCACTTGCGATAAATTCAGGTGCTTTTTCTTCTACCATGAATTCATTTTTCTCATAGTCTTTGTAGAATTCCTCAATAGACGCAGCATTGCTGAAAGATTCATAGCGATCGTAAGCAAACCATACCAGTAAGCCTGTAACTAATCCAAGGGAATAAATAATTATTTTTTGTTTCATGTTTTTTGATGTTTTATTAAAATTTTATAAAATTAAACCTCCTAATATAAATCCGAAGATGACACTTGCTGTAATGGTTACTATTCCTGGGATAATAAAAGAGTGGTTAAAAACATATTTACCAATTTTGGTAGTTCCTGTATCATCCATTTCAACGGCGGCTAATAGTGTAGGGTAGGTAGGTAATACGAATAATGCACTTACTGCTGCAAAAGAAGCAATAGCGGCTAGAGGACTAACTCCTAAAGCTAAAGCTGCAGGCATTAAAGCGGTTGTTGTTGCAGCTTGAGAGTATAGTAACATACTAGCAAAGAATAAAACGACAGCCAACATCCAAGAATATTCATTTAAAACACCACCAGCTGCACTCTTAATTTCTTCTATATGATTGCTAACAAAAGTATCACCTAACCAAGCCACACCAAGTACACAAATAGCAGCACTCATACCCGATTTAAAAGTAGACATACTTGTAATGTCATTCATTTTTATTTTACAAACTAAAGCGATTACTGTTGCTGCTAATAGCATTACTGCCATAATAGCTTCGTTTCTACCAATCACAGGATTTTCTATGAGGCCTACTTTTTTAGAAATCATACTTGCATAAGTAACTATCAATATAATAGCAACTAAAAAAATGCCTACAGACCATTTTGCACTTTTAGGATCTTCATGATGTTTTCCGCTTTTATGTTTTACTAACCCTGCAGCAACTCGTCTTTGATATTCTGGATCTTCGGCTAAAGGTTTTCCTAATTTATTTGCTACAATTGCACCAACCATACACGCTAGAATTGTTGATGGAATTGCTACTGCTAACAATTGTAAATATGAAATACCTAAAGGTTCTAGAAAACTAGCAAATATTACAACTGCAGCAGAAATAGGAGAGGCAGTAATTGCAATTTGAGAAGCCACAACCGAAATACTCAAAGGTTTAGATGGCCTAACACCACCTTCTTTTGCTACTTCTGTAATTACAGGAAGTGCAGCATAAGCTGTATGTCCCGTTCCAGCCAATAAAGTCATCCAGTACGTAACGGTAGGTGCTATGAAAGTGACGCGCTTAGGGTTTTTGCGCAATATTTTTTCAGATAAATGGACTAAATAATCCAGTCCGCCAGCTTTTTGCATTGCTGCGATTGCAGAAATTACTGCCATAATAATTAAAATAACATCTACAGGAACAGAGCCAGCCTCTAAACCAAAAATAAGTGTGAGTACAACAACACCAGCTCCACCAGCATAACCAATACCAATACCTCCCATTTTAGATCCTAGGAAGATAAAAAAGAGAACGACTAATAATTCTATCCAAATCATAATGTTTTAATTTTAGTTGTTAATTGATACAAAGAGTTTTGTTAATAGTAATATCAGTTATCCCATTTCTTTTGATAGTAAACTGCTCTTAATATCGCCTTCCATGTGTCATCATGGATTACATATTGTTCAGTATTTAAAATCTCTTTGACATCAGTATTCATCAATTTTAACTGTTTCTGCAAAGCTTTGTATACCTCTTTATCATTTAACTTTTTATCTAAATCATCTAGACGCTCCATTTTATAAGCATGATAGACTACGATTTTTTTATAATTTTCTCTTAGTTCTCCCTTAAGTTTCATTTTGTCCATTTGGTCTTCATACCATAATTCTTGTATTTCTTTTTCTCCAGAAGTGAAAATATCGATCTTGTATTCAAGACGTTCTTTTTGTTCTGCGGTGAGTTCTTGAGCAAACATAACTTGTATGCTAAAACATCCAATGGCGATTAATAAAGTTCTTTTTAAGTTCATTTTATATATATGTTTGATTATCTCAATAATTTAGATTTTACTACACGAGCATTCATTTCTGCAATATTGATTATAGAAATACCTTCAGGACATTCTACTTCGCAAGCACCAGTAAAGGTACAACTTCCGAAGCCTTCAATTTCCATTTGAAATGTCATTTCTGCCACACGTTTATGTTCTTCTGCTTTACCTTGAGGTAATGTATTTAAATGATTTATTTTTGCTGAAGTAAATAACGCAGCAGATGAATTTTTACAAGTTGCTACACAAGCGCCACAACCAATACAGGCTGCGGCATCCATAGCTCTATCTGACACATCTTTTGGTATTGGAATGGCATTTGCTTCTGGTGCTGTTCCTGTTTTTGCACTTATAAAAGCACCGTGTTCAATAATCCTATCTAATGAAGAACGATCGACTACTAAATCTTTAATTACTGGAAATGATGCTGCTCTCCAAGGTTCAACAATAATCGTGTCTCCGTCATTAAAACTACGCATATGCAATTGACAGGTTGTTATATTATCGTGAGGCCCATGAGCACGACCATTAATAAACACACCACATTGACCGCAAATACCTTCACGACAATCGTATTCAAAAGCAACGACTTTTTCGTTTTTAAGAACAAGCAACTCATTTAAATGATCTAATGCTTCCAGAAACGACATGTCTTCTGATAATCCATCTACTTCATATGCTCTTATGACTCCTTTATCATCAGGTCCCTCTTGTCTCCATATTTTGAATGTTACTCGCATAATCTAATTATTTATAGCTTCTTACTGAAGGTTTAACAAATTCAAATTCTAGTGTCTCCTTGTGTAGTTTGAAATCACCATTATCATATTCCCAGGCTGAAACATAACTATAGTCTTTATCTACACGCACAGCTTCTCCATCTTCAGTTTGGTATTCTTCTCTAAAGTGCGCACCACAGGATTCTTCACGCTCTAAAGCGTCTGTGCACATTAAAATTCCTAATTCAATGAAATCGGCCAAGCGTAATGCTTTTTCAAGTTCAGTATTCATTTCCTTATCGTGACCTGTAACTTTCACATCACTCCAAAACTGATCTCTAATCGTTTTGATTTGAGTAATTGCTTTTTCTAATCCAGATTTATTTCGGCTCATCGCACATTCTTGCCACATGACTTTACCTAGTTTTCTATGAAAATGATCGACTGTTTTTGTTCCATTTATAGCAAGAATTCGTTCTATATGTGCTTTGGTTTCTTTTTCTGCTTTTTCAAACTCTAGATGATCTGTAGTTGGGTGATCTGTTTTTATTTCGGAAGCCAAATAATTATTTATAGTATTTGGTAATATGAAATAGCCATCAACACTTGCTTGCAATAATGAATTAGCACCTAGTCTGTTAGCACCATGATCAGAAAAATTACATTCTCCAACAGCATATAAGCCAGGAATGGTTGTCATTAATTCATAATCTACCCAAAGTCCACCCATAGAGAAATGTGCCGCAGGTGAGATTTGCATTGGTTCTTTATAAGCGTCTATTCCCGTAATTTTTTTATACATCGTAAACAGATTGCCATACCTATCTTTTATAGTTTCCAAACCAAATTTTTCAATAGCATGTCTAAAATCTAAATAGACTGCATTTTTTAATCGTCCTACGCCAAAACCAGCATCTATACGTTCTTTAGCTGCGCGTGAGGCAATATCACGAGGGGCAAGATTTCCAAAACTAGGATAGCGACGCTCTAAGTAATAATCGCGCTCTTCTTCAGGAATATCATTTGCTTTTCTTGAATCTCCTTTTTGTTTTGGAACCCAAATGCGTCCATCATTACGAAGTGATTCAGACATTAAGGTAAGCTTGGATTGTGCTTCACTAGACTGTGGTAATGCTGTGGGATGAATTTGAGTAAAACTTGGCGCTCCAAATAATGCGCCTTTTTTATGTGCTTTCCATAATGCACTTCCATTGCAACCAATAGCTAAAGTTGATAGTCTAAATACACGAGAATAGCCTCCAGTTGCTAAGACAACAGCATCAGCAGCAAAACGTTTTAATTTACCAGTCACTAAATCTCTAACGATAATACCTTTTGCTTTTCCATCAATAACAACTAAATCTAACATTTCGCTTCGCGGAAACATTTCAACTTTTTTAGCACGTACCATTTTATATAATTGAGAATAAGCAGCCAAAAGTAATTGCTGACCTGTTTGTCCACGAGCATAAAACGTGCGTTGGACTTGTACACCACCAAAACTCCGATTAACCAAAGTGCCTCCATATTCTCTTGCAAAAGGTACCCCTTGCTGTACAAAATGGTCAATGAGCGGAGCAGATAATTCTGCTAACCGATAAGTGTTGGCTTCACGTGACCTAAAGTCACCACCCTTTAATGTGTCGTAAAACATACGATACACACTATCGCCATCATGTTGATAGTTTTTAGCGGCATTTATTCCGCCTTGAGCTGCGACAGAATGGGCACGTCTGGCAGAATCCTGATAACAGAAGCACTTCACATCATAGCCTAATTCAGCTAGAGTAGAAGCTGCTCCAGCACCAGATAATCCAGAGCCAACAATAATGATATTGAGCTTTTTCTTATTTGCAGGGTTTATTAATTGGGACTTAACTTGGTAGTTACGCCATTTATCTTCGAGTTTTCCTTCTGGAATTTTTGAATCTAATGTCATCTTCTAGTTATTTGAAATAAACGATAAAAGGAATAATCCCAAAACCAACACCCATTATAATCGCATATATTAAGGATACTTTTGCTAAAAATTTCAATCCTTTTTTATGATAAAAGCCTAAGGTTTTGAAGGCGCTTTTTAAACCGTGATGTAAATGTAATGCCAGAGGAATAGAAATTAGGGTATAAAAGATAACAAAGTAGATGTTTTGAAATAAGTTATATGTTACTTCATAAACATCTTTGTTGCCCATATCATCTAACCGAACTTCTTCTCCCATTCCAAGTTTAATTCGTGCCCAGAAATTTGCTAAATGCACAATAATGAATAGTAATATTATTGTGCCTATTAATCCCATATTTTGAGAGGTCCAGGTGCTATTTTCATTGGAGTGATTAACAACATATTTTTGAGGTTTAGCTTTGCGATTTCTAAGTGTTACCAATAAAGCATAAAATGCGTGAAGAATTATGGATGCATATAAAACGTAAGCTATGATCTTAATTAAGGGACTTTCCCGTAATGTTGTCGAGTAGGAGTTATATAAATCTCTGGCAATATCCTCTGGTAATAGTAAAATACAATTTGCAGAGAGATGTACAATCAAAAATACACAAAGAAAAAGGCCTGTCGCAGCAATAATTGTTTTTCTAAAAAACAGTGGATTCATCGAAGTTAATTTTGATTGATTGGATACTTCTTCTAAATCTTAGAATATTAGCTACTAATTTAGTGAAAAAACATCACTTTTTTAAATCCTTCTTTCCTTTTATTAATCCATATAAACCAATACTAACTAATGGTACTATTAGGACTAATAATTTTAAACAAATTTGTAAGATTTCCATTATTTTATATTTAAATGAAACAGCTTTTTATTATATGTTATACAAAGTTAGCATGTTAAAATCTTGAGGAATATGACTTTTGTCATGTGAGTGTTTATAAAGATTTTTTGAATTTTTTATTTCTGAAATATGCCAATACAGAAACAAAGAGAACTATCGCAATTAACACATAAATAAATTTTGGAACTGGTACAGGATCACCAGTAGCATAACTGTGTAATCTAACTTATGATTTGATTTTAGTTATAATTAGTAGTAGTTATTTATTTGTATAACAGTTATATTTACAAAATAACAATTTGAAATGAAAAAAATCATCTTAGTATTAGCGTTGACTTTTGTTACATTTGCCTTTTCACAAAAAAAAGATACTTATGCTATTGGTATTTTACTAGACAATAGAACCGAAGAAATGGAGCCTTTGCTTCAAAAAATTCAAAACCAGATTATTGCTGTAGTAGGAGAAGACGCTAATATTATATTTTCTGAAAAAAATATTCTTGTCAATAACTACAACTTAGAAAACGCGAGACTACATTATAATACGCTTGTTTCTAATGATACCGACATTATTCTTGCCTTTGGTGTCGTTAATAATGAGATAGTGAGTAAGCAACCTGTTTATGAAAAGCCTACCATTTTATTTGGTGCTGTTAATAGAGATTTTAGTTCAATCGATTTTAGTAAGACTACTTCTGGAATTGATAACTTCACCTATTTAATAGAATCTGAATCTTACAATGAAGATTTTATCAAGTTTAAAACCCTTACCAATTATAAAACATTAGGAATCTTGGTTGAAGACCATATGGTAAACCTTTTACCTTTAAAAGATACCTTTGATAAAGAGTTTGAAGCTTTGGATGCCAGCTACAAACTAATTCCTTTTAAAACAGTTTCAGATATCACGTCGAACTTGGACGATATTGATGCTGTATACTTAGCTAGTGGGTTTTTCTTAAAAGACGATGAGGTGAAATTATTGGCTCAAGCTTTTATTGATAAAAAGCTACCATCATTTACATCTAATGGTATAAAACAGGTTGAACAAGGTTTGATGGTAACTAATCAATCTCAAGATAATTTAAACCAATTTATTCGTCGTATATCACTTTCAGTAGAAGGCTATATTAATGGAACTCCGTTGTCTGAAATGCCAGTATTTATTGATTTTAGTGAACGTTTAACTATAAATTTTAATACCACTGAATTGGTTGGAATTCCAATCAAGTATAGTTTAATCAACGATACAGATTTTGTGGGTAAGTTTGAAAACGTAATTTCTGAGAAGCAATACAATTTAATAGATGTCATCAATACAGTACTAGATCAAAATTTATCATTGCAGTCCATTCAAAAAGATGTTGAATTAAGTGGACAGGATCTTAAGACAGCTAAAAGTAACTATTTGCCAAGTTTAACTGCCGCAGCTAATGGCACTTATACAGACCCAAACCTTGCAGAGATTAGTAATGGGCAAAGTCCAGAATTTCAAACGGCAGGAAATATTACCTTACAACAAACCGTGTTTTCTGAAGCAGCTAATGCCAATATTTCTATTCAAAAGAGTGTATTGCAAGCACAACAGGAAAATTTCAATGCCGAGCAATTAAACTCAGTTTTTGATGCTTCTAATGCGTATTTCAACGCCTTAATACTTAAAGCAAACTTACAGATTCAAATGGGTAATTTAGAATTGACACGGAGAAATTTGCAAATTGCCGAACAAAACTACGAAGCTGGCGAATCTGGAAAATCAGATTTATTACGTTTTCGTAGCCAAATGGCACAAAATACACAAGCTATGGTTGAGGCAATTAATCAATTAGAGCAGAGCTTTGTGACTTTGAATCAATTGCTTAATAATCCTGTAAATACTGAAATAAGTATTGAAGATGTCAATTTAGATCAAGGCTTTTTACAACAGTATAATTACGATAGTTTTATTGATTTATTAGATAATCCGAAGTTAAGAGAACCCTTTATTGAATTCTTAATTCAAGAATCAAAAAACAATGCTCCCGAATTAAAAGCCTTAGATTATAACTTAGATGCCACCGAACGGAATATAAAGTTAAATAGTTATGGTCGTTTTTTACCAACAATTGCCTTACAAGGACAATATAATAGAATTTTTGATAGAAATGGTATAGGTAGTACGGCGCCACCAGGAACGTCTTTTTTAGATGATAATTACAATATCGCTTTAAATGTATCTATTCCTATATTAAATAGCAATCAAACTAATATCAATAGGCAAACAGCTATTATTCAAAAAGATCAATTAAATATTAATAAAGAGAATACAGAATTAGCTTTATCCGCAAATATTAGAAATTCGGTTTTAAATATTATCAATCAAATATCTAATATTGAATTGTCTAAAGTTTCTGAAGAAACTGCCAAAGAAGCACTTGATTTAACACAAACATCCTATTCAAACGGTGCTGTAAATATTGTACAATTAATAGATGCCCAAAACAACTATTTAAGCGCAAGAGTCGCAAGTGTAAGTGCAGTATATAACTATCTAATCAATGCTTTGCAAATGGAGCGCTTTCTGGGGTATTATTTTCTGCTGAATGATCAAGCCAAAAACAACGAATTTAATCAGCGCTTTTTAGAGTATTTAAACACAAGAAATTAGAATTTATGATGAAAAATAAAACTAGTATTTACCTCCTTTTATTAATGGCATTTTTTTCCTGTTCTGAAGAAAAAAAAGCTGTGGAAAAATTTGTTCGCCCTGTTAAATATCAAACGGTAACGTATTTAGGAGGAGAGAAAATAAGATCATTTAGCGGAACCGCTCAAACAGATAAGATTATTAATTTGAGTTTCCGGAATAATGGAATCATTACGCAATTTGATGTTAAATTGGGTCAAAAAGTAAAAAAAGGACAACTATTGGCTAAGCTGGATAATGTGCAATCTCGATTGTCATATGAGCAAGCTATAACAGATTTAAATAGCGCAGCATCACAAATGAATACCGCTAAACTGAGTTTAAATCGAGTACGGTCTTTATACGAAAAAGGAAGTTCTTCATTAAGTGATTTTGAAGCGGCGAAGAATGCTTATAAAACAGCACAACAGAGTCATGAATCAGCTAAACGAGGTGTAGCTATTCAGCAAGAGCAAATACGTTTTGGATATATCAATGCTCCAGAAAATGGTGTTATAGCTGCAGTGATGTCTGAAATTGATGAGAATGTTAGCGCTGGTCAAGCCGTTGCTACGCTTAATGCAGGAAAGGATATGGAAATTACTTTAGGGATTCCAGAAAGTGTCATTAATGGTGTAAAACAAGATATGCTTGTGAATGTAAGTTTCACTTCTTTGTCTGATAAAAAGTTTAAAGGAAAGGTGACTGAGGTTGCTCCGTCTGTAGATTCAAATACATCAACATATCCAGTACGTGTTACAATAACTAATCCTAGCGATGAAATAAAAAGTGGTATGGCTGCCAATGTTACTTTTGATTTTGGAGATAGTAAAACAAAAAGCACTGTATTAGTCGTTCCTGCTAATGCGGTTGGAGAAGATAGTAATGGTCGATTCGTATTTCTCGTTGAAGAAGGTGAAACAACTAAAGTAAAGAAACAACCAATTACGATTGGTAACTTAACAGGAGATGGCTTTGAAATAGTATCTGGATTGACAGAAGGACAGAAAATAGCAACTGCGGGTTTACAAACATTATTAGACGGACAAGAAGTAAGACTACAGTAATTCTAAACAACCAACTAAATGAATTTATCACAATTTTCTATAGATAAAAACAGAATTACTTTTATGGTATTGGCTACCATAATACTTATGGGTTTAACCATGTATTCTGGTTTGTCAAGAGATAGCATGCCTCCTTATACAGTAAGAGTTGCTACTGTAGTATCTCAGTTTCCAGGTGCTGGTCCAGAACGTGTAGAGCAATTGGTTACAGATAAAATAGAAAAAGTAGCTCAAGAACTTCCAGAATTAAAAGAAGTAAAAAGTACTTCGAGATCAGGTTTATCTGTTGTCACAGTAACTTTGAAAGATGAGGTTTCGCCTAAAAAAATGCAAGCGGTTTGGGATCGATTACGACGTAAATTAAATGATTTACAAGGCTTACCTCAAGGTGTTCAACCATCTTTAAAAGATGATGGTGTAGGAGATGTTTATGGGATTGTAATTGGGTTAACTTCTGATGGATACTCCTATGCCGAGATGAAGGAATATGCGGATGATATCAAAGACGCTCTTATTAAAATACCGGACGCTGCAAAGGTTGAAATGGGAGGTGAGCAAGATGAACGCATTTTTGTTGAATTTGATAATACGCGATTAAAAGAGTATGGATTGTCTGCTTCAAAATTGCAACAATCTATTGCTTCAACTAATATCTTAAATTCTGGAGGGCAGATTAATTTAGGAGACGAACGTATTATTTTAGAACCAACAGGAAACTTTAATTCTGTAGAAGATATTAGGAATATGCTTATATCTGTTGGTAATAATAATGGGACACAGTTAGTGAAACTAGGTGATATTACTTCTGTAGAGCAAGGGTATATCGATCCACCAACGCAAAAAGTCCGTATCAATGGAAAAGATGCCATTTCATTACATGTGAACTTAAAAGAAAATGCCAACGTGATTTCACTTGGAGAAGAGGTTAATGCTGTAGTTAATGAATGGCAACAAAAATTACCCCTTGGTTTAGAAATTACGAGAGTCTCTTCATTAGACACTTATATTGATGTGAAAGTCAATGATTTTATAGTCAATCTCATGCAATCAATTGCCATTGTATTGTTGGTAATGCTCGTCTTTTTAGGCTTTAGAACAGGTTTTGTTATTGCGAGTCTTATTCCAATAGTGACCATCATGACTTTGATGATTATGGGAGTTATTGATATGGGATTAAATCAAGTAACATTAGCGGCTTTAATTATGGCTCTTGGGATGTTGGTTGATAATGCTATTGTAGTAGCCGAAACCATCATGGTTAAGATGGAACAAGGTATTGATAAAAAACGTGCAGCTGTTGAAGCCTTTTCAGAATTATGGATGCCTTTACTAATTTCAACCTTAACAACTTCGGCAGCATTTTTAGCGTTTTATTTATCTCCAACGACTATGGGAGATATCGTTGGGCCAATTTTTGTTGTGATTTCAATAGCGTTATTGTCGTCTTGGATGATAGCATTAACAGTTATTACGTTATTCTGTTATCTCTTTTTAAAAGTAAAACCAAAAGGAGAAAGCAAACCTAGTTTTATAGATAGGATTATTAATAAATACAAAAGATATTACAAGGATCTAATCTTAATTGCATTAACCAATAAATGGAAAGTGATCATAGGGATATTTCTTATCTTTTTTGCATCCTTATATGGATTTACAAAAATACCTTTCATCTTCTTTCCCGATAGTGATCGAAATATGATTACTATAGATATAAATTTACCTGAAGGAAATAAAATCGAACGTACAACCGAAGTCGTTAAGCGTATTGAACAATTTATGGCAGATTCGTTGCAAGTCAATACCAATAGAGTTAATGGTATTTCAGATTGGTCGTCTTACATCGGTGAAGGACCTGAATCATATGATTTAGGATATTCTCCAGATGAAGCAAATTCAAATTATGCTCATATTCTGGTTAATACATCATCTTTTAATGAAAACAATGAGATGATTACAAAACTTGATAAGTTTACGTTTGATAATTTTCCTAACGCAGATATAAAAGTTGGGGTTTTGGGTGCAGGAGGTAGCGGAACACCTATTGAGATTAAAGTTTCTGGTAAAAACCCTGATGAATTGTCTCGAATCGCTGAAGCAGTTAAGTTAAAATTATCTACTATTACTGGAACCAAAAATGTAAAAGATGATTGGGGACCAAAGAGTAAAAAATTCTTAATTGAAATAGATCAAAATAGGGCTCAAACTGCTGGAATAACGAGTGAAGATATTGCTACATCGCTCAGAACTGTGTTGGATGGCTTTCAAACAGGTGAGTATCGTGAAGATGATAAGTCTATACCAATAATAATGCGAAGTGATGTGAGTCAACAACAATCACTAGCATCATTAGAGACGTTGAATATATATTCGCAAAATTCTGGTAAAAGTGTGCCTCTATTGCAGGTGGCTTCAATTGTTCCGCAATGGCAATATTCAAAAATTAAACGTTTTGATTTGCGTCGAACCATAAATGTGACTAGTGAATTAAGAGCAAGTGGAAATGCCTCTGAAATTACTAAAGCAATAACGCCATGGTTAATAGAACAACAACAAAATTGGCCGCAAGATTATCAATATGAGTTTGGAGGTGATGCTAAGCAAACTGCCGAAAGTATGGGTTCTGTAATTGGATACTTGCCTGTTTCGGCATTTATAATTGTTCTGCTTTTAATTATTCAGTTTAACTCCTTTAGAAAAATGACAATGGTCGTACTTACAATTCCTTTAGGTATCATTGGTGTTGTTATTGGCTTATTGGTATTTGGTGAAGCATTCGGTTTTATGCCATTTTTAGGTGTGATCTCTTTAGCTGGAATCGTTATTAATAATGCTATTGTACTTATTGACCGCATGGAAGTTGAACAACGTGATTTAGGAAGGTCAGAACAAGATGCAGTCATTGCCGCTTGTTTGCAACGATTTAGACCTATTCTTCTTGCTACGTTTACAACAGTATTAGGTTTAATTCCTCTATATATTTCTGGAGGAGAGATGTGGGAAGGTATGGCTATTGGGATTATGGTAGGATTGTTATTTGGAACAATAATAACATTATTGTTTATCCCATCGCTATACAGCGCCCTATTTAAGGTGAATTATAAAGATTATGAGTTCAATAAGGAGTTATTAGATGATTAAAGATTTATATAAACATAGATTCGAAATTTTCTTTGCGACACAATTGTTTATATTGTTTGGATCGTTGCTATTTCCTAGTGAATTTTTTGAAAATGTGTTAACACCAATCTTGTTTTTGGTTAATACCATAGCTGGCATTTTTTTAGTATCGAAAAAAAGAAAACTCATGTGGTTTTTAATTATTCTCTTTGGGATATCTCTTGTGGTATTTGGCAGTAGTATGATGAATAGACAAACTGAGTTTCAAGAGAATTTCCTCATAAGATTAAGCGTTTATTTTATTTTTTATATTATCGTTGCTCACCAGATTATACTTCAAATATGGAAAGCCAAACGTGTTAATAACCTTGTGGTTATTGGGCTTATGTGTGGTTATATTTCTCTTGGCTTTATTGCGTTTTTTCTTTTTACAACTATAGAAATTGTAGAACCTAACTCTTTTAAAGGTATTGTAATTGACTCCACTAATGCATCTATGGGTCTAGACTCGATAATGTACTATTCCTATATTACGTTGATGACTATTGGTTATGGTGATATAGTTCCTGTGTCACCTCTCGCACAAAAAGCGTCGTTAATTACTGGACTTATGGGGCAGTTTTATTTAGTGATAGTAACGGCAATTGTTGTTGGGAAATATATTCAGCATAATGCAAAGTCTAACGATTAATCAAAACTAAAACTATAAATATTTCCGCCTTCATTTTTTGTTTTTTCATCTGTAATTAAAACAGTGTTCGAATTTATTAATGTAATGCCTTCTTTTTGAGAGTCATGCTCAAATTTGACTGTCTCTACGGTTCCGTTAAAAAAGTCATCAGAGGTGTAATTGGTTAATTTCCATAGCTTGTCATGTGTGAGTAATACCACTGTTCTTCCATCGTCGCTAATATCGGCCGAAGTCACTTTCTTGTATTTCCCTTCAAATTTATATTCTGAAATAAACTCAGCCACATGATCGCCTATGGTATTTGGAACCTTAAATAATTTACATTTCTTATGATCTTTACTGAATAGATAGAACGCATTATTATATAAAAAGAAAGATTCAAAATCCTTAGACTTTATCTTCTTAGGAAGTGTAAAACTAATCACATTAGCAGTCGTAGATTTATCAATGTTTTTGGGATTTGTTACTTTATATATAGCAAAGTTTTTACGCTTTTTTGAGTTGTTTCCAAAGTCGCCTATATACATATTTCCATCATCATCTGAGGTGAGGTCTTCCCAATCAATATTCTGAATATTGTCAATATCTATGTCTTTGATAATAGAACCTTCACGGTTAAGTGCATATAAATTATTCTTATTACCAGCATCTTCAATAACCCATAATAACTCAGGATTTTTAGTGACTTCAATCGCTGAGGTTTCTTTTAAACTAG
This sequence comes from uncultured Psychroserpens sp., assembly GCF_947500255.1. GTDB lineage: Bacteria > Bacteroidota > Bacteroidia > Flavobacteriales > Flavobacteriaceae > Psychroserpens. The sequence continues at coordinate 396,994 of NZ_CANMRL010000001.1, read as the reverse complement.
ATGGTAGATCTGCAATTACGGTTAGTTTTCCAGTATCACATGATGCTGTGAGGACTATTAAAAGAACAACTAAATTGAAATGTGAGCGCATAAAAATCTGTTTTCAAAATAAAGTTAAAGCCTTTTTCTTGAGAATCACAAAACTAAGTGTATAAAGATTTGATAAAATTAGTTTTGTTGATAGTTCTACAGTTGAATTTAATACTTTTATACTCTATGAAAAAACCACTTAAAATTGGACATAGAGGCGCTAAAGGCCATATCGCTGAAAATACTCTTGAGTCTATAGAAAAGGCAATGGAACTTAATGTAGATGGTATTGAAGTTGATGTTCATAAATGTGCTTCTGGTGAACTTGTTGTATTTCATGATTTTACTCTGGATAGAATGACCAATGGGATGGGAGAAGTATCTAAACATACCTTAAGTGAGTTGAAAAAAATAAAGGTTGATGGCCAATATGCTATTCCAACTTTGGAAGAGGTCTTAAATATCATTGATAGAAAATGTATACTCAATATAGAACTCAAAGGAAAGGATACAGCTCTAGAAACATGCAATGTAGTCACTCATTTTATGAATACTAAAGGATGGACAGCCGAAGATTTTATCATCTCAAGTTTTCAGCACCATGAACTTGAAACGGTGTTTAAAATCAATGCTAATTTGCGTTTAGCGATTCTAACAAAAGCTAGTGTTACTGATGCTTTAGAATTTGCTAATACTATAAATGCTTATGCTATTCATCCAAATGTAGCTTTGGTAACACGTGAAAATGTGAAACGAGCTCAAAAGGAAGGTTATAAAGTCATTACATGGACGGTCAATGACGTTCAAACCATTCAACGAATGAAAACTTATGGTGTAGATGCTATAATTTCTGATAATCCAGATCGCCTATGAAATCATATGATGTAATAATAGTTGGAGGAGGTGCGGCAGGTTTTTTTGCAGCTATTAATATTGCCGAACTCAATCCAAACCTAAGTGTCGCTATTCTCGAACGTGGAAAAACAGGACTTCAAAAAGTAAAAATATCTGGAGGAGGACGATGTAATGTAACGCATGCCGAGTTTGTGCCACCTGAACTAGTAGGTAATTATCCAAGAGGGGAAAAAGAGCTCTTAGGACCATTTCACCAATTTATGACAGGTGATACTATTGAGTGGTTCGATAAAAGAGGTGTGGCCTTAAAAATTGAAGATGATGGACGTATGTTTCCTGTAACCAATTCGTCTCAAACGATTATTGATTGCTTTTTAAACGAAGTAAAAAAACATAAGGTTGATGTCCTGTATAATCATGTACTGAAGTCTTTAAAACAGTCAAATGAACAATGGCTATTAGAGACAACTCAAGGTGATTTTTCGGCAAAAAAAATAATGGTAGCTACTGGTAGTAATCCTAAAATTTGGAAGGTGTTAGAAGAGTTAGGTCATACTGTAGTTCAACCAGTTCCGTCCTTATTTACATTTGATATTAAAGATGAGCGCATTAAAGGTATTCCTGGCGTTGTTGCCTTAGATGTTGAAGTAAAAGTAAAAGGTTCAAATCTATGGAGCGAAGGACCATTGCTAATCACACATGTTGGCATGAGTGCTCCAGCCATTTTAAAGCTCTCTGCTTTTGGAGCCATAGAATTGGCTAAACGTGATTATAAGTTTCAAATTGAAGTGAACTTTATTAAACAATCATTAGACGATTGCTTAGATCATTTAAAGACTCTAAAACAAGATTTAGCTAGAAAAACAGTGCTTAAATTGGCGCAATTTGAATTACCAAAACGTTTATGGCAAAAATTAGTATTGGCCTCAAACATAACTAATGACACACGTTGGGCAGATCTTAATAAATTCCAAACCGAACAATTGGCTTCACAGCTTACACAGGCTGTATTTGCTGTAAACGGTAAAAGTACTTTCAAAGAAGAGTTTGTAACGGCTGGTGGCATTAACCTTAAAGAAGTAAATTTCAAAACCTTTGAAAGTAAATTTTATGAAAATCTGTATTTTGCAGGTGAGATTTTAAATATAGATGCTGTTACTGGAGGATTTAACTTTCAGAATGCTTGGACAGGAGCTTATATTGCTGCAAAAGCCATATCAAAATGATGAATATATACCTTGTACTTTTAAGAGGAATTAATGTTGGCGGTCATAAAAAAGTGCCTATGGCCGAATTACGTGAGTTACTGTCTAAACAAGGATTTGTAGACGTGAAAACTTATATTCAAAGCGGAAACATCATATTGAAATCTTCAGAAAAAGATTATGAAAAAGTAGAACAGATCGTTCAACAAGCGATTTTAGATCATTTCGGATTTGAAGTCCCAGTTATGGCGAGAACTAGAAATGAAATAGAACAGATTTTTGATGCTTGCCCATTTTCCGAAGAGAAAAAAGAGAATAGTTATTTCACTATACTTAGCAGGATCCCTAAAAAAGAATTAGTTAACGAGGTGATGCAAATCACTTATGACAATGAAGAGTTTCAAATTATTAAAGATTGCCTATATTTTTATTCATCTGTAGGTTATGGCAAATCAAAATTCAATATGAATATGTTTGAAAAGAAGCTAAATGTAAGAGCAACATCTAGAAATTATAGAACCATGGTAAAGTTATTGGCAATGTCTTTAGAAAATGAAAAATAACAAGAGATATTCACTATTTTTGCTAAAAATTAATTGACTATTGTTGTTATGCTGTCATTTACAGTATTTCTTAGAATTAAATAGTACATGACTGAAAATTATTTTATTTCAAGACCTTATGTGAAAACTATCGACAATGGCAGTTTTACTTGGTCATCTCCTAGTAACATTGCTTTAGTGAAATATTGGGGAAAAAAAGAACACCAAATTCCAGAAAATCCTTCGGTAAGTTTTACATTAGATCACTGTAAAACAACAACTACTCTTAGTTTTTCAAAAAAAGAAACTTCTAGTGAGTTTTCATTTGAAGTCTATCTAGATGATGAAAAAAAAGACGATTTCAAACCAAAAATTGAAACGTTTTTTAAGCGTATCGAACGCTATGTTCCGTTTTTAAAAGTGTATCACTTTAAGATTGAAACAGCTAACACATTTCCACATAGTTCTGGTATTGCATCTTCCGCTTCAGGAATGAGTGCCTTGGCTTTGTGTTTAATGAGTGTTGAAAGAGTACTTTTAGGAGATATTTCTGAAGCCATGTTCAACCAAAAAGCATCTTTTTTAGCGCGTTTAGGTTCTGGAAGTGCGTGCCGAAGTATTGAAGGTGACTTAATCGTTTGGGGAACACATCAAGAAATAGAAGGAAGTTCTGATCTTTATGGTGTTAAATATCCGTATGAGGTGCATCAAAAATTTAAAAATTACCAAGACACTATTTTATTGGTTGATAAAGGAGAAAAGCAGGTAAGTAGTACTGTTGGCCATAACTTGATGCATAATCATCCATTTGCACATCGTCGTTTTGAACAAGCTCATGAACATATGTCTCAGCTCATTTCTATTTTTAAAAATGGAGATGTTGATGCATTTATCAAGATTGTAGAAAGTGAGGCCCTTACCTTACACGCCATGATGATGACGAGTATGCCTTATTTCATTTTGATGAAACCTAATACTTTAGAAATTATCAATAAAATTTGGGCTTATAGAAATGCAACTAACTCAAAAGTATGTTTTACTTTAGACGCCGGAGCTAATGTGCATGTGTTGTATCCTGAAAATGAAAAAGAAACTGTACTAGACTTTATTAAAAATGAATTAGTTGGATATTGTCAAAACGGACATTATATTAGCGATCAAATAGGATTTGGAGCTCAATTAATTAACGCTTAAATGTTAATAATTTATAAATGTCTTAACTATTGATTATAAACGACATACTGGAATAATACGTATATTTGTTAAAGCTAATCGCTAAAATACATGAAAGGACCTCTTTTTTATTCAAAAATTCTACTCTTTGGTGAGTATGGAATTATCAAAGATTCTAAAGGTTTATCTATCCCTTATAATTTTTACAACGGCGCATTAAAGACAGATGAAAATCCGTCGCACGATGCTGTAAAATCTAATGAAAGCTTAAAGCAGTTTGTGTCTTATCTCAAAGATATTGATGATGAATTGGTAACGTTTGATATTGAAGTTTTAAGTCGTGATGTAGATGCTGGGATGTATTTTGATTCGTCAATACCTCAAGGCTATGGTGTTGGGAGTAGTGGCGCTCTAGTTGCTGCGATTTACGATAAATATGCACATGATAAAATTACAGTTTTAGAAAACCTAACTCGAGAAAAGTTATTGAAACTTAAAGTTATTTTTTCTGAAATGGAATCGTTTTTTCATGGGAAGTCATCAGGCTTAGACCCTTTAAATAGTTACCTAAGTATTCCAATCTTAATCAATTCTAAAGATAATATTGAGGCTACAGGAATTCCTGCGCAACAAGCAAACGGAAAAGGAGCTGTGTTTTTATTAGATTCTGGAATTATTGGAGAAACTGCTCCTATGGTTCGAATTTTTATGGAAAACATGAAGCAAGAAGGCTTTAGAAGTATGCTTAAAGATCAATTCATTAAACATACAGATGCTTGTGTAGATGATTTCCTAAAAGGAGATATTAAATCGCTATTTAAAAACACAAAACAATTATCTAAAGTGGTATTCAACCATTTTAAACCAATGATTCCAAAACAGTTTCATGAGCTGTGGAAAAAAGGAATCGAAACTAATGAGTATTACTTAAAACTTTGCGGTTCTGGCGGAGGAGGTTATATCTTAGGTTTTACCGAAGATATCGATCGTGCTAAACATTCACTTAAAGATTATAAATTAGAAGTCGTATATAACTTCTAAAAGGTCATTTATGTTTTCCCGTAAACAAAAACATATTCTGCTAAAGTTCTTTAGCATGTTTTCTGTGGTTCGCGGTTATAATATTCTTATTGTTGTTATTGCTCAATACCTAACAGCTATCTATATTTTAGCACATGATAAGCCTCTTAAAGCAGTGGTGCTTGACCTTAACTTATTGATGTTAGTTTTAGCTTCTGCAGTAACCATTGCAGCAGGTTATATCATTAATAATTTTTATGATTCTGAAAAAGATCTTATCAATAGACCCAATAAGTCTAAACTTGATAGACTGATAAGTCAAAACACTAAACTTTCTTTTTATTTTGTATTAAATTTTTCGGCAGTAATCATGGCAAGTTATGTGTCATTTTATGCGGTATTATTTTTTTCGTTTTACATTTTCGGAATTTGGTTCTACTCACATAAATTAAAGAAACTTCCATTCATAGGAAACTTGACCTCTGCGATACTTACCATTCTCCCTTTTTTCGCCATTTTTCTATACTACAAGAATTTTGAGTCTGTTATTTTTGTGCACGCCATCTTCTTGTTTTTAATGATTTCAATGCGAGAATTAACCAAAGATTTAGAAAACATGAAAGGGGATTTATTACTCAACTATAAAACGATACCTATTGTTTACGGTGAAAAAGCCTCAAAGCTTATGTTAACTGCTTTGATCGCACTTACTAGTGTCCCTATTTATTTGTTGCTCAATAATTACAATGTAGGTCACATGTATTTATTTTTCTACCTCTCTGTAATTTTACTTCTTGTTTTTCTACTATTGCTATGGAAATCTAATACTAAAACACATTATTTGATACTTCATAATATTTTAAAGTTTATTATAGTGGCAGGTGTGTTTTGTATAGTTTTAATTAATGTAAATGTTGTTTTAAATCGTATCTAATGAATCATACACTAAAAGTTGCCCTAGCACAAATTTCACCAGTTTGGTTAAATAAAGTAGAAACTCTCAAAAAAGTTGAAAACTCTATTGTTGAAGCAGCAAAAGAACAAGCCGAACTTATTGTTTTTGGTGAAGGCTTGGTACCAGGTTATCCATTTTGGTTAGCACTAACTGGTGGAGCAGAATGGAATACTAAGGTCAATAAAGAATTGCATGCGCATTATGTAAGCAATTCTATTACGATTGAAAAAGGAGATTTAGATACTGTTTGCGAATTAGCTAAACTGCATAGCATTGCCGTGTATTTAGGTATTATTGAACGTCCTACAGATAGAGGTGGTCATAGTGTTTATGCATCATTGGTGTATATTGATACTGATGGTTTGGTGCAATCTGTTCATAGAAAATTGCAACCTACCTATGATGAGCGTTTAACTTGGGCTCCAGGTGATGGTAATGGTTTACAAGTACATTCGTTAAAGGATTTTACGCTCGGCGGACTTAATTGTTGGGAAAACTGGATGCCGTTACCAAGAGCAGCACTCTACGGTTTAGGAGAAAATGTGCACATTGCTGTATGGCCAGGAAGCGATCATAATACAAAAGATATTACACGATTTATTGCTCGAGAGTCACGTTCATTTGTGATTTCAGTTTCAAGTTTAATGACAAGGGATGATTTTCCGAAAGACACACCAAATTTGAATCAAATTCTTGAGAAAGCACCTGAGATTCTTGCTAATGGTGGAAGTTGTATTGCTGGGCCAGATGGCGAATGGTTGATAGAACCTGTTTTACATAAAGAAGGATTAATATATCATACGCTGGATTTCAATCGTGTTTTAGAAGAACGTCAAAATTTTGATGCTGTAGGTCATTACTCAAGACCAGATGTAACTCAGTTATCGGTTAACCGCGAGCGTCAATCTACAACTAAATTTATAGATTAGTTCAACTATTATAGTACCTTTGCGCAAAATTTAGTCATCATGAGTAGACAGCAAGGACGTAGCGGAAAAGGAAAAACTTCGGGAAAAGGAGATCAGAAACCTGCTAATAAAAAATATGGTAGAGGTGGAGATAATGCAAAAGGAAACAGGTTTCCTAAGAAGAAAGCATCTGCAACTTCTAAAGTTTCTAATCCAGATGAAATACGTTTAAACAAATACATTGCAAATTCGGGTATTTGTTCTCGAAGAGATGCAGATATGCATATCTCTATCGGAAGTGTTACGGTAAATGGAAAGGTAGTAACCGAAATGGGTTATAAAGTGAAGCTAGATGATGAAGTACGTTTTGATGGTGCACGAATTAATCCGGAAAAGAAAACGTATGTATTACTAAACAAACCTAAAGGGTTTGCCACAACAACTAGTGAGAGCAAAGGACGAACGGTTATGGATTTGGTCGCTAATTCTACAAACACACGTATTAAACCCATTGGTCGCTTAGGAAGAAACTCAACAGGATTGTTATTGTTTACTAACGATGATGCAGTAGTTAAGAAGTTTACAAATTCTAAGAATGGTGTTGCACGATTATTTGAAATAGAGCTAGATAAAAACTTAAAGTTTGATGATTTCAAAAAAATCCAAGAAGGCTTTAAACTTGAAGGTAAACTTGTTTCTGTAGAAGAGGTTAGTTATATCGATGGTCAGCCAAAAACCAAAATTGGTCTGAAAATAAAGAATACAGGTAATTCTATTTTACATACTATTTTTGATTATCTAAAGTATGATATTATTAAAGTAGATTGTGTACAGATTGGCCACTTGACGAAAAAAGATTTACCTCGCGGACATTGGAAGCATTTGACACAACAAGAAGTAAATACTTTGCAGATGTTATAATAGCGTCTTATTTTATTGTACCTCCAACCAGATACTTCCACCTCTATTCTTTAAGCATAAAGGCATATTGGCTTTAAACCAATCTTCATGAAATTCTTCTAAAAATGTATTGAACGCGATGATTTTGAACTTATCATTGTATGCTAAAAAAGCACGTAATAAATAATCTTCATTCCAGCTTCGTTTACCATCTATGACCCAACGTTTCGGATATTCAAAAGGATAGAATATATCATGAAAATGAATTTTCACACCTTTTTTCAATCGTGGTAAAACGTCAAACATAAGAAAGTTAACATCGCTACCAGTTTTAGAAACATGCGTAGAATCAATAAATAGAATATCGTTGGCTTCCAATTCTTCAAAAAGCGAAAGTTCAACATCCTGAACAGGTTTTTGGAGAAGTCTAATCGAATCACTTTCAAAAAGAAGCGAGTTTAACCGTTCTGGATAAGGCTCAATAAAAGTACACTCCATGTTGTTATCGAAGAACAAATTATTAGTGTCTAATGTAACTGCAGAACTAAACCCAGATCCAACTTCAATAATACGTTTTGGTGTATACTTTCTGAGCACACAAAAAAGAAATATAGCATCGGAATAACTATACATTCGGTTCTCATAATAATAGCGCAACCCTTCTTTTTCAGTAGCTTCAAAAGGTAATTCTTTGTAATAGGCAGCAAATTCGTCGAGTAAACTCAATTGAGATTCCTCATTAAGATTCAATCCAATAATTTGCCTTGGATGATCTTTCCAGATGTTTTTAGATCGTTTTACGAGATCTTCTTTCGATATTGTTGGTGAATAATAATGTCCTGGTGGAACATGTAGTTGGTCTAATTGCGCTTTTAACCCTTTGACGTATGGTAATTTGTCGACTATTTTTTTTATTGCTCTTTTCACTAATCGTATTTAAAAATTATTGACAACACGTTTTTAAAACATAAGTTGGCATAGGATACTAATTTAGTAAAAGAAACTGAACCGAAGTGAAAACACTTGGTTTTTAAAATTTAAATATTAAAAAACAGACTTAGACTTACAAGTTGAAATTTTCATTTAGTTTTACTGCTGCTGTAGAAGACGTCTTTGTTTTTTTGTAAGCTTAGAAACAACTAAATCATAAGAAATATCTAGCCAACTGTATAGCGTTTCATCTTTAATGCTTCCATCTACCAGAACTTTACTCCAATGTTTTTTACTGAAATAGGATGGTTCTTCAAGAGCAGAGTATTGAGCTCTTAGGTCATCTATAGTTTCTGGTATGCATTTTATACTGAAACTTGAGAACGTATCAATATCTGTTGCTGTAAACATTTTTCCTGCCACTTTAAACACAAGAACATTTTGAAGTTTAGGAAACGGTAATGATTCTGTAACTCCTTGTTTAGATAGACAATATGTTCGGTAGTCTTCGATGTTCAAAATATAGTTTGTATTATTGTTTTATATCATAAGTTAACTCTACCATTCCATCTTTATAAGCCGTAACATCTTTTAGATGAAGATTGTGTTCTTGACCAATAAAATCGAAAAAGAGTGTGCCGTCACCAAGAATAATTGGCATCATTGAAATGATAATTTCATTTGCTAATTTCAAACGAATTACTTCTTTGGTAATCATTGCGCCTCCAACAACCCATATATTCTCATACTTAGGTTTAAGTTTATGGGTTATGAGTTTGTTTATATCTCCCGAAAAGAACATGACATTTTTTTTGTCTGATTTCAAAGATCTATGACTTAATACATAAACAGGCTTATCGCCATAAGGCCATCCTAACTCTAATGCATGTTCGTAGGTTTTTGAGCCCATAACATAACAGTGTATCGTTTTGAGGTAGTTTTCTATATCTTCTTGAGAGAGGGTGATTCCTTTATCATAAGTGTCTTTAGATTGAAGCCATGATACAGTTCCATCTTTTTTGGCTATAAAACCATCTAAGCTTGAAACCATGTGTATAGTAACTTTAGACATAGTATTCAACTTTTTACTTTTACTGTATATGTTGAAATTAAATCTTCACCAATGTATAAATGTACATCGTAAAACCCTTTAGTATCAAATAGGTGTTCTAGAGTTAAATTCTCGTTCTCAATAAGAGTAGATGTAGGCTTTATTTTTTTGTTATGATAGCCATTGTCAATGAGAAACTTGATATCATCTTCTTCAACTGATTTATGAAGTTGATATTTAAAGACAACTTTTTCATTCTTTTGAATAATATGATGCATTTTTTTTGGTGCATCATGACCCGTTAAGTTGGTATAGGCCTTGCCATAAATAACTGGAGCATTAAGAAATTCGTCGAATGTTGGCTTGTTTTCCTTTAGAAGCATCCATCTATCATCTATAGGGAAATGGTTTACAGCAAAGAGTTTCGGGTTGGTAAGAAACATCCCATCGTTATATTGAAATTCAAATTCATTTGTTTCAGGATTTGGTATCCCACTAGCCCAAGTTGGATCGCAGAGATACCACTTTCCGTTAAGTTGAATGACATTCCATGAGTGATTTGGAGCATCAAGCTTTTCGACATCTGTCATGCTCGTTCGTCCAAACCCATGAACGATTTTACAATTGAGGTTGGCCATTTTCGAAAGCTCTTGTAAGATATAAGCATAACCTGTGCAAATGGTTCGTTTTTGTTTTAAGAGTTTACGGAAAATTTCTTTTTTTAAACGCGTATTCCAAGCATTGAGTTTTATACTATCGTTTTTATACTTGTAGCGTTTTCTCTTATTTTTTTGATACAGACTGTAATCATTTGCAATGTTAGAGCAAACCCATAAATAAATGGCTCTAAAGCGTTCTACATCTGTATCTAAATTAGAAGTGAGTTTATAAGCTAATTCTGGTAAATTACTAAGCCCCTCATCTTTGCATGCCATTGCCGCACTATCTGCTTTTCGAAAATTGATATGTTCAAAGTCAGATAATTGTGCATGCGTTTGAAATGCAACTATGAAGAGCAGTACAAATAGCCTTGTTTTCATCTAAACAAATGCTATATTAATTTTTTGAGCGCTTAGATTTATATGGTTTATCTGTAGATACAGCTCCCATGATCTCAACAAGATCGGTTGATAATACTAAATTGATAAATGTTGTATTTGAATCAATTTTAACCTCTTGCTTTTCATAACCTAAGAAGCTAAATACCAAAATGTCTCCTGAGCTTAATGCCTTCGGAAATGTAAACTCACCTTTTCCATCAGTAATAGCCCCAACCTTGCTACCTTTAAGTACAATGTTAACTCCAGGTAATGGTCCTTTGTCATCACTTACTTTCCCTTTGATCGTCATTTGTTGACCAACAGCTGTAGCAGATGCAGTAACTTGCGTTTGTGCATATAGCGGATTAGAGATAACTGCGGCAATCATTACAATACTTATTACACCTAAGGTTTGTGCAATTCTTTTCATCGTTAGTGTTTTCATAATTATAATTGTTTTGTTTACATCAAATCTATAGACTTCACTTTGAGTTTTCAAATGATAGTGAGTAAGCTCAAGTTCTCATTTAGCGAAAATGCTTTTTCAGTGAGTGAAATTTTAATAAAAGTATGAAATCTAAGGTTTTCTAAGAAAAAGTAATCAGACTTTAACGTTAATAAACTTTCAATCCTTAACCTATATTTAATATTCAATTTTAATGACTAGCAATAAATAATTTACTTTAGCTCAAATTATTTTTTTAATTTTAATACTAGCTATTGATTTATTTAAATATTAATAAGGGAGTGTTATATCTTAATTCTAACCTACTAGGTATATACAATTATGAATAAAAAAGACAGTTTAAAGCGTGTTATTGTTGATTTTAAAAAGTTGACACCTGAAATTTTAGCTTTATTAGTAGAAAAATATCCATATGGATATGATGATGGCCATATTATTTCATTTACAAACGCCAAAAATGAAATTGTTGAAGCAGTTGAAGTTACTACAGATGATACCAAATATTTGGTAAAGGTAAGTACCAAACTAGCTGTAACAATGCAAAATTATGATGAAGATGATTATGAGGCTTTTGATAATGACGATCCAGAAGCGGTTCAAGATCCAGGGTTAACGAGCGACGACTAAAATTAGTCTTCCCAAGCTTTAAGATCAAGCCTCAATTTTTTGAGACGGCTTTCTTATGAAAACTTCCCAAATAAAAACGCCATATACAATCGTGTATTCTAAGGCAATTATCCATAAGTTTTCAGACTTATCGGCTTTATTGAGGTTTATGTATGCTAGATAACTTAGTATGATAATAAAACTCCACACTATAGGAAACTTATAATCAGTAAACACACATAAAATCAAAAGCATAGCAACATACCATGGGTGAATAGTTGTACTTAGAAATAAATAGAAAGTAAATGCAAATAACATATGCGTTATGAGCCTTTTTAAATCAACATGTTTCTTAAAAAATGCTAACGAAATGATAAAAACAAAAACCAGAGCTGGTAATATTTTACCAATTATAGCAATTTCATTATAACCTGTAATCCAATAGCCAATATGTCTTGCAACATAATAGACACTGGCGTTAAATTCAAATTTTTGAAACCATAATCCAACAGTTTGCGCATAGTTGTTTATAAATTCTGTTGAAAAGAATGGCGCAAATAATAAGAGTGTAGTAATACCTATAATAGAATAAAATCCAATAAGATTTAAAAACCCTTTTTTCGGTGTTGGTCGCGAAGAGATAAAATAGTAGAAGAATAAAGGTAAAAACAACAATGGGATTAATTTTACCGAAATCGACAAAGCAAAAACAACTGCAGCCCATTTCCATCGTTTAGAATGTAGTAAGTATAAGCTCCAAACAAGGAAGAAAATCATCACGCCTTCAAAATGAAGATTTCCAGTTAATTCAATAATAATAAACGGATTGAGAATATACCAAAAGATATTTTTTACAGGAATATTTAATTTCTTCAAAAGCCGTTTTCCGAAGAATAGTGTACCAAAGTCCGCTGCAATAATTAAGAGTCGTAATACAAGTGCTGAACCTAAAATACTATGACCAGAAAACAACGCGGCAATTGTAAAACATAGTTGATTAATTGGAGGATAGTTAGTGTAATGACTTCCATTGAGTTCACCCATTCCATCGTATAAAGCTTCTGCTTGTAATACTGGCAAATCTGTTCCTGCTTGTATAAATGATTCGGGAGTATATAAATACGGATTTAAACCTTCTAAAATCATACGGCCATCCCAAATAAACCTATAGAAGTCTTGAGATAGATTGGGAATGGCTAGAATAAATATAGCACGACTTAAAAACGCAATAATCGTTAAGAACTTTAAGTGAGTTTTGGCGTATTTCAGAATAAAAATAAAGGTCAACCAAAGCAAACAATATAAAACAATAAGAGTTGTATAATCTGTTCTTATGAGTTCATAAGCGAAAAGCCAATAGAGAATAAGGCTAACAAATGTAAGCAGTAACGGAACTTTATAAAGTTTCCAGAATTGCATTATACTTTAGAAGATAGAGATTTGAAAAAGACGTAGCCAAATCCAACAAATAACATTAAGTGGAACGGAAATAACCCAAAATCACCACCCTGATCACCAACAACAAAGGCATAGTATAATCCAAATCCAAAATAAAGCATTAAGAGCCCTTCAACAATGACATTAAGGGATAGTTTTTTGCGCAAGTATTTGTTGCCTTTCCAAGAGTCTTTTATGGTACTAATATTAAATTTAGGTGTTCTAACAAACTCACTTCGCTTTCCTATGTGTCCTTCAAGAACAGCTATAGAGTTATGTAAAGAAAAGCCCATGGCTATTGAGAAGAATGTAAAAAACATACCTATATAACCAAAAAACCTCTTGAAACCACTTCCATAAATTTGCTTGTACATAAACCAATAGCAGATAAAGAAAATTACCGTACTCATTACAAAGAAACTCATAAAGTAAAAGTAAAAACGTAAATGTGCATATTCGTTTTTGATATAAAGCATTGGAATACTCAACACAGCAACTATAAATACATTTAAAAACATGGTGCTATTGAGTAAATGTAAGAGGCCGTGGACTTTAGTCTTGGTCGAAATATTTTTAGATTTTAAAACGCGCCAAAGCATTTTTCTAAAATTTTCGGCACCTCCTTTATTCCATCTAAATTGTTGTGAACGCGCTGCGCTAATTACTACAGGCAATTCGGCAGGTGTTTCAACATCTTCTAAATATTTAAACTTCCAGTTTTTGAGTTGTGCTCTATAACTTAGATCCAAATCTTCTGTTAAGGTGTCTCCTTCCCAGTTTCCAGCATCTAAAATACATTCTTTACGCCATATGCCAGCAGTACCATTAAAATTGATAAAATGACCTTTACTGTTTCGTCCAACTTGTTCTAAGGTAAAGTGTGCATCTAAAGCAAATGCTTGAATTTTTGTGAGAATAGAATAGTTTCTATTGATATGTCCCCAACGTGTTTGAACAACGCCAATATCTGGCTGTTTAAAATATGGGATTGTACGTTTCAACCAGTTTTTCTTTGGAAGGAAATCTGCATCGAAAATGGCAATAAACTCGCCTTTAGCAATTTCTAAACCTTCTTTAAGTGCTCCAGCTTTAAATCCAGTCCTATCTGTTCTAGTAATCTGTTTAATGTCTAAGCCAGTTGCTCGTAATTTTTCTACATGCTTTCGTGTGGTCTCAACAGTTTCGTCTGTTGAATCATCTAGAACTTGTATTTCTAATTTGTCTTTAGGGTAATCTATACGCGCAATATTGTCTAACAGGCGCTCCATTACGTACATCTCATTGTATACAGGTAATTGTATGGTCACTAAAGGAATTTCATCTGGGTTAGATAAATCAAAAGTGTCACAAGTCGTATCTGCTCTTTTCGAAGACAAGTAATTAAAGAGTAGGTTGAGCTGTGCTAAAGCATACATAAAAATAAGTATGATAGCAATGGTGTAAATGACAATTATGGTCGTTTCAAGAATCATTTTTTAAAACTGTATTTAAAAATCCAGCCTAGGATTTTTACGCCTGCAAATATAGCACCTTTTACCGTACCTGAAACTTTTGAGACGCCTATTCTATTTCTATAGTTTACAGGGACCTCAGTGTAGCTCAATTTTTGTCGTAATGCCTTGAGTTGCATTTCTACGGTCCAGCCATAGGTCTTATCTTCCATTTTTAATTGAAGAAGTTTCTCATACTTAATCGCTCTAAAAGGACCTAAATCTGAAAACTTAGCTCTAAAAAACAAAGTCATCAATGTAGTAGCTAGCCAATTTCCAAAGATTTGCGGACCTGTCATAGACCCTTTTTCTCTCAGACTCTTAACTCGTGCTCCAATAACAAAATCAATATTATTATCAATTATAGGTGCAACAATCTTTGTTAGCTCTTCAGGGTAATCACTGTAATCACCATCGAGAAATACTAAAATATCTGGATGCTCTGGTTCTGGTTGGCTGGCGATATAATGCATTCCTTTCAAACAGGCATAACCATAACCTCTATTTTGTTCAGTAAGTACAGTAGCTCCTGCATTTTTCGCATTGATTTCGGTATCGTCGTTAGAATTATTGCTCACTACAATAACTTCGTTTACAATGTCTGGAATATCTTTTATAACATGCGTTATAGAATCTGCTTCGTTATAAGCAGGAATAATCACTTTAATTTTGGTCATTTAAGATCGCTGAGTTTATTTTCTTTTTTAAATGACGCTAAATCCGTCCATTCTTTTATTTTTTTTCCTTTGGAATATTTAACGGCCGAAACCAGTTTTTCATTTTTATACATTAGACAATACCCGTTTTTTTGATTGTTATCTAATTGACATTTATGATTTATCTTTTCTTCAGAATCATAAAACAACCACCAATTTTTCTTTTTCCCATTAACGTAATGACCTTCAGATGTCTTTTTTCCATTTAGGTTGTAAAATTGCCAATAGCTAGTGAATTTTCCTAACTTAAACTCACCATCTTTTTCCAATTGTCCATTTTTATGATAAAACCTCCAATAGCCAGTCGTTTTATTGTGCCTAAAATGCCCTTCTTTTTCAAGTCGACCATTTTTGTAATACGATTTCCAATATTTGGTTTTTAGATCATTAGAATAATGCCCTTCTTCTTTTAATGCGTTATTAGCATAATAAAACTTCCAATGGTTTATTCGTTTTCCATTGCTATAGTTTCCTTCTTGGATAATACTATTTTTATCGTAGATTTTCCAATAGCCAGCCCTTAAACCATTTTTGAAATACCCTTCTTTTTGAAGTTGACCTTTAGCATTGTAAAACTTCCAGAAGCCATTTTTCTTATCGTTATTATAATGACCTTCTTCAGAAAGTTGGCCATTTTCATGATAAAATTTCCAATACTTTGTTTTTAGATTATTGTCTAACCAGCCTTCAGATTTAATAGTTCCATTTTCAAATGGATTTTTCTGATAGGTGTTTTGTCCATATACTGAAAACGAAAACAGAAGGCATATTACTATTAGTCTCATTATTTTTGATTTACCAAATCCATTAGGTCTACGTCATTACCTAATAATACTTCTGTCGGATTAATTCTTCCTTTCATACTATCATTCTCCAATTTTAATACACCTCTTGGGCAAACAGCAGAGCAAATGCCACAACCAACACAACTAGATCGAACAATATTTTCGCCTTTTTGTGCATAAGCTCTAACATCAATTCCCATTTCACAATAGGTAGAACAATTTCCGCAAGAAATACATTGTCCGCCATTTGTTGTAATTCTGAAACGCGAGAACATACGCTGTTGGAACCCTAATATTGCTGCCATTGGGCAACCAAAACGACACCAAACACGATTTCCAAAGATAGGGTAGAAGCCCGTTCCGATAACACCAGAAAAAATAGCACCTATAAGAAAACCGTATGACGTTCTTAAAGTCTCTGCTTCAAAAATGAAAAGTTTGGTTTTCGAACTAAAGAGGTGAATGGCAATTAAAGCAATTATAATGGCAAAATAACCAATCGCTCCATATCTAGCATCTTTTCCTAATTCATTGCGCTTAAAAATCATAACCAAGGCAAAAATTAGAGTAAGAAAACCAGCTACAGAGAATAAAAACACATCTCTTGTTAACCAATATTTATCTGGGTCATAGCCTAAATACGTATAAATAACAGCTGTTGTCATTAATACCACAAAAACTAAAACACTATGAATTACCCATCGTTCTATTTTCCAGGCACTCTGACTTTTATCACTCAAATGTCTAAACGAATCACCAGCAGTTTCTGCTAATCCACCACAACCACAAACCCATGAACAATACCAACGTTTTCCAAATTTGAACGTTAATATAGGTGTGATTACAAAAATGGATACAATTCCAAAAATGAGCATAGCCATACCAATAGTACCACCATTGATAAATGAATTGATACGATACTGTTCAAAGTTATAATAGTTAAGTGGCCAAACATTTTTAAGATCATAGTATGGCAAATCTGAATTCATGACATACATAAATTCAGGAATTAAAAAGGCAAATGCTAATTGAAAGAACATTACCGAAATGGTTCTGATTTGTTCATAACGATTATGTCTGTATTTCAAAATAAATTTGTAGCCAAAGGCTAAAATAGCAATAGTATAAAGTGTTCCGTAAACAAACCACTGACTTGCAGGTCTTCCGCTTAGTAGTTGACTTAATGGATCGAATAACCCAATTAAACCTGTGTTCGCTGCACCATCAACACCAGCTCCAAGAAGGCCTTCATAGAAATAAAGTACCACGTAAAACGAGGTCAGTACGATTCCGGTAATCCATCCTAGTGAACCACGAGAGGATATCGACTTAAACCAAACACCATCATTCTTGATACCTTTTAGTTTTGTAAGATAGGCGTCATTTGCAAATAGAATTGTTCCTACAGAAATTAACGATAATGAAACGGTTAAAAATATTGAGGTATTAGGTAAGTCAAGATTAAATAAAGCTAAGACTAAGATGAACAGTCCAATGACTCCCATTCCTACAGCTAATTTTTGCTTCTTTGATAAGTCTTGAGCATCAGGTTTAGCTAAAGACATACTATAGTTTAATTTATTACTCATAATTATGCGGTTTGTAGTTGGTTGTTGTAGGCACTTAAAATATCTTTTTCAAAATGCTTGTAAAATTCAGGATCAAAATTGGCCTCTATGAGATGATTCATTACATAGTCGACATCTCTATTTTCAGTAAGCCATGTATCAAAAGTCTCATGTCGCATTCGTATTCCAAAAGTGTTAATTCCTAAAAACGCATTAGTATCTTTATGATAGGCTACTGTTATACACTTGGTGTCGTCTTCATGTTTCCAATGAAAATGTTGTTCATAATCTTGTTTGCTTTTTTCGCTAAATACCCAACCATAGGTTTGATATTCGATATCTAAGAACTTGGCCGAATTAAACCAATGTCCTGGTTTATATTGAATACGATTTCCACAAATGGTTTGTGCTAAGGTTTCGCCCATCATACGTCCAGTATACCAAACAGCTTCGATAGGTCTCCGGTTTCCAATGGCTTCATGTTGCTCAGCACAATCGCCTATAGCATAAACATCTGGTATATTGGTTTCTAAATATCTATTTACTTTTACACCACGCCCAGTTTCAATGTTTGAAGATTTTATGAAGTCAATATTAGGAGATACACCTGCAGTTAGACCAACTACATCACAAGGAATCTCCTCGCCTGTTTCTTCAATGATTATAGATTTTACTCGTCCGTTATCGTCACTTTTAATTTCTTTTAGGTTTGTAGATAAGCGTAAATCTATATGGTGATTTTTAATATGTCTGTTGATCATAGCACTTTCACCTTGAGGTAATACGCCGTTCCAGAAACTGGATTCGCGAACTAAAAAAGTAACAGGAATATGTCTAGAATTTAACATTTCAGCTAATTCAATACCTATAAGTCCACCACCTACAATAACAGCTCGCTTACAAACGTCATTATTAGGTGCATTTTTCTCTAAAGCATCTAAATCTTGTTTGCTATATAAACCTTGAACACCTAATAAGTCTTGACCAGGCCATCCAAATTTGTTAGGTTTGCTTCCTGTTGCTATAACTAATTTGTCATAACTTAAAAAATCTCTCTCGTTAATTTTAAGGACCTTATTGTCGGTATCAATATGATGAACATAACCTCTAACAAGTTCAATTCTGTTCTTTCTCCAGAACCAATCTTCATAAGGTTGTGTATGCTCAAACTTCATATGTCCCATATAAACATACATTAATGCAGTACGAGAGAAAAAGTAATCGGTTTCTGCCGAAACAATAGTGATTTTTTTGTCAGAAAGCTTTCTAATGTGTCTTGCAAGTGTGACACCTGAAATTCCATTTCCAATGATAACGATATGCTCCATAATTTTTTGGTTGTTACTACGATTCTGTCGTTACTAAAGATAAGAACTTAATTGTGCTTTCTAATTTATATCTGTTTTAAATTAAAATTTTTCTGTAAGGTTTTCTTCGGAAATTAGACAGGGCGTTTTTTTTAAAATCCTTGTAAGTAAAGGGTTTTTAACCGACTTAGCCATAGTAAAAATTGTAATAAAAGAATTTATAATCATGAAAAAGATCATATTAATACTAGCATTTTTTGGAGCATTAAGTTTTGGATTTGCGCAGAGTACTTCTGAATTTTTTAAAACTGCAGATGCTTTTTTTAAGGCTAATGTATCCAATGGGAAAGTGGCTTACTCAAAGATAAATGACAACCCAGAGGCTTTACATAAGTTAGTGTCTTTAACCGAAACTATTTCTGTGTCAAAAAACGATGCTAAAACCTATCAAGCATTTTGGATTAATGCCTATAATATCTCTGTGATTAAAGGTATTATAGATAACTATCCAATAAAATCACCTTTAGATAAAGCGGGTTTCTTTGATAAAACCAAATATAAAATTGCAGGTGAATCTATCACATTAAACGATATAGAAAACAAAAAATTAAGAGCGCAATTTGGCGATGCACGTTTTCACTTTGTATTAGTATGTGGTGCTAATGGTTGTCCGCCTCTAATTAATAAGGCTTATTTGCCAACTACTTTAGAAAAGCAATTACAGAAGCAAACCGAAATAGCACTTAATAATTCCAATTTCATAAAAGTAAAAAAGAACAAAGTTGAGCTTTCAGAAATTTTTAAATGGTATAAAGAAGACTTTGTGAAAAATGGTAGCGAAATAGATTTCATCAACACCTTTAGAACTGATAAAATTGCTACAAAATCTAAAGTGTCCTATTACGCATACAATTGGAATTTAAACAAACAATAAAAAAGAAAAATTAAACAACCAAAAAAGAATTAAAATGAAAAAAATAATCACATTAATAGCTATAGTAAGTTTTACATTTTTAGGATTTTCTCAAGAAGATCAAGAACCTGAAAAAAGTGTTATTCAAGAATATACACCTTCAAAATTATTAAATAAAGGGCAATGGGATATTAAATGGTTTAATAACCTTTACACACAAACAGAAAGTACATTTTCAGATGGAGAAGAACCAAGACAAACATTTTTCACATCTACATTAGATATATTCACAGGTGTTTCAGAGAGCAGTAGTTTTAATGTTGGATTATTATTAGAGTTTCGTTCAAACGTTATCAACGATAGAAATGCATTAGATGTGTTTTCATTTGATGGCGAAAGAGGAACTGCTCGTTCTGGGTTTACATCATTTGCACCAGCTGTAAAATTCAATCCAATTAAAAGTGTAAGTAATTTTACAATTCAAACCGCTTTTCATATTCCATTAGTGGATAATGAGACTGAAGATGGTGTGTTTTTAGACCAAAAAGGGTTTATTTTTCAAAATAGATTCTTTTATGACTATACGTTTCCTAGTGGAGACTGGCAGATTTTTACAGAACTTAATACTGAATATAACTTCGGAAAAAAAGAAGATAGTTTTGCCAATAATAGTTTAAGCCTTACACCAGGCGTATTTTTAAGCTATTTTCCAAGTCAGAAATTTACAATATTAGCATTGGTACAGCATCAACAACGTATAGATACTGGTAATGATTTTGAACAAGATTTTACTGCTGTTGGAGGAGGTGCAAAGTACCAATTGAGTAAAGTTTTGAATATTGAAACCTTATATACCAATTTTGTTAGAGGAAATAATACAGGTCTCGGACAAACATTTAACATAGGCTTAAGAGCATTATTCTAGTCTTTAGTATTAAATTAGGAGTCTAAATTAAATCTCATGAGAATTTTTAGACTCCTAATTTTATTATGTGTCATTACATCGTGTGCTGCACAGCCCGAAAAAATTAATGGTTTAAGTTTTGTAGCTGCTCCTGATGCTATCGACGAATCTCATACAAAACCAGTAGTTAACGTTGGTGCAAATTATACGGCAATTATGCCTTTTGGCTTCATTCGAAATTTAGAGCATCCAGAAATTGCACATAATACAGATCGCCAATGGTATGGTGAAACCAGAGCTGGAGCCAAACAATACATAGAAGAACTTAGAAAGAAACAGATTAAAATTATGGTCAAACCTCAAATTTGGGTTTGGCGAGGAGAGTTTACAGGATACATTAAAATGACTAATGAAGCCGATTGGAAAACACTCGAAGAATCGTATTCCAAATTTATTTTAGAGTATGCCGATCTGGCTCAAGAAACAAAAGCTGAAATTCTATGTATTGGTACAGAGTTAGAGAACTTTGTAAAAGAACGTCCAGACTATTGGAATAGCTTAATCAAAAAAATCAAAACCATTTATAAAGGCCAATTAACATATGCTGCTAATTGGGATGAATTTAAGCGCACACCATTTTGGAGCGAATTAGATTATATTGGTGTTGATGCCTATTTTCCGGTGAGTGATCAACAAACACCTACGGTTGAAGAATGTAAAGCAGGATGGCAAAAGCATAAAACAGTCATTAAATCACTTTCTGATACACATAACAAACCTGTTTTGTTTACCGAATATGGTTACCGAAGTATGGACTACACAGGTAAAGAACCATGGGAAAGTGATCATACAATCAAATCATTAAATTTTGAAGGGCAAACCAATGCAACTCAAGCTTTATTTGAAGAGTTTTGGAATGAAGAATGGTTTGCTGGTGGTTTTATTTGGAAATGGTTTCATAATTATGATAGAAGTGGTGGAGAAAAAGACAATCAATTTACACCACAAAACAAACCTGTGGAAATGGTCTTACAAACTTTTTATAAAACCAATTAAAATACTCGTCATTTAACGTAAGGAAATGTGATGTAAACGACCAAAGAGGTCTAACAACAATCACATGAAAACTGTAATCGCATTACTGCTTTTAGTAACAACATTTGTACAGGCACAAGACGCTACTGTGGCCGATTTAAAAGTTCAAGGACATAAAAAACTCAAGGCATCATTTGTTAGAAAGATTTCTAATATAAAAACAGGAGTAAAACTAGATTCATCAGTAATCGAGGCCGATATCAAACTCCTAAAACGTTTACCATCAATAGCACATGCTTACTATCAAGTATTTCCTGCAGATGAAGAGAATACCTATAATGTCTTTTATAATATTGAAGAGAATTTTACTATTATTCCATCTGCTAATGTCTACACGACAAATGATGATGAATTTGCCTACCGTTTAGGATTATATGAGTTTAATTTATTTGGTCAAAATATGACCTTTGGCGGATTCTATCAAAAGGATATTTATGATTCGTATGCGTTAAATTTTAGAGCACCTTATTTGTTTTCTAGACAGTTAGGGTTAGCTGTCAATTATCAAGACCTCACAACACAAGAACCTGTGTTTTTTGATAATACAACCTCAGATTATAAATACAATAATGAATCTATAGAAGTATTAGGTTTATTTCAACTCAATTTTAATAACCGATTCGAATTTGGATTGAATTACTTCACCGAGGATTATGAATATAAATCTGGAGCTACAAACCCAGACGTACCTTTAGAATTAAGAGTGCATAAATTGCTCTATAAATTAATTTATGAATACAATAATCTAAACTACGATTATCAATACGTTGAAGGCTTTAGAAGTATTTTTAATTTCCAATATGTGACCTCTAGAAACGAATCGCAATTACCAGCCTTTTTAATTGGTTGGAATGATTTTCAATATTTTCAACGATTCGGAAACAAAGGGAATTGGGCAAGTCGATTACGATTAGGTGTTGCTACAAATAACGATACACCATTTGCTCCTTTTTCAGTAGATAATAACTTAAACATTAGAGGTGTAGGAAACACTATTGATAGAGGTACAGCCGCAATTGTACTTAATACAGAATATCGTCACACACTCTATGAGAAAGACTGGTTTTCACTACAAGGAAACGCATTTATAGATGCTGGTAGTTGGCGAAATCCTGGAGGTGATTTTGGCGATTTTAGCGATTCTCAAAATATTAGAGTTTATCCAGGAGTTGGTCTTCGATTTATTCATAAAAAGATCTTTAATGCGATTTTTAGAATCGATTATGGTATAGGTGTCACCGAAAACTCTACACAAGGATTGGTATTTGGTATTGGTCAATATTTTTAATTTTCTTTTTTTACATGCTATAATCTTATAGATTTGCGATAAGCGAAAATGATATGAGAACACTAGCCATAGGAGATATTCACGGCGGATTACAAGCTCTTATTCAACTGTTAGATCGTGCAAAAGTAACCAAAGACGATGCACTTATTTTTGTAGGTGATTATGTCGATGGTTGGAGCGAATCTGCACAGGTTATTGAATATTTGATCGGTTTGTCTAAAACCAATAACTGCATATTTATTAAAGGAAATCATGATGTTTGGTGTGAAGATTGGTTGCGAACTGGTTATGGTGAATCTGTATGGTTGATACATGGTGGGGAAGAAACAGTTGAGAGTTATCAAAACTTTTCTGAAGAAGACAAACGTAGGCATCTCGATTTTTTTGAGTCCATGCCTTTATATCATATCGATGATCAAAACAAGTTATTTATTCATGCCGGTTTTACTTCAAAAGAAGGTGTTACACAAGAGATAGATCAAGAGAATTTCTATTTCGATCGTACGTTATTGGAAATGGCTTTAACCATGGAAAAACGAGTTATTCAATCTCCGCAATCATATCCATATAGACTAAAAAACTATAAGGAAATTTATATTGGGCATACGCCAACGATTCGTTTTAATAGCGACCTGCCAATTAATGCACTTAACCTCTGGAATGTTGATACAGGTGCAGCTTTCACTGGAAAGTTATCTGCAATAGATATTAATACTAAAGCAATTTTTCAGAGTGATGCTTTGCCAGATTTATACCCAAATGAACTAGGGAGAAATAAGAACTAATCAGCAAATATGCTTCTTGTAATATGCAAATAATTCATCGGCAGAAGCCCCAAACCATTTCTTTACATAAATGGTCCAAAAGTGATATTGGAGTTTCCATACACCATGTTTGCGATAGAGTCGTGCTGAGGTTTCAATCTTTTTATTGATTACAACAAATTCCTTTCTTTCATAAAGGGCATTGATCAATATATTGTCTTCATAAATGATATAGCTTTCGTCATAACCACCAATTTCCTCAAACAGTTGTTTTGTGATAAACTGACTTTGGTCTCCACCACGACAAGCTCTCCAACGAAACTGTGTAAGCCAACTAGCTAAGCGTAGCCACCAATGACTACTATCAAATTTTAATCTGAAACAACCAGCTTGATGTCCTTTTTCAATTTCATCAATAATGAGTTGGTCATAACGATGTGGCGGAAATGAATCGGCATGCAGGAAATATAATATATCTCCAGTAGCAACCTTCGCACCTAAATTCATTTGTTTGGCTCTGCCTTTTGGGGCAGACAATAATTTAATGTTTAGGTCTAAAGCTTTTATAAGCTCTTGAGAACCATCAGTGCTACCACCATCTACAACAATAATTTCTGAAATGGTTTGTAATGAGGCATTGTCTATTAAGTGAAACAAGAGTTTTTTAATAGTTTGGGCTTCATTTAAAACAGGAATTATTATCGAGATGTTATTCATTCAAACTCCAGTTATAATCTTTATAGCTCTTTTTTGCTTTAGCCGAAATTTTAACGTCTGAATACTGATTTAAAAAATCGATTAACGTCTTACCCTTGCTTTTAAAATCGCCACCATACCACTTAAATATTCGTGATAGCTTGATGGAGTTTTCACTAAGCTCATTCTTTGACGTATCACTTAAAAATCCTCGAGTTAATAAATCTAGATCTGCTTCTAGATCTTTTTCGGTAAAGGCTTTATTGTATAATCTTGGACAGGATACAGCTGCGCAAACAAGTGCAAAGTGAATACGAGGTTCATCCATTTTACGAATGATACGATGCTCAACATCATTTAAGGTATACCATTTTTCACCAATTCGTATAAAACGATGACTCCATGGTCCGCTGATATCTTTAATACTTTTTGTTGGGTAATTATCTAATATAAGCTTCACTGTAAATGCATTGTATACATTCATCCAATAGGCGAGTGTTTCATCCTTACTCCAAGAGTCTTGAGGAGGTATTTCAGACAATAAGTCTAAATAAGCATAGAAGACTGTCTTATCTTCTTTAAACCCTTTGTAATTAACATTTCCTTGTTCTGAAACATGCTTTTGAAGGAGTTCATTCCAAGCTGAATGGTTTACTCTAGCTCTTATCGCGTTGGTACTAGTAGATGTTGGCTCATCTAGCTCAACTTTGGTAGCTTTAACCTCTTTTGATGCTTCATTCATCTCTTCAATTTCCTTTTCTGATAAGACCGTTTCTTCTACATCAAGTTCGGTCTCATCGATTTCTATAATTTCAACATCTTCTGTATTCGTTTCAGTAACAGTTGTCTCTTCTTTTGCATCCTCTTTAATCACAGCCTTTGTTGTACCACAACTATAAAGACTAATGCCAATGTATAAGAACACGATATATTTTAGATTATTCATGTTTCAGTTTTAATGTTCATTATAAACACTTACGACAATTTTTAACTTTTGGTTTTAAGTGGATATAATTCTTGTTGAAAAAAATCTTTTGGGAATTCTTCGTCACCATCAAAACCAAGTTCAATATCTCTTCCATTGTGAGGTATATAGTTCGTTTTGAAGATATAATCCCAAATACTTAATGTTAGTCCGTAGTTTACGCCAAACCTAACATGTTTGGGAAGTTCTTTGGCATGATGCCAGATATGCATCTTCGGATTATTGAAAATGTATTTGAATATACCATAGTCCCAACCAAGGTTAGCATGGTTAAGATGGCCAATGGCAATACTGAAAAAATGAACTATTGCAACATCTTTAGCATCAAACCCACCAATAATTGCAATAGGTACATAAAGTAATGTTTTATAGACTACAGGTTCCATCCAATGATAGCGTAAATGTGCCGCAAAACCCATTTCCTTTACAGAGTGATGAACTTTATGGAAATTCCATAACATAGGTACACGATGTAATAAACGATGTGTGTTCCATTGAACAAAGTCACTAACGATGAAAAAGATGAATAGACCAAGCCACTTTGGTAGATCGTCAACATCAAAGAGCTGAAAATTAGAAATCGAAAGCCCCATTATTTCTAAGACATCATCAAATAGAGCCGAAGCCGTATTTGATAGGGCCATAAATACGAGTAAATTCAGAAGAAAAAAATTGAAAAACATATAAAAGGTGTCCAACCAAAAGTCTTTCCTAAATATGCCTTGATTTTTTCGCCAAGGAAATACTATTTCTAGAATCCAAACAATAAGCGAAATAGCTATCAATCCATAAAAATAATTATCCCAATTGTTTTGAAGAAGAATTTCATTTTTAAGGTAATTCCAGTAGCCAGAATAGGAATTTGCAATAATATCAATATACTTTTCGATAGACAGGTAATTAAGAAAGGGTTTCTAATAACTTAAATAATAAACCACTCACAATAGCAGCTATTGGAAGCGTTAGCAACCAAGATAACAATATTTTACCAATCATATTATAATCGGCTTTTTTTGTAACCGTTCCAATTCCAAAAATTGAACCAACAGAGACGTGTGTTGTAGATACAGGTAAGCCATGTATGCTTGCCGTTGTAACCAATAAACCAGTAACCATGTTTGCTGTAAATCCTTGACCTGAATTCATGGGTGTTATCTTTTTACTCATAGTTACACCTACTTTTTTAGCATTAAACAATCCTCCAACAGCCATAACAATTGCAATAATAATCATGCTCCATTTTATGTCTATAGCGTTAATAATTAACAGTAATCCGACAATTTTTGGAGTATCATTTAAACCACGTGCAAAACTTACAATTCCAGCGCTTAAGTAATGCAAAGTGTCTAAAACTTTTTGAGAGCTTAAACCAAAAATTTGACCATCATAGGTTTCCATTTTTTTTTGAATTGTAGCCTCAATTGTTTTTTTTGTTTTTAACGTTGCCACACTATCCATATTAAGTGAAGCAATAGTTGAGATTCGCTTTTCGTGAATATTAAGATTTGTTTTTTTAGTAACACCTAGTCGTTTTCTAAAAAACCTAAAGAATAGATAAGCAATTAAACTAATAATTGCAGCCATCAAAGGACTTACAATTAAAGGCATTAAAAAGGTGCCTCCAAGTTTTGTAAAATTGAACTGTGAACCAACAGCCATAACTCCAGCACCAAATAGAGCACCTACTAAACTATGTGTTGTTGATATTGGCATTCCTATTTTTGTAGCTATAAATACAGTTAAAGCAGCGCCAAATGCAATTGATATTGCAAAAATAGGCATGGTTATTAGTTCATTTGGAACTAATCCTTTTCCAGAAAAATTTTTTACTAATTCATTGGCGAAAAAAATGGCAGCAACAGATCCAGAGAATGTGGTAATTGTAGCCCAGTTAATAGCTTTTTTATAATTTGTTGTTCCGCTTCCAAAGAGTGTGGCAACACCTTTGAAATTATCGTTAGCTCCATTACTATAAGCTAAAAAACAAGCTGAAATAAACAGTAAGGTTAAAATCATTGTTCGCAATTTGTATTTTGTTTTGGACGAAATACTAACTTAAGACTTACAATGATTTTTCGAATTTAATGTTAAAAAAGCCCCTAAGTATAGGGGCTCTTTTTGGTTTTAAGATTGAGGTGTGGTTATAATGTTTTTATTAATTCTTTGAACAGTATAATCATATCAGGTTCAGCTTTTGCAGCCATAGCGATTATTTCTCCAATATCAACTGGTTTTAAATCGTCGGGATCACATTCATCTGTTAAAACGGACACTGCGGCTACCTTTAAGTTCAAATGATTGGCAACTATAATTTCTGGGACAGTGCTCATACCAACAGCATCGGCTCCAATAATTTTAAGCATTCTGTACTCGGCTCTTGTTTCTAGCTGTGGGCCGACAACACTAGCATAGACGCCTTCATGTAGCTTAATATTGTTAGCTTTAGCTATAGCCTTAAATTTTTCATTTATGTCTAGATTATAAGGTGCGCTCATATCTGTAAAACGTTCGCCCAATTCTTCAACACCTTTAAATGCTAGAGGTGAGCTTCCTTGTAAATTGATATGGTCATCAATTAACATCAATTCTCCTTTTTTGAAATCTAAATTAATAGCTCCAGATGCATTAGAGACTAATAATGTTGTAATACCAAGTTTTTCCATAACACGAACAGGATAGGTTACATCTTGTAATGAATAGCCTTCGTAAACATGAAAACGCCCTTGCATTACAACTACTTTTTTACCAGCTAGATGTCCGTAAATAAGTTTTCCTTTATGGAATTCTACAGTTGCTGTTGGAAAATTTGGAATGTGATTATAGCTCACTTCATGAAGAACTTCAATTTCTTGGGTTAATAAACCAAGTCCTGTACCAAGTATGATGCCTATTTCTGGATTATCAAAGCCTTTTGATATGAGATAATCTGTCGATTCGGTTATTAGTTTAATCATGAGTTTTATAAAATGGTTTGAGTTGATCGTAATGTTTCATATCATCAAAAGTATCAATATCATTTAATTCTTTTAATAAATAGACATTACTATTTTGTAAATCTTTTAATGTGTCTTGACGAACAGTTTCGGTTCCCCAATCTTTGTTTTTAAATAATTTTGAGTGCTGTGTTTTCATGCCAAGTAGGTAATAACCACCATCCTTAGCAGGACCAATAACAACATCGTGAAGATTCAATTTCACAAAGGCTTCCTCTATAATGGTTTCATTTAAATCTAATAAGTCGCTTCCTATGATGACTAGTTTTTCATACCCAGAATCTAATAGTTCTTTAAAAGCATTATCCATGCGCTCACCAAGATTTTCTCCTTTTTGAAGTTTCTTACTGAAAAAGTTATGGCTCCAGATATCATCATAATTGATGTCAACAGAATAAAACACATAGCGATCAACTTGAACACCTTTAGCAACATTAGCTGTATGTTGAAGTAAATACTTATAAATATCCAATGCAGATTGATCTCCAAGTGTTTTGGCTAAACGTGTTTTGCATTTGCCTAATTCTGGATTTCGGGTAAATACGATTAGTGCATTTTTAGTCATTCGATTTCAATACTTTTGGATATACTTTTTTTCCTTTTTTTAGCCACTTTCCCCAATAACTTGAGCAAACATGTACACTATCTGTTGCTTTGTTTTTGATATTGTAAACATCAAAGTCTTTATTTTTCCATTCAATAATACCGCCAAAAAGATTCTTGACATTAGTATATCCTACTTTTTTTAATCTATTGGCTATCACTTCAGATCTTACGCCTAAAGTGCAATAGACAACAATGGCTTCATCTTTATTAGGGATTTGTTTTATTACCGTCTCTAACTTAAAATTATCATAACCCACATAAATAGCGTCTTTAAGATGACTTACATTAAATTCATCTAGCTCTCTAGCATCCAAAACAACAGCATTGGTTTTAGGCATAGCCAATTCTTGAACCGAAATATAAGGGACATTATTTTTGTTAAAACGCTTAAGTAAGTCGTCAAGCGTTTCTTGCCCATAAAGGGATAATGACGCAAAAGCAAAAATGAAGATTACTATTTTTCTCATAAAAAAAGAGGCCGTTTTAAATAATGAATAGCGCTTTCTTACTTAGCAACAACCACCACCATCGTAATGGAATGTTGATTCACTAATAAATATATCTTTTCTACCAAGATTGGTAAGATCAGCAGCCGTTTTATCACAAATTGCTAAAGGTTGATTCTTTAAAAGGACATGGCCTTTTTTATCATCAAAGTAATCCTCTTTACCAAAATAGATAGCAGCTTTTCCAGTAAAAATACAAGGACCATCTTCTGGCATCGGATCTTTAATTGCTGCTACTTCAATGGATTCAATGTAGATAAGTTCGTCAGTTGGATAATCTTCAGGATTCAAAATTCTGTAAGGCTTACGCGCTCTAATTTCTATGGTACCAAAGCCTACATCTGTTAATGCTTTAACGTAGTCGGCAATAGGAAGACTTCCGCTTAAACACAATGCACGTAAACGCTCATCATTTCTGAGTGTTTCATTCATAGGTTGCTCACAAGTAGGATCGCTCATTACCAATCGCCCATGAGGTTTTAAAACGCGATACATTTCTTCAATGGCACGTTTTAAATCTTCAGCTTTAAAAATATTAAAGAGGCAGTTTTGAGCAGCAACATCTATACTATTATCTTCAACAGGTAGATTAAGTGCATCTCCTTTTTTTAGATCTACAAACTCACTTTTAAACCAACTGTTTTGTTCTTCGGCGATTTTAAAGTTTTCTTTTGATGCTTCTAACATTTCATCAACGACATCAACACCAATAACACCATTTTTTTGTCGGTTGAAATATGAGAATTGCAATAATTCCATACCACCTCCAACACCAACATATAGCATTTTTGGGTTATTAGATAAATCTCTTGCATGTACAGTACTACCACAACCGTAATTCATTTCTTGCATTATTCTTGGGATTTTTAAGCCTGGTAATTCCCAAATAGGGTTGGTCGTGCAGCATAACCCAACATCTGGTGTTAAAGCAGCTTCTTTATAGACGTCATGTGTGGTTTCTAAGTAACTCATAGTTCAATTGTATTTTTAATAGGGTCGTTATGTGACACAAAATTTTATTTATAATTATTCAATCGCTTTTCTTCGTTATGAAGACGCAATATTTTAAAATCTAAGGATAAGGTATTCTAAACTAAGCTAGGCGAACCTTTATTAAAATAGGTATCTTTACTTAGTATTGAAACAAGGTTTATTGAAGTGTAATAAATCCTTTTTTCTATGGAAATGTATGTTTTTAAAAGTTGTTTTAGGTCATTTGAAATACGTTCAAACCTACTCATAACAGCCTTGATATCTGAAGTTTTATCGATATCTGAAAGCGTTTCTAAGTAATATAGATTTACTTTTTTAGAACGAATTAATCTTGAAATACTTCGGTTCAATCCAGATGTTTGCCACGGTAATTTCAAGAATGTTTCAACATTAAAATTAGATCGTTTTAATCCCATCAAGTAAAAACCACCATCTTTAGAAGGTCCCAAAACAACATCATTCTGTTCTAATTGTTGAACAGCTTTTAGAATATGTTTTGTTTGTAGGTGAGGCGTGTCATTTCCAATAGTGATAATGGCATCAAATCCTTTTTCATAAACAGATTGAATGGCATTAGTAAAACGTTCGCCAAAGGTTGAGCCAACTTGATTTTTTTCAGACGAATGAAAATAAGGTAAACCAGCACGCTCTACAATCTTTAAGGTTTGTGTATTGAGCGCATCAAATAAAACTTCCGATGATTGAAACGGTTTTTGTGCCGCTTCAAATTTGGCAGTATTTGCAAAGATTAATATGGCTGTTTTATTATTCATATATTAAGCTACGACACCTTGGCAACTACTTCCTGCACCAGCAGTGCAACCATAGCAGTGTTGCGAAATAACAATGTTTCTACCTTCTAGTAATTCTTCATTAAATTCCGAAATATGCTTGGCTTTACTGTTTACAGGTAATTCAAGCATTTGATTAAAGTCACAGTCAAATAAGTAACCATCCCAACTCACAGATAACGTATTGGTACACATGACATTGGCAACTGCTGCAGGATTGTAAGCATCAACCAATTGATACATATAATCTTCATAATTTTCTGAAGCAATTAAATAATCAAGAAATCTTGAGATTGGTAAATTGGTAATGGCAAAGAGATTGTGAAATTGTATTCCAAAATCTTCCATTAAAGCCTTTTTGAAATCTTTTTCCATCGACATTTGGTCTCCTGGTAAAAACGCACCAGATGGATTGTAAACCAAGTCTAATCGTAAATTACTGTCTGGCATTCCATACCCAACAGCATTCAGTTCTTGTAAGGCTTTAATTGATTTGTCAAAAACACCATCTCCACGCTGTTTATCAGTCTTTCCACGTGTCCAATGTGGCATAGAACTCACGACATGAACATTGTGTTTTTTAAAGAATTCAGGTAAATCGTAATACTTTTTATTGGCGCGAATAATGGTCAAGTTAGAACGTACAATAAAATCTTTGATTCCAACTTTTGCCGCTTCTTCAACAAACCATCTAAAATCGGGATTCATTTCTGGAGCACCTCCAGTTAAATCTAAGGTATGTGCACCAGAATTTTTAATCACCTCCAAACATTGTTGCATAGTCTCACGTGTCATGATTTCTTTTCGATCTGGACCAGCATCGACATGGCAATGTTCACAAACCTGATTACACATGTAACCAACATTAATCTGTAAAATTTCTAATTTTTTTGCTTTTAAAGGAAATTGACTTGTCTCTGAAATCTTATCTTTAAATGTAGGCAATTCTCCATTTTGGAAAATTCCATTAGATAAAATCTCTAGCTGTTTATTACTTTGAGCTAAGTCGCTTCCTTTTTTATGAAGGGATTGGGTCTTTAATTTCGTCATTTACAATTAACCGTCTAATTTATTTACTTTATTCATCATCTGCACACCATGCACTAAAGTGGCACCACTTTTTATAGCAGCTCCTACATGAATAGCTTCCATCATTTCTTCTTTGGTAACACCTCTTTGAAGACCATCTTTTGTGTAAGCATCAATACAATATGGACATTGTTCAGTATGCGCAACAGCTAAGGCAATCAAAGATTTTTCACGAGCTGAGAGCGCACCTTCTTCAAAAACTTTTCCATAGTATTCGAAGAATTTATTACCAAGTTCTTCACTCCATTCGGTGATTTTTCCAAACTTTCTTAAATCTGCTGGATCGTAATATGTTTTTGACATGTTTTTAAAATTTCAAAGGGTTATCTTATCTACGTAAAAAATAGATGTCGAGTTTTTGTCGCAATTAATTATCAAACTTAACAGAAAATTTACCAGAAAGCTAATTTATTTTTCAAGACAAAATTCAAATATGGTTTACAGCAAAAAAGTCTTACTTTTAAACGCGCTTTAGGTCAATAATGAAGAACTGGATAACACTATTATCAGAATTTAAAACTAAGCAACAACCTGTTGCTTTAGTAACTGTTACAAAATGCTTAGGGTCAACGCCTTGTGTCGTTGGCTCTCGAATGATAATTACTAATGATAATGTAGTTCATGGTACCATAGGAGGAGGGAAGTTAGAGTTTTTGGCTATTGATGAAGCTATAAATGCACTTCGTGAAAATAGAATTATTGAATCGAGTTACACCTTAGGACCAGAGTTTGAGCAATGCTGTGGAGGGAAAGTTGAATTTATTATAGAACCTATGAATCAATCACCAGAATTATTTTTATTTGGAGCAGGTCATATCGGACATGAAATTGCTAAGATTTTAGTAGATACACCTTTTGAAGTCAACCTTATCGATTCGCGTCATGATTGGTTTAAAAATTCAACGCTAGATGAAAGCATTAAGCTTTGTCAAGTTAATATAGATGACTTCAAGACGTTTAGAGATGTGGTTAGATGGGGAAACAATTGTTATGTCTTGGTGCTAACTCATGATCATTCCATCGACTTCGAAATTATTGCAATGGCTTTGCAGAATGAAACTCGATTTTTGGGTTTAATAGGAAGTAAAACGAAACGCGTGCGTTTTAATAATATGCTTATTAAAGAGATGAATATCGAAGCAGGAATGCGTGATGTTGTTTGTCCGATAGGATTGGAAATTGGAGGGAATACACCTAAAGAAATAGCAATAAGCGTTGCTGCACAACTACTTCAAGAGCATTATACGTCTAAAGCCTAACTGAATAGCGTTTCACTCAAGGCATAATAAATAGCCATTAATGCTGAAAACAGAGCACTTGCTAAAAAGCGCCACTTGAGTTTAAATCGGTTCTGAATTAGATAATTAGCCATAAACGAAATTAAAATATTAGCCACAAATGACCAGAAGGCGATTTCTAATAATGGCCAACCTATGGCTTCAAATTGGCCAGAAAACAACTTGATGAATAATAAATGTCTAGCAATCCACAATGGATTGAAATACAAAATGGCCAATCCTGTTTTGGTTAAGGTTGCTTTTATCCCTTTTAAGTGGTGTGTTTTTTTTACGATCCAATCAAAATAGTTTGGAATCTCAAAAGCGTAAAAAGTCGCACCAATCAATAACATTCCTAGAAGGCGTGTCCATAAAAATTCGTCAAGCAAAAGTGCAGCAACCGTATCACCTGCACTATAAATGAGTGCGCCTTTTAGAATGTTTTGTTTTTTGTAGTATAGTGGAATAAGCTTTATGTTTTAATTGATATCCGATTTTAGTAAGCAGTAAATTTCGCTATCTAAGAATTGTCCATTGTAATAAAAATTTTCTCTAAAATAGGCTTCTAATTTAAATCCGAATTTAAGCAATAGCGTCTTTGAGTTTTCATTGTCAATATTGACATTCGCTTCTAAACTATGAAGGTTTAAATCATTAAAGCCAAAACGAATCAGTGTATTCATTGCTTCTGTCATGTAACCTTTACCCCAAAAATCAGGATGTAAAATATAGCCTATTTCGCCTCTAGCGTTTTTTCTGTCAATTCTCCAGATGCCAAAATCGCCAACAAGTTGATTGCTAGTTTTATCTATAAAGGCCCAAGTAATTCCTTTACCTTCTTCAAAAGCCGTGTGGTATCCTTTAATTCTTTTTTCTGTATCTGAAACATGCGTCGGTATTTCGGTATCCATATATTTAGATACAGCCTGATGACTTCTCATCTTTAAAAGTGCTTCAGCATGTTCAATGTTATAAGCCTTGAATACAAGTCGTTCACTTTCCAATTCAGGAAAGGTATCAAAAACGTGTTCGTTTACTTGAGTTTGCATAATGGTCTTAGTTTAGTTGTTTTCATATAGACTCATTAGTACTTTTTCTGGTGTCATTGGTGCATGAAACTTCAAATCATAATTAGGATTAAAAGCTTTGATTGCATTTTGAAGTGCGAAATAAGCGCCAATACCGTACATTAATGGAGGCTCACCTACAGCCTTTGATTTTAAAATAGCGAGTTCGTGCCCTGTTGTTTCAACTGGAATCACTTCAACGTTTTTAGGCACTGAAAATAAATCAGGAATCTTGTATGTTGATAAAGCGTTTGAAAGCAAGCGTCCTTCCTCATTATAGGCAATGTCCTCCATTGTCATCCAGCCAATACCTTGGGCAAGTGCGCCTTCAACTTGACCGAGATCAATCCCTTCGCTCATGCTTTTTCCGTAGTCATGAACAATTTTAACCGAATCAAATTCATATGTGCCTCGAGTACAATCTACTGTTGTGGTAATGATTGCCGTTCCGTAAACATGATAGGCAAATGGGTGTCCCTTTTCTTTGGTTTTATCGAAGTGAATTTCTGGTGTAGCGTAATGCGCATTTTCAGTTAAAGCGACGCGCTTGAGCATTGTTTTACTGATAAGTTCTGTCCATGATAAATTTGATTTTTTATTATTGATATAAACAAACTCATCTTTCAATTCTATAGTATCTTCGGAAACGTTTAGTTCTTCAGAAGCGACGGTCTTTAGCCTTTCCAATAATGCCTTACAAGCTTTTAAGGTTGCTTTTCCATTTAGATCTGCTGTCGAACTAGCAGCAGAAGGTGATGTATTGGCAACTCTTGTTGTATTGGTTGTTTCAATCTTAATGTGTTCAATAGGAACAGAAAATACATCTGAAGCAATTTGCATCATTTTGGTATTTACACCTTGTCCCATTTCAACGGCTGCTGTACTGATACCAATACTACCATCAAGATAAATATGTACTAAGGCTCGAGCGTGATTCATTGGTGTATTGGTAAATGAAATACCAAAGGTTATTGGCATTACTGCTAATCCTTTTTTAAAGTTTGAATTGTTTGCGTTGAAATCTTCAACTTCTTTTTCTAGAGTATTAATGTTATAGATAGACTTTGCCGAATCCCAAGTGTTTTTTGCTTCAACTTTTTTGGCAATTTGACCATAAGAGAAGGAGTCATTTTCATCTAGTAAATTAACTTCCTGAATGGCTCTGGCTGTTACTCCAATTTCATTTGCAGCTTTGGCAATAGCAGACTCAATAACAAACATGCCCTGCGGTCCTCCAAAGCCTCTAAAAGCTGTATTAGGAGGCAAGTTGGTCTTACAACTTATGACTGTAGTTTTTACATGCGGCACAAAATAACTATTCGTGGCATGAAATAAGGTGCGTTCAGCAATAGCAGGAGATAGGTCGGCTGCAGCTCCAGAATTTTGAAGAAACTCAGCTTCGTAAGCAAGAATTTTCAAATCTTTTGATAAGCCAATCTTATACGTGCTTTCATATGGATGACGCTTTCCAGTCATTCGCAAATCGTCATGACGATTCAGTATTAATTTTACCGATTGATTTAAATGATAGGTTGCCAAAGCAGCCATAACTGCCCATGGTGTTGCTTGGTCTTCTTTTCCTCCAAAACCACCACCAAGTCTGGTAACATCAACTTCTATTTTATGCATGGCAACACCCAAAACTTGAGCTGTTGTTTTTTGAACAGCTGTAGGACCTTGAGTAGATGAGGTAATCTTTATCGTTCCATTTTCCAGAGGTTCGGCATAGGCACCTTGCGATTCGATATATAAATGTTCTTGACCATTTGAGAACGTCTCGCCTTCAAAAATATAATCACAGTCTTTAAATGCTTTTTGAGTATCGCCCAAACTAAATGAACGTGGCGCATTGATAAAACTTTCTTTGGCTTTGGCTTGTTTTGCAGTAGTAATGACAGGAAGTTCTTCAATTTCAATATCTATTAATTGTCTTGCTTTTCGGGCAATTAATTCGGTTTCAGCCACAATCAAGGCAATAGGCATTCCCCAAAAATGAACCTCCTTTTCAGCAAATAAAGGCTCGTCTGGTATGATACCTCCAATTTGGTTTTTTCCGGGTACATCTTTATACGTAAAAATACGTTTAACACCTTCTAGGGCTTCAGCCTTAGTGTAATCTATATGTTTTATCTTTCCATGTGCTTTTGGTGAATCAAATACAACCGCATGAAAGGTACCTTGTCTAATATTAACATCGTCAACGTATAAAGATTCGCCTCTAACGTGCGTATAGGAATCCATGTTTTTGATACTCTGCTTTATTGACATGGAAACAGTATCTAGTTTAGAATCTAAAATGTTATTTGATTTGTGTTTATGCATGCTGGACAAAGTCGTTTAGAGTAAATTGTTTTGGAAATAACGTTATGAAATGAGCAAAGAACAACTGTCTAGCCAATAAGCGTTTGTAATCACTAGAACCACGAACATCACTTATTGGAGCAATTTCGTTTTGAAGTATGTTGTTGGCTTCGATAATAGTTTCTGGAGTTAATGATTTGCCATTTAAAAATTTAGATGTGTTGTGCAAATATTTAGGAATGGCTGCCACACCACCAATAGATACATGAGCCTCGGAAATACGATCATTAGCTATATGCATATGTATTGCAGAATTTACACTAGCAATATCTAAATGTGTACGTTTACATACTTTTTCAAAATTAAAAACCGATTGACTTGTTGGTAATGTAAAGCTAATATCTTTTAAAAGTTCTCCATCCTTTAGATCGAAAGTTTTATAGCCTTGATAGAAGTTTTTGAGCGGAAGAGACCGTTCTTTTTGGTTTTTATCTGTTATTGTTATATCACTATTGAGTGCTAAAAAGAAAATAGTCATATCTCCAATGGGAGAGGCGTTAACAAGATTACCACCTAAGGAAGCCATATTTCTAATCTGCTCTGATGAGACTAGTTTTAAATGTGCTTTAAGGCGAGGAAAGTACGTGTTAAGTTGACTGTGGTTCCATAGATCTGAAACTGTAGAACTGGTTCCAACTTTGCAAACGTTATCATTAATTGAAATACCTTTTAAATAGTTTTTTTCGGCAATAAGATGTACTGAATTGTCTGCTAAATGATCGGCTTGTTGCACATATAAATCTGTTCCGCCAGCGACATACTTTCCTTTAGGTTGTTCTCTGTCTTTTGCTTCTAGATCTTGCAAGCGCTTAGCGATCGTAGAAAAATAATCAGGCACAAATCCGTTTTTAATAAGCCAGTCAAAGTTGGGTTGAGTTTTATGTTCTTTTAAATTACTCACCATTTGATGAGCGGCCTTTTCAATAGATTTATAGCCTGTACATCTACAAATGTTTCCGCTAATAGCATCAAGTGCGTTACTATAGTTTTTTTCAGAATTTGATAATGCGAAACCAGTAAGTGCTACCACAAAACCTGGTGTGCAAAAACCGCATTGTGTGGCATAATTAGCTTTCATTGCTTCTTGTGCAATGGTGAGTTCATTTTGGAGATTGGTACCTTCAACAGTAACTATATGCTTGCCATGTGCATTTCCTAAAGGGGAGATACATGACGTAATACTTTGATAGTTTACATGTCCATTTTCTAGAGTGCCAACTAAAACTGTACACGCACCACAATCACCTTCACGACAACCAAT
Organism: uncultured Psychroserpens sp.; assembly: GCF_947500255.1. Classification (GTDB taxonomy): domain Bacteria; phylum Bacteroidota; class Bacteroidia; order Flavobacteriales; family Flavobacteriaceae; genus Psychroserpens. Next base: position 358,421 of record NZ_CANMRL010000001.1, on the reverse strand, counting down.
TTTGGTTCCAGTAAGACGCTGTTCATAGCGTACAAAATCCAACAAGGTCATCCCAGAATGTTCTGAGGTTCTAATGGGTGTATTATTTAAAATGAAGGTAATCATTAACTAATATTCGGTTTTATCTTCTTTCTTTGTCCATTCTTGAAATGGTTCGAGCGCAATCTCACGAGCTAATTGTTCAAATGGAATACTTCTTTCGTTGTAAGGCAACGGGATTTCTTTATAAATAAATTCATCATCAAAGCCAATATTAGCGGCATCTACTTGATTACTTCCATAGTATACGCGATCTGGACGAGCCCAATAGATAGCACCTAAGCACATAGGACAAGGTTCACAAGAGGTGTAAATTTCACAACCATCTAATTGAAATGAATCCAGGTTTTTACAGGCATCTCTTATTGCTGTAACTTCTGCATGCGCTGTTGGATCATTGGTTGAAGTTACTTTATTATTTCCGCGTCCTATGATTTTTCCATCTTTTACAATCACACAACCAAAAGGACCTCCTTCATTATTGTTCATTCCTTTTAAGGCAGCATTTACTGCTTCTTTCATGAATTTTTCATTCTCACTCATATATGTTGTTTTCTTTTTATTTTCTGAAGAATTGAAACCTTAATTAAAGTATTGTTTCAAAAATTCGTTAGCATTTATAAATAGCACACGATCTATTATTTCACTTGCTGAAATCTGATTTCTAGCTTGTAATTTTGTAGCATTTGCATTGAGGTAATCTTGTGCTTTCTCAATGAGATAGGGTTTAATATCTTTTATGTTTTCTGCAGTCCATAGGCCTTTTATAGGATTAACAATGCCGTCAAAATCAGATCCAATAGCTATGGTTTCCCAACAAAATAAATCATTTTTATCTAAGAGTTCAGCAATATGCTGAATTTGTCTCCAGATTAACTCAGATTTATTTCTGTAACGCCTTTTTTTACTAGGCCAATAAATTCTGGAACTTCTTATTGCTTTTTTACTAGCTATACGACGTTCATCTAACTGCAGTCCAAAAATACCTTTTGATTTTGCAATACGCAAGATTTCTGAATCATAAAAATTGATATCATCTGCTCTGAAATATTTACCCAAGGGTGTATCTGAACTATTAGATTCTGAGATTGAGCGTTTTCCATTAACAGCACCATGACTTACAATGATTGGAATATCTTGATTTGAATACGTAGTTTCCAATAGCTTATAATAACTTGTTCTGGATGCTTTGCTCATATGTTTGATATCAATGAAGATACGTTTTCCAGTAGAATTATCAAGGAGCTTATCAATCACTTTAAATCCCAAATCTGTAATGTCTGTGTTAAGTCCGCGATTTTGATTTTTCTTAATCAAACCAATACTAATACTTCTCGCATGACCACAAATTTCATTGTAGAAATGATGGGCTAGAGTGATAAAAAAAGGTTGGTGTTCCCAGTTTTTTACAGTGTCTATATTGTTTAAAACAGTTGTTTCATCTGCCATGTCATTATCTTTGTCTAATCCAGTTTCGAATGCATGAGCACCTTCTATTGTTGGGACTAGACTTATAATTTTTCTGGTATCTGTTGAGGTGTTCTTATGGTTGGAAATTTCAGCATAACTATTGACCAAGCGATAGGTATAGGTAACACCTTTAATGACTTCTGCAAAATTGTGACGCTGCATATAATAATCATACTCATCATTTAGGTCTTGAAAATAACTATTGTGATTTCTGAGGTTGTCAATGCGTTTCTGACTCACACCTGCAGCTAAATTGACCAATAGATCAGATACAAATTTAAAACCCAACATCTTTTTCTTTAAAAAGTGCTTCTCAAAAGGATATAACGAAATTACCATCACATAGCAATTGGCTTTAGCAACTGCAGTGACATCAGTTTGAGTAAATTTGGTGAGCGTTAATAATCTATTCACTTGACGTTCTAGAAAATTGGGTGGACTGTAATGCCAAATGGAATTTTTACGACCGCTATGACTTGCGTTTTGCTTTGGAGGATCGTACTTAAAACTCTTTCCGAAAGGTTTTAATGAGGGATGACAATGTAGATCAATGTATGACATGCTCATTTAGAATTGGTTAGATACTGAAAAGATATTCATTTTTTGTTAGAATTTAGATGAAATCGATTCAAAATCATTAGTTTAGAATCCTAAACTTAATTTAATCTGCTTATATGATTTACTTCATTATCTTCATTGGCCTCTTCGTTTTCGTGGGTTATACTTTTTATAAGATGAATACTAAAAAGGCCAAACCATTTCCGCAACATTGGCATCCAATCTTAATGAAAGAGGTAAAGTTTTACAAAAACCTTGAGAGTACAGAGCAGAAGCGTTTTCAAAATAGAATGATGCAATTTTTGAGTGAGATTTATATTGATAGTGTTGATGTTGATCTTGTTGAATTAGATAAGATATTGATTGCTGCAAGTGCAGTAATCCCTGTATTTGCTTTTAAAGAATGGTATTACCCAACAGTAAGTGGTGTCATTTTATATCCTGATAATTTTAATGAGGATTTTGAGTTTTCACATAAAAGTAAATCTAAACGTATTGCAGGTGTTGTTGGTACAGGTCGTTTGGAAGGTAAAATGATTTTATCAAAAAAGGCGTTGTATCATGGTTTTAAGAATTCAAATGATAAACGAAATACAGCCGTTCATGAATTTATACATCTTATTGACAAGATGGACGACAAGATTGATGGCATCCCAGAAATACTAATGGAAAATGTCAATGCCATTCCTTGGCTAAAATTGATGCACGACGAAATGGAGGCTATTAATAACGATAAATCCGATATTAGAGCGTATGGTGGTACTAAGCAAGCCGAATTCTTTGCTGTCGCTTCAGAGTATTTTTTTGAAAACCCTAAACTCATGAAACGCAAACATCCTGAATTATACCAAATGATGGCAGCTTGTTTTCGGGTTAAAGTGTGATATTATACCTTCAAATTAGCCTCATACTTTTTTAAGACACTCATAAACGGTTGCTTTAGTAGTAACTGTCCTGTAGCCGCTTTTATCGCATTTGCTAAAGCACCTCCAGCAGGTGGAAGACCTGGTTCTCCTAATCCCGTTGGTGACAAATCATTCTCAACAAAATAAGTATGTACTGTTGGTGTTTCTCTCATTCTAATTAAACGGTACGTATTGAAATTAACATCTTGAGGTTTTCCTTTGTCAAATGAAAAATCACCATACATCGCATGTCCGATACCATCAATAACACCACCTTCTACTTGGTTTTTTGCGCCAGTTGGATTAACTACGATACCACAGTCTACTGCAACGGTTACTTTTTCAACAGAAGGATAGCCATTTTTTAAAGTAATATCTACAACTTCGGCTACATGAGTATTGTGACTATAGTAGGCTGCGAATCCTTGATAGACACCTTCTCTTGTTTTCCCCCAATTACTTTTTTCGGCAGCAAGTTTGATCGTATCTGTCATACGTTTTGCTGAATACTGTATGTCTGGGTCTTGACCGTCTTTTACATTCTTAAGTAAATCTAAACGTAATTGCACAGCATCAACTTCTAGAAGCTCAGCTAGTTCATCAAAGAAGCTTTGTTCAGCATAAGCCAAGAAGTTCGTGTAAGGTGCTCTCCAGGCACCAGTAGTGATATTACTTCGATAGTTCCCTGTTTCTACTTTATAATTATCAATTGCTCCAGCAGGGAAGAAGTGCGGAATTAAGCCATACATGTTATTGTTTATAGCCGCTTCTTTTAAATGATAACCAGTTACTTTTCCATCTTTGAGCGATGCAGCAATTCTGTATTTTATGGCTGGTCTGTAAATACCTGCAGCCATATCATCTTCTCTTGAAAATACTACTTTTACAGCTTGTTTAGTAATGTTAGAGATTTCAGCAGCTTCTAAAGCAAAGTCACCATAGAGACGTCGTCCAAATCCACCACCCATTCTCGTCATTTCCAAATGAATATCTTTTTCATCACGATCAATCAGGTTGGCAATTCGTCTTGCAGTACCTGCAGGTGTTTGAATTGGTCCTACCAAATGCACTTTATCTGCAGTGACATTAGCATAGAAATTCATAGGTTCCATACAATTGTGAGGTAGGAAAGGTGACTCGTATGTGCGTTCTAAAACTTGGTCGGCTTCTGCAAATGCTTTTTTTACATTGCCGTCTTCCCGACGTATATCTAATTGATTGCCATCAAGAATGGCATTAAGTTTTTTGTCATGATCAGCTGTGCTTTCTAAAGTTCCATCATTTGTCCATTGTACATCTAAGGCTTTTTTTCCTTTCATGGCAGCCCAAGTGTTAGATGCTAGTACAGCAATTTTATCACCAAACTGTACCACATCAGAAACACCATTAATTGATTTAGCATTAGTGTCGTCAAAAGAACTTACTTTTTGACCAAAAGCTGGAGGTCTCATAACAGAGACATATTTCATGCCTTCGGCTTTATAATCCAGACCAAACAGAGGTTCGCCAGTTATAATTTTATCGATATCGACATTCACAGCATCTTTACCAATTATTTTATAATCTTTGGTAGCTTTTAGTGTAACATTTTCTGGTACTTCAAGTTGTGCAGCGTCATTGACAACATCACCATAACCAAGTGTTTCACCTGTTGGACTTGTAATTACACCATTAGATGCAGAGCAAGAAGATGCTTCAATTCCCCATTTTGCAGCAGCAGCATTAACAAGCATTTGCTTTGCTGTAGCTCCAGTTTCACGCAAGGCATTCCAACCAAATCGAATGGACTGGCTACCACCAGCAACTTGTCTTGTGAAATTATTAGTATCTAAGGCGCCTTGCTCAACACTAACATGTTCCCAAGGCACATCAAGTTCTTCGGCAATAATCATTGGCATTGATGTTTTAACACCTTGTCCAATTTCAGGATTGGGAGAAAAAATAGTGACATAACCATTATCGGCTATTTTGATGAAGGCATTAAAGTCGTTAAAATTAAGTTGCGATACATCAACAGGAGGAACCGCAGCTTCCTTACATGATGTAAAGAAGTTAAATCCTATTAAAATTCCGCCACTGGCTAATGCAGAAGTACGAATGAAACTACGTCTGCTAAATGTGATTTTGTTTTGATTTTCCATAATAATTTAGCTTAAGACATTTTTTTAGCAGCTAAGGCAACTGCTTTTTCAATTCGGTTATAACTCGCGCATCGACATAAATTACCATTCATGGCATTTCTTATGTCTTCGTTACTAGGGTTTGGATTGTCTTTTAAAAAAGAAGAAGCGGTCATCATTTGACCAGCTTGACAGTAACCACATTGCGGTACATCTAATTCTTTCCAAGCCTCTTGCACAGGATGTAATTCATCTTTTGCAAGGCCTTCAATAGTTGTAATGTTAGCGCCTTCAAGGCTAGATACAGGAAGAGAACAACTCCTGACTGCAACACCGTCTAGATGCACTGTACATGCACCACATTGAGCAATTCCGCAACCAAATTTGGTGCCTACTAAATTGAGTTCGTCACGAAGTACCCATAGTAAAGGAGTATCATCGTCTACGTTTATGTTAACTGATTTTCCGTTAACTTTTAAATTATAACTTGCCATAGAACTTGAGATTTAGCTAAAGTTATAAAATATTTGCTGGAAAATCGTAGTGTATTAATTTTTTATAACGATTTTAAGAAATCGAGATAGTCTTGTTGTGTATCTATATCTAATAACGTATTACAATTGACTTTAATAACATTTTTATTATTGGAATTCAAGACATTTTTTGCGCCTTTATCTCCTTCAAGTCTTTTTAACTGTTTAAAATATGTCTTTGGAAAAATAGCAGGTACGCCAATATTATCTTGATAATCTGATGCAGAAATTTTTGAAGAATTTTGATTAAAACTATCAATTAATACATTTAGATAATTGACATCAATACGAGGTTGATCTGCAAGTGTTATTAAAACAGCATCAAAGTTTAGATTTTCAATATGATCTAATCCAGCTATAATGCTAGAACTTAATCCGTTATTGTAATTCGTGTTAATGATAACGTTTGCTTTATATGAATTAATAGATTTACGAATTTTTTCAGCATTTGCACCTAATACACAAAACACCTCGTTGGCATTAGATTGTAAAGCTGTTTCGATAGATTTTCCTATAAGTGTTGTATGACCAATAGTTAATAATTGTTTCGCCGTTCCCATTCTATTTGAACTACCAGCTGCTAGAATTAAAATGGCAACCTTCATTGTTCCTTAGACATTTTATTCGCAAAGGTTCTTAGCGGCATCACTTCAGTTTTTCGTATAACAGATAAAATTTCGGCAAGAATTGACAAGGCAATTTCTTCAGGAGTTATGGCGCCAATATGTAATCCGGCTGGACTATGTATACGTTCAAGAAATGTTTCAGATAACTCTGAGACATAATTCATGAGTTCATTTTGTAATTGATTTCTACGTTTAGATGAACCAATAATGCCAATATATTGAGGGTGTAATGGCTCTAACTTGATCAAATATTTTAAATCTAAAACATAATTATGAGTCATCAATACAACAACTGTTTCAGTATCTATTTTGAGATCAGCTATTTCGGGAGTTTGCGCAGTGACTGATTTGGCACCTGGAAAATCAGATAATAACTTAGGATCTTTTATAGACGTTATGATATCAACTTCCCAGCCTAATAAATTTGCCATAGCACATAACTTAACCGCGTCATGTTCACCGCCAATAATGAGTAATTTAAGACTAGGTTTTAAATCTTGAGAAAAGAGTTGTGTCGTTTCAGAGTGTTTAGGTTTGAATGTTTCTGAAAACGTAAAATTAGTATTGGTATTGACGTGAAACACACTTCCGAAATTACCATAGGCTTCATCTTCTTTTTTGAAATAAGATTCAATTTTAAAAGTATCCCGACAGTCTAAGCTCGATTGAAATGTTTTCAAGAAGTCATCAGAAATATAGAATGGTTCAATCAAGATATACAATATACCTTCACAGCCTAATCGGTAGCGTCCATCATAAGTAATGACTTTAGGTTTTCCATCTACAAATACGGATTGTGCACGTCGTTTAACTTCATTTTCTACACAACCACCGCTTACAGCGCCAACCATTGTGCCATCTTCAGAAATGAGCATTCTTACTCCAGGTTTTCTGTAGGACGATCCTTCGAGAAATACTACAGTGGCAAGGACATTTTTTAATCTGTTTTGCTGATTGATCTTAGCTTTGTAAACAATGTCTTTGAATTCGTGTGTCATAGATCTTATTATCTGAATGCCTACTAAAATACAGTTTTATTGAATATTATAAAACTAAATAAGATTTTGTCTGCTACTATTAAACCAACACTTTTTAAAAGCAAGAGCAAATAAAAACGTATTCACACTAATTAAAACTTATAGCATGATTATCTATCCTCCAATAGTAATCATGCTTCTATTTTTTGAGTGTAGATCAGGTGTTTTTAGCTTTTCGAGTGTGTCCATTCCACCTCTCATTTTGGCTTTTAAGCGAATAGCTTTCTTAATGATATTATCGATAGATTTTCCTACTCTAAGCGCTGTTAATAGATCAGATTCTTCAGCAGAAAACAAGCAATTCTTTAAATGACCGTTTGCAGTTAATCTAAGTCTATTGCAAGAATCACAAAACGGATTAGTGACAGAGCTTATGATTGCAAATGAACCTTTGTAGCCTTTAATCTTATAATTTTTGGATGTGTCATTCTTAGCGTCATCTAATCGTATGAGTTTTTCTTTTGAAAAGCTATCAGTTGTGATATCTAATACTTCTTTTAATGAGACCATTTTTTTGATATCCCACTTGTTACCATCAAAAGGCATAAATTCTATAAACCGAACAGTAATAGGTAATATTTTAGTTAGTTCTATAAAGTCGATGATTTCATTGTCATTAAATCCTTTCATTAAAACAGCATTGATTTTTACATTGAACCCTTCTGCAACTAATGATAGAATATTGTTATACACTTTATCAAAATAATCCCGTCTTGTAATCTCTTTAAACTTTTCAGCATTTAAAGAATCCAAGCTAACATTGATATTTTTTATGTGACAGTTTTTTAGCGTTTCAATGTGACGTTCTAGATTCACAGCATTAGTAGTTAAGGCTAGTTCAACAGGAAGTGTTGCCAATTTTTCTAAAATAATATGAGCATCTTTTCTAACCAAAGGTTCTCCTCCAGTAAGTCTAATTTTTGTCACGCCATGATCTACAAATATTTTGGCAATGGTGTAGATTTCATCAAAAGACATGATATGTGATTTTGGTGATAACTGAATGCCTTCGGCAGGCATGCAATAGGTGCATCGTAAATTACAACGTTCGGTAAGAGAAATACGAAGATATGTATGCTCTCGTTTATAGGTGTCTATTAAAATAGGATTTACTTTTTTCATGTTTAATCGTGACGTGCGCCTTTAAATATTCTGAAAATATGCAACAGTGATGGAAAAATAGCATCCATAGATTCTTTAGCACCATTAGTTGAGCCAGGTAAAGCTAATACCAAACAATTTTTATACGTTCCTGCAACGCTTCGAGATAACATAGCATATGGTGTTCTTTCTTGTCCGTAACTACGAATAGCTTCTTCTATACCAGGAATGGTTCTGTCTAATAGCGGCTCTAAAGCTTCTGGTGTGACATCGCGTTTAGATAATCCTGTGCCTCCAGTAAAAATGACCAAATCTATATGTTGTTCTTGATAGTGTTTTACTTTTTGTTGAATGCGATCTATTTCATCAGGAATTATGGTATAGTCTGAAATCGCAACATCGCAATCCTCTAATTTTTGAATAATAGCTTTTCCAGCTTTATCCTCTTTTTGTCCTGCCGAAATGGTATCTGAGCACACAACAACAGCAGCTGTTATATCTTTTCTGAAATGATCTTTAAAATCAGATTTTCCGCCTTTTTTATTTAATAATTTGATATGATGAATTTCAACACCTTTGTCAATAGGTTTTAGCATATCATACATGTTTAACGCAACAATACTTGCGCCATGCATGGCTTCTACTTCGACTCCAGTTTTGTAAATAGTTTTTATCGTACAAAGAATTGTAATTTCTAAACCATTGATGTCATAGTCTATACCTGTAAATTCTATTGGTAATGGATGACAGTCTGGAAGTAGGTCAGGTGTTTTTTTAACGCCTAACAAACCTGCTGCTTTACTCATAGCAAAAACATCACCTTTTGGTACTGTTTTGTTTTCTATTGCTTTAATAGTATCCAAGGTACTCACTTTTACAATGGCTTGAGCAGTTGCAATCCTTAACGTATTTATTTTGTGTGTTATATCTACCATTTTTTAACTATTAACTTTCCATTGGTGGCTTTGGTCTTCAAAAATCTCTTTACCAAAAATGGGAACTTGTTCTTTAATTGTGTTAACCAAATATTCTATAGCATTAAAAACTTCTACACGTCTTGGAGAAGAAACGAATACAAATAGGCAGATTTCTCCTGCATTTACCTTTCCTAAGCTATGATAAATATGCATACAAGTAAGGTTGAATTTTTTAAAGGTTGCTTCACGAATCTCATGAAATTTCTCGTTAGCCATCTCTTCGTAAGCTGTATATTCAATAGCTTTAATGGTCTTTCCATCTATAATATCTGCTCTCACCTGTCCTAAAAAGATGTCATGAGCACCAATAGTGGTTTTTGTTTGATGCTTAGCAATAGAATTTCCTATAAATTCTGCCGAAATAGCCCCTTCTATAAAAACTGCTTTAGGTTTACGTTCTTTGTTCATTATACATGTATTTTAAAATAGTTCTCAATGGCGGTTATACCATTTTTTATACTATAACAATTAGTAATATCTTGTTCTTGTAAAATAGAAACGGCTTTTTTACTTCGCATTCCAGATTTACAAAACATTATTATGGTTTTTGTTTTATCAATACTATGAAGTTCCTGTTTTATTGTACTCAACGGTATTTTTATATGATGTAATCTGTTAGCTTTTGGTAACTCATTAAGTTCACGCACATCAATAAACAAGATGTTTTCTTTTTGTAAAGCTTCATCTATGGTTATTTCTTTTACAGTAAGGTTGCAGGTTTTGCTATAATATTGTTCTTCAAAGTAATCTCTTTTGGATTTAACCTTCTCAAATTCGGTAGTAGATTTTTTAATGTCAATGGTAAATGTTTGTGTGGTTTTCGAATTGTAGCAATAGAGCTTTCCAGACAGAACGTTTTTAAAACCGAGAATGATTTTAATAACTTCATTGGCTTGCATAGTTCCAATAATTCCAGGTAAAATACCTAAAACACCAACTTCAGAACAATTGGGAATGTCATTTTCACTTGGAGGATTGGGAAATAGACATCGATAACTTGGTCCATTATTATAATTAAAAACAGATACCTGTCCTTCAAATTTATAGATAGCACCATATACAATAGGTTTATTAGTTAATATGGCAGCATCATTTATAAGGTAACGAGTTTCAAAATTGTCTGTACCATCGACAATAATATCGTAGTTAGAAAAGTAATGTAATGCATTCTGAGGTGTAAGGGCTTCTGTAAAAGCTTCGACAGTTATAGTGTTATTTAAATCACTTAGTCGTTGTTTTGCTGCGATGGCTTTTTGCTGCCCTAAATTAGACGTTCCATAGAGGATTTGGCGTTGCAGGTTTGATTCTTCCACAATATCAAAATCTATAATACCAATATGACCTATGCCAGCAGCCGCTAGATATTGAAGCACAGGACAGCCTAAGCCACCAGCGCCAATAACTAAAACTTTAGCCTGATTAAGTTTGTTTTGACCATCAATGCCGATGTCCTTTAAAATAATATGTCTACTATATCTACTCATAGTCTTTAACCTCCAGCAAAAGGTGGTAATAGTACAATTTCAGAATTTAAAATTTGAGTGTCTTCTGAAACCAAAGTTTGATTTTGAGCTACTTGAAATTCTTTTTTTTCAAGTGCTGGGTATTTAGCAAGGAGCATCTTTAGTAATTCAGAAACAGTGTCTTCAGAAAATGTAATAGTTTCCTCTGTACATTCTGTAATCTCCGCTAACATTCCAAAATATTTAATTGTCAATTTCATTGTATAACAGATTTAATTGATCTCGTGTATTTATGTTTTGTGAATATTTCTCTAGTGACGATTTCAGAATAATAGTCTTTGTTTTTTGTTGGTTTACAAAGGTTTGTAAGCGACGTTCTCCAGATTCTATTGTTTTTAAACAAGACATCATACAGCGTTTTTTGTATACAGCTAATAAGGGGTTTGTTCTATCTTTAACTGAAACCTGTACAATATCATCTTCAACAGAAACATCACTAATAAGCTGTTCTAGTAATTCCTTAGTTATTAATGGAATATCACAGCTTAACACAAGGTTGTCTTCGGTTGTGGAATGGTATAACCCAGAATATAAACCTGCTAAAGGCCCTGTATTTATCATTATATCATTAACCCGTTTCAAATTAAATTGATCATAGTTCTTATTGTTACTTACGATAATGACCTCATTAACCAAAGTCTCAGCAGCATGAATAACGTGGGCAATAAATGGTTTGTTTTTGTACATAACAAGACCTTTTTCATAACCCATACGTGAGCTTTTGCCTCCTGCTAAGATAATTGCTGTGATGTTACTTTGGTTTAACATTTATATTATAATTAATTTAACTGAAGCAATGATTAAAACAATAGCAAGCATATAGCGTAACAGTTTATTATTAAATTGTTTACTTCCTAGATAACTTCCAAAGAAACCACCAACAAGCGCAATACCAACAAGTAAAAATGATTGACTATCTAATGTAAGTCCGTTGCTAAACTGACCTGCTAATCCCGCTACTGAATTTACCCAAATAAAAAGTGCAGATACTGCAGCGGCTTCTTTCATTTTTCCCCAGTGTAATAATAGAATTATTGGACTTAAAATAATACCACCTCCAATTCCAATAAGACCAGAGAAAAAACCGATACCGCCTCCGACTACGAGTCCTTGCCAAACTTTTACATCCTTGATTTGCGAACTTTCTTTACCAAAGACATTTAGCATTTTTAAGATGGCGAAAATTAATAGTGCTGCTAATATTTTTTTGTAAATCGATGCATCAATTTCAAGCATGCCTCCAATAAAAGCTGTAGGAATTGATGCAACCGCAAATGACAAAAACAGTTTTGCATTAAAGTATCCAGCTTTATAGTAATGGTAAAATGCTATAGCAGCGACAAATAAATTAAGCAGTAATGCTGTTGGCTTCATTATGTCTGGTGCAAATGAAAATAAGGCCATTAAAGCTAGATAGCCACTTGCGCCACCATGACCTACACTTGCATATAGAAATGCAACAACAGGCAAGATTATTAAGAATAATATATTATATGAAGTATATATCATCATATGCTATTAATTTTATCTAAGTGTTTATCTAAATATTTCCAGCAACCTTTATTGATTGTATCAAAAGCTATTATTAACGATTTGCCATAAGGTGTTAGCTTTGCGCCACCTCCGTTTTTCCCACCAACACTTGTAATAACTACTGGTTTAGTAGCAGATTTATTAACAGCATCTAATAATGTCCATGCTTTTTTATAAGACATTTCTAAGCTTTTAGCTGCTTTAGATAAGGAACCATCAGTGTCAATAGCTTTAAGTAATCGTACCCTTCCTTCACCAAGGAAAACATTATTGTCGGCTTCAATCCAAATTCTACTCTTTATTTTGTAATTCATGCTATTATTAATTAGGTAGTGTTATTACATTTACAGTATCTCCAATATTAACTTGCATGATTTCTTCAGGTAAAAAAACCAATCCATTGGCCAATGCAAACGTTTGGAGCATGGCAGAGCTTTGCCCATCCAATATGGTGACAGATTCTTCTTTTATTACTGCTTTCAAGAATTGTGGTCGATCTCCTTTTTTAGTAAAAGTTGATGTTGATTTTTTTTCTGTTTTAGGTAACTGAAAAGTTGAATTTCCACTTAGTAACTGAAGTGCCGTATAAACATAAATATAAAAACAGTTGAGTGCAGCAGCTGGATTTCCTGGCAAAGCAAAGATGGTTGTCTTGTTCTTATTACCAAAGAACAGAGGCTTGCCAGGCTTTTGTTTTACTTTATAAAAAATCTCATTGACATTTAAAGCTTTTAAAGCTTTACCAACAAAATCATAATCGCCAACAGATATTCCTCCAGTTATTAAAACAATATCATATTTAGAGATAACATCTTGTAATAGACTATACGTGTTGTCATAATTATCTTCAACTTTATACGTGTTGTAATCAGAAAACCCAAGTACTTGTAAAGCCGATACTAACATGATAGCATTGCTTTCGTAAATTTGCCCATATTGCAAATTTGTACCAGGCGCAACAAGCTCATTACCTGTAGTAACTATAGCAATAGATGGTTTTTTGTATACTGAAACTTCTGTAATTCCTAATGACGCTAAAAAACCAATAGCGGCAGGTGTTAACTGAGTTCCTTTTTTTAAGGCCGTTTCCCCTGATTTTATTTGTTCCCCTAAAAGGCGAATATTCAAGCCTTTATTTATGTCACCATGTATTACAATGCTACTATCTACGACAGTAACTTTCTCCTGCATAATCACAGCATTTGCAGTATCAGGAACTGCTGCACCAGTAAATATGCGTATAGCCTCTCCAGGTTTTAAAATAGGGTGATCATTGTCTCCTGCTTTGATTTCTCCTATTAGTTGGTAGGATTCTAAATCATGAATATGTATTGCAAAACCGTCCATAGCAGATTGTCTAAAAGGAGGCATATTGATAGAAGAAATAACATCTTTAGATAGAAAATAACCACTGCTGTTACTTAGAGTCATTCTAGATCCTTTCAATGGTTCAATGGTCTCTATTATCTTATTATATGCTTCTTTAATACTAATCAATTACAATTCTTTATTGTTATATGTTTCTAAATATAGCGTTATTTCTTTATAAATATAACGGTTTGTAAAAACGATTTAGAAATCCCGCTTGATTTCTATTTAAAAAATGGGAGATTCATAAATCCCTAAAAATGGGGATTGACTAAACTCTTCATTATGAATACCTTAAACTCCAAGTTTTTCGTGATAAATAAACTTCAGAAAATAAACAAATATGATTGCTCTTGCGCTCAAATTATTAAGAGATGAATTAAGTGATTACATCGTCCAAAACAAAAGGTCGGGTGATGGTATTACAAAAGATAGAATTGCTCTTGGCAATATAGCCTCAATGGATAATGATACTATAGTAGAATTAAAGGATAGTGTCATTATTACCTTGGTCAATATAGAAGAGGAAAGTACTCTAAAAAATGGCAGTCATATTGTTAAGACCAACACAGGTATAAAATATATGGAGCCTGCCGTACATTTAAATCTTTACGTTTTAATATCTGCTACTCAAAAAGAAAAGCCTGTTGCCGATAATTACGAATTTCCTTTACATAGATTGTCCTTAGTCTTACAGTTCTTTCAAGCAAAAAAAACCTTTACTGTTAAAAATTCTCCTTTTAGTCAAATCTCCATAGATCAACCAGGTGTAGAAGATGATTGGATTACAAACGAGTTAAGAGATGAGATCAAATTAAATGTTGAGTTATACACTTTAACTTTTGAGCAAATTAATCATTTATGGGGTTCCTTAGGAGGTAAACAAGTGCCTTTCGCTATGTATAAAGTAAGGTTGGTTAAAATTCAAGAAACTTCTGGTATTGAAGCTCCAGTTATTGAAGAAATTAAGAATAATGTTTTAGTAACTAATGCAGAATGTGATGAGTGAATTCCTTTACAAACGTTTGTTTGAAGTCAATCTACTTCATGATTATTATTTGATCTCATCAGATGGCATTTCCTTTTTTGAAAAACCCAAAGCAGAAAAAGAGGCACTAATTAAGAACATGATAAATCAGCAAGCGTATAATGTTGCAGATTTTTTAGAGATACAACCTACAGAAGCTACCAAAAAAACCTTGAGTGAGTTTAAACTGATTTACAAAACAACAACACTCGGATTTTTAATAGGAATAGAAGTAAGGGAAGAGCTAAAGTTGGGAGCTAAAGTTTATAAACCTCGTTTTAAACTTCCGGATACACTTAGTCTCACTTTTTCAATACGTATAGCAGTAGCTAATTTTCTAAGTATGACCAATATAAGTATGAGGCCTACTTTACCAGCTATTTACTATTTCACAAATAAAGGCAAAGAAGAGTTTATTGAAGCTGACCCCAACTATAAAACTTTACCTATATCAATAGAGGCAAAGAATCATCAAAGTGGTATGCATTATGAAATGGGAGCTTTGGTGAAATTTGGAACTGGATTAAGAGAAGCTTTGGAATTTACAACGACTAGCAGTAGTAATCTGAGTTTTTGGGGAAAACTCAAAGACAAGCGTTATGTTACTAATGCTGATAGGATTTTGTTGCCACCTATTTTCAACTATCCTATTAAAAAAGAACAAAACATAACGCAACTACAAATTGTATTAGAAGACCAAGACGATAACCTAATAAAATCAATTACTAAAAGTAGTGCTAATCCTCTCCAAAATATCCTTTTGAATTTTGAAATGATAGATGAAACTATTGAAAATCCAATAGCAATTCCTGAAGGGCTTTACAACTTGAAGATTAAAGAAAATGGAGGTCCTGAAATCAGCTATTTAGTGCATCTAAATGATAACTTATATAATAAAAATCACTTAGGCATTATAGATATTCGCTTAGACGAAACAGACTCTCCATTTAGTCTCTTGGATGTAGAAGGATATCTCAAAACTAGAACAGAAAATACGGGAGAGTACATATCGCATCCAGTTTATGAGCTTAGACTTAAAAACAGAAAAACGTATTGGAGATATAACAATGAAGCTAATTTTAAAGCTGCAGATGTCACTGGTGATCTCAACCCACATGTGGTATTTGAGCCAACAACAAAAAAAATAATTTCTAAAAAGCCAAAAGGATTAACACAAGCGTTAGTGCCTTTTATAAGTGGAGCCAATGAGAAAATATTACCTCATCCTAGAACATCTTCATTGAAGGTAGAAGGGAAAAGAATGTTTTCTGAAATCTATATTAATAAATCAAACAGATTAGTAAATAGTTGAAATTAATCTTAAAACAAAAATGACATTATGAATTACAAAACACCAGGAGTTTATATTGAAGAAATCCCTAAACTCCCACCGTCAATTGCACAGGTAGAAACTGCAATTCCTGCTTTCATTGGATATACTGATAAGGCTTTAGATGAAAGAGGAAATTCGCTACTTAATGAGCCCAAAAGAATTAGTTCTATGTTAGAATATGAACGTTTTTTTGGTAAAGCCGTTCCAGAAGAAAATCTTTCAGTACTTATTAAAGAAACACCAGGTGCACCCGTAAACGTACAAGCATCTATTACAGACAGAGCAAAGTATATAATGAAATATTCATTAGAAATGTTTTTTGCTAATGGTGGAGGACCATGCTGGATTGTTTCAGTAGGAGATTACACTACTGGAATAGTGAGTTTTGCCGACCTTAAAAAAGGTTTAGATGCCACAGAAAAAGTAGATGAAGTAACACTTTATGTTTATCCTGATTCTCAGGGTATAGATAATTTTTCAGATTTCTATAATCTTTTTGGAGAATCGATGGACATGTGTGAAGAATTAAAAGATCGGTTTACAGTAATGGATATTTGGTTAGATCCAACTCAACCAGATCTACTGGCAAATATTGAAACGATGCGAAATAATACGCCTCCAGAAGAAAATACAATTAAGTACGGAGCAACATATTTTCCAAATGTAGAGACTATACTAGATTACTATTATGGAGGAGAAGGAATAGGAGATGCTAGAGTAACAATTGTGCACGAAGGAGGTGACGGTTCTTTAAATGGAACATTAGAAGAATTAAAAACTAAAAATAATGCACTCTACTTTCAAGCACAAAATTCGATACGAAATCTGCCAATGGAAATGCCACCGTCACCTGGAATTGTTGGAATATATGCAAATGTAGATTCTTCGCGTGGTGTTTGGAAAGCACCTGCCAATGTCAACATGGATTATGTAATTAAACCAGTTATAAAGATTACAGATAAACAACAAGAAAGCTTAAATGTAGATGTTAATGCAGGTAAATCAGTTAATGTTATACGCTCCTTTGTTGGTAGAGGTAATGCCATTGTTTGGGGAGCTAGAACTATGGCTGGTAATAGTAATGAATGGCGATATATCTCTGTTAGAAGATTTTTCAATATGGTCGAAGAATCTGTAAAAAAAGCATCGGTACAATTCGTTTTTGAGCCTAACGATCTCAATACTTGGGTCAGAGTTAAATCAATGATAGATAATTTCTTAGTACAACAGTGGAAAGCAGGAGCTTTAATGGGAACTACTCCAGAGCAAGCTTTTTATGTAAAAGTTGGATTAAATGAAACTATGGATGAAGTAGACATTTGGGAAGGACGAATGATAGTTGAAATTGGAATGGCTGTAGTAAGACCTGCAGAGTTTATCATTTTAAGATTTAGTCATAAAATGCTATCAGAGTAATATTAAAAGACGATAAATAAATTTAAAACAATAGTAAAATGGCAAATACAAATGGTAATGATAGCGATTTGCAAAATCCTGAAAAAAAGATTTGTGAAAAGCTGAAATATATCAAAAACGAGAAAAAAGCTGCAGATAGTTTATATAAAGCTAATGACACAAAAAGAGAGTCTAAAGAAAGCTCTCGTGGTTATAAAATATGCTGTCTTAATAAAGCAGAAGAAACTCATAATCTATATCAAGATTTAATGAGCTGTATAGTTTTAAAAAACTATACGAAGGCAGGGATTATTCAAAAAAGTGTTGATGATTATTGTAAAAAAGACGATGACCTTGAAAAGCTTATAAATGAATCTTCAAAGCTTATCAATGATTTGCGGATCAAAATAAACGAAGCGAATGATGCCGCTTGTGTTATGGTTAATTGCGTAAAAGAATGCATTATTCCAAAACCTAAAAGGGGTAAAGGGAGTAAAGGTTCAAGTGTCGCTAAAGAAGTTAAAGATGTCTCTAGAACACTGACTACTATATCTGAGAAAACTTCCGAATTAGCGTGTAAAGGGCAAAATGCATTCAACGGTGTAGTGAATATTGCAGGAATACAAACATTTACAAATACTGGTGGTCTTAAAAGTTTTGCAACTAAGCTTATGGATACCATGAAAATACTAAATGATTGTATCACTGAAAATATAAAAACTTCCGAAAAAGATGTGATCACTTATCGCGATGAATTAAATGTAATTGTTGAAGAATTAGCAGAAGTTAACTGCACCATGCTTGCAGAAGGAAGTAAGAGTCAAGGATTAGAAAACACTCGACTATTTATTTGTAAAGGGGAATGTAAAGAAGACGATTTAGATATTTTATGTGAATGTGAGGATGAAGGAGATTGCGACGACGATGACGATCATTATTCTGGAAAAAATAAGCAACAAAGCGTAGATAAAGATTAATAAATAAAAAAATAGAATTATGGGCATGATAAAATTTTTGAACAACAAAACCTGTTGTGAAGATGACCAAAGCAACGGAGGTAATGGTGATAAAAATTGCTTAACACAATGGGAAGAGCAATTAACCGATGCAAGTAATGATTACAGCGAGAAGTCTGCAGAATCAGAAAAAGCAAAAGAAAAGTATGACAATTCCTATAATTGGAGAGATAAATTAACCAAATGGCTAGATCTCATCGAAAAGTCAAATGAAAAAGCCGATAACATTGTTATTGAACTTGAATTCTTTTATGGACAAGTTATAGAAGTTTGTAAAAATGCAGAATGTACCAGTAAGGCTTTAGAAAAACTGCTTTGTCAAGTGAAATCAATTTTTGATCTTTTGTATACTTATGAAAATGGAGAAGATCAACTTAAAGCTCTTATTGCCAAACTAATCAAAGAAATAAATTGTGTTAAAGACGTCAAAGTCCAAGACAAAGAAACCGCTATTAATTGTGTGAAAGCTTACGAAGAGAAAATTAAAATGGTGTGTGAACTCCAAGATGATCTTTTATGTAAGCTTATAGACGCACTGAAATGCGCCAATCTCCTTTTTGCATATATCTGTGACGAACAAGGGTTACGTTTTAAACTGAAGAAAATCTTAGATGAATTTAACGGTAATATAAAAGAGGAAGCTAGTTGCTCTTCAGATGACGATGATTCTGAATCTTACCCTTGCGATGCACAAGCTAAAAAGCCTCAACCAACAATGCCAATTGATAAAAGCGACTACTTTAAAAATACAAAAAGTAACCTAGATATCGCAATTGTTAAAACTGATAAGTTTAAAGAGGATTGGACAAAAAAGAAAAAGAAAAGCGATGATGCTCTATCAAGAAAAAATAGTCTAGCAGAAGCAATAAAAGCGGCAAAAGCTGCAGAAGGCAAATAAAATTAAAAACAATAAAAAAATAATATCATGGCAGAAAAAAAAATAGATTATCCACTACCAAAGTTTCATTTTAAAGTAGAATGGGGTGATAAATTTCGTATTGGATTTACAGAAGTAAGCGGATTAGATTTCGAAACAGAAGTGATAGAATATAGAGAAGGTGACAATGTAAAATTAAGTAAAACAAAACAGCCTGGACTCACCAAGTATAGTAATGTAACACTTAAAAGAGGTACGTTTCAAGGCGACTTCGACTTTTATAAAGAATGGCAAAAAACATATTACTTCCAAGAGGGTAACAGTACAAGATCTAAATTTAGAAGAGCTGTTACGATTAGCTTGTTAGATGAAAACCATAAGGCAATAATTACATGGGTTTTAGAAAATGCATGGCCTAGTAAAGTACAATCTACAGATTTAAAAGCAGATGCCAATGAGGTTGCAATTGAAACCATGGAACTTGTGCACGAAGGCTTAACCATTCTTGAAGCAAAGGGATAGTAGTATTTATGAAAAGTACGCATCAAATAGTAGGGTTTTACTTTAAAGTAATTTTTGAGGGTCTTTCAGGTACAGATGGTACAGATGTTAGCTTTCAGTCTGTTACTGGTTTAGATGTGCAAATAGAAAAAGAAGCATTGAAAGAAGGTGGTGAGAATCGGTTTGAGCATCAAATGCCTGGACGCACTAAGTATACAACTTTAACTCTAAAAAGAGGAATTATAAAACCCAAAGATTCTAAGTTGTCTATCTGGTGTCAAGAAGCCTTTCAAAACAAGATAATAAACCCTCTTGAAGTCGTTAATGTGCAGCTGTTAGATCAAGAAGCTAAACCGCTAATGCAGTGGCAGCTTTCTCATGTATGGCCAGTAAGTTGGAAAATAGGAGAGTTTAATGCCGAAAGAGGTGAGGTGCTAATAGAAACCTTAGAACTTAATTATAATTATTTCAAACTAACACCTAAAAAAGAATAAAAAATGCCTTTAGAAATTAGAGAATTAGTTATAAAAGCTTCTGTAGGAGATGAAAAGAGTAGTTCTAGTTCAAATAGTGCTGCTGGTGGTAGTACAAGTGATGAATCTACTATTAATGAAATTGTAGAAAAAGTACTTAGTATAATAAAGGAAAAGTCAGAAAGATAATGAATGAGTCAGGAAAATTAGTAAAGGTTTTAATTCATGCTTATGATGATGAGGAATTTAAAATAAAATCCTCTACAAGTCCAGATCCAATTGCTTTGCCTGTTAACCCAGAAAGTTTTAACCGAAACTTAAAAGTAACATTAAATCGACAACAAGGCCAGGGTAATCAAGGTACTAATCCAGACTACAGAGGAACTGAACCAGAGGTGCTCAAGCTTGATTTTGTACTAGATGAGACAAACTCTATTCAAGGATACAAACCTATTGCAGGAAAACAGTTTGTCAAAGATGAATTAAACGCCCTAATGAATACCGTGTATAAAATGAACTGTGGAATACACCGTCCGAATTTTTTAAAAATTCATTGGGGAACGTTGGTATTCACCTGTGTTTTAACAGATCTCGCATTAAATTATACATTATTCAAGCCTAACGGAGATCCTCTCCGAATAAAAGTTAGTGCTACTTTTTTAGAGTATCTATCTCAAAAAGAGAGGGTAGCTAGGGAATGTAAGAAGTCACCAGATTTAACACATGTTAAGCAAGTAAAAGCGGGTGATAGATTAGATTGGCTGACACACCAAATCTATAAAGACCCGAAGTATATAACTCAAATAGCTAGGGCTAACGATTTAACAACTTTCAGAAAAATAAAGCCAGGTGTAACGTTGGTTTTTCCACCTCTTGTAAAAACAGCTGAATAGTATGAAAAATAGAGAAATACCTGTAGAAGCCTCATATAATGTAGCAACGTTTGACATCTTGATTAACGAACAATTAGTTGATCCAGGCTATCAGGTAATTTCAATTTCAATAGTTAAAGAAGTAAATAAAATTCCAACAGCTAAAATTGTTTTAAAAGATGGAGATTCTGCAGATGAGAGCTTTAAAATAAGTGAAGAGGAAGAATTTTTGCCAGGTAAGTCAATAGCAATAAAAACAGGTCGAGATGGAGAAAATGACCTACTATTTAGAGGAATAATAGTTAAACATGGTATTAAAGTTAAAGAAAGTGGTGAAACTCAATTGATATTAGACTGTAGAGATGAAGTCGTAAAAATGACACTGGGAAGACATAATTATTATTATGAAGAGCTGAAAGATAGTGAAATTATGGAGCAGATTATCGACAGATATTCGTCTTTAAGTCATAATGTAGAAGAGACTACTATTAGTCATTTAGAAATGGTACAGCATCACTGTACAGATTGGGATTTTTTATTACTAAGAGCTGAAGCTAATGGTAAATTAGTAGTTGTTGATGATGGTGTTATTAACATCAAATCTCCAGTTACAAATGAAGATCCTTCTCTTTCAGTATTATTTGGATCAACACTTATTGATTTTGAGGCCGAAATGGATTCTAGAAGTCAGTGGACATCAGTTGAGGCTAAATCATGGGATTATGCTGGACAAAATATGTTTGAACATGTAACCGACAGTGTACCAATTGATGAACTAGGAAACGTTAGCGGAGAAGATTTAGCTGAATTAATTAGTCCCGAAAAATTTGAACTCAGACACACAGGTCAGGCAATTGAAGAAGAATTGCAAGAATGGACAAAATCCTTGATGCAGATTAGTCGACTTTCAAAAATACAAGGGCGTGCTAAATTTATTGGATTTGGAGCTATTAAGCCAAGTCAATTAATAGGATTACAAGGTGTTGGTGCAAGGTTTACTGGTAATGCTTTTGTTTCTGCTATTAGGCATGATGTTTATAATGGATCATGGTATACACAGGCGCAATTTGGTTTAAAAGAAGACTGCTTTTCACATATTCATAAAAATATAACAGATGTGCCTGCAGCAGGATTAGTGCCAGCTATTAATGGTTTGCAAATAGGAAAAGTAGTTCAATTGCAAGATGATCCAGAAGGAGAAAATAGAATACTGGTAAGATTACCAATTATAGATAACTCTGCAAGAGGAGTTTGGGCAAGAGTAGCCACATTAGATGCTGGTAAAGGTGATGTCAATGGAGGTAGAGGGTCATTTTTCTTGCCAGAAATAGAAGATGAGGTTATCGTAGGCTTTTTAAATGATGATCCTAGAGAAGCTGTTGTATTGGGAATGCTCAATAGTAGTGCAAAACCAGCACCAATTAATGCACAAGACGATAATCATGAAAAGGGGTTTGTAACCAGATCCAATTTGAGAGTTTATTTTAATGATGATACCAAAACGATAGTGATTGATACACCAGCAGGTAACAGTATCAAATTAGACGAAGATACAACCTCAATAACGATTGAGGATCAGAATGGGAATCTAACAAAAATGGATTCCTCGGGTATAGAAATAAATAGCCAAGGAGACATAAAAATTGAAGCCTCGGGTAAAGTAGATATAAAAGCAGGAATGGAAATGAAATTAAGTGCAATGCAAATAGAGGCTAAGGCCAATGCAAGTATAGAAATGAAGGGAGCAACTGCGAAGTTTTCATCAGATGGAATTACAGAGATCAAAGGGTCTTTAGTTAATATAAATTAAACAAATACTATGGGAGCAGCAGCAAGATTAGGAGATATGCATGTGTGTCCAATGTTTAATGGACCAGTGCCACATGTAGGAGGACCAATTGTTGGACCAGCAAAGCCCAATGTTTTAATTGGAGGGCAACCGGCTGCTGTAGTTGGAGATATGTGCGTTTGCGTAGGCCCTCCAGATACTATAGTAAAAGGTTCATCTACTGTTTTTATTGGAGGAAGTCCTGCAGTAAGAATGGGTGACATGACATCGCATGGAGGAAACATCGTGCAAGGATTTCCAACGGTAATGATAGGAGGATAATATGAATAATGACAAAGCATATTTAGGAACAGGTTGGTCATTTCCACCAACATTTGATAGCGACAGTAAAACCGTGACTATGGTTAGTGCCGAAAAAGACATAGAACAAAGTCTTGAAATTTTACTTTCAACGAGCTTTGGCGAACGTGTTATGCAACCTGATTATGGCTGCAACTTAAGAGATTATCAATTTGAGAGTATGGATAATGCCTTTATCGGTTTTATAAAGGATTTAGTTGAAAGAGCTATACTCTTTTTTGAACCTAGAATTAGTCTAGAAAGAATAGACATAACCCAAGAAGATTCCTTTGATTTAATCGAAGGCTTTCTGAAGATTGATATTCACTATGAAATTGAGGGCACAAATACGCGGTATAATTATGTGTATGATTTTTATTTAAGAGAAGCCGATCAAGGGATATAAAAAGACATTTAAGTAAATGAAAAATCCGTCAAACATAGCACACCCATTAAAAAATAGAACTGGAACTAGTCAAAGAAATAGAGTGATTCAGGCTTTAGGGACAGATGCTGCTCCTATTGATGGAAAAACTTTGGCCGATCGATTGTATTTAATTAATGACTATGCGAGACAGATTAATTTCTATCAGTATAAAAAAACAGAAACAGATGGCGAATCTCAGGAATTAAATACGTGGTCATTATTTTTTGAAGATAGCCTTCCTTTTCAACTCGCAATTTTAAGTAAAACATCAATTGACAAATTAGAGACTCAATTTCTCCTCTTATATCAGGAGTTAGAGGTAAATCCTTCAAAAGAATCTCTAGAATCTCTCTTCAATTTTATATTTAATAAAATTATTACACCTATAACATTGCTATATAAATCGGTTGAATATAGTGAGAATAGTTTTACCGAATCATTAGTGGGAATCATTAAAAGCTCATTCTTAGAGCCTATAATATCCTATATATGTTTGTATAATTCTAGTGCTAATTTTTTGTGTATAGCAAAAAAGAACTTCATTGATTTTATGAAAATGCCATGGCAGTTAAAAGTAGATGAAATATATGCATTAGACTTATGTATTAAGTATGTGAAAAAAGGAAAGAAAGAAGCTTTTTTAAAAGCTGGAGACGTATTGAATACCATATTTTATCAAGTTTTAACTGGTATGCAAAATATTGTAATTGCAGCTCCAGATTATATTGAAGAAAGCTTAATCCCTTTAAAAGAATCATTACAAAAAAAGCACGAGCCGCATATTGCATTACTATTTGCTTTTCTAGAGTTATTTAAACATTTCCAAGGCAACATCAATGAGTTAACTAAGAAGCATTTAGATTTCTTTTATGAGGAAGTGTTAAAAATGGTTCCTAAAGAAGCTGTTCCAGATATGGCTCATATTGTGTTTGAAGTTGCAAATCATCAAGACGCTTACTTACTAAAAAAAGACTTGTTATTAAAAGATGGGAAAGACCTTAACAAACAAGATATACAATTTGGTTTGGATCAGGAAATTGTAATTGATAAGGCACAAGTTAAAGACTTAAGAACATTGTCTTTATATCCTATTGAAAATAACAATACTATAAAATTTATTGAGGGTGTGTATATGGCACCAGTAGCAAAAAAAGCTGATGGAAAGGAGAAAGACTTTAAAGACGATCAACCGAAAAATTGGCCCACCTTAGGTTCAAAATATAGTAAGTGCATTTTAGAGGGAAAAGAGACACCAGAGCACTATCCCAAAGCGAGATTAGGATTTGCGTTGGCATCGCCAGTGCTGTTATTACAAGAAGGAAAACGAAGTGTAAAAATTATTTTGAATTGTGATTTAGTATTTCAGAATGATGAAGAAAGGGAATCAATTACATCATGCTTGCCAGAGTTTATAACTGCTTCAAATAACAATGTAGAACCATTATTTAAAGTTTGGTTTAGTGGTGAAAAGGAATGGATACAGGCAACACCAACAATCATAGCTAAAAACCCACCTGGTAAGATAGAGTTTGAAATAAATGTGACTTTAAAACCAGAAATTGAACCAGTAACTTTTTTCGACGAAACAGTGCTCAACGAAAAAATTAATCTAAAAGAATCACAGCCTGTAGTAAAGATAGAGTTAAATGAAGACGTAGAAATTGAATGTGATATACCTTCTTCAGATACAAATTGCTGTTTGAGAAAAAAAGATGTTGAAAACCCTCAAAACAAAATTTCACCTTATAATTTTCTGAAATGCTTAAAATTAGTTGATGCAGATATTGATGTCAAAGTTTGTGGTGTCAAAAATTTAATTGTTCAAAATGATGAAGGCACTTTAGATATTAAAAGTCAATTATTTCCATTCGGATTACGCCCTGAAGTTCCAGGTTTTGATCCTATGAATCAATTAGAGCCTCCTGAAGGTACACCAACTTGTAAAGATAATACAGATGATAATAATGCATCTTGTTTTGGTTCTAGTTTTTATATAGGAAGTAAAGAAGTATTATTTAAAAAATGGGATTCTATACGAGTAAATTTAGAATGGAAGGATAAACCCGATAGCTTTAATGATTATTATAAAGCTTATCTCAAAAAAGAAAAAGATCTAGGCGTTCCTACAGATATAAATAAGCTTGGTTTAGATGAAGATGATTTTCATTTAAGAATAGGAAAATTAAAAGATGGGACTTGGAACAATCTTTCCAAAATTAACTTATTCGAAAAAACAGTAGACGCTTTTGGAGATTTAACCTGCGAAACGACTGTATATGGATGGGAGGTTGAAAACAAAGGGGTTAATAGTTTTGTAGACTATAATCAACCTATAGATTTGTTTAAAAATTCATTTAATGGGTTTTTAAGGTTTACACTAGCCGATCAAGACTTTTTACATAAAGAATACCCTTTTGTTTTAGCAAGACAAATGCTTGCTTATGCCAATATTGAAGCCAATGGCGGAAAAAAATTAACAGATGCCATTTACATAGAGGAATCTGGGAAAACGGTGATACATCCTTTTCTTGATTTTTTAAGTTTAGGGATAGAAGAAGTTTTAACTGGGCTAAGTGATGAGTTAGAAAAGATTCATGATGCAGTTGAAGCAGCAATCCAATTTCTTGAAGATGACATCGCACTTTTGGCTTCTGTTGAGAATGTAAAAACACAATTGACTACTATTAGCACTAGTATTGATACTTTTTTAGTAAATCCATTTGATCTTGCCGCAATTACTACTTTTTTAGGAGACATAGGTACCAGTATTCAAGATCTAACTACTGGTACTGGCGCAGCGAATCAGGCTTTAAATGATGTTGTAGATTTTATTGCAAACGCATTACTGGAGCTTCGATTAGATGGGATGGCTCTCGACACGTATATTGATAATCTTAAAGGTTCATTTGACGACTTTTACGATGTACTTGATAACACAAACATTTTGAAATTTTTTAATTCAAATGCGTACCAAGCATTAATCCCAAATGAACCTTGGACACCTATTATTAAAAATTTATATATCGATTATTCGGCAAGTGCTGAAAAAAATAACATGGATATCATTCATCTTTATCCTTATGAAAACACATCTAAGCACGAGGATATTGAACAAAGCCCAACACTTTTCCCATATTTTGATGCTGAAGGCACACTATTTATTGGAATAGAGAATATAACAAAAGGTGGAAACCTATCAATACTTTTCCAGTTAGCAGAAGCAACAGCCAATTCTGAATTGGATAAAGCACAGGTCGATTGGGCTTACTTAAGTGAAAATGAATGGAAACCCTTAGCATATGATTTTGACATTATTTCAGATGAAACAGATGGATTTACAGTATCAGGTATCATTACTGTCGCAGTACCAGATGATATAAATAACGATGGAAATACTATAATGCCTGACCCATTGTATTGGATTAGAGCATCATCACCAAAAAATGTAAAAGCAACAGCCGAAATCATAGGAGTACATACACAAGCTGTAAAAACATCGGCTAGATTTAGTGAATTAAGTGACAAAAGCAGATTAGAAAATGAACTTAAACCTGGCAGTATATCAAAATTAGTTGAAGGTGATTTTAATGTTAAAAAAGTTGAGCAAATATATCCAGCATTTGGAGGTAGAAAACCAGAGGCGAATGGACATTTTTATACGCGTGTAAGTGAACATCTAAAGCATAAAGGTAGAGCATTAATGCTAAATGACTATGAAAAAATTGTTTTAGAAGGGTTTCCAGAAATTTATAAAACTAAATGTATTACACATACCATGGGACTTTCGGCTATTAGCTATGAACGTGACCTAGAAATAGCTCCTGGTTATGTAGTGGTAACTGTAATTCCTGATTTAACAAAGCTTAAATCGGGAAACTTACAAGAACCAAAAGTACCAATAAGCTTATTAGAAAGAATTGGAGATCATATTAGAAAACGCACTTCTCCTTTTGCCCGATTAAAAGTGATGAATCCAAGGTTTGAATATGTTGATGTGACCATTTCTGTTAGACTGCATCGTGGTAAGTCGGATGATTTCTATAAGCAAAAACTAAAAGATGATATCCATTTATTCTTAGCGCCTTGGTCACTAGGTGATTCTGAAAAATTAGCTTTTGGACAAGCAGTTCTTTTTTCAGATATCGTTGGTTTTGTTGAACAGCTTGAATATGTAGACTTTATTTCAAAGCTTGAATTAGTTGGCCCATGTGGACAAACAGGATCTATCATAAAACCATTGACAGCAAGATCTGTTTTAACAGGCGGAACACTATCTGTTGATACCGATAAGGAGGAATGCCCAGAAGATAATGAATGTAGAGATAAAGAACCTATAACACTGATTAATCATATTAATTAATGTAAATATGTCAGAAGTATCAGAAAATACAATATCTGTTATTAAGCAACTCGACCCAGATTTGCCTCAATACCTAGATTTTAAGAACCTTAGAAAAGAAGGGCTTGAACATATTGGGAATTTGGCAGGTAAAATATGGACCGACCATAACGTACATGATCCAGGAATAACAATTCTAGAGGTTTTAGTATATGCTTTAATAGATTTAGGATATAAAACAAACCTTCCTTTCAAAGATTTAATTGCTCGCGAGAACAATCAGGATATAGACGATAATTTTTTAACTCCTTTGGAAATACTTACTGTAAACCCAGTAACTATAACCGATTACAGAAAATTACTTTTAGATATTAAAGGTGTTCGAAATGCTTGGTTAGAACCAGCTAATCAGGAAGTAAAGTTATTTATAGATCAAAATGCAAGTGCTTTAAGCTGTTCTTACCCACGCAATTCTAATAATGATAATGATGATTGTGTTTTAGATGCAAAATATGAAGAGCTCTTTTTAAATGGATTGTATAAAGTTTATATAGAAAAAGGGAATGATGTTGCAGACGAAGACGAACTTAAAAAAGAAGTTAGAGAACGGCTTTTACAACATCGAAATTTATGTGAAGATTTTATAGATATAAAGATTTTGGAGCCTATTAGTTTTGGTATCTGTGTCGATGTGGAAATACATGCAGGATATGATCCCAAAATTATATACTCTGAAATTATTAAAGCGTTAAAAAATAGTATTCAACCCGATATTAGATATTATACGCTTAACCAACTCCTCAATAAAGGAAAAGCTATCGATGCTATTTTTGCAGGAAGACCATATAGCGAAAAAAGTTTTGGATTTATTGATACCGATGAGTTAGAAGCTTATGAAAGACGTAGAGAAATCCGTTTGTCCGATTTATATCATAGTGTGCTTAGCATAGAAGGGGTACGGAAAATAAAAAAAATACATGTAAATAAAGAACATAAAAATGAAGGTGAAGATTCTCTGCCTTTAAATTGGACTCATGATATTGGGCCTTGTGAAGTCCCTGTATTTTCTCTTGAAAACACTTGTGTAGATATATACAGTGAACAAGGAGTGTTAAAAATAGATAAACTTAAAATTCACAAATCATTTTCATTTAGTAAAAAATTCGAACTACCTTCAACTAGTTTGAATAGTGAAATTCCTTTTGGAGTATATCATGAAGATATAAACGACTACTATTCTATTCAAAATGATTTTCCTGTAGTATATGGTATTGGTGAAGATGGCTTACCAGAAAGTGCAACATTGCTTCGCAAAACTCAAGCCTTACAGCTTAAGAGTTACCTTATGTTTTATGACCAAATATTAGCAAATTACACATCACAATTAACCAACATTCGTTCGTTGTTTTCATTGAAATCAGAACAAAATAAAACTCAGGATGAAAAGAAAACATATTTCACGCAAATTCCAGAAAGTATCACTGGAATAGAAGACCTACTAAGGTTTTATGATTCAAATCCAATCCAACAACAAAGTTCTGTACTAGCATATCCAGTGTTGGAAGATGATGCATGGGAAAAAGCATTGAAACAGCTTGAGAATAATCCTAGAACAGAATTTTCAATTGGAAATACCTGTGATACTAAAAACAGATTAGTCGATATGTTTACGTTTTCTTCGGCAAACATTCGTTCTATTTATATTAATCAGATTATTGATTCTTTTTATGCTAAAAATTATACCATTCAAATTCTAGAAGATCGTTTCGGTTGCTTTTTTGTATTACGTCCTAGCTTACCAAATGATGTCTTAATTGTTGGAACAAAAAGATATGAATCGGCTAGTAAAGCGAAGATTGAAGCAAACAATGTTGCTTTTATTGCTGCTACTAATACGAGTTATAATTTAGTGACTAATAAATCGGAAACTAATGATCCTGACCAACATTACTTTGGTATTATATACCATCCAATATCATACATAGATCTTATTCAAGAATTAACAGAAAACAAAGAAGAATACATTTCTAGGCGAAAGCAATTTTTAGATCATTTGTTAGCAAGATTTGGAGAAGAATTTACAGAGTATGCACTACTTCAATATAAAGGAAAGTTAAGTGAATCTGAGCGCAAAGAAGAAATGATTAATAATCAATCTAAATATATAAATGAATTTGCAGAATTAAGTCGAAATCGTGGGAAAGCATTTAACTATTTAGAACAATCGTGGAATACAAATAATGTTTCCGGATTTGAAAAACGAATATCATTATTATCAGGAATACATAATTACCACAGAAGAAATCTATGCAATTTTGAAGTAACAGAATGTTATAGACTATTACTTAACGATCCAAACGGAATTCCTCTTTTTAGAGCTAATAGAAGTTTTGAAACTAAAGAAGAATTACATCATGCAGCAAACAAGGTTTTAGTACAACTTCGAGATTCTGATTCTTATAACGCACTAGAAAAAAGCTTAAACGGTTTCAATGCTAGTGCTATAAGTAGAGTGTTTTCAGAGAAGCCAAAAGATGAGAATATTATAATTACCAAGTACCACTTTAATCAGCAATTATTAAATAGTGAAGGGAAAGAAGTTGGCTTAAGTAATAATATCGCCTCAAAAAATAGTGCTGTTAAAAAGAAAGGTGATTTTTTAAAAATAGGAATCCCGCAAGTTTTACCTAACTCATCGTATTCAGATAAAAGTAGAACATATCGTTTGCTTTCAATAGACAAGGATAATCACTATTTAGACGCTACTCATCTGGATAAATCTTTAACAATTAGTCCAATTGAAACATGGAAATGGCATATCAATACAAAACGTCCAAAAAAAATAGTAAGTGAAATTTCTTTTAACAGTGATGAAAAAGCTTGGGAGGATGTAATTAATAGTGGTACTCTCGATAATTATTTAGTGAAGCATAAGACAGGATATAAATGGGTGTTTGATATCCCAAATCAGCAAATTTCTTTTCAAGGATTAAATTGTTATCCCGATAGAAACAAAGCAATAGCTGCGTGGCGAAAAGCAAAAGTTTTGGGAAGTACTATTAAAAACTATACCCTTGAGAAAGGAGAGAAAACACATAGGTTAGTATTAAAAAATGAAAAGAAAAAAGTCATAGCCGTATTAGGAAAACTAGAAAAGAGTAAAACCGATATTATAGAGCAGTGTACAAAAGTTTTTAGTAATAGAGCAGTAAAACCAAAATATGTTAAGGAAACAGATAAATTAGGATTTAGAATTCCTATTAATAGTGATTTAACATCACTTGTAAGCTATTGTGTCTACGATTCTAAAAAAGAAGCTTTGCAAGAAATGAACAATGCTTTCAAATTTGGGAAGACCAAAAAAAATTATTTACAATCAGGTGACGAAGGAAATCCAGAGTATAACTTTTTGCTTAGAGATGCGCATAACTCCTTTTTAGCGTTACCTCCCGAACACTTTGAAATAGCATCAAATAGAAACAATGCTTTAAAGTCAATACTACGTTTTTTTAAAAGTAACACAGCTCCTGTTCTAATTAAAAAAGAGCCTAATACGTATGTCTGGTCTTTGTTTGATAATGAAAATGTATTATTAAAGTCAGAAACTGAATTCTCATCAAAGGTAAGAGCACAATCAGATTTTGATAAAATTATAGTGTCAGAATCCCTAAAAAGTTGTTATGAATTATGTAAGGAACACATTTATAAATTTGATATCAAATCAACACCTTCACAATTTAAATTTATTTATGGCAATACGAATGTACATAATGAATTAAATCCACTTTTTATAAGTGAAGCCTTTTATGATAATGAAGGAGATACTAAAAAAGCGTATACAGAATTTGTAAAAAAATTACCTCAATTATTATTAAAAGAACCAAAAGGAAAACCTTTTCAGTATAGATTGTATAATAAAACATCTCCAGTAGCTATACAATATATAAAAGGAAGGGTTAAAGGAGATTTAAATACCGCAAGAGAATTAACAAGTTATATAAGTAATATATATAAAGACAGTAAAACTCCCAATCAAGAATTTGTGCGTTCTCAAATGGCTGAGAGTCAGCAAAAATCATATGAATGGCGATTTTACAAAAAAAACTCACCATTAGCTAAGAGCCCATATCTATGTCTAAGAAAAGAGCAAACAGAGTCCATAAAAACCATTATTTGTGGCATAATACCACCAGTAAACTTAAATAAATGTCCTATAAAAGATATTGTTGTTTGTCCAGATAAAGACAAAAAAAAGTATCACTATCAAGTATGTTTCAATGATAATAAGGATAATGAATTTCTCTTAACAAGTTATGTTGGCTATGCAACTAAAAAAGAAGCCGAAGATGCGTGGCATAAAGAATGGTTTGAAGTCATTAATATAGCTAGAGACCCAAAGCAGTATATGCCTGGTGGAAAAATAAGTCCTGTTGAAGAGTATAAGAAACCTGATGATAAAACATGTGATGATATATCATTTATTGCAGTAATTCCAGACAAAAGAAAAACCGATAAAAAAGAGCAAGAATTAATAGATTACTATATACAACAGGCTAATTTATATCCCTTGTACAAGGTTGAAATTGATGATGAAGATGAGGAACAAAATAGAGAGATTCAAAAGTGTAAGAACAAATATAAATATCGTGTCGTTGTATCAGATAAAGAGTTAATTGATACCGATTGCACATTAAAAGATGAAAATGAATATCAAGGTACTTTAGTATGGGATAGTGTAGATTGTTTTGATAGTATTGATGAGGTAATGCATGCTTATAGACATTTTTACACCTTGACAGGTACTCATAATAACTGTAGAATTCTTTGTGAAAAAGGTAAATTTTATATTGGTCTAGTTGAGGTTCTTGCCGAAAGTTCATGTGATTTTATCTCAAAAGAAGAGGCTTGGGATGATGCATTCCCAGAAGATAAAAATTCATGCGGAGATTGTATTCCGAAAGGAGTTAGAGCATTTATTTATGCCGCAGAAGATGATAGAAATTATATTCCAGTCTGCGATCAAGATTATTGGAAATTCAAAGTGGTTTCACCTAACTATTTTGTAGTTGATCATAAGTGTTGGTATAATTCTGAATGCGAGAGAGACCATCAAAAAAATGAATGGATGGATAGCTTAAAAGCATTGAATTGGGACAACTATACAACAGGATTACTCTTTGAAAATGATGAAATTATTTTAGATAATCATCCATTGACTCACATAGATTCATCTCAATCAAACACAAAGCCATTTAAAATATGTTGTGATATGGTTCATGATATTAGGGAATGCTTGAAAATGTGCTCTAAAGGTTTTGAAAGAGATAAGCAATTAGTTGAAATCAGAAAGTGTTTAGTTGAAAAATTCAAAACATATATATGTACAGAAGAGGAGATTGAAAACGGGATTAGTAAAGATGAAAAACGTACAAAGCATGATCAAGCTATTAAATTACTTGACTTGTTTGATTCAGATATTGACCAATTTCACTTTTTGATAAATCACTTTCCAATACATAAAACAGATAAAGGCTACTGCTATAAAATCTATTTGGAAGAAGACGATAAAGGGATTAAAGAAGAGGAGTTACAACCTTGCGGATGTGGTAGCGAAAATAGTATTGAAAAAAACGATGCATGTGAAGAAGCGCATCCATTTATAAGTAGTAATTGTTATTCTTGTTGTTCGGAAGCATTTGATGCATTCAAAGCATTTCGAGAATTGATAGAGCTAAAGAAAACATTTGATTTTAAATCTGTTTCAAAAACAAAATATGGACCATATTCTTTTCAAATAATTGATACGAGTAAAGTATTAGCTTACCATCCGCAACAATATAAATGTCTACAGGAAGTAGAGGACGCCATTCAAATAACTAAAGATTGCGTAGATAATGTTGGGATGCACCTTTTAGAACACATTTTATTAAGACCTAAAACTACAAACGAATGTGGCCATAGTATTTATACTGGTGATGACGTTTCTTTAAGTAACAACGTTGAAAATTGTCTCTTACCTATATGTCCAGATTATTGCTGTGATATAGAATGGCAACCAGATATGGATAAAGAAGATCCATGCTCAAATAACACTGAGCAAAACAAAATTTATTACTTACCAGGTATAGATCCATATTCATTTTGGGCGACTATAGCATTGCCAGGATGGGTGAAACAATTTAGAACAAATGAATCTAGACAGGTTTTTGAAAAGTTACTTTACAAGGAAGTACCTGCTCTTGTTGGACTCAATATTTTATGGTTAAGTCCATCTAACATGTGCAAATTTGAAGATGAATATAAAAGGTGGTTAGAATGGATAGAGAGTTCGAAAAAATACCTATGTGAACCTGAAAAGTTACCAATATGCACTTTAGCAGATTGTATTAAAACATTAAAAACCGAAGATGCTTGCCCTACAAAGCCAGGCGAAAAAGGTGATTGTGATTGTGAAGAAAAGGATTGGGTGAATGATGATGAATGCTGCATGCCAAACGAGACCGAGGGAACCATTTTTTGGTCATGTTGTGAAACGTCAGATCCTGTAATTTATAGTGAGATTTCAAATTTTGAGTCTGTAAATGTAAAAGAGAAATCAGTTTCAAAGCGTAAAACATCTAAAAAGACACCCAAATCAAAAGTATCTATAGAAAAAATCAAAAAATCTGTAAGCGAAGAAAGGGATGTGCTAACTCTTGTGAGAAAGAGAAAACCTAAGTACTTATCGGATATAAAATCATTGACAAACAATGATATTCAAAAAACTAAAAGCTATGAGCGAACATTATTTTTTCTGAAAAATATGCCTACCGTGAAAGCTCATACTCAGCTAGTAAACTTCTTTAAAAGGTATAGTTTACAAAAAGACAATAATATAGAAGGCTTCCTTTACCTCTTAAAGAATGCAACATGGCATTTATTAGATAATATGGTGCTAAATCAGAAAGGAGAAATCAAAAAAGAAGATCTCGATGGACTAAAAACTAATCTTCAAATTTTAAAACAAGAAGGTCTTTCTCTTAAAATGTTAGTTAAAGAATGGAAAATTGAAGAGGTGAAATCATTAGTAAATAGAAAATCTCTAAACCAATTAAAAAGAATATTGAAATAATACAATGACCGATAAACACCTCATAGGAAAACAGATTTTAGAACTTCAAGTTAGTTCCTCTGATAAAATATACGCTATGCAACAACGTATGAGTGATTTATTATGGAACGATTTATTGCCTGAGCTAAATAATCTATTTGATAGAGTCGTAAGCAATAATGAGGTCATATGTATAAATAAAATTGAGTTAGATATAGGTCGTATAGGTTTAAGTGCCGATAATAGTATTAGTGAAATAGTGAACAAAATAATTAACCTTTTAGAAGAAAAAATAAAAGAGCAAATACATAATTATTCTCTAGAGAAAAAAGATTCTGAAGTTAAAAGTAAAGATTATTTTAACGATGAATCGGAATTAAAAAAGGACAGTCACTATAATGAAAAAGAAAAAATTCTAAAAAAGTACCTAAAAGAAAAATCTAATACGAATCATAAAAACCATTATGAAGAGCAAAAACTAAACAGAAAGAGTCATCAACTCCTTAGACGCTATTACTTTGAATTATGGTTACACTGGTTAGAAAAAGGGATTTTACCTTCCTATTCTATTGAACCAGAAGAAAATTGGATGGAACTGGTATTAGAAACACTTGCTTTAGATATTGATGCAGTGGTGCTGTTAGAGAATAAAATAAAACAAAGCCCAGTGGTACTTCAGAGATTAATTCTTCAACATAGGTTGAAAGATTTAAAATCAATAGTAGAATTATACACGGCAATATCTCAAATACAATTATTAGATTTTTTTAGTGAATTAAAACAATTGTTTAAAGAGAAATCAATCCACTCAAGTTTAATGCACTATAGAGCATTTGAAATTAATGCTTGGGAAATAATTTTAAAGAAAGTCATTCTCGAAAGAAAAAAGTTAGATAGTATAGCTTTAGGAATTCAAGTCGTTAAACATCCATTTGTTAATACATTCAGGAATAAATTAATAAAAAAAAGCAATCAAATTAAAAGTGCATATCCCTTTTTACAGGACGTATTCAAAACAGCTGATTTGATTACTTCAAAAGACGAAACCATTGAGCTCAAAGTAGTAAAAATGTATCTTACTTCAAGAGACAATATCAAAGATGTAAAAGAAATACAAGATGATTTGCAAATAGATTCCCCTCAATTTTTTAGAAATGCCGGAGTC
Source organism: uncultured Psychroserpens sp. (assembly GCF_947500255.1). Classification (GTDB taxonomy): domain Bacteria; phylum Bacteroidota; class Bacteroidia; order Flavobacteriales; family Flavobacteriaceae; genus Psychroserpens. The sequence goes on along the minus strand of NZ_CANMRL010000001.1, from coordinate 321,988 downwards.
GTATTAATTCATCCTTTCTTAAATAGTTTCTTTAAAAATCTTAACCTACTCGAAGAAAATAGATTCAAAGATTTTAAAAGTCAAAGTAAGGCGGTAATACTATTGCATTATCTGGCAACCGGCGAAAATAATCCACTAGAATATGAAATGGTATTGCCAAAGTTTCTTTGTGAAATGCCAGCTAATATACCTATAGATCATACGCTGTCAATAACAGATGAAGAGAAAGAAGAAGCTAATAACTTATTAGTAGCGGTTCTTGAGCATTGGGGAGCTTTGGGAAGTACAACTCCAGATGGTTTACGTGAAGGATTTTTAAGTAGAGAAGGTAAGCTAGACCATGAACCAACAGGCTGGAAATTGTATGTAGAGCATAAAACATTAGATATACTCTTAGACCGTTTGCCATGGAATTTAAGCTTGATAAAATTGCCTTGGATGAAAGAGATTTTAAAGGTTGAATGGAGGTAAAAAAATGAGTATAAAATAATAGATCAAATAAAACGGTTTTTCATAATTATATTAGGTGCAAACAGTAGAAACAAAAACAAGTTCAACTGCTTTAAATCAAATACAAAAGAAGCAGCAGCCCTTTTTTAATAAAGAAGGACAAGACGGCTTTTTTTCTAAACCGAATGAAACAACACAACCTTTTTTCAATGCATCAGCTATACAGACAAAACTAACTATTGGGCAGTCCAACGATAAATATGAAGTAGAGGCAGATGCCATGGCAGATAAAGTAGTGCAACGACTCAGTCAACCCGAAAATAATTCAATTTCTAGTACATCTTCAGGAACAGTTCAAAGACAATGTTCAGAATGTGAAGAAGAAGAACAACTACAAAAAAAAGAAGAGCCTTTAGCAAAAGAGATTAATTCAATCCAACTAAAACCCATTTTTGAAAGTAATGTCGAACGTCCTGATGCCGATATCCAAAATAAGCCATTAGCTGCATCAGTAATCCAGACAAAATGTACGAGTTGCGAGCAAGAAGAGGATTTACAAAAAAAAGAAGAGGAAGAACACTCTGATAATGAATTGTCACTTCAGAGAAAGAGTATGGATATACCTTCTGATAATCCAACAAATCTTGAAAGTAGGTTAAATTCAAGTAAAGGAGGAGGGAGTTCCCTTCCTTCAGATTTGCAAACGTCAATGGGTTCAGAATTTGGAGCCGATTTCAGTACTGTAAGAATACATACTGATACTGAAGCTGTACAAATGAGTCAGGATATTGGTGCCCAAGCATTCACTCATGGTTCTGATATCTACTTTAACCAAGGCAAGTATGATACCAATTCAAATTCAGGAAAACATTTATTGGCGCATGAGTTGACGCATACTATACAACAAAATGGAAATGAATTTATCCAAAGAGAAACAATAACAGAAGAGAGCACGCCATCACAAGCAGAAGCTTCTTTAGATTCTCATCCAAGTCGCCCAAGGCATGAAATAGTTTTAATGAGTGGAGGACCTGTAAGTAATAGAGAAGATCCTGACCACGATAATAATCCTTTGAATTTTGCCACTGCGGCTAGAATTAAAATTGAAAGATTAATGGAAAGTGCATTTGGAAATCAAAGAATAATGATTCCAGATGATAAAATAACATGGGTAATAATGAGACCGCCTTATCGATACAGAGCCCTTGAGGATGGTGAACATATAGACTCATACATAAACTTATTTCAATCGGTTAGTTTAGTAAGGCTAAGAAGACAATGGGATAATTTAGCAAGACAATCTGGATTAGAACATGTTGCTTCAGCTTCTGAAGCTATCAAAATTCATTTCGTTGATAGTTCAGATGATTTTGTAGAATTTATGAATAATGGCGCTGTTGAGGGAGATAGGGCGACAATGCCTATTGGAAGATTTGAGTATTTTGGGCATGGGGTTCCAGGGACACTTTGGTTTACTATGGGCTGGGATCATTTAAGGTCTGTAGATCGTCAATTTTTTGGCGTGGATGATATAGAAAGATTGGATTCTGCAGTGTTTTTATCTTATTCAGAATATAGGAGTTGGTCGTGTAATACCGCTACACCTTATGGAAGTCAGCCTGTAAACTTTGTAGAAACATGGGTAGAAACTTTAGGCGGTAGGTTTGTTGCGCCAGTAGGTAGGTCATCTTATGAATTTATATTAGATCAACCTCGAAATCAAGATGCGGTAGTTTTAAGTGAAGGATTATATCCTAGAGATGCAGCTGATAGAAGAAATGCACCCACAATAGATATACCTAGACCTGCATATTGGACTACCACTACACGTATTTCTTCGGAATCAAGCCTAAATCCAGAAGATGCTGTGACGACAACGGATGAGAATTGGGTTCATGATTCTGAATTACCTGGCCAAGATAACTTAGAGGTTGAATCGTCAACATCTAATGCGTCCGAAACACCTTTAAACTTAGATGCAGAATCTTTACAGTTTCCTCCATCACCTGATGATAATGTTACAGAAGACTCTGGAAATATGGTTTGTCAAGCAGAAGTAGTTCCTTTCAATGAAGACGGAATTCGTGGTAGCGAAATATGTTCTGAGCATGGGTCGGGTCAACTTAATATAAATTACTGCGAACCAGAAGAACAAAACGTGGCTATAGAATCTTCAGCCATTACAGATGATGAAATGTCTACAGCAATAGAATCAGGGTTTTACCCTGTGCAATTTGTAGACTTAACTCCAGAAAGCGTTGTCGCCATTGATGAACATGATGAGTCGTGGCAACCTTTGCTTAGAGAAATCGCAGAAAGAGCATATAATGAAACATTAGATACAGACAGTATACCAACTACATTGCAACAAACATATAGTTTGGCAAGTAATATTAGGGCACAAGGAAGAGGTTTTAGAATTGGTGTAGTAGAAAGGAATGGAAGAATTTATTATAAAATTTTTGGATCGAGAGGAGCCAATCCTAATGTTCCTGGTAGATGGTATGCAGCGCGTAACCTTCCTCGTACAAACTCAACCTTGAATACAATGTTGCAACCAAGAGCAGGTTTAGTCTCTGGATTGAGATCAGGTTCTATTGGTATAGGAGGAGCACTAACGGTTGCTGGTACTACATTGGATTATGCTATAGACCCTAATAAGGATGTTGCATCATCTGATTTTGCAGTAGACCTATCTCTTGATCTTGTAAAATCAACAGGAGCAACTGCTGCAGGAGCTGCTGCAGGAGCTGCTGCAACAAGTTGGCTAGCTGCCGGAACACTAGGAGCTACTGTAGGTTCAGCAGCTCCTGTTGTAGGAACAATTATAGGCTTTGCAGTGGGAGTTTTAGCAGCAATGGCAATTGAGTTTTTTATAGGAGATTTTAGAGCTTCTGTTAAGGCATGGTTGAGAAATCGCCATAATATTCGTAATACTAGAAGAAGTAATTCTTTGGGTAATGGGTCGTCTGATGAAATTAAATGAGATATGAGTTGGTTAATAAAAAAGAGAATACTTGTTCTTAGTCTTTTAGGAGGAATGATTGGTAGTTCTTTTGTTTTCTTCCTTGAAGGTGGAATAATTGAGGCTGCCATTATAGGAGCACTATTGGGTATTGTATTAGAGCTTTTTTATAAAACATTAATAAAGAAAAAATAGATTGAAGACAGTAGAAACAAAAACTAGTTCAACAGCTAATAACCTGATTCAGGCAAAGCGACAACCTTTCTTTAACAAAGAAGGGCAAGATAGTTTTTTTTCTAAACAAAATGAAACAGCACAGCCTTTTTTCAATACATCATCAGCTATACAGACAAAACTAACTATTGGACAAGCCAACGATAAATATGAAGTAGAGGCAGATGCCATGGCAGATAAAGTGGTTCAACGGTTAAATCAACCTGTAACTAATTCAATTGCCAATAAACCCTCAGGACTAATTCAAAGACAATGCTCGTCATGCGAGGAGGAAGAGAAACTACAAAAAAAGGAAGACCTTTTAGATAAAGAAACTAATGCAGTACAGTTAAAACCTATTTTTGAAAGTAATTCCGAAGAGACCAATGTCCAAGCCAAACTGATAAACACTTCAATAGTCCAAACTAAATGTGCAACTTGTGACCAGGAAGAGTATGTACTAAGAAAAGAAGAGGAGGAATTGCCAGACAATGATCAACTACTTCAAAGAAAGGGAATAGATACACCTTCTGAAAATACATCAAACCTTGAAAGTAGGTTAAATTCTAGCAAAGGAGGAGGGCGTTCGCTTCCATCAGATTTGCAAACCTCTATGGGTTCTGAATTTGGAGCTGATTTTAGTAAGGTAAAAATTCATACTGGTTCTGAAGCTGTGCAAATGAGTCAGGATATCGGTGCCCAAGCATTCACTCATGGGTCAGATATCTATTTTAATGAAGGTAAGTACGATACCAATTCAAACTCAGGGAAGCATTTATTGGCCCATGAATTAACACATACAGTTCAGCAAGGCGCTTCAGATGTAACACCTTCTGTTCAAAAACTTTCGTGGGACGATGTCAGACAAGCAGGATCGAGTGCGCTTTCTTCAGCAGGTCGAGGGCTAACGAATATTGGAGGTGCTATTTCCGATACTGTAAGTTCAGGTGTAGATACTGTAAGGAATGCAGGTGCATCATTTATGAGAACAACCTTAAACCAATATGCTCCTGGTCTATGGGATTTACTTACCAACGGGGTTGATGTCGAATTGAAGAGGCGAATTTTTCAAAGCGTAATGCGAGTTGTTAGAAACTTGAAAACCCAAATAGAGAATAGTGATCTTGTTGGTAAAATCCGTGATTTTTTCTCAAATTCAAAAGTAAAACTAAAACAATGGAAAAATGAAGTAGCAGATAAGTGTAATACGCTATATGAGAAAATTGATGCTTTAGTTTCGTTCTTTGGTGATATGACCGACCCAGTTATTCAACAAATACGACTGGGTTTACAAACATTGGGCGGATATGCATCTGCTTTTTGGGATAATATTGGAAAACCAGCTTGGGAGGCCATTCGCCAGTTTGCTGGTGATGCATGGGATTGGTTACAATCAACAGCAAGATGGATTTGGGATAGAACCGAAGGAATTAGACAGCTATTTGTAGATATTTGGGAATGGATTAAAACACAGCTAGGCTTACTGCAAGATTCAGCTACTTCAATATGGGATCGATTTAAAGAAATAGCTGCAGAAGTATGGGAAGAAATAAAATCATATATAGAACCTGTACTTCAGCCTCTAAAGGTATTGGGCGGACTTATGCTTGCTTTTAGTCCGTTAGGACCTATAGTAGCTATTTATCAGGCAGGTCCGAGAATATGGGAATCTCTAAAATGGGTAGTGACAAATTGGTCGGGTTGGCAAACTCTTATTGACCTTAAAGATCAATTTGCGAACGAAATATTGCCAGCAATAAGCAGAGGAGCTCAGCAGGCTAAGTTGCACCTTCAGCAAGCAGTCACTTGGGTTAATGGAATTGTTACTTCTGTAAAACAAGCAGTTAAAGACTTCTTGAACTCTATAGGTATTTTACAAGTTATTGACGAAGTTCGCGGGTTTATGGCAGAACTTCGACTTTTATTTAATCAAATAAAAGCTGAATTTGATTCACTCTACACTAGTCTTAAAGAAGACTTTAATGCTGTAATGACTTTAGCTAAAGATCTGTTACAAAGTCTTTGGGAATGTGTACGACCAATTCTCGATTTTGTATTAGGGATCGTAGCACTAGTTATAAACCCCTTTATGTGGCCTGTATATGCAGTGGCACTAATAACACGCTTAGCATGGTTTTTCTTACCTAGAGATCTTAAAATTGTAGCCATAGATTTTGTAATAGAGCTATTACGTGGCGCTGTAGAATATTTAAGACCCTCAGGAGTTCCAGAACAGATATGGAATATCTTTAGATCAGGAGCAGTGAGTTTCTTAAATCGCTTAGATGGATATACTCCAGATGAAAAAATAAATTTTGTAAATAAAGTATTAAATCTATTAATAGATCCAAGAACCTATGGTGCTTGGATGCGAGGCTTAATAGGCGGTTTTTTACATCAAGCATGGACACTAGTATCAGGAGTAATAAGCTTAGGTATCGAAATGCCTAGCATTATTCAAGGTATAATTAACTTTTTTAGAAATTTAGTTCCAGATGTTGAGATGTTAGAACGAATGTTAGATCGCATAACCGAACTTTCAACTAGGTTACAAGAACTACTAGCAAGAGAAAACTTGTTACAGTATATCATTAATACTGTTATGAACAGCCCTCAGGTATTAGTTGACTGGATTAATGAAACTACCGGAGAAGCAGCTAACTTTGCCGAAAATACTGGAAGAGAAATGGCCGAAGGACTGTTTACTTATGTTAATACAATGACTAGTTCTGGTGTAGGTTATAAAATAGGAGATATTATTGGTCGTATCCTATTTGAAGTTTTACTCACCAAAGGAATTGGTTTTGTAATCGGTAAAATAACACAAGGAATAGCTTGGTTTAGAAGAATTCTAGGAATGTTACGTTCTGGAGCTCGTAATGCAGCTCGGGGTTTATTGCAGAGAGCAAAAGAGCTATTTACTTGGGTTATGGATAAAATGAGAACCTTGTTCCAGAGATTAGGTGAAGCTCTAGGACGAATTTTTGCAAGCTTTAAACGACTTATTGATGATATCATAGCATGGATTATGCGTGCGTTAAAAGGTACTGCACAGAATATTTTAGCATGGAGTGCTTTTGTTGCTCAAGTAATGGGGTTGACAAGAGGAATAAATACAGGATATGAAGGAAAAACAAGAAGAGAAGCAGCTAATTTATTTAATGCTATTCGACTCCCTTTTAATAGTGTGGCTGGAGTGCCTTTTGGAGCTGGTACACGAAACAGAAGATTAGTACAAGATGAAGAAAATAGTGGATACTGGAAATTAATGGCTCGTAAAAAATTTGGAGTCAACCCAATAGAAGGAACAGTAGGTACTCAAGTTGGTAGGATATTAATAAAACGAGTAATTTCTGGTCCGGCTAATGGAAGGTGGAACCGTGGAAAACAAGCAGTTCGCGAAAGAATAAGAGAAGGATTCAGTCCATCAGATTTAAACAAAAGAACATTAGATAATATTCTAGAACCTTACAAGGAAAACTTTAGATATCGTAAACTAGAAGTAGAGTGGGATGAAAGAGAAAATGATTGGAATGTAATAGCCTCAATGAGTCCTGCAAAAAATATAGGAAAAATTAAGAACGGAAATGGCTCCATTCAGCAAAAAATAAATAAACCAATAATTCAAAAAGCAGATACTACAGATAAGGAGATTGCAGAAATTAATCAAAGCTCTACTTTGCCAGATGGCTCGGCTAGAAAGCCTATACCAATTACTTGGTATAAAAACCCTAATAATTATCCCACAATAAGTTTTAGCAATTATAACTCTAGTAGGTGGAGAGGTAGGACTCCCCAAAGACCCCTTAATACTCCTACTGTTAATTTTGGAAGTGAAACTTGGATTGAAATACCTCCTACTCAATACAATTCTTTTCCTACTTCTGGGTCTTTAAGTAGTAGATATTCAGTAATTACAAGAAGTAATGGACGTAGATATTTGAGAATAGGAATTGCAAATCGTTTCATGCCTAGTCTAGGTTTTATTGTTCGCAGACAAAGAGCAGGAGGCCGTTCACGTGCAATTCAAGGTAGATTTAGAACCCTAATGCGTAATTATAATAATACAAACTTGAGGCAAATGGATCATGTTATTGATATTGGTTTAGGAGGAAGATACAGTAATGCTGATCATATAAATAACCTTTGGCCTTTAGACACTGGAGCTAATCAAGGAGGAAATCAAGTTTACGGACAAGAAGTTACATTTTGGGATTCTACTGCTAGTACGGTTAGAACGGTAAGACTATATCAGTTACAATATACAGAGAATAAATTCTTCAAAATAGAAAGATTTGCATAACAAAATTGATAAAAGGATGAGTAAGATTATAAAGGAATTAAAAGAGGCGATAAAAAATACTGATTCAAAAGAACTGGAAGCAATACTCCTACATAATCCAGATATAAATTACAATACAAAAAAAAGTATAGAGGTTTTTTATCAATTATTGGATTATGTATACGAACCTGTTATAGAAAAAGCAAAATTACTTTTAGATTATGGTTTTGATGTAAATCAAAAGAAAAATAGTAACTCTTATTCGTTACTGCATATGGCGGTTTCTTACGGTGATCCAGATTTAGTAGAAGAAATTGTAAATAGAAAAGCAAATATTAATGAAAGGGATAATAAGTTTCTAAGAACTCCACTACATTTTTCTAAGAACTCTGAAATAACCACTTTATTAATTAATGCAGGAGCAGATTTAAATGCAAAAGACATACAAGGAATTAGCCCACTTCTATCTTCTCTAATGAACCCTTCAGTATCATTTCCTGAAGAAGAAATATGTAAACAAGTAAAATTGATTTTAGATGCAGGAGCAGATATAAATAGCACAGACAATTATGGAAATACAACTTTGCTAATAGCAATTAGTTTTCCTTTAAGAAAGTGTGTCGATTTAATATTAAAATATTATCCTGATGTAAATTGTCAAAATGATAATGGTCATACAGCGCTCTCTTTGGCAATAAATATAGGATCAATAGATATAGTTAGAGTATTAATAGATCTAGGAGCAGATATAGATTTAGTTAATCCACATGATTTGTGGTCTCCTTTGTTTATAGCCACTAATAGAGGAAACGTAAGAATGGTAGAAATTTTAATGGAAGCAGGTGCTAATAAGAATCTTATGGATAAAAATGGAAAAACACCAATTCATTATACAAGAAATAAAAAAATAGTAGAGCTTTTGAAATAATGCAAGAATAAATTTCCTTGAATTAGTTTAAAATTAATGTAAAAAAACCAAAGAATATAAAGGTTTATAAAATTATCAAAAAAACAAAAATTATACACAATGAGTACAAACTATAATTACAAACCCAGCAAAGCCCATCAATGGAACCGTTTAACCTGTGATGCATTGCACTACGTTGGAGCACCGCCTACTGTAGCAGCACGAGCCTTGGCTATGGTGCATACAGCGATGTATGATGCTTGGACCAATTATAATGATGGCGGATGTGAAGTAAGTACTACTACTGGAAGTCGTTTAAAACAACCCGATAGTAAATGCACTTCCGAAAACCGAGCTAAGGTATATAGTCATGCAGCTTTTACAGTATTGCAAGCCCTTTTTTGGTTGGACTTACCGCCAGAAAAGAAAAATATGTTTAGGGATTTTATGTGTAAATGTGATTATGATCCTGATGATACATGTTTAAAACCTTTCAATGCCGTTGGTATAGGAAATTTATCCGGAAAACTAGTATTAGAATGTCGTATGGGAGACGGTTCTAATCCTCATGCCACGTTGCACAAAGGTAATTTTTCTGATTTTACAGGCTACCATCCTGTTAATCCACCTGTGCCACAGCCATTAAAGCATATTGACCGATGGCAACCACAATTAAGAGATTTTCAACCGCAAAAGTTTTTAACACCACATTGGGGCGTAGTTAAACCATTTGCATTACAATGGAGTGGACAATTTAGACCACCTTCGCCTGCTGCGTGTGACGAAAAAGAGTTTAAAAAACAAATAGAGATTCTTATTGATTACAGTGCTAATTTAACTGATGAGCAAAAGTTAATTGCAGAGTTTTGGGCAGGCATGCACGAAGATAAATTTGTAGATACTGCAAATAGTGAAAAAGGTCCTTGGGCTTCACCACCCGAACAATGTTGTAGGCAAGCACGCTATTTGTCTAGAAAATACAAGTATAAAAATGCGAATGATGTAAAAATGTTTTTCGTGTTGTCTAATGCTTTACTAGATGCAGCTATTGCAGCTTGGGATTGTAAAGTGTATTATGACTATGTGAGACCGAAATCGCTAATTAACTTATTGCACAAAGGAGAAACCTTAGAAGCTTGGGGAGGTCCCTGTGAAGGTACCAAAGAGATAGAAGGTGAAAAGTGGATGCCATACATACCAACTCCGCCATTTGCAGAATATGTATCGGGACATAGTACGTTTAGTGCTGCAGCCGACGAAGTGCTATATAGTTTTTGCAATAGTAGAGATTATGGAGAATCTGTTGTGATACCAAAAGGCGGCTCTAGAATTGAACCTAGCTGTACACCTTGTGAAGATATAACCTTGACTTGGGCAACTTTAAAGGATGCTGCTAATCAGGCAGGTATTTCAAGGTTGTATGGTGGTATACATTTTATAGATGGAGACCTAGAAGGACGAAAACTTGGTAGTAAAGTGGGATGTGAAGTATGGTATAAAGCCAATGAATATTTTAATGGAGAACTGGGTTAAATTAACATAAAATGAAAGTAATATCAATAGCAAATTTTAAAGGAGGTGTGGGTAAGACAACTACAGCTATTAACCTAGCCGCTGGATTAAAGAATCTTGATAAAAAAGTTTTAATCATAGACATTGATCCGCAAGCCAACCTAACACAATCTCTAGGTATAACAGATGAAATTGAAACTTCTGTTTATACTATTTTGCGTAAAGAAGCATTTGGTGAAACAACGAAGTTAACCGATGCATTAGTAAGTGCTTCTGGTCTTAATGTTATCCCATCTTCTTTAGACCTTGCAAGCGTTGAATTAGAATTAGCAAGTGTCTATGGAAGAGAACAAATACTTTCTCAATTAATAAAACAATTAAAAACATACGATTATGTGTTTATTGATTGTCCACCCTCGATGGGAATGTTAACTATTAATGCTTTAGTGGCTAGTGACTTTGTCTTAATACCACTACTGGCAGAATTTTTACCCTTAAAGGGAGCACTAAGTTTTTTAAAACACTTTGAACTGGTTCATAAATTAAATAGTCAATTAAAATTGCTGGGTTTTATTTTAATGAAATATGATTATAGAAAAAAAATGAACCAAGAGGTTAAAAGAGAACTAGAACTTGAGTTTACAACCGATAAGGTTTTTAAAACTCATATCCGAACCAATATTGCCCTTGCAAATGCTCAAGAAAAAGGCATGGATATTTTTACATATGATAAGAAATCTAATGGAGCAATTGACTACAATGATTTAACTCGAGAGTTTTTGTTAAAAATGTAATTAAAATTGAAATCATGAAAAATATATTCTCAAGTCGTCGAAATAGAAATAAAAGACCACATAATAACGAAGAAGCAGAAAAATCGGAAACCCCATTTTTTTCAAAAGAGAGCAAAACTCCTTTTTTTAATAAGGGTGCAACAGTACAAACAAAACTCACTATAGGGCAACCAAATGACAAATATGAAAAAGAAGCTGATACTATGGCCGATGCTGTTGTCAATAATTCATCTAAACCAGATATTCAGAATAAAGAGATTAGTAATATTCAGCGAGAATCGTTGGCTACACCTCAGGAAGATGAGAAGTTAGGAACTGCCGAACAGCGTATAGAGGAAGATAAACTAATACAGGAAAAACCAGAAGTTCAAAGATTGGAAGAGCCTGAGGAAGATATGGTGAACAAGTTGGACGAAGAAGAAGGTAAGATCAATAAAAAGGAAGGCGAAGAGGAGGAAGGAAAGTTGCAAACCAAGAGTAATACGACTCATAGCCAAATTGCAAGTAATCAGGTATCGAACAAAATTAAAAGGAAATCAGGACAAGGTAGACGAATGCCTAAAAAGACAAAAACCGAAATGGAAGCTTCTTTTGGGACTGATTTTAGTGATGTCAATATTCATACAGATGATGAGGCAATACATATGAATAAAGAATTAGGTGCTCAAGCTTTTACTCACGGTAAGGATGTGTATTTTAATTCAGGAAAGTATAATCCTGATTCTTCAGAAGGGAAGCATTTATTAGCCCATGAGTTGACACATGTGGTGCAACAAAATGGGAAAGAGAAAACAAGAGATGAAGCTAAAAATAGCATTCAGCCTAAACCTCATGCTCCTAACTTGGAAGATAAAACTAATTATGCGTTTGATACCTATAGAATTACTAAAGATGATTTAAGTGATCCTGAGATTAAAGGTAGAATTGAAGCTTTGAATTGGAATGGCCTTATACATTATAGAGATAAGGTTAGTGACTCTGAAGTTAAATTATACATACAAAATATTATTGATAGCTATACAAGTCATGAAGTTGCTTTAGGTTATAAAATTCAAGACCCTCCATTTACGAAAATGATAAATGGATTAAAAGTAGTGGTCTTAGCTGATAAATCTGATGCTACTATCGGTCAAGGTGGAGTTACTAGATATTCATTCCCTGATAAAATCAATTGGGTTACTCATCCAAAAACGAAAGAAGTAACGTCAATAGATTTTGATTATGCCATAACTATTCAATCAAATTATAAACAGATCCGAGATAGAGAAGGAGTTTCTGGATATGGATATGGTACTACTGGGAAAGATAAAATAAACAACACGACGAGTTTAGCTCACCATGAAGGACAGCACGTATTAGATATTTTAAGTCATTTAGAGACAAACCCTTTGCCAACGTTTAATGGGAGACTACGAATGTCTAAAACATTAATAGAAGAGGAAGCGGAGAGATACATTAGTGCTCTCAATAAATATAAATCTCAACTGGATGCTTTCTTAATCAAAAAAGGACATTGTGTTGGAATCTCAATAGATGAGTATAATAAGTCAAAAGGAGTAACAACCCATAAATGTAAATCAACAAAACCATAAAAGAAATATGTTAAGAGTAATGTTACTACTAACGAAGCATTTGAGGTGGATTACTTACCATAAAAATAAAAAGATATGAGTGAAAGTCAATTAGATAATATGTTTATAAATAGGTTAATTGCGCCAGAATTTAATTATCTCAAAAGATTGATTCAATTTAGATTGGAGCGGCATTTTGATCGTAATGAAGGAATGTCGTTACCTGCCTTGCCAGCTATAGAAACATGGTCTTCACATGTGCCAGAGAATATACTTAAGGCTACACTTTCTGAATCAGAATTGACCTTATTATTACTTGCATTATGTCCGCATTTTAATAGTAATTTATTAGATGAGGTTATTCAGAATACATTGGCATCTACAGGAGATTTTCCACAATTAGGAGGTGTAAGAGGCAAAAATTTCAGAGGTTTTTTGCCTACCGGACATACTGCATTGTTTTTATTAGCGGGAGACAATTCAAAAAAAAGAAAGGAAATTCAGGAAGTATTTAATACAGGTCATTTTTTTGAAAAAAACCATATCCTTTGGCTAGAGGAGGTTCCTGAAGGAGAACCCAAAATGAGTGGGAAGATAATTATCTCTCAAGAATATGCGCACTTGTTTATATTTGGTAAAGCGAGCAGACCTAAATTTAGCATGAAATTTCCAGCTCAGATTATAGAGACAAAAATGGAATGGGAAGATTTGGTGTTAGATGTTGAGACTGATAAACAAATACAAGAGATAAAAACTTGGATTACTCATGGAAATACATTGTTGAATGATTGGGGAATGCATAAAAAAATAAAACCCGGATTTAGAGTGTTATTTCATGGACCGCCAGGAACAGGAAAAACACTAACAGCAGGTTTGCTGGGAAAGCACACAGGCAAAGACGTATTCAAAATTGACCTTTCTATGGTTGTTTCTAAATTTATAGGTGAAACAGAAAAAAACCTTGCGAGTCTATTGTCTAAGGCAGAAAAAACAGATAATATTTTATTTTTTGACGAAGCAGATGCGTTGTTTGGTAAACGTACAAGTGTTAGAGATGCACATGATAAATATGCAAATCAAGAAGTGTCCTATTTACTTCAGAGAATAGAAGGCTATAAGGGCTTAGTTATTTTGGCTTCTAATTTAAAAAATAATATAGACGAAGCGTTTTTAAGGAGGTTTCAATCTATTGTACATTTTCCGCTTCCTAAAAGTGCCGAACGTTTGCGATTATGGAAAAAAGCTTTTCCGAGTAAAGTTCGTCTGCATAATGATGTGAATCTATCAAAAAACGCTAGAAATTATGAATTATCTGGTGCCGAAATAATGAATGTAGTACAGTATAGTTGTTTAAGAGCCTTGGCTGCTAATAAGAAAACGATCTATCAAGAATATATTTTAAATGGTATACAGCGTGAATTTCAAAAAAGTGGCAAAATTATGCGCTAACAAATGTTGGGACAAACCTTAAATATTCTTTAGAAGCATTATTCCATTAGGTAATGTTTTGGTATAAAATACATGAAGTGGAAATGCCAAAATCAAGAGAATGTATTTAATTAATTGTTTTTTCTTCTAAAATTTGTTCAAGTTATTGTGAATCAGTATATTTACAATCCTGAACAAATATTGATATTTTGTTTTGTAGATACATTTTTCAAGAATGGAAGTTTCTCTAACTTTTATTCTATATCTCCACTAAAATCTACAAATAAGAGTAACTAATTTAATAGATAAAAATTAATGTTGTTTTGCATGATAAAGCAAGACAACAAGCTTGATGTTACATTTAGTTTTATCTGTTTTATGAGTCCTAAAGACAACCATACAAAGCTTATCAATTTTGGTAATGAATCTGATCGATGCAGTATTTCAGGTTTAATCAAAGCATGCGATTGTCTTGATAATCTACTCATATCAATTTATTTACTTAAAAAAGACAAGTTCATTTATTGTAATTCGATGTTGGAAAAAATTGTAGGACACAATTCTTGTGAAATTTTGAGTAAGGGTTGGCAGTTTTGGTTTGATATGGTTAGTAAAGATGAAGTGTTGTATGTAAAAAGTGAAATAGAATATTTTTTTTCAATGTCTCATCTTAAAACGTCACATACGTTAAAGTACCATATTATAAATGAAGATGGTAAGAAAACGTTCTTAAGACATGAATTACTAAGGCATTGTATAGATGATCATATTCTAGTTGTCAATTATTTTTTTGATATTACTGAGAAGGAAAAAATTGAGACTTATTTTAAAGTAGATGCTATTAATGATAACGATTTTTATAAAAAAAAGAATTTAATCTCACCAAGAGAAAAAGAGGTTTTAATGCTTGTTGCCGATGGTTTTTCGTCAAAACAAATAGCCGATATGCTTTATATAAGTAATCATACGGCGATAACACATCGTAAGAATTTAATAGAAAAATTTAAAGTAAAGAATACTGCTCAATTAATTAAAAAAGCATCAAGAAATATAGAGTTTTGGTAAGTTACTACTTAAATAAATAAGAAGTCATATTTTTATACTATAGTCACCTTTCTTCCTACTTGTTAGCTTTTAAAACCAAAAAACCCGATTCATACGAATCGGGTTTATGATGGTGGTGCCTCCAGGAATCGAACCAGGGACACAAGGATTTTCAGTCCTTTGCTCTACCAACTGAGCTAAGGCACCAGTTGCATAAAATTGCGAGTGCAAATATAGACCCATTTTTAATATTCACAAAAAGAAACAATAAAAAATTAAGCATATTATTTGTTTCATGCCCCAAATTGTTGATTTCAACCAAAATAATGTTATAATTTGGTTAATTACTACCCCAAAATGTATCTTCGTTTTGTAGTTTTAACACTTTGATATTAGTTATGAATTTAATTATTGACGTTGGTAACACCTATGTCAAGTTTGCCGTTTACATGGAAGGTGAACTAAAAGAGAAGGTGGTTGGTGAGCTAAATGATTTTGAGGGTATAGTCTCAGGTGTCATTAGCGATCACCCCCAAATTAATCAAGCTATAGTATCGTCTGTAGGAAAGCTGGAGGCGTCAACTATAAAATCGCTTGAAGATAAAGTCCAAGTTTTAGAACTGTCCCATAAACTAAAATTACCTTTTACCAATCTATATGCAACACCTAAGACATTAGGCGTTGATCGTATAGCATTGGTGAGTGCTTCTGTAGAACAATTTCCAGACCATAATGTACTTATAATAGACGCAGGAACTTGTATTACTTATGATTTTATAAATACAAAAAATGAATATCTTGGAGGTGCTATTTCTCCAGGAATTAGATTGAGATATCGAACACTAAATAATTTAACGGCAAATTTACCGTTATTGGACACGGAGATGCCTCAAGATATATTGGGAGATTCTACACAAAATTCAATTCACTCTGGAGTTGTGTTTGGTGTTTTAAAAGAAATCGACGGTGTAATTGATGAATATGTTAGAAAATATTCAGATTTAACAGTTATTTTAACAGGAGGAGACACCAAATTCTTGTCAAACCAATTAAAAAATAGCATATTTGCCAACTCAAATTTTCTTTTGGAAGGTTTGAATTTTATTTTAGAATATAATACGAAATAATGATAAAAAAACTTGTAATAGTTTTAATCGCTTTTTTTGCACTACAATCGTACGGGCAAGAAGGTACAGCGTCTCCATATTCATTCTACGGAATTGGAAGTTTGAAATTTAAAGGAACGGTTGAGAATAGAAGTATGGGTGGATTGAGCATTTACACAGATAGTGTACATGTTAATCTTCGTAATCCGGCAGCTTATGTTAGTCCCAATCTTAAACTATGGAATAATGAAACTAGACCAGTAAAGTTTTCGGTAGGTGCAAGCCATACTAATTTAAATCTTAAAGCAAACTCGGGAGAATCAAAAGTAAATTCTACAACATTTGATTATTTAGCCTTATCAATTCCAGTTGGTAAATTTGGATTTGGATTTGGATTGGTGCCTTATACATCTGTGGGATACAAGCTTGAAGATAATGATGATGGCGTGCTTCAAAATAGATATAGAGGTGAAGGTGGCGTAAATAGAGCGTTTTTAGGGTTTGGATATCAAATTACAAATGGGTTAAATATTGGTATTGATGCGAATTATAACTTTGGAAACATTCAAAATAGTGTTATCCAATTTGCTTATGACGAAGATGGTAATCCTGTTCAATATCAAACAAGAGAAAATAATCGTTCAGATTTAAGCGGACTTAACTTCAATATTGGTTTGACTTACAAAACCATGCTTAATGAAAAACTTGAACTTCAAACAGGCTTGACTTATTCGCCAAAAAGCGACCTGTCTTCTATGAATGAACGATCTTTCGCTACTATAGTTATCAATCAAATTAATGGTCAAGAGTTTGTACTTAATGAAATAGAAGGTGATCTGGAATCGCAAGGTCTTGCAGAAACAGACTTAACATTGCCATCTCGTTTTTCATTTGGTGCTGGTATTGGAGAACCTAGACACTGGTTTTTAGGTGCAGAATATACACGTCAGAATACAAGTGAATTTTCTAATCCAATAGTTTCAATAGAAAATGCTAATTTTGTAAACGCCTCAAATATTTCTGTTGGAGGTTTTTATATCCCAGATTATACATCGTTTTCAAATTACTGGAAGCGAGTTACCTACAGGGCTGGCTTTCATTTTGAGAATACTGGCCTAGAAATTAATAATGAGACCATAAATGAGTTTGGCATGTCTTTTGGAGTAGGATTACCAGTTGGAAATGTATTTTCAAATGCCAACCTTGGTTTTGAGTTCGGACGACGTGGGACAACAAACCAAAACTTGATACAAGAAAACTTTTTCAATATAAATATAAGTCTGTCATTAAATGATAGATGGTTTCAAAAAAGAAAATATAACTAACATAAATATAAAGGAAGATGAAAACGAAATTAACACTTATAATAGCGGCTTTGTTTATGGCGACAAACTTCGGGTTTGCGCAACAAGACGAAGAGTGTATGCTAAATTTGACGTTGTTTAACGACTACGTTAAAAGCAAAAAGTACGACGAAGCTTATGAGCCATGGATGGCTGTAAGAAACAAGTGTCCTAAATTTAATATTGCTATATACAAAAGAGGAGAGAAAATCTTAGCTCATAAAATCAAGAATTCTAGTGGGCAAGAGAAAATTGATTTCATTAATGATTATATATTACTTCTAGATAAAGGTGCAGAATATTTTGCTAGCAAGTATCCATTAGGAGAAGTATTAGAGCAAAAGGCATTATTGAAATATGAAAATAGAAAAGATCTTGGTGTTGATAACATGCAAATCTATGAAGCTTTTGATGAAGTATATACTAAGGACAAAGAGAACTTTAAAAGTACTAAAGGACTATATGTATACTTTACAAAAACTGTAGATTTATTTAAAGCTAAGAAATTTGAACTTCAAAAGGTATTTGATAAGTATGATGATGTTAATGAGTTGCTTGAAAACTTAAATGATACGTACGCAAAGTCATTAAATAAATTAATTGAAAAGGAAAATGCTGGTACTGCATTAGGAAGAAAAGAAAAGCAGTATAAAGGGTTTTACCAAAAATCTTTAGAAGCCAATGCTAAAATTGCTGGAAGTTTAGATACTTATATTGGAGATCTTGCAAACTGTGAAAACTTAATCCCATTATACAAAAAGGATTTCCCTACGTATAAAAATGATGCAGCGTGGTTAAAAAGAGCGGTGAGCAAAATGTACAATAAAGAATGTACAGATGATCCGTTATATATTGATTTAGTAAAGGCATACGACGAAGTTGATCCTTCAGCAGAAACAAAATACTTTGTGTCTACTGTATTGCGTAAGCAAGGAAAAACTAAAGAGGCTGATGACTATGTTAGGCAATCATATGATTTGCAAACAGATCCTATCAAAAAGGCAAGAATGTCAAAAAAGATTGCTAACGATTTCAAAAAGCGTGGTAGTTATGGTAAAGCCAGAACTTACTACAGAGAAGCATTGAAATTAAACCCGTCTGATGGAACACCACATTTACAAATTGCAGCAATGTACGCTAAAAGTGCTAATAGCTGTGGTGATACAAACTTTAACAAGAGAGCTGTATTCTGGTATGCTGCACAGGAAGCTTTAAAAGCAGGTAAAGTTGATCCAGGATTAAAGGGAGCCGCAAATCAAGCAGCTACATCTTACAGAGCTAATGCGCCAACAAAATCTGAAATATTCACTTGTGGATGTGCAGGTACTACAATCAAGATTGGTTGTTGGATTGGTGGAAGCGTAGTTGTTCCTAATCTCTAAATGAAAACGAAATTTTCACATACTAATATATTCATAGTCACAGCAATTGTTGTGACTATGTTTTTTTCATGTGAAAAGGATTTAAAAGAAATACAACAAATAGGTGTCCTTCAAAATCAGCCTATTGGTGAAGCCAAAAATATCAATTTAAAGTATACCGAAGCTCAAGACACAATTGGGCGAGTTATTGCTAATCTAGAGAGTCCTAGAATGTTAGATTACTCCAATCGTGATTTTTCTTTCTCAGAATTTCCAGATGGTGTGCGTTTGTCTTTGTTTGACGAAAACAATAAAAAAAATATCGTTTTAGCAGATTATGCAATTGTTTATAATGCTACAGATTTAATAGATCTGCAAGGAAACGTCATTTTAATTACACCTCAAAAAGATACGCTTTTTGCAGATCAAATGTATTATGATCAAAAACGAGAATGGTTGTTTAGTAATCATTCAGTGCAATTAAAGTCTGCATTATCTAGAAGTGGTTCAGGTGATATCTTTGATGCAGATACTAAATTTAACAACTATACCATTCTAGAAGGTAGAGGACAAGGTGTTCTAAAAGATTAATAGATTACACCATAGTTGGCAAAACATCTTTATCTTTGTACTACAATTCAAAAAAAATCATTAGAAATTAACACATGAAAATACTTCAGTTTTTTCAATACGTATATCTCTTTTTTGCAGCTTTATTTATTTATGACGGTTTCGAAAACTTAGGAGAAGAAGGTAACAGGTCTATTATCTCATTCGTGTTTGCTGGTCTAGCAATATTTATGTTTTTCTTTAGAAAGAAATTTAGAAAAAAGTTCGATAATAGAAACGGTTCCTAAGTATGGATCTTAGCATTGTTATTATTATAGTTATGCTATTGCTTTCGGCGTTTTTCTCCGGAATGGAGATTGCTTACGTGTCTTCAAATAAAATCCACATAGAAATTGAAAAAAAACAAGGCGATTTCTTAGCAAGGATTTTAACCAAACTTACCGAAAAACCATCAAAATTTATTGCTACAATGCTTATTGGAAACAATATAGCATTAGTGATTTATGGATTTGTTATGGGAGATGTTTTGATGAGTTGGTTTCAATCCATGTGGCCTTCTCAATATCAAATAATCAATTACTTAATTGTTGATCTTAGTTTATTAACTCAAACTGTTATTTCAACAATCGTTATATTAATTACTGCCGAATTTTTACCAAAGGTTTTTTTTCAAATTTATGCCAATAGATTTATAAAAATATTTGCGCTTCCAGCATATCTCTTTTACTTATTGTTTTGGTTCTTATCGTCGTTTGTCATTTGGATTTCAGATATCATATTAAAACGTTTTTTTAAAACTGAAGGTGACGATGTCCAGCTAGCTATGACAAAAGTAGAGCTAGGGAACTATATTAGCGAGCAAATGGAATCTGTAGAAGAACATGACGAGGTTGATAGTGAAATACAAATTTTTCAAAATGCATTAGAGTTTTCCGAAGTAAAAGCACGTGAAGTCATGGTGCCTCGTACCGAAATAATAGGAGTAGAAGTTAATGATACAATTAAAAATATAAGTACACTATTTATCGATTCGGGACTGTCAAAGATTTTGGTTTATAAAGAATCTATTGATGATATTTTAGGGTACGTACATTCATTTGAACTGTTTAAAAAACCTAAATCTATTAAGTCTGTAACTAAACCAGTAGTTTATGTTCCAGCTACTATGTTGGTTAAAGATGTATTGAACATATTAACCAAGAAACGAAAAAGTATGGCGGTTGTTATTGACGAATATGGAGGTACTGCAGGTATAATGACTATCGAGGATATTGTTGAAGAACTTTTTGGTGAAATTGAAGATGAGCACGATAGCGTAGAATTGATCGAAGAAAAAATTGATGATCAACACTATCGATTCTCTGCACGATTAGAAGTAGATCATATCAATGAGACCTATAAGCTCAATTTGCCTGAAAATGAAAATTATGAAACACTTGGCGGACTTATAGTTTTTGAGACCGAAGGTATTCCAGAGTTAAATGATCAAGTTATTATTGATAACTTTAAATTTGAAATCTTAGAAGTATCATCTACTAAAATTGATGTTGTTTCACTACAAATAATTGAAGCCGATTAAATCTGCAAAACGAACTATTTTGTAAGGTATTGCTTATTAAAGTTCAATGCTTTGCATTCTTCATTTATGAGTTTAATCATCATCCTTTGCCTAACAATCGATGAAACCTATTAAAAATCGGTAATAAAAACATAATTCTACTTTTATAATTAGATAGAAAATGGTATTTTCGCCCACTTATTATTCGATAAATTATACATTAAAATGGCAGTTTTAAATAAAATTAGACAGCGTTCATTGTTTTTGATTTTAATCATTGCACTAGCGTTATTTTCATTTGTACTAACAGATCTATTCAAAAACAGTGATGCCCTATTTGGAGGATCACAAGATGTTGTAGCTACTGTTAACGGACAAAACATCAATAGAGTTGACTTTATGAATAGAGTTGAGAATATGCGTAGACAATTAGGTCCTACAGCAACCAATACTCAAGCAATGAATAGAGTTTACGATCAACAGGTAAGAAGAGCCGTGATGACTACTCAATTTGAAGAGCTTGGATTAACTGTTGAAGAGGATCAAATGAGAGATTTATTAGAACAAAACTTTTCTGCATACCCAGAATTTCAAAATGAAGCAGGTCTTTTTGATGAGAGTAAACTAACGACCTTTATTGCTAACTTGAAAGAAGCTAACCCAGAAAAAATGCTTCTTGGGAACTTTCAGTTAAACTATGATGAGTGGGTTAGTAATGAAAATTCAATTGCAACAATTGCCAAAGAAAGATCGTATTATAATATGGTTAAAGCTGGTGTTAGTGCTACTTTAAATGAAGCCGAAGTTGATCATATGTTGGAGAATTCTACTAGAGATTTAAAATATGTTCAGATACCTTACTCAACTATCAATGACAGTTTAATTGATGTAACTAAAGCCGATATCAAAGCCTACATCAATGAGAATAAGAAACAATTTGAAGTTGAAGCTTCGAGAGATATCGTTTTTGTTGAATTTAAAGAAGAACCAAGCTTGAAAGATGAAGAAACTCTTAAATCTGACTTTGATCGACTTATCAATGGAAAATTAGAGTTTGATAATACAACTAATGATACAATTAGAGTGCAACCGTTTGCGCAAGTTAAAGAGGAAGATTTAGCAGGTTATGTTAACCTTACTGGAGAATCTGCTCAAAGTTATAATGATTCATTTATTAAGAAATCATTGTTGCCAACTGTAGCTGCCGATACAATCTTTAATTTAAATGTTGGAGGGTTATATGGTCCTTATAAGGATAATGGAATGATGAAACTAACACGATTGGTGGCAGAAACTACAGTTCCAGACTCAGCTAAGGTTCGTCATATTCTAATTCCGTTCATTGGAGCAAATAGAGCAGGAATAGATGCGCAATCAGAAGAAGATGCAAAGAAAACGGCTGATAGTGTATTAGCTATTGTGAAAGCAGATAATTCTAAATTCCCTGAGTTAGTAACTGCATTGTCTTCAGATCAAGGTAGTGTTGCTAATGGTGGTGTTTATGATTTTCACCCAAGCACTCAAATGGTAAAACCATTTAGTGATTTTGAATTTCAAAATAATGTTGGAGATATTGATGTTGTAAAAACACAGTTTGGATTCCATATCATTGAAATCTTAGATCAAAAAGGATCGTCTAAAGCTGTTAAGGTGGCTACGATTGCTAAACCAATAGAGCCTTCTGAAGAAACCATTGATGAAGTATTTACCAATGCTTCTAAATTTGAAATAGCTATCCAAGATGATGATTTTCAAAAAATGGCCGAAGAACGAAAACTAGTTGTTAAGCCAGTTAATAATATCAAGATATTAGATGAGAATATACCAGGACTGCAAGCACAAAGACCTATCGTTCGCTGGGCTTTTGATGCTGAGACTAAAGTAGGAGACTATAAGCGTTTTACAATTCCAGGTGGTGGATATGCTGTTGTTCAATTAACTAAAAAGAGCAAAGCTGGATTAATGGATCCAGAAAACGCATCTGCATCTGCTTTAAGTGAGATTAGAAAAGAGAAAAAAGCGGAGATGATTCGTGCAAAAATTACCGGTACTACAGTAGACGACGTTGCTAAAAATCAAAATAGACCAGCTAATACAGCAGCTGCAGTAAACATGAAAAACCCAACGATTTCTGGAGCTGGACTTGAGCCTGAAGTTGTAGGTGTTGCTTTTGGTTTAAATGAAGGTGATACTTCAGGATTGATTAATGGTAATAGAGGTGTTTATATGGTGACTGTAACCAAAGCGAATGAGGCTACTAAATTAGATAACTACCAAGCTATTGCTAATAGATTGAGTGCTGCTAGATTAAATGCAGCTCAAACTAAAGTGTATGATGCATTAAAAGAAACTGCAGATATAGAAGATAATAGATCTAGATTTTACTAGTATTATCAATCAAGATATAAAAAAAGCTTTGCAATTTGCGAAGCTTTTTTAGTTTATGACCATTTCAGTGTAAGGAAGTATAATATCATATCCCTTCGATTTGAAATAAGTTGTAGGATTGACTTTTGAGGCTACCATCACAAAATCACCTCCCCAAGCACCTAAACTTTTTATACTACCATCAAAATCTTTAAACAGTTGTTGTTTAACAGGTGTCTGTTCTATGATTCTTGAAATGAGTTCTTCATGCGCATTCATTAGCTGTTGAAATACTGTTAGTGAATCACAAATGATCATAGTTTGAGTGAGCTCTGTGATTCTTGAAATGGTCGATGATAGATCCGATGTATTTGCTCTGTATTTTTGTATACCATCACGACTGTTTTGTTTCTTATTAAGGTAAACAAAATAGATATGCTCTTTAAATGAAGGGTTGAAATCAACCATTTTTATATGGCGATTATCATTACCTAATTGATAGGTTAAACTTTGCTCTGCATTGGCACATGCAATGTCATAACCACTTCCGCCAAAGGTCGCTTCAAGTAATTCATAAGCATCTACATTAGCCCAATTAGCGATATTGTTTATTAAAGTAGATGATGTGCCAAGTCCCCAATCTTTAGGAAATCCCAATGCTGTTGTACATTCATAACCAGAAATGTCTTTTAAGAATTTTGGGTTAAGATGTTTAGCTGCTTCGAGTATACTGACTAACCTCCTTGAAATTGGATTGTCATTATGTGTAGTGTCCTGGAGCTTATCATTTCTAATTTCTAACTCTGTTTCAAACCAAATATGATCTTGGTGATCTAGGCTGGTCCATTTAATTGTCTGCTTTTGACTGGTTTCGATAGTTAGTGATTGTCCGAATCGTGTTGGTACAGCCAAGGCGTTGGCACCATCAAGAACAACATATTCTCCCGTTAGCAATAATTTTCCGTGACTGAAAAAAGTTTTCAATTTAGTGTCTTAGTTTTTCAATTTCCTCAACAACTGCACTATGCGTCACAGTATTGGTTTTAAAGTACTCTACAAGTTTTACTTTTTCTTCTGAAGTAGCTTCAAACTGATTTAAGATATTCATCAAATGCATCTTCATATGACCTTCTTGAATGCCTGTAGTAGTTAACGAACGTAGTGCTGCAAAATTTTGAGCTAATCCGGCTACGGCAACAATTTGCATGAGTTCTTTTGCTGAAGGCTCTCCTAATAGTTCTAGCGCAAGTTTTACTAATGGATGCAGTTTTGTTAATCCGCCAACAGTACCTAAAGCCAGTGGAATTTCTATCCAAAACGTGAATATGCCATTTTCTATTTTAGCATGCGTTAAGCTACTGTACTTACCATGACGAGATGCATAAGCGTGAACACCAGCCTCAACAGCCCTAAAATCGTTTCCAGTAGCTAAGACGACAGCATCAATGCCATTCATGATGCCTTTATTATGTGTTACTGCTCTAAAAGGTTCAACTTCGGCTATATGTACAGCCTGCACAAATTTTTCAGCAAACTCTTGGGCCGAGATATTAGGATTCTCTGTTAATTCTTCAACCTTGCAGCTTACTTCTGCTCTTACCAAACAATCTGGCACATAATTGGAAAGAATAGACATAATGACTTCAATGTCTTTTTCTACAGCAGAAAACAAATCAAAGCATTGTGCTTGATTTTTTAACGTTTTTGCGAATTGTTCTAGGCAGGAGTTGATAAAGTTTGCTCCCATGGCATCTAGGGTCTCAAAAGTAGCATGTAGCTGATAGTACCCTTTAATGTCCTTTGTTTTGTTTTTGAGTTCTATATCTAAAATCCCTCCACCACGTTTTTCCATATTCTTGGTGATAGATCTTGAGTCTTCAATAAGTTTTGGTTTTAATTTTGTAAAAAACTGATTGAGCTTTGCAACATCGCCATGATACATAAAGTGAACTTGACCAATCTTTTGAGTTGATATGACTTTAGCTTTAAATCCGCCACGATCATACCAGAACTTTGCGGCTTTACTCGCTGCGGCCACCACAGAGCTTTCTTCAATGGCCATTGGTATAGTGTAAAGCTTGTTGTTTATCAAAAAATTAGGTGCAACACCTAATGGAAGGTAATAGTTGGTAATCGTATTTTCTATAAATTCATCATGAAGTTGTTGTAGCTTTTCATTGGCATTCCAGTATTGTTTTAAAAGTGTTTTAGCCGATTTAGAATCGGTAAAATAAGTACTGACAAGCCAATCGATTTTCTCTGATTTCGATAATTTTGAAAAGCCTGTAATCGTTTTAGTCATGTGTTTATATTTAAAATAGATGCCAGTAAAAAGCGCTCCAATACGAAAAGCAAAGATACTATTCTTGGTATTATTATTGATGCAATACCATATTATTGCGCATTTAACACACAATAGTTACTGTTTTTTGCATTATTTTTAGTAAACTTGACATTATTTTATCAAAAAAATATCCCTATGAACATATTCAAATCGGTCGCACTTCTTTTATTTTTTGTAACCGCTTTAACATCAGCGCAAAATAAAGAAATCACCCTTGAAGAGATATGGAACGGAAGTTTTAGAACTGAACGCATGGATGCTTTGCATTCTATGAAGAATGGTCAGCAATACTCAGTTTTAAATTTTGGCAATAGAACGTCTCAAATCGATATTTATGACTATAAAACGCTAAGCAAAGTTAAAACCCTAGTCAATTCTGCTAACATTAATGATATTGCTTACTTTACCGATTATACATTTAGTGATGATGAATCAAAAGTATTATTGGCTACTGATGTTGAGTCGATTTTTAGAAGGTCTACTTTAGGTCATTATTATGTTTATGATGTGACATCTAATACAGTTGATCTAGTTTCCGAAGAAAAAATACAAGAGCCTACGTTTTCACCTGATGCTTCAAAAATAGCATATGGATTGGATAACAATCTTTACATCAAAGATTTGAAAACGGGTAAAACACAACAATTTACCTACGACGGTGAGAAAAATAAAATTATAAATGGAATTACAGATTGGGTATATGAAGAGGAATTTAGTTTTGTAAGAGCTTTTGAGTGGAATGCATCTGGAGATAAAATTGCATTTATTAGGTTTGATGAAACCAATGTTCCAGAGTTTTCAATGGATGTTTATGGACAGCAGTTGTATCAAACACAGCAAGTCTTTAAATACCCTAAAGCAGGTGAAACAAACTCTAATGTGTCATTACATATCTATGATGTCAATCAGAAAACGATTAAAGAATTTAAACCAAAAAAACAGTATTCAGATTTTTATATTCCAAGATTAAAATGGACCAATGATGCTAATATATTGAGTGCTCAGTATATGAACAGACATCAAAACGAACTGGATCTATGGATGATTAATTCTAATAGTGGTGAAGGCGATTTAGTATTAGCCGAAACAGATAAGGCTTATATTGATGTCACATTCAATCTTACTTTTTTAAAGGATAATAGTTTTATTTGGACGAGTGAAAAAGATGGATTTAATCACATTTACCATTACGATAACAAAGGAACCTTGATCAATCAATTGACATCAGGAAACTGGGAGGTGACCAACTATTATGGTTATAATGAGAAATCAAAACGAATTTACTATCAATCTACAGAGGATGGTTCAATCAACCGTAGTGTCTATTCTATTGGTCTCAATGCTAAGAAGAAAAAACGTTTGACTAAGAGCACAGGTACAAACGCTGCATCATTTAGTGCAGATTTTACATACTTCATTAATTCATACTCTAGCGCTACAAACCCACCAGAATACACCCTAAATAATTCTAAAACGGGAGATTTGGTTAAGAGCATCAAGGATAATGATAAGCTCGCACAAAAATTATCTAACTATAAAACATCGCAAAAGGAGTTTAGTACTATTAACATTAATGGTAACGATTTAAACATGTGGATGATCAAGCCTGCAAATTTTGATGAGAACAAAACCTATCCATTGTTTATGTATCAGTATTCTGGTCCAGGATCACAGCAAGTTGCTAATCGATGGAATGGAACTAACGATTATTGGTATCAGCATTTAGCTCAGCAAGGTTATATTGTTGCTTGTGTTGATGGTAGAGGTACAGGTTTTAAAGGTTCCGATTTCAAAAAAGTAACTCAAAATGAATTGGGTAAATATGAAGTAGAAGATCAAATTGCTGCTGCTAAGCAGTTAGCAAAATTGCCTTACATTGATGAAAATAATATTGGAATTTGGGGATGGAGTTATGGTGGCTTTATGAGTAGTAACGCTTTATTTAAAGGTAATGATACGTTTTCTATGGCCATTGCTGTAGCACCAGTAACAAGTTGGAGATTTTATGATACAATATATACTGAGCGTTATATGACAACGCCTCAGGAAAACCCTTCAGGTTATGATGAAAACTCTCCAATTAACCATGTGGATAAACTCAAAGGTGACTTTTTGTTAATTCACGGAACAGGAGATGATAATGTGCATGTTCAAAATACAATGCGAATGGTAGAAGCACTTATTCAAGCAGATAAACAATTTGAATGGATGATCTACCCAGACAAAAACCATGGAATTTATGGCGGAAACACAAGATTGCACTTATATAAAAAAATGACAAACTTTATTCATGATACTTTAGGTAAGAATCGAGAAATGCCTGAAGAATCAAAAGAAGAACAAGTGAAGATCAAAGGATAATATACTAACTAATAAATAAAATTTATGTCAGCAACAGTTAATCAAAATCGTAAAGAACTATTTGGACATCCAGTAGGGCTATTTGTACTATTCTTTACTGAGATGTGGGAACGCTTCTCTTACTATGGAATGCGTGGAATATTAGTACTATACATGGCGACATCAGCAACTGCTATCGATCCAGGTTTAGGATGGAGTAATAAAGATGCGATATGGTTATATGGCTGGTATACAATGTTAGTTTATGTAGCATCAATTCCTGGTGGCTGGATAGCTGATAAATTTCTAGGACAGAAGAAAACAGTAATGCTTGGAGGATTACTACTTTGTTTTGGTCATGGGATTTTGGCAATACCTCAAAATTGGGCATTTTTTACTGGTTTAATTCTTATCATATTGGGAGTAGGTGGTCTAAAGCCTAACATCTCAACTATGGTTGGTGGTTTATACCAAGAAGGTGATATTCGTCGAGATAGCGGGTTTACCATTTTTTATATTGGTATTAACATTGGAGCATTCTTGGCAAGTATAACTGTAGGTCTAGTTGCTTATTACTATGGATGGCACTACGGATTTGGATTAGCAGGTATCGGAATGGTGCTTGGACAATTAGTGTTTATTTGGGGTCAAAAATTCTTAAAAGGTGTTGGTGAGTTTACTGGAGGAAGCCAAGCGTCTGATGAAGAACGTGCCGCCGCAAAACGACCGCTTAATAGTATTGAAAAAGATCGTGTAGTTGTATTATTAATCTCGTTCTTGATCGTTGTCGTATTCTGGGGTGCTTTTGAACAGGCTGGTGGATTGATGAATCTTTATACCGATGCTAAAGTAGACAGAACAACAGGGTGGAGCTCTTTAGCTGAAATTCCAGCAGCAGTGTTTCAGTCATTAAATGCTGGTTATATTATCATATTTGGAACCGTTATTGGTGGTTTCTGGATCTGGTGGAAAAAGAAAGGCAGAGAATCATCTTCACTTTTCAAAATGGCTGTGGGTACAATCATCATGGGATTAGGTTACGTATTTATGATGTTTGCTTCTCAAGAAGCAAGTGCTGAAACCTTTGGTAAAGCTGCGATGGTTTGGATTTTCCTAGCATATTTATTTCATACTATTGGTGAGCTATGTACGTCTCCAGTAGCATTATCATTTATTACCAAGTTAGCGCCATTAAAATATGCGTCTATCATGATGGGTGTGTATTTTGCTGCAACTGGTTTTGGTAATAAATTAGCAGGAAGTATAGGTGAAGCATCGCAATTAGAACCTTTCGCGGGGAAAATGGTAGTTAGTAAACAAGATGTTATTCCATTTATGACCAAAGATGAAATTGAAATAAAAAATGCACAAAAAGAGATTGTCAAAATTGTTGACTATCCAATCAATGAAGATAAAAACTTTAGTATCAAATCTAAAGTATATGCTGAGAATGGAGCAGTTGTTTATAAAGAATTTGAATCTGGAACAGATCTTAATTCATTGTTCGAATTGTCAACTGAAGAAGACTCAAATACCGACGAGTTACTCGCAACATTAACCGAAAATAATATTACTGCGTCTAACCCTTATCATGCTAAACTTGTTTTTGAAAAAGACAAGGACAAAGCTCAAATAACAGAAAACAAAGGTGATGGAAAAGATTACGGTGTTTCTTTCGTTCTAGAAGAACAACAAAGTGAAGTAGAGTATGCAACCTTTAAATGGTTGGTAATTTTTACCGTTGCTTTTGGATTACTTCTTATCTTATTCCTGAAGAAATTGAAAAAGTTAACTCATGGTGCCGAGGATAGAGAAAGAGATATGAAACATGAAGAAGCAGAAGGATTCGAAATCGCAGATAACTAATATAAACTATATATGTAACCCTTGTAATATTAATTTATGAGGGTTTCTTTTTTCTAACTAAATCATTTTTTATGAGTACGTCCAATAATAATTTTTTCGATACCAAAGTAATGGGGCATCCAGCTGGATTGTTTGTTCTGTTTTTTACTGAAATGTGGGAACGTTTCTCCTACTATGGAATGAGAGTTTTACTTGTGTTTTTCTTCACAGCATCACTCCTAGATCAAGGTTGGGGCTGGCCAAAGGAACATGCTCTAGCAATTTTTGGTACTTATGCATCATTAGTGTATTTATCTACTATGCTTGGAGGTTATTTTGCCGATAAGATTATTGGATATCGATGGGCTGTTGTTGTAGGTGCTTTACTAATGACATTAGGACATGGATGTATGGCTGTTGAAACTCCATTCTTTATTTATTTTGGTCTCGTATTATTAGTATTTGGAAGCGGATTTTTTAAACCTAATATGACATCAATTATCTCTGAAATGTATAAAGATGTTCCAGAGAAAAAGGATGGCGCCTATACTATTTTTTATATGGGTGTTAATGCAGGTGCATTTTTTGGAATTATGCTCTGCGGTTATTTAGGAGAGAAAATAGGTTGG
This sequence comes from uncultured Psychroserpens sp., assembly GCF_947500255.1. Taxonomy (GTDB): domain Bacteria; phylum Bacteroidota; class Bacteroidia; order Flavobacteriales; family Flavobacteriaceae; genus Psychroserpens. Next base: position 291,359 of record NZ_CANMRL010000001.1, on the reverse strand, counting down.
AGCTATGGTTTTGGAGTGGCAGGTATTTTTATGTTCTTCGGATTGCTACAGTTCTGGTTTGCACAAAACATTTTTGGTGATATAGGAAAAAAACCTAAAAAGGAAGATAAAGATGATGTTGAAGTATATACTGATGAAAATGGCGGTCCTAAAAACCCATTTACCAGATTTCAGCAAGTATTAATAATAGTTTGTTCTGTACTTGGTTTAACATGGATTTTAAACGACCCAATTTCAAAAATTACAGAAGGAACGTACAATATTTATGATTTCAGTTTATTTGGATTAGATGGTAACAATGTGATTATAATAGCAGCACTATTGTTATTTGTTGTCTTGTTAATCATTAGAATCCCAAAATATATCCCTGTGGTAAGAGATCGGATGTTAGCTATCGTGTTTTTTGCATTTATCACGATGTTCTTTTGGGCTTTATTTGAACAAGCTCCAGGATCTCTTAACTTATATGCACGTGATTATACGCAAAGAATATTAGAGGGTGTGACAGGCGATATTTTTAAAGTAGTTGATGCCTTAATTACCATTGTTCCATTAGCGATCATAACCTATGTATTATATCAATTATTCAAAAGAACATTTAAGAAATATGCATTATCTAATGTGATTTTAGCATTTAGTTTTGTTATCATTTGGGGATTAGCAATCATGAAGGTTTATAACGATTATAAATCTGCTTCATATGTTGTTGAATATGTTGATAATAATGGGGAAGCGAAGACTTCAAAAATTGTAACGTTTGTAGAATTCGCAGAAGGGGATGCTATGCCTGTTTTAGATAACGAATCGGTTGAGATTTATGATGCTAGTGCTGAAGAGAACGAAAAGAATTCTGTAAAAAATAATTATTTATTTAATGCAGACAATGAAGAATTGGGTGAAGTTTTTGATGCTACAATAACTGATGTCTTTGAACGAGATAAAATTGGAGCGGCTATTCAAAATACCTTTGCTGTTTTTTCTTTTACTAATGCCAATGGGAAAACATTGACGAAAGAAGTTAAGCTGTCTGGTGATTTGAAAGACTTAAAACAAGGGGATTCTAAGCAATTATTCATAACGCATGATTTAAAGTTTGATAATGGAGATAAAGCGGCACATCAAGCAACTGTAAAAGCAAAGGAAAGTGCTGTCGAAATAGGTGCAACTTGGTTTAATATTCTTAATTCATTATACATTATTGCACTCGCACCATTATTTTCAAGATGGTGGGAAAGCAAATACAACCCTACAGCCAATGGTAAATATGCAATTGGAATGGCATTACTAGGTTTAGGAATGTTAGTTATTGCTATTGGAGCTAGTGGTATCGAGCCAGGACAAAAATCGGCTCAAACGAGCATGTTTATTTTGGTATTTGTTTATCTGTTCCATACCATGGGAGAACTCTGTGTCTCCCCTGTGGCACTATCATATGTAAGTAAACTAGTGCCTAGTCGTATGATTGCCGTCATGTTTGGTGTATGGTATCTTGCTGTGGCAATTGGTATGAAATTGGCCGGAATATTTGGAGAACTGTCCGAAGGCATTGCAAAAGAGGCTGGTATTAGTACGTTTTTCTGGTACTTAACAGGCATTTCAGTCATACTTAGTTTATTGGCTTGGGTGACTACGCCAGTAATTAAAAAGCTTATGCATGGTGTTCGATAATCGAATAAAACCGTTAAAATAACGCAAAATGCTCCAGATTTGGAGCATTTTTTGTAAGTTCGGAATAACTTTTGCAACGAATTAGATTATGAAGAGAATCATTTTAATATTAGCAGTAGCCTTGATCACATCAACATCTGCTATCGCTCAGTCACAAGAAATCAATTGGATGACTTTTGAAGAAGCATTAGCTGCTCAAAAGAAAACACCTAAAAAGATCATGATGGATGTCTATACCAATTGGTGTGGTCCATGTAAAATGCTTGATAAGAACACCTTTCATAATAAAGATGTGGTAGACTATGTTAACAAAAATTACTATGCTGTAAAGTTTAACGGCGAAGGAAATTCAGTTGTTAATTATCAAGGAAAATCTTATAAAAATGCTAATTATAAGGCAGAATTAAAAAATCGCCGAAATAGTGCACACGACTTAACTCGTGCTTTAGGAATAAGAGCATATCCAACCATCGTCTATTTTGATGAGAAAGGGGAGAAAATTCAACCTATTAGCGGATATATGAAACCAAGACAGATCGAATTGTACTTAAAATTGTTTCACACTGATGATTATAAAAAAATCAAGACGCAAGAACAATTTAATACATATTACAAAGCGTTTAAAGCAGAATTTAAAGAGTAAATATTTACTTACTTAATGATAAATGCTCCCTTTTTACCCGTTTGGTGAAATGGGAGCTTTCTTTTTTTACAAGTGGATTCCCATCGTTTTATGTAAGATTTATAATTACTGCCATCTGCAATGATGAGTTTTGGATGAATGGAGTCAATGAGACGATCAAGGTGTATTCTAGGAGAATTCCGAAGTAATACAAAATCTGGTTTGAAATGCTTTACATTATAAATACTTAAACTGTCTATAACTAGTAATGTTTTATTCTGAAATTGATATACTGATTGTAAAGGTCTTCTTTTAATGGTATTAATGAAATTTCCAATACAAAAACTCATAATCGTTTTATCTTTTGTATAGGCAATACTGTCAAGGTTATCAAAAACATTTAATTCTGAATCAACCTTTTTTGCAATTAAACTAAATCTGTTCTTGTGAAATATTACAAATTTGCTATTGGCATTTTTGTATTCGGAATATATCCATACACCTTGAATTAGAATTAAAGATATCAGAAAAAATGATAAGTGTTTGAAGCTTTTCTTTTGGTAAAGGAATACTATCGCAATAATGGTAAAGTAAGAGACTAAAACATGCTCTATGTCAAAAGAAATAGATGTCATTATAAAAGTATCTTGCTCTGCAATCCAATTAACCACAGCATTCATTAGGTGAATTAAATACCCAAAAAGATGTGCTAAAAACTCTGGCAAACTATGTAATAATGCCAAAATAATAACTAAAATTCCTAAGCATAGAATAAGACCTAAACATGGAATAATAGCTAAATTGGATATAAAAAACAGACCTGGAAATTGATGAAAATAATACAGGCTAATTGGAATAACTCCAATTTGCGCAGCTATAGTTACAGTGAAAATTTGCCATAGATAATCTGTAATTTTCCATTTAGGTTTCCAAAACTTGTAGAGTATAGGTTGAAGACTTACTATGGCAAATACAGCCAAGTAACTCATTTGAAATCCAACGTCAAATAAAAACATGGGTTTGCATAAGAGAAGGATAAGAATAGAGATTGTTAATGTGTTATATATGTTTGTAGGTCGCTTCAAGTTTAAAGCAAAAGCTACTATGCTGAACATTGTAACAGCGCGAGTTACAGATGCTGAAAGTCCAGCTATTATGGCAAACATCCAAAGCAAAAGAATGATGAGTGATATTTTTATAAGTTTGCCATTTTTAAAACGTTCAAAAGGTTTGAGTATATAGCTCAAAAGCATAAGAATAATACCAACATGTAAACCTGAAACGGCTAAAATATGGACAGCGCCTGCATTAATGTAATCTGCATAAATATCTTGATCCATATCTTGTCGTTGCCCCAAAATGAGTGCATTTATAATATTGAGTTGTTCAGACTTAAAATCAGATGTTTCTAACTCATAATTAATTGTTTTGCGTAATGACTCGGCATAACCAAATAAAGTTTGCTTTTGAGATTTTAATGTTATGATGGACTTAGAATTACTGTATAGTTGGTGATAGATATATTGCTTTTCCAAATAGGCTTTATAGTTAAACTGATAAGGATTTAATGATTTGTGTATTGGTTGAATGTCTACCGAAGTAAATAATATGTCATCTACATTATATGTGTGATCTAGACTATCTTTTTCAATATTTAGCAAAAGTTTACCTACAGCTACTTGTTCGTCAATGTCTAATATTTTTACCACATATTTGTTATGATAAAGCGTTGGCTTAAGTCGTTCTCTTATTTGAATAGTTAATTCGTAAGAGCTTGTATTATTGTCGTCGATTATAGATGTATAATGGTATTTGAAATTTTTTTGATCATGAAGATTATAGATCAAAGCACCAATACAGCACATTAAAAGAAAAGATGAAAGCCCAAACCAAATGTGCTTTCGGAATTGGCGCTTAGAATGATGGAATAAAAATATAAATCCTAAAAAAAGAAATATCGTACTACTAAAGGATTGACTTAGAGATAATGGTAAGAAATGAGCAGCTAAAATGCCAATTACAAGGCAGGCTGTAAGCTTTATGATAATAAAATTAAGAGGTTTCACATTCTCAATATAGTAAATAATCTACAATTATAGTAAATAATCTACATGACTCGTCTTGCCTGAACATAAGCGAGATACCAATATTTTTCAGATAAATTTGAAGTAATCACACCACGACTTGTGGTAGAGTGAATGAATTCTACATGACCTGGTCTACTATCAGTCACAATGCCTACATGGTTTATTTTCCGACTATTCTTTTTTGTTGCAAAAAATAATAAATCACCTTCTTGAACCTCTTTTACATCAATCCAATCGCCGCGTTTTGATAAATCGCCTGTAGTTCGTGGTAATAAAATATCTTCTTTCTTAAAAGCCGTAACAACTAAACCAGAACAGTCCATGCCTTTTTTAGTTGTTCCTCCATATTTATAGCGTGTACCTTCAAACGTTTTTGCGTAATCAATAATGTTTTTTATCTCTTTTGAAGAGGTTGTTGTAACGGTTGATGTTTTTGTCGATGCTTTTGATGTTTTACCTTTTTTGGTCACAACACCTTTCGAGGAATTACAACTAGCTAAACTAATGCACAAAATTAAAAGCAGGATAATGTTTTTCATAAGTAGTAAATAATGCCTAAAAATATAGAATTAGTATAATCCACTAAGAAGATAACGATTGGGTTTTCAACAATCTTATTTACAACTTGTCAAATCCAGTCCTTTTTTTCGTAAATTATACAATTAAAAATCAAGAGCTATGATGGTATATCTTTGTAATATATTTGGAAATCAAACGTTTTGGCCTAGATATCAATATATCAATATTTTAGATGTTTTATCAATGTTGTGTATTGTTGCATTTTTTTTGATAATACACAGAATATTTAATCGAGAGCCCTTGGAATTACCAGTAAATAAAGGTGAGAATCTTGACCAATATGTATTTGTTTTTGAAGACGCACAAGTAAGCACTAAAAAAGTACCGCTCTCAATTAAAATAGCGGCTTATATTGTTTCAATACTTTTAATTTTAATACCTCTCAAAGATATATTAACTATTGCCAGTTTTCAAGATACTATTTGGGCTTGGATATTCTGATAAATTAATTGAGCAGCTTTTTGGCTAGCGCCTTTGCCGCCAAGCTTTTTCTCCAGATCGTAATAATCGATAAAAAACTTAATACGCTCATTTTCATCTAAAATTTTAATGAGCTCTTTTTTAAGACGTTTTTTATTTAAATCACCTTGAATGAGTTCTGTCACCACTTCGCGGTCCATAATTAAATTGACAAGCGAAATATATTTAAGTGTAATGATACGCTTGGCGATTTGGTAAGAAATAGCATTGGCTTTGTAACACACAACTTGCGGTACTTTGAATAAAGCTGTTTCTAAGGTTGCTGTTCCAGACGTTACTAATGCTGCTGTAGAGACACTCAATAAATCATAAGTTTTGTTAGAGATAAATGCGACATTGTCTTGTTTGATAAAGGTTTTATAAAAACTAAAATCTTGACTAGGTGCTCCAGCAATTACAAATTGATAGTCTTTAAAATCATCAACCAAACTTAACATAACTCCTAGCATTTTTGTGATTTCCTGTTTTCTACTACCAGGAAGCAATGCTATAATAGGCTTTTTACTTAGGTTGTTGTCTTTTCTAAATGTTATCTCATCAACTTGTTCTCTATCTGAAATAGCATCTATAAGTGGATGACCTACAAAATTAACCTCATAACCATAGGTGTCATAAAACTCTTTTTCAAAAGGAAGAATAACGTACATAGCATCAATATCACGTTTGATTTTTTCAACACGACCAGCTCTTGATGCCCAAACTTGAGGCGAAATATAATAATGCGTTTTATAATCTAATTCCTTTGCCCATTTGGCGATGCGAAGATTAAACCCAGAATTGTCAATAAATATAATAACATCAGGTTGGTATTGATTAATATCACTTTTACAAAATTTGATGAGCCCTAGAATTTTTCTAAGGTTTAAAATAACTTCGGCAAAGCCCATGAATTGACGCTCCTTGTAGTGTTTTACTAAAGTGCCACCAACAGATTGCATTAGGTCACCTCCCCAAAATCTAAAATCGGCATTACGATCTTCATTTTGTAATGCTTTCATCAAATTGGAACCATGTAAGTCTCCAGAGGCCTCGCCAGCAATAATGTAGTACTTCATTTTAATACATACCCAATTATGGATTAGACAAATCTAATGATTATGGTAATAAGGGCAACAACTATAGTAGCAATAAGAACTCCTCTCGCTCTTATGTCTTGTTTTCGTTTAAGAAACAGGAAAAAAGCTCCAAGATTTAAAATGGCACCCATACTGACTAGTTTTGTTAAGACACCGTTATTAATGGCTATGTCTAATGAGTCTGTTATTGAATTTCCTTTTCCGAAGATGATTAACGTTGCTATAAGTCCGATAATACTAGCCAATAAACCTATAACTAAACCAATGATGAGTTCTTTATTTTTCATTAAAATTCCATGTGTTTAAGTGTTGAATACTATGATGAGCTGTCAAGTCAAATTGAATCGGTACAACCGATATATATCCATTAGACAAGGCCCATTCATCGGTGTCTTCGCCATGATCTAAATTGACAAATTTTCCTGTAAGCCAATAATAATCTTTACCATAAGGATTTTGACGTTTGTCAAATTCTTCTTCCCAATTGGCTTTGGCCTGTCTGCAAACTTTTATCCCTTTTATATGTTTTTTATCCAAATTAGGAATATTTACGTTCAAAACAGTACCGTCAACTAAACCATGTTTCAATACATTTTCTACAATAGTTTTAACGAAAGATCTACTGTGCTCAAAGTTTGCACCCCAATTATAGTCGCATAATGAAAACCCTATTGCAGGAATACCTTCGATACCTGCTTCTATAGCGGCACTCATTGTACCCGAATAGATAACGTTGATAGAAGAGTTAGAACCATGATTAATTCCAGAGACACAAAGGTCTGGTTTTCGGTCAAGAATTTCTCTAATACCTAGTTTTACACAATCTGCAGGTGTTCCAGAGCAGCTATATTCTTCATAATCTCCAGTGCCATCAGTCATCTTATCAATATGAAGTGTAGAATTAATAGTGATCGCATGTCCTGCTCCACTTTGAGGGCTATCAGGTGCGACTACAACAATGTCTCCAATGGTATTCATAACGTCTATTAGCGTTCGTATTCCAGGAGCAGTAATTCCGTCGTCGTTGGTAATTAAAATTAGAGGCTTTTTTGGCATAAAATGTCTTGATTTATATATTTACAAAAATAGGCAAACGCGCTCGAATTTCCTATAAATAAGGGTTTAACAAAAAATTAGTAGCACATGATTTTATTGGCATGATTTTTTCAATTACTTTAGTAGAAATTATAGAATTTAGCATTAACTTACATGACTAAAGAATTAATTTCTGGTTAAGTGCGTATTATATCAAAAAAATATGAAGAATATGATGAAAAGGAATTATAAACTGCTGCTACTTGTTTTATTGTTAGCTTTTGCCTCATGCAGTTTTACTACCAAAAATGAAGACCCAAATAAAGATAAGTTGCTTATACAGCTTATAACTTATGTTTTAGAGAATGGACATTTCAACCCACAAGATCTCAATGATAACTTCTCAGAGCAAGTATTCAATGACTACCTTGAGCAATTAGATCCATTCAAACGTTATTTTTATGCCTCAGATATTGAAGAGTTCGAAGCTTATAAAATTGAGTTAGATGATCAAATCAAGGCGTATGATATTTCGTTTTTTAACTTAACACATGAGCGTTTGTTAAAGAGAATTGAAGAGTCTAAAGATGTATACAATGAAGTATTATCTGAACCTTTCGACTTTTCTAAAGCTGAAGACTTTTCAACAGATTATAGCAAATTAACTTATGCAACTTCAAAAAAGGAAATGAAAGAGCGTTGGAGACAACAGCTTAAGTTTTCAACTATTGCTAATTATGATGATTTGTTAAGTGATCAAGAGAATGCAAAAAAACAAAATTTGCCTAGTGAGAGCTCTGCAGAGTCAACAGAGAAATCTATTGTTGATAAATCAAAAGCCGAATTAGAAGCAGATGCTAGAGATGCTACGCAAAGATCTCTAGATGAATTATACGATTTTATTGATGATAGACAGCGTAAAGATTGGTTTGCAGTTTATATCAATGCCATCGTAGAAGAGTTTGACCCACATACTTTTTATTTTGCTCCAGAAGATAAAGACCGTTTTGATGTGGCTATGTCTGGAAATTTTGAAGGTATAGGCGCAAGGCTTCAGAAAAAAATGGACGCTATACTTGTGAATGAAATTATTAGTGGTGGACCAGCTTGGAGACAAAATGAATTAGAAGTTGGTGATCAGATACTGAAAGTGCGACAAGAAGATGAAGAAGAAGGTATTAATATTGTTGGTATGCGTTTAGATGATGCTATTAAGTTTATTAAAGGCCCTAAGGGAACAGATGTAACACTTACTTTGAAAAAAGTTGATGGCACAGTAGAAGATATTACAATTAAAAGAGACATAGTTGAATTGGAAGAAACCTATGCTAAATCATCAACCGTTATTAAAGATGGTAAAAAGTTTGGTGTGATTAACTTACCAAAATTCTATGTAGATTTTGAAGATTATAAGAAAAGAAATGCAGCATCAGATATCAAGTTGGAAATCGAAAGATTAAAAACTGAAGGTGTTGAAGGCCTTGTTCTTGATTTAAGAAATAATGGAGGAGGATCGTTACAAACTGTGGTTGATATGGGAGGATTATTTATTGATCAAGGTCCAATCGTACAGGTTAAAACAGCTGGTGAGCCTAAAGAGGTACTAAGAGATAGAGACAAATCTATTGTATGGGATGGCCCTTTAGTGATATTGGTTAATGAATTATCAGCTTCAGCTTCTGAAATACTTGCAGCTGCAATGCAAGATTATAAGCGTGCTATTGTTATTGGTAGTAAGCAAACTTACGGTAAAGGAACTGTGCAAAACGTACTAGATCTAAACCGAATGGTGAGACAAAGTAGTAACGGCGATTTAGGCGCATTGAAGTTTACAACACAAAAGTTTTATAGAATCAATGGAGGTTCAACACAGTTAGAAGGTGTAAAGAGTGATGTTGTTGTTCCAGACCGTTATAGTTATATCGACATTGGTGAGAAAGATCAAGAAAACCCATTAGAATGGGATAAAATAGATGCTGTAGATTATAATGTATGGGAAAGCTATTACGATTACGACGCCACTATTGCTAAGAGTAAAGAACGTATGGCAAATAATGAACAGCTTAAATTAATTGATGCTAATGCACAGTGGGTGAAAAAGATCAGAGATCGAGAAATGTACTCACTTAACTATGACGACTATAAAAAAGCTTTAGAAAGTAATGAAGAAGAATCTAAGCGTTTTGAAAAGCTTTCAGATTATAAAACAAATTTAACGTTCCAATCATTGCCTTATGAAATGAAATTAATGAATAAGGATTCTATTTTAAAAGAGAAACGTGAACGTTGGCATGTTAGTCTAAGTAAAGATGTATATATCGAAGAAGCATTAAATGTTTTGAATGATCTTAAAATGACCTACGAAATTAAAAAAGTAGCGACTTCTGTAAAAAATTAAAATGAGTAAAACAAGCGACTCATTAACACAATTAGCGCTCCGAAAGTTCAAAAAGAACTTTTGGGGCGTTTTGAGTTTTTGGCTAATTGTTAGTATTGGTTTAGTGTCGTTGTTTGCTTATGTTATTGCGCCAGACGACTCGCAAAATGCAAATCAAATGCATTTATCAATCCATTCCCAGCGACCAGGATTTAAAGTGCAAATGTTGTATGTGCCTTCTGAAATAGAAAGTAATCAAAACATATTTTCTAAACTATTATTTGGTAAAAATAACAATGCCAATGAAATCCCTGTTTCTAAATATTCAGTAAGAAATGATACCTTGATTTATACAGAATATGCTGCAGACGGATTAGTTGGTGTAAGTAAATCTATCAGCTTGGATGTTTTCCCAAAAAAAGATTACGCTTCATACATTAAGCAAAAAACCTTCATTTTTGGAACAGATAAGTATGGACGTGATCTTTTAAGTCGTATTCTTATTGGTTCAAGGATATCATTTTCCATTGGGTTTATAGCTGTATTGATTTCTTTAGTTATTGGAATCTTTATGGGAAGTATTGCTGGTTATTATGGTGGAAAAATTGATGCAATTATCATGTGGATTATCAATGTCACTTGGTCCATTCCAACTTTACTACTGGTAATAGCCATTACACTTGCTCTAGGTAAAGGCTTTTGGCAAGTTTTTATTGCCGTAGGTTTGACGATGTGGGTTGAGGTCGCAAGAGTCGTGCGCGGCCAAATCATAAGTGCTAAAGAAATGCAATATGTCACTGCTGCTAGAGCTTTAGGGTTTAATGATTATAGAATAATAACCAAACATATATTGCCAAATATTATGGCGCCTATAATTGTTATCTCTGCTGCAAATTTTGCTGCTGCTATTCTTATTGAAAGCGGTTTGAGTTTTCTTGGAATTGGAGCACAACCTCCAATGGCAAGTTGGGGAGCAATGATTAAAGATCATTATAATTATATTATTCTTGGGAAACCGTATTTAGCAATGATTCCTGGATTGTGTATTATGATTTTAGTGATGGCGTTTATGCTTATTGGAAATGCTTTGAGAGATGCGTTAGATGTCAAGTCTTAATGTTTAACGTAAGGCTTCAATTTCTGTGTTAGTATCATTAATAAATTGTAAAACCTCGGCTCTTCCTATAGCTTTTGAAGATGAAGTAATAAAATAATTTGGAACACCCTCCCATGTTTTTAAAAGCTCTTGACAATACGCTTCTACATTGCGCTCAATCGCTTTTGGTTTAAGCTTATCAGCTTTTGTGAAAATAATTGAAAAAGGAATTTGATTAACACCCAAATATTCCATAAACTCTAAATCTATTTTTTGTGGTTCATGTCTCACATCAACCAAAACAAACGCTGAAACCAGTTGTCTACGTGTCTCAAAATAGTTGGTAATAAACTTCTGAAATTTCTTTTTCGCAGTTTTAGATACACGAGCATAACCATAGCCAGGTAAATCGACTAAAAACCACTCTTTATTAATCATAAAGTGATTGATAAGTTGCGTTTTTCCTGGTCGTCCCGAAGTTTTAGCAAGATTTTTATGATTGGTAAGCATGTTGATTAAAGATGATTTTCCAACATTACTACGTCCAATAAATGCATATTCTGGTATCTGATTTTTTGGACATTTATCCACATCAGAATTACTCACTATAAATTCGGCAGTTTTTATGACCATAATAGTCCTTTAAGTTAATTGTAATGGTGAACTATAATTCTTTTTTAGTCAACCAATCATTAAGGATTTGATTGAATTCATTTGGATGTTCCATCATTGCAGCATGACCACATTTGTCAATCCAATACAAGTCTGAGTTAGGTAAAAGTTCATTGAACTCTGTAGCAACTTCAGGAGGTGTCACAGTATCATTTTTACCCCAAATAATACAAACAGGTAATACCATTTTTGGTAAATCTTTAGCCATATTGTGTCGTATGGCACTTTTTGCAATAGCTAAGGTCTTAATAAGCTTATTTCTATCATTAACAGTTTCATAAACTTCATCAACAATCTCTTTTGTAGCTACTGCTGGATCATAAAAAACCTCTTGAGCTTTTTTCTTAATAACCTCGTAATCTCCACGTTTGGTGTATCCACCTCCCATAGCACTTTCGTATAAACCAGAGCTACCTGTTATGATTAATGCTTTTACCTTTTCGGGATATAATTTCGTGTGGTAAAGACCAATATGACCTCCGAGAGAATTTCCGAGTAGGATAACATCATCAAAACCTTTAAAATCAATAAAATCTCGTAGGTATTTAGCAAAGCTCTTAACATTAGTCTTTAGTAAAGACATCGTGTATATCGGAAGTTCAGGAATTAAGACCTTGTAACCTTTTTCGCTAAAAAAATCTGTAACGGCATCAAAATTACTCAATCCACCCATTAACCCATGTAGCACAATTATAGGAGTGCCTTCTCCAACTTCAATATACTTATAGTCTTTCTCTTCCTTTAAACGATGCGTCATGTACGAGTTAGTGGTTTTGGTCAAAAACAAATATAGGTATTTCCATTAAAACATTAGCATAATTATTTGCTATCAGAATGAATAGTTTGAACGAAGATGTTAACAATGAAAATGGGATTTTGAATTGAAGATTTATTAAGCTGATAGTAAAGTTTTTATGGCATTTTAAACTGAAGTTTTTTAGAGCAAATTCACTCTAAACTAGAAATTTATCAACAAAAGTGGAGTAGAGTGGTAAATTGTGGTAAATTTTTCAATATATTTGAATCTTAATCGTTACTCTAAGTAAATCAATCATTTTGAACCCTTTAATCGGAACATACGAATGTAAAGTTGATGCCAAAGGAAGGCTGATGCTTCCTGCTGCTATAAAGAAGCAGTTGTTGCCTGTGTTGCAAAATGGGTTTGTATTGAAACGTGCTGTTTTTCAGCCATGCTTGGAGTTGTATCCTATGAGTGAATGGGAGGTTTTGATGCAAAAAGTAAATAAACTCAATCGCTTCAAAAAGAAAAATAACGATTTCATTCGTCGTTTTACAGCAGGTTTAAAGCAAGTAGAAGTTGATGCTGCTGGACGATTATTGATTCCAAAAGATCTAGTCGCTTTTTCTGGTATAACCAAAGATATCGTCGTCTCATCTGCAATAAATATTGTTGAGATATGGGATAAAGATAAGTATGAAAAAGCCATTGATGATGCGACGGGTGATTTTGCAGATTTAGCTGAGGAAGTGATGGGACAAGATGATAACGATGGAATATCATAATCCAGTATTGTTAAAGGAAACTGTTGAAGGTTTAAATATAAGACCAGACGGTATTTACGTTGACGTCACCTTTGGTGGTGGAGGTCATAGCAAAGAAATATTAAGCCAATTAGGACCTAACGGAAAGTTATATGCTTTCGATCAAGATAAAGACGCTCTTTTAAATACAATTGATGATGACCGGTTCACATTAATTAATGAAAACTTTAGATACATAAAGCGCTTTTTGAGGTTTTATGGAGTGAGACAAGTTGACGGAATTTTGGCCGATTTTGGTGTGTCGTCACATCAATTTGATGTAGCCGAACGTGGATTCTCGACGCGATTTGAAGCCGATTTAGACATGCGTATGAATCAAGATGATGCGTTGTCGGCTTACCATGTGGTTAACGAGTATGATGAAGAACAATTACGACAAGTTCTTTTTCAATATGGAGAGTTAAGACAGGCACCAGCTATGGCTAGAGTAATTGTTGAAACACGTCGTGATGGTGAAATCAAAACGAGCGAGCAATTAAAAACGACGCTTAAACGCTTTCTTAATCATAAAAAAGAAAATAAAGTGTTGGCTCAAATATATCAAGCGATTCGCATAGAAGTCAATCAGGAGATAGAAGTGTTAAAAGAGTTTTTGTTGCAAACACCAGAAGTATTGGTGAAAGGAGGACGATTAAGTGTGATATCCTATCACTCTCTAGAAGATAGACTGGTGAAGCGTTTTATAAGAAACGGTTTGTTTGAAGGAGAACCTGAACGAGACATGTTTGGGAATTTTGAAGTGCCTCTAAAAAAAGTTGGTGGTTTAATTGTTCCAACTAAAGAGGAAATAAGTCAAAATAATAGGGCTAGAAGTGCAAAGCTTCGAATAGCTGAAAAACTATGAAAAAAAACATTTACAGCATATTAAGAGGTAAATTTTTAGTGAGTGATGACTCCTTTAAAAATTGGCGAATCATCATTTTTATTTCTGTTTTAGCCATTATTATGATTGCAAGTTCGCATAGTGCAGATCAAAAAGTATATGAGATTGCAAGACTCAAAAATGAAGTGAAAGAATTAAGATCTGCATTTGTAGATGGAAGATCAAAACTGATGAGACTAAAAATGGAGTCTTCAATCATAAAAAAAGTAGAAAAAAAAGGAATCAAAATATCTGAGATTCCGCCTCAAAAAATAAAAGTAAAAACACAGAATTGATCACGTGGCAACAACCGAAACTAACATATTAAACAGATTGTATTTCGTAGCTGGCAGTATGTTTGTCTTCGCACTTGCTGTGGTCTTTAAGTTGTGCAGTATCCAATTTATTCAAGGAGATCAATATAGAAGCTTAGCTGAACAACGTACGATAAAAGATGTAGAAATTCCTGCAAACAGAGGTAATGTTTATTCTGCTGATGGAAGTTTGTTAGCTACTTCTATTCCAAAATATGACATTCGTATTGATGCCATTCAACCCAAGCAAGACATCTTTAATGAGAATATAAAAGCTCTTGCAGATTCTTTGTCTAACTATTCAGGGAAATCATCAAGTCATTATCTAAAAGGTATTAAAAAGGCAAGACTTGATAAAAATCGTTACTTCCTTTTGGCTAGAAATATCAGTTACTCCGATTATATCAGACTTCGAAATTTTCCATTGTTAAAACTTGGTGCGATTAAAGGCGGACTTATAGTAGAACAAACAACTAGACGAGAGCACCCTATGGGTGGTATTGCCGAACGTACTATTGGTTATGAGAGAAAAGATGAAGATGGAAATGTAACTAGACCAGGAATTGATGGCGCATTTGGAGCAAAATATTTAAGTGGTGTCAACGGCAAACGATTAAAACAAAAAATTGGTAATGGACAGTGGAAACCTATCGTTGATTATAATCAAGTCGAACCTCAAGATGGCTATGACGTGTATACGACAATTGATGTAAACATTCAAGATATAGCGCATCATTCTTTATTAGGCCAGTTAGAAAAATATGAAGCAGATCATGGTTGTGCTGTAGTGATGGATGTAAAAACAGGTGAGATTAAAGCGATTTCAAATTTAGGACGCAACAAAGACGGGAAATATTACGAACGTCTCAACTATGCTGTTGGAGAAAGTCATGAGCCTGGGTCTACTTTTAAAACAATGGCATTTATGGCTGCCTTAGAAGATAAAGTTATTGATACATCCACAGTTGTTGATACGCAAAACGGATCTAAGCGCTTTTATGGAAGAACGATAAGCGACTCTCGTGGAAATGGTGAAATTTCTGCTGCTCGTGCTTTAGAAGTGTCTTCAAATATTGGCTTAGCTACCATTGTAGATGAGCATTATTCTAAGCAGCCAAAAAAGTTTATCAATCGCATTAAAAGCTGGAATTTACATGAGACATTAGGTGTTTCAATTATAGGTGAAGGAAAGCCTGTTATTCCGGAGCCAGGCGATAAGATTTGGAGTAGAAATGCACTGCCTTCTATGGCTTATGGATACAATTTGCGTATGACACCTTTACAAACCTTAGCATTTTATAATGCGATTGCTAATGGAGGTGAAATGGTAAGGCCGCGATTTATTAAGGCGGTTAAAGAATTTGATCGAGAAGTAGAGGTGTTTGAAAAAGAAGTAATCAATCAAAAGATATGTTCGGATAAAACACTTGGCGAAATTCGTGAAATATTGAAGAATGTTGTGGTCAGAGGAACAGGGAGACGTATGTATTCTGAAAATTTTTCTATGGCTGGTAAAACAGGAACGGCCAGAACCGAGTATAATAATTTTGAAGAATGGAAAAAGGACAAAAAATATGTCTCATCATTTGCAGGATATTTTCCAGCAGATAATCCTAAATACTCTTGCATTGTAGTGATTCATAAACCGAGTACCAAAGTTGGATTTTATGGCGCTGATGTTTCTGGTCCAGTATTTAAAAGAATTGCTCAAAAAATTTATACTGAAACCCCGCTTATTGATGAAGTGGAATCATTGGAAGTTGTTAATGCTAAAACAGAGGAACAATACCAATCATTTTTCAAAACAGCACAAACCTATATCACAATTATGCCTAATGTAATTGGTCTCCCAGCTATGGATGCATTGGCGCTATTGGAAAATATGGGGCTAAAAGTAAAGCTAGAAGGTGTAGGTACTGTTAAGTCGCAATCTATTAGTAAAGGAACAAAGATAAAACCAAACCAAATCATTGTTATAGGAACTTGATGAGTCAATTAAAAGACATATTGTATAAAGTTACCATTAATGCTGTAGTTGGAAGTACTAGCATAGCTATTAATACTTTGCATTTTGATTCTCGACAAGTATCAAAAGGTGATGTATTCATTGCTATAAAAGGTACAGTGGTTGATGGTCATCAATTTATTGATACGGCTATTGATAAAGGAGTTATTGCAATTGTTTGTGAGGTGTTACCAGCAGATTTAAAAGATGGTATTACTTATGTAGAAGTAGAAAGTGCTAGTCAAGCTTTGGCGTTCATGGCGGCAAATTTCTATGGAAACCCTTCGGAAAACTTACGATTAGTAGGTGTTACTGGAACGAATGGAAAAACAACTATTGTGACCTTGCTATACCAATTATTTAAAAAGGCAGGATATAAAGTTGGATTGTTGTCTACTGTTAAGATTATGGTGGATAATGTCGAATATAAAGCTACGCATACCACACCTGATTCGTTGACTATCAATAAATATTTGAAGCTCATGAATGACGAAGGTGTTGAATTTTGCTTTATGGAAGTTAGCTCTCATGGGATTCATCAAAATAGAACTGATGGTCTTTATTTTGAAGGAGGCATCTTTACTAACCTTTCGCATGATCATTTAGATTACCACGATACGTTTGCTGAATATCGTGATGTCAAAAAATCATTCTTTGATCATCTTCCAAAGACAGCATTTGCATTAGTAAATATCGATGATAAAAATGGTTTGGTGATGTTGCAAAATACCGAAGCCAAAACCCACACATATGCACTTAAAACATATGCAGACTACAAAGCTCAAGTTTTAGAAAATGAATTTAGCGGGCTTTTGCTCAAGCTTAACGAAAGTGAGTTATGGACTAAGCTCATTGGGAGTTTTAATGCATATAACATTACTGCAATTTATGGAGCGGCTGAATTGCTAGGTTTGGAAAAGGTTGAAATTTTAAGATTAATAAGTGAGTTAGAAAGTGTTAGTGGTAGATTTCAATATCTCATTTCCGATGAAAAGGTTACTGCAATTGTAGATTATGCTCATACACCTGACGCTCTAAAAAATGTATTGGAAACCATTAATAGTATTCGTACAAATAATGAGGAATTAATCACGGTTGTCGGTTGCGGTGGAGACAGGGATAAAACCAAACGCCCAAAAATGGGGCACATAGCTTCGGCATTAAGTACCAAAGTCATTTTTACAAGTGATAATCCAAGAAGTGAAGTTCCTGAAGTTATAATTGAAGACATTGAAAAAGGGGTAGAGCCTCAAAATTTCAAAAAAACCATGTCTATTGTAGATAGAAAACAAGCGATTAAAACAGCTTGCCAATTAGCAAATTCAAATGATATCATTCTAATCGCAGGAAAGGGACATGAGACTTATCAAGAAATTAAAGGTGAACGTACAGATTTTGATGATTATAAAATAGTTAAAGAATTTTTAAAGCAGTTACAAAAATAATATGTTGTATTACCTATTCGAATATTTAGAACAACAGTTTCAGTTTCCTGGAGCCTCTCTCTTTGGTTTTATTACGTTTAGAGCTGCTGTTGCTATTATACTATCTCTATTAATCTCTACCATCTTTGGAAAACGGATCATTCGTTTCTTACAAAAAAAACAAGTAGGGGAAACAATAAGAGATTTAGGTCTTGAAGGTCAAGTTGAAAAAGCAGGAACTCCAACGATGGGAGGTATTATCATTATTCTTGCAACCCTTATTCCTGTATTGCTATTAGCTAAGCTCGAAAATATATATATCATCCTTCTTATTGTAACCACAATATGGATGGGAGCTATTGGATTTATTGATGATTACATCAAAAAATTTAAAAATAATAAAGAAGGATTAAAAGGGCGCTTTAAAGTGCTTGGACAAGTGGGTCTTGGAATTATCGTTGGAACAACAATGTACTTCCATGAGGATGTTACAATCAAGGAAAAGTTGCCTATAGAGCAGCAAAGAGTGCTTTTGGCTGAAGATCCAAATATCTCTCCTGCTAAGTTATTTGAAGAAGAAGAAAAATCTACAAAAACAACAATTCCTTTTGTTAAAGGTAATGAGTTCGATTATGCAAATTTGATTACTTGGATTAGTCCAGGCTTAGGTAAGTATGCTTGGGTTATTTTCATTTTAGCAGCCATATTTATAATAACAGCAGTCTCAAATGGCGCTAATTTAACAGATGGTATTGATGGCTTGGCTGCAGGTAGTTCGGCAATTATAGTATTGACACTTGGTCTCTTTTCATGGGTTTCAGGTAACATTATTTTTTCTGAGTATCTAGACATTATGTATATCCCAAGAGTTGAAGAAATTACAATTTACATCGCTGCTTTTGTTGGAGCGCTTATTGGGTTTTTATGGTATAACACTTATCCGGCTCAAGTGTTTATGGGTGATACAGGAAGTTTGACCATTGGTGGAATTATAGCTGTTATTGCTATTGCAGTGAGAAAGGAATGGCTAATTCCAGTGCTTTGCGGCATCTTTTTAGCTGAAAATTTATCGGTCATGTTGCAGGTGAGTTATTTCAAATACACAAAAAAGAAATTTGGTGAAGGTCGACGCATTTTTAAGATGTCTCCTTTGCATCATCATTATCAAAAATCTGGCTATCACGAAAGTAAAATCGTAACTAGATTCTGGATTGTAGGTATACTGTTAGCTATCATAACGATAGTGACATTGAAAATTAGATAGATGAAACGATTAGTAATTCTTGGTGGAGGAGAAAGTGGTGTTGGGACAGCACTTTTAGCAAAGAACAAAGAATTCGAAGTATTTGTTTCTGATAAAGGAGAAATAAAAGAAAAGTACAAACAAGTTCTTATACATAATGAGATTGAATTTGAAGATGGAGTGCATTCTGAAGATAAAATTCTGAATGCAGATATCATCATGAAAAGTCCAGGGATTCCTGATAAAGTTCCCTTAATAAAAGAGATTAGGACTAAAGGAATTACTGTGGTTTCTGAAATAGAATTTGCATCCCTATATACCAATGCAACATTAGTTGGGATAACAGGAAGTAATGGTAAGACAACAACAGCTACTTTGACATATCATGTGCTAAATCAAGAATTAAATGTTGGTTTAGCAGGTAATATAGGAGATAGTTTTGCAAAGCAAATTTTAGAGCATGATTATCAAAACTATGTGCTGGAGGTGAGCAGTTTTCAATTAGATGATATTATTGAATTTAAACCAAAAATTGCGGTTATAACTAATATTACTCCAGATCATTTAGATAGGTATGAGTATCAATTTGAAAATTATATCGCTTCAAAATTTAGAATTGCAAAAAATCAAACCAAAGATGATTATCTCATTTATGATGGTGATGATACAGTAATTCTAAATTGGTTAAAAGATCATCCAGTTCAATCCACATTATTACCATTTTCATTAACAAAAAACATTGAAAATGGTGCGTATTTAGACAACAACAATATTAAAATAACAATAGATAACAATCAAATAATTATGCCAACAGCGAATTTAGCATTAGAGGGAAAACACAATATTAAAAATGCAATGGCTGCTTCAACAGTAGCGCATTTGCTTAAAATTAGAAAACAAACCATTCGAGAAAGTTTAGAGAATTTTCAGGGTGTAGAACATCGTCTTGAGCATGTACTCAAAATTAACAAGGTGCAGTATATTAACGATTCGAAAGCGACCAATGTAAATGCTACATATTTTGCATTAGAAAGTATGGATGCGCCTACAATTTGGATTGTTGGTGGTACTGATAAAGGTAACGATTATCAAGAATTATTTCAATTTGTAAACGAAAAGGTTAAAGCTGTAATATGTTTAGGAGTCGACAATGAAAAGTTGATGAAAAACTTTGGTGGTATGGTAGATATCATCGTTGAGACTCAGTTTATGAGTGAGGCTGTGAAAATAGCATATAAGATTGCTGAAGCAGGTGATAATGTATTGTTGTCTCCTGCCTGTGCAAGTTTTGATTTGTTTGAAAATTACGAAGATAGAGGACGTCAGTTTAAGGAGGCAGTAAGAAACTTATAATTAGTAAACAGTGCAGACACTATTTAAAAATATAAAAGGAGATCGATTAATCTGGGCAATTGCTGCGCTGTTGGCAATTTTCTCATTTCTTCCTGTATATAGTGCTGCAAGTAATTTAGCTTACACTGGAGGTACAGGTAATACCTTCACCTATTTTGTAAAACACTTTATGCATTTGTTTTTAGGTTTTGCAATTATGTACGGCGTGCATAAAATTCCGTATCGCTATTTCAGAGGGTTGTCTATGGTAATGATTCCAATAGTGTTGGTATTGTTAGTTATAACAATGCTTCAAGGAACTACTATAGGAGGTGCAAATGCAAGTCGTTGGATTCAAATACCGTTTGTAGGTATGTCTTTTCAAACCTCTACATTGGCAGCTGTAGTATTGATGGTCTATGTAGCAAGGTATTTGTCAAAAATTCATGATAGAAAAGTGTCGTTCATCGAAACCATTATTCCATTATGGGCACCTGTATTCTTGGTTTTAATTTTAATATTACCTGCTAACTTTTCAACGACTGCCATTATATTCTTAATGGTCATGATGTTGGCTTTCATTGGAGGTTATCCTATAAGGTATTTAGGAATAATTTTAATTTCTGGCGTCGTTGCATTAGCTCTTTTCGTCACAATGGCAAAGTTAACAACAGGATCATTAAATGTGAAAGTTACTACATGGGAAAATAGAATACTTAATTACTCAAACAATGAAGACACCGAAGGGGATTATCAAATCGAAAATGCTAAAATAGCTATAGCTTCTGGTGGGATTAGAGGTTTAGGACCAGGAAAGAGCAGGCAAAAAAATGTATTGCCACAGTCGTCGTCAGATTTTATTTTCGCCATTATTGTTGAAGAATATGGTTTGTTAGGTGGATTGTTTTTGTTGATTTTATATTCGTGGTTGTTATTCAGAATTGTGATTGTATCACAAAAATCAGATACCATTTTCGGTAAACTTTTAGTTTTAGGTGTTGGTCTACCCATTATTTTTCAGGCATTAATAAATATGGCCGTAGCGGTCGAATTATTCCCAGTAACAGGGCAAACTTTGCCTTTAATTAGTAGTGGTGGTACTTCAATATGGATGACCTGCTTAGCAATAGGTATCATATTAAGTGTTAGCGCCAAACGAGAACAAATTAAAGAACAAGAGATAAATAATGATAACCCACTAGAAATTTTAAGCGAAACTATTTAATGAGTCATTATAAGATTATATTATCCGGAGGTGGAACAGGAGGACATATCTATCCTGCCATTGCCATTGCAAATGAGTTGAAATCTCGTTTTCCTGATGCTGAATTTTTATTTGTTGGTGCTCAAGATCGCATGGAGATGGAAAAAGTACCACAAGCGGGTTATGATATTGAAGGACTATGGATTTCTGGAATTCAGCGTAAGCTTACTTTAAGAAACCTAATGTTTCCATTTAAATTGATATCAAGCTTATTGAAATCACGAAAAATTATTAACGCATTTAAGCCAGATATAGCGATTGGAACTGGCGGATTTGCAAGTGGACCATTGTTAAAAACAGCCACATCTAAAGGCATATCTAGCTTAATTCAGGAGCAAAATTCCTATCCTGGAATTACTAATAAATTACTGTCTAAAAAAGTAGATAAAATCTGTGTGGCCTATGAAGGTCTGGAGACATTCTTTCCTAAAGAAAAAATAGTCCTTACTGGGAACCCTATTCGAAAGGATTTGCTAAATGTGGAGAATAAACATATTGAAGGAAAAGATGCTTTTTCACTTATACACAGCAAACATACGCTGTTGGTTTTAGGTGGGAGTTTAGGTGCAAGGCGTGTGAACCAATTGATAGAGGATAAGCTGGAATATTTTAAAGAACAGGGAATACAATTGATATGGCAATGTGGAAAATTATATTATCAGCAGTATAAACATTACAATGATTTAGAAAACGTTCAAGTGCATGCATTTTTGAATAATATGGATATGGCATATGCTGCTGCAGATATTATTATATCTCGGGCAGGAGCGAGTTCTGTGTCTGAGCTTTGTGTTGTTGGAAAGCCAGTGATATTTATACCATCACCTAATGTTGCTGAAGACCATCAAACAAAAAATGCTAAAGCAATAGCCGATAAAAATGCAGCAATTTTAATTAAAGAAAGTGATTTAGATGATACGTTTGAAGATCACTTTAATATGTTAATGTCTTCATCGGAAAAAAGACAAGCATTAGGGCAACATATAAAATCATTGGCATTGATAAATGCAACCAAGGATATTGTAGACGAAATTGAAAAATTATTAAAGCGATAAATGAATTTAGAGCGTACAAATAATGTGTATTTTATTGGAATAGGAGGCATAGGTATGTCTGCCTTGGCACGCTATTTTGTGGCTAAAGGATTAACAGTTGGTGGTTACGATAAAACAAAAACTGATATTACAGATGCCTTAGTAAATTTGGGTGTTTCTATTCATTTTGAAGATGATGTTAAGCAAATCAAAAGCGAATTCCTTAATCCTGAAACTTCACTTATTGTATATACCCCTGCAATTCCTAAAGCGCATAAAGAGCTAACCTATTTTAGATCGAACGGATTTGAAGTATTGAAGCGCTCGGCCGTATTAGGTGAAATTACAAAGCAAACATTTTGTTTGGCTGTTGCTGGTACTCATGGAAAAACAACTACAACAAGTATTCTCGGTCATTTGCTTAATACCTGTGATGTTGAAGTTACAGCATTTTTAGGAGGTATTAGTGAGAACTATAACTCTAATCTTATTTTAAATGGTACAGAAGTAACTGTAGTTGAAGCCGATGAATTCGACCGTTCATTTTTAACCTTATCACCAGATTTTGCATGCATCACTTCTATGGATGCTGATCATTTGGATGTTTATGGAGATGCTTCAGAGCTCGTAAAATCGTTTGAGGATTTTTCAAAAAAAATAAAACCCAATGGCAAGCTATTTGTTAAAAGTGGACTTCCAATACAGGGCATTACTTATGGTATTGAAGACAATTCAGATTATTCAGTAAAAAATATAAAAATAGTAAATGGTAGCTATGTGTTTGATGTAAAAACACCTAATGCGCTACTCGAAAATTTCAAATTTAGCCTACCTGGTAGACATAACCTGTCGAATGCATTAATAGCCTTGGCGATGTCTGTAGAATATGGACTCCCTCATCCTCAGCTCGCCAAAGCTTTAGCATCTTACAAAGGTGTAAAGCGCCGATTTACCTATCAAATTAAAACTGATGAATTAGTGTTTATTGATGATTATGCTCATCACCCCGAAGAGATTAATGCTGTGCATCAAGCAGTTAGGGAAATGTATCCAGGTAAAAAAGTCCTAGCTATTTTTCAACCACATTTGTTTAGTAGAACACAAGATTTTGCAGATGAATTTGCAGAGAGCTTAGCTAATTTTGATGAAATCGTATTGTTGGATATTTATCCAGCTAGAGAGTTACCAATTAAAGGCGTGACATCTCAATGGTTACTTGACAAAATTGAAAACAAGAATAAGAAATTAGTTCAAAAATCAGAATTAATTCAGACGATAATTCAATCTAATGCTCCTGTAATTTTAACCATTGGAGCTGGAGATATAGGAGAGGAAGTAAAACATATAAAAAACGCTTTGAATCTTGCGAGTTAATTATAGCTACATAAGAGTTGTGTTACTGCTAATTTTAGTAGGCTTTTTGTATGCCTTTTCTTCTGTTAGGAATTCAGCAAGAAAAGTAGCAGCACCTCAAATAAAGTTTGTTGGAGATGATAACCTTTTTGTGACGCAGGAAACTGTTAGTAAATTGTTAATACAAAATCAGGAGACTGTTACGAATAAGCCGAAAGATATTATAGATTTGAACGAATTAGAATCTGCCCTAAACTCTAATCCAATGATTAAGCAAGCACAAGTGTTTATGAGTGTTGATGGTTTAATCACGGCTGAAATTGAACAAAAAAAACCTATTGCAAGAGTAAGCACAAATGCATCTTATTACATTGATGAGACGGGTTCTTTTATGCCTTTATCAACAAATTATACTGCACGAGTGCCTTTAGTTACTGGTTATATTGAGAAAAATGACTTGGAAAATGTGCATGTTATAGCTCGGAAAATTCAAAACGATGAATTTTTAATAAAGCACGTTGTTCAAATACATCAAAATCAAGATAAGACCATTGATTTAAAATTTAGATCTCATGATTTTAGAATCCATTTAGGACACCTGAAGTTATTAGATAAAAAGATAAATAATCTTAAAGCTTTTTATGTGAAAGCAATGAAAGATGAAACACTAGACAATTATAAACTAGTGAATTTAAAGTTTGATAAGCAAGTAATTTGCACCAAAAAGTAAGTGATGGAGAATAATAAAATTTCAGTAGGACTCGATATCGGAACCACAAAAATTGTGGCAATGATTGGTCGTAAGAACGAATATGGCAAAGCCGAAATTTTAGGGATAGGTAAATCCAAAAGTTTGGGAGTACATAGAGGTGTAGTTAATAATATAACGCAAACAATTCAATCCATACAGCAGGCAGTTCAAGAAGCTGAAGCTGAGGCTGGATTAAAAATTGAAGATGTTACAGTTGGTATTGCAGGTCAGCATATTAGAAGCCTACAGCATAGCGACTATATCACTAGAGCAAATTCTGAAGTGGTTATTGACGAAGAAGACATCGACCGCTTAATCAATCAAGTGCATAAGTTAGTCATGCTTCCTGGTGAAGAGATTATTCATGTGTTACCTCAAGAATATAAAATTGACGGCCAAGCTGAAATTAAAGAGCCTATAGGGATGTATGGTGGACGATTAGAGGCTAATTTTCATGTTGTAGTTGGTCAAGTGTCATCTATTAGAAATATTGGACGTTGTGTCAAAAGTTCTGGCTTAGAGTTGGAAGGCATCACCTTAGAACCTCTAGCATCGGCAAATGCTGTATTGAGTCAAGAAGAAAAAGAAGCTGGTGTAGCACTAATTGACATTGGAGGTGGAACAACAGATTTAGCTGTTTTTAAAGATGGTATTATTCGTCATACTGCTGTTATTCCATTTGGAGGCAATGTAGTGACCGAAGATATTAAGGAAGGTTGCTCAATTATAGAGAAGCAAGCCGAATTATTGAAAATAAAATTTGGTTCGGCATGGCCTGGAGAAAATAAAGATAATGAGATTGTCTCTATTCCAGGATTACGTGGTCGTGAACCTAAAGAGATTACATTGAAAAATCTTTCAAAGATTATTCATGCTCGAGTTGTAGAAATTATTGAGCAAGTATATGTAGAGATTAAGAATTATGGCCATGAAGAGCAAAAGAAAAAATTGATTGCTGGAATTGTGCTAACTGGAGGAGGTAGCCAGTTAAAACATTTAAAGCAATTGGTGGAGTATATCACTGGAATGGATACGAGGATAGGATATCCAAATGAACATTTGGCTGGCGATAGTGATGATGATATAGCTAGTCCACTTTTTGCTACAGCCGTAGGGCTTGTAATGGATGGTTTAAAACGCCAAGAACGCAGACGTGTTGAAAAAGAAGTGGAGCAAATGGAGCATGTGGCAGAAGAGCATTCAGAAGATAACATGACTCACGAAGAGGACATTATTCAACAACCAAAAAAAGAACGTAAATCGTTTTTAGATAAGTTAACAGAGCGCGTTAAAGATTTTTTAGATAACGCAGAATAAATAGATCATACATCTTCAATTGGGTAGGACTGTTGAAGATATTTGGGGAAGTAAAGTATAAATAGAGTAAAAGTAATTTTATGAGCAACAACAAAGAGTTAGGCAATATTGCATTTGATTTACCAAAGAACCAATCAAACGTCATTAAGGTGATTGGAGTTGGTGGAGGAGGAAGCAACGCAATTAATCACATGTTTTTACAAGGGATTAAGGGTGTTGATTTCGTGATATGTAATACTGATGCCCAAGCACTGCAAAACAGTGGTGTCCCGAACAAAATCCAATTAGGAGTTAATTTAACCGAAGGTTTAGGTGCAGGTGCAAATCCAGAAGTGGGAGAGCAGGCTGCAGTTGAGAGTTTAGAAGACCTGCGTCGTATGTTAGATACCAATACTAAAATGGTATTTATTACGGCAGGAATGGGTGGAGGTACTGGTACAGGTGCTGCACCAATTATTGCTAAACTTGCTAAAGAATTAGATATTTTAACTGTAGGTATTGTGACGATGCCTTTTCAGTTTGAAGGGAAAACTAGAAATGAACAGGCGCTTAAAGGTGTCGAAACCCTTCGTGGTCATGTCGATTCATTGGTAGTTATCAATAACAATAAATTAAGAGAGGTTTATGGTAATTTAGGCTTTAAAGCTGGTTTTTCAAAGGCAGATGAAGTATTATCAACAGCCTCTAGAGGTATTGCAGAAGTAATAACTCATCACTATACGCAAAACATTGATTTACGTGATGCTAAAACCGTATTGAGTAATAGCGGAACAGCCATTATGGGATCTTCAACAGCTTCAGGAAAAGCTAGAGCTCAAGAAGCTATCATGAAAGCACTTGATTCGCCATTACTTAATGATAATAAAATTACAGGAGCTAAAAACGTATTGTTGCTTATCGTTTCTGGTTCACAAGAAATTACTATTGATGAGATAGGTGAAATCAATGATCATATTCAAAATGAAGCTGGGCATGGCGCAAACATTATTATGGGTGTTGGTGAAGATGAATCATTACAAGAGTCAATTTCTGTGACCATTATTGCTACTGGTTTTGATATTGATCAACAACATGAGATCTCTAATACAGAACAAAAGAAAGTTGTTCATGCTTTAGAAGACGATAGAAACGATGACGTACATGTAAAAGAAAGTGATCCTGCAATTATAACTCCAGATATCATTTTGGAGAAAGAAGAAAATGCAGCTCCAGAAGTTGTTATTCATACCTTAATGGATGATGAGGACGATGTTAATGAAGCTATTGATGATTTTGATACCGACCTTATACCTACAACTGATATTATTAAAAATATTAATGTGGTTTATGATGAAGTTCTTGATCATAAAGTCGAAGTCGAAGACGATGACTTTGTTATCACTCCTGTTCAAGACGTAAAAGAAGATGTTATTGAAGAAGAAGTTGAGGAAGAGCAAATTACATTAACATTTGATCTCCCGTTATCTTTTGGAACATCGGAAGATGAAGTCGAAGAAGAGAAAACCATTTTTGCTTTAGAAGATGAGGTTAAAGATTTGGAAGTTAAAGAGCATGTTGAAATCGTGCCTGTAACAGAAGCTAACGAAGAAGGGGAAAAGCGTTATGCTTTGGATGATTTTATGACCTATGAGTCTGCAATGAACGATAATGAAGCAAAAGTTAAAGTTCAACCAGAGATAGAAGAAGAGATTGTATTTGAAAAGAAGGTTATTGAATCTGAAGTAATTGAAGAGCAAGTGCCTGACGAAATTGATCCAATGAATAGTCCTATTTCAGAACTACTGAAAGAGAGAGCAGATGAAAGACGTCGCAAGATGAAGGATTTCAATTACAAGTTCAATACGGCTAAAATAGATGAAATTGAAAAAGAACCTGCATACAAAAGACAAGGTGTGAATTTAGAGGATGCTCAGCATTCATCAGAAACCAACGCTTCAAGAACATCAGTTTCTACTGACGAGAACGACGACGTTCAATTAAGAAGTAACAATTCATTTTTACACGATAACGTAGATTAATAGCAAATTTAGTTTAGTGTTCCACACTTTGTTAAACCCGAAAAGTTGAGATAATTTTTCGGGTTTTTTATTGTGTAATGTCCATCTGTATTCCTAAAAAGCACTAACTTTTTTCATATCTTCGCAGTTCAAATTAAATCACGTATTATGAGTTTACAAAATGATGTTATGACTGCTATGAAAGCAGCAATGAAAGAAAAAGATCAAACAGCATTAGCAGCATTAAGAGCTGTAAAATCTGAAATATTATTAGCTCAAACTTCAGGAGAAGGCGGAGATTTAACTGAAGAACAAGAGATAAAAATCTTATCTAAGTTAGTAAAACAACGTAAGGATAGTGCTGCAATTTATTTAGAACAAGACCGAAAAGATTTGGCTTTACCTGAAATTGACCAAGCAGAAGTGATAAGCCAGTTTTTGCCTGAAGCATTAAGTGAAGAAGAAATCGAGAAGGTTGTGGTAATGACGATCGATCAAATTGGTGCCGAAGGTATGAAGGATATGGGTAAGGTTATGGGAATTGTCAATAAAGAATTAGCTGGACAAGCAGATGGGAAGACTATTTCTACCATTGTAAAGGCTAAACTAATGTCTTAAATAAAGAATAAGATTCCTCCTTAGGGAGTTAAGGCCTCGTAGTTCAACTGGATAGAATATCAGATTTCGGCTCTGAGGGTTGGAGGTTCGAATCCTCTCGAGGTCACGAATAAACAAAAAAACTCTGCGTTAAATCAAGCTTGCTTGAATTTAAAAGCAGAGTTTTTTTGTTTTCAAAACGGAGTTTAGAGGAAGGGCGAGCGTAGCGAGTCAATCCTTGATGTTCAAAACGGAGTTTAGAGGAAGGGCGAGCGTAGCGAGTCAATCCTTGATGTTCAAAACGGAGTTTAGAGGAATTCAAAATAGAGTCTTCTGTAATAGCTGTTTAGTTGTTTTGCTATGTTCATCTTAATATTTCTCAAACCAATCAAAGTGATTTTTCATGATTTGAGATTTACTATCATTAATATGATCTACGAAGTGTCTAGCTATTGCAGATAAGTTTTTCGATTTAAGCCAGATCAAATTCCAATCGGTGATCATAGGAAGTCCTTTGATTGGAATGACTTGTAAATCGCCATTATTCAATTCATTTTTAATACCTATAAGTGGCATAATTGAAAAGCCCAAACCAGCGATAACAGCCTGTTTTAGAGCTTCATTAGATTTTAACTCCATTTTCTTATACGTTGATATTTTATGAGAAGCAATAAAATATTCCATTTGATTTCTAGTGGCCGAACCCTGCTCTCTGTAAATAAGAGGGAGTTTTTCAAACATTGATTTAGTTAGCTGTTTTTCAGAATATTTAAACTGTTTACCACCAACAAGATAGAGCTTATTTTCCATGAGTTGTATACGATCTATTTTTAAGTATTTTGGAATGGTTGATACCATAGCAAAATCGACCAAATTATTTTCAAGTGATTTTACGACTTCAGATTTATTGGTTACATCCATGCTAAGGTCTACTCCTTTATGTTGATTCATGAAGTCTGTTAAAAAATAGGGCATTGCATATTTTGCAGTAGAAACAATAGCGATTTTTAATTTTCCCGAGAGCTCACCTTGAAATGATAATGCCTTGTAGTTTATTGCATTCACTTCGTTTAAAATGTTTTCAGCAGCAAGTGCAATCTCATCACCAAAATCGGTGATGTAGATTTTTCTTCCAACAACTTCAAAGAGAGGAATTTCAAATTGATCTTGAAACTTTTTTAGCTGGATAGACACTGCTGGTTGAGTTAGGTAGAGTTCTTCAGAAGCTTTCGTGACACTCTTTAATTGCGCCACTTTATGAAATATTTCTAATTGGTGTAATGTATAATGCATAACTAACGTTTATGTTTTACATAATAAATATAAATAAAAATATATAGATTTTCTATATAATCTTTGCAAAAAAAAACGTCTGTCTTATGAGTGATTTAATTTTAAACAAGCAAAGAAAAAAAGAAATAAAGGTTACTGGAAGTTTAGTGTTAGTAGCTAAAAAACTTTTAAAATTTATTAAGCCCCTGGTTATGGCTGCTATCTATGCCGTAACTATAAGAGCATCTTTAGAGTGTAATAACTTATTTCTATCTGAATTATTAGTATCTGGAGCTATTATGGCAATGCTATACTTTGTTCATGTACTATCTCAAAAGCAATAGTTAGATTTAATATAAATTATAATGGATCTACATTTACTTATAGATAATCTCACGAACCCTGCCTTATTGTTTTTTTTTCTTGGTGTAATTACAGTTCAGTTGAAAAGTGATCTTAAGATACCAGAAAATTCATCAAAGTTCATATCATTTTATTTGCTGCTGTCGATTGGTTTTAAAGGCGGGCAGGAGTTAGCGCATAGTGAGTTTAGTATGGAGATTTTATGGGCACTTTTATTTGGGATTTTTCTCGCCTTATTAGTTCCTCTATATACGTATTTTATTTTGCGTAAGAAATTCAGTGTTGAGAATGCTGGAGCCATTGCGGCAGCCTATGGGTCAGTGAGTGCTGTTACCTTTGTAACCACAATTTCTTTCCTTGAAATGGAAGGAATTCCTTTTAGCGGTCATATGGTAGCTGTAATGGCATTAATGGAAGCACCATCTATAATGGTTGGTTTGCTGTTAATGACCTATTTCAAAAAGAAAAATAAGGAAAAACAGGACATGCCAATGAAAAAAGTTTTACATCATGCTTTAACTAATGGGAGTGTTTTGCTCATTATTGGTAGTCTTGTTATAGGGTTGATGGCGAGTGAAGCTCAAGCCGAGGGAATCAAACCATTTACAACAGATATCTTCAAAGGTTTCTTAGCTGTATTTCTGTTGGATATGGGGATTGTTAGTGGCCGAAAATTGTCAGATTTGATGAAGAAGGGATTGTTTGCTGTTTTGTTTTCAATCATTATTCCGGTCATTAATGGGGTGATTGTTGCGGCTATGAGTGGCATGTTAACTACCAGTGAAGGTAACAGATTGTTATTTGCAATTCTAGCTGCTAGTGCTTCATACATTGCTGTGCCGGCTGCTATGAAGATTGCTGCCCCAAAAGCTAATCCAAGTTTGTATATTCCAATGGCGCTTGCTATTACATTTCCATTTAATATTACGCTAGGAATGCCTCTATATCTCTGCATTATTAATTTAACATAACAAACGTTTATGATCAACATTAAATATATAAATAAAAATATATAAATAAAAATATATAAAAAATAAATTTCAAATTTGTACCAATAAAAAAACACCCATAATTATGGAAACTTTAGAAAAAGTAAAAAAAACACAAAAAATTGATTTGATAAGTGGATGCTACTCAGCATCAGAAGCATCACATATTATTAATGCTGTATTGAATGTGAAAATCAACTTTCATAAACTACACCGTTTATCAATAAAAGAAGGAAATGAAGCCGACGCTTGCCAATTTGATAGTGGGAGAATAGAAGAACTTATGAATGAGCAGGATATAGCTAAACAATTCTTTTCTCAAGCTAGACTTGAAGGTAAGAAATTAAAAATGAAAAGCACTATACATATTGAAATAGAGGATTAAGACAATTAGTGAAGTCATTATATTAGTTATTGATTTAAATTTGTTAAAACCCAAGTATCACTCAAATGCTTGGGTTTTATTTTTTCAGTATATTTAGCTAATGATATTAGCCCTTTTTAATTACATATTAGCGATTTCGCCTACAACCCGTATTGTCCTTATTGTTATTTTTTTTGTTGGCATGTTTGCTGTTGTTTTCTCGCGTTTTTATATGTTTTTTGAACAGCGATATGCTAGTAAGTATAAGCGTCCTTTTTTTGTGCATTTTTATCTTTTTAAGAAGAGATTGGATAAAGAAAAACAAAGTATATTAAGGCGTCAGTTTAGTTTTTATCAAAAATTAGATGATACTGAAAAAGTACGATTTGAACATCGTGTTGCAACATTTATCAATTCAAAGTATTTTCTTGGTCGAGAAGACTTAGTTGTGACTACCGAAATGAAGGTTTTGGTGGCAGCTACATCTACCATGCTTACCTTTGGTTTTAGAGATTATCAAATAGATTTAATTGATAAAATTATTATCTACCCTGGGACTTTTTATTCAAATTCAAATGAGGCTTATCACAAGGGAGAGCTTAACCCGAAATTAAAAGCTCTTGTGATTTCTTGGGAAGACTTTTTATATGGTTATGATGACGAAAATGATAATATTAATTTGGGTATTCATGAGTTTACACATGCGATACATCTAAACAGTTTGAAAAACAATGATGTTAGTTCTTTGATATTTAAAGTGGCTTTTTCTGAGCTTACAGATATGCTTTCAGCCGAAGAAAAATTAAGAAAACAATTGATTGCTTCTAAGTATTTTAGAGATTATGCATTTACAAATCAGTTTGAATTTGTGGCAGTCATTGTTGAGACATTTATAGAAACACCTGAGGAATTTAAAAGACAATTCCCTAGAATATATAATAAAACTAGAGAAATGTTAAATTTTAATTTTGCTCAATACTAATTATAGTCTAAACATAACTTGTAGCATATATTGAAAGTGATTATTATCAAAACGATTGTCCTTAGCGTTAAAGGCAAATTTACCAACACCTTGTAGTCTTACACCAATATTACTGTTGAACCAATAGGCTCCACCAAGTACTAAGTTGGCTGAAGTATTAAGTTCATCTATAGAAAAAATACCTAAACCACCACCTACGAAAAGGTCTAGCCATAAGGCTTCGGGAAATAATTCATCTGAAAAAAAATATTTAACATAGGTATTAGTAGAAAAGTAATTGAATTCTTCTGGAAGTGAGCCATTGTCAATTCTAGATGTAATCTTAAACCTATTCATAGTAAAGTCTTGCTCTACAGATAAATATCTTGACCACCTATGTTGCACTGAAAGTGCTAACGGACGGTTAAATTCAAAATCACCTAATTTTTCAAAAGGGTTTCTTGTTCCTAAGCTACCAACTGCATTCACTCCAACACTAACAGTCCAAGCTTCAATATTTCTTAGATCTCTTTTGCTTACTTGTGACTGACTATCATAACTAAATAGCGATACTAATATTAAGAATAGGATGATCTTTTTCATGTTTCAATTGTATGGGTTAATTCAAAGATATACTTTGAACTATAATATTGCAAATAAACCTCAAAGTTATTGTATTTTAAATTAAGGCTTTAAAATTTTGATTTTAATTCTTTTAATATGCGTTTTCTGTCATTGAAAAGGGCTTTTCTATACTTTTTATTTATTACAAAAGTACTTAGTCTTGAAGGGATTTGTCTTAATAATATAGATAGTGTCAGTCGTTTTCTGTGAAATGAATCAAGACTAGGCGATTTTAAACGTGATGTGAACTTATTAATGCTAGATTGACTTAACTCAATACCCTTAAATTCTTCAAAGAATATCGAGTTTAGTGAAAAGTATGACGTGAAGTATTTGTTATTGTTAGATGCTATTAATTCTGGAAATAATCTCATCAACACAAGGCTGTCATAAGTTGAACGCATACTCAATTTTGAATAATAGTGACCTCTATCATTAATTTGAAAATTTAAAATATTATGACTAAAAAGATCTTCGGTATGCAAAATTGGGAACTCCTTATGATGCCATGTTTTATTTAAAAGTGTTTGGTTTGACAATATATTATGGTGAGGTTTGTTAAGTAAATATTTATGCAACTCCACAGCGCCTAAGCCACTGTCAATAATAAGCCTATCTAAGTGCTTATGATCGAAAAAAGTCGATTTAATACTTGATGGTATTTTTGCGTATCCATGATCGAGTAGTAGGTCAAATGCTTTTGATATATGATTATCGTCTACCAAAATATCAATATCTCCAACCATACGTTCGGCATTATCTTGGTAAAAATCAGCAATCAAAAAAGCAATTCCTTTAGTGAAAGTATATGTAATATTGTTAGCGTTGAAAATGTCAGAGATAATTCTTGATTGTTCAATTAAACCTAGGTTACGATTTTTATTAATAGTAGTGATATCCTCAAGATATGCCTCTAAATCTCTGGGAATACATTCTAAGAATTTCTTTTGTTTTAACCTACAATAAATAGTCGGTAAAACTAGATGGTCACTAGCTACTGTTACAAATTGTTCCCAATTTATTGTAGCGCTTGTTAGTGATAGTTTTAAATTTTCATTAGGATATTCAAAACTCAAAATGTCAGCTATTAGCTGTAAGGTGTCTTTATATGTATAATTTGTTTTGGACAAATGTTGTATTTAAACATTCAAAAATAAACAAAGAAATTCCTAAAAAAGCGTTTAAGAATCAAATAGTGATTTAAAACTTGAGATTGCAAAGTCATTATCGCTATAATTTAATTGATAGCATTTGAGATGATTAAGCCAATCTAAAAAATGACGTGCATGAATTTCATTTGGTGAAATCCATGAATCTGGAATTAAGGTTTCTAATATTTTATCGATAGAGATTTCTTTTAACGATGACTTAATAGCTTTGTCATATTTGACATATACAATAGTTTGACACGGAAAATTATGTTTCGAATTTTTATAATCTAAAGGCGATGGTAAATATTTTAAGTTAACTTTCTTTGGGCCAGAGGTATGGATTTTTAGGTCTTGAAAGTTTTTAAATTGAGTCTCTAAAACGCCGAAAGCTCCTTTTTTAATTGAAATAGCTGCAGGATATCTATAGCAGTTCATATCCTTATATAGAGGCGTGAAGTCATCGGCTAATAAATCTAATCCGTTTGCCATCAATAAAGCTGATAGTGTGCTTTTGCCATTACCCGAATCGCCTACAATCATAATAGATTCTTTGCCATTTGTAATAGTTGAAGCATGAAATGTAGCAATCCATTGTTCTATATTCAGATTGTGGATTTCATTAGTGAGCTCTAATGCAAACTTTCCTTGGAGAAAATGAAAAGCTTTAGTTTTATAACTACCTATATGTTTGGCGTTTTTAAATAGATGTAAGTCATCATTTGTTTTAAAAATATCAAATGTAATATCTGGTTTTGATAATTGTTGCGTTTTATATTGTGATAATTGAGGATGGATCAAACTCTCAATAACATGGGATTCAAAGTTTACGCTAATAGTTTTATTATTAATCCTGTAGGTTTTGTTGATACTTTCTTGAGGTACTTCAGGAAATTTATGAATAAATGAATCTATTTCAGGAGTTATATTTGCATCTTTTAAAAAGTTAGATATATCGTTATAAATCTCTTCGCATTTAGTTGGTTCAATTTGTAATGATTGCTCTAAGGTATCTATAAAGGAGGTTTTGTTGTCAACCCTTAAATACAAGTCAATTAGTGTGTATGAAGTTTCTGAGACGACAACATATTTATTAGAGTTGTGAAACCACAATAGTATGGTTTCATTAATCTTATGTACGTACTTCGGAGATAAATCCGCTTTCAAAATAAAAATAGAAATTAATCAAAAGGATTTCCTCCTGGATCTGGTGGAGAAGATGCTTGTGCTTTCTTTGGGTTTAATATAAGAAACGTACCTATTGCTGTAAGCGCAGCGTACTTGCCCATTCTTTGTAGGGCTTCCTTACGAGTGATTTGATTTTGAGGACTATTTCTTTTCATTATATCATATAATACAAAGCAAAAGTAAATAAAATATTACTATTTACCTGATTTATTAGTTTTTAATACCTTGAGTTTACTGTAACTTTATCTGATAATCACTTTTTGAGATTTCTGCTGAGTACTATTACTTAACTGGACAATATATACTCCAGAAGTGACATTAGAAATATCAATTTGATTACTATTACTTCTACTATCAAGCTTTGTCGATAAGATCATACGACCTTGAATATCATATATTTCAGCTTTTGTTTCGTTATTCAACTCACCTTTAATAAACAATGTTCTTGGTGTTTTAGTGGTATATATTTGAATAGAACTAAAGTCTTCTTCAGACGTAGATAAAGCTTCCGCGGAAATTCTCAAGAAGAAACGACCAGTTCCAGATAGCGTTACATTTGGAGTAAATACATAGTTAGATGTATTTAATAATGTAAAGGTATTAGTTACAGTGTCTTCAAGATAGATATCAAAATTACTCGGTATATCTGTATCTAAAATACTAATTGTTAACTGCTCACCTTCATTGGCATTCACACCTAAAGGAATAACCACATTATTTAATGCATTATAATTTACAGCTTGGACAGCTAAATTATTTCCAACGTTATTATCTACTAAATGCGAATACAATGCAAAATCAGGAGTGTTGCCATTAAACATCACAGCATCGTAACCAGAATCCATACTTAGAGATGCATTATCGTTAAAGTAAAAATCTGTATTGTACAAAGAACTTTCATTAGACAGTTGAAGTCTTAAGTGAGCTAAATTTGGATTAACTATTCTTCCAGGAATAAAATCATCAGTAGTCCCAATAGAACGCATAGGTGCATTAAAAGTAATAGATCCACCACCTGCTTTAGAAGACACAAAAAATCCTTGACCTGGTGCTATTAAGGCAGTAGGGTTAGCATCAGAATAAGCTTGATTCCATATGGTGAAACCATCAGAGTTATCGCCATCATAACCATAGACTCCAGAATTTAGTGGATTAAATTCGGTGTTATTAGCAGTTAAGAAATCTGCTAATTTTATATAAGAAGGATAAGGATTTCCAATGAGGTTAAAATCACTATTAGTGCCTACAGTAATAGGAACAATGTTAGTCGTTGTTTCAACATTACCTTCAAATCTGAATGTAGAACCAGTTGGAGCCGTAGAGGCTGTTCTATATCCAACACCTGCTGTAATAATTGAGGCGTCATCAGCATTAGTGTAATTGATATACGCATTAGCATTATTGTCAAAAGGACCAAATAAGAAAGAAGGGACTCCTCCTATGGTTCCTGAAGGAATATCTGGATTAGCAGTCCTTAAATCAAGAAATGTTTGGTCTGAATTAGTAACAGGTGCCGCAACTAAATCATTAAAACCAGTTGTTGATCCTGAAGGTGCAACTTGGTTGACATGTCGATTGTATACGATTTCGCCTTCAACACTACTTGCGATTAAACTAGAATATGTAGTTGAAACCGAATTTAATTCAAAATTTCCATTATTTACCAATTCATTATTAACAGTCATTGATTGTGCAATAGGAACTTGAACCTGTGCTCCAGGATTAACTATGAAATTGTTAATCTCTACATTTGAATCTACCGTGTAACTTCCATCAATAACCAGTGCGTCTAATGCTCCAGTAGTTGGGCTTGGTGCTTCATTATTAATCCATCCATCTGCATCGTAGTATATTAAACCTTCAAAAATACTAGCTACTCTAAAATTATCAAAACCTGAGAATCCAGTTAAAAGGTTATTTCTAATACTTAATTCCAATCCTATAGTGTTTGTTGCGTCAGGGATGTTTATAAGAACCGAACCTTCGTCTGAATCTATTGGTCCATTTCCATCTACTAAATATACTATTGGTTGTGGTATTCCATCTAAATATAGTCTGTAATACACGTCACTATTGTTTTGTACATAGCCTTCAATATCCCAATCAAAAGTAATTTGCACATTATCATATACTGAAACATCTACAGTGTCAAAAGCAATAGTAGCAAAGCCTACAGCTCCATTTCCTTCATCATTCAAGTCATTCTCACCTAATATATTTCCTGATAAAAATTCAAAATCTAAAGGTGCAATATCTGCAGCATCTATTAGGCCGTAGTAACCATCTGTTCCCCATCCATTATCAAAGAAAGGAGTGTCATTAGTAAAGGTCCACTCTGGTGAAGAACCATCAAAGTCTTGTATGGCAAGATTTATTAAAGGTCCATTAACGTCAAACGGGTCACTAAATGTAAAAAAGCCATTACTAAATGTAAATAAGTTTATAGCTGTATTTTGATCAGAATATTCTATGGTATTTAAAAGAGCCTCTCCATTTACAAAAGAATAATCAATTGGAGAACCTACTAACGTTCCTGCAGATGTAATTACTGTTAAAACATCACTGTAGTCCAAATCAAGGTTGTCATTATTATCTTGAACTAAAACTGTCGGATAAGGAAACATAATTTCAAACTGATTGCTGTCTGTTACTTGCTCGTCAAAAACAATTTTTGAGGCAGTCACTTCAATTCTATTGTCATCACCTACAATAGGTGTAGCTGCTCCTCCAGCATTTGCGAGTGCGAAAAGCGAACTTCCTGTTGCAGCCGTAGTTGCCAAGTCTACAGTAACCTGTATCTGTTCATTATCAGTTACTATAGATTTAAATGTAGCATAAACTGTAAAGTTTTTTGTAGCATCGTCATTAGCAATTAAAGCTGTTAAACCGGCAAAAGAAACTAAAGGGTCGACAGTTGATGTTTCGGCTATGTTTGTTGTGCCATCAAAAATGGCAAGTGCAGCTAAATATTGATTATTAGAAACTGCAAACTGAATATCTGTAACGTTAGTACCATCGCTATCACTATCTGGAGCAGTTGCTCCACCATCTCTAATTGAGAATTCTCCAAGCTGTATAGCATTAGTGGTCGTTAATCCAGAAGTAGCATTAAATGCACTATAATTAATATTGTCTGTTGGGTCAAAAGCCGTAGCAATGATGTCAGATTCGATACTGTTAGAAGCACTTGTTGAAGTACTACCAATAATACGTATTCCTGGGTCAGCAATTCCTAGTGTTCCAGCCCAAGCGGGTTGGCCAGTTACTCGTAACCAACCACCAATACTATTTGCATCCCATGCATATAATCTAAACGTAATGGTACCAGATGTAGGTGAAGTTATCGCTAAACCAGAAAAATTAAACTCAAAACTGCTCGTAGCAGGCATTGTTTGTGGAACTGATACAGCTGTTCCTGCTGTAGCAAAGTTATCTAAACTATAATATATTTGCCATTGACTAGGACCGTTTCCATGTCGTCTTAATCGAATATCAAACTCATTTACAGTGACTTCAAAATTTGTTGTTGCTGATACCGACCATTCAATATATTCATTAGCTGCTTCGGCTGAGGCTTGATCTGTTGCATCCCAATCTCTTGATGTAAAATCCGTTGGGCTTGACGCACTAAGGTTTACACCAGAACCTCGTGTTAATCCTACTGATGATACAGAAGCTGCATTTCCAGTTGCAGTTGGTCCAACAATGTTATTTCTATCAACTGTTGTTATCGGGCTTTGTGAGAAACCAACAGTAAAAAAAAGTAATGTTAACGTTGCTAAGTAAATTTTTTTCATAACTGTAATAAATTATTTTTTTCTTAAATCACTTGAACTAAATACGACTTAAAGCAAATTGAGGGAATTATCAAAGATAATAAAAGATATGAGTGATAAAAACTAATTTTAGCTTTTTACGGTTTTAAGAATTAGTTCATTAAGGCATGTATTATAAAAAAAACGCATTCAATTGAATGCGTTTAAAAAAGATGAGGTAGGGATTTCTATTAAACTATTTAATAATGATTTTTTTAGATCTACTCTGTTTTTGGTTGCTAAGCATGACAATATAAGTGCCACTACTTAATTTACTAATATCTATTTTTTGTGAGGTAGTATTTGTATCCAGTAGAGATTCAAAGAGTGATCTGCCTTGGAGATCATATATGGCTAGCACAGTTTTTTCAGTTAAAATCCCATCAATGAATAGTGTTTTTTCATTAGGATTAGCATATATAAGTATATCAACTAACTCTGGTTCGCTTGTGCCTAAAGTACTATCTGTAAACTGTAAAAAGAAACGACCAGTTCCACTTAAAGAAGTATCGAGTAAAACATTATAATCTTCATTTGTTAAAAGTGTTGTTGTGTTGGTTTGATTGTCAATCAAAAAGACATCTACTGTCTCCGGAAGTGATGATTCAGCGATACTAAAATTTAGTAATGAACCATTACTCGCATTAACACCTAAAGGAATTATAGTATTTACAATATCGATACTACCTATAGTTTGAATAGCCATTGCTCTACCTGTGTTCTCTTCTACTAAATGTGAGTATAATGAAAAATTTGGAGGTGTCGTATTCCAAACTGAAGCGTCATATCCAGGATCTAACCCTAGACTTGCATTATCATTAACATAAAAACTAGTTGAAAAACTGCTTGAAGTTGAACTAAGGTTAAGTTTCAAATATTGCAATGGCACAGAGTTGCGTCCTAAAATAAAATCATCATCAGTTCCAGTAGTTCTCATATTTGGATCAATAGAAAAACTGCCAACAGACTCTGCTTCGACAAAAAAGCCTTGACCAGGAGCAATTTTAGTGTCTATAGTAGTGTTGGCTAGGTTGTAAATTGTCCAACCATCTTGTGCAGAACCATCATAGCCATAAATAGCTACAGCATTTACATCTACAGTTCCTGAGTTTATAATACTGGTAAGAAGAGCATCAACATTTAAATAGCTCGGATAAGGGTTTCCAATGAGATTCCAGTTTGAGGTTCCAGAAGTTAAATTAATTTGTACTGTACCAGTTTCAATGTCTCCAGTAAAGATATAGTCTCCATTGTCTGTTGAGCCAGTTCTAAAGCCAATACCAGCTTCTAAAGTATTGCTGTTATTTGCATTAGTATAGTTAATAAAACTATTAGTAGCTGTGTCAAATGGACCAAATAAAAAGGCTGTATTTCCTGAAATGGTGCCAGATAGAATGTTAGAATTAGTTGTTCTAAAGTTTCCAAACGTTTGCCCTGTGAGTGGCGGACTTATAAGATCATTATTACCTGTAGTGGTTCCACTAGCTGCTGCATTATTTATATGGCGTTCATACCTAACAGAACCAACAATGGTTCCATCAAGAATTAAACTTGAATAGCTAGTTGAAGATGATTCTAAAACAACATCGCCTATAGCAGTTAAAACAACACCGCTATTAACTGTTAGTCCTGCACCTGGACTAATTGTCAACGAATTACAATTGATGTCATTTGTAAAATTGGTATCACCATTTGCTATAATAATATCATTAGCAGTTGTTGCTACACCATCTGGATCTGAAGGTGTCCATCCATTGTCATAGACATAAGTAATTCCAGGTAAAACAGTAACTGTATAATCTTCTATTTCGCCATCTGTAGAACCATCGCAAGGTCCATTATTAGGAATGGTTATATTATAAAACTGCGATAGTATTCTCATACGTGTACTACCTAGGTTTGCATCATTTGGGACGACAATGGTTAACGGGCTATTAGAAGTTGGACCATCGGGATTATCATCAGTGAAACCTAAATCATAGGTTTCATTGATATCGTCAAAATCCCCATCTTGATTCCAATCAATCCAAGCATAACTATATACTGTAAAATCCCCATCAGTATTGAGATTTACAGTCAAATCTTCTGAAGCACCTCTGGCAATACTTGTTGAAAGTGACGTAAAATCATCATATCCAGAGCCTTGCCCAGTTGCATTGTTAATGTCTCCAAAATCTACTAGAGTGATTGCAGTTTCAAAACTAATGTCGCCAGTAACTGTACAGTAATTTATGTCTATGCTAATGGGTACACCAGAGCTCCAAGTAGTTCCTTTTCTTGTAAACACTTCAAAGTGATAGGTATTGCCAAAATTGATGTTTGATACATCTACATTGTTATCAATACCTTTAAATACTACAAACTCATCTGTAGTTATTTCAGTTCCATTGCCAAAATTATTATCTGCAGAATAATTTGTTCCATCACCTGTAGGAGTAGCTGTAACAGCACTGCCTTCCTTTGCAATGACTAAGATCTCATCATAGCAGGAACTTAAAGCCCACTGCAAACTTATAGTATTATCAAAATAGCTTGCAGATAAATTACTAATATCTTCTGGTATTGTACAAGGCGGAAGTTCGACAATTGAAACATCATCTAGAAACCAGTTGTCACCATCATTTTGCTCCATCACAAAAGCAATATATACAATGCCGTTATAAGATGAAAGGTCTATGGTTTTTTCATTAAAAACAATCCCTAATTGTGTTTCGTTATAGGTTTCTAGAATTGCAAAACTTGAAATATCTGTTGCTGAAGTTTGTGATATTCTAACTGTATATTCTGTGTTGAAATCAAATGTGAATTGATCTCTTGCGAAAAAGCGTAATTGAGAGCTGCTTGTGCCTAGGTCTATGGCTGGAGAGACTAGCCAATCTTGTGCATTTCCTCCTGTTACTGGTTCAAATTGAACAAATGCAGAATTTGTTCCTGTATTTGCTGTTAAACTAGAGCTCGTCCAATCTTGATTTTGTCCCAATCCGTTGGTTCCTCTATAAGTTGACCAACAATCTGGTGGGAAATTTAAACCTTCAAAACCTTCGTTAAAAGGTAAGTTAAAAGTAGTACATACTGTTGTACCAGTGACTAATATATTATCAATCCGTTGTCTTTCATTACCAGCATTATTTATGAAGATTACTCTAATTTCGAGTGTGCCTCCATTTAATCCAGATTGACTAATAATTACATTTCCGTAGTCATTAATAAGCACGTCATTAGTACTTGCATTTACCCATGGACCATTATCAATACGGTATTGCGTCGTCACAATATCATTGTCTTCTAGAGTGTTTGCATTATTTTCAGAAGCATCTATTATAAACTCAACATTAGTGAAGCCTGATATATCAATACTAGGAGAGAGCCAGATACTTTCACCATCCAAATCTCTAGATTCTAATTGTTCGTTTCCAGCAATAGTTCTAACGCGAAACCAATCTGTTGTTGCTGTTAGATTAG
This sequence comes from uncultured Psychroserpens sp., assembly GCF_947500255.1. Taxonomy (GTDB): domain Bacteria; phylum Bacteroidota; class Bacteroidia; order Flavobacteriales; family Flavobacteriaceae; genus Psychroserpens. Next base: position 248,425 of record NZ_CANMRL010000001.1, on the reverse strand, counting down.
CGTCACTAACATCAACGCTCCAGTCGACACCACTTAAATCAATAGTAGGAACTCCCGAATTTGTTCCTGTTGCACCTTTAGTGTTTTGACCTGTAAAGTCTTCAAGATATATTGTTGTTTGACTAAAAGCATTGCATGCTAGTAGTACTAACATTATTAAAAGTAAATTTTTAATTTTCATAATTCTGCATCCATCTTTTTTTGAAAATCTTAAACAAAGACATTGTAACAACTAAGTCACGATGTTTGTTCTGTTCCTCATTAGTGAAGACAGTGCATAGCTATGCTATAATAATAGTGTACATATAAACTACGTCGAAGTAATGATACAGCGCATTAGATGCTAAGACTATGATATAATCACAATCTAGCAGGTACTGTAATACAAGTATTGGAAATTTAAGAGGGGTGTCAATACCAATGATAAACTAGTACTGAAAAGTGTCTTTCCAAAATTAAAATCAAAACTATTGTAGCTAAGACACGAGCATTTATAAGGTAGTCAACAAAATTAATGAGGGTCTTAAAACTATATGTAAATTTTAGGTGTCTGGTTTCATCTCTATATTTTATTAATTAATTCAGGTACGACTACATTAGATCACTCTAATGAATATCAGAATTGTAATTAGGTAGAGATAATATTTTGATGAATAGGGGTAGTTAATAATTGTGAAAATAATACTTAACTGGTACTTAGATTTAAATCTCAACAGATCTAAGTATTTCATAAACAATAAACTATCGAGGGATTATAGTTTATTGTTTTGCCTTATTACTGACTAAGTAGATGCTTTTCAGTTCTAAAAATAACACTTTTTAGTTAATTTTCCTACAAACACGAAAACTTAGGCTTATTTTTAAGAACTAATTTTTTGATTAAATTTATATGGCAAATCATTTAATAATCTATATTATCCTATAATTTAGAATATATTTGCAAGCTTACACGGAATAACTCCGATTTTAGATAATAATATGATTACTGTTACTAAAACTTTTTTCCCTCCAATAGAAGAATACAAAGCTTATATTGACAAAATATGGGAAAGCAAATGGTTAACAAATAATGGGGATCTTACTAAGGAGTTAACGGGTAAATTGACCGAGCATCTTAATGCTAATCATCTCATATTGATGACTAACGGGACACTTCCAATTCAAATAGCATTAAATGCCTTTGCCGAACAAGGAGAGGTGATTACTACACCGTTCTCATATGTTGCAACAACATCTAGTATAGTTTGGGAGAAGTGCACACCAGTTTTTGTTGATATACATCCAGAATATCTTACAATTGATGAAACGAAAATAGAACAGGCTATTACGAGCAAAACTACCGCAATATTAGTAACTCACGTCTATGGTAATCCTTGTGATATTGAGGCAATAGATGCTATTGCAAGAAAATATAAACTGAAAGTCATCTATGATGCAGCGCACTGCTTTGGAGTAAAGTATAAAAACAAACCGATATTTAATTATGGCGATGTAAGTGTGTGCAGTTTTCATGCCACCAAGTTGTTTCATACTGGTGAGGGTGGTGCCTTGTTTTGTCAAGATGAGAACACGTACAATGAAATGCTCTATAGACATAAGTTTGGTCACGACGGACCACTTCGTTTTCATGGAATAGGCATAAATGCTAAAATTAGCGAGTTACAAGCAGCGATGGGATTAAGTGTCTTGCCTTATATTGATGCTATTATTCAAGATAGGAAACGTGTTTGCCAACTATATGATGATTTATTAGATTTCAAATTACTGAGAAGACTTAAAATTAGAGCGCATACAGAATGGAACTATAGTTATTACCCTATTATTTTTAATTCGGAAGCGGAGCTACTAAAAACTGAGAAACTGTTACATTCTAATGAGATTGTTCCAAGACGCTATTTCTATCCGAGCTTGTCGTCATTATCATATGTAAATAATACCAATGATTTAAAAGTTTCCGATGATATCGCTCCACGAATTTTATGTTTACCATTGTACTATGGCTTAGAAAATGATAACATTAAAAAGATTTCAGAATTGATATCTACTGCATTAGGAAAATTTTAGTTAATACTGATTTAGTATGACCCATCAAAACGTATTTATTATTGGTAACCCAAGATCTGGAACATCGATGTTTAGAATGATGATGAGTAGCCATTCATCAATTGTTGTTCCTCCCGAATGTGGATTTATTCAATGGTGGTATAAAGTTTACGGTGATTGGAATATTGAAAATTCGCAATCTAAAGATGACTTAAAAGCATTTATTTCAGATTTAAAAACGTCTAAAAAAATCGAGACGTGGGAGTTGGATTATACGACATTGGAAGACTTAATCAGCTCAAGATTACCAAAATCTTATAAGGAATTAACGTCGTTAGTTATTTTGCAGTATGGAATTCAGAATGGGAAAGCCCCTTACATTTTAGGAGATAAAAACAACTATTATATAGAACATTTAAATTTACTTGATTCTATTTATCCAGATGCTAAATACTTAATTATAGTAAGAGATTGTAGGGATGTGGTTTGCAGTTATTTAAATGTAAATGCCCTTGCAACGGACTCAAAATATAAGCCAAAATTCCCTGAAACCATTAAAGAAATGAGTTTAGATTGGTTACATAAAAATAAAAAGATACTAAGTTTCTTAGAATCGGTTCATACTTCAAATTATGCACTTATTAGATATGAAGATTTAATAAATAAGCCCGAACTTGAATTACAAAAATGCACAGAAATTCTTGATTTACAGTTTGAAGATCAAATGCTGGACTATTATAAAAATAAAATGGAACCTTCTGAGCTTTTAGATTGGAAAAAGAAAACCAATGAAGAAATTGATAAAAGTAACACTCAAAAATACTTAGAACAATTATCAGCATTTGAGATCGACGAAATTATGTCTGTTTCTGGAGATTTAATGCGTAAATTTGGTTACCTATAGGTGCTTTTTATATGAATCTATCTCAACTCAAAATTAAAAAGTTGTACTACGTCTCACCTAGAGATATGCGAAAAAACAGAGCAGATGCTGTACATATGATGTATAGCTGTGCCGCATTTTCAAATAACGGAATTGATGTTGAATTAATCACTCCTAAGGTGAAGCGCAATGATTACACTTTAGAAAAAGATCATATTTTTGATCTTTATGATGTTCCAGAAAACTTTAAAATAACCGAGTTAAATACTAAAATAAAAGAAGTCAACAACAAGTCTTCGGCATGGGTACTCTTAATTAATAGATTTATTTTCAATTTTATCTATGTGTTACGGCATTTATCATCTTTTAGAAATAAAAATGTAGTAGTGTACAGTAAATGTTATACATCTATTATTCCTTATATTATGTTGAGATTTGTTGGCTTGATAAAATGTAAATTGGTTTTTGAAACACCATACCTTAGCAATAACAATTATCATAAGTTTATTATGAAACGCATGGATGCAATTGTAGTTATGACAACTTATGTGCAAGAGTTTTTAATTAATACATTTAAAATTTCTAGTGAAAAAGTGATTAAATGTCCCATTCGTTTTCAGTCAGATTATCATGATCAAACAGCTATTGATAAGGAAGTCAAAAGAGAACACTTAAAATGGAATACTGATTATAAGTACATTGTTTATGCAGGAAAGGCAGGAGAAAAATCTAAAAGGATTAAAAACTTTGCTGAAGCTTCAAATGCTTTTACAGGTGTTAAATTTATTGTTGTAGGCGCAACAAAAGGACTTCAAGAAGAATACAGTGATACAGCTTATAACAATTTAATTCTTTATCCTTTTCAAACCTACCCTGAGTATTTAAATTTTGTATACGCTGCTGATGTATTAGTGTCTACATACGAAGATAATTTATATAATAGATATACTTTAAGCCCAGGTAAAGGAGGTGCTTATCTTCAAAGTGAAAATCCTGTGATTTTTTCAGACTTACCTTGCTTAAGAGAACGCTTTCCAGATGATTTGGTGTCTTTTGTTAGACCCGATGATTCAAATGATTTAGTTTTAAAGATAAAAGAGATTTTAAATGCTTACCCTGTCTATCAAGAACAAGCAAAAAATGCGGCTCGTTTTGTTTCAAAGCAAACCTTTACAGATGCCTCAACTGTTATTTTAAATAAACTAGATAAGATACTTTTTAATTGAGTAAGAATAAAATCATAAAAGGCGGGTTTTATCTCACAATCGTTAATGTGCTGTCACAGGTTTTGGCGATTGTGGTCAATATTGTATTAGCACGTCTATTACTTCCAGAAGATTTTGGATTAGTTGCCTTAACAATGACTTATATAGGGTTTATAACCTTATTTACCAATATGGGATTTGGGTCATCTATCATTCATGAGCAAAGCACTACGAATAAGCAATTGTCGTCAATTTATTGGTTGAATTACGGATTGTCTATTTTTTCATTCATTATCATTATATCAACGGCCAAGTTTGCTGCTAATTTTTACGATGAACCAAAGTTAAGTGCTATCGTATATGTTGCTGCGCTAAATATATTGATCAACCCATTTTATAGTATTCAATACAAACTTTTAGAAAGAGATTTAGAGTTCAAAACAATTAGTAAGATTAACCTTTCTGGTATTCTTATTGGTTCAATTTCAGCAATTATTGGAGCCTATTATGGACTAGGAGTCTATGCACTTGTGATTCAGCCTTTAGTCTCTTCAGTTGTTAGGATGATGTTAATACTAGTGTACAAAAGATGGTTTCCTAAATTTTATTTCAATATCAAGGAAATAAAACATATGATATGGTATTCTTTAAAATTTAAAGCCTCTCAAATGTCAATGTATTTTGAAAGAAATATTGATTATTTAATTTTGGGTAAGTTTTTTACAAGCGTGATCTTAGGGTATTATGCATTTGCATATAATATTATGTATACACCTGTAAAGCGTATTTCTTATATTTTTAGTGAGGTGCTGTTTCCATCATTTTCATCTTTTAAAAATGATAAAGTAAAAATTATTAATGGGTATTTTAAATCGGTCAATTTAGTCGCATTGGTAGCAATACCAGCGATGACAATTCTAGCGTTTAATGCCGATTTAATTATTCATCTTGTATTTGGACAAAAGTGGGATGGCGCTATTCCAATTGTTAGAATTTTATGCTTTGCTGGAGCAATACAATCTATAAGTCAGTTTGGAGGTGTCATTTTTTCAAGTATTGGAAAACCAGAAGTAACACTATATGTCTCCATTGGAAGAACTATTTTAACAGTGTTGGCTATAATTATTGGAGTTCAATATGGTGTATTGTGGGTGGCTTATTTCCTTGTGATAGCAAAAGCGTTATCATACATTTTATTTTTGCTAGTCCTTAATTACTATATTCCATTTTCTATACGTCAATTGTTTAATAGTTTACAAGGGCCAATGGTATCATTGTTTAGTTTGAGTACCATTTATGTGTTGTTTTATTTAGATTACCTCAATGTGAATGCATGGACGCTTCTATTACTTATGATTCTTGTAGCCTTAACGATATTGTATGTATTTCACAAAAACACGATTGTTGGAATTTTAAAAGTTTTAAAAGATAAAAGTAAGTAATGACCTTAAAACATCAATATAAAATAACAATCAATAAATACGATGGTACACTTAGCCTTGTTAGTGATATAGCGCGTTTGATTGATCGGAAATATGCTAAAATTTTTCATTCAGTTGTTGTTCATGGAAGTGTTGCTACAAACGAAGTGATACCATATAGTGATTTTGATGGCTTACTAATAGTTAGAGATGAATTTATCAATTCAAAGCAACTTCAGAAGTTTAAAATTGAATCTATGAAATTGATCTTGAAATTTGACCCATTACAACACCATGGATGGTTTCAGATTAAAGAAAGTGATTTAAAAAATTATCCTGAAAACTATTTGCCTGTTTCAACTTTAGAACATTCAAAATTGATTTACCCTAGTAAAGAAAACTTTGAGTATAATTTAAAATTTTCAGAAGAAATAGATTATAAAAGTAGCTTAAGAGCTATGTTGAACCAATTTGAAAAGCGAAATCAAAACAATTGGAAGCCAAGCAACACATACGAATTAAAAAGTATCTTAAGCCAGATTATGCTCATGCCTTGCCTATACTATTCGGCTATTAACAACAAAGGAATTTTTAAGAGAGAAAGCTTCGACGCCGTTAAACATAATTTTACACCTCAAGAATGGCAACCTATTGTAATTGCATCGCAACTAAGAAAGGATTGGAATAATAACTTCACTAAGCTTCAATTAGTTTTGCTTAAAATGCCACACCCTCTATTGCGAAAAGTAATTAAGAAATTTGGAGCTCCAAAAATAAACTTAGCTACTCAAAACATGTTGAATTCTGAATTCTATTCAAATCTAAATATGTTGATTAAAAAAATTAAAACAGATATACAATGAGATATGCTTTCGTAACAGGAATGGGAAGGTCGGGAACAAAATTTTTAGGATCTTTATTAGCATTAGATATTAATGCTTTCTCTGCTCATGAGTATATCGGCAACAGAGAATATTGGTTGGTTTCATGGTACTTAGGGAAAGTCTATTCTACAGTAATACTTAGCAATGCAAAAAAGAAAATAGATGCGCAAATCACTAAAGATGTTTTTATCGATGTAAATGGATATTTGTCTGATAGTGTTGAGAGTTTAAATGATGTATTTGAAAATCCTGCTATCTTTCATCTCGTAAGAAACCCTAAAAAGGTTGTACCATCTTTAATGATTAGAAGAGATGACAGAGGCATACATAAAATCCCTAAAAACCAAAAAGACATTGAAGCTTGGACAGTAATGAGTAAACTAGAGCAAGTATGTGTTAATTGGGTGCAAACCACCGAAGATCTATTGAAATCTGATGCTCAACTTTTACTTTTTGAAAACATAATTAAAGACTATGATTATTTGTCTAAACATGTTCTAACACCATTAGGCTTAACTATTAGTAAAAAACAATACGATGAGTTTAAATCTAAGAAGGTAAACAAAACTAGAGGTTGGTTATATCGATATTTGTATGCCAAATATAAAGGGAAGCGACAAATAAGTAAAACGATAACTTTTGAAGATTTAACCGAAGAACAACGATCACTTTTTTTTACTATTTGTGGGCCAACCATGGATAAATTAGGGTACAAATAAAATGGTAGCATTAAAATATATAGATCACCCAGTTACTATTTCAGTGTCACAATATAAGGCGCTCAAAGAGAAATTGGTTCACCTATTGATGTCCCATGAAGCAATTTTGAGTGTCTATCAAATGGGCTCAGTAAAGCATCCAGGAATATCAGATTTAGATATTATTTGTGTGTTTAAAAATGATTCTCAATGTCATGAAAACTTTAGATTACAATTAACGCCAGACGAAAAAAGTATTCTAACTCATGGTATTTTCGGCATTCAAGAGAAAGACCTTCTTAAAAGTATGTCGTATAACCTTATCTCTAATTTAAAACACCTTGGAGGAGAAAAATTAATTGTTGATGAACCAAAAACAAATACAGACTTAAAACAGCAAATTGCATTAGAGTACTTGGTTAAAATGTTAATTACTATAGATGCTCAAGTCACCTTAAAAATTGTGAAGCTACGGGCGTTTTTATTGTTAGCAAAAGCTATAGAGTTTGATCTAGAACTGTTAGGTATAAACAATGGAAAGCTTTACGAGTTAGTGCAAAGAGTGATTCAATATAGAAGTCAATGGTATATTAATACACCTAATAAAGAAGAAATTACATCGTTGATTTTAAGTTTTAATGATGAGTTGAGATTGTTTCTAAGCAAAGAGTTGCAAACATCTCGACTTTATTTGCCAGCTCAATCCTTCAGTTTACCTGGTAATTTTAGTATTCAAAAAAGCGAATCATTTTCAATTAATCATAGTGGTTTTGTACTACCTAATCAGTTTAGTTTTTTAGGTAGAAAGTATATCAACCTTCAAAACAGGCTTAATAGCTTCGCATATGGTCTCCCATTTGAGATTCCATCAAAGGACTCTATTCACGAAGAGCGATTTCAGTTTAGCAAAAAAATGGTGCAAACCAATAGACAAAAATATCCTCATTTTATACCATTAACCACTAGCCTGTCAATCTATTAATGATAGATCAATTTAAAATAATTAATATCTCTATTTTTACACATTATAAGATAAGAAATTGAAAGTAATTCACTACATAGGAAGTCTAGGATTTGGTGGTATAGAACGCTTGGTTTACAATTTGGTAAATGAGCAAAATAAACGTCAAGTTTTAGAAACAGGCATAGGCGTAGGCAAATTAAAAGGTGAATTTAAAACACAATTTGAAAGTCTAAATACCCAATTGATAGATTTTGACTTAAATTCTGGTTTTGACCTCAATCCATTCAAAATTTCACGAATTGCCAAACACTTTAAGAGATTTGATGTGTTGCATCTTCACGGTTTTCATTTGAGTGTTGCACTAGCTGCAGTATGGTCTAGAAAAAAGATTATATATACTGAACATGGTAATTTTGGACTGGGCAGACGAATAAAAGCATCTGATAGATTGAGCTTCTTTTTTAGAAAACTATTTTTTAAAAGCACTAAGACCGTTATTTGTTGTAATTCAAAGTTTACTAAGCAATATGTTGAGACGAAGTTTTATTCGGGAAAAAGGCTTAAACTAGTTTATAATGGTAGTGCTTTGAACCATCAGGTAAATGATAATTTAAAACATAAATTAAAAGAAAAATACGACGCAAACTATATTATTGGAACGTCATCAAGATTAGCAGGCTTTAAAAAACTTGATAGGTTGATAGATGTATTTGCTCAATATATAAAGGTTAATCCTAAATCATTATTGGTTATTGTTGGTGATGGTGTAGAACGAGAAAATCTAGAGAAACAAGTTTCAGAATTTAAACTACAAGGCCATGTTGTGTTTGAAGGGTATCAAAGTGAAGTAACGACGTATCAATCTATTTTTGATGTGAGTGTATTTCCATCTTTAAATGAACCTTTTGGTCTAGTAGCAATAGAATGTTATAGTCAAAAGAAACCAGTACTTGTATTTAATGATGGCGGTGGAATAACCGAAATTGTAAGCCGATTTGAACCTAAAGATGTTTGTTTAGATACTAAAGTAATGATTGAACGACTTAATTATTACTTTGAAAATGAATTTGCCTGGAAAGATCATCATATAGATCAATTAAGCTATTTTAGTGTTAAACGAATGGAACAGGATTATTATAATGAATATACAAGTATAGTTAGGAGTTAAAAGAAATATATGCTAGGATTAAGTCATAGAAACGGAAAATATTTTTACTCAATTTTCAGTCATCCAGTATCAAGGGTAATGAAATCTGAGTTGTTTATTAAATATTTTAATCTAATAGATAAGCGCGATTCTGTTTTAGATTATGGATCAGGAGATGGTCCATATAAAGAGATGCTCAAATACTATTTTGAACATTATGTAGCTGCAGATTACCAAGTAACCAATGTGCATCACAGCGTGCGACCAGATATATTTATAGACGATAATCAAAATGTTAACGTAGATGATGAATCATTTTCGTGTGTTGTTATTTCTGAGGTGTTAGAGCATGTATATAAACCGCACGAAGCGCTCCAAGAAATCAATAGAGTCCTTAGTCCTAATGGATTTGTTATTGGAACTGTTCCGTTTTTTATGTGGGAACATGAAAAGCCTTATGATTTTCATCGATATACCTATTTTGGATTAAAACGAATGTTTGAAGACAACGGATTTGAAATTGTTAAACTTGATTATGTTGGTGATATTGTAGGCGTCTCTACTTATGGTTTTAGTAAGTTATTAGGTAACTTTATCAAACCAATTAGGAAAATTAAACCTTTGCATTTTGTTTTAAAGACAATAATTAGCATCCCTTCCTTATTGTATTATTTTCTTGTAAAGGTGAAATTTGTCAAGTCCTTTTTTATGAAATATTTTGGTGAATATCCATTTGGTTTTGTTTTTGTTCTCAGAAAATCTGTCTAATAGTGTTCAAATAAAATAAACTTAATACGAGTTCTATTATGATTGCTGCTTTTAAGATAAAACAAGTAACAATCAGTTAAGGTTCTTTTATATTTATTATACATTTGCAGTGGTGGAAAAGCCCATCACAAAAAATAGAGCATGACCAATACAAGAGAGATAGAAAAAGATTTTATTGCAAAACGCGATAGCTATTTTGAAGATAATTATATAAAGAAAACCAAAGGAAATTACTTAAGGCGATATCGAAATAACTTAATAAGAAATGAAGCTGAACAACTTAAAAATGTACAAAAGGTATTAGATGTAGGTTGCGGACCAGCAATTCTTTATCCAGAAGTGTACAAAAGATGTGATGAGTATCACGCTTTAGATTTAGTTCAATCGAATCTTGATAAAATTTTAAGCGAAAATGATTCGAGTAAAATTACTGTAATTCAAAGCGATTTAGATAGTTTTAAACCCCAAGGGCAATCCTATGATTTAGTTATTTGTTCGGGCTCGATTGAGTATACCGAAAATCCCGAAAAGGTTGTTGACGCATTAATAAAAGTTTTAAAGCCTGGCGGCACTTTAATAATGTCATTTCCTAACAAAAAGAGCCCATATAGAATTTGGAGCGAATCAGTTTATAAGTCTTTCAACCGTTTTAGAAATAAACTAAAAAACAAGGAAGTAAGAAGTTATAAACGAAGATTACTAAGTGAGAAGGCTATTAGAGAAGTATTAGAGAGAAATACAGAAAATGCTAACCCATCAATTAAATATTTTGGATTGAAGTTGTTGCTTCAACCATTAGATGCTATATTTAGGAGTCTAGACTATACAATTTTGAAATACTTCAATGAACATCCTTCAAAACTGTTACATAAGCTATCTCAAGAGTTTTTAGTGGTCTATTCCCGAAAATAGAAAGATTAAATGTAATTGTTGAATACTAATTTTATAGGGTCACTTATAAAATCTATAAGTTTATAAGGTCTAAATTTTAAAAGTAACATGTGCAGTTAACAGCAAATCATATTAATTGGGACAAGAAAGTTTATAAAAAGTGGTTTAATACACGGTCTATTAACTTAAAGTGGATGCTATTGGCCATTTTGGTTTTTCCATTTTTTGCTGCGACTTGGGAAATGAAAAAAGCTGCTGGTTTTTCACCTTTACAAGTATTGGGTTTGTTGGTATTTGCTTTTGCATTTATGTCTGTAATACGAAAAAAAACAAGTGCACCTAAACTCATTTTTACATTTTATATCTTCATATTTCTTTTAATTATAAATCTTTTATTTGTTCTAGGTATGGAGCAATCTGTATCACAATTTGGGGATACAATTCGTACCATTTTACCATTTTTACTATTCTTTTACTTTAGAAAATTTATAAACAACTTAGTCGATTTAGAAGGGTTCTTAATCACATTTCTTATTGCTTCGGTATTTCCAATTGCAACATTATATTATGAAATTATATTTGATCCAATTAGAGAAGTTTACAATACAGAATCAAGAGGAGGAGGCTTAAGGCTAAGTGGTTTTTATGCCGATTTATTTGGGTATATGAGTCATTTGATCTGCGGGTTTATTTGTTATTGTTATTTTTATATAAAACGTATCAATAAAAAGAAAAAACACTTTGTTTTTACCAACATAGGGTTTTTAATCGTACTACTTATATGCTTAATTGGAATATATAATTTAAGACATCAGGCGTCTTGGGCTGTATCATTAGTGCTTATATTTATGTTTGTATATTTTATTCGTAAGAAAGTTTCAGCTTTTCAGCTCATCATTTTTTTAGGAATTATGATTGGTGTAGGTTTTTATTTTTATACTGAAATATTTAGTACACTATTTGCCAAAGATATTCAAGTATATGAAGGAGATGCCAAAGATACTGCAGCTTTAAATGGTCGTGTTTGGATTTGGAAACGTTATTATGCCTATTGGGAGAATTTCAATGTGTTGTCACAATGGTTGGGGTCGGGATTTGCACAACATGAAAAATCAAAAATAATGATGGGAGGTGGTATGCATAATGACTATGTAAGGTTGTTTTTTTCAACCGGAATCTTAGGTATTTTATGTTACATATCTTTTCTGTTGTACTTAATTAAAAATGCTGTAAAAATTAAAATATCCGAACTCAAATATTTAACGCTAGGTGCCATTGTAGTTATAATTATGTACAGTATAAGCTCATTACCTTTGTTAGCCTCTGGAGCTATGATGTACTTTCTAATGGCAGTAATATCTCAAACCAATAAAAGAAAATTATGCTAAAAGTATTATGGTTAGCACCAAATTTTAATCATTACAAAGCACGGTTTTTAAACCATTTGGCTAATGAAAACGGTATTGAGTTAGCTATTTTATCAGGAACAGGTAGAGCTAATATGGGTGATCAAGAATTAGAAGGAAATTGGAGTTTTAAGCTTGAAAAACTTAAGGTTACTAAAAAAGACTTTGGAAACTCTAAACAAGTAAAAGAACACCTAAAATTAATATTCAAAGAGTTTGATTGGATATTGATCCCTGCCGAAAAAAAGAACCTTTCCCTTTTTTCTTTTGCATTAAAACTTAGAAAACAAAACACATCTGTTCGTCTTTTTTCTTATAACCATGCACAACTTAAGTCTAAAAACATATTGCATTCATTTTTAGATAGGTCGTTGACAAAATTCTACAATAAAAAATTGGATCGTGTTATTTTTTATACTGAAAACGCCTGTAAACAAGCGGTTAAGCACAAGTTAATAGCTCCAAATAAAGCATTTTGGGCAAATAATACGGTTGATAACATCGAAATCGATAAATATTATACATACACACTTCCTCCAGAGGATGTGCCAACATTACTCTTTATAGGACGATTAATTCCATCTAAACGTATTTCAGATGCTATAGACTATTACAAACGCCTTAAACAAAGGTTCCCAAAGCTCAAATTAGAAATTATTGGCGACGGACCAGAAAACACCATTGTTAAGTCGGCTATTCAAGTAGATTCAAGTATTATCTGGCATGAAACTCTAGTTGATGAAGCTAAAATAGCTCCAATTATGACTCGTGCTTCTTTAGTTTTCATACCTGGACTCTCAGGGTTGTCAATCAATCATGCGTTTTCTTATGGAAGACCTTATGTGACATTAGAAGCAGACAAACACGGACCAGAAATTAGCTATTTGCAACATAACGAAAATGGATACATTTTGAAAGATGATGTCGATGAGAATATTGAGACATTATCAAATTTGCTTAAAAATAAAACCTTATTGCATCGTTTTTGTGCTAACGCAAAAGAAAAAGGAACCTATCTATCTGTTCAAAATTGGGTAGAACAAATAAAGTCGAGCCTTTTACATGAATGATAAAAAATCTAAAATACTATTTATAGGTCCAACACCACCACCTTATTCAGGTCCTGAACTAAGTATGCAGCAATTTTTAGAGTCTGAAACCTTAAACAAAGCCTTTCATATAAGATTCCTAAAAACAAATTTTAGAACAGATAATACAAAAAAAGGGAAATTTGGTTTTTCAATGGTAACCAATTTTTTTATTTTCTTTTCAAAGCTGCTAAAGGTATTGATAATTACAAGACCTAAGTGTGTTTATTACCCTATTACGCCTACACAAATAGGATGGATTGGAAGAGATGTATGGACTATTTTGCTCAGTAAACTTTTTGGAGCAAAAGTGATTATTCATTTAAGAGGAAGCCACTTCAAACTCAATTTTCAGGCATTTAAAGGTGTTGTAAAAAAACTAGTGGGATTTAGTTTGAGAAAAGTAGACTGTGCAATTGTTCAAGCTAGTTATTTAAGAGATCAATTTGAGCCTTATATATCACAAAGTAATATTGCTGTGCTTTATCAAGCCATGGATGTAAATCAATATTCTAATACAAACAAATATAAGGTTGAAAGAGGAAAAATTCTCGTCATGGGACATATGACTAAGGCTAAAGGCTATACTGATATTTTAAAAATAATTCCTGACCTTTGTGAAGCGTTTCCATATGTAAAGTTTTATTTTGCAGGAAATATTAGAAAAGGGGAAAGAGGCGTATTTTATAATCAGTTTACAGGAGAAAAAATCACGTATGAAGACCCTTTTGAAGCCGAAAAGGCTATCTTGAATTCAATATATAAAGATAATTATGCGAACTTGGGGATAATTAGTGGAGAAGATAAAATGAAACATTTGCAAACAACCGACATATTTTTAACGGCATCATATTCTGAGGGCTTCTCAAGATCTTTACTTGAAGCAATGTCTATAGGCAAACCTGTTGCTTATACGCCAGTTGGAGCACATCGTGAAGTTTTTGAAAACGAAACTCATGGCTTTTCTTTTGAACCTGGTGAGTTAGATCAGCTTAAAAATGCTTTGAAAAACTTATTGGTTGATGATCAAAAGCGATATGAAATAGGTTTAAATAATAGAGCATATGTCGTTTCAAATTTTTCTATAGAAACTATTTCCGATCATTTCAAAACAATTATATCAAATACACTAGCATCATGAAAGTAGTTATTAGAAAAATGGTGCATTATTGTGGAAATGTACTTCGATTTATTCAACTGTCTTTTTTGAGAGCTTCAGGCGCTAGAATAGGAAAGAATACTATGATTAGTCTTGGTGCAAAAATTGATGTAAGACGTGGCAAAATAACAATTGGAGATCATTGTCTTATTACTCATGGATGTTATATATTGTCTCATGACGGAGCAGCACATGTTCTAGATACCGAAGATAATGGAACAGGCTATGTAACTATAGGAGATCATGTGTTTATTGGTGTAAATACTGTTGTTATGAGAAATGTAACTATTGGTAGTCATGCTGTAATAGGTGCAGGATCTGTAGTCAATAAAGATATCCCTGAAGGTGCAGTAGCAGCTGGTAATCCAGTCAAAATAATAAAACAAATAGAAAAACCATACAGGCCTTTACCAAAGGTGCATAAAAAAGTAGATTAAATGCAACAACTTACACAAAAGCTAGGTTCTGGCGATATGATAATTCAAGACGTACCTTATCCTCAACTGGGTAAAGGAATGGTTATCGTTAAAAACCACTATTCTATTATTAGTGCTGGTACTGAGGGGTCTACAGTTGTGGCTGCAAGGAAAAGCTTGATCGGTAAAGCTAAAGAGCGTCCGCAACAAGTAAAACAGGTTATAGATACTTTAAAAAAACAAGGTCCAATACAAACCTATAGGGCTGTAATGAAAAAATTAGATGCCTATTCTCCTTTAGGGTATAGTTGTGCTGGTGAGGTTATTGAAGTTGGTGAAGGCGTTACTGAATTCGAAATAGGAGATAAGGTAGCTTGCGCTGGAGCTGGTTATGCAAATCATGCCGAAATTGTTTCTGTACCAGTTAATCTTTGTGTTAAGTTAGATACTTCGACCAATTTAAAAGATGCTGCTTATAATACTTTAGGTGCCATTTCTATGCAAGGTATTCGCCAAGCCGATTTACGTCTAGGTGAATCTTGTGTTGTGATTGGATTAGGATTATTAGGCCAATTAGCAGCATTGATATTAAAAGCCTCTGGTGTTAAAGTTATTGGAGTTGATGTTTCTGAAGCTGCAGTAAAGCAATCCATAGATAATTCAGTTGTAGATTTAGGGTTAACAAGAAACGCTGAAGGAATAGAAGAACAAATACAAAGTGCGACCAATGGTTATGGCGCAGACGCTGTTATTATTGCGGCAGCAACATCAAGTCTAGATCCCATAAATTTTGCTGGGTCTATAGCTCGTAAAAAAGGGAAAGTGGTTGTTTTAGGTGCTGTGCCAACTGGTTTTGATCGCGATCCATTTTGGTATCGTAAAGAATTAGAATTAAAAATGGCTTGTTCTTATGGTCCTGGTCGTTATGATCTAAATTATGAAGAAAAAGGGATCGATTACCCATTGCCATATGTACGTTGGACAGAGAAACGTAATATGCAAGCCTTTCAGGACCTAATTGCAAATAATCAGATTAATATCGATTACCTTACAACACATGAGTTTGATTTTGAAAATGCAAAAGATGCCTTTGATCTAGTGGTTTCAAAAACCGAACCTTTCACTGGAATTGCACTAAAATACAACACAGATAAAGTAGCTTCTAAAGCCAAAATTTCTACCTCAGAAACAGATAAACTAGGAAAACTAAACATCTCTTTCATTGGTGCTGGAAGCTATGCTCAAGGAAACTTACTGCCTAATATTCCTGAAAGCAATGACGTAGGTCGTGTTGGTGTACTAACAAATACAGGAACCACATCTAAACGTGTTGCTGAAAAGTTTAAATTTCAGTTTTGTGCTACACAAGAAGATGATGTGCTCAATGACAAAACCAATACTGTGTTTGTGGCGACACGTCATGACTCACATGGCGCTTATGTTTTAAAAAGCTTAGAAAAGAATAAGAATGTATTTGTAGAAAAGCCATTGTGTCTTTTAGAATCCGAATTAGAAGCTATTATCGAAGCACAGTCTAAAGCAAAAACAGCTGTTATGGTTGGTTTTAATAGACGATTTTCTCCCTTAACTACTCAACTTAAAAAAGCATTTGGAGATCATCCAATGACTATGCTGTATAGAATTAATGCTGGAGCTATACCAAGTGATAACTGGATTCAAGATATGGAGATTGGAGGTGGTCGTGTTTTAGGGGAAGTATGTCATTTTATTGATTATCTAACCTTTCTCAACGGAAGTCTCCCAGTAAAAATATCGGCTACAGCACTACCTAATGTTAAACAATTAAATGACACATTGAATATTTTGATTCAGTTTGAAAATGGATCTTCTGGAGTTGTGGCCTATTACGCTAATGGTTCAAAATCAATGACCAAAGAATATGTTGAGGTGTTTTCAGCAGGATTATCTGCAACGCTAAATGATTTTAAAGAATTAAAAATCTACGGAAAAGGCAAACCAAAAAGACGTAAGCTTTTTAATCAAAATAAAGGTCAAAAAGAAATGGTAAATGCCTTTATTGACGGATTACTCTCTCATGGTAAAGCACCAATTCCATTTGAAGATATTGTTGCTGTGACCAAAGCATCTTTTAAAGTTTTAGAATCTATAAAACGTGGAGGGCAACAAGTTGAGATATAAAGTCGCATCAAGCTTTTTAAAACTTAAAGCCTATTGTGAAGCCGAAAACTTCAAGGGTTGGGATCCATATGATGGATTAAATTCTAAAGTATTTCAAGCCTTACCTTTAAAGCGTTGGGACTTAGCTAGATTAGCTTGGATACAAGGGTTTAAAAGAAGTCCGATTAATTTTAGAAGACTACTTATGGTGCCTAAAGAGCACAATGCCAAAGGTGTTGCATTATTTTTATTAGGGTATTGTCGATTGTATAAATTAGCTAAAAATGGTTGTGAAGATTTCGGTGATAAAGACGATATCTTAAAACGCATTAATGAGATTTCAGATCTATTGCTTAGCTTGAGAAGCAAAGGATATTCTGGCTCGGCTTGGGGTTATAATTTTGATTGGCAAGCTAGGCGGTTGTTTCTATTTCCAAAGCATACACCAACAGTAGTAGCTACTTGTTTTTGTGTTGAAGCGTTATTAGAAAGCTATGAAATCACAAAGAATAAATCTGTTTTGAAAGAAACCTTATCTGCTGCAGATTTTGTGCTTAACGATTTATCCAGAACACCACATGGACAAGGTATAATATTTTCATACAGTATAAAGGATGGAAATAATACAGTGATTAATGCATCACTTTTAGGTGCTAAAATCTTGAGTTATTCATACAAGTATACAAAGAATGAGGAGCATGCTAATATGGCTAAACTAGCTGTAACTTCTGCATGTGATCTACAAGAAGAAGATGGCTCATGGATTTATGGTTTACTGCCAATTCAATCTTGGAAAGATAGTTTTCATACAGGGTTTAATTTGGATGCAATAGAAACTTATCAGCAACATACCAAAGACTACAGTTTTCTAAACTATATAGACAAAGGCTTAGCCTATTATTTACATCATTTCTTTGAAGATAATGGTATGCCAAAATATTATAATGATAAAACATACCCAATCGATATTCATTGTCCGGCTCAAGTCATAGTGACTTTGTCTAAACTAAATGCGTTTAAAGAGAATGAAGCACTATTGTCAAAGGTTTTAAATTGGACTATAGACCATATGCAGCATAAAAAAGGCTATTTTTATTACCAGTTAAAAAAAGGCATAAGCTCCAAAATATCTTATATGAGGTGGAGTAATGCATTTATGTTTAATGCCATGGCACATTTCTTATTAGAAACTAAATCTGAAAATCGTGGAAGCTAAGTTCTTGAACGGAGTGATGACCTATGCTCCAAAATCTAGAAAAGAGTTGATGCAATATGCGTTCGATAATCATAAAATAATGGTTGCCGTAAATGCTGAAAAAATTCTTCATGCAACAGAAGATAGTCGTGCTCTTATTAATAGAAATTTAGGCTATCCTGATGGAATTGGAGCCGTTTGGGCACTTCAGAAAAAGGGATTCAAAAATGTGGTAAAAATTCCAGGTTGTGAACTTTGGTTAGATGTTGTTCAACATTATTACAAGACCAAATCATTTTATTTGGTAGGCGGAAAGCAAGAGATTATCGAAGCTACAGTTACTCAATTGAAATCTGAATTTGATGGGATTAACATCTGTAATTTTAGAAATGGATACATTAAAACTGAAGCAGAAGAACAAGCTTTAATTGCCGATATTAAAAAACACAGTCCAGATGTTGTTTTTGTCGCAATGGGCTCACCCAAACAAGAAAACTTGATGGAGCGTATCCAACAATCACATCAAGCTGTTTACCAAGGTTTAGGTGGTAGTTTTGATGTCTATACAGGACATGTTAAACGTGCACCTGAGTGGTGGGTAAAGAATAATATGGAATGGACCTACAGATTGCTAAGCCAGCCTTCAAGAATAAAGCGTCAAATACACTTAGTGCGTTTTTTTGTTAATTTGCACTTAAATCGTTACTAAACGATATTATAACAAAACTCAATATGTATAAAGTCACAATAATTGCTGGAGCTAGACCTAATTTTATGAAAATAGCACCAATTATTCATGCGATTCAAAAAGCTAAACAAGATGATTTTGATATGGACTATAGATTGGTTCATACAGGGCAGCATTATGATAAAAATATGTCAGGGAGCTTTTTTGAACAGCTTGAAATACCCGAACCACACGTCAATTTAGAGTGTAGTGGAGGGACTCAGGCTGAGCAAACAGCAAATATTATGATTCATTTTGAGAGAGAGTTAATGGCAAATCCAGCCGACTTGGTTTTGGTTGTGGGTGATGTAACTTCTACAATGGCCTGTGCTTTGGTTGCTCAAAAATTGCATACTAAAGTGGCACATGTTGAAGGCGGTATTCGATCTGATGATTGGACAATGCCTGAAGAAATTAATCGATTAGTTACAGATAGTATTACAAATTACTTTTTCACAACATCAAATACTGCGAATAGTAATTTAAAGACTAGTGGTGTAGGAGACGATCAAATATTTTTCGTTGGAAATACAATGATAGATACGTTGTTAAAACAACGTCCTCACTTTATACAGCCATCGGTTTGGAAAAATCTTGACCTCAAAGACGGTAATTATATTGTGATGACACTTCATAGACCAGCAAATGTTGATGAAGAGTCTCAGCTAAAAGATATGATTGATGAGATTATTGCTCACACTCAAGATTTACCGTTAGTTTTTCCAGTACATCCTAGAACAGCAAAAATCTTAGAACGATTACATGTCAACCACCAAAGACTTCATATGGTTGAACCATTGAGCTACTTAGAGTTTAATTATTTAGTAGAGCGCGCCAAAGCAGTAATTACCGATTCTGGTGGTATTACCGAAGAAGCTTCTATTCTTAGAGTTCCATGTTTAACACTTCGTGATAATACTGAAAGACCAGAGACCATAACCTTAGGTACTAATGAATTGGTTGGAACCGACCCCAAAAAATTAAAACCTTATTTGGATACTTTGTTTGCAGGAAACTGGAAATCAGGAAGTGATATTCCTTTATGGGATGGTCAAACAGCTCATAGAATTATAGAGGTCTTAAAAAACAAAATATGTTGTAAATAATATTCAATACCTGCTACCTCAATTCTTTTCTATTAAAAGTTTACTTTTTTAATTTGTATCTTGTACTAGCTATTAATGGATACATAAAATGACATCAAATCTATTATGATAGAAACACTACTTGAAAATTTTAATCCTGAGAATAGCCCTATTATATGGTTGCTCGCGGCGTTTCTGTTGGCTTTTATAATAGCACAACAAACCTTTCCCACGATTCTTTATGTTGCCAAAAAAAAGCAACTCATGGACGAGCCAGATAGTAGGAGCTTACACTCTAATAATACACCAACCTTGGGAGGTATTGGTATTTTTTTAAGCTTGGTTGTGGTAATGACTATAGTTGGAGCCATGTTGAATACTAAGGTGTTGTTATTGGTTATGGGAGGACTTACAATTTTGTTCTTTCTTGGATTAAAAGACGACTTAACTGTATTGTCGGCACGATCAAAATTTCTTGGGCAATTAGTAGCTGCACTACTTTTAATAGTTTTTACCGATACGAGAATTATAGGATTTTCTAAAATTCTTGACGTCGATGTACTACCATATTGGGTGTCTATATTTTTTACATTGTTCGTTTATATTTTGATTATTAACGCTTACAATTTGATTGATGGTATAGATGGATTAGCTGGAAGTGTTGCACTTTTGATTAGTATAGTATTTAGTTTGCTTTTTTATGATTCTGGAGCTTTAAGTCTAGCAACTATTTCAGTTGCATTAATAGGTGCTTTACTAGCGTTTTTGCGACTCAATTTTTCTAAAAAGAATAAGATTTTCATGGGAGATACAGGTTCGATGATTGTGGGTTTTCTTTTAGCTTTCTTTACCATTAGCTTTATATCTCAATCACAAACAAATATAAATTCAGACTATTTTAAAGCGTCACCAGCCTTAGCATTAGCGATGTTGTTTTTTCCATTAATGGATACATTTAGAATATTCTTTATCAGAATTTTTGTATTGAAGAAAAGTCCCTTTGAAGCAGATAAAAACCATATTCACCATCGTTTTATTCAGGCAGGATTTACACATATACAAACAACGGCATTCATTGTTGCAATCAATTTGGTTATCATTGTTATAGCTTTTAATATGCTTCATCTAAATCTGAATACACAAATAGGACTCCTACTAATTTATGGATCTATACTGTATTATCTGCCTTTTGTTTTAAAAAGGAATTTCGCTAAGCAGCGAGATAAAATTGAAATTTAATGTAATAAACGGCGTCAATCTTGGTTAAACATGACTTTGAGATTGCCTTAAATAGGTTATATTTGCTTCTTGATTAACTTATAGATATATGAAAATTAAGTTTTTAGGATTAGTGTTGCTTTTTGTGATAACATCATGTGCTTCAAAAAAAGAAATTTTGTACTTACAAGATGCTACACAGAATAACAGTTCAGAAATAACGTATCAAACAGCTACAATCCAGCCTAATGATATTTTAAAGATAACTGTTGAGAGTTTAGTTCCTGAAGCTGCTATTCCTTACAATAGAGGAGGAAATAGCGATGTGCAAGTAAATTCGTTGGAATTAATTAAACTTCAAGGCTATTTAGTCACAAATGAAGGAACTATTAATTTCCCTATCTTAGGACAAATATCTGTATCTAATCTTACTGCCTTAGAAATTGAAGAAAAAATCAAAAAGTTATTGATTGATGGCGCTCATTTAAACAATCCTACGCTCGAAGTGCGATTAGTAAATGCAAAGATTACTGTTCTAGGAGAAGTCAACGCTCCTGGAACTTACAATTTTACTGAACAAAACATAACATTACTTCAAGCATTAGGGTATGCAGGAGACCTAACAATTAATGGAAAGAGAGATGATATTATAATGACCAGAGATGTAGATGGTGTTAGGAAAATAACACATATAGATTTAACTTCTACTGCATTTATGGATAGTGAGTATTATTTTATAAAACCTAATGATGTGATTATTGTTAATCCAAATAACCCAAGGGTTAAAAACGCTGGTTTTGTAAATAATGTAGGTACTGTACTAACTATTGCATCTTTAGTGTTAAGTTCAATTATTTTATTGACACGATAATTATGGAGCCTTCTACAAATAACCCATATACATTTTCAGAAGATGATAATGTAGATCTTAAACAAGAGTTAAGCAAATACTTGAGATATTGGCCTTGGTTTGCTGTTTCCTTAGCAATAGCGTTTATTGGAGCTTATGTGTACTTAAGATATGCACCAAGAATATATCAAACAACGGCTAAAATGAAAATTTTAGACGAATCTGAAGGGCTAGAACTCCCTACTTCTGCATTTATTTTTAAGCGTACGAATATTAATCTTGAAAATGAAACTGAGATTCTAACTTCTTTTATGATCGTAGAAAGAGTGGCTAGAAAGCTCAAATTAAATACACGTTTTTTTGAAGAAGGGACCATTCAAACTAGACTTATTGGTGACCTCCCTTTTTATTATGATCAAATTATTGATGTTGACAGTATTACGAGTCCTTTAACTTACACCATAGATGTGAAACAAGACGGATTTGAAATTCTCAACGTGAAGACTGAAAAGACCTTCTCCATTCCAAATCATAATAGTTTAGAAGCCGATCATAATCTCCCATTTCATTTAGTAATTGATGACAAAAAAGTATTGGACCAAAATATTGGCAAACGTTTTATTATCAAGTATGGATCATTAAGAAACACGGCTTTGGGTTTAAAGAACCGAATCAATGTTGAAGCCATAGGAGAGCAAAGTGATTTGTTAAAGATGACAATCAAGGGTGAAAGTAAAGAACGTTCTGAACGTATTTTAGATACACTCATGAGCGTATTTAATAGAGATGGCGTGAAAGACCGTCAACAGGTTTCTCAGCGTACTTTAGAATTTATTAAAGATAGGTTTAAGTACCTAGCTTTTGAACTAGATTCTATAGAACTGGTTCGTAAAAATTTTAAGCAAAGTAACAATCTTGTTGATTTGGCTGCTGATGCAGAACTAGGACTACAACAGCGTTCAAAATCTGATGAGGAAGTGTTTCAAATTGAAAACCAATTGGCATTGGCCAATTTATTGCAGGAAGCATTAAAATCGGATACAGGTAGTGGACTTCTTCCAGCTAATATTGGATTAGAAAGCGGAAGTATTAATTCCCTTATTAATGAGTATAATACTGCAATATTAGACAGGGATAAATTAGCAAGTAGTGGAGGAGCAAATAACCCTACAGTTAGATTCGTACAGTCTAAAATTAATGATCTTAGAGCTAATATTACAAGATCATTAAATTCGTATAATCAACAGCTAAAAGTGTCTCAAACTCAGCTAAGAGGTCGAAACAGAAAGTTTGTTGGACAAGTGTCGCAAATACCTGAAAAAGAGAAGTTGTTAAGAGCAATTGAACGACAGCAAGCTATTAAAGAAAGTCTGTACCTGCTTTTACTTCAGAAAAGAGAAGAAGCCGCTATTAATTTAGCAATTACCGAGCCCTCTATTAAAGTTGTTGACAATGCGCTTTCTAGTTCGAGTCCAATATCACCAAAATCAAATATTGTTTATGCAGGAGCCATTTTAGGTGGACTACTTGTGCCATTTGGGTTGATGTATTTGTTTTTTATGCTAGATACTAAACTTCATGGTAAAGAGGATATTTTAAAGCAAAACAATAAAATACCAATCATTGGAGAAATACCAGATATAAAAAAGAACGAGGGACTTATTTTTAGAAACCCGAATGATCGTTCTGCTTTGGCCGAATCGTTTAGGATATTAAGCTCTAATGTGAATTATCTTATGCCTTTAATGAAAAATGATAACAAGGATCAAGGAAAAGTAATTTATTGTACGTCGACGATTAAAGGTGAAGGTAAAACCTATATAAGTATCAATTTATCTTTAGCATTGTCAAGTCTTAATAAAAAAGTACTACTTATTGGAGCTGATTTGAGGAACCCTCAAATTCATACTCAAATCGATTCTGATAAAAATGCTGTGGGTTTATCCAATTATTTACATGATCAATCATTTGATTGGAAAGACCATTTAGTAAAAGGTTTTGACAAGCATCCTAATCATGATATTTTATTATCTGGGAGTATTCCTCCAAATCCTTCTAGTTTGTTAACTAATGGAAGATTTGAAACACTTATAGAAGAAGCTAAAGAGCATTATGATTATATTGTAGTAGATACTGCACCAACTATATTAGTAACAGATACAATGCTCATTTCACAATTATCTGATGTGACTGTCTACATTGTAAGGGCTAATTTTACCGATAAGAAATTATTGAGTTTTTCTAAAGATTTATTTGAATCAGGAAAACTTAAAAATATGGCTTATGTCATCAATGGTGTTGGTAACAATAAATCCTATGGCTATAACTATGGCTATAATTATGGTTATGGCAGTAAGAACTAATTGTTAGCGACTGCTTTCAAATGTTTTATTGTTTCAGTTTGGTTATCACTTTTAAAAATATAACTTCCTGCGACCAAAACATCTGCACCAGCATCAACAAGTGCTTTAGCATTTTTATCTGTGACACCACCATCAATTTCAATTCGCGTATCCAAACCTTGATCATTCGCCATTTTACGTAATTTTTTTACGCGGTTATAAGTCATTTCTTCAAATTTTTGTCCGCCAAACCCTGGATTGATAGACATTAATAAGACCATATAACATTCTGGCAAAATATCTTCAAGAACCGATATAGGTGTTGTTAGATTTAGTACAATACCTGCTTTGCATCCAGCATCTTTTATTTGTCTTAGTGTACGATGTAAATGAACTGTAGACTCATGATGAACTGTAATGATATCTGCTCCAACTTTTGCAAACTCTTCGATATAGCGCTCAGGTTTTTCTATCATTAAATGCACATCAAGAGGTTTAGTGGCATGCTTTTTAATGGCTTGAATTACTGGCATTCCGTAGGAGATGTTTGGTACAAAATGACCATCCATGACATCAATATGGAACCAATCTGCTTCACTGTTGTTTACCATTTCTACATCGCGTTGAAGATTACCAAAATCGGCAGCGAGCATTGAGGGAGCTATAAGAGTTTTAGACATGTTAAGAGTATACTTGGTTTAGGCAAAGATACAGTCTTATTTTGTAATGACTTTATTATTTACGATATTAGTTTTATGGATGAAAAGATAAAACTATTTTTTACCGAATTGTTTAAACTCCTTATACCTTCATTGGTTGTTCTTATTGTTGCAACAGGAGTTTTATTTGGAGTGTTTAAATTATTTGGCTGGATGTAAATGTATAAAAAAGTGAACCCACGGTAATCAGCCGTGGGTTCTTTCATCAATCAAAAAACGAACAGTTATGTGTAACTGTTTGTTGCTGTAATTTAGTCGTAATTACTATCTAATAATTACTCTAGCCTAAATAAGTCTTTAATATTTTACTACGAGACGTGTGTTTTAATCTACGAATCGCTTTTTCTTTAATTTGTCTTACACGCTCACGTGTTAAATCAAATGTTTCACCTATTTCTTCTAACGTCATTGGGTGTTGATTTCCAAGACCAAAGTATAAACGAATCACATCTGCTTCACGAGGAGTCAATGTTTCTAATGCACGTTCAATTTCAGTACGTAAAGATTCATGTAATAAATCTTTATCTGGATTAGGAGATTCACCGCTACGCAATACATCGTATAAGTTAGAATCTTCTCCTTCTACTAAAGGTGCATCCATTGATACGTGACGTCCAGAATTTTTCATAGACTCCTTAACATCGTTAATAGTCATGTCTAACTCTTTTGCAATCTCTTCTGCACTTGGCGGACGCTCATGACTTTGCTCTAAAAAGGCAAAAGTCTTATTAATTTTATTAATAGATCCAATCTTATTTAATGGTAAACGTACAATACGCGATTGCTCAGCTAACGCTTGAAGAATCGATTGACGAATCCACCAAACAGCGTAAGATATGAATTTAAATCCACGTGTCTCATCAAAACGTTGTGCAGCTTTAATTAAACCTAAGTTACCTTCGTTAATTAAATCAGGTAAGGTTAAGCCTTGATTTTGATATTGCTTCGCTACAGAAACTACAAAACGAAGATTAGCTTTAGTTAATTTTTCCAAAGCTAATTGGTCACCTGCTTTGATACGTTGTGCTAATTCAACTTCTTCATCTGCAGTAATTAAATCAACCTTTCCAATTTCTTGTAAATATTTATCTAACGAAGCTGTTTCTCTATTAGTAACCTGCTTCGTAATCTTTAGTTGTCTCATTTAATTATCTCCTTTAAAATTTGGGTAAATGTATAATACTATATAGTTATACGTAACAAGTACTAAAAATGTTACAATAAAATTAAAAATAATCCAAAATATAGTGAATTTTAGCCAAATAATAAGACTGTAATTATCGACAAAACGGTAATGTGTTGTTTTTTAACGCTATATGGTTTAAAAGCGATATTCAATCCCTGTATGTATTGAGAAAATAAAGGGTTCAATATTGTTTTTTTGAGTAAAAGGTTTTAATTGATAATTAAAATTTGATTCTAAATTAAAATAGATTTGATTAAAAAGCTTAGTTTCTAAGCCTAAACCAAGATTTAGACCCATTGTAGCTTTATATTCAAAATTATTAGACGAATTATTAGAATCCTCTTGTAATTTAAAATAACTCAAACCACCAGTAATATAAGGATTGATTCTGTTGTTTCGAGGTCTGTATTTGATTTCTATAGGAAATTCTAAATACTCTACATTTCTTTCTGTTCCATCACTATCTATAGTCTGATTAAGTTTTAGTTGTCTTACACCTATTCTTAAGTAAGTCTTTGGAGTCATTCTATAACTTGCTAATATGCCATAATTAACAGAAAAATTATCAGTGGTTTTAGTGTTTAATGCACCATAATATGACAATGTAACTTGTGGTGTTATGCTCCATTTAGATTGGTCATCAAGGTTACTGCTATCTTTTTCTTTTGTGTTTTCTTCGGAAACTAAAGATCTAGATTGACGTTGCATTTTAATAGAGTCTCTAACTTTTTTGTTTGCAGAAATCAAACTATCACGTCGTCGTTTTCTTTTTTCTAAAATTTGACGTTTTGAATCAGAAGTTAGTAACGCAGTTTTGTTGTTTTCGGAAAGGGATATGTTGTTATCGATAGATTTTTTTGACATATCGTTGACGCTATCATCTTGCTGCGAATTTAAATGAGATAAGGTGTAGTCTTGTTCGCTAGGAAGATTATGTTGAGGTCTCTGAGTTTTTCGTTGATTTGGAAAGGTATTAACTGTATTTTGATTCGTCTTATCAGATTCTTCATTTTCAGCAACAGATGTATGATCTAATTGATGTTGGTTTTCATTTGAAAGAGGGTCTGTATTAGATGTAATTGAACTATGATCTTTAGTCGTATTCGAATTGTTATTTGGGTATTGATTAACGGTTTCAATTTCTATATCTGTGGTCTTATTTTTATCAAAATAATGAAACGGATCTACTATCCCTAACATTAAAAACAATAGGGCGAAACCAAGCCCTGAGAACCATAAAAATAGTACTCTTCTTTTCTTTTTCTTTTTCAGCTTAGCTTCAATAGTATTCCATACCAAGTCATCTGGACTATCCTTGAATGGTTCTAATCTGCTTTTTAGTGCAGCTCCAATATCTTTTTTAGTTTCCATTAGATGTTAGGTTTTTAGGAGACACATTAGTTGATTGTTGTTGTATCTTGGTTTGTAATATATTTTTGGCTCTGTGTAAATTTGATTTCGAGGTATTTGTACTTATGCTTAAAAGTTTAGAAATATCTTTATGTGTATAATTATCAAGTTCATAAAGGTTGAAAACCATTCTATATCTAGGCGGCAAATCTTGAATATGTTTTAATATTTGATCTAGTGGGATTCTATCTATAGTGTCGGTTTCTATTAAAGTATTATCCTCTAAGATGTCATTATTTATAACAATATTTAGATGACTATCCTTTTTATATTTATCTATGGCTTTATGTATAGTGATACGTTTCATCCACCCTTCAAATGACCCAGAATTTTTATAAGATTTTATCGTGCTAAAAATTGCAATAAAAGCATCTTGTAAATTGTCTTGGGCCTCTTCTTTGTTTTTACAGTATTTTAGACATAATGTGAACAGGTCATCTTTATACATTTGATATAATTGACTCTGTGCCTTTAAGTTATGCTTTTTACAAGCTTTTATTAATTGTTCTAAATTCAACTATAGTGTTGGGCTTTATGATTTAAGTTAATATAGAGTTTTTAAAAGGATTACTCAAATATGAATTCTTGAGAAAATCGTGCAATTACATCGCCAGATATAATGGTTTTAAAATCACTAGATGTCGTATTGTTGTTATCGTCTGTAATGTTTATAATTTCAAAGTCTGCAAAAGAATTTCCCCAAGTACTTTCAAAAGTATTCAATGCGTTTTTTGAAATACTTTTTGCATTAATAGAGTTCACAGCTGCAGATTGTAGATGATATAATATCATTAGGTTCTTTCTTGTAAAAGTTGCTTCATTAATACTATTAAAAAGATTTTCAGATGTAGTTGTGGTATAATTATTCTCAAATGAAAGGAATTCATTTCCATTATCAAGTACTAAATATTTAGATTCATTGAGGATATTTGAATTGACATCGTAAGTATTGACTTCAAATTGAATATCATCATTTAAATAACTATAAGTTTCTAAATAAGTTCTATTAGTATTGACATCTAAAACTATTTTGAAATCGGATACACTAGTATCGAAATTTATACCATCATCGCTACGAGTCCAGCTCGAGTAAATGGTGTCTGCTGTATGTGTAAATAGATGACGTTCAAAACTTGAAGATGAATCATTTGAATCAATATATTCAGATTGATATTCTACAAGATCATCATTTGCATCATAGATGAAAGATTGAATCCTTGATAAGATACCATTATTAAAAGATTGAATTTCATCAATTTTTCCATTAACATAACTATAATTTGAAGCGTGTTGCGATAAGGTTTCTAGGTTTAAGCCAGATGAACTTATGATTTTATTATCGCTAATCATATAGTTTGTAGAGTCTTTAACCGTATTTGGTGTATTTGATACATTATAAGTTTTATAAATATAATTAACTACTGAAGGTTGATTTCCATTCGTGCTTTGTTCAATGATACTATCACCTGTAGAACATGCAAAACAAATTAGGGCAAAAAAGGTAACGATAAAGAATGGTGATGTTTTCATAATATTTGGTTTTGAGGTTGTCTTCATTGGTTTAACAGTTAATTGTGATAAGAGCAATCATAACATAATAGTGTATGTCGTTTTCAATATCATTGATTCTAACATAGATCGTTTGATTAGGTTCTGAACTTATATATAGATCTTCGGAAAGAATCGGATTTAGGTTTGTTAAGGCATCTTCTTCGGTTTCGTGGAAAGAGATCTCATAAGTATCATTACTATTATCAAATTCAAGGGTGTCTAATATGCAGAAGGTGTAATCATCTAGAATGAATTCGGCAATACCACTATCCAATTCTGTTTCACAAGCTTCAAAGTTAAAATTTCCGCAGTCGGCAAAATCGGGATCGCAACGCTGATTTAAAATCAATTCACGTTCTAAATGTGTTAATTTTAATGAGTTTTCGTCAATATATTCCACTTTCCAATCAAAATTAAAATAGGCACCTAGAGTTGTTGTATCGTTTAGATTGATATTGATATGTAATTCATTTTCTATTGTAAAAGGTGACCAGGAACCATTTAACAACATGTCGCCTACATTTAATGTGGTAAATCCATCTGCTTCTTGAAAAATGCCGCCAAGATAATTGTTGTCATCTTCGAAACTGTATCCAATTTTCCAAACGCAATGTCTTATGAGCTCTCCACATTCGAAGACTAACTCTTCACTTAGGCAACTATCAATGGCTTCTTTGAGTTCTTCTTTGTTTTGTATTATGAAATCCTCACCAGATACTAACATACTTGTGATGGGAAAGCTCATGCTTATAGAATAGGTTTCGTCTATGGTTTCTAAAAAATCACTAAATTCTTGGTCATTTATTATGAGTGATGAAGAGAGATATTGATTAGTGTCATCAAAAACGAAAAGCGTTAAAGGGTAGATAAAATCTATACATACAATGCTTTCATCTGGTCGATCTTCATCATTGGTAATATCTTTAAGGTGATCAAACAAATCTGAATCTGAAGAAATAATATCCACAGTATTAAAATTTGGATCAAGTCCTACTAGGTTATCGTCTGCATCATAGGCACAAGATGTTATAGAAACACATAAGATGAAAAGTAAAAATTTGGTAAGATTCATAAAGACTAGTTTCCCTATAGTCTCAAAATCTTAAAAAGGTTGCGTGAATAATTTAAATTTTTTCAAAACTCAAAACGAATGAAATTAAGACTATTGGATGAAGTAGAAATAATCATCAAATTAGCGTAACTCTTTGGTTTATAACAAATTCTAGTTATACATAACATTTCTTTTTTGATATAGTATTTAGGGTGTATCTTTTTTTAACAATTTTAAAATTTATCACTATGAAAGCTATTGCAAAATTTTTCACACTTATATTATTCATGTTTGTTGTGACCAGCTGTACAACAGAAGAACTAACCGAGGAGACTGCTATTGGTCCTAAAGTGGAATCAGATATTATTAATTTAGATGGCAGAGCAAGTTTTGACCCTAATGGAGCTAACCTTGATCATGGTCCAGGTATTGAACCTAACGGTGTGACATCTAATTTAGGGCCAAGTATTACTCCCGATGGTAGGGGGAATTTTGATCCTAATGGGTTAAACCCAGACAATGGGCCAGGACTTGAGCCTAATGGAATTGACACTAATGAGGAACCCGAAGAAAGTTCTAATGAAGATAGTGAAGATGAATCAAGTTCTAGTGAAGACAACGAAGAAGAGTCAAGTTCAAATTAAGGAAATTAAGAGTCATGTAATCTTGATTAGTTTGTATCGAGTTTGATTGAGTTTTAAAGAGTCGTTTTTAATTTAAAAAAACGACTCTTTTTCATGAATTATAATAGGAAATTAGCTCTTAATGTTTTTTAAAATTTCTAATGTATAGGTTTAGATCAATCTTATTCAAAATCCAAAATCTGAGTAGCGCTAATCAATTGTTTTAGAGCATCTACCTTAGCATACATCCTATTGAAAAATGTACGTTGTTCTTTTTCTCCTGAAGTATTGAGTAATTTTGAATGTTGGAGCTGTTGATTGAGGTATTTTTCGGCTTGTTTGCAGGTTATTGCATCGCTAGTTAAATAATATGAGAGAATTGAAAATGGGACATACAAAGACTGTTGATTTGGAGTAGAGACCAATACATTATTATTCATGAGGAGTAACTCGTTATAATAGAGTTTGTATTGCGTAGAATGAGCGTCTACTCGTTCTGAAATTGTTTTAATTAATCGTTTTAAAGCATCACATAGTTCTAACGCATCAGTATTACTTATTTGTCCAGCCTGATTATAAAAATGAATTTGTTTTAGCGTACTATTTATAGTAGTAATATCCCAAATTTCTGTTGTATTAAGATCTTGATATAAGCTTCTCAAGGCTTTAGCAGATTTGATAAGTCCAACACTTGGCGAAAACTGCTCGAAGGTTTTTGTATTGAAGGAATTGTCTAGCAATTTTAACCATACATAGGTTTTAAACCGACTTAAAATATCATCACCTATAGTATAAAATAAAGGAATATCCTTGGCCGAATATATGATGCGACTATCAGTTTGTTGTAATAAAGGTAATAGAGATTCGTATGAATTCTTGAAATAAGCCTCCAACTCATTTTCATTATGGATGTGTTTCGTTTTTTCTACAGAAATATAACTTTTATCAGTGGTTTCAAATAAACCATCTAATGCAATGTGATAGGATCGAGCTAATATAATACACTCGTCTATAGATAACTTGCTCTTCAAACTAGTACGCCTATGAGCTGCATCATAACTAATATCTAAAGACGTTGCAACAGCGTCAATTAATGAGGTGTTCTCTGGTAATTGTGATTGTATTTGTTTTAAAAATTTAGACTGAAACATTGCTTAAATATATCATAATTTGTGATTATCACAAAAAATATTAGCATTACTTGTTTTTATAACAACTAAAAATGTGATTATAGCAATAATTTTGAATTGAATTTAAACTTTAACATGATGACCTATTATTTTTTGACTGCTATCTCGTTCTTTTTTTGTTCCTCCTTATTTGGACAAGAACTCCAAAGTATAAACCAAAAGGATTCAATCCCAATTAGAAATATTATTGGGTTTTCACCATCAAAAGCTCAAAAGGTGAATGGACTAAATATTAATTATTGGTATAATAATGAACCTTCTATAAGTACAAATGGGATTGAATTGGGTGTCCATCCATTAGGTATTCCATTAACACTATTAACAATAACTCATCCAGTAAAAATGATTTCTAACGCATGGGCTGAAATGGATAATCCTGAAAAGGCAGGTTATAATAGTCCTGGAAAAATCAACGGTATTCGATTTGGTATAGCATTTCTAGATTACAAAACTATTAATGGTATAGAGTTTAATTTAGCTGGCAACTACGCTACCACAGTGAACGGAATCTCTATGACGCCCTTGTTAAATGCGCACTATAATGTTAATGGTTTAGGACTTGCAGTTTTTGGAAATATTGACGCTCAAGTTAATGGAATTCAAATAGGTTTATTTAACAAGTGTAAAAAACTTCGAGGTCTACAAATAGGTATATGGAATAAAAACGGTAAACGCTCTCTTCCATTTTTTAATTGGCAATTTAAAGGATAAACATAAGGTTATGAAAAAACTCAAATTCGCAACAGATGAGGGCTCTGCCTTCTATAAAGAATTAAGACAGAAGATTGATATTCATTTTTTAGTTAATAAGTCTGAACGAACCGGAAATAAAAAAATGCTATTCAAAATAGCTTTGTATTTCACATTAGACATTCTTTTCTATGCATTGATGATCACAAGTACATCACTCGTTAGTTTTCTAGTCTTTTATTTACTTATGGGATTATCTATACTATTAACCGCATTTAACATTTCTCACGATGCAGCACATGGTGTTGCCGTAAAAAGTAAATTTTGGAATAGAATTTTGTTCTCGTTAAGTTTTAACCTACAAGGAAACAACGCTTATGTTTGGGGTAAAAATCATAACGAATCTCATCATTTATATACCAATATAGAAGGAAGCGATATTGATGTTTTAAATAATCCATTGTTTAGGATGACAGCATCTCAACCTTTAAAATGGTATCACAAGTATCAACAGTATTATGCACCATTTTTGTACTTACTCTATTCGATAAATTGGTTTTTGTTCAGGGAAACTTTAATGCTCATTAATTACTCTAGCAGAACCATTAAAATTGAAATACCAAAAGTAGAGGTTATTAAACTTATTGTTTACAAACTACTCTATATAGGCTATATGATTGTATTACCTATTTATGTTTTACCCTTTGATTGGACGATGATAATTTTGGCTTTTGTGCTTAATCATTTTATGGTGTCGTTATTATTTGTTGGTGTGTTAGGTGTCTCTCACTTGTCAGATTTTGTGCATCACCCTAAAACAGATTCTAATAATAATTTAGCAATGAGCTGGCCAAAGTTGCAGATGTGCACTTCAGTAGATTATAATCCAAGTAGTACTTTTTTTAATTGGACTTTGGGTGGTTTTAATGCTCATGCTTTACATCACTTATTACCTAATATTTGTCATGTACACTATTTAGATATTTTGCCAATTTTCAGAGAGGTAGCTAAGAAGCATAATATTACCTATATGGAAATGTCATATAGAGAATCCCTTGTTGCGCATTTTAGGTTTCTGAAAATTATGGGAACAAAAACTCATTTCACACCACGAACTTATGAAGGATAAACATATTAAAATAGAAAGAGATAGTCAGTTACTCAAGTTGATTAAGTTTGAAATAAATAAGTATTTACAAATAAACAAAACTGATATGAAAAAGTTTTTACTACTAAAATTTGTTTTCTATTATCTTCTTGCGATAGTCTTTTATGCTGGTCTATTTGTAATTGATGATGTTTTTATGTTTGTAGTATCCTATATTTTATATGGATTTATTACACTATTATTGGCCTTTAATTTTTCACATGACTTATCTCATAATACGGTTTTTAAAAGTCGGAAAATCAATAACTTTTTTTACATAATTACATTTGCAATTGTAGGAGCTCATGCCGAAGCTTGGAAGAAAAGACATATCAATTCCCATCATTATGCTCCAAATGTCGAAGGCTATGATTCTGATCTAAAAATCACTAAACTAATTAGGGTTATTCCTAATAGTGATTATTATTGGTTTCATAGATTTCAGCATATTTATGCGCCAATTGCATATACAACTTATTCTTTATTTTGGATTTTTGTCAAAGATGTTGTTCTCTTATTTTCAAAAGATAGCTATCAAGTCAAAACAACGGTGAACTATCATATATCATTTTGGATTCAAAAACTTTCCTATTTAACTATCGTATTAGTTTTACCATTATATGTCTCACAACAGCAATGGTATATCGTATTATTAGGGTTTTTACTAATGCATTTCACCATGTCTCTTTTTTTATTGTTCACCTTTTTTATGACACATCATGTAGAATCTACAGTATATCCTACCACTGATGAGAAAGGTTATATTAATACATCCTGGTTAATGAATCAAATAAAAAGTTCTAATGATATGCATCCATTTAGCAAGGTCGCTAATTTTATATTTGGAGGTTTTAATAATCATATTGCACATCACTTATTTCCTCACATACATCATGTACATTATCCAAAACTTAATAAAATATTATATCCTGTATTGATCAAAAATGGAATTACTCCAAATCAAACGTCGTATTTTGGAGGAATTGTATCTCACTTAAAACTATTAAAGCGAATGAGTAGGGTATAAATTTTACTCATATCCTGAAGGATTATCAATGTTAATTTGACTTCTTAATTTATTAATTTTTTGGAGCATTTTATTAAAAAACAAGGTGCGGTCCTTCTCTCCAGAGTGTACTAATAATTTAGAGTTGGTCATTTGCCTGCTAAAAAAGTCATCCATGATATCACAAGTAGCATCATGCTCAATCTTTAAATATTCTAAAACAGTGTAAGGCACGAAAAAAGCTTTTTTATGAGTTGTTTTAACCATGATAATATTACTCATAGTTAATAAATCGCTTTTGTATAAATTATATGATGCATTGTTCTTAGAATTTATAATACTTTGCTGAATGGTTTGTTTTTCTACATGATGAATAATGTCTTCAAGGTCATCACAGATCTTTAAAGCTAGATCTTTAGATAGTAATTGCGATTCGAAAAAGTAAACAATTTGTTGTAAAGTACCATTGATGGTATTGTCGTTCCAAAATTCTGTAATGTCTATGTAGTTATAAGTTTGTCCTAGTTCAAATGCTTTTTCCAGTAAAGAGGTTGGAATTGTATCTATAAATGTATCAAAGGATACTTTGTTTTTAGTCATCTCTTTATTAGTGAGTTTTAACCAAACATAAATTTTATAGCGCGTGATATACGAATCTTTAAGAGTGTAAAACAGCGGAATGTCTTTTGCAGAATATAAGATCGAGGCACTTTTGAGCTGTGTTAAAGGTTTTAAATTTTCTATTGATTTACTGAAATAGTCTTCCAGATGTCGTTCATTGGTAATGATTGGTGATTTTTCGGCAAGAATAGTATTCTGGCTACCTATTTCATAAAGCTTATTAAGAGATATGTTATAGTGTTTGGCAAGTTTTATACTTTCCTCAAGACTCAAATGAGTTTTCATATTTACCCGTCTATAAGCCGCATCATACCCAATATCTAAAACCGTAGCGATCTCATCTACAAAAGAGGTTGTACTTGTGCTTTTTTCTTTTAAATAGGCGATAAATTGATTTTGCATAAAACGAAAATTAATAGTTGAATATTATTATTAATTTGTAAAAAATACAAAAAATATATTGCAAAATCGCCTTTTTCATTACGGTTTACTTAAATATCGCAAGTAGTTTTATGGTTTTAATCAAAATTCTATTATTATGAAAGCAATTATATTGTACCTGTTTCTTTTTTTGTCTGCACTGAGTTTTTCACAAGATAACGCTCAAGGTAATGCTTGGCGGTACCGTTCATTTTCAATTAATCCTATATTGGGTTATTATTCAGATTTTAACGGTAATACATTTGGAAAAGCAGTGGAAAGTTATAAGGATTTTAATGATACAGGAATTACCATAGGAGCCGATGTGACTTTTTCCTATTTAGAAAAACACCTTTTAACTTTGTCTTTATATTCGGGCACTGAGTTTAATATCCTTGGCACATCTAATGGTATTGATCAAATAAATTTATTTTATGGAAGAATGATTCCTATATCACGTACTGTTTTTTTTGAAGCGCATTTAGGGGCAGGCTATTTTAGGTTTAACTCGAGACATATCGATAATGAATCTCGCAGACAAACATCAAAAAGCACAATAGGGTTTCCTATAATGACAAAATTCCGTGTAATGACCGGGAAACGATTTTCATTAGGGGTAATGGCTCAAATAAATTTTAACAGTATAAAATCTTTTTACAATGTTGGATTAATCTTACAATGGAATAAAAAACGATAACATAAAAAAAAGCCTCACAGTTAATATGTGAGGCTTTATGTTTATAAAGAGAAGAGGAATTAATCGTCTTTCTTGTCATTATTTCTAGGTTTGCGATCATCACGACGATTATCACGTCCGCGATTATCTCTTCCTCTGTTATTATCGCGTCCACCTCTGTTATTATCTCTTGGTGGTCTTGGTTGATAACCTTCAGGTTTTGGTAAAATCGCTTTGCGAGATACTTTCTCTTTACGAGTTCTAGAATCTATACCAAAGTACTTTACATCAAATACATCTCCCATGTTTACAACATCAGATACATTTTCAGTACGTTCCCAAGCTAATTCACTTACGTGAAGTAATACTTCATTTCCAGGCGCTTCAGTGTACTCTACTACAGCACCAAAATCTAACATCTTGATGACTTTAACTTCATAAACACTTCCAACTTCAGGTTTAAATAATAAAGAGTCAATTTTTGCCATAACAGCATCAATACCTTTACTACCAACACCTAATACTTCAACAATACCTTCTTCAGTAACAGGGTCTTCATTGATAACGATAGTTGTTTCGGTTTCTTTTTGTAACTCTTGAATGACTTTTCCACCAGGACCAATTAAGGCTCCAATAAACTCATTAGGAATACGTCTAGTTACCATTGTAGGTGCATGCTCCTTAACTTCTGCATTCGGAGTAGCAATCGTATCGGTTAATTTTTCTAAGATATGTAAACGACCATCACGAGCTTGTTTTAATGCATTCACTAAAATCTCATATGATAGACCTTTTACTTTTATATCCATTTGACAAGCAGTGATACCATCAGCTGTACCAGTCACTTTAAAATCCATATCTCCTAAGTGATCTTCATCACCTAAAATATCAGATAATACTGCATATTTTCCAGAGTCAGCATCAGAAATTAATCCCATAGCAATTCCAGAAACAGGTTTTTTTAGTTGTACACCAGCATCCATTAATGCCATTGTTCCAGAACAAACAGTTGCCATAGATGACGATCCATTAGATTCTAAAACTTCAGATACAACTCTTACTGTATATGGACATTCTTCAGGTACCATTCCTTTTAATGCACGTTGTGCTAAGTTACCATGACCTACTTCTCTACGAGATGTTCCTCTAATTGGTCTAGCTTCTCCAGTAGAAAAAGGAGGGAAGTTATAGTGTAAATAGAAACGCTCTTCACCTTCGTAAGATGGCATATCAATTTGATTGGCTTCTCTAGAGGTTCCTAAAGTTACCGTCGCTAATGCTTGAGTTTCCCCACGTGTAAAGATTGCAGAACCATGGGTTGAAGGTAAATAGTCAATTTCACACCAAATAGGTCTGATCTCGTCAGTTTTACGACCATCTAAACGTAAACCTTCATCCAAGGTTAGGTTTCTAATAGCTTCTTTTTGTGCTTTTGCAACATACTTATGAATTAGTTTCCCTAAATCTTCTTGCTCTTCTTCTGAGAACGATTCGAAAACTTCTTCTTTAATTTCACTAAATGCAGCACCACGTTCATGTTTTGCCGAACCAGCTTTTGCAATTGCATAGGTTTTATCATAAACCATATCGTGAATTTTCTTCGCTAGGTCTTCATCAGAACGCTCAGGATCGTATTCACGTGTTTCTTTTTTACCGAAAGCTTCAGCTAATTTTACTTGAGCAGCACATTGTACCTTAATTGCTTCATGTGCAAATTTGATAGCTTCTGCCATTTCTTCTTCAGAAATCTCATCCATTTCACCTTCAACCATCATTACAGAATCGGCAGATGCTCCAATCATCATATCGATGTCAGATTCTTCTAATTGTGCACGTGTTGGGTTAATGATAAATTCACCATTGATGCGACCAACTCTAGCTTCAGAGATTGGACATTCAAATGGGAAATCTGATAATTGAATAGCTGCTGAAGCTGCTAAACCAGCCATAGCGTCTGGCATCACATTCTCATCATGAGACATTAATTGAATCATCACTTGAGTTTCAGAATGATAATCTTTTGGGAATAGCGGACGTAATACACGATCTACTAAACGCATAGTCAAGACTTCACCATCACTTGGTCTTGCTTCTCTTTTGAAGAAACCTCCAGGATAGCGTCCAGCTGAGGCAAACTTCTCTCTGTAATCAACAGTTAGTGGCAAAAAGTCTACATCTGCTTGATGGTAATTGGAAACAACTGTACATAATAACATACATTTTCCAGATTGCACAACAACGCTTC
This sequence comes from uncultured Psychroserpens sp., assembly GCF_947500255.1. Taxonomy (GTDB): domain Bacteria; phylum Bacteroidota; class Bacteroidia; order Flavobacteriales; family Flavobacteriaceae; genus Psychroserpens. Next base: position 209,361 of record NZ_CANMRL010000001.1, on the reverse strand, counting down.
CATGCGCTTGTTTTGCAAGTTTTCCAGTTTCGATAGAAATCTCTCTACCGTCACCAAGGTCTATGACCTCTTTAAAAGTTTTTGGAATCATAAATTTTTAATTCTAGTTCTAATTCTATTGCATATTAGAACAATGTTAAACAATGGTCGTTGTGTTGTTGTAGTTGTTGTGTGACATTTTAAAATGTCTTGACCAATGAAAAACTGTAATTAGCTTCTTATTTACGATTATTATACTCTATCGTAAGAGTTATTTATATAAAAAAAGAGGCACGGAGCCTCTTTGATATTATTTTCTTAATCCTAATTCTTTAACTATCGCACGATATCTTAAGATATCTTTTTTAGTTAAGTAATCAAGTAAAGCACGACGCTTACCTACTAATTTTACTAACGAGCGTTCTGTGTTGTAATCTTTACGATTGTTTTTTAAGTGCTCAGTTAAGTGATTAATTCTGTAAGTAAATAATGCAATTTGACCTTCTGCTGTTCCAGTGTCTTTGGCATTTTTACCGTGTTTTTTGAAAATTGCTTCTTTTTCTTTTTGATCTAAATACATGCTAATATTATTGTAAATGATTTTTATGTACGTTGAAAGTCTTTCTTTCAAGCGGCAAATATAGTAATTTTTAATGATTTCCAAGTATTTGCGATACCTAGATTTATTTTTTTATTCGGAAAATTAAACGTTTTCATTTTTGGTTAGTCTTAACACCATATTAACATCAAATACTCAATTATGAATTTTACAAATGATGAACTCAAAGCTAGCATGAGAAATGCTGTGAGTAAAGTAAGTACTAGATTTATGTTAACCTTAGTGGTTTTAGGTTTGACATTTACAAGTTGTAGCAATGAAGATACTGTTACAGAAGAAGAACAAGATGTAGAAATTTCAGAAGTTAGACTCTCTTCTGATATTGATACAGCAGCAAATGTGATTGGCGATATTATTATAGGCGCCTATGAAGAAGAAGAATCCAATACTTTAGATCGTACAGCGCAGCAATCTGGATTACCAGACTGTGTCACGATTACTATAGTTGCACAGCAAGGATTTAGAGAAGTAACAATCGATTTTGGTACAGAGGGTTGTATCGTTCATGGTCATTTACTTAAAGGGCAAATTGTATTTTCTTATACAAGAGATACTGAAGCTCAAGAAGTATTAATTACCTATAATTTGATAGACTTCTTCTTTGATGCTAAAAATATTTTAGGTAGTAAAACACTCTTGAAACAACTATCAAATGATAACGGAAATCCACAGTTTACGCATACATTAGATTTGACTGTGATATGGCCTAATGGTGCTCAAGCGAGTAGAGAAGGACTTAAAGTAAAAGAATGGATTGAAGGTTTTGGAAGTGGTGTATGGAGTGATAATGTTTTTGAAATTACAGGAAATTGGACAACAACATTCGTAAATGGTAATATGCATACCTATGAAGTGTTAACACCTTTACGCCGTGAAGTGATTTGCTTTTACTTTGTAAGTGGAAGTGTAGATGTACAACGCACAAATTTTGGTGGGACGTTTGATTATGGAAATGGGGATTGCGATAATCAAGCCACCTTCACAACAAACAACGGAAACGTGATTGATGTGACGTTGAATTAACTTTAGTAGATTAAGTTGGTTTTTTAAAAGCTTTAGGACGTTTATGTTCTAGAGCTTTTTTTATGAGCGTTTACATATTAAGCAACTAATGTTATTGTTCTCTATGTATTCTAACTTGATTAATGAGATCATCTGTAAAAGCAACGATATCTTCATCTAAGTTATTTTTGTCAAAAACTTGGCAGTATTGTGGGTTTTCATCATCTAAGTTGCATTGCGTTTTATTTAAAGTAATGGGCTTACCGTCTTTAAAAAGCCAATACTTTAGTTTAATAGTATTAGGATTAATTGAAGTGCTTCCATAGAGTCTATATCCTGATTCGGTTACTTTATAATCAAGCTCCCTAAACGTAAAAACACGTGTAGAAGTGTTTTCTAAATTTGAATGTTCTTTTAATAATGTGCTTATTTTTGATTGTATTTCCGAAGCTCGTTGCACAGAATTAAAGGAATTATTATCACCATTAATTTTTGCATTATTCATTAACGGTAATGGACTAGGGAGTTTAAAATTAGCTAAGACATTATCTTTTACAGATCCAATAGCAAAATCAAAATCTTTATTGAAGTCTACAGATGGTTTTTGAATTTGTATGTTAGAGATTTGATTCTCTACAATGTATTTGGCATAACTCAGCCAAGCACCAATATTAACATTATCATCGTCAAAGTCTTTTTCTTTAAGTGCTTTTAATAATCCCCAAGTCAGGAAAGAATGTTGGTATATATCATCTTCATAGGCTTTTTCATCACTTCGAGACGCAGTCATCACTACAGTTCCAGTTTTAGAGTTTAAATCACGTAGTGCTTTTTCTTGTGCGGCTGTTAATTTACCACCATCAGATTTAACTGAGGTTAAGGTGTTATCTTCTATCAGTTTTCCAGAATAACAAGCATCCATAATCAATATTTTCTTCTGAGCATATAAGTTTTCTCCAGAAAGGAAACTCATTAGCTCTGCAGATGAAATCGCGACATCACTGTTAAATTGATTATCAATTTCTATTTCAGAAAAATAATCCTTATTCACATAGTTGAAGTTTTCAGTAATAAAATAAAAGTTGTTATTGCCAATTTGCTTATCCAGTAAGGCATCACCAGTAATACCATGACCACTAAAATAGAGTAAGATCACATCTTGAGCTCTCGCATTATCATTAATATAATTGAGTTCATTTATGATATTGTCTTTAGTTGCTTGAACATTGGTCAAAGACTTAATATATGGATTGTTTTTGTAGAGCTTCTTGTTAATTAAATCAACACAAGTTTCCATATCAGTTGCATCGTCTTCAGCATATTCTAATTTACGATTGTTGTAGTTTTCAATACCTACAAAAAGAGCAAATAGTTTAGCCTCTGGATTGTAAGTCGATGTTTTTACTTGAGCATCTTTAAGAGACGCTTTGTATGTATAATTTAAAATAGGTCCATTGCTCGATATAGTATTTGAGCTATTCGTTGCTCTTACCGATATCATATTGTCGCTAACATAACTATCATTAAACTCATCTAATGAAAGTGTAAAATTTGAAATGCCTTGATCGTTAAAGTCAAGTGGAATTTCCTTTTTATCACTTCCTGCAATTGTAAAAAAAACATTGTTTACACCACCTTCACGTTTGGTAATTGTTCCTGATAAAACTGTATTATCAATTATTTGATAGTCAATAATTGGTGGAAGCTTTTTTATTTCGTTTTGAAGGTTTAATAATTTAGGAAGCGGCTTATCGTTGTATCCAAGTAACACGTTTAGTAAGTCATTGACTTTATATTCTTTTTTAAACTGATCCAACTCAAAAATTTCTTTATCACCATAAACAAAATATAAATTGTCTTTAGCATTCGGACTTTTATCAAACAAACATTCTGGCGTAACTACATACCAATCAGATTCGGAATAGTAATAATAGTCGGCCAATTTTTTTTGTTTAATGAGGTCATAGACTTCAAAATGATTTTCAGATAAGGGCATAAGAAGCACTTTATAATCGTTGTGAAAAGAGGGATAATGGATTTTTTTACTGTAGTCAAAAGGGAAGCGACCTACAATTTTCTTGTCTTTAAGATCTACCAGATATAATAATTCGGAATTGTATATTGAGCTAATCTGAGAATTCCAGAGCATATAACGACTATTGTCTGAAAATCCAATAATAGGTGTGTCTTCATTATTAAAATGTGATGTCCAAAAATCCCTTGATACTTCTAAAGGTATATGGTCAGCAACCAATTTAGGATCCAATTTAATTGTGACGACATTATCTTCACCTAACTTATTATAATGTTCGTATAGTTGAGCATCAGATTTTAGATTATGAACATTTTTATAATGCTTGATAATATCATTAATACGATTGTTCTTTTGGATATATCCAAACTTGTAATTGTTTCTTGGCAATTTTAGTTGGCCACGTCCAAAAGGAGACTCTATATCAATATTAACAATGTTATCCTCTTTAGCGATTAAGTTAATCTGAGTTATATGACTATCATTATCGATAAACTTAAAATTAATTTTTTCCGAGTTATAATCATCGTAGAGTCTATCAATTCTTGTGTGTAAGTTGGGTAGTGGCTTTTCTAGAACAAAAAGCTCATCTTCGCAGTACCATGAATTTTCATAGGAGAATTTAAATTCAAATTCAGTATTTCCAATGTCTTCCTTTGGTCGGTTTGCTGAAATGTTATAAGATAATTTATTCCTAATAAATGAAAATGATCCGTTATTATGAGTTGAATCTAAAAGAATTATTGGTGTATATTCAAAGACATTATTTTTTTCTGAAAAATGAGTAAAATGATCATATAGATAAGTTAAGCCATACCTAGATTTTGTGTTTTGATTTATAGCATAATACAACACGTACGACGCAGAGCGAATCATGTCTTCATCTTCTTCTAAGAAAGTATTATCATCTTCTATAAGATCTTCATAAAACTCATCATATAGATTTTTCAATATACCATCAACACTCAATTTCTGAGTTTTATTTTTAAAGACTAGTATCGAGTCATTTTTTAAACTCTCAATCGAAGGTTTTATATAATAATCGTCATCATAAAATGTTTTATAGCGCTTATGGAAATCAATCAAATGTTCTTCGTTTGGTGGTGAAAAACTATTTAAGTTGTATTTTGATAAACTTTTATTGATGCGATTTTCAATCGCTCTCTGATTATTCAAAATAGAATCGGATAGACTTAGAATGTCGTTGGGTTCATTTATTAAAAGGACATCGTTTAGTTTAAAATTAAGAAGTTGGGTAAACTCTTTAAGAGATTTTAAATCGATAATTTTCAGTCCTTTATTTTCTATGTCTTCTGCCATGATGTATCTCGAATTTGGGTCTAATGCCATATAACGTATGTTATAGTCCATGTTGTCGAGTTCATCATAAGAATAGTTGCAAATCTTGGTCACTTTAATTGATTCATCAAAAAAATAGCCTTGTGTCGCGTATTGATCGAAATAAATGATAGCTTCTTTATAATCATCATTAGCTGAGACTTTTTTCTTGAAAATATAAATGTCTTTATAGGTTTTGTTTTCAGGAATATTTAATCCTGTATTTACTTGTGTAAAATGGTTATAAAGTTCTTTTTTATCGTTGTCATCAAGATCTACACTACTAAAATAAAGATCACGTTCTTCATTGAATTTTTTTGCTTCGTATTCTAAAGTTTTATTATTCCAATCAACTTTTAGTTCATTCCGTTCAAATTCAACATTGTCTTTCTCTAGTTCTTGCAATGGGTTTTTTATAGTTTTTATAAGTCGTCTCAGTTTGACGTTAATAAAATAGCCATATTCTGGTGTGATTACTAGTGCTTCAGACGCGTCGTTAGATACTTGGTTGGCGACAGTCTTCTGAAGTATAGGAAAAGCATTATCGTAATTAAACACATTATAAATTAGCCTTAAACTATCTCTTCTTACAGTAGTTTGAGAGAAGCTGTTAACCGTGAATACTAAACAAAATACAAGTGACAGTATTTTTTTCATGAAATGCTCAGTTAGGTTTTTAATTGAAAGAATATTCTTAAAGTTAAGAAAAAACATTTGTTCTTAAAAGGAGAAGGTGATTAGCTCATTTTTATAAATAAGAAAAGCCTCATAAATTGTACAACTTATGAGGCTTTTCTTGTTTATAATGGTTGAGTTTTTAGGCTCTTACACTTTGATTTGTAATCAAGTCAATATATAAATTCACTTTATTTTTTAAATCTCTACGATGTGTAATGAAATCTAAGAAACCATGTTCTAGTAAAAACTCCGAAGTTTGAAACCCTTCTGGTAATTCTTGGCCAGTAGTATCTTTTACAACTCGAGGCCCTGCAAATCCAATAAGCGCTCCTGGTTCACTAATATTGATGTCTCCTAGCATGGCAAACGATGCTGTAGTACCTCCTGTTGTTGGATCTGTACATAATGAGATATAAGGAATTCCTGCATCTGCTAATTGTGCTAGCTTTACTGATGTTTTAGCTAATTGCATTAGAGATAGTGCAGCTTCCATCATACGTGCTCCTCCAGATTTGGAGATGATCATAAATGGGATTTTTTTCTTAAGTGCATAGTCGGCAGCTCTTGCAATTTTTTCGCCTACAACACTTCCCATAGAACCACCAATAAACGTAAAGTCCATACAAGCAATGACGAGGTCTTTCCCTTTAGATTTTCCAACGGCTGTTTTAACCGCATCTTTTAGGTTCGTTTTTTCTTGAGCAGCTTTTAAGCGATCTGGATATTTTTTTGTGTCTTCAAATTTTAGAGGATCTTTAGACGTTAATCCTGGATCTAATTCTTCAAATTTATTATCATCAAATAAAATTTCGAAGTATTCTTTACTTCCAATTCTTACGTGATATCCATCTTCCGGACTTACATAAAAGTTTTGTTCTAATTCTTTTGTGTCAACAATTTTACCTGTTGGAGATTTGTACCACAGCCCTTTAGGTGTGTCTTTCTTCTCTTCAGTAGAGGTTTGTATTCCCTTATCTTTCCTTTTAAACCAAGACATTAAACAGAGTTTTAATTAGTAGTTAGTGATGCAAAGTTATAAAGTATTTACATTATTAAGGTCTTCAAATGCCTTTTTTAAGCGTTCCACAAATGCATTTTCTCCTTTTCTTAGCCAAACTCTTGGGTCATAATGCTTTTTATTTGGTACATCATCACCATCTGGATTTCCAATTTGAGCTTTAAGATATTCAGCTTTTTCTCCCATATAATCACGAACTCCGCTCATAAATGCATATTGCATATCAGTATCAATATTCATTTTAATAACACCATATCCTATAGCTTCTCTAATTTCTTCAACTGTAGAACCCGATCCACCATGAAATACAAAATCAATATGGTTATGAGGTAAATTATGCTTTTGAGATAAGAATTCTTGAGAGTTTTTAAGGATTTTAGGCGTTAGTTTTACATTTCCCGGTTTGTAAACACCATGAACATTTCCGAAGGCAGCAGCAACTGTGAATTGATCACTTACTTTACTTAATTCTTCATAAGCATAAGCCACTTCTTCTGGTTGTGTGTATAATTTAGAATCATCAACATCTGTATTGTCTACACCATCTTCTTCTCCTCCTGTGATTCCTAATTCGATTTCTAGCGTCATTCCCATTTTACTCATACGTTCGAGGTACGTTTTGCAAATCTCAATATTCTCTTCTATCGGTTCTTCAGAAAGGTCAATCATGTGAGAACTATATAATGGTTTCCCAGTCTCTTTAAAGTGTTGTTCACTGGCATCAAGTAAACCATCTATCCATGGTAACAATTTTTTTGCACAATGATCTGTATGTAAAATGACAGGAACACCATAGGCTTCTGCCATTAAATGCACATGTTTTGCACCAGCAACTGATCCAGCAATTGCTGCCTTTTGATCTTCGTTACTTAGTCCTTTACCTGCATTAAATTGCGCTCCACCATTAGAAAATTGAATAATTACTGGCGCATTAAGTGCTTTAGCAGTTTCTAGAACGCCATTTATTGTATTAGATCCAATAACGTTTACAGCTGGCAAGGCAAATCCTTTTTCTTTTGCGAGATTGAAAATATCTTGTACTTCACGTCCAGTTGCAACTCCGGCTTTTATGTTGTGACTCATGTTAGTTTTTTAGTTGAAAATTAAAAGTCAAAAATACATAAAATTTGACTAATATTTCAGGATTTTAAGACTTTGACGTAAGTAAAACTTACGCAAACGTTATCGTTTCTGAAGAAAAAAAGAGACTAAAAAGGATAGTTGACACCAATATTGTAAACGGCATTGCTAAAGTTGTAATTTTTAAACCAACGATTGCCTAATTCTCTAGATGGATCATAAGTTTTAAAACCAATGTCACCTCTAAGTACGAAGAAGCCAAAATCATATCTAATACCAAATCCAGAACCTATGGCGATGTCTTTTAAAGAGTCAAACCCATCAAAGGTAGCCTTCTCATCTTCGACATTATCAAATACGTTCCATATGTTTCCAGCATCAATAAAAACGGCTCCATTAAAACGCCCTAAGAGGTTAAAACGCTGTTCGGCACTAAGCGTAATTTTCATATTAGCTTCGTTAAACTCGTTAGTAGAGAATGAACTTCCTGGACCTAAGTTATAGGCCGTCCATGCACGAACATCATTTGGACCACCTGCAAAGAAACTTTCTGCAAATGGTATACTATTTGAATTTCCGTAAGGTATAGCAATACCAAAATAAGTTCGAATTGCAAACTCATTTTTTCGACCAAGATCCCAATGCTTAACATAATCAATTTCGGTTTTAACATATTGCGAAAATGGCACACCAAATAATTCATATCTTCCATCGGCATTTCTTGGCAGATTAAATGCTTTTGATAAATTAGATAATAAATTTCCTGCTAATTCTAGTCGAAAACGTACGATTGAAAAATCATTGTCAAATAAATTTTCTCTACGATTTTTCACGTAGTTAAAGCTAGATGAGAAAATAAGGTTGTCTTCTGTAAGTCGGTTTTTTCGTTGATTGATATTATTAACATCTATAAAATCACTATCACCAGGCACAAGTGAAGTGCTATTGCCTAAAACATCACCTATAAATGTATCAGCAGGAGAAAAATCGTTAGGTATTAACGGGTTTTCTAAACTTTCGTCATCTGCTATATAGCCAATTCCTCGAGCAATAGAATTAAGTCGGTCAAAAGATGTCGTATATACACCAAAATAATTTCCAGTATTAAGGTTTTTTACAAACTGAACATTGAAAAGATCAAGATTATTAGTCACTTTTCGCGAAGGATACCAGTTGTAGTTTACGGTTCCGGTAAATGCTTGTTTGTCTAATCCAATATTGGTTTGACTTGTAGCGCTTAATGTTATTCTACTGCTTGGCGACATGTACTTTGGAATGATCTTTTCGGTATTGAACGGAAGGAAAAATCGAGGAATATTTAACCGTAAATTGCCACCAAGTTCATTAATATCAAAAAACTGATCTTTTGTATCTGAGGCATCTCGAGATGAACCTATTGAGCCTAAAGCTGAAATCTCTAAAGTTTCGGCACCTCTAAAAATATTTCTAATAAGTAATCCTGTACTAAATGCAAAGCCTACAGTTTGAATATTACTTTGCGAAATTTCAAAACTGTTGGTCATTTCAAACTTTTTCCTCGGAACTAAATAAACATTAGCAACCAGCGTCGTGTCGGTTTCATTTGGGATATAGTCAATTCTTGGATACCTGAAGGCTTGTAGTTGACTTAAATAACGATAGGTTCGCGTTCGATCAATATCTTTGAATACTTCGCCTTTATTAATAAAAATGGCATCTGTAATGGCTTTTGGTCTGTAGTTTAGTTTGTCAAAACTATATAAATTATAGTCTTTAAATTGTACCGAATCTGTAATGGTAGAATCTCGATTTTCGTTTTTAAAATCAGTGTAGATATTAACCTCTTTAATTTTATAAATCTTGAATGGTACACGTGTAATTGAGTCTTCACTTCTAACAGCTCTGTCTGCAATTATTAGATCGGTTTTTATTTTTTTATCGTTACTAATCGTATCAATGTCAAAGGTAATATAGTCTTGACCAAAATGATAAAAACCTGAATTTCTTAGTTGTTCAGTTAATCGATCTCGTTCGGCTGCAAAATTTGCCTCATCATATTGTTGCCCTTTTTTTATCAATGACCCTTGCTTTAATCTAGAATTATACAAAGAATCTATTATTGGTGTTTTTATGTTTTGGTGGATAGAATCTAATACATAAGGGTCTCCAGTATTGACTTTATAAGTAACTCTAGCACGTTGATTACTGTCTTTTTCGGTCTCGAAAGACGTTTCAACATTAAACCAACCTTTACTAAAGTAATATTTCCTTAATGCATTAGCTGTTTTTTCGGCTCTAGCTTCATCATATATTGCTGGTGCTTCTCCTGTCTTTTTAAGCCAATTGTTGAAATTCTTTTTTGATTTAATAAAGGCCTCATATTGCTTTAATGATAACAAATTCTTTAAACCAGTTCTTGGGTTATCTGGATTTCTATACTTAGCATTTAATATGGAGTCTATATTGGGTCTCGCTAAATTATAAATATGAACACGTAATGGAATGCCTAGCAAGGTGCCATTTGGTTTTTGATAGAGCAAATTAGAGATGGTCTCGGAAGTATTCTTTTTGTCATTAACCAAAACGGTATTGTTCGTCAATAAATGCTCATTCTTTTCTACACGCTTCATTATATTACACGAAAAGGTCGTGCATATTAATACATAGATTAATATCTTGGAAAGGTCAAATCTCAAAAAAGAAAGTGTTTGCATTTAAGTTCTATCCAAATTTACAGTTTTATTGTGGTCTAATCATAACAAATAATAGACCAAAAAAGTATTACTTTGTATTTTAGTTAAAACAACACAAAAGTAAATACATTTTAATGCTAACAAAGAATCACATAAAATTAATTGCGAGCCTAGGCCAAAAAAAGTTTAGAATCCAGCATCAATTATTTGTGGTTGAAGGTATAAAAGGTATTCAAGAGTTTTTGAATTCTCGTTTTGAGTTATACCAATTGTTTTCAACAGAAGCTATTTTTAATGCAGAAACAGTTTTAATTTCTGAAAAAGATCTTCTAAGGATAAGTAGCTTGAAAACACCTAATACAGCTGTTGCTGTTTTTAGGATTCCAAAGCAAAATGAAATAGTTTATAACGGATTAATTTTGGCTTTAGATGATGTGAGAGACCCAGGAAATCTTGGAACGATTATTAGGCTTTGCGATTGGTTTGGAATTAAAGATCTGATATGTAGTAAGGCTACTGTAGATTGCTATAATTCAAAAGTGGTACAAGCCACTATGGGTTCCTTAACTCGTGTGAATGTTCAATATACAGACCTTAACGACTTTATAAAGAGTACAAAAACTGAAGTCTTTGGTACCTTTATGGATGGTGATACTATTTACAATGAAACATTATCAGATACTGGTATTATCATTATGGGCAACGAAGCTAATGGTATTTCAGAAGCAATAGGAAAACAAGTAACAAAGCGATTGAGTATTCCAAGATTTGGAAACTTGCAAGCTACAGAAAGCTTAAACGTAGCAACTGCCACTGCAGTTGTATTGAGTGAGTTTAAAAGAATGTCTACTGAAAAGTAAAATTTAAGAAGACTCCTCTAGTTTTCATAGTCCTAATATTACTTGTCCAAGGGCTATCAGGATCTTCATCTCTAATCAATTCATCATTGAGTGCAAATACACCACGTATGGAAGGTGTAAATTTAAACCATTGATTATAGAAATCGATACCAATACCTAACTCATAAAATAAAACATTCTTCTTGGTTCTAAATTGACCAGCAGCATTGTCATCAGGATTTTCTTCATTACTCGATAGATTTAATGCCATAGAAAATCCACCTATAACAAAAGGTTTAAAGTTATTTAAACGTTTGGTGGAGACTTTTAATAATAAAGGGAAATGAACATAGGTAGACTTTACCTCACGCAATAAATCGGAATCTGTTGATTCAATACCATTGAAATAACTCGGATCATATTGTATGTTTCTTGTAGTAATAAACAGCCCTGGTTCAAATCTAAGATCCAGATGATTATTAAGTCTTAGGTTAGATACAAGGCCTACACTGAAACCTAAATTAGTTTCAACTAGAATCTCTTTAAGATCTCTCTCGTAATTAAATTGATAATCGTAACTGTTGAGCCCAAGATAAAATCCCCATGACAGTCTTTTTTTATCAAAATTCTCAATATTTTTTATTTTTTCCCTACTAAATAACTGTGCAGAAACACTCTGCGATACAATAAGTAGGGTTAAAAGGATAAGTATTTTCTTCATAAATATCACGGTAATGACATGTCAACCACAATTAAGCTTTGGATGCGACATAAATTGTTGCAACTCCTAAAGTTTGAGGTTTGTCTTGCACGTTAATAAACCCAATTTTACGTAAAATATTGTTTAAAACCTCACCATATGGAAAAACAGATGCAGATTCGCTTAAATAAGTGTAAGCAGATCGGTCTTTAGAGAAGAGTTTTCCTATGGTTGGTAAAATGTATTTAGTGTAGAATTTATAACCTTGTTTAAACGGTGTTTTTGTTGGAACTGATGTTTCTAATATCACAAATGTTCCGTTTGGTTTTAATACTCTTAAAATTTCAGCAAGTCCTTTTTCTAAAGTTTCAAAATTTCGAACACCAAAAGCTACCGTTATTGCATCAAAGCTATTATCTTCAAAAGGTAAATTTTCAGAATCACCAATTACCATTGTAATAAGGTTGTCTAAATCTTTACTTTTTATTTTTTGTCGTCCTACCTCTAACATCCCATCGCTAATATCTAAACCTATAATCTCTTTTGCATTAGTTTTTGCAAGATTTATGGCTAGGTCTCCAGTACCAGTAGCAATATCTAAAACGCGTTCAGGGTGTCCTTGAGATACAATATCTACGACTTTATTACGCCATTTAATATCAATACCAAAAGAAATCACACGATTTAAACCATCGTATTCTTTTGAGATATTATCAAACATTTGAGTGACTTGTTGCTTTTTATTCAAATCACTATCCTTATATGGAGTAACTTTTGAGGACATTCTTTTTTTTTGCAAATATACTTAAAACTAATAGCTTTAAATAATTTGACGCTTACTTTTAAGAGTCTCTCAATCACATAATAATGTAGTATATTTGTATGTTTTTTTGAATAAACATATCCATGAAAATAATTATTGCAGGTGCAGGAGAAGTTGGATTTCATTTGGCTAAACTATTGTCGTATGAGTCTCAGGAGATTACTTTAATAGATACAAATAAAAATAGTTTGGCATATGCTAATGATCACTTAGATATTAGAGTGATTAAAGGTGATGTGACCTCTATAGCTATTTTAAATGAAGCCAGAATTAATACGTCTGAGCTATTTATTGCTGTAACCTCTTCTGAAACAACCAATATTACAGCTTGTGTTCTTGCTAAAGAGCTAGGAGCAAAGCAAACGATAGCTAGAATTTCTAATTCTGAATTTTTAGATCAAACAGAAGTTGGGTTTACAAAGTTTGGAATAGACGAATTGATCTCACCAGAAACATTAGCTGCTGCCGAAATAGAACTGCTACTTAATCAATATGGCTTTAATGATACTTACGAGTTTGAAGACGGTAAATTAACAATGTTGAGTTTACGTTTGTCGCGAACTGCAAGTTTTGTAGGTAAAACAGTTAGAGAAGCTGCACAAGTTTTTCCAGAATTGCATTTTGTCCCTATTGCTATTCAACGTTTTGGAACGCAATATACTATTATACCACGAGGCGATACAGAATTTAAAGAAGGTGATAAAGTTGTTTTTATGACCTCTAAAGGAGGCGATGAAGAATTGTTTGAACTTTCAGGAAAAGTAAAAACAGAACTTAAAAACATCATGATATTAGGTGGTAGTAAAATTGGGTACAAAACGGCTAGAGATCTTTGTGAAAGTAAATTTAAGGTAAAATTGATCGAAAGCGATAAAGAAGTTGCTTTTGAATGTGCCGATGACTTACCCAATGCACTAGTTATTAATGGTGATGGAAGGAATGTTGAGCTCCTTGAAGAAGAGAACATTACAGAAATGGATGCATTTATCTCGGTGACAGGAAACTCCGAAACGAATATTATGTCTTGCTTAGTAGCCAAATCTAAGGGCGTGAAAAAAACGATTGCTTTAGTAGAGAATATGGATTATTACCAGTTATCTCAGTCTATAGGTATTGATACCTTGATTAATAAAAAGCTTTTGGCAGCCAATAATATCTTTAGATATATTAGGCGAGGAGAAGTTTTAGCAATGACCAAATTGAGTAATATGAATGCCGAGTTATTAGAGTTTGAAGTGACTTCAAAATCTAAGATCACTCAAAAAGTTATTAAGGAATTAGATTTTCCTCGTTCGGCAATTATAGGAGGCGTAATTAGAAATGATATTGGGATTATTCCTTTAGGAGATTTTCAAATTGAGGTAGGAGATAAGGTTGTTGTATGTTGCTTACCTAGATCCATAACTAAGGTCGAAAGATTCTTTTTCTAATATCTATTCATAGTATAAGTCCATGAAACTCAACTATAAAATCATCTTTCATTTTTTCGGATTACTATGTCTCTTTAATGGTGGCTTTATGCTGTTATCAACACTCATCAGTTTAATTTATAAAGATGGAGTTACTCTTGATCTGTTTGCTGCTGGAATTATAGTGTTGATACTTGGAGGAATCTCTATGTATCTCACCAAAAATCATAAAAAAGAGCTTAATAAAAGAGATGGCTATATCGTTGTTGCCTTTGGGTGGATTGTCATGGCATTAACAGGAACGTTACCCTATTTAATTACAGGTTCAATACCGAGTTTTACCAATGCATTTTTTGAGACCATGTCTGGTTATACAACTACTGGAGCTAGTATTTTAAATGATATTGAGTCAATTCCAAAAGGTGTGTTGTTCTGGAGGAGTATGACGCATTGGATAGGAGGTATGGGAATTATTGTTCTTGCAATCGCTATCCTACCTTTATTGGGCATTGGAGGAATGCAGTTATTTGCTGCTGAAGCTCCTGGACCAAATGCAGATAAGCTTCATCCTCGAATTACAGATACTGCTAAACGATTATGGCTCATTTATTTTGGGTATACGGCAGCAGAAACGATTTTACTTCAAGTGGCTGGAATGTCATTTTTTGATGCGATAAATCATTCGTTGTCTACTTTATCTACAGGTGGGTTTTCGACAAAAAATAGTAGTATTGCCCATTGGAATGGTCAGCCAATCATTCAATATATTATCATGGCATTTATGTTTTTGGCAGGAACAAATTTTATCTTAAGTTACTTTGCATTTAAAGGACGTGTTCAAAAAGTAATACGTGATGAAGAGTTTAAACTCTACTTTAAGTTTATTGCTTTGTTTACAATCATAGCTGCGTTTATTATTTATTTTAGAGCCGATTTTTCTATATCCTCAATAGAACATCCGATGGTTTTAGGTAAGGCCGAAGCTTCGATTAGACATGGACTATTTCAAGTTTTAGCTATTGTTACTACTACAGGGTTTGTTACTGCAGATTATACGTTGTGGACACCATTTTTAGTGGTTTTCTTTTTTGGGTTGATGTTTTTAGGTGGATCAGCAGGCAGTACCTCTGGTGGAGTGAAAGTTGTTCGTCATATGCTAATGATCAAAAATGGATTTTTAGAATTCAAACGAGCCCTTCATCCTAATGCGATCTTACCAGTTCGCTATAATAAAAAGTCCGTGTCTGGTGATATTGTATTCAATATTCTGGGCTTTTTTATTCTTTATATGCTCTCTTTTATTATTGGTGCTTTGGTGTTTTCGATGTTTCAAATAGATTTTGAATCGGCTATTGGTCTCTCAGCATCTAGTTTGGGAAATGTCGGACCTGCATTAGGTGATTTTGGACCAGTAAATAACTATGCTGAATTACCAAATTTAGGTAAATGGTGGTCGGCATTTTTAATGCTTATTGGGCGTCTTGAATTGTTCACTGTTTTAATATTATTGACTCCTTTTTTCTGGCGAAATAGATAAATTTTTCAAAAATTTTTAAAAATATTTTTTATTCTGAAATATTAATATTTATAGGTATTTCGGGAATTTTATGTTGGTTTTAAAGGGGTTACGAAAGACTATTGTTGTAACAAATATGAAAGATCTACGTCTTATTGGTATAATCAATTAAATTAATCATCATGGAATTAGTATTAACATCAGAAAAATTAGAGCCTTCGCCCAAACGTAGATTAAAGACAGAATTTGTTAGACCTGAAGGTTTATTAAATTCAAATTATAAGTCGGTTGTAAAATGTAATTTAAGCAACTCAAAATCAACTTCTATTTTTGGTATTAAGCAACGTGTAAAAAGCAGACAATATCAATTTACTTCAAGTATCGATACCCTTTTAAAACTGTCTGTTTTTGTAACAGTATTAGCTTTTATCTTATAAGCTACTGTCAATAGACCTTTTTAACTGGTACGATTGAGTTCTCTCTCAAAACTATCTTTTATATTATTAACTATACAATTTTGATATGTCGATTCATATCGAAAGGTATACTATACTTCAATTTTAACGGTTGAACTTCTGAACTCGTTTCAGAAATAAATAAAGATATTATGGGAATCTCATCAATGAATGCTGTTTTGAGAAACAATAGAAATCTATTAAGACAAAAGAAGAGAAAGCCACTTAAAGATTTTGTTGGAGGATACAAAACGGTTAGCACTTATAAAGTTTATGTCCTGCCAGAAGTGCCACCACATGTGTTGCGACGTATTAGAATTAAGACTAGAAGACAAAATAGACGTTTGCTCATCAAACAATTAATAATAGGTGTTCTAGTTAGCTCTGTCATTTTGTATTGGTTTTATAGATTCCAATATGGATAATCAAAATAAATCAAACAAAAAGCCCTATTTAGTAATTTACTAAATAGGGCTTTTTATTTTTAAATTTGACAGTTTAGCTAGCTAACCGCTTCTTTAATTCGCCTTATTGCTTCAATAATTTGATCTTGAGATGCTGCATAAGAAATTCGTATGCAATTTGGGTTTCCAAAGGCAATCCCAGTAACTGTAGCTACATTGGCATGTTCTAATAGAAATAAAGAAAAATCTGTAGCGTTTTCTATATGTTTTCCTTTTAATGTTGATCCAAAGAAGTGCGATATGTCTGGAAATACATAAAAAGCACCTTCAGGAACATTGGTTTTAAAACCTTCTAGATCATTTAGTAAGCTTAAAATAAGTTCACGTCTTACCTTAAATTCATCAATCATGTATTGAACACGATCAGGCGATTCATTAAGCGCAGTGATTACGGCACGTTGTGCGATGCAATTAGCGCCACTGGTCACTTGACCTTGCATTTTGTTGCAGGCTCTGGCTATGCTTTCTGGAGCACCAATATAACCAATTCGCCATCCCGTCATTGCAAAAGCTTTAGAGACACCATTTACAGTGACAGTTCTATCAAACATATCGTCAAATTGAGCCATGCTTTCATGTCCACCAATAAAATTGATATGTTCATAGATTTCATCAGAAACTACAATGATATTAGGATGTTTTTGTAACACATCAGCTATAGCTCTAAGTTCAGCTTTACTATATACAGAACCACTAGGGTTACACGGAGAACTGTACCAAATCATTTTCGTTTTTGGCGTGATTGCAGCTTCTAATTGCTGAGGTGTTAGCTTAAAATCGTTGTCTATTGATGTTTTAACTTCTACTGGAATACCTTCATTGAGTTTTACGATATCGCTATAACTTACCCAGTATGGACAAGGTAAGATTACTTCGTCGCCTTTATTGAGTAAAACGGCCGCAATGTTAGCTAGTGCTTGTTTAGCTCCAGTAGAAACAACAATTTGTGATGGCTTGTAATTAAGGTTATTATCTCTTTTGAATTTAGTGATAATGGCATCTTTTAATTCTGCGTAGCCATCAACAGGAGTGTAAGAATTATAATTATCATTGACAGCTTGAATTGCTGCTTCCTTTATGAAATCTGGCGTATTAAAATCTGGCTCACCCAGACTCAAACCAATAATATCTTTTCCTTCTGCTTTTAGTTCTCTCGCTTTAGCTGCCATAGCAAGTGTGGCAGATGTTGCCATATTGAGAACTCTATCTGAAAGTTGTGTCATTTAAAATATGTCGTTTTAGCTCATTGCTGGCTTCATTCCCATTTGTTTTAAGAATCTGAAATGGGCAACAATTGCTTTTCTGGTGGTTTCGTATTCTTTATATGGTAAATTAAATTCTTTAGCCGTTTCTCTAACTATTTTAGAAATCTTTCCGTAGTGAATATGACTTATATGCGGAAAAATATGATGTTCAACTTGATGATTGAGTCCGCCTGTATACCAGTTGATGATCTTGCTTTTTGCACCAAAATTCACAGTAGTTTTCAATTGGTGGATGGCCCAAGTATTTTTCATAGTCCCATTTTCTTCAGGTAATAACATTTCAGCTTCGTCCATAACGTGTGCTAATTGAAATACAACACTTAGAATAAGACCTGCCACATAATGCATAATAAAGAAACCAAGTAAGATTTTCCACCAAGCAATATCTAGAACAAGCATTGGAACTACTATCCAAATAGACACATAGATGAGTTTTGAAATGACTAGTTTACTCCAATTTACTACTGGGTTTGGTAATTTACCGTAAGATAATTTACGCTTCATGTAACGATACATTTGTTGAAAATCTGTAGTAATGGCCCAATTAATAGTTAATAAACCATAAAGTAAAACAGAATAATAATGCTGAAATTTATGATGTTTATGCCATTTTGCATGCTTGGAGAAACGTAAGATGCGTCCAGCTTCAAGGTCTTCATCATGACCATGGATATTGGTATATGTGTGATGTAAAACATTATGCTGAACTTTCCAGTTATACACATTTCCAGCAAGAATATAAATACTACTTCCCATTAATCGATTAACCCATTCCTTATTTGAATAAGAACCATGATTACCATCATGCATTACATTCATACCAACACCAGCCATGCCAACACCCATTACTACCGTAAGTAATAATTGTAGCCACCCAGGAATGTCAAGTGTTAATATTAAGAAATAAGGTAAAAGGAACATAGTAAACATTACTACTGTTTTTAACCAAATCTTCCAATTTCCAGTACGTTTTATATTATTCTCTTTAAAATAATTATTCACACGTTTATTGAGTGTTCTAAAGAATTTTGCTGAGTCTGTTCTTGAGAAAGAGAGTGCTTGCTTTGTCATTGAATTGCCATTTTTCAATTGTAACGTAAAAAAGTACGTTTTAATATTTAAGGAGCAAAGATATGTAATAAATGCTCCCATATTACCAAATAAATGCTAAAAATATCCACATAAAAATGTATACTTTTGTGTAAATTTTAAATTAATGAAGCTTATACAAGAGTATTTTCCAGATTTGAGTGACCATCAAATCCTTCAATTTCAACAATTAGAAGATCTTTATAAAGAGTGGAATTTAAAAATCAACGTTGTTTCTCGAAAAGATATAGATGAGTTGTATTTACGACATGTATTACATTCACTTGCGATTGCAAAAGTATTACGTTTTCTTCCTGGTTCGGCTATTTTAGATGTTGGGACAGGAGGTGGTTTTCCGGGTATACCTTTGGCTATTTTGCATCCAGAATCTCAATTTCATTTAGTTGATAGTATAGCTAAAAAATTAAAAGTAGTGGATGACGTTGCAGAACATATAGGTCTTACAAATATAAGAACAACTCATAGTAGAGTGGAGGCTATTGATGAACAGTTTGATTTTATTGTAAGTAGAGCAGTAACAGCGATGCCAGCTTTTGTAAAATGGGTTAAAGGAAAGATTACAAAAGAACAACGTCATGATTTAAAAAATGGAATCTTGTATTTGAAAGGTGGTGACCTCTCGGAAGAATTGAAACCTTATAAGACAGCAACTATATACAACTTAAACGACTATTTTAAAGAAGCGTTTTTTGAGACCAAAAAAGTGGTGCATTTACCACTTAAATATCGCGGATAAAAAAGCACCATTAACCAATGGCACTTTTTTGTTTATATAAATTACTTAGTGTTAGAAAGAAGTCGATACACTTAATGAAAATCCTGTGTTTTCTGGTACAAATCGACAAATACCTCCAACACACACTAAGCCACCACGTTGTCTTCCATAGCTAGCCATAACTCGTGTAGCTCCCTTAGTGAAACTTCCACCAAATGTATAATAATGTATTTGACGATCTTCGTCTGGATTACCATAGTTCCAAATATCGGTTGC
Source organism: uncultured Psychroserpens sp. (assembly GCF_947500255.1). Classification (GTDB taxonomy): domain Bacteria; phylum Bacteroidota; class Bacteroidia; order Flavobacteriales; family Flavobacteriaceae; genus Psychroserpens. Next base: position 189,371 of record NZ_CANMRL010000001.1, on the reverse strand, counting down.
AAAAACACTCAGTCTACTACTAAAGTTATATTCTAATGTTCCGCCAGCCCAGTTTTTAGCTCTTTCACTTGTCTCATCATCTGAAAATAAATGTGATACTTCTGCTCGAACAGATTTCCCGTTGCCTAATTTTCGAGTGACCTCACCAACTATTGCTGTAGCATTTACTTCACCAATTCTATCTTCTACAAAACGTGCATTGTAAAACGTGTTGACTATAGATACTATTGAAGACCATTTTGGAGACCATTTTTTCTTTATATCTAAACTAAATTCTTCAAAGTACTTTTCACCAAAACCAAAGAATTCTGTGTCTTCATATGTTCTGTCGTTTATATTGAAGTTGCCTTTTAAACCAGACCATGTAGCGTAGTTAAATGCTAGTTTTGTTCCGTATTTACCACCAAGGGTTGTTCCTTTTTTTATGTTGTAGAAAATATCAACTTGACCTCCAATTTCACCAGATTTAAATATAGGGTTAAAGGTTAATCGAGGTTGTGATTGATAAACAAAAATATTAGTTAATCCATAATCATGTTGCTTTGTTAATGCTGGAATGAAGTTGAGATAGTTTTGATTAAATACGTTTGCAGATTCATCTCTTTCAGAGAAAAAGGCCATGTTTTCCATACGTCTGAAGGTAGCATCAATACCTAAACCAGATTTAGCATATCCAAAATTAAATAACCACGCACTACCGTCAAAATATCTGTCTTCAATAATATTACCTAATTCAGAATAAACATCCTCTCCTTTTTTAACATATTCAATTGATGAATAGATGTTTCCTTCAGTAAAATCTAATCGTGCGGAGAAAGCGTTAGTTAACGATTCGAAATTTGGGTTGTCGACGTCTAGATCTTCGTCTCTACCTACATAACTCAACCCTAGATCTAAACCTGTTGTTTCAAGTTTAAATAACGACGATAAACCAATTTCGGCATTAAAGCCATAAATAGAACCATCGGAAACTTCAAAGCCATCTCGCTGTCTACCATATAGAGATGAAAACTCTAAAGCATTAGTTGGTCTATATTTTACGTTAGCGCCTCTTATAGAGTTATTTATTCCTAACTGTCTGTCTTCCCATGAGCGCAGTATAAGTCCGCTCCCAAATTGCTCATAGAAATGTCCAAGAGTTGCTTCAAATTTTGAGGATTTATAACCTACTGCGAAGGTTCCAACATCTGTGCCTTTATATTTTGGATAAAAGTTTAATATCGCATTAGGTTCATAAGATTCAACTTGAATATGAGCAAACCAATTTTTGTAATCGTAATTTAATCTTAAGTAGTTATTAGATCTAAACGGGTCGTCTTCTTCAAAATCTCCTGTTTTTGAGTCGTCGACATAATATTGGGAATTAGATTCTATCCCTCCGCTTAATTTTCCATAATCTTTTTTATCATCTTCTTGTGAAAACATAAAAAAGGGAGCGCATAGCAAAGTTGCTATTAGTTTGTAGCGATTCATTTAGTTGTGGGTGTTGATTAGTGATTTATTTAGAAAACTCTTTGATTTTTTCGTAAAGTTCATCTTCACTACCAGGTGTATATCCTGAATGCCTGTAGAGAATTTTATTGTTTTTAACCAATAATGTTAAAGGGATCGTTGGCGCATTTAATTTTCTTTTCAAGTCACTATTTGTATCCAAAAGGATATCAAATTCCCAGCCTTTTCCACTCACTAAGGGCTTAACTCGTTTTACAGTTCTTGAATCATCTACAGAAACAGCATATAATTTCACATTAGTTTCTTCTACCCAATCTTCATAAACGTCATTGATGGCATCTAATTCATTTTTACAAGGTACACACCATGTCGCCCATAAAGACACAATAACAAGTTGATCATTACTAGAAATGTCTTCAAGATTTATGTTGGCTCCCTTGAGGGTTTCGATTTGCATTTTTGGTAAAACATCTTGACCAAATACAGTTGTAGAAATTGTTAAAGTAAGCAATAGGGTAATTAGGGTTCTCATCTTAAGATATTTAGATTTAATTTGGGCAAAGTTAATTTTTTTTAAAAAATACAATCATTAATATCTGTTTTTTTACAAACTATATGCCAATTTCATAAAAAATGATGAAATATATTTTTATATTCGCAAATCTTAAAATTTTAACATTTAACCACAAATTATTATGAAAATCAAAAATTTCACTAAAATTTTCCTTTTCGTGGCAGTAACTGCATTATTCTCGTGTAGTTCATCTGAAGACGGAAATGGAGATGGTAATGGTAATGGAAATGGAGGTCCCAATTCTATAACTGTCAATGCAAGTTCATTTTTTGTTGATTATGGTCAATCGGTAACGTTTACTGTATCTACTAACGAAGGTGATGACGTGACGTCAGAATCTACTGTCTATGTTAATGGTAGTCCTATAACTGGCAATACTTACAGTGCTACTGAAACAGGATCGTATGCTGTTACAGCTAAGTACGAGGATTTTACAAGTTCGGCAATTACTGTTCAGTTTTTAGCAGTTGTAGAATCTATAGCTATGACAGTAAATAATACAGCACTCAATTTAGGAGATAGAATTGAATACACAGTTATGGCGACAGATACTCAAGGAAATGAAGTAAATGTAACTGATGTGGCTACTATTTATATTAATGATCAACAATCTGTAACAGGAGGTGTTTATATCCCAGATACAACGGGAGATTATAATGCTTATGCAACTTATGAAGCGTTTACTACAGAAACTCTAGCTGTAAGCGTTGCAGATAATGCTGTAACTCCAGCAAGTTATAATAGAAGAGCTTTAATAGAGGACTATACAGGTGACTGGTGTGGATATTGTACAAGAGTATCAGTAGCTATCGAAATGGTTCAAGATGCAAGTGATGATGTGGTTGTAGTTGCTACACATTTATTTAATGGCGACCCATATCAAAATCAATATGGTGTTGAAATGTCTAACTATTTAGGAATAACAGGTTTGCCTACAGCATATGTAAATAGACAAGAAGAGTGGAATTTCCCTGAAACTAATAATGTTAATCAAGTAACAAGCAAAGCTGAAGGTACTGTTGGAAGTGGTTTAGCTATAAACTCTACAATTAAAGGAAACAACCTTTCATTTATGGTAAGTGTTGGATTTAGTGAAAATCTTAACGGATCAAAATTAGTTGTCTTTTTATTGGAAAATGGTTTAGTATTAAGTCAAGCCAATTATTATCCAGAGTATTATGGAGGTCAAAACCCAATTCCTAATTTTGTTCATAATCATGTATTACGTCACTCATTTACAAATGTATTAGGAGATGTTATTCCAGCAGGTGAAGCTGTAGCTAATAATACGTATAGAACTAAGTTTGATTATACAGTTCCTACAGGAACAATTGGTAATCCAGGAAACTTGGAGATCGTAGCAATGTTAGTTAATTCTAGTAATGCTATTATAAATGTTAATAAGACGAGTGCAAGTTCTCATGCTGCATTTGATTAAATTTAAATATATAACATAAAAAAAAGCCTTTCCATTGGAAAGGCTTTTTTTTATGTTAAGGTGAAATGTCTACTAAATATCTTCTTGATTTCTTAAATCTTGAATGTAGCTAGCTTTTTGAATTTCACGTCTTCTTTTTACTGATGGCTTAGTGAAAAATTGATTTTCACGAATGTTTTGCATCGTTTTTACGTTACGGTGTTTTCTTTTGTAACGCTTTAAAGCACGTTCTATGCTTTCTCCTTCTTTTACTAAAATTTTAATCATTGTAATACTTGTGGTTATCTATTTTAGGGCTATCCTAAATACGTTTTTAATATTTTACTTTTAGAATCTTGACGTAATCGTTTAATTCCTTTTTCTCTAATTTGTCTTACACGTTCTCTAGTTAAATCAAATGTTGCTCCAATTTCATCTAATGTCATTGGTGGCTCATTACTTAAACCAAAATTTAAGCGAATAACATCACTCTCTTTTTGCGATAGCGTGTCTAATGCTCTATTTATTTCAACATTAAGAGATTCTTTCATCAAATCTCTATCAGGATTTGGTGATTCACCAGATTTAACAACATCATATAAACTTGATGTTTCACCTTCTTTTAAAGGTGCATCCATTGATAAATGCCTTCCAGAATTTTTCAAAGACTGTTTCACTTCAGTAACAGTCATATCTAATTCGTGTGCTATTTCCTCGGCACTAGGAGGCCTTTCATGTGTTTGCTCCAAGAAAGAATAGGTCTTATTGATTTTATTTATTGAACCAATTTTGTTCAAAGGTAATCTAACTATTCGAGATTGTTCTGCTAAAGCTTGTAAAATTGCTTGTCGAATCCACCAAACTGCATAAGAAATAAATTTAAAGCCTCTAGTCTCATCAAAACGCTTAGCAGCTTTAACTAAACCTGCATTTCCTTCATTAATTAAATCTGGGAGCGTAAGCCCTTGGTTTTGATATTGTTTTGCAACAGAAACTACGAAACGTAAGTTAGCTGTCGTGAGTTTGTCTAAAGCCAATTGATCACCTTCTCGGATACGCTGAGCAAGTTCAACTTCTTCTTCAGCAGTAATCATAGGTAGCTTACTGATGTCTTGTAGGTATTTGTCTAAGGATTTAGATTCACGGTTGGTAACTTGTTTAGTGATTTTTAATTGCCTCATGTATAAATGTGTATTTTAAAAAGTTTGCAAGAGTACAACATAACTTTTAAATTGACAAAAGCAAATAATTATGCATTTCTTTACAAAAAAGACTTAAATTTTGTTGATTTTTAGTTTTTTTTTAACGCTTTTTACTGAAAGACGTTAGTTTTTAGTCGAATCCTTCTTTTTCTTTCTCTTTTTTAATAGCCCACCAAGTAAATCTTTAACACCTTCTTTTAATGGATCTGCCTTTTTAGTAGTGTCGGTTTTTACGATTGTTGAATCTTTGTTAGTTTCCTTTTTTGAACCTATGAGTCCACCTAAAAGATCATTGATTTTATCTTTGCCTTGATTTAAAAGTTTTTCCTTCTGAATTTCAACTAATTTCTTTGTCAAATTTGATACACCGCTACTTAAATCTGTTTGTACTTGCGGACTAGTATAGCTACCAGTTATATTTGCTGTTACTGGAATTGTGAGTTTATTTACTTCGGCATCATTAATTTTACCAAGCAATTGATTAACATCACTTCCTAAATATTTAGCAGGCACATCAAATACCACATCATAGTTTAAGTTTTTATCAAAGCTGTGTGTTCCAGATACAACAATATCTATATCCTCATATTTTAGGCTGAATGGTTTTACGCTCACTAGACCATCAGAAAAGTCAAGCTTCGTTTTCAAGGCTTTTAAATCGAGTTTATTGAAATCAATAAACTTTAAAGCATTACTAAGTTTACCTATTATTGCTTCATTTTGAGTGATGTTTGTAGTGAAAACTTCAGCAAAGGCATCTCCTGAAATGGTGTTTAGATTCGGTGTAAATTCATTATTAAGTGTGCCTTGTAGTTTGATTACGGTGTTGAGTTTTCCTTGTAATACTTTAGCAATAGGAGCTAAGTTTTGTAATAGTTCTAGGCCTTTGAACGATTGAGAAATATCAAAATCTTCGGCGCCTAAATTAAGATCAAAAACTGGGGTGTCGGTTTTTGTTGATACACGACCAGTTAACGCCAAAACACCATTGAATATATTTGAGGTCAAATTATTTAATTTAGCTTCTTGATCTTTAATTAATAAGGTGCCAGTTACATCCTTTAATGTGAGATTGTCATAGACCACTGTTTTTGCATTAGCATTAATTGTACAATCTAAAAAATCTGGAATTTTCAACGATTCACTATCCGATGTTGTCTTATTAGAGTTTTCAGTAGCAGACTCATCTTCAATCATAAAGTCACTAACCACAAAATTATTGGAGTCGACATTGAAATTTCCTTGTAATTTTTTGTCGCTTAGTAAAAAACCTAGTAAGTTTTTAATAGTTCCGGTAGCTCTAAAATCACTGGTGCCTGTTTTTGCATCAAAACTATTTAATGAAACATGCCCTGGATTAAAGGTCATATCTGCTTTGTTAATTTGTATTGGATTAACTATATCTTCTGAAGAAAAAATGAAATCACTAATGCTAGCACTTCCGGCAGTTTTAATGCGCTGATAAGCATTAGTTTCTATAGCATTCATATCAAAAGATGTATTGAGTTTTCCTTTTAAAATTCCACTGAGCTGTTTGTCTAATTCGATAGGGTAGGCTTTGGTTAAATTGGCGAGATTTAACGTGCCATCAATATTAGCGTTAACCAATATGTTTTCTGTAAGGTTTCGTATTTGAGCACTAGATTTAAAGCTGTCGTTATCAATTTTAAAATTCAGTTTTTTAATATCTACATAGGTGTCATCAGAATTTCCCGTGGTATTCTTTATTGCTGTATTTATGGTGATATTATTAACCCGTTTAGGTAAATCGGGATATTTAAATGAAGCATTATTAGATGAAATATTAATATCTAATTTTGGGATGGTGGTTTCTGTTACTTTTCCTTTGATGATACCATTCACTTTAAAATCACCTGAAGTTTCAACATTGTCAATATTTTTTGAATAGGCTTCGGGAATTACAGCAAGAAAATCTTTAAAAGATGATTCTGGATTTTCAAATGTGATATCAATATCTTGACCATCTTCCAATTGTTGAAAGTAACCACTAAACACTAATGGCAATTGATTGATAAAGCCTTTGTTTTCCATAAAGGTATACTTTTGATCTTTTAAATTCATTCCAATAAGAGCATCTAACTTTATTGTATTTTGATTTAAGTATTGCGTACTATCAATACTCATACTTACAGTGGCTGCCGTTTGTGTATCTAATTGCGATTTTTCTTCCGAAAATGTACCGTTACCAGAATGGTTTAATTCTGAAATGTAAATTTGTGTATTAGATTTTTCATCTAAATAAGTAAATGCACTGTTATTGATTTTGTAATCTTCGATATCAAAAGCAAATCCGCTTGACGAATCTACAGTTGTTTGTGCGTTTTCCTTTTCTTTGGTAATATCATAATTATTATTTCCCAGAGGATCAGTTTTTAAGGTCAATAAGGCTTCATCTATAGCTATAGAATTTACAACAATAGGATCTTCACTCGCACTTTTAAACAATTCTTTTACAGACATTGTAAAGGCGATGTTTTTTGCCGTAGCAAAGGTTTCTCCTTCAAAAGGTTTATAATTGGTAATCACCAAATCGTCTACAGTGACATGAGCTTGTGGAAAGCTGCGAATAAAACTTAAGCTAACATCACTAAATTCAACCTTAGCATTAAGGTTTTCATTAATAAAGTTTTTTACCATGTCTTTTATTTGACCTTGAAACGCAAACGGTATGGCGATCAATAAGAAAAATATAATGAGTAGAGTAATTCCTGTAATCTTTAGAGCTTTCTTCATGTGATTGTTTTGTAACCTATATACGTACAGAATATAGTTTAAGTCTTGCTAATGCAAAAGTTTAATAAAATTTTAACCCAATAGGCATTTAAATGAGATCAATTTCTTCATTTATTTTTAAGTTGAAACGTCTTCTAAATAGATAAACACCAAGATATAAAAATGGAGTGTCAAATAATGCAACTAATACTTTAAATAGAAATCCAGCAACCAATAAACCACTAAATCGTTCCCAGGCAATAATATCAAAAGAGCATAGTAATAATAATATGGTTAGTGTGTCTACAAATTGAGAGAGCCATGTAGAAAAGTTATTACGCAACCATAAGTGCTTTCCTTTAGTGAGTCGTTTCCAGAAATGATAGATTTGAATATCGACAAATTGTGCTAATAAATATGCCATCATACTAGCAAACACAGCAATTGCAGTACTCCCAAAAACAGTAGAGAACATTTTGTTTCCAACAGGAGACCAAGATGTTGCTGGAACACTATTAGAGACGTAAACAATGAGTAATGAAAAAGCCGATGCAAAAATACCTGCAACAACGACTTGGTTGGCACGTTTCTTTCCGTAGATTTCGCTAATTAAATCGGTAATTAAAAATGTGATCGGATAGGGGAGTATCCCAACTGAGATTTCAAAAAGCTTAGATCCAAAAATTTCGACATCAACAGGATACCAATAAAAAAACTTTTGAAAAATAAGATTCGAAACCACTAACGATGTGATAAAAAGCGCAGCTAAAAACAAATAAATACGTTGCGCAACTAGTTTGTCTTTTAAGGTCATAAATTGTGAATAAAAACTTACTGTAAATATACGTCAAAGTGATTTTCTTTTCATTATTTTGACAACTCAATATGAATTCTACTAACCACGTTTACATCGCTCTCGGGAGTAATAAAGGCGACAGATTAAAATATCTGCAAGATGCTGTGAATTTAATTTTTACTGAAATAGGTAAAGTTAATAGCATTGCAAAGGTGTATAACACACCTGCGCTTGGTTTTGCAGGAGACGATTTTTTAAATACATGTATTTGTATTGAAACTACTGATACTGCCGAAAATGTTTTGGAAAAGCTGCAGGTAATAGAAAAGAAACTAGGTCGTGACAAAATACAATCAGGCACCTATGAGTCTAGAACAATTGATTTAGATATTTTGTTTTTTAATACTGAAATTTATAATCAAGATGACTTGGTTATTCCGCATCCTGAACTTCAAAATAGACAGTTTGTATTGCAACCTCTTAAGGATATTGCGTCAAAAATAGAACATCCCAAACTAAAGAAAACTACTGAAGAATTGGTGCTTGAATGTGACGATAAAAGCTCAGTTGAAGCCATAAAAATTTGGTTAAAGAACCCATCAAAGCAATTTAATTTTTCGAGTTACAATTACATAGCTATAGAAGGAAATATAGGTGCTGGAAAAACAAGTTTGGCTCATCAGATTTCTAATGATTTTAATGCTAAATTAATTTTAGAACGTTTTGCTGATAACCCGTTCTTGCCTAAATTTTACGAAGAGCCACAACGTTATGCTTTTACACTAGAAATGTCGTTTTTAGCAGATCGTTACCAACAAATAAGTGACGATTTATCTCAATTAGACTTGTTTAAGGACTTTATAGTAAGTGATTATGACATTTATAAGTCACTAATCTTTTCTAAGATTACCTTGCCAGAAGACGAATTCAAGTTATACAGAAAGCTATTTTACCTAATGTACAAAGACATTGCAAAACCAGAGTTGTATGTGTATTTGTATCAAAACACAGAGCGATTACAGGAAAATATAAAAAAACGTGGGCGAGATTATGAGCAGAATATTGATGATGAATACTTGGAAAAAATCAATTCAGGCTATCTAGACTTTTTAAAAAAACAAACAGAACTGAATGTGAAAATTATTGATATTTCAGATAAAGATTTTGTAAATAACCGAAACGACTATTTATGGTTGTTGGGAGAGATTTGTCGAGAGTGATTTAGGTACTTTAGACTTGATTAAGAATCTATGTAATGAATAGAGTTGTTGTAATTTGACCCTTGTTACCATCTAAAACAATGTTGTCTATAAGAGACTGCTGATTAATTTTTAAATTGAAAGGGGCTTTTAGCAAGTCAACACCACTATCATATTTTAGTCTAATACCCTGTCCTGAAATAATGTCCTTATTTGGCGTGAATGTTCCTGTTGGTATGTGTTCAGTTAAAATGATGTATTTATAATGCTTTAATTTTTTAGTTATGCTTTGAATTTCTGCGTTTGACAAATGCTGAAATACTTGTCGTATTATGATACAATCTGCAAATGGAAGTTTGTCTTTTGCAGCATCTAAGCAATAAAACTCAAGATGATCTTTTTTAAACTTAGTTTTGTTTCTTTCTATAAGATTTTCAACAATATCAATAGCAATATATGTATTGGTGTACTTGGTTAAGTGTTTTCCTATATTGAAATCGCCACAACCTAAATCACAAACGGTCAAAGAATTGTTATGCGACTTTAAAAAAGATCTTACTGCTTCAATATAGGAGCTCAAAATTTCTTGATCATGAGACCCTTCTCCAGAATAAAAATCAACATCTTTTCCGCCCCAAAGGTGTTGTTCATAAACCTGATTCATAACATCTTTTGTAGGCCAAGCTATTTTGGGTTTTTTTCGCAACTACTTTAAGCTTTTAGTTAGTTTATTGAACACATCCCAAACCACAACACCACAGCTTACAGAGATGTTTAGAGAATGCTTAGTGCCAAACTGTGGAATTTCTATAACCATATCACTGGCATTAACAACCTCTTGAGAGACTCCTTTTACTTCGTTTCCAAACACAAGTGCGTAGGTTTGATTTTCTTTAGGTTTAAACTCATTAAGCATAGTCGCCTGATCTGCTTGTTCAATAGAGATCACCTTAACGTTCTCAGATTTTAGTTTTTTGACGATGTCTAAAGTGTTTTCAATATATTCCCAATTTACAGTTTCAGTACTTCCTAAAGCCGTCTTTCTGATATCATTATGAGGAGGCGTAGCTGTAATTCCGCAGAGGTAAATTTTTTCAACTAAAAAGGCATCACTAGTACGAAACACAGAGCCAATGTTGTTTAAACTCCTAATATTATCGAGAATAATGATGAGTGGTGTTTTTTTTGCTTCTTTAAATTCATCAACATTTAATCGGTCAAGTTCGCTATTTTTTAGTTTTCGCATGTTAAAATCTTACGTTTTTTGTAAATAACTTCTGGTTATTCAGCTTTATAAAACTTCAAATTATAAGTACTTTAGCAGTCTTACAGTTTTGACAAAAGTACTATTTAAAAAATATAAAACCATTGGCTAAAAAAGCAAAAAAAGAAACACCGTTAATGAAGCAATATAATACCATCAAGGCAAAATATCCTGATGCGTTGTTATTGTTTCGAGTAGGGGATTTTTATGAAACCTTTGGTCAAGATGCCGTAAGAGCCTCTAAAATTTTAGATATCATTCTTACTAAACGAGGCGCTGGTAGTGAAACCGAAACCGAATTGGCTGGTTTTCCTCACCACTCATTAAACACCTATTTGCCTAAATTGGTTAAAGCTGGTGAACGCGTTGCTATTTGTGATCAGCTCGAAGACCCTAAACAAACCAAAACGATTGTGAAACGTGGAGTTACTGAATTAGTAACACCAGGAGTTGCACTTAATGATGATATCCTACACTCTAAGTCCAACAACTTTTTAGCGGCTGTTTTCTTCGGAATAAAAGCTGTAGGTATCTCATTTCTAGATGTGTCTACTGGCGAATTTTTCATCTCCCAAGGAAATGAAGAATATGTTGACAAGCTCCTTCAAAACTTTAGACCTAGCGAGGTATTGGTGTCAAAACCAAACCGAAAAAAATATAATGAAGCTTTTGGCCATGACTTTCATGCCTTTTATCTCGAAGATTGGGTGTTTCAGGATGATTATGCTAATGAAACCTTACTGAAACATTTCAACACAAAATCATTAAAGGGTTTTGGAATTGATGATTTATATGAAGGTATTGTAGCCTCTGGAGCTGTCTTACATTATTTAGGAGAGACTCAACATCATAAATTGCAGCATATCACAACGATCCAACGCTTGGCAAAAGGAGAGCATGTTTGGATGGATCGATTTACGATTAAAAATTTAGAGCTATACCATTCTACTAATCAGAATGCCGTGACTCTTGTTGATGTAATTGATAAGACCATCTCTCCAATGGGAGGTCGATTACTCAAACGATGGTTGGCATTACCTCTTGTGAATAAGGATGGTATTAATCAGCGTCATGATGTTGTTGAGTTTATAAAAAACGATTCGGAATTGCTGCAAAAGTTACAACATCAATTAAAGCAAATTGGTGATATTGAGCGTCTTATATCAAAAGTAGCAACTGCAAAAATTACACCTCGGGAAGTTGTTCAGCTTAAAAATGCTTTAGAAGCTATCGTGCCTATTCAAGCTTTAGCTGTTCAAGCAGACAATAAAGCCTTACAGCATTTAGGTGAGCAAATGGATACTTGTGATGAACTTCGAGAGCGTATTAAGGCAACTCTAAACGAAGAAGCGCCTGTTAATATCTTAAAAGGAAATACAATTTCTTCTGATTTTTCTTCTGAACTCAAAGAACTCCGAGATCTTTCGGCTTCAGGCAAAGATTACCTCGACAAAATGCTGGAGCGTGAAAGCGAACGTACCGGAATTACCTCACTCAAAATAGCATCTAATAATGTATTTGGGTATTATATAGAAGTGCGTCATACGCATAAGGATAAGGTTCCAGAAGAATGGATAAGAAAGCAAACACTGGTAAGCGCAGAACGTTATATTACTGAAGAACTCAAAGAATACGAAACAAAAATTCTAGGTGCTGAAGAACGTATTTTGGCTATAGAACAGCAATTGTTTTCAGAACTAGTGCATTGGATTGGACAGTTTATTAAACCGGTTCAAAAAAACTCAGCATTAATTGCACAATTAGATTGTCTTAGTGGTTTTGCACAATTAGCGACCGAAAATAATTATACGAGACCAATACTTACTGAGGGTTATGAATTAGACATCAAAAATGGAAGACATCCTGTGATTGAAAAACAATTGCCACATGGAGAACCTTACATTGCAAATGATGTTTATCTTGATAGGGAACAACAGCAAATTATAATGATTACTGGCCCAAATATGTCGGGTAAATCGGCAATTCTACGCCAGACAGCATTAATTGTATTACTAGCACAAATGGGAAGTTTTGTTCCTGCGGAAATAGCTAAAATTGGGCTAACCGATAAGATTTTCACAAGAGTAGGTGCGAGTGATAATATCTCGATGGGCGAATCAACGTTTATGGTTGAAATGAATGAGACGGCATCGATTTTAAATAATATTTCAGATAGAAGTTTAGTCTTATTAGATGAAATTGGACGTGGCACAAGCACCTATGATGGAATCTCTATTGCTTGGGCCATTAGTGAATACTTACATGAACATCCTACTAAAGCAAAGACCTTATTTGCAACGCATTATCATGAGCTCAATGAAATGTCTGAAACTTTCGAGCGTATTAAAAATTTTAATGTTGCTGTAAAGGAATTAAAAGATAACGTGTTGTTTTTAAGAAAACTAGTTGAAGGCGGTAGTGAGCATAGTTTTGGAATTCACGTAGCGAAGATGGCAGGTATGCCACAACAGGTAATACATCGCGCAAATAAGATATTAAAGCAACTAGAAAAATCGCATTCTAGTGAAGAATTGACTGATAAGGTAAAAACCTTGGATAATGAGATGCAATTGAGTTTCTTTAATCTAGATGACCCCTTGTTGGAACAAATTAAAGAAGAGATTGTCAATACAGATATAGATACCTTAACACCAGTTGAGGCATTAATGAAACTCAATGAAATTAAACGTATGTTATTGAAAAAGAAGCGCGCATAAAAAAAGTGTATTTTTTTTATTAAAAGGCTTTGCATTTCTAAGAAAAGTCTTAAATTTGCGCTCGCAATTACTACAAAACGTTCATTAAAATAATTGCTATAATGCGAAAGTAGCTCAGGGGTAGAGCATCACCTTGCCAAGGTGAGGGTCGCGGGTTCAAATCCCGTCTTTCGCTCTAAACCTAAAATATACCAAGCTGAAGTGGTGGAATTGGTAGACACGTTGGACTTAAAATCCAATGTCCATTAGGACGTACGGGTTCAAGTCCCGTCTTCAGTACAGATGAAAAGCCGAAACGAAAGTTTCGGCTTTTTTGTTTTATATAGGAAGTATTGTTCTTTTTATAAACACTATTGAATTATAGGGTTTTCACACTAAATCATGTATTAGGATTCAATTGTTTTGGTATTTAGTCTTTTAAATATATCAGTTTACTTTCTTTGTACATCTGAACTTACCGATAAAAATAAGATCATATACACTAACAATAAGGCAAATTTTCTCATGATATTGTTTTTTTTAAATATATCTTTTTTAATTATGGGCAAACATAAAATTCATAAGTGTAACAAAAGCCTTTAGACAACTGCAAAGGCTCTGGCTTTTATTCTAAAGAATTTTCTAGGCTTTGGAAAACTACCCTCCATTTGCCATTCGTTTCTCATCCAGCTTTTTAAAGTAGGCACCCATAAATTTATTCCAACTTATTGGTGCTGTTTTACTCTTGTATTGTTTTTCTGTAACTCGATCATAGACCAAAAAGTACTTCCATTCTGAACTACTTTGGCCAGTTTTGGTCAAATGCTGAATGTCGGCTGTATTATCAGATAAAAAAACATATCTATATTTCTCTTTATCACTATATGCCATGGTCTCTAATTCATCATATAAAATGATCTTATACGGACCTGTATAAGATTCTTTTGCACGTTTGTTGACGTATTTTTTATACCATAAATTAGAATCAGCATCTTCAATAAGTAAAAGAACGGTTCCATCTTTTCCAAACTCTGGAGGAATAGCACCTTGTTCTACAGTTAAATATTTATTTGCGGCACTATTAATGCCCAAACCGCAAGACATGCATAGTAAGAATAATGGTATTATTGTATAGGCAAACTTTTTCATTAGATTATTAATTTATTGAAAATGGAATATTATTGAAGACACCATTAGTTAAGGTTTGGTCATCAACAGTATTTCCGTCAGAAACAACACCACTAAAGGTTCCTGAAATAGTATTGTCTTCAAAATTAATAGAGGTAATCGTGATTTGGCAACCGTTGGTTCCTCCATAAACTGATTGTGTGTTTTGATAGAAAATCGTGGTATCGTCGGTTCCATTCCAATTATAGGTCATTCCAGCTTCTAGTACTGGTGACAAAGACTCATTAAAATCACCAATTCTTAACTGAAGGCCTTCGGTACCGTCTGAATTTGCACTATCGAGTTCAAAATATTTATTATCGTTACCCATGGCAGCCATGATAGCAGATGCCGTGTACTGCGTTCCATTAACATTAATGGTTAGTTGTTCTTGTGTAGAGGGAGGATTTGAACTATCATCACTACTACAATTAACAAGTACTAGGCTAAAACAAATTACGGTTAAGATTTGGAATAGGTTTTTCATTGTTTTGGAGTTGTTCAAATTAATATGCAAATTTAATTAACAATTTAATGTGTAGAAATTTTTCTACAACAAATTTTAATTCTATTAACAGCAAAAGTCTTTAATGTTATTATATAAACCTTCTTAATTTAATTGAGAGGAGTTTAATTATCACATCCAATCAAACATTTCATAATTACTCCTCTTCCCATATGATATTGTCATCAGGAGAGCAATAACCAAATATTCTATTCTCAATTTCAATTATTACCTCTTCTTGGTATTCTTCTAAATTGTTATTTTGAACATAGTCAAACAGCAATTCTAAAATCTCAGGTTTTGTAAAATTACTTTTATACTTTTCTAACAAAATTTTGAATTCATCATACAATGTGTAATAATTATCTACAGTTACTTTGGTTAAAAAAGATTTTATTTTGTTATTTAGTTCGATGTTTTTACTTCCTCCCATAATGGTTGAGTATTTCTAATATTTTTTTGATATTGTTCCACTGTCATTTCTGCTTTTGGCTCTTCATTTTTTTCTGATTTTTGAGGTTTCTCTCCATACAACTCTAAAATTGTTCGTGTAAATTCTTCAGCACTTTTCAGAACTTCTTTAGTTGTAGTAAAGTTATCAATATCTGGTCCTTTTTTTATTAAATCTACTTGATTCATACTTTCTGGATACAATTGAAAGAAAGGAACTTTTCTTCCCCAACTAAAAAATGTATCTCCATCTTGTTTGTGAAACTCAGGGTAATCTTTAGTCGTTCCAAAGCCTTCTTCTCCCAAGAAATTTATTGGATGAGTATGAATCGTACCTATAACTACTAAATTCTCTTTTCCTTCATATATTATAACATTCTTACTCCTGTTCTATCAATTAAATTATTTAAAAACTTACGATTAAAACTTTAAATATTGTATTATTATGATTATAAAATATCTAAGCCAAACTTATGACTCTTAAAAAACTAAGAAAGTTTTCATTTATAATATTGACACTGTGTTTTAGTATCTATTTCATAGGTAATATTTTACCCAATTTAATAGGTGTACCTCTAGCTTTTTACCATTCATATAAAATTGAACAAGAGATAAAAGGTCATAACAATAAAATATATGAGACTCAACCTGAAACAGCAATTGACTCAAGTTTGCAACAAAAAAAGAACTAATCTTTAGTTTTGTTACGAGAAATCTCCATCGTTTTGCATATTTTCATAGTAATCTTTTAAGAAGCTCTCAAAATTACTATACTTAATAGTTGGATGCATATCACCTTCAGTATAATAATATATTTCAGAGTTATCTTTAGAGGTATCAAAAAAAGCAAATATATATCCTTGATGGCTATAAAACACATAATGCTCCTGTTCTAACTTAAAATCGCTACCATCCTCTTCTAATAAATCAGTTGCATATTCTCGTAATTCAAAAATTCTATCATAAAAACAATCTTCACCTCTCATAAAATCACCTGCATCATATCCCATTTCGCTTAGGAAAATTTTATACTCTTTAGGTAATTGAAC
The DNA here is from genome assembly GCF_947500255.1 of uncultured Psychroserpens sp. Classification (GTDB taxonomy): domain Bacteria; phylum Bacteroidota; class Bacteroidia; order Flavobacteriales; family Flavobacteriaceae; genus Psychroserpens. Next base: position 172,867 of record NZ_CANMRL010000001.1, on the reverse strand, counting down.
ATTATAAAATTGTTCTATTTTTTTTATTTGACAAGAATTTAACCCCTTTAAATTAGATACGTTCTTTTTTATTATTTCTATTATTTTGTTCATAATCTTTTAACCTCCCGTTTTTATTCCATCTGCCCCAATTTTTATTTTTACATTTGGAAAAATTTCATTGAATTGTTTAAAAATAACATCTCTACAAGATCCACAATATGGTCTTTCTGAAAAAATACTTATTTCTCCTTTAACATTTAGATTATCCTCATACTTTCTTGCAAAGTCTTCCAATAGTTTAATCTCAGCATCATGTGAATTTTTATTCTTTTTGTTTGTTTGGAAGAACCTAGAAATACTAGGTACTGGTGAGGTACCTTCTTTTGAAGATTTACTGCCAGAATGTGCAATCATCTCTAAAGGCTTTCCTTCTATTTTACCTTCAATCCATGCAATATTTTTTCCTTTTCCTATTGTATACTTGTCTCTAATTGTTTTTAGTTTAGCTGCGGCTTTAGTATTTGCATTGTTTATAATATTAGCAATCTTAGCTCTTACATTTCTTAAAAACGGCGAGACATACTTACCTCCAGATAAAGGGATAAATGCTTTTTTATAAGAGCCTTTTGGTAGATTCCCCATCTTTCGTGTGATAATTCCAACGAAAATATTCTCGGCTGTATCTCCAACAACTTGACCATTAGTCTTATAATCACCGCTCAATACTGATGCCAATGGATCTTCAACAAAGTCTTTGTGTTTCTCATAAGGGTTATGAATATTGATTGCCTGTTCTTCATTCCAAGTTGGTAGTCTTTTGGAAAAAGTATAACTCGCAATTTGAGAACCGTCATGATCGCTATATATAATATAAGTTACTGAATCAGGACTAAAATATGAGGACTCTCTTTCTCTTTCAGGCATTTCATGAACACAAGTTCCACCATCTTCTGTAATGTAAATAGCATAATATTTATGCTCCATTCCTTCAAGTTCCCTAAAAGCGATAACTTTATTTCCACTAAATGCATAAGGTGAATAGTACGGATAGTTTCTTTCCAACGGATCTGTAGCAAAAAATCGTCCAACACGAGGGTCATGCATTCTATACTTATAATTTATAGAATTTCCTTCACCTTTAATTTCGTCATCTTTTTCTTGCCCTTGGAACCCATAACGATAGTCATCCACTGCGCCATGACGGTTTGGAAGCAGCATTCCATAAGGGTAATAATCATTGAAGGCTAATACATCTGGTAAAAACACATCTAATTCGTCATTAGGAATGAACTTTATAACATTGAATTCTCTAATATAAAATGCCTCCTTAATTTCTCTGTCTCCTGCTTCTCCTCCTAGTCGTTTAAGCACCAAAGCATATTCTGTTACCGAAGTACTATTAAAGGTGAATTCAACAAACTGTGATTCACTAAATGTTGCGCTGTAATAACTATTTCCAGCCTCGTCAATAATACTTACGTTGACATTAGCATGATATTCGTCGAGATTCAAATAGAAAGACACGTGATGTTCTGTATTGGAATCTAGTGTTAGTCTGTAAAGTGCACCTGTATTTTCAAATTCGGTTGCTATTTGCAAATCCCTATCAGTGCCATTTAGACTTACTTTTTCACCGTACTCTCTCCAGTTTCTATAATCTTCTTTAACAACATAGTCTTTCTTAATTCCAAATTTAACTAGCTTTCTATCTGAAATCACACTGAGTACATTACCTAAATGATTACTCAATTCGAAGCGTTTATCACCAATAAGATGTGAATAGTTTGAGTAAATTAGCGGTCCGTCAACTGGGTTGTCGTAATTGGTGTCATCTAACGAGTTGATAATACCATCTCTATCGTCATCTTCAAGACCTTCATCGATAGAAAGCCATCCATCATTATCATCGTCGGTGTCTAAATAATTATTAATACCATCTCCATCAGTATCTAAGGTATACTCATCTATTGTTAATTGACCATCATTATCGTCATCAGTATCTTTAAAATCAGGAATACCGTCTGAATCACTATCATCATTTTCAGCATTTCCATCAGCATTAATATCTTCTTGATAGTCGAATACACCATCTAGGTCCAAATCTGTGTAAAAGCGGCTATCTATTTTATAATCGGCTACTGTTTTATTTTGACCTGCAACTTGAGATAATGTATTGTTTTGTTCGCTGGTTAAAAAGTTATTTTCAAAAAATGGGAAATACGTTAGATTAGGAACATTACTATCTTCAATATCAAAACCGTAATTAATAAAAGCGAAATCAACCTGAGCACTAGTATTTTCCGTTCCTCCTAAAATATTTATGTTGTTTTCACTTATACCATTAATATTTTCAATTTTTGGCTTTAAAACAATTAGTCTATTGGATTTGGAGGTAGGAGAAAATTCTTGGTTATTTATATATACAATAGCCGTATTACCAAAATAGTTAAATATGATATCTAATCCATTATTTTGAACTTGATTTTCAGTAAAACTATAAGGTGTCTGATATCCCTTTTCGTAGTAAGTTCCTTTACCATCATCTTCTCGTTCATCTTCAAGTTGTTCTTTAACTATAAATGACAAAGCAAAAAGGTTGGTATCAGTATCTTTCAATGTTTTTACCACTAGATTGTAATGCTGATCATATCGCTCCATTTTTTTATTTGGTTGATTAATGGAAATAATTTGATCAGATTGGCTGGTTTGCGAGATTTTCACTTTGGTATTGAGAGTTATACCTCTAAACACTGTTCGTTCTCCTGAGCTAGATTTTTCTGAATTCCAATTAAAGGATTGATCTGGAGCTATACGTAATGCACTTTTCTGAAAATCGTCAAACGTAGTTGATGTCACTACAGATGCCTCTCTCTGTCCTCTTGATTGTGAAGAAACGGTAAGGATTGTACCAGTTGAAATAACAGGTCCAGAGTCACCAAATGTGTGGGTGTATAGTCGTAGATTATTGTTTTCAAGACCTAATCTAGAACTACCAAATATGTTTTGTTCTGAAAGGTCAAACACACGTTTAATCCCGTATTTGTTTTTTGACTCCGATGTATTGTAAATTGACAACGGATTTCCTTGAGCATCTCTAATATAATAGGTTACGTCTTTACTTCCTGAGTTGACATATGATTTAGTTTTAGCGATACGATTTCCCAGACCATCATATTCGAAACCAATTTTTAAAGGTGTTTCTGATGTTTCAGCCCCTTTGATTATTTCTTTCACTTTACCATCAACTCTCCATGAAATATAAAGATCTTCCCCTGCATCATAAACCAATTGTCCAATATTGTCATATTTATAATTCCCTTCTATTTGACTATCCAAATCGACATCTAGTATTCCAGCGTCGACATCGTCTAAAACATGGGTAAGCTGATTGGAAAGTAATTTGTTATTGACGTCTTTTTCATAGTTGTATGTAAAATCGTCAATAGTTAACGGCGTGCCGCTACTTTGATACATGGATCTTGATAAAGTCAATAAATTACCATTTCTATCAAAACTGTAGTTACTTCCATAACTATCTTGATTGGTCAACGTCGTATTTGGTTTATCCACTACCGATTTTGACGTCATCGATTTGATACGGTTTAACTGATCGTATCGATAGTTGTTTGATTGCGTGTTAAGGATATTTTCGTTTTGATCTCTAAGTGCAGTGATCATTCTTTTAATGTTTCCATTATATAGATTATTGGTATTCTGTTGTATAGAAGCATTACTGCTTAGTTTAAAAACAGTGTTGGATACAGAAAGATTATTTGGTGTATAATCTGAATACCCATTTTGATCATTATTGAAATAACTCAATGCATAAGCATAGGCATCTCTTGCTACCAAATTCCCATCTCTACCAACATCATTACTTACCTCTGCAATACTCTCTCCATTAACTGCTTTTAACCATCCTTGAATAGTATAGACATAATCTTGACCTTGAACTTTTTTATCTCCAATTTCGACTCTAGCTAAAGGCCCGTGATCATAATAATCATAGTTTGCATCATTATCCCAAATCGAACCATTTTTAGAGGTGTATACTTGGGTAATTCTATTATCAGCATCATAGTCGTACTTATAAATTAATTGATCAGGCTTTTCAGGCTGATAAATCACTTGGTGTGCTTTACCACTAATTAAGTCATAATCATACATAACCCGTTTGATATGTGCTTCACAATCTAAAATATATTTTGACTCAACACATTTGTCAATTTTTAACTCGGGTATATAGGTCACCATTTCTTTGACATTTCCATGAATATCATAATTATAGAAAAGGCCATTACTAAACTTTCTAAGATTTCTGTCAACAGGATAAGGTCCTTCATCTGAGTTGTGATTTATGATATCGTAATACACAACGGCAGTTACTCTATTTCTAGCATTAAACGAAGTACCGTTAGAAAATTCATAGTATGTATGGAATAAGTTACCATCTGAGTATAACGGATTAATAAGATTATTTTCTATTAAAACGCGTTCGTCATAAAAATTTCTTGTTACTTCATTTTTAAGAGGAATAATACCATCTTGTCTGACATTGTCAGGAAAAATTGGATTGTTCACATCTACATTAGGAAGTATCCCATCATCTCCGATAAAATGGCCATCAGCTCTAACTTCACCAGTTTCAATAAGTCTACCTAATCTGTCGTATTTAGTATAGGTGAGATATGTTCGTCCATCTTCAGGGTCTTCTATTTGATTAGCATTTTGTGAGGCCACAATTCTCCCCAACTTATCATATGTAAAACGGGTAATTCCGCCATCTGGTGTTTCCTGATATACCAATTGATTTAGTGAATTGTAACGGTATATTGTCGCTAATGTATGATTTGGTTGAGTTGAAGGAGAAATCACACCATCTGCATTCAATCGATCAGTATTATAAGAGTTAAAATCATTTGCGTTAGCCGTATATTCTTTACGATCGACTCCTTGTGGCGGTACAGTTTGTGTTAAGTTACCTGCTTGATCGTAGTAGTATAACGTATATTGATATTCTTTGTCAAAATACGTAAGATCTAAGGTTTCAACTACATTTTCAAGTGCTGCATTGGTATAAGCAATCTTAAATTCTCTTTTGATTCGTTCCAAATACTCTGCATAGTTATCGGCACCATATGCTTCATTAACACTAATAGCAAATTCTACGCAAGGTTCCTCGGCTTCAGTAGGCACTTCAATAATTGGGAACATTGGTCTTGGAGGGCAAATTTCAGGATGGTCTAATAAATACGTATTTACAAAATCGCTCCAAGTTAAATAGTTATCATCATCTGGTGTTAAATATGTATCACTAGCATCATCATAGATGTAATCCTTATAAGCTAATGCCGCACTACCATAATCATAGAATCCATAGTTTAATGCTGAAGCTCCAAACTCTGGTAATGTAATAAAATACACTTCTTCAACATTAACATTGTTCAATGATCCTGCAAACACAGTAAGGTAATCTATCCAACCTTGTGTAAGGTAGTGATAGTTCATATTTGCAAAATAAGTACTAGAATTATCAGCATTGATATCTTCATAAAAATCTGGATAGGTATATCCATTTATACTATTTGCTGCAGCTTGGAAAATTGGCCACATTTCAAAACTACTCACAGGTATAATTTCCTGAGGAATACATTCTACGCACTCCGTATTTTGACTTGCCGCCTCAGATCTTTGCTGGTTTATGTTTTTATGATATGTATAATATTCACTTTGAGCAACAGCTGTTCTAGGTTGGATAATATCTGAACAATCCGTAACAAAAGGAAGCGCACTTCTAAATGTTCTCTGTATCGATTGTTTGAAAGCAACTACTGTGGATACTGTGTTTCCAGAACCCTGTTGTTGGTACTGGACATCTGCATAACTAAATTCAGATGTTCCGCCATAAGGATATACCGAATTGAATGAATTGATATTACCAAAGTCAACATCGTTGCTAAGCGGAGCATTGTTTAACCCTAGATATACATAATAGGGTGTAAAATCATAGGAAAAAAATGTAAGCCAAATAAAATCCCCTTCACTAGAATTTAACCTTCTCCAATTAACAAAGTCGTAATTATAAGCTGGATTACCAATGAGTAAACTTGCATTTTCTAAGAAAAATTCTTTTAAGGTAATCCTAGAATTTATTTCACTTGTAATATCAATTTGGAAATGCGAATTAAAATCACCTGAGGATAGCATGTGATTAAGTAGTCCTGTAAGTTCTGAACTCAAGCTGTTAAAATAATCTGTACAGTCGGCTGTAATTATATCTTTATCGCAGGCATCATCAATACCATCACCGTCAGAATCTCCAATATTTGGTTTATCTGGACAAGAATCACAACGGTCGCCAATACCATCATTATCTGCATCTTCTTGACCAGGGTTAGCAAAGTCTAAACAGTTATCACAGCCGTCATCAATACCATCATTATCATTATCTACTCCCCAAGGTGAACTGCAAATATTATTTGGATCACACTGGAAAAATGACTTTGTAGATAGGTAAATAGTTTCATTGCTACCTGAATTTGTTACATAACCCATACTACCATATACGCTAGGCAACACATGATTGTGAACAATACTGGTAAATTGATTAATGTTTAACGTATTGATTGGTGTTCCTGATATGTTATTTGTGTCGTTGATTGAAACAAAGGAGAATTGGTACAATGTCACTCCATTCAAGCGAAGCCTGAAGGTTGTATTAGATGTTACATTTTCCCATGTTAAAACATCATTTGGTTGGATGTTGAAGAAATCAAATAAACATGTTTGATTAAAAATAGATGGGTTTATAGTATAAAGTCCATCATAAATATGACCACTATCAATCAATTCATTTAAAAGTCCTACTATCACAGTATCACAATTTGCACCTGTGCAATCTACTGGGTCATCACAAGTATCGTATGGATCATTTGGACATTCATCACATTCGTCATAAACACCGTCACCATCGGAGTCTACGATACCACATTCATTGGTTATAATTGTACAGCATTCATAATCAAATTGAGTAACATTTGCGGTTAGTGTTACCTCGTAGTTAAATATATTACCATTGAAATTATACGCTGTTACTGTACTCAAACTTATGCCGTCATAGACTTCTGCTCCGACCTGTGTTTCGGTATCTGTAAAATCTATATCTGTAAAATTAGATATCGTTGGAAAATTACTAGTATCCTCAAGCGTATTAAAGGTGTACTCTGTACCAATAGGAACAGGCCCTGCTATAACAATTTCATTATCAAATATAATTTTAAAAACTTCAGCATTAGATACTAGAATATATCCTGTATTATTTAAACTATCATAATTCCACGTTGCAGTAGAACTATTAATATTGTCACCTATAAGTTGTTGCAAAAATGTGTCTTCTTGATATACATCCAAAGTATTTAAATTGACTAATCCACTCGAAAACAATTGATTCGAACTATTCAATCCGTTAAATAGATTATTTAAAGATGCAGTAAAACTGTCTTTCTCATCACAGTCTTCACTACCATTTAAAGGACCTCCATCACCAAGGCCAGGACCAATAGGATTGCCATTATCATCAACAGTAGGATCTTGACCGTCCACATAACATTCGCCAATCCTAGCTTGAGTCGTTCCATAAACGACTATTTCATCATCAACATTACCATCATTATTAGTATCTATTTTAGCTGAAAACGCAAAAGTGAAAATTGTAGGCGTAACATCTGAATCATAGTTAATATATCCAAAGTTGCTAACCTCCATGATACTCCAGTTTCCATTATAACTATTCCAGTCGTAGTTATAATCAGGATTTAAACTAAACGTTATTGGGCTTAAGCTTACTCCAGAAGTGATTTGCAAAATCCACTCATTAGCATCGGAAGAATTCACATTTCCAGAAAATTGAATATTACTATTTGGATTGGATTGTGATGTAGGTGTTCCTCCCAATTCCTCAAATAAAGTCATGGTAAAATAGTTTCCATTAAAAGCAGAAAAACTACCAAATAAGGCATCATTATCATTACTCTCATCTATGAGACCTCGAACAAGCTGTTCAAAGTCGCGTCCCATTGGACATTGTCCAGATTCGACGTAATACTGATGGTTTAAATAATCCTCTAAATCCTCTCCTGTTTGCGCTGTACTTTGACTCGAGTCATAATTAAAGTCTTCAGAAACCATGCGTTTGATCTTATCGTAAAATAAAGATGCATTGTCTCCACAAACAGCATCAGGGCCTTGATTACCATCATTTGGATCGTTTGGAAAACTATATCCATTTTGATTAAGTGCTAATATAGGGTCTCCAGGATTATCAAAACCTTCACCAATACAGAAATTATAGCATCCATTATCAATGGCATACATATTAGCCAACGCACTTTTTATACGATCTCTAAAAGAAAGATATAAACTTCTATACGTATCCCATAACTCTTCCATTTGAGCGTCTGTCAAAGTATTTAAATTGATGCTTGAAGGCATAGGACATTGACTAATACTGTTGCATGTTACTGTTAAGTAACTTGTAAATAACATCGGCTCTCCAGAACCGTCAAAATTCACGTTGATAGCTCTATTCATCGTATCTATATGAAAATCGGAATTACTAGAATTTAAATCGCTAATAATCTGAGGGACGGAGCCTTGAAAAAGTGGATCATGAGAAACAATATTAAGGAGGTTACCTGAATTCATATATAAACTCTCGGCATCCTGCCAATCTAGATTTAATAAATAATTAGAATAGCCATCAGGGTTAACATAGAAAACACCTTCGCCTGGAATATTAATTTGATTCGTTAATTGACATAATTCTTTGGCAAAATCGACATAACAATATTCTGGATGGAAGATAACCAAAGATTCAGACCATATTGGCTGCCAAAATGATTCATAGTCGTCTAAGTTTGTAATGAACTGTGGCTCAACCAATGCAAATCCCGGATTTAATGGATCTTCAGTAACCGCAACATCCAAAGGAATCACAGGATTACCATTATCGTTTAATTGTACAGAAACTTTAATAATGTCTCCTCCATAATCATAGTAGTGGTAAGGGTTTGTTGGATAAGATGGATTAAATGGTGTTTTCCAATTAAATACAAAATCATTATTGACATTGGCACCTCCAGTATTATAAAGATCGACAGTATAAGGCGTGCTTAATAAGTTTGTGTCACTAAATATACTTACATTAGGGTCAACATCTTCAAGTTCCTCAGTGTTAGAATCGGTGTATTGACGACCATATTGGCCAATCAATTTCATATCATTTGCTAAAATTTGTGATGACACAATACAGGTTATCGAATTTGTAGCACCGTCTGGCGTCTCACTTGTACCACCAGTGGAGTCACTTTCGCAGTTGACATTACAGGCATCAACCAGCAACTGATATTCGCGCTCAAAACGTTCAATTAATGCCTGAATGGTCGCATTATCCAACCCTAGGTTATCATACTCTTGCAATTGTGCATTAACATAATTACTCATTTGTTGTGCACCAGGAGTTCCTTCTGCAATAGACTGAATACACTCTTCACATGTCGAAAAACATCCTTCTATTTCGGCTGCTGGATTAAAGGCAGAAGCGTCAAGTAAACAGCCTTCTATTTGCATAGCTCTGTAGATGTAATCTTCAGCAAATGTGTTTAACGCGATCTCGTCAATTTTTAATAATTTAAAAATTCCTAAATCACCTATTGGCGGTGTGCCAACCTGTTGTGGAAGGCTTAATCCAGTGGAGCTAGATACAAGATTAACTTGGTTATAAGAAATTGTTACATCGTCTTCTGTTCCTTCTCCATTTGGAATGGTAAAGGTTACGGGAGTTGTATTAAATGAACCAACATCTTCGTTGACTTGACCATTCGATAGTATACTATCTCCACAATCATCTGTAGCATTGAATTCAAGGTCAAAAATAAAAGGATATCCTTGAGATAGATTTGTTAAACATTCATATTTGAAAACACCTTCATTTATGAGATTGTAATCAAACTTATGTTGTACACCATTTGATAGTACCGATTTAAAACTAAAATATCTTAAACCGTTAAATATGCTCAACCCATCTAATTCTTGGGTATCAATCAATTCATTATTATCTACTTCTGTATCTGTATCGTTTACATTAACTTTACCTAGTAAATCTTGTGTCGTTTCGATATGTTCTAATGCCGTACCATCAGATGGATCCAGGCCATCTTCATGAGGAAGACCTAACAACTCGTTTGGATTATCAGCTACTAGAGCTGTTGCAATTGTTCTACCTTGAGGGTCTAAATAACTCACGCTTACTTGACCATTAGGATCAACAACAGCATTCTTTTTGTAATGCGATAACCAACCCACTTGAGAGCCAAATAAACGGTCTAATTCCTTTTGAGAATTTGGCGTCGAGTAAATATATCTTAACTCCTGGCCGCTTCCTATTTGATATGCAATTCCCACACCACCTTTGCTCTTAATTCGATCTGTATTATCTTGTGTATATTGAATCTGAGAGAATGGATACTCTAATGCATTAGGTACAAAATCATGTTGTACATCACTGGTAATATATTGCGGAGAATAGTAGTTACTAGCACCACTTGAATTACTCATTCTGTTTGCTGAGATTCCACAATCTGAGGTATCCCAATCAAAATCCAAATGAGAATAGGGGTTATTGGTGTTTAAACCACTTCTATTAAATCTCGGATAATACTTTAATTCATTTGTTTCGGCTTTTGCTACAGGAGATGGTAAAACTTCAACAGCAGGACGACCTTGATTGTCATATATAACTTCACCTACAATCGCATTATCATATGCATTTATTTTGGTAACCGTTTGTCGTTTTCTTAATGTGCCATCAAAGTAACTTACAACACCTTTCTTTTTTCCTTCTTCAGCATAATTAGCTATAAACTGCCAATTCTTATTCTCATCTTCATGCGATGACACCTCTAAATTAGGCCAGCTTGCAATAGTAGATGCCGTTTCGGTACTCCATCGACCATAACTGTTTGTATCGGGATAATTTAAAAATCGCCCAACGGGTCTTACTCTTGCTATAATAAATCCTTTACTATAAATATTTGGAATTTCGTAACGTGTCTCATTTGTAGTAACTCTAGTATTATTAAGTTTAAATTGATTAACTGTAAAAGGAATACTGCCCGCACCAAGTGTTCCAGAAAGTGTCTCACTGTAGTTGTCAACCCAAGTCCATTCCACATCATAACTCTCGGCACCGCTAATAGAATTCCAGTTAATTAAAAACGTTTCACCATCATTATCTGAACTTGCAGAAATATCAATTGACAGTTGAGTTTGGGTATCCAATTCATACACTCTTTCAGCCGAGAAACCCAAAGTTAGACCTACGTTGGCTGGAACTGATGTGGTCGAAGTATTGGTATCTATGTATGTGGTACTAATATCGTCTATTCTAATTTTTACACCATATCTACTAGTAATTTCATGATAAGATTGATCTGCAGTATTACCTGAATTGCCATTTGGATTATATTCTATACTTAAACCTGCTCCATATTCTGGACCATAGGTAACGCCATCTGCCAATAATGGATAAACTGTGATTTTCAAATCGGTTTTATACCATACAAACGGAGGAGCGTCATTATCAATGTTTAAAAGAACATAGGACTTAAATGATTGTGTGCTGTATACATTTGAAGAGTTTAAATCAGGGTCATCAATTGATGGTTCAAACGCAGCTAGAAATATTTCATTAATCTGATTTCCCTCATATGATATTTGATCATTTTGGGCTTCAATATGTTGCGTACATATTAATAATACAGCGGTTAGTAATAACTGAAACCTGCGAAAATAAATTTTGTTAATGGCAAAAAAAGTACTCATAAGCTTGATTTAGTCTTGAATAATTTTGAAATTTTTATATGCTGTTGAAGGACGAATTTCCGAACTAGATGTATTAACATAGTTCGATAAAAACGTTAGTCCTTTATCTTTATCTGTTAAGGAAAATTGATAGTCTGAAATTGAAATTTCCAATCTAGGGTTACCTAAATGATTTGTTCCATCCTTTTTCTTATAGGGCATCTGTGACGAAAAGTACAAGACTTGCTTCGTTAACAGTTTTGTCTCTTTATTTACGAACAGCTCTACCTTGCTGTAAGGTAATTGAGAAACCGTATTTGCCTTGAGCGTACAAATCCAATAGTCTCCTTTGCTTTTTAAGCTTTGATTTTTGTACAAATTAATTAGTACGCTTACTTGATCAAATAAAGAACCATTAGTTGTTGCTACATTTTTTCCTTTGAGAAATTGGATCAGTTTCTGTTCTGTATTAAGTTTTAGAAACGTATTTGTATTGAGTTGATTTAAAAAAATAGTGTTATTAATCTTTATATAATATCTATCTTCATTTTTTACAATGTTGCCGCTATAATGTTCTTTTACTTCATTTGAGAATGATGTAGAGTATAGATCATAATTCATAGTGCATTTCATCTCAGATTTATCTTTTAAAAGTGTTTGTGATTGTGTTAAAACACTTTTAACGGTTGGACTCTGTCCAAAACAAAATGTACTTGCTATCGTAAATAATATAACTAAAGTGGTATTCGGAATCTTAATCGTCATTATTCTCTTTTTTTGTTGTACCTGTGCGCGTCTCTTGTATTGTATAAACTCCTTTCTCAGTTTCCTTTTTAACACGTACTAATCCACCTTCTAAATCATATTCATAAAAGGTGGCATAATTATTTTCGTCCAGCTCAGCCATAAGTCGCTGGTTATTTTCATCATATACAAAACTCTTTTGAGTTCCGTTGTATGGAAATATACGCACGTCATCGAAGTAGGCATTTTTACTAGTATTATCATTTACTAGTTCAATTTTCATTTGACTCTCATCGACTGTAGGTGCTGTAAATTTTCCAATAATACGTTGCCAGCCATCAATGATTTTACCACTTACATAAAACTGATCTAATGATATTTGTTGCGAGCCATTATTTGTAGTAAACTCTATTTGTAAGTAAACGTTATTACTGTAAGTAGGAACATTAACCGCTTCTTCTTTTACCCAAGCACTTACTATATAATCTTTGCTCACTAATGGGTAGAACGAAGAACAACTTACAATTTCAGATGGGTTAGGCGGTAGAATTACTACATTATCATCTGGAAGTCTTTCCTTTCTAAAATCTTGAGCATAAGACACAAAGCTTATTAAGAGAAGTATTATTGTTATTTGATTTTTCATGATTTTCAATTTTAAAAGGTTAACAGGTCGTACAGAATTTTATGATGTGGTTACATACTGTACCGTCAGGATAAGTTACTGTAAAGCATAAATTGATGTATACATAGGACTGATCACCAAATGAGTTTGGCGGACATCCATTTGTATTGATTATTACTTTACTATTTATAGGATCTAAATTGTACGATATACACTCACTACCTTGATCACCATCATTGCCCATGATACATTCATTAGTCATAAAAACGGTTTGCACGTTATTTCCAAAGAGGAAAGCATAAGAGAATTCGTTAACATCATTTGATGCTAAAGGTTGATCGCCAACTGATGGACATCCGCAAGGGTTGCAATTTGGAAAAGTTCCTCCACACGGACAATCATATTCTGGTTCTTCACATAGGTCGTTCCTAAGTTCATAAGGTACAGTTGGATCTAGACATTTTCCACTCTCTTCGAATTGCTTGCTTATAGTAGCTTTGTTACCAGGAGTGACTTTCATGCTATAACGTCCTGTATGCGCTTCCTCTGAAGTAATACTTGCGCCATTATTAGCATCACCATACTGGCTGTTTTTAAAGCTGAAATGCAAGTTTCTACCTCGACTATTATAGTCTTCAAAACCATCATAACCCATTTCTCTGTATTGGCTATTACTCGCAACAGCATTTGGTAAAGTATAACCATATCCATATTGAGCCGCAGAATATATACCCAAAGCATCTGCATTTTCTAATTCAGCCCCAAAAGGAGAATATTTTGTCACCTTACTGGCAAAGGTCCATAGATTTTGTTGCGCGTTATCGTCGACAACCCATTCATTATTTTCATACTTATAAAATGGCACGAAATCCTTAAAGAATCCACTATTTCTTGTGGTATTGCTAGATAATCTTTGTGTAAGATAAGCATATGACTTTACAGCTCTCCAATCACCTTTAAAGTTATTGTTATATGGGTTGGCTGTAAATTTTGGGTAGCTCACATTGTTATCATTTTCATCAAGGAAAATATCTTGAGGATATAATCTTAAATTGCCTTCACGTTGTGGTCTCCAAAAGTCCTCATACTGAATTACTGAAGCATTTATAATTTTTGGGTTAGTGCCAGTACCATTGAAATTAAAACCATTGGTGATATTAACGTTAGTTACAATATCATTACTAGCGTTATAGATAATCGGATTGGCACGAGATGTTACTGAAGCCATAGATGCTGATTGTAAATTACGTCTATGCGAGCGTATGACACGCATCCATTTATCATTATTATCACCACAAGGTGTTTGGATATTTCCATAGCGATCTACTAGTATGAATTTTTGATTATTAGCGTTGATCTCGCTTACCCATAAATGTTTGTAAGGTGTCCCTTCTTTTGTTGAATAGATGTAAACTTCGTCCCCTTCTGATAATACATCTCTAATATTTGTTGTAGAGAAATCTCTTAGCTGATTCCAAGCAGATCCTTGAGGGTCTGCAGCATGATAACCTTCTAGAGCAGGGTAATCAACATCACCGACATCGGCAGCATCTTGTAGCGTAATTGGCGCTTTCTCAATCCAAGCATTCAAACCAAGATTGTGAACTGCTTGCCCCATTCCTTTGTAGGCCCAATGTGCTGGATAACTAAAATTATAATAATTATCATCATATTCGTTATTGGTCTCAGTGAGCAAAACTTGTCCACTAACAGCATCCCAAGCAATATTTCTGGTACTCACTCTTGCACCAACATCATATGCTATTTTTTCTTTCAAAATACCCGTTTTATGGATTACTTTGGTCGTACTAGTTGTTCTTAATATGGTTTCATTCTTTTTTTGAGAATAAGGCAGTTGACCTAAAAGTATCGGGATAGGAATTACTGCTGGTATTATAAAGAATGTAATATTGGTATTAACACCATAGGTTTCACTTAAATTATAATTCTCGTTAAAGTCTGTTATTACATCATATTGCATACCAATATTTCTATAATCTACTGTACCATCTTCCAATACAACAGGCAAGTTGTTATTTAATCGCCCATTAGTTTCATTGTAGATATAATCCACGCCAGAGATAAGCATACCATTTTCATTAAGTACTTTCTGACTTTTAGGTTTACCATTCATGTCGTTTGTAATAACTGTAAAGCCTTGGGACAAGACGAATTCAGTTTTAACATTTAGATTGAGTACGTTGTCTAAAATGTTGGCCTGATTTGTTTTATAATTATTCGGATCTTCTAAGTTAGTATGATCTGTTATTGTAGGGAATTTTTTGGTTGTATAAAACTCACTAACAACCTCTCCTGTTGCATTATTTCCTACGACATTATTACCATCTTGTCGGTCTAGACTTTTAACTGCCACACGACGATAGGTAACTGTTGCACTAGGAAAGAAAGATAATCCAAATGGCTTTTCAACATAGTTCATTTCTTTTGGTGCAATGAGTCGTTCACCGTTATTATAGAAAGGCTCAATAAAAGGATTTTCCTTACTCATGTTTGGCTCCCATGCCGCAACACCGCTACTACCATTGTTATTTTCTAGTTCATACGAATATTCTTGTCCGTAAAAATTACTATATGGATTGACCATGTCAGATTGAGGTGTATTCACCATAACGTCCCAATTATCATGCATCATTATTTTTTTAACCCTAATGCCTCCTCCGAGTTTTGCCTTGCTTGGATGTTTAAGTCTTATGAACGATTTTTCTGGTTTGAACTTTTTAGCGATTCCTCTATCTTTTAGATAACCATTAGGGCCTCTAAAAATTTCTGCCATTAATGGTAACCATCCACCAATAGCATTGACTATTTCTTGTAGACTTAAGTTAGAAGGATTATCATCACCTTGACCATAAGCATATCTATTTAGACTTTGTCTTGCAAAATACCAACCTGACTTTGCAATAGGGTTAACATCTGCATTACCACTAATTCCTCCTTCTAAATCGACTAATTTTATTGGAATAGCACCATATTGTTGTCCTCCATCTCCTGAAAATACGCCAAACTGCGCATTGGTATCGATATTGCAATAGCCTTCTACATAATCATATGAGCAACTACTATTTTTTTCCATGTTTAATAAAAACCTAAAAAACAAAGGCTTATTCACATATTCACCTAAATACTTTTCTTCAAATTCAAATTCATCATAAACGTCCTCTGTGAGTTCAACTATGAGATACTTACCAGCTCCTCCAAGCCCATAAAGTTGATTTGGATGCGTTCCAAAATTATTTTTGTTATCACTAACGCCAACAACTTTAAACATTTGCATAGCTGCTTTGTCCTGAACGTATTGATAATCATCAGATTCATACTCCAATTCCAGTTTTCCTCCAGAAGGTAAATCGATAGATGATAGCGTCCAAGCTGAAACAAATAAATCTTGTTCGGTTTTATCTTGAGAAACAAACGGAAATTCCTGCGCTGTAGTTGGGTAATTTATTTCACATGAAGGATCACTAGGAGCTGCTGACACATAAAAATCATCATAAACACCATCGCTGTTGTTATCTTCAAGAACTACAGAGTCTTCTAACAAAGGTTTATAATTTCCCCAAACGTCATAAGACTTTATTTGATAGTCTGGATTGGGATTGTCATAATTAAAAACATATGGAGTATACTTACCCATATTAGAATCTCTATAAGTAAAATAAAGTTTCTTTAACGTTAATCGTCCATAATTTTCATTTGGATTACCGTTAGGTGTTCCTTTCATTAATGAATAGTCATATTGAAAATGAACCGTCTTAATTGGACTAATATCTTCATTATTATTTGGATCGTTATCAAGTAAGTTAGCCGCTATAGCTTCTGGTCGAGAATACAACTTAATTTTTGTTATGTGTAGTTGATGATCGGCGGAGTTCCCTGAAGACACGCCATCTAACCTTCTGTCAAAATCGAAAATTGCAATATGCGTTTTAGTTTCGATCATGGTAGCATATTTTAGCTCTTTTGTACCACTAACATAACTTCCTTTTTGATCATTCCCTTTGGTATATAACCCAGGATTGTACGATGACTTATTTGTTTCATATGGAACTCTCCAATTGTAATCATCACTTACGCTCGTCACTTTTTGTCCTGAATCATTTGCTTCATCATTGATGAAGTTGTTGTAATAAAATTTTGTGTAAGCGCCAAGATCGTCATCTGTAGGTCCATTACCACTTAAATCCTCATAATCTGATGATAGCACTGAAGTTAGAAGATAAGTATGTGCATAAGCTGGAGTAGATGTTTTACTATAAAAATTATCTACACCGCTCGAGTTAAATCTGGAATCTTCAGATGCAATTCTTGGGATTGTACCTTCACTTAAATTTGGGTTTTGATTAGTTGCAAAAGACACTTCATTTTTTTGAACATTAGCAACAGCCTCACCATAAATATAATTTGAACCATCTGGTTGTAATATTTTCAAACCGTTAGTGTGATGATTTTTTAGCTTCGTATTTACATTAACAAATGGATCTAAATTTGCTTCAGCTTTTGTAATTTTTAAAATTGCCTTATTACGCTTATCTCTGTTATTTCTTCTCAGACGATTAGTAATAGGAATTGTAGCATTGATAATCTCATTATTATTTCCGTAGCGCTTGGTATTAAATCTACTCACAGCGGTCTTACCATAATCACCACCTACTAAATCTAAAGCAATAGGGTCCTCACCACCAACATTGTTTTGATCTAATCCATTGACATGTGAAAATAATTGTCTGTCGTCATCTATGCTCATGTCGCCAACAGCTTCAAAATATACTGGCTCATAATCAACATCAGTATTTGTTGCTGGTTTAAACTTGCTAAGTACTGGGATATCCCAAACCCCTGTTCTACTTTCGGTAGGAGAATATCTAATGTCGACTCCACCATGAAAACCTGTGGCGGCTTCGACTTCAGCTCCCAAACTAAAACTATCACCAGAATCTTCAACCGTACTGCTAAAGAGATAACCAACTTGACTTCTATGTGGTCTAAATTGACCCCCAATACCTTGACCTTGAATAGTATACAGGTCGTAAGTATAATTTACGACTGGTAGCGATAGAGTGTTTTTACTTATAGTTTTCTCATTTTCACGATTAAAATCTAGAATATCATCATAGGTGCCTTTTTCAGTATGTTCATAACCAAAAGCTTTTTCGGTTTTCATTTTTTCTTCTTCAATTAGTTTTTGAGAAGAGG
The DNA here is from genome assembly GCF_947500255.1 of uncultured Psychroserpens sp. Lineage (GTDB taxonomy): Bacteria > Bacteroidota > Bacteroidia > Flavobacteriales > Flavobacteriaceae > Psychroserpens. The sequence continues at coordinate 154,443 of NZ_CANMRL010000001.1, read as the reverse complement.
CAAAAGCGGAGGCTCCAAACTCAGCACTTACTGGCCAAAAATCTGGTCCAAGTGATGCACTAAAAGTGTAATTGTCGTTTTTATAAGAATTTCTTTTGCTTGGTGTAAATGTATTATCTATAAATGATAAGCTTGCGCCACCAGCATAAGAGTCTGTAATATTTTGAGTCTTTCCTCCAATCTTCTTTTTGTAAGTATCGGTAGATTTTTTTGATGTAGAGGTGTTAATATTCAGTGCGGTGATACCTTGTCTACTATTATAAGGCACTCCAAAACCTACAGAATTTGAGATTCCATCGTTAGCATTTTCCTTAGTATCCTTATCTTTTTTGCTAAAACTTTGAGATGCAGATGGGGTTAAGGTTACACCATCATTGATAGAAGGTGTCAGGTTCATCCCAACACTTGTACCACTCGCAAATTTATAGGACACACCAAAAGATGGTGTAAAGGAAAATCCATCATAATTATTATGCATAAGCGTTGCACTTGCACTTGCACTTGCCCCAACACTTTCATTACCAGAAACTTGTCCATTTATTGACAATGTAAGTCCAACCGTTTTATTGTTTTTTATATTGTTTTCATAAGTCATTTGATCACCTTTAAAATCGTCAGGTAATCCTCTTACTTGTCTGTTTATTTGACCAACATTGAGGTTCCAACCTAACCCTACCCAAGTTGCTTCTTGATCCATGGATATTCCAGAATCGTATGCAAGATTCAAAGGGTAGCCCCCAACATCCATTAATGGAATATTGTAATTGAAATCTCCAGAAGATAGATTAACCATATCTGATGTTCCAATGGGCGTAAAAGTGTTAAACTCTGGCTGAGCTGGTCCACCAGTTAAGGCATATAGATTTGTAGGTTGAACCGTGGTTATTATCAATTGTATTGCCAAATAACTAGCAATAACCTTAGAAAGTTTACTTGTTCTAATAGTATGAATCATAATCTGTAATTATAACTTAATTGGTGTTTCTGTGAAATTGAATTTAATAATGCCATTACCAAATAATTGATCTTGATATATGAGCTTAATATTATCTTCGGGGTTTATATTATTGAAATAGAGCAATGCTCGTTTGAACGGAGCAACTTTAAAGTTACGTTCAAAATGTGCTCCTGAACATTTAATTGTATCATTGGAAGAAGTTATTACAGTAAAATCTTTCTCAATTTGAAAAGACAAATATTTTACGGCATCTTCGTATGACCTTTCGGTAAATTCTTCCTTAAGTAAATCGTATTTATCGACATGCTGAAATTCAATCTCTATAATACGTTCTTTAGAATTTGAGTTGTAAATGGAATCGACTTTTTCAATTTGATCCTCACTGTTTTTTAAAATATAGTATTGTAAAGGGACTTCGGTGGCAGTATAATTTATGTCATTTATGAATTGGTTAATTTGTTTGGATTTCCAACCTTGCTGTTGAAGATTATAGAATTTGTAATCTTCCGTTATAACGGTTTTTTCATCTTTTTTACAAGATGTTAGAACAAAAAATGACAATAAAGAAATGCAAAGAATTTTCTTAAACATGAAAAAATAATAGTTGATTAATAGCTTGAGTCAGTATAAACGTACAAATTATTTTCTATAAAAAGAAAGAAATTACTTACGGTTTTTCCGTAATTTTTTTAAAGAAAAATCTTACAGATTTTAAAATTAAGTTATTGATAATCATTTGTTTATACAAATCAATTTATCAATTGCGTATGCAAATCTATGTTTTTATATAGTTTGCTTAGCAATAAAAAACGTAGAAATCGACTACTATTGCAGTATAGAAAATAATTTATGAAATATAATATGACGTAATTTACTGCACTATGAATTTTTTAGTCACATTTGATATTCCTTCAAATGTGATAAAATAATAACCTGGTGTCAAAGAGGACACATCTATTTTTTCATTAGGAGAGACATTATCTTTTTTTAGAGTTCTACCATTAATATCATTAATGATAAATTTTAAATCGGTTTTCTGATTTGCTATATTAAGATAGTTTTTCGTTGGAACAGGATATAAAACAATATCATTAATAGAAGATTCATCAACACTCAGCGACAAATCTATTTTCGATATTTTATTGAGCTCACTTATGTACATGATATCACCATCAAAAGTAATATCTTTTGGGTTATTTAGATTTATGACAACATCTTCTATGACCGTTGGAGATTGTGTCACATCTATTTTTACAATCTTATCATCATCCAAATCGGCAACGTAAAGATAATTCCCTTTAAATTCCATACCAATGGGACGATCTAATCCAGAGACAACTTCTACTGGAGTTCCATTGGGATTATTAAGGGCTAGTTTAAAAATGTTTCCCAACGAAGCCTGACCGTAGTATAAATACCCATCTTTAATCTCTATACCTATCGGGCCACTTGCTGTATTTAAAAAAGTCTCAGCTGGTGGAGAATCGCTCGTTGTATCATATTTATATATCCTGCTACCGTTATTATCTGTAAAGTACAGGTCGTTATTGTCAAGTTTAAGCATATTTGGGGTGTTCCCAAAAAATGTGACATCAATAACACTTGGCGCTGGGGTGTCTAAATCTATTTTTATCACATCACCTTCACCAAAATGAGCCACATACAAAAAATTATCCTTTATGCTCATTCCTGAAGGCTCATTTAAACCAGAAATTAATATTGTGGGAACAGGATCAGTTTCAGCAATGTCTATGTAAGCAATATCATTTTGTTGAGTAAAATATAACGTGCTATTCACTAATAATAACTTGTCTGAATCGTCCAAACCAGCTACTACTGTTGTCACCTGTCCAAATAGAGTACCAATACTCAATGAAAATAAAGTAAGTAATAAGTAGATTTTCTTCATAGTTTATTGAGCTGGCAGTTGATACATTATTAAACTACAATCATTTTAATTGTAGACCGCTGTACCTTTCATTAACATATAGTAAGGCCTCATCTGTAATATCAATGGCATCCTTGGCGTAAAGGATGTTAGATCCCAGAATTAGTTTTAAGTCTTTGGCTTTTCCAAATTCTTTCAAGTATGCATCTAGTCTGTCGGTTATTTTCTCATTAACTGAGTTAAAATAACCCTGTTGAAACTCTTGAAGCTCCTTATTGAGCGTAATAATTTTATTCTGTATGTTTTTGGCTGTTTCGGACGTTTTGTCTTCAATAGATTGATAATTTGACACTAGATCATCTAAGGTTTTACTTTTTTCTTGCATCTGCCTCTCTCCAATGGCACGCATCTCCTTAGTCATTTGAAACTCATTAAAAAGTTTTACATTATTTACGTATGCTATAGGTGCTTTTTTATCCAATAGCATTGTAGCACAAAAAATAGCCAAACCTATAATTAAGGCTGTATTTAGGAAAGGTAAAATCTTATATTTATTCATTGACTTTTATAATGGTTTTAGTTGTATTATTGAAGCTTAGTTTTATGGAGTCATTATATGCCTTAACTATCAGAATGTTATCAATCTTTTCTTGCTCCCTTTTTCGATGAAGCTTATTATTAATTTTAATAAGTGCCAAACGGGTTGTTTTAGAATTATTTTTTATAAACCCATAGTAAGTCACTCTGGGCCATGTCATACTTGTCTTGGTTTTTTGGGGAACCGAATTAAAAGTTGATTTTGGCTCCATCTTTACAATAGGTTTTCTCGTGCGCATTTTGCTTATCCCAAAAGGATCACTTTTCATACTAGAAATATTAAAATTAGACCGCTTAATGTTAAAGTCTGAGACTTGCTGAGAAAATGTCGAGTTATAAGCTGAATTATCTAACTGGACCTCTTTCTTTTTGAAAATCTTGAAAAACACACCGCCGTAAATAACAAATACAAGAATAAATAATACTATGTTAAGATGCTTTTTTTTCATTATTGAATGATAAATGATCTCACAATACTGTAGTCACCTACATTACCAGCACTATCATAAGCTCTAACGCGCCAATAATATGTTCCGGTGGTTTCAAAAGTATATTGATAAGAGTTGTTTTGTAAGTCTTCTGAATCGACCAACGTTCCAAAGTTAATGTCTGATGACACCTCAAAAGTGTTTGTTATAGCGGACTGCAAATCTCCAGTATCTGCACCATTGGTCCAATTAAAGTTAACTGTGAAATCTGTAAACTCTTCCATATCATTGGGTAACGTAAGAGATGGCTGGTTAGGCGATACTCTGTCTATAAAAATCGAACGTTCAGAAAAATTTGTCTGACTTGTGGCATTAACGGCCTTCACTCTCCATATGTATTCGGCATCTTCATCAAAAACAGTCGAAGATGGTGAATAGTTGGTAGTGGTTATATCTGGCTCTTGTAATACCGTTTGCTCACCACCATTAATCTTCACAATGTCTAAAGTATAAGAGTCGGCACTAATAATAGATGACCAAGTCAAAATAATACTGTTAGGATCATTGGTATATAGATCATCAGAAGGTGTAAGTAATTGCACATTTTGGTTGGTCAAATCATTTGATGCTTCCACATCAAAATTTATTGGAAATGTATATTGCGTAGTGTAGGCGAAATTCTCCCCTTTTACTCTCCACTGATAGCTACCTGGATTTAAAACAATATCCAAGCTTGTGGCTGTGGTCAAAGAATCTACAACTAAAGCTTGATTACTATTAATGACTTGCAACCTATAATCATCAGCACCATCTAGGGCTTGCCATACAAATTGAACAGTATTACCATCAATTGTTGCGCCTTCATTTGGTGCGACTGTTTGAATTGTATCGTTGGCAATGTCTTCTTCGATAATATCGTCACATGAAAAGGACATTATCGTTATTGCGGCTAATAGAATGCTATTTATTTTTTTCATAATTCTGAAAAATTAATTTTAAATATAATCGTTTTGAATTGGTTCTGTAGTTCTTAATTGAAAATAGTTTGCTACTAATTATTTTAGACATATTAAACTCTCTTTCAATATCATAAAACAGTTTCATTAAATCAAAATAAGAGCCTTCAATTTCAATAGTGTTGGTGTATATTTTAAATTCGTTATCACTATATAAATGGGTGTCTTCTATAGATGAAATATCAACATCGTAATTAGAGTTAGATACAAAATCAAGAATCATTTGCTGAACTTGCTCTGGTGTTTTACTTTGACCTCCTATAATGTTATCAAGACTATTGATTTCATTTTTGAGAAAAATAACTTCATTATTAGAATTATCAACGTCTTTTAATTTATCATCGACCAAACTCAATTGTGCTTTAGCTTCAAAAACATGTTTGTATGTTTTTTTATAAGTCGCAAGCGATAGGATGACAAAGCCTAATACTATGCCAAAAAACTTTTGTTTATATGTAAAACTTTTAGCCACTTATTTCTTTATTTCTAAAACAAATGAATTTCCAGATTTATCTTCTGTATAGCTAGTAATATCTATTTTTTTGACCCAAGAAATGGCTCTCAAATTTTTAACCAATTTATTGAAGTCGTCATCATTTTCAGACTCACCAATAACGCTAATAATTTTTGTATCGATAGTTACTTTTTCATTTGGTTTTATTTTTTTTAATGCAGGAGCGATGTCCATAGAATTTATAGTAATACTCTCTGGGATAATATTTCCAATTTCGACAAAATATTGCGTTAAAAAATTGGGGTCGATAACACCACTAGATTCTAATATTTTCTCTTTGAGTTCTCTTTCTTCTCTCAAATTGTTAACCTCAAGGATGGTTTGTTGAGAAATAGAATAGAGAGATTCCTTTTGGGCAAGAGATTCTACATAATGACCTAAGAGGTTATGACCAATAAATAAAGCCAATAGAATGAATGCAATTGTAAAGGCACTCATTTGTTTGAATTGTTTTCTGTATTTCTGTTGCTCTTTATTTGCGTTTAAAAAGTCATCATCAAAGTGCACGTTTGAATTCCCTTGTTTGTATTCTAAAAAGGTAGCGATGAGTGCGATTTCGTTCTGATTAAATAGATCTTCGGAAATAGAAACCTTTTGGTTTTTCTCTTCTGTTTTTGTAAACGAAACTAAGTGCTCAGAAGTGAATTCAAGCGCATAAAAATTTGTATATATGTGAGATTGATTAACCAATGAAAACAATTGAGATAACACAAAAGGACCTAAAGCCGTGTGCACTACAAACTTGTCGTTCTTGTTTAATAATGCCATCACGTCATCTATAACCTTCTTTCTAGTTAGAGAGGCATATATTTGATTATCCTGATGGTATTCGTAAAAGTTGAAGTCGTCTGGATTCATTTTAAAAACAATACTATTTCTATAGCCTTGTTTATTTTCTGTAGATCTAGAAATCACATTATCACCATCAAAATGAAGTAATACAGGGTAGTCCTTCTTAAGGTAGTTTTTAAACTCTTCGTCAGCATTAGAAAAATGCTGCCTTTCAATAATCTTTAGTTCGTCGACCTCGAGAGCAACTTCAAGGAACTGGTATTCAATAGTATCTTGAACGGAGTAAACTCCAATCAAGTAATAGTGATCTTTTCCTTTTAAAAGTGTTTTGAGGTTCTTTACCATTAGTAGGTTACTGTGGGTTTAATAAATATATGAAGTTTTGATTTTTCTTTTCGTTTCTTTCTACTACTAAAAAACCACTTTATAATTGGTATTCTAGCAAAAAATGGTGTTCCTGTTCCTGAGTTTTCATTCTCTAGTTCATCGAGTCCTCCCAGTAATATCATCTCATTATTTCTCACACTTATCATTGATTCAAATTTCTGAGTTGCTTTACCTGGAGGTGCATTTTCTCCAACACGTGCCAAAAATGAACTGCGTTCAACAGATATGGTAAGTGTTACATTTTCATCCTTAGATACAAATGGTGTAATACTAATGCTCAAATTTGCTTCGGTAGATTTCCATGTGCCAGATTGTAAGATGTTATTGTTCACTCCAGTATTAATGAGCTGGTTATTCTGCTCAAAATAATAACTTGTTTCACCTATAGAGGACGTAGCATCATGCCCATTAAGTGTTACCAACTTTGGTGTTGATGATAGTTTGATCAACGAGTTGTTTTCTAGAGCTCTTAAATTGAGATAAAAATTTTCAGTGACCTTACCTAAATTTATAAAGCCAAGTCCGTTAAATGCATCTATAAGACTATTTACAGATGTCGAATTAAGTGATACGTCACCTGTTGGAAACAATACACCAGACGTTGTTCTTGGTTGGTTGTCTAATCCCGCTTGAATTCCAGTTTGTATTTCATATGATTTCTGATACTGAACGATAATAACTTCAATCTGAATTACAGGTACAACTATATCTATTTCTCGAATGTAATCTTTAAACTCATCGATATAAATTTTCGATCCAGATACTACAAACCCATTTAGTTCTATAAACTCTTTGATTTCAAGATTTTGAGTAAGTGCAGCAGGAAGCGAACTAAATACAGATTCAATAGATCTGTTTTCTAATTGCACGAGTTCGGTCGTTCTCAGACCTTCGGTGACATGCTCTCCGATGAGATATGATTGATCTACAATTTTATAAGTGTATATCTCTCCTGTAAACAAATGATTTAAAAGTTCGTCAAAAGTGATTCCGTTAGCAATTAAAGTAGTACTCACATTTTCGGGTGTATCATACATAAACAAACTTATCTTAAGTTTCTCGGCTGCTTCAATGATCATTTCGGCAGCATCACCTTCAAATGATTGAATATTTAAAAATCCTTTATCATTAATTTCTATAGTAAAACTTCCTGAGGTTCCTGTTGCTGGTCTATTATTATTTTGTCTTCTATTGTTTGAAGTATTACGTGTGTTATTTGGTCTAACCTCTTCTTTAGGCGTATTGTCTTTTTCTAAATAGTAGTTGCTATTCTCATCCTGAGATACAACAAGACTATTAGATTTTGCCATCATATCTAATACCTGATCAAAAGGTCTATTTAATATATACGCAGAAACCTTCATATCCTTAATATCTGGAGCTAGAACAACATTCTTTTTAGAAGCGTCTGTAATGGCTTGGGCCACTCTTGGCAGAGAATCGTTCTTGAGTTTCATTGATAGAAAATCATTTTGATTATTGTAGGAGACATCTATGACTTTTAAAGGTTTGGGTTTTTCTACTATAACTTCTTCTTTTTTCTTATTGAAAATCAATATATTATTCATGACATCGACATCCAATTCATATGTTCTGATTAAAAAATAAAATACTTCAGAAACCTTGACATCAAAAAAATTGGCAGTTACTATTTGATTAAGTTGTGGATCGACACTAACATTTAATTCATGTTCAGCTGCCAGTGTCGTGATATAATCATATAAGGTAAGTCCGGTAAGATCAATTCTTATGCTTTCATCTAAACCTTTTTTAGTTTTTGCGAGTTCTTCCATTTTACTCTTAAACTCATTCAAATTAGATTGTGTCCATCCTATTTGAAAGGAAAGAATGACTGTTAATAGTAGTAGTATTTTCTTCGTCATAAGTATTTAGTTAATGAGTATAGAATAAATTTCATCGATAGATGTTAATCCTTGGGTAAATAAATCTAAAGCTTTGTCTGATAATTTTTGACCTTCCATAAAATTAGACTGCTCTAACGTACCATTTTTAATGGCATTTGTTGTTTCAGCAGTCATTGGTAAAATTTCATAAATTGCTCGTCTTCCTTTGTAGCCTGTATGATAACAACTGTGGCAACCAACAGCAACGTGATGTGTTTTTATCTCTCTATTTAGTTTAAACGTTTTTGGCATATCATTGATATCAAACGTTTGTTCTTGCTTACAGTCTTCACAAAGTGTTCTCAATAAACGTTGTGCGACAGATATATTCATGGTTTCTGCCAATAAAAATGATGGTACTCCCATATCCATAAGTCTAGAGATGGTACCAACGGCAGAATTGGTATGTATAGTAGAAAGAACTAAATGACCGGTTAAAGATGCCCTTATAGCCATTTGAGCGGTTTGTCCATCTCTAATTTCCCCAAGCATAATAATGTCTGGGTCTTGTCTTAAAAATGATCGTAATGCCGAGGTGAATGTAAGTCCTATATCTTCTTTCAATTGGACTTGATTTATACCTTTTAAAGTATATTCTATAGGATCTTCTACGGTAACAATATTACGCTCGATATTATTCAAGTATTTTAGTGTTCCGTATAGAGTTGTTGTTTTACCAGATCCTGTAGGTCCACTAATAAGGACAATACCGTTAGACTTCCTAACAGCTTCTAAGTACCTAGAAAGATCATCATTTTCCAGTCCAAGTTGGTTAATATTTAAGTGCGATGCGTCTCTTCCTAGAATCCTCATCACTACTTTTTCACCGTGATGTGTCGGTAAAATAGATACCCTAATATCAAAATCTTCGTATTCAATCCTTCCATCTTGGGGCAGTCTCTTCTCGGTAATATCTAAATTTGACTTAATTTTAATTTGATTGATTAACTCATTATAGCTATCTTTTTTGATATGATTTTTCTCAATTAGCTGGCCATCTATTCGTAATCTAACCCTAGCATCCTCTTCATATATTTCGATGTGAATATCACTAGCATTAATATGTTTCGCTTCAAAGATTAATTCTTCTAAAAAATCGTTAGAATAGGACATTAATTTCGAACGATCGGTATTTGTTCTGTAATATGTAGATAATGCTTTTTTTAGAACAGTACTATCAATGGGTTCTAAAGTGATGTTCTTATTAAGTATGAGTATAAGTTCTTCTTTAATCGAATTTAATTCTGAAATCCTATTCTGATCAAAGTAGAAAAGTGCATCGGCAGTATTGATTTCTTTTGGCACCACACTAAAATGATTAGCCATGTCAGAATTTATGGCTTGTTGCAAACCAATACTTAACTCTATGTGTTCTAAGTTGTTCAAAAATTATAGTATAATCAGGTTTAAATTTAGAACGCGCTCAAAAAAAACTGTTCCGATTAAAAATAAGGCAAGATAACCTGCCAATGGTACAGTTTTTTGTTTTTTAAATGCGTTTACTATGATATGTATGACAAGCGAAAACAGCATGCCTACAATAAAAAATAATATATATGATTTCAAGTTAAACAATGGTGTAATTGCTACAAAAAACAAAATATCACCTAGGCCTATCATTGAATCAACTGGGTTAACAAAACTTTTATTCTTGAATGAAAAATAAAGTGTTACACCAATAATGTTTATTACTACAAATCCAATATTTTTTAAGCACATCATAAAATTTAGATGCTCACTTAAATAGTTTATTATTACAGCTGTTAAGAACACCAAAATTGGTAACAACACATGAATGAGGCGTTGTTTCAAATCTTGCCAAACAACAACACATAAAATAATAGTTAATATGACAAAAGAGAGATGAAGTTCCAATCTAATCCTTCACAATTTCTTTCAACATTCTATCTTGATCAATTTGCCACGTATTATAATTTCCATCTCCATCAAAATCTTGTAACGAAGTAGCGGTAGCTTTAAATGTATTCATTGAGGACTCAATAACTTCTATTTTATAAACGGCTTGCCCTCCTTTATCAATGGTTAATGCTTGTTCAAAACCTAATTCATCAAAATCCTGAGTATATTTAGAATAACGATAGAAATGACTTTTCTGTAAGCCATGTACCATACTTAACATATTTTGAGCTTCAATGGATTTAGCTGAGACAACTACTGAAGTCTGATTAGGCACAACCAAATAAATTAAAATACCAATAATACACAGCACACCTAAAATTTCGGTCATCGAATATGCTTTTAAATAACCTTTCTTTGTAGTAGATATATTTTTGTTCGCTTTCATAATAAATTAGACTAATGAGACTTCCCTAACAAATATATCATTTTGAATTAGAAATTAAAATCTAATTTTCAAGTAGTTTAATGAGAACTAATATTCGCCAGTAGATTTTATATATTTGAATTAAAAAGTTTGACCAAAGTTGTTATATTTACAGTAATATGGTTTGGAAAATGATGTTGGATTTTAATATCATTTTTACTACAATGTGTGAATATTGTGTGTTTTAAACACATTATTACTTCTTTTAAATACTTAGTTTTTGATCGATTTGATTACTATCCTTACGGAATACTCTTCCAAACCATCATGGGTCAATAGACTACTACCGTTATGGGTTCCAAGGACAGGAGAAAGATGATGAGAAACGAATGGCAAATGGAGGGTAGTTTTCCAAAGCTTAGATAATTCTTTAGAATAAAAGCCTGAGCCTTTACAGTTGCGTAAGGGCTTTTATTACACTTATGAATTTTATGTTTGCCCATAATTAAAAAAGATATATTTTTATAAAAAAACAATATCATGAGAAAATTTGCCTTATTGTTAGTGTGTATGATCTTATTTTTATCGGTAAGTTCAGATGTACAGAGAAAGTTTATCAGGTCTGGTGATTATGATATTGTGTGTTATGTTGCACTTAAAGAGGTTAAGAAATTTAGTGAAGGCAAAGAGTACTACTGGTTTAAAACAGGAGAAATTCACAACAGTGTTTCGAGGGCAGGTGGTTTAGTGCTACATAACGAATATGAAAAATTTTATAGATCAAAACAGTTAGCAGAAAAAGGAAATTTTGATTTTGGTCTCAAAGATGGCGAATGGCGTACATGGTATGAAAATGGTAACGTCAATTCAATTACCAATTGGAAAAATGGCCTAAAAGATGGTTTGTTTTTACAATATGATGTGAATGGAATTCTAGAGCAATCTGGTCACTACAATAAAAGTAGAAAAAATAAGATCTGGATCAATCATAAATTAAAGGATACCATATACTTTAAAGGTGATAGTGTCTACACTGCTAAACCAAAATCAAACGGCTTTTTCGCTCGTATATTTAAAAAGCGAGATTCTACAGAGCGCGCTCAGCGAAAATTAGAACGTATCCTCAAAAAGAAAAATGATTCTATTAAAAGAGTTGAACGAAAAAAGGACACGACTAAGCAAGGGTTTTTAAAAGGAATATTTCGTAAAAAGAAGCAATAGAATATTAGATGACTTTTTTTTTCATTAAGTTTGATTTATGGTCAAACAGATTTTAGGTATTCTAATTTTAACAATTGTTTTTCATAGTTGTCAATCTGATATAACTAATGACTTTGAGGCCAGTGTTATTCAGTCACATAGCAACATAAATAAGGATATTAGTTCAGATTCTACCTATGCTATCTTAAAGTCGATTGAAAAAGACATCACTAAAAAAAACTTCGCTAACGATTCACTTATAGCAGAAAACAATTTTTACTTAGGTCAATATTTTCAATCTAAGGAACAACTAGATAGTGCTGCTTACTATTTCTATAAAGCTGCCGATAAGGTAGAAGGAACTATCTCCTCAGAACGTGATGTAGATTACTTTTTTTATTGCTGGAATGTTAACAAAAACCAGAATAAGTACGGAGATTGTTTAGCTATAACCGACTTATTTGTTACTCATTTAGATTCGACTCAACATCATAGCTGGATGGCACTAAGCCATTTTATGCATGAGTATACTTATATAGAAATACCAGACTACGAAAAGGCCCTAGACTATAATATCAAACGTCAGAAAATGCTTGTAAAGGCATCCCAAAGTGAGTTTGTTCCTTCTGCCCTTATCCATAGAGTTGAGATAAAGTCTAAAATGAATGATAAGAAAGGTGCTTATAAAATTTTAGATAGCTTAATACTTGAAAAAGATAAGTTAAGACCTAGTTTAAATATGGAGTTGTTTAATTCTTATGGCATTTATAAATATTTTGATGGAGATTACTCTGAAGCATTAAACCTCTATTTAGATGGGCTTAAATATGCCAAGAAAGTATCCAATTCATTAACTCAAAAAAGTGACGTTGCCACTTGCTATGGAAATATCGCAGAGGTTTATATGGATTTAGACAACTATGAATTAGCAAGTAAATATCTGGATTCAGTGAAGCAAATGAATATAAATTCATTGAGCGCTCGGGTTCAAAAGGATATTTTGAAATATCAAATTAGATATGCCGTCGAAACAGATAAAGAAATAGACCTCGTGTATAATGCGTTAGAGGATCTCTATAATCATCAGGAGGAAACATATACTGACAAATTTTCGAACGAACTATTGGCACTTAAGGAAGCAAATAGGAAGGAAAAATTATTAATAAAAGACAAACAAGACGTAGAATTAAAAAATTTAAAGCTTAAATCACAATTTTTAATTGCATTATTAGTTTTTCTATTAGTCGTAGGTATCGTTTTTACAAGATATAAGCAAAGACAGTTCAGGTACGAGAAACAAGATTTACAAATGCAACAACGTTTATTTCGTTCTCAGATGAATCCGCATTTTATTTCTAATACCTTATATGCTATTCAGAATTTAGTCAAAAAAGATCACGAAAGAGCATCTAATTATCTGTTGAAATTTTCTAGATTATTACGCTTATCATTAGAAAATTCGTTACATAATTACGTATCTTTAGAAAAAGAGTTAGAATCGATTGAACAATATTTTGAATTACAATTATTAAAATTTCCTAATAAGTTTTCATATAGCTTTGATGTTAAAGAAGTTGATCCTGAATTGACCTACATTCCACCAATGATTATTCAACCTTTGGTAGAAAATAGTATTATTCATGGTTTTGCAGGAATTGATTACAAAGGAAAGATTGAAATTAAAATTCGATTAGATAAAACCTATTTAAGCTGTAAAATTGAAGATAATGGAAGAGGAAAACATTCTGAAAAATCAAATCAGAACAAGTCTATATCCACAGCGCTAATTTCAGATTTCATTTATAAATCAACTAAAAAGAAAATAAAAATTGAAAATAAACAAGACCTAAATAGAAATGAAACAGGAGTTATAACGACATTCTATATGCCATATAAAATCAACTAACCATGATTAAAGCTATTATTGTAGATGATGAGTCTTTTGTTAGAGACGATATTAGAAAAAAGCTCATTAGTAAGTTTAATGCCAATATTGCTATTGTAGGCGAAGCTAAAAGCGTAAAAGAAGGTATTACCTTAGTTAATAATATGCAACCACAATTAATTTTTCTAGATATCAATTTAGAAGATGGATTGGGGTTTGATATTTTAAAATCTGTCACTTTTAAAGAGTTTGATGTTATTTTTATTACTGGTTTTGATGACCAAGCTATAAAAGCCATAAAAGTTGGTGCTCTAGATTATATATTAAAACCAATAGATGATAACGAATTCAAAGAAGCGGTAGATAAAGCACTTGCTAATAATGAAAAAAAGGACCTGAGCCAACATTTTGAAGTGTCTAATGACTATTTATTGGGTAAAGAGAAAAAGCGAATTATTCTAAAAACAGCCGATAGTGTTTACGCTGTATATGAAGATGATATTTACTACTGCAAGTCCGATGGAAATTACACCACATTTTATACTGCAAATGATGAAAGAATTGTCATTTCTAAGTCTATAAAAAAAGTAGAACAACTACTTTCAAATGATGTATTTGTAAGGTGTCATCAGTCATATTTGGTTAATAAAACTCATGTAAAAAAATATGCCAAGCAAGGTTATCTATTGCTAAATTCACAATTAAAAGTTCCTGTGTCGAGTAGGATGAAGGACACTACGCTATCTAAAATTTTTTAGACCTTAATTTTGCGGATATGAAAAAAAAGTGTGCGGATTTACATTAGATTTCTTAAAATCATAATATTATGTTAAATTCATAAAAAAATTACTATACTATTATGAAGAAAAGAAAAACCCTCAACAGTCTTTTTGTATGCATGTTACTTATCTTTTCATGTGAGACAGAAGACATTTCAACACAAGACCAAACATTAACTAATTCAAAAACAAATACTTCAGAAGTTTATGCCAGAGATGGCAGTGGCGGTGGTGTAGACATTTTAACTGATGCTGAAATCCTAGAAAACCATTTACAATGGGTGTCCTTCATAGCCGCAGAGATCATTTTATATCATCCAGATGCTAGAGAGGAATTCTTAGCAAAACTTGATGTCAATGGCACTGTTGCTCTAGAAGAACTCATAGGAAATGATATGAGTATGGGAGGAAGTTTTAGAGATACATTTGATCAAATACTATACTACCATGTTTGTATCGACATTTTTGGTCAGTGTGGTAAACCAGGTTCCGTTTCTGGAACTCCAAATAGACCAGCATCCTCTTCTAACGGAACTGGAGGAGGAGGTATTCTTCCTGGATTTGAGGTAGAATGGGCTGTTGCTGACTTTAGAAATTTTGTTCTAAGTCAAAACTGTATAGAGTTGCATACAAATTATAATAGCGTTCTTGTAGGAGCTTTTATAGTAAATGATATGACCTCTACAGCACATCCACTAAATACAGATGACAGTAATATTGGGATTAGACGATACTCTCAGTTAGGAACTCAACCGATTTTAAGCGTCGATAATGCATACATGGCTACCAATTTAACGCTTATAGCCAGACCATTTAGGCCTAATGCAGTTAGTATAGGAGATGAATGCAGTTATACAGAGTATTCTGATGTAGCAGACTTTACAGATTTTCCTCAGTAAATATATATACTAACACTACTAAGAAGTCGTGCATTTTTTAATGCACGACTTTTTTTATGTTTATCACCTTTCTTTTATAAAATTCACTTATGAAATATATCTCAACACATATGAGATTGCTATAGCATCAGCACATAATCGAAAATATATTTATAGAATAAATATTTAAATCAAAGAATTATGTACAAGAAATTACTTTTATTCGCTGCATTTGGTTTAAGTTGTTTTCTATCAACCAATGCTTATGGTTATGCTGGGGATCAACTTTCAACAAATGATCTATGCGAATGTGAAACCGTGTTAGACCCGTCATTTGAACTTACAAATTTTGATACAGATAACTGCACGGCAAGCTTTGTTGCAAGCCCAGGAGATAATGTTTGTGTTGAAGATTTTTACTTGCTTTACTATTGGTCCAGAAATGGCGGAGCAGAGTCGGTTACATCAAATCCCGAATACACATTTACTGACATTTCAGATTTAGGAAATGTGGAGTTGAGGGTTGTAGCTTCAGTTTCTCAACTTGGACAATACCTGTGTGAGAAAACTTATGAAGTTGCTTATACAGATTATACGTGTAGTGTTGCTGCTGAAGGAGATATAATAGTAAGAAAAGCGGCATACCCTAGAAATAGTGATGTTGAAACGTGTAATGTGTATACAACGACACCATTTGATTGGAGAATTACAATTGAGAATACGTATGAAAATAAGAGTTTTACCTTTAGATGGGAAGATCAGTTTTTAACCACCCCTGATGGAGATGGAGACGGAATAGGTGATTGTGATTTTACGTTCACTTCAATGTCAATTCAGTATCCGGGTACTATGCCAAGTGATATCCCAGTTGTTTTTGATGGTATATTTATTCTTGAACCTGGAACAACAATAATTAATTATATTGTAGCTCCTTCAGACGGCAGCTGTACTACAGTAGGTTCTATTCCAGATCCAGCTGTTTGCCAAAATATAGAAAGTTGCAATTGTGATGCGCCTTACATAAATAGATTTGGTTATGAGTACTTTGAAAGAGAAACATTAACTAGCGCTATAGACGAGTTAGGACCTATTTTTGGGTCTGGAGAAAGTTGTAGCGAGGTCTGCTTGAGATATGGATGCCCTGCTGCATTAAAAGATGGATTTTGCTTAGAAGAACATCAAATAGAATCTGGAGATATACTTGAAAGTGAAATAGCTTTTCATGCTAGTTTTGGGAATATTGTAAAGATGGAAGGAGACATTATATACGATAGTGAAAAAGTAGAAGACTTGAGCGTAGAACTTAGTAATTTTATTCCTAATAGTTTTTCTGTAAGCATCTTACCAACAGGTACAAATTCTGCTACTATGATAGTAGAAACTAATGAATATGGAGATGCCTTTGATATAGGATCAGGAGGAACACATACACCATTTAAATTAAAAGGGACATTAATTAATGACCTATCCGATTGTTTTTCATTTCAACTTGTTAATTTTAAGATGACAAGTTATAATGGTATTGGTCTACAGGTTAGTTCTGTATTTGTTGATCCAGGAGAATTTTGCGAGTATTATGATGATAATTATGATGAAGCTTGGATAACCACGACTAACGGCGAATCGTGTGCATCAAGTGATAATGTTCTAACTTTAACAGCATTAGGACCTTTTGAAACACAAGACCCAAGTGTGCAATATGAATGGTCTACTGGAGAGGACACACAAGAAATTAGTGTAAGTACAGGGGGAACATATTCAGTTTTAATTACAGATGAGAACGGTTGCCCTAGAGAAGCGAGTATTACTTTAGAAACCTGTCCTACTGTTTGTGAATGTGGAGATCTTGCGCCTCAAATACAATTGGAAGTAGTGGGTTGTCAAGTGTATGCTACTGCTCTAGTAAATGATTGTGATTCATTTACAAATGTGAACTATCACTGGGAATTCTCTAATGGTAATGAATACGACGGAATAAATCCTCCGCCACAATCAAATTGGCCTAATGGAGGATGGTTAAGCGCAAAATTACAAGTATCTTATGTAGTGCCAGGTGATTTTGGATTTTGTATAGAACCAACAGTGAAAAATGAAATATTCATACCATGCCGCTCAAATAAAGGAAGATTAGCTTCAGACTTTAAGATGTATCCTAATCCTGCAAAAGACCAATTAACCATATTTATTGATACTCAAGACGATCAAAAAGGAAGCTTAGAAATCATGAATAGTGTTGGTTCTGTGGTGATAAAATCATCCCATGACTCAAACATCAATAAAAAGACAAATCTTGATGTGTCTAAACTTAATCCTGGAATTTATTTTGTGAGATATACAAGCCAAGATGATAATACAATCATTAAAAAATTAGTTATAAATTAGAGATAGTTAAAAGAGAGTAAAATTCTAATTTATAAAGCCCAGGAGGAAACTCTTGGGCTTTTTTTGTTCAGAATATGATTGCTATTTCACTTATGAAAAAATAACAGACGCATATGAGTTCAACCTATGAACCATAACTGTTATAAGGTAATTTTAATTGTTATCTAATTTAAAGATTATGTATAGAGCAATTAGAACTAGTAAATTCTCAAAAGTAATAGCGAGCTACTTAGCTATTCAATTAGTGATTTCAGTTGTCCAGCCAACAAGTTTATATGCATTAACCTCAGGGCCATCTCAGCCAGAGTTTAATGCGTTTACACCAATTGGCACGTCAGATATGGTTAACCTTTCCTCAGGAGATTTTAACTATAATTTACCTATCATGGATGTAGGAGGCTATCCTCTTAACCTATCTTATGATTCTGGTATCACTACAGATCAGGAAGCATCTTGGGTTGGGCTTGGTTGGAATTTAAATGTTGGTCAAATCAATAGGCAACTAAGAGGACTGCCAGATGACTTTGATGGAGATGAATTAATATACGAAAATAATATTCGCAACAATTTCACCGCTGGAATAAATACCGGGATCAAGTTCCCTATTTATGGTACAGATGTATTAAACAATGTAATTGGTCTCGAATTAGGTGTTGGTATGAAATACAATAACTACAATGGAATCACATTTAATACCAACTATGGGATTAGTTTTGATATTTCTGAACAGGTTTCTGCAGGTCTCAATATAACAAATACGGCTGGAGAAGGTGCAACAGTAACTCCAACAATTGGGATCACTGCAAAAAAAACAGATGGTTTTGGAGATGATAAACTAACAACTAATATTGGTATTCCATTTAACTCAAGACAAGGTTTAACCGGTTTAAATTTATCAGCATCGTCAAGTGGTCAATATATTGACAACGACAAGAGAAAGGGACTGTCTACTATAAAAAACTACTCTGGATCAACATCGAGTTCGTTGTCTTTCAATGATAATTTATCATTTAATCCGACAAATCAATTAAGTTTTATAAATGCTAATCTCACTTTAGATTTTGGTTTGGGAACCGAATTATTTGGTCCAGAAGGACCACAAGGACAAATCACGGGTTTTGGAAGTATTCAACTGCTTAGAGCTGATGATAAATTCAAGCGAGTAAAAGGATATGGCTATGCTAATTCAGAAAACGCATCACCACTCAATTCGATATTGGATTTCAATAGAGAAAATGATAGAACCGTCAATAAAAATACAACAATGCTTCCTTTAGTGAATCAAACATATGATGTTTATTCTATTGAAGGCCAGGGTGTATCGGGAATGTTTAGACCACATCGTAACCAAGTAGGACATGTTTATGATCAAACAGTCACTTATTTTGGAGTGGGTGGTAATGCAGGATTTGAATTAGGGCCTGGAGCTGCAATTCATTTTGGAGGCAATGTTAAAGTAAATCCATCTTTTACAAGATCAGGTCGTTGGGAAGGCGCAACAAATCCAGAACTCCAAAAATTCAAATTAAGAAATAATGAGTCTACAGATAAAATAGACTATGAACCTATTCATTATAAAACTGTTGGTGAGTTAACCGCAGATTTTGACTCTCCTTATACGTCAAGTCTTATATCTGAAAAAGATCCGATTAAAATGCAAATTGGTGGTGGCGAATATAACCGTAAAACCTTACCCAATTACGATGTCAAACAATATGATCCTGTGACTAATGAAATAACCTATGGAGAAAATGGTGTAAATAAGATTAAAAGGGAACAACGCGAGTTTAGAACGCAATCAGTACAAATGATTGAGTACGGAAATGTAAAACGTGGAAATGATGGCCAAATACGTATAGATAAACTTCCAGATTTAATTCCAGATTCAAATAATAGAGTTCCAGATAATCATCATGTAGGAGCTAAGGTTTTAAAATCAGATGGGAGTACTTATGTATTTGGAGAAACAGCCTACAACACAAAAAAAATTGAAGCTACTTTTGCCACTAATTCGTCTGGAGACTGTTTGACAGGACTTGTTACCTATTCACATGGTGAAAATACGAGAAGTAATAGCTCAGGTAGAGATCATTATCTTAATAAAATTCATACACCTGCTTATACGCATACTTATTTGTTGTCTTCGGTATTATCTTCAGATTATGAAGATTTAACCCATGATGGACCAACAGATGACGACTTAGGAGCTTACACAAAATTTACATATACAGAACCGCTTCAACATAATTGGAGAGTGCCATTTACAAGAAGTACGAGATCGGCATCCTATAGTAAGGGGCTATATGCCGATAATAGAGATGACAAGGCCAGCTATGTATATGGAGAAAAAGAACTTAAATATGTTAAGGAAATAGAAACCAAAACACATATTGCCATATTTGATATTTCAGATAGACAAGATGGGTTAAGTGCAGCAGGTGAAAATGGCGGTGTGTCTTCTGTTAAAACCAAAAAGATTGATAAGATTTCTTTGTATTCAAAACCAGAATATAAAGAAGCCATAGAAAATGGGACGGTACCAGTTCCAATTAAGGTAGCTCATTTTGAATACGATTATTCATTATGTAAAAACCTTCCTAGTCATTCTAATTATGACCCAATTGATCTAAACAATGAAGATGGTAAGTTAACGCTTAAAAAAGTGTATTTCACTTACAGAACATCACATATGGGGAAGTATACACCTTATGTGTTTCAATATGAAAAGGATCTTGACAATGATGGAGTCATAGACAATAATCCAGATTATCATTTTAAGGCTTTTGATATTTGGGGTAATTACAAACCTATTGAAGGTGGTTGCAGTGTTAATAGTAATGCCACGACTCCAGAATTTCCATTTGTACAACAAGACAATGAATCATTGCAAGATGAATATGCAATGGCTTGGACGATGACATCAATAGAATTACCATCGGGTGGAAAGCTAGATCTTGAGTATGAATCTGACCGCTACAGTCATGTGCAAAACAAAGATGTAATGCAAATGTTCAAAGTTGTTGGTGCAGGTGATGATCCAATCAGTCTAGGAGGCCAAAACCTGTATCAAGGTTCTAATGATTTTGATTATATCTATGTAGATATAGATGATGATATCTCAGACGAAACTGAATTCATCAATACATATTTGAAAGATATTGGGGCTTCTGATGCTAATCCAATGTATTTCAGATTCCTGCTCAACATGTCCAATAACAAATATGACTATGTAACTGGATATACTTTGATTGAAAAAGAGTATTCAAGAGTGTTTGAAGATAACGGAAATACATATGCTTCAATTAAATTAAAACGTGTAAAAAAAGAAGGAGGTCTAGTTGATTCAAATCAATTGGTAAATCCTATTGCCAAGTCAGGTTGGTACTTCGGAAGAAAGAACTTGAATAGATTGGTCTACGGCTTACCTGCAGGTGATTTTGATGAACCTGGGGATTTACTAGCCTTAGGACAAACATTTGTTGGTGCTATTGGAGCAGTTAGCGATATTTTCTTTGGTCCAAACGAGGCATTAAGAATCAGGAATTGTGCAAAAGAATTTAAGCCACTAAAATCGTGGATACGACTGTATCATCCTGATGAAGAAAAGTTGGGAGGAGGCCTTAGAGTAAAGAGTATAAAGCTTCATGATAATTGGGACGGCATGACTAATCATATTGATAATCCACTATATAAAAATTTCTATGGACAAGAATATACTTATACAACAACAGAAGGTAAGACAAGTGGAGTAGCAACCTTTGAGCCCAATGGAAGTAAAGAGAACCCATTAATACAACCATTTTACGATAAACCACAAAAATTATTGGCCCCTAAAGAATATAACTATGTCGAAAAGCCTGTTGGACAATCTTTATATCCTTCACCAACAATAACGTATAGTCGCGTGGTGACTAGTAACTTAAAACGAGATAGAGATATTGAAGATACCGATGGTAATACAATTAATATCGAATTAAAAAAACATGCTACTGGACGCGTTATTAATGAGTTTTACACATCTAAAGATTTTCCAACAATCTCTGATTATACAGATTTAACACCTAAAGTCGATATCACCGGTATTCTAGGAAGTATCCTAAAAGTGAGAACCAATAAGAGTCTCACTTATTCTCAAGGATTTGTTATTAGAACAAACGATATGAATGGCAAAATGAAGTCTCAAAAAGTACAATCTGAGGCACAACAAGAAGATGAATATATGTCTAAAGTAGAATATAAATATAGCCTCAATGATGATGGGACGTTAAATAATAACTTGCTAGTTATGAATAATGATGGAGATGTTACTGAAAAACCAATAGGTGTTACCTATGACATGGTGCATGATTTTAGATCTTATTACAATAACTCTACAGTAGTTGGTATAGATGGAAATCTCGCTGGTATTTTAGTATTTATAGGGATTTTGCCAATTCCAACATTACTGCCAGTAGTTCAATTTCATGAACAAGAATTGAAAACCGTTACCACAACTAAGGTTATTAATTCTGTCGGTATATTGAAAGAAAAAATTGCCTATGATCTCGGATCTAAAGTCGCTACTGAAAATGTAGTATGGGATGCTCAAACAGGTGATGTGCTTTTAACCAAAACTCAAAATGAATACAGCGATCACTATTATAATTTCAAATATCCAGCCAATTGGTATTATAAGAATATGGGACTGGCCAGTCAAAATATAGGACTATCTGGTTTTATTGAAGAGGATGCAACATCATCATCTTATATGAAAATAGTTAATCCATCAAACACATCAACTAATATAGATGCTGAAGACTATTTAACTCTTGGAGATGAATTATTAATAACACGTTTTGTATTTACGCCGTTTCCAGCTCGAAGAACAGATAGAGTTTGGGTGGCCGATTTCCAAAGCGGAAAAGCACTCTTAATTGATGAAGAAGGAAGTTTGTTTGATCTTGAAAGCACAATACCATTGCTGCCTATAACATTTAATGTTTATCGTTCTGGGTATAGAAATTTACCAAACGAAGGTATGGCATCCATAACATTACAGGAAAGCCCAATCATTGGAGGGCAACTAACAAATCAAGTCGATTGGGCAAATTTTAATATTGTGAATTCTAGCGCTGTCGAATATAATGATGCTTGGAATACCCAATGCGAATTTAGATTACCTAACCCTGATGGTTTAATTTTTAATGAAGATGGAAGTATTGAAAACATTACTGTATTAGAGTTTAATCCTTATCTCTATAATGCAAAAGGAGACTGGAGAGCTATAAAGTCTTATGTTTATATGACTGGACGAAATAATGGCGATGAAAATTTCAGTACAAGAAAAGAGGGGTTCTATAAAACGTTTAAACCGTTCTATAAATACACAGGGAGTAATTGGGTTATCGATAATCCTCAAGAAGAAGAAAATAGATGGACATTTGCTAGTGAGGTGTCTATGTATAGCCCATATGGTGTAGAACTAGAAAATAAAGATGCTCTAGATCGTTATTCTGCGGCACAATATGGTTATCGTTATACATTACCTACAGCAGTAGGATTTAATTCAGAATATAGAGAACTTGCATATGATAACTTCGAAGATTACAAATTCTCTCCACTTAATGGTGATGGTGCCGAACCAATAAATCCGCACTTCGGATA
This sequence comes from uncultured Psychroserpens sp., assembly GCF_947500255.1. Taxonomy (GTDB): domain Bacteria; phylum Bacteroidota; class Bacteroidia; order Flavobacteriales; family Flavobacteriaceae; genus Psychroserpens. The sequence goes on along the minus strand of NZ_CANMRL010000001.1, from coordinate 130,908 downwards.
TCAAGATGAGGTAGAGATCAATGATAATGCTACAATTACAGATGATGAATCTCATACAGGTAGAAATAGTATAAAAATTGAAGCTGGAGCATCTGCTAAATCAATATATAGACTAATTGAATGTGAAGATGATAATCAGAACTCAGTGCCTAATGCCGAAAATGATTACGCACAGAATTGTGGTTTAAAGCCTGGTAGTACAATTTTTATCAATGTTTTGAGTAATGATGATTTTGGAGACGATGGTCCTTCTGGTGATGGAATTACAATTGTGTCACCACCTTCAAATGGTATAGCAATAGTTAGCTTTGGTAACATGGTAATCTATACGGTTGTACAAAATGCTCCAGATAGTTTTACCTACCAAATTTGTGACGCAAACGGAGATTGTGATATAGCAACAGTATATATCAATTGTGATAGTTTAAATGGTTTAAAAAATTAAAGCATGATTAAGAAAATAGGTGTAATAGTAGCCCTTTTTATGCTAAGTTTTAGCGTAAATGCTCAAATAAAAGTTACAGATGAGGAAATAGGCTTCGACAGAGAGCAAATTGAAAAAGCAATTTTAAGTAATAGTAATGAGCTTCTATTTCTTAAAGGTTCTACAACAGAAAAAATCAATCAATTAAGGGACTTGTATGTCAAAAGATACTTAGATCGAATTGAAAGAAGCAAAAATAGAATGCCTCCAATCGAACCTCCAGTAAATGAGACATGCGTTAACATGGATTTTGTTGAAGGAAATTTTAATGGTTGGTGCAGGTATTGGGATAATTATGAACAATATGATGAAGGGCATAACCCATATGACGATGATGGTAATGGGACTTGCGATTTAGATGGAGATATCATTGATAGTGGTCCACATGACAATTGGAATTTTACTAATAATTTACGTTTTGAGGTTATTGATCAAGGGAATTTTAATGATCCATTTATTGGAACAGGAGATGATTTTCCAGCAGGAGTGACTGATGTAGTTAGACTAGGAAATGATAGAGTTTACTTTGGGAAAGACCAATTAAGACAAACATTCATATTATCAGAAGACAATTCAATATATAAATTTCATTATGCAGCTGTATTAGAAAATCCAGATAATCATGATTTTAGTGCCCAACCTTATTTTAAGTTTTATATTGAAGTTAATGGAAACATAATTGATTGTACTGAAAAATTATTTGTTGCAGGACAAGTGCCAGATTTTACAACTGTAGAATTACCAAATCCTCTAACTGGGATTTTGAGTAGAATACAATTTTCGGGCTGGCAACCTTTTATTATTGATTTATCGTCTTATGCATCAGATGATGATGAAGTTACTATTGTTCTGGAGGCCGCAGATTGTTCGCATTTAGGACATTTTGGATATGCTTTTTTTAGTGGAGAATGTTTAAGTAGCGATGATGGGATTGAAGTAGAATCAAGTTCTGGAGAGTTTTGCGTTGATGAACCTCTTGTGTTTACAAATACAGCCATAGGAACTTTCATTGATGAAGAATACTTATGGACATTTCACGATGTAGGAGGTCCCGTAACTTCAACTGAGGCTTCACCAATATATACGTTTAATACTGCTGGTTCGTATTTAGTCGAGTTAAGCATAACAACTTCAGATGCCTGCATTCTTGAATTCTCAAAAACTGTCGATATCTCGCCATGCTTGCCCGAACCTTGTAATGACTGTGACTCATTTAAACCTAAACCTAAACAGCGTTACGTGATTAGTGCTTGGACAAAAGAAGACCTAAATACGCAAGTAAAAACTTATGAGCATTCTAGTATTACAATTAGTTATTTAGATAATAGTGATCAGGTGATGTCATCTTCCGAATTTGTACCTAATGGTAAAATAATTGAAGGATGGCAGAGAATTTATAGCGAATTTCAAATCCCTGAAAATACCGCTGCTATTGAGATAATCCTCAATAATATAGGAACATCTCCAAATTATTTCGACGATATCAGAATTCATCCTTTCAACGGTAGTATGAAATCATTTGCCTATGATCCTGAGACACAGCGATTAATGGCAGAATTAGATGAAAATAACTATAGCACTTATTATGAGTATGATAATGAAGGAGGGCTGATAAGGGTAAAGAAAGAAACCGAAAAGGGTGTATACACAATTAAAGAAACACGTTCAAAAACCAGTATAAAAAATTAATTATGATACGACGATTATTTTTAATAACACTATTATTAGTCTCTATACCTGCAACTTCGCAAACGGCTGATGACATACTAGAGAAGTACATTGAGGGGAAAAAAGTAGAACAACAGTTTCAAGCAGATATTAATTACGCCTTGTATAAAGGAGTAGAAGGGACCAAAGCCTATGAATCTTTTCAAGGAGTGTTGGCTAAAAATAATGGAACACAATATCAAAAGCTTGGCAGTATGGAACTTGTACAAGGTGAAAACTTTGTAGTAAAACTTAATTCAGAAGAAAAAGCAATGTTAGTAGGCTATTCTTCTAAGCCTATTTTTAACAATATAGGTCAATTAGATAATGAACAATTATTAAAAGTTTTTGATGAAAAGAACTTAATAGATAACGGAGATACTTGGATATTAACACTTACATCCAAAGTTTCTCAGCTTAGTCAATTTACTAAAATTGAAATCCATATTAGAAAATCTGATTTACAACCTCAAAAACAAGTGTTTTTATATAATACGGTCTCAGATTTTTCGGCTTACAACAAAAAAGAGACAGTACCTAATTATGATAACCCAAGATTAGAAATAGTCTATAAAAACTATCAATCAAAGATCACACTAAGTGAAAACCTGTTTAAAATGAATAGATATTTTGAGCATAGTAACAATCAAATAATTGCAGCAAAGGAGTTCAAAGGCTTTGAAATCTTGCATGCTAATTAAGAAATACTAAAATAGATTAAAAATTAATACAGCAAAGTTATGATATTAGATACCTGTATTCAGAACATAAAAAAAATAAAGCTTAGCCTTATAACGTTGATATTTTGTATGATGAGCCTAATGGCTTATTCGCAAGGTACAATTGTGTTGCCACCTGAACTTGAAGGGATAGAGATTGTCGAAGATGCCGAGCTGTATATCATTGATTCCGAAATTGGAGAACCTGATTTAGTATCAGTAAATCCAAACACTTATCTTCAACTGGAAGTGGATAATGATCAACCACCGTTTTTTTGGTTCAAATATACGGTCAATGTCTTAATTAATCCAATTTTAGCCGATGGTACTTATGGTACATCTTATACTAGAAAACTAAGTGTAGAATATAACCCAAATGGGAACTCTGCCAATTTTATAGATCTTAAATTACATAAACTATCAGGTAGACACGGAGCTTATGTAAAAGTCATTTCTGTTTTAACTGAAGATGTTGAAAATTCAACGACTTCAAGTATTACACCAGATAACGTCAAACTGTCTTTAAGTTTTAACGTGAAACGATTCTATCAGTTGTCGGATAGTTTAATTAGCCTTGGTATTGATGAGGTTTTAGACGACGGGAATCCTTGCACGCTAGAGATTAATTGGTCACCAGTTCTTGGAGCAGAAGAATATGAACTAGAATGGACTTGGATTGATAATTATGGAGATACAACTTCAGAATTACCAATAGAAACTATTGATTTGACTGAAAGAGATTTCGAATTAAATAATACTAGAGTGCAAATAAGTGATCCGTATAATGAACCTCTTTTAGATGCCCAAAATTTAAAATATCAAATCCCACTAATATATGCAAGAGGATACCTTGTGTTTAGAATAAGAGCAGTGGGTCGATTTCTCGATGACGTAACAATTCCATTCTATGGAAACTGGAGTACCGATGGTGGCATAGAAGAAACTAAAGTAAGTCATTGGGAATATAGATATCACATAGAAGAATCACATGAAAATAATAAAAACTGGCAATTTCAGTCAAATTATGCAGAAGATGGTAAGAAAAAGGAAGTGATCAGTTACTTTGATGGTACTTTGAGAAATAGACAAACAGTAACAACTATTAATAGTAATGATAATGCCATTGTTGGAGAAGTTATTTACGATAATCAGGGCCGTCCAGCAATAGAAGTTCTGCCAGTGCCTTCTGGTAAAAATAAATTGCAATATTTTGACACTTTCAATAGAAATGAAAATGATGAGTTATATACCCACTTAGATTTCGACTGGGATAACGTATTAAGTGATGAAGATTGTGATATTAATTTAATAGGCATGTCTCCTAATATCTCGGGAGCAAGTAAATACTATTCGCCAAATAATGACACACAAAATAATTTTCAAGATTATGTCCCCGATGCCAAAAAATTTCCATTTAGTCAAATAGAATATACTCCTGATAATTCAGGGAGAATTAGAAGAAAAAGTGGTGTCGGGATTGACCATCGATTAGATACTGGAAATGAGACGACTTATTTTTATTCGCAACCAACATCGTCGTTTGAATTAAATCGATTATTTGGATATGAAGTTGGAGACTTAACGCACTATAAGAAAAATGCGATTATTGATCCTAATGGTCAAATTAGTGTGAACTATCTTAATCCGCAAGGTCGAACAATAGCAACAGCTTTGGCAGGATCTAATCCATTAGATGACAATGAAAACCCAATTTTTCAGGCTTTAGAGGATGAAACCAATGCAGAATTGCATGATTTTATAAGTGCTGATCTCATGCAAAATAATGTTATTTATTCTACGGGCAGATATGAATTACTAGAGGATGGGTCACGAATTGATGGTCAAGGCGTGGTCTTGCAAAATAACTCTAATCGCACATTTAATTACACATTGATTAATACCGAAGAATTTACATTTTTAGAATGTCCGCAAACATTTCCATACGAATACGATTTGACAATGGCACTTTTTGATGATTGTGGTGTGATTGCTAGAGGGAGTCCTACCCGAATATCTGAAACTTATACGTTTTTTCAAGAACGTACAATGAATATTGGTGAATATGGTTATGTAAAAGACCTTATTGTTAGTGAAGAGGCTTTGGAAGAACACTGGAATACCTTCATTACAACAGCAACACAAGATGGTTCGGAATGCATTCTCACTCAAGAAGATTTTGCACTCATCATGTTCGACTGCTCTACAATAGATTGTGATATCATTGCTCAGGGTGTGACATCGTATATTGTTAGTAAATTAGAAATATCGTATAATCCAGATGATTATAACGTAGTTGGAGATACTATTACAGTAACGACCACAGACGAAAATCTCGCCGCAGAAATGGAGGCTTTTATTTTAGGGCTTGAAGAGTCATTTCCAATTGTTACCGAATTCTGTGAGCAAAAGTCCCTATGCTTTGTAAATGAGCAAACGCTATTGGCTGATATGAGTCCCCATGGTCAATATGGAGGTATAACCTTTGATTTTGAGGATTTAAACGGCAACGGCGAATTAGATGGCGAAGAAGTTACATTGCCTACGATTAGCACGCCACTTAGTATTTTTAATGATGGAAGTGGTGGGATCCCAAATCTGTTATATTATAACAATCCTGCGGGACCAACTATTGAAAACAATGATTGGAGACATCCGTTACCTCTACATTATATAAATTCTGATGGTACTTTAGCCAAAATTGAAGTGGAGTATTTAGGCTTAGATGATGAAGGTTTACCGCTTTATAACCCTCAAATTTTAGAAGGTGTTGTACCAATGGATAATGAAGAAGAGCAAATATTGGAAATCTACCCAGAACAATTAGCATATGTTTCAGACTTCATTGCAGCATGGAATCCAAACTGGGCCAAAGCATTACTCCCTTATCATCCCGAATATTGTTATCTAGAATACACTAGTGATATGTGCGATTTGACAAATGTGCCTCAAGGTGGATTAAACACTTTAAATACCTATGAATATGATGATTATCTAAGATCAATTCTTACATACAGTGATGCACAATTTGACGGATTAATTGGTTCTGGATTTATTCAAATTATGGAGAAAGATCCATTCTTTTATAACCAATATGCTTCCGAAACAGCTTCTGTAACAGACTTTGCAGCTCTAAGGAGAGCCATTATGGAAGAGGCATTAACTAATAATTTTAATGGCTTTGCAGATGATTTTCCACCTAATGAAATCTGTGGAATCTTATCATACAGTTATGCTGTTGTAAAGTTTGGCAGTTTAATGAATGAAGGAAACATACTGTCCATTCCAGATACGGCTGTGGAACTGTATTCAGCTAGTGTAATAGGGGACTTAACTCCAGAAGAAAAAGATAATTTATGGACCCAATATGTCAATAATTATTTAGGACTTAAAGCGAAAATTTATGATGTGAGTATCGCTATTCATGCAACAAATTCTGGATGTTTTAATGATTGTTTAAATGGAGAAATAATAGGTCAGGATGTTATTGATTTGGCAGATGATTACGATATCACTATTAGTTCAGGTTCTGGACCTTTTACTGATTTAATTAGTAGCTATTTAGACGTGCCCTTTAATACCTCTACAATTGAAGAAACTATCGATAACGTAATAAACCCTCCGGCAGTTACATTATGTACATCGAGCTCGGCAGAATTGTACAATGAAAAAGTGAGGCGCTTTCCATTTTCAACATATTTATATGATGCTAATATTTTAAATGATGATCCAAACATTATTTTCGATGGAAGTGAAGATGAGTATTATGAATTAACAGGAAAATGTAAATCCCAATTAGATCTTGAGATATTTTTAAGAGGTTTTTTTAAAGAAAGAAATGAACTAGAATTACCATTAACAACTAATTTGCTCTATGATAATACCTATTTTATAATTGATTTATTTGAAGAGTTTGGTGGTGTAAATGGAGAAGAACCTTCAATTAAAGGTCAAATTTTAGGTGATAACCTCATTATTAGCTTTGAAGGAATCGCCAATGATAAATGTACAGATCCTATCGTGTTGTCAATTCCAACAGGTTCAGGTTTAAGTTGGTCAGGATATGGGTCTACTTGGGAGTTTGATAATGTCATTGGAATTACAGAATTATATTATGATCCTTTAATTGAAGAAGAAAATAGATATCACTATGAAATTTTAGGTACTGTAAAAATAGGAGGGCAGACAGTAGAATACGTGTTCAAAGGAAATACCTGTGCACAACTAAATTCTTGCCTAGAAAGTTGTAACGATTTATGTGATCGTCAATTTACAATAGGAGCTAAAGCAGATTTAGCGATCTTGTTAAATCGTATTTTAAACGATAACGATTTAAATAGTTCCATCCTTGTAGATATAGGAGGTTATACAGAGTATACGTCTAGTTTTTTACCAGCTTTTTATAATGTCCCTTTTACAAGTCAGTATAATTATGACACTGAAGGAAATTTCAATTTCACCTTTAATAATGGAACAGATGCTGGACTTATTTTTCGAATGGATGGTACCTACGATAATGCCAATACGTTTATTCAAGAGTTTTTAGATGTGAGATTCGAATCAGAGACTTCTATAAATGGAAACCCTGCTCATAATATTACACTAGTTTATTTAAGCACAAGTGATAATATAGTAGAAGACACAGGAATTTTAGAATATGAAAATCACTCTCTGCTTGAAGTCTGTTTGCAAGATCCTGAGTACTTCTTAAAGTTTACACTTAGAAAACAAATCTCTCAGTTTGGACCTAATGGGAACTTATTTTTCAAGGATGTAGAATTTTCGGTGCCAACAAAAACATATGCGCTTCATGAATTAATGAATTTCGACTTTAATATTTCATTTGACCCAGGTGTTTATACAGATCCTGTTGCCTTTGGAGACGTCAATCTAGATTTAAGTAATTCCAATTTGAGCATCTTATTAAATGGAGAAACTTATAATTATGGTTCGAGTGATTTATTGGTTAACTTTTCAAGTAGAGAAGAAGGCGATAATAAAGTATACCATTGTTTTGATCCAGATGCTTTAATAAAAAGAGATGCACTTCAAAATGATTTGTCTTGGGCAGGACAGTATCCAGCTGAATTTAGTATTAGCCTATTGGATTACAGTGTTAATGGGAATCAAGCGCTATTCAACTTTAATGAAGGAATGGGAAGCCCGACTTCTTCGGATAATTCTATTACCATGTCCAGTGGTAATCCATGGAATTGGGTACCATCTTTTGACGACCTTGATGCTGTTGCTTTAGCAATACAGGACAGCCCTTATTTTCCATGTGATCAAATAAATCCAACTTGGACAGATGACTTTGAAATGATTTTTGAATCCGGATTAGATTTGAACTTTAAATCTAATATCAGACTTAACTCACAATTGCATATAGTACAGGATGATCCGTTACCAGGTGATAACTACTACTTCGGACATATTGCACAACTCAATTATTTTGAAGAAACAGATAACAATACCCTGTATTCTTTAATTGTTAGTGCTCAAACATCTATAGATTATGAAACACAACAAACTGAAGAATGTCCTTGCGTTGTTCAAACGGTAAAACCAGTAAGTAGCGATGAAAAATGGAATCGATTTTATACGTATTTCGGATTTGAAGAAGTGACTTATAATAATGGACCAGGTGATGACCCAGCAACTTATACCGTTACCGAGTCAACAGTTAATGTCCTAGGAATCCAATTGCCAGATCTATTTACAAAAGCATTTTTCTGTGGTATGAATTATCAATATATTACCGAAACTTACATTCATTACTTAGAAGAATTAGGAGTAGATTCGGTATCTCATCCATTTTATTTAACCATAGGCTCTTTTGGTAACACCGACTTAAATTATGGTTTTGATGATCCGTATACGCTTGAAAATGAAATGGAATTAGTTATCGAAGCTTATGCATTAACCGGTTTGGATGCAGATGGTTATCCTTTAATATCATGGAGCGATTTTGTAAGGGATTATATCATGGAAAATGATCCATGTATTCCTGCACCAATGATTCCTGAGGTATTAATAGAAATTGAAACACCGCCTAGTACTTGTGACGAAATCATTGAATCTATTACACAAGCTTACGCACAAGACAGCTACTTGCAATATTTGGAGCAACTAAGAGCTGATTTCGAGGAACAATATATCAATGGAGCTATAGCAAATGCACAAGAAACCTTTACGGTAATCTATCCAGATAAAGAATACCAATATACTTTGTACTATTATGATCAAGCAGGAAACTTGACACAAACTGTATCTCCAGAGGGAGTACAACGTTTGGGTGATGATTTAGATCTAGCTGAAAAGGAAGCCTTAAATAATCAAATCAATCAGGATCGTGAAACAGGAAGTACAACAACAGCCTTACCAGATCATGATTTAAACACAGCATATAGATATAATTCATTAAATCAATTGATATGGCAAAAAACACCAGATGGTGGTGAAACACAATATGCGTATGATGCATTAGGTAGGATTATAGCATCACAAAATGCCAATCAGGCAGCTAAATCTGATGGTTATATGAGTTATACCGAGTATGACGATTTAGGTAGAATTGTTGAAGCAGGAGAAATTATTTTCAATAATAATTATAATGTAGGGCCAATCTATTTTATTAGCGATAATGGTCAATTAATTTTGAGCCAGAATGGTTTTGCAGGTATTGATAATCAACCCGTAAATGGTTTTGATGATTATATCAAGAAACAAGAAATTACAATAACTATCTATGATGAAATGCCTGGCAATAAATCAGAATTATTTGAAGATTATGGTAATAATGATAGAAATAGAGTCACTGCTATATTATATCTAGACACTGAAAACAGCTTTGTCGAACCAATCTCGCCTTATTTTGATAATGCCATATTCTATGACTATGATATTCATGGCAATGTAAAAGAGATGATTACCGAAATCAATAAAAGACAATTGGAAAAATGGAATCATCACATCAAGAAAGTGCATTATGAATATGACTTAATTAGTGGTAATGTAAATCAAGTAATTTACCAAAGAAACAAGATAGATCAATTTATGCATCGCTATGAATATGATGCTGATAACCGAATTGTAATGGCACAAACCTCAAATGATGGTGAAATTTGGGAGACTGATGCTCAATATGAATATTATGAACATGGTCCGTTAGCAAGGGTTCTGCTAGGAGATAAAAAAGTTCAGGCTATGGATTATGTTTATACTTTACAGGGTTGGATTAAAGGGGTTAATGGCGAAAAACTTGATTTAGAATCAGGAATGAGTCTGAGCACTACTGCAAAAGACGCTTATGCTTATGCCTTATCTTATTTCAATGACGATTACAAACCTCGAACGAGTGTTGCTAACCCATTTACTTCAAGCGAAACACATTATGCTTCTAATTCAAGTTTGATGAATGGAAATATAAGGGGAATGACCACGGCTTTAATGGATACCGATGAAAATCCTTTAAGAGTAGCCTTTAATACTTATTCTTATGATCAGTTAAACAGAATTGTCGGTATGAGCAATTATGAAGGTGATGTCTTGGGAGGTACACCATCGGTTTCTGGAATAAATACAACATACGCCTATGATAGAAATGGCAATCTTGATAGATTATATAGGTCTGCAAAAGCCAATGATGGTACCATAAAAGATATGGATGTATTAACCTATGAATACTATGATATTTCTGGCAATCGTTCTAATCGTTTAAAAAAGGTGAATGATGATGTGGCCGACAACGTATTTGAAAAAGTAGACATTGATAATCACAAATTTAATTACAGATACGATAAGATTGGTCAATTGGTGCAAGATTATGATGAAGGGATTAAGAGTATCAATTGGCGTGCAGATGGTAAGGTAGAAAGCATTGATAAGACTGATGGCGATGTCATTTCGTTTACTTATGACGGTTTGGGGAATAGACAATCCAAAACAGTGGAGAGTGAAAAGAAAATCACCTACTACATTCGTGATGCTCAAGGTAACGTAATGAGCGTATATAATAAAACGTCTTCACGATCTGCACCTTTCGTACTTAAAGAACAACATTTATTTGGTAGTAGTCGCTTAGGAATACAAGAGCCAAATAAAACCCTTGTAGGCTTATCTGGAGGTTTAGATAATATTGGAGAAAAACACTTAGAATATGATCGCTTAATTGGTGATAAGCGCTATGAATTAAGTAATCATTTAGGAAATGTATTATCTGTAATTAACGATAAAAAATTACCAAAATTAACAACTACAGGTATTTTTGATTATTTTGTACCAGATGAAATCGCTTTTAATGATTACTATCCATTTGGCTCTTTGATACCTAGTAGACGTAGTAGTACTGATTTATATAGATATGGATTTGGTGGAGTCGAGATGGATGATGAGATTAAAGGCGAAGGGAATAGTTTAAGTTATACTTTTAGACATTATGACCCTCGTGTTGGACGTTTCTTTGCAACGGATCCATTAACAAAGGAATTTCCATGGTACTCACCTTATCTTTTTGCTGGTAACACGCCAATTATGGCTGGAGAATCAGAGGGTTTATACCCAATTGTTAGAGGAGGAAAAATAGTAGGATATGTTATAGAGCCAGGTCAAGGGCCTACTCAAATATCAGAGGATATTAATAATCCAGAGACACAAAAAATATGGGGATATACTCTACAAAAACCTGTGACTTGGGATAAAGTTGTGATGGATAATGTTGTTTATTATGCAAAAGCAGGTGGTTTAGATAACTGGAAGGATTCAAATATGTTAGATATAGATAATCCAATATATAGAAGTTTGAATTCTAATGCCGGAGAAATTTTGGAAATAAATTTAATATCTGCAGATAGTGAAGAAACATTACCGCCAATTCCAATTCAAGAAGATGATAGATATGGTGGAGCTGGATTATTTGAATATTCTGATGAAATTTTGGCAGGCGCAAATAAATACACATCAGGTTTAAAAAATGGTGGTGGTTATATAGCATACAGTAAGGCTAAAACTGGTAAGGGTCTATATTGGAAGCCTAATGCTAGAGGATTGAATAATATAAACGGAGGAGCAGTTAACGTTAATAAAGTGTTTAAGTTTGGAGGTCCAATTCTTGGCACAGCATTAGAAGTTCCTGAAATAATAGATGGATATGAGCAAAATAGTCATGAAGGTAATAAACAAGTAGCTGGAGCTGTAGGTAGTGTTGGTGGAGGATGGCTTGGAGGAGCTATTGCTGGTGCTGGTATGGGACTCCTTGGTATTGAAACAGGTCCTGGAGTTGTCATAACTGTAATAGCAGGTGCTATTATAGGTGGTTTTGTTGGGGAAGAAGGAATGGAACGTATGTACGATGAAATTATGAACAGCGAACCTAGAGAGAAACAGCCACATCAATATATAACAACCTGTTTTGTTGCAGGAACAAAAATAGAAATGGCAGACGGAAGCTTCAAAAATATTGAAGATGTAGTTGCTGGAGATAAAATTTTAAGTATTGATGTCAATACCATGAAATTAGAAAGTGACCTTGTTGTTGAGATTCCTCAAAAAGTAAAGAAATATAAAAGAATTAAAATAGTTATGGCGGATAATACAACAATTGAGTGTTCACCAGCTCATCCAATATGGGTAGAAGGTAAAGGTTGGTCTGTTTTTAGTAGAAAAGAAGCTAAAAAGGAGTTAACATTTAATGTTAATGTATTAGAAGAGAACGATATTATTCTTAAAAATGTAAACGGTAAGTTGGTTGAATTAAAAATAAGCACAATTACTGATACAGGAGAGTTTGTCGAGATGTATAATGTTGAATTTGTAAAGAAAAATAATACGTTCTTCGCAAATGGCGTTTTAGTTCATAATAAAAGAGGTGCTATAAATGATTAGTTTTCGATACAATAAAAAAAGAATTGGATTTGGACTAGTGTTCTTTATATTATTCAATATAATTGGAATTTGGTTTATTGTTGAACCTGAAATTTTTATTAGAAATTTTTTGATGAAAGAAGAACATATTAAGTTAATAGGTATTCTGTTATTCTTTTATAGTTTATTTATGCTGTGTTCATTTATATTATTGCTTAATAAAAAAGAAGCTTTTATCATTTCTGACAATTACCTAATTGATAATTCTAGGTATGAATCAATTGGGAAAATTTATTTTAATGAAATTCATGATGTAAAAAGGGTCAAAAAGTATAGTTTAAAAATAGTTCTGAAAGAATCAATTTTTAAAATCAAGAAGTTAAACATTCTACAAAAAATTCTTCTAATGGTAAATAATTGGAATTCTAAAAATAGTATTATTGTATCAAGTGCATTAATGAATTGTGAAATAGATGTTCTTGAAGCTAGTATCTCGTCGTATATGGACAAGTACAAGCATCGATAATGAGACAAGTTGTCAATAGGTTGCCTTGATATCTTCCAATGGCGTAATGATAATCTAAAAGTTATTTACCCTAGTAATAGGTAATAGTAGGGATTTTGATAGGTGTTGTAATGATTTAAAATTACAGTTTTGGGTGTTTTTTGTGCATTTTAAGACGTGTTAAATCATGTTAATTCAACCATTTATGACATAAAAACTCATTAGCGCTCTAAGATTTTACTTAAATTAAAAATTGGTGAGTACATTGCTACCATAATAAAACCAACAATACTGCCTATTAACAATATCATTACAGGTTCTAAAATAGTCCCAACAAGCTTGGTAGAATGATCGATGTCATCATTGTATTGGTTGGCTAGATTGTCATACATCTTATCCAACTCATTAATTTGTTCGCCAATAACAGTTAGTGATATAATTTTTGGTGTAAAAAAGGAATGTTTTGCCAAACTGTTTGCCAAAGTTTCGCCTTTTAAGACATCACGTTTTGCACTAATCAAAGCCGTTTTTAACGGATAAAAGGTGATCATACGTTCGGTGAGGTCTAAGGCAGTAATTAAAGGTGTCTTAGCTGATAACAAAAGACTAAAAGATTGACAAAATCGTGCCAAATAAATTTTTGTAATTAAAGGACCAAAAAATGGAATCTTCATTAATAAGGATGATGTTATTTGTCTGTACTTGTCGTTGGTCTTTAAAAGTTTATGTCCAAATATCAGGCCTGCAACTATCAATACGAATACAAGTAATATCATATTGAAATTCTCAGATAGCCGTAGTACAAATTGCGTAATACTAGGAAGTTCTTTACCAAATTGCTTAAAAATAGATGAGAACATTGGAACAACAAAATTTAACATAAAGTACAACACTCCAAAAGTGATAAATAATACAAATATGGGGTAGGCGAGTACGGAAACTACTTGACGCCTCATCTTTATTTTTCTAGCAAAAAACTTTTGTAATTGATCAAAGATCTCAGGCAATCGCCTTGTGTCTTCACCAATCTTTATACTGTAATATTCATATGGAGTGAAAAATTTATGATCTTGTATCGCGACATGCAATGGTGTTCCTTTTACTATAGCATCATTAATTTGCTCATAAATAGATTTTAAAAACTTTGACTTTTGTTGTCCTGCTAAAATTTTGAGTGCTTGATTATAATCCACGCCAGATTTTATGAGAGTCGAAAATTCTCTATAAAAGTCTTCTTTTTGCTTGTTCGTAAACCTTTTAAATGAAGGTAGTTTAGCATCCAAATCTAAACTTAACGCAGGCTTTTTTGTTTCTTTTTTATTTTGGGATAAATCAATCTTCATCAAATAGTAAATTATTTATGTATTTGGCATTACTCTTTTTTAAATAGTAATTGGTACTAATTGTATCTTGTAATAACTCCAGTTTGAGCTCTAAATAATCTTTTGACTGTCTATTGTTGGTGCTTTTTACGAACTTATAATGCACAGCTGAAATATCAAATGAGTCTGTTATAACATCATGACGTCTCAATATGTTTTTATTTTGAATATAATAATTAATGGTATCACCATTGTAAAAACGAAGCATTAAATGATTAGAATCAACCGAGAAGTCATCAGCATTATTAATATCGTTAATCAATGTCGAGTTAAATAAATTGTATTCCAGAACTTGTGTGTTCTCTTTTTCAAACAGGCTTAACTGTCTTCCAATGAGATCAATTAAAGCGTAAGACAAGCCTATAATAATACTAATTAACATTAAGGTTATTAGTGATTCTAAAAGAGTAAATGCAAGTATGTTATTTTTCTGTTTCAATCGTAATGAGTTTATTAACTGTAAATCTCTTTTTACCTGATTTTATGATATAGTTTATCACTGCTATGCGTTCGTTATTTTTTATAGTAACATTTTTTTCAATAATATAGTTTTTATAGCGATAGATATCATCTTCAAAATCTTGTTTAGATTCTGCCTCCTGTGTTAAAATTTCGATTTTATGTTTGGCTTCATAATAGTTGAGAGGATTATTTTGACTAATCACATTTAAGTAAACGGTAAGAGCAACTAATGAACATATAGAAATAAGTACAATAGCTATTATAGATTCAATTAAGGACGATGCCTTTAACTGTTTAGAATTCCTTGATAATCTCATATCCGCTTGATTTTAATTTAGAATTCATTATAGGTAATCGAACAAATTTTTCAGGTAAATTATCACCATCTATAGTGCCATTTAATATAATATTTTCGTAATTAGAGGAAGTCGTTTTAAGAAAAAAACGGTCAGTATAGAGCTCTCCAATGACGTCACCTTGAAGTTGCGTTTTTCCGTAGCAATACACACTTCCATATAGTTTTGCCGACTTGTCAATAACGAGTTGTCTCATCAAAGAGCCTTTATAAGTATTTCCGTTTATGACGACACCTCCTGCAATACTCGACGAAGGTTTAAAATGAACTTTTATAGAGTCTGTGTCATTCTCAAGATATAAACTTGAGGGGTATTTTAAAGTTACATCTTCTTCAACAATAACATTGTTTTTTGCAATGACTTGGAGATTACCTGAAAAATCATTTTCAAAAACAATAGATTTTGCCATCAACAGTACATCGTGAAGTTGTACTGTATTCGATACTTTTATATGATGAGATGAAAAAATGATAATATTTCCTTTTATAGTAATATCTCTTAATTCTGATAAATTTGACACGTCAATAACTATGGTTTCAGAATCAAAAGAGTTGATAATTTGGTTTGATTTAAACGCATCTATAGTAAGCGTTTTAAAACGCTCAATATTTATATCCAGAGTTGAGTTTAATCTAGGCAGCTTATCTTCAGAGATCATAACTCTACCTTTAATTTCTACATCATTACCGTCTTGACCATTAATGTAGGCTTGCTCAATTTGACCTATGGGAACTTTAGAATTCCCTATTATTTTAGTATTTCCAGATAGTTTTAATGGCAAGTCATAGTCTGTTACAAATAATGAAGGAGAAGACTTATCACTATTAATATTGCCAATAAGTCCAATCTTGTGTATTGTGTCACCTTTAAATATTGTTTTGGTTGATAGAATATCAAAAAAGCCCCATTTTTTTTTTGTTGAATATGATATAATGTCATTTTCAAAAATATCGATTTCTAAAGTTTTGTTTAAATCTAAAAGGTTTGGGTTTAAGGCAAAGTATTTAAAGGAAGCGTTATTGGTGTTGATTAAAGTTTCGGTAAAATCTAATTTAGAATTTAATAAATTTTGATAATGAGATATGAGCACTAAACATCCTGAAAATATCGAAATCATTAAACATACAAAGATGGCATTGCTCAATGAGGATGCTTTTAACAAATATGTATATTGTTTAAATATCAAAATTTATTTTCTGTACTAAAAGTATTTGACCAAGAAACATAAATATTAAACATAAACAATAAGGTGTTTAGTTTTTTTCAAAAATGCAATTGGAAATTACGTATGTGGTAAGATAATAATTTTCATAAAAAAAAGGCCTGAAAAATATCAGACCTTTTTTTTATGAAAGCAACTAGTATTTAGTTGTCTTTTTTCAATTTGTCAGCAGCTTTGTCTAAAGCTTTTGAACCTTCTTCTTTAGCTTTGTCTACTGCATCATTTGCAGCCTCTTTAGCTCCGTCAACAGCATCTTTAGCTCCTTCTTTTACAGCATCAGCGCCTTCTTTTATCGCATCTCCTGCAGCATCAACAGCGTCTTCAGCACCTTCTTTTACTGCTTCAGCACCTTCTTTTACCGCATCTCCTGCTTTATCAGCAGCATCTTCCATTGCGTCTCCAGCTTCTTCAGCTGCGTTTTCTACTTTATCAGCAGCATCCTCAGCACCTTCTTTAGTTTCTCTACATGATGTTACAGACACAACAAGTGCCAATACCAATGCGATGTTTAAAATCAATTTTTTCATTGTAATCGTTTTAGTGTTAATTGTTAATACACGAAATTAGTAACTTAAATTGAATTTTCTGATAAAAATTTAACATTTATTAAGATTTTATACTATTCAATCAATGCACTATATACGAATATAGTTCGCAATTTGGACTACAGCGCCCTTATTTTTATTGATAAACGCTGAGTTTTTAAGTCCTTCAGACGTGCAGTATTCTTTAGAAGAAATCAATGCATCAAACACTGTTTTTAAGTCTTTCTCACTTTTTACTGAAGTTACTCCAGCATGCTCAATCATTGAAAAAGCCTCAGGGAACTTTTGATAGTTTTTACCAATAATAATTGGTATTCCAAAAACCGCAGGCTCTAAAATATTATGCAAACCAGTTTGACCCATAGCTCCGCCTACATATGCAATATCTGCATAACTGTAAACTTTAGAGAGTAAACCAATAGTGTCAATAATTAAAACCGAAGCATCATTAAGGTCTTTACCTTGTTTTTTAGAAAATAAAACTGTAGTTACTTTAAGTTTTGAAAGAATAGCTTTTACATGACTATTTTTGATTTCATGTGGAGCAATAATAAATTTCAAATCTTTTGAAGCGTTACTATTTATATAAGGAATGAGTATGTCTTCATCTTCAGGCCATGAACTCCCAATAACAATGCATGTACTATCGCTTTTGAATTCTGTAACAAAGTCAAGTGTATTTATTTGTGATAATTGGTTACTTACGCGATCAAACCGTGTGTCTCCTGATATAGTAACCGAATTATAGTTAATTGAGTTTAGTAATGATTTAGAATTTTCATCTTGGACAAAAATATGTTCAAATGCAAATAGTGCAGATTGGCGTTTTCCACCGTAAGATTTAAAATAGGATTGGTTTTTTCTAAATAAAGCTGAAATTAAAATAGCGCGTCTATCCTGTCGCTTTAATTCATGTAATAGATTAGGCCAGATGTCATATTTTACAAATACAGTAAACTCTGGATGAACTAACTCTAAAAAACGTTTAGCATTAACTCGAGTGTCTAAAGGAAGGTAGACAACCACATCTGCTAATGTTGTGTTTTTTCTAATTTCATATCCAGAAGGCGAAAAGAAAGTAAGCACTATTTTATGATTAGGATAATTTTTTCGCAATACTTCAAAAACAGGTAAGCCTTGCTCATACTCACCTAAGGATGCGCAATGAAACCAAATGGTTTTGTCATTGATGTCTATTTTTTCCTCAAGAATGTTAAATGTTTGTTTACGACCATTTACACCAAGTTTTATCTTAGTGTTAAATAATGCCAGAACCTTTAAAAAGAAGCTAACGACGTATATTCCTGTAGTATACAATATTTAAACAATTAGTTACTGCTAAAATACTGTTCTTTAAAATAAATTCATTGCTTAATGCTAATGAATTTTGTAAATTCGTCAGGTATGAAAAAAATTCAAATGGTTGACCTTAAAGGTCAATATAGCAAAATAAAAGAAGCAGTAGATAGCTCTGTTTTGGAGGTTTTAGATTCAACAGCGTATATCAATGGACCTAAGGTTCATGAGTTTCAGAAAAATTTAGAGAATTATTTAGGTGTTAAACATGTTATCCCTTGTGCAAACGGTACAGATGCCTTGCAAATAGCAATGATGGGATTAGGTTTGAAACCTGGTGATGAAGTGATTACAGCCGATTTTACATTTGCTGCAACCGTAGAGGTGATTGCATTATTGCAATTAACACCTGTTTTGGTTGATGTAGACCCGGTGACTTTCAATATAGATATTGATGCTATTAAAAAAGCAATTACACCAAAAACGAAAGCTATTGTTCCAGTGCATCTGTTTGGAATGTGTGCCAATATGGAAGCGATTATGGACATAGCTAAAGCAAATGACTTATTTGTTATTGAAGACAATGCACAAGCAATTGGTTCAACATATACTTATAGTGATGGAACAAAAGCTAAAGCTGGAACAATAGGACATGTGTCTTCAACTTCTTTTTTTCCATCTAAAAACTTAGGATGTTATGGAGATGGTGGTGCAATTTTCACTAACGATGACGATCTCGCTCACACTATAAGAGGTATTGTTAATCATGGAATGTATGTGCGTTATCATCATGATGTAGTAGGTGTTAATTCTCGACTAGATTCTATCCAAGCAGCAATATTGGATATCAAACTTAAGCGTTTAGATGATTATAATAAAGCTAGACAAAGCGCAGCGCGAGCTTACAGCAAAGCATTTGAAGGTCAAGAAAATATTGTTGTTCCATCTGGTAAAACAAGTTGCTCTGGTATTTGCAATTCATGCGATTGTCATGTATTTCATCAATACACATTGCGTATTTTAAATAGTGATCGTGATGCTTTAGTAAAACACTTAAATGATAAGGGTATTCCTTGTGGTGTGTATTACCCAATTCCGTTACATCGCCAAAAAGCATATCAAGACTCAAGATATAATGAAGCAGACTTTTCAGTAACCAATCAACTGGTAAAAGAAGTTATTTCTTTACCAATGCATACTGAATTAGATAGCGAACAAATTGAATTCATTACATCTACGGTTATAAATTTCGTTAACGCGTAGCATGAAAAAAGTTCTAGTTACTGGCGGACTCGGTTTTATAGGTTCGCATACTGTTGTAGAATTACAAAACAAAGGTTTTGAGGTTGTTATTGTTGATGATTTGTCAAACTCGTCTATAGAAGTCATAGAAGGTATTACAGCTATAACCAATCAAAAACCAATCTTTGAAAAACTAGATCTAAAAAACAAATCTTCCGTAGCACAATTTTTTAGAGCACATAGAGATATAAGTGGAGTTATTCATTTTGCTGCGAGTAAAGCCGTTGGAGAAAGTGTAAATAATCCATTATTATATTATGAGAATAATCTCAATACACTCATCTATTTGATGAAAGAAGTATTGAATTTAAATACTCAAAATTTTATATTTAGTTCATCATGTACCGTTTATGGTCAAGCCGATGAAATGCCAATTACTGAAAACGCTCCAGTAAAACCTGCAGAATCTCCATATGGAAACACCAAACAGATTGGTGAAGAAATTATTAGAGATGTTTGTAATGTTGAACCTCATTTAAATGTAATCGCTTTGCGTTATTTTAATCCAATTGGCGCGCATTCTACTGCTAAGATTGGAGAGTTACCAATTGGAATACCACAAAATTTAGTTCCATTCATTACACAAACTGGAGCTGGATTAAGAGATTGTCTCTCTGTTTTTGGAGATGACTATCCAACTCCAGATGGTACATGTTTAAGAGACTATATCCATGTTGTAGATTTAGCAAAGGCTCATGTTGTGGCACTACAACGCTTATTAGATAATAAACAAGAATCAAATTTTGAGACCTTTAATATAGGAACAGGAGTAGGAAGCTCTGTTTTAGATGTTATTAAGTCTTTTGAAAGAGTCTCCGGAAGATCACTAAACTATAAAATTGCACCAAGGCGAAAAGGAGATGTCATAAGTGCTTATGCTGATACAAAAAAAGCAAACTCAGTATTGGGTTGGAAAGCAAAATCGACACTCGATGACGCTATGAGTTCAGCATGGAATTGGGAAAAAACCATTAGAAATTTATAAACCGTTTACAATGAAAAAAATACTACAACTTGCAATCCTTTTATTGACTATTTCAGTAACCGGACAAAATACATATCTGCATTGCGGAAAATTAATTGACACTAAAAATGGAACGGTTTTAACTGAAAAAACAGTTGTTGTTTCTGGACATAAAATTATTGCTATTGAAAATGGATATATAGCTGCAGAGTCTTCTAATGATGTAGTTATCGATTTAAAGACTAAAACGGTAATGCCAGGATTGATAGATATGCACGTACACATAGAACAAGAGTTTGGCCCAAAAACTAGATTGGAGCGCTATATTTTAAATGAATCTGATATAGCGTTTAATTCGGTTGCATATTCTAAAGAAACTTTATTATCTGGGTTTACTACAGTGAGAGATTTAGGAGGAACAGGAGTTAATATTTCGGTTAGGAATGCTATAAATAGAGGAAAAATTGATGGCCCTAGAATTTATACTGCAGGAAAAATTATAAGTTCTACTGGAGGTCATGGTGATTTTACTAATGGAGCAAAAAAAGGACTTCTTGAAGATCCAGGCCCTGAAGATGGTGTTGTTAATAGTACTGACGATGCGAAAAAGGCAGTAAGACAGCGTTATAAAAATGGAGCAGATTTAATAAAAATCACAGCTACAGGAGGCGTTTTAAGTGTGGCGAAAAGCGGAGATAATCCACAATTTACTATTGAAGAAGTGAAAGCTATTTGTGATGCTGCCAAAGATTATGGAATGCATGTAGCTGCTCACGCCCATGGAGACGAGGGGATGCAACGTGCTATTCTTGGAGGTGTTAAAACTATTGAGCATGGAACTTATATGAGTGATGAAACTATGGAATTAATGAAAAAACATGATGCGTATTTAGTTCCTACGATTACTGCTGGAAAAGAGGTAGAAGAAAAGGCAAAAGTTAAAGGGTTTTATCCAGATATAGTGGTGCCTAAAGCTTTGGCAGTTGGACCTCAAATTCAAGGAACTTTTGGGAGAGCTTATAAAAAAGGTGTTAATATTGCTTTTGGAACAGATGCAGGTGTTTTTAAACATGGGAATAGTGGAAAAGAATTCGGATATATGGTAGAAGCTGGGATGCCAGAAATGGAAGCCATTCAAAGCGCTACATTAACTAATGCAATGCTATTGAATATGAAAGATGAAATAGGTCAAATAAAAGAAGGTTTTATTGCAGATATCATTGCGGTTAATGATGATCCTACCAAAAATATCTCCACATTGGAAAATGTAGTTTTTGTAATGAAAGACGGAAACGTTTACAAAAATTAAGCTTGAAAATAAATAAAAAAAGCCTCAATTTAATTGAGGCTTTTTTTATTTAAGCTGTTTGTGTTTTCTTTTTTTTAGAAAAGAGCGTTACGTACGCTAGTATGATCATTCCAAACGTAACAGACATATCGGCTACATTGAAAATCCCTGTTCTGAAGACACCTCCAAAATCTAAATGAAAAAAGTCGGTAACTTTACCAAAAGCTACACGATCAAATACATTTGCTATTCCTCCTCCAGCAATACAACATAAGGCAATCAAACTGAGTTTATCCAATGCTGTTGTTTTAACAATATAGTAGACTAAATACACAAGTACTGCAATAGGAAGGATCTTTAATAATAATAGTTTAAGCGTGTCGTTCATGTCACTTCCCATGCCTAAAAAAGCACCTTCGTTCTCTACATTCATCATTAAAAATGTATCGCCAATAACATTGATTCTTTCTCCAGGATCTGTTTCAGTTCTTAGTCTAATATTAGATCTAACTATCACCTTTGAAATTTGGTCAATAGCAATATTAAAAGCTATAAGCAGTACTATTCCTGCTGTTCTTGATAATTTCATAAAAATTAGGCGTTAGATTCTAAAGTAGCTGAAGCTGTTTCTGTGTCTCTATTAATTTTTTTCACAAGCCCTTGTAATACTTTTCCAGGACCAACTTCAGTAAAATGAGATGCACCATCAGTAATCATTTGCTGTACAGATTGTGTCCAGCGCACAGGAGCTGTTAATTGAGAAATTAAGTTAGCTTTTATTTCGTTTTCATCTGTTACTGCAGAAGCTGTTACATTTTGATAGATAGGGCAGTTTGGCGCATTGAATTGAGTGTTTTCAATTGCAGCAGCCAACTCTTCACGAGCTGGTTCCATTAAAGGTGAATGAAAGGCACCACCAACAGGAAGTACTAATGCTCGGCGTGCACCTTCTTCTTTTAAAGTTTCACAAGCTCTATTAATGGCATCGATTTCTCCAGAAATAACTAATTGACCAGGGCAATTGTAATTAGCGGCAACAACAATACCATCAGTTGTAGCACAAACCTTTTCAACAATATCATCATCTAATCCCAAAACGGCAGCCATAGTACTTGGTTGTAATTCACAAGCTTTTTGCATCGCTTGAGCACGTTGAGAAACTAACTTTAATCCGTCTTCAAAGTTTAGAGTTCCGTTAGCAACCAAAGCAGAAAATTCACCAAGTGAATGACCAGCAACCATGTCTGGTTTAAATTGATCACCTAAGGTTTTAGCTAATATCACTGAATGTAAAAAGATAGCTGGTTGTGTTACTTTCGTTTCTTTTAAGTCTTCGGCAGAACCTTCGAACATGATATCTGTAATAGAAAAACCAAGAATATCATTAGCTTTTTCAAATAGCTCTTGGGCTAGTGGTGAGTTTTCATATAAATCAAGACCCATTCCAGTAAATTGAGCACCTTGACCAGGAAAAACGTATGCTTTCATTGTTATCAAATTTTATCCGACAAAAATAGGAATAATATCTTTAAACTGTGCCTATTGAAACGAAGACAAATTAAATTTATAATTGACCTGTGGCAGCCTCGGCACATCGCTCTCCATCCATAGCTGCAGAAACAATTCCTCCAGCATATCCACCACCTTCACCACAAGGGAAAAGATTTGATAGTTCTGGATGTGCTAAATTCTCATTCCTTGGTATATTTACTGGAGAAGATGTTCTCGATTCAACACCTATTATATTCGCTTCTGAAGTGTAAAAACCTTTCATTTTTTCTCCAAAGGCCTTAAAACCTTTCCGAAGAGAACTTCCTATAAGTTTTGGAAAAAGGGAATGTATGGGTGCAGATTTCAAGCCTGGTTGGTAGGAGGTAGGATTCAAACTTGCTGAGAGATTACCTTCAACAAAATCTGTTAAACGTTGAGCAGGAGCTGTTTGGCTTCGTCCGCCAGCTGTAAAGGCCAATCGTTCTAGGTCTTTTTGGTATTCTAAACCTTTGAGCGCACCATGATGTTCATATTTATAAAGGTCTTTGTCTACATTAATTTCAACAACAATTCCAGAATTGGCATACTCATTATTTCGTTTTGAAGGGGACATTCCATTCACAACAACTTCTCCATTAGCTGTAGCGGCAGGAACTATAAATCCACCAGGACACATACAAAAAGAATATACGCCTCTGTTATTAACCTGTTGAACCAAACTATAGGCTGCAGCTGGTAATAATTCATCCCTTTTTTCACCGCTACAATGGTATTGAATACCATCAATAATATGTTGTGGATGTTCTACACGAACACCCATGGCAAAGGATTTAGCTTTAAGTTGAACATGTTTAGTGTGTAATAAATAGTATATATCTCTTGCAGAATGCCCTGTGGCCAAAATGACTTTATCAACGTTTATTTCATTGTCATTTTGGAGTGTGATCGATTTTATAGTATGATCAACAATATTGAAATCTGTTACGCGACTTTCAAAATGTACTTCTCCACCATATTTTAATATAGTTTCACGAATATTCTTGACTACTTTTGGAAGTTTATTGGTTCCTATATGTGGATGCGCATCTATCAAAATTTGATCTGTAGCACCATGATAAACTAGATTTTCGAATATTTTTCTAACATCACCTCGTTTTAAACTTCTTGTATATAACTTTCCGTCGCTATAAGTACCAGCGCCGCCTTCACCAAAGCAATAATTAGAATCCTCATTGACGATATGATCTTGATTAATTGCTTTTAGATCACGTCGTCTATCTTGAACATTTTTTCCACGCTCAAAAACAATAGGTTTATATCCTAATTCGATACAACGTAAAGCGGCATACATTCCAGCAGGACCAAATCCTATAATATGTATGGGTTTTGCCGAAGATACATCTTTATAATCAAAAGTATAGGCTGTATCTTCTGTGGGTTGTTCGTTGATATAAACCTCCACTTTATAATTGAGAATGATCAATTTTTTTCGAGCGTCAATTGATTTCCGAAGTATTTTTACTACCGAAATATCCTCCGGATTTACATCTAAAACTTGAGAAGCTTTCTTGATCAAAATACCGGTTTGTCGTTCTTCTTGAAGTGTAATTCGAAGTTGTAGTGATTTGATCATAATGCGAAAATAAGAAATAGAATTTTAAGCACGTGTAGTATTTATAGGGGTTTTGAAACTAATGTCTAATTCATTAATATTAACAAAATTTTAAGAATGAAATATTGTCTTTGAGATGAAATCTTATGATTAATTTATGTTAAAGTATGTTAAAGAGGTAAGTTTACATCGGATTTAACCTCTTTTTTCCGAATAATTAACTGTTTTAATCATTTGTTTGTTAATTTTATTTAAAAAGGGTTCTATGAAATTCATAAATGTTTTGCTAGTTTATGTATTCTTATTTTGTGTTAATTTAAATGCACAGAGTGAAGACATATTGTTAGTACTCAAAAACAATTATGAAAATGGAACTTCTGAAAATATACTTCCTTTATCAGAAGACGTTATTGCACTAAATGTAAACTCAGCAGAATTTTGGTTTTTGAAAGCCTTATGTGAAGATCAAGTTGGTGATTTTTCAGCTTCAAAAAATAGTTTGATTAAATCTGAGATTAATGGTTATTATAAAAAGTCTAAACTGTATTATCATTTAGCAAAAGCAGAATTAAATTTAGATAATAAAGAAGCATCTTTAGCTTATGTTGAAAAGGCATTAGATAGAAGGGCCAAACCAGAACAATTTGAAGATGAAGCGTTTAGTGATTTGAGTGATAGTGTTGTTTTTATGAAATTATTGGAGTCTTATAAGCCAGCTTTAAATAAATGGACAGGCACTTTTTTATTTATTGCAATTCAAGGAATTATTCTCTTTTTTGTATTGTTTTTCCGAAAGAAAGGAAATACAAAGGCTAATAAAAATTTAGGACTTTTTGTGTTATCCTTTTCTATAATATTATTGTTTTATGTAGGTTACAAAAGTCGTTATCTATATGAATATCCTATTATCTATTTCAGAAAACTTTGGATTCCAATGATGTTTGCCCTTGGGCCTCTGCTATTATTTTATGTTAAAGATTTATTTAAGATTAAATATTCCTCAAGATTTAAACTTGGACATTTTAGTCTTTTTTTAATTGCCTTTGCATTTTATGCATCGTTTCATTTGCTTGATCCAAAAAATAGAATTTATAATGTTGCTATGGATATTATATGGTATGAATGGGTGAAGAATATACAAATGTTTGTTTATTTAGTTTTAATATATAAACTGGTTAAGAAGGCAAAAGATAATGTTGGTCCAAATGTTGTTAAGTGGTTACACTATATGATGTATACATATGCCGGATTTGTATTGTCATTTGCATTGTATTCTACACTTAATAATTTTGATTTTTTCTATAGCGATGGTTGGGATTATATGATTTGTCTTCTCATTTCTGCTTCAATACTATTAATAGGTTTATTTGGTTTGGTACAACCTCAAATTTTTTGGGGATTTAGCATTGTTGGAGCACTAAATGTTATTAAGTATGAAAAATCGGGATTGATTCCTAGTTTGGCAGCAGAACTCAAACAAAAGTTAATTGAACTCATGGTTGATGAGAAGATTTACAAGCAAAATAATTTGAATTTGGATGAATTGTCATCACTTCTTGGCACTACAAAACACAATACGTCTCAGATAATTAATGAGCATTTTAACGAAAACTTTTTCGACTTCCTTAATGATTTTAGAATTGATGAGTCCAAGGAATTACTCTTGGATGTTAATTGTAAGATGACCATTTCAGAAATTTTGTACGAAGTCGGTTTTAATAATAAAGTAACTTTTAATAGCGCTTTTAAGAAAAGAACAGGCGTAACACCTACGCAGTATAGAATACAAATGTCTCAGGCCGTCTAATATACTTTGGCTTTATCTTTAAAAAAATAATTGATTGTGTTATCTTTTTTTCTCACTGCACAATATTCATAATCTGTTTGTTTTCCATCAGTCTTACTTTCCCGGCTTAATAATTACTCTACTTTTTGGTTGAGCATAACCATTTTGTCTGGTATTTTGTTTGTTTGATACAGAATTTTGATTCATTTTTTGGATGATATCTAATTCTAATACTAGTAGATTGAAATAGATAGTTAGATCGTACTACTTATATGATACTATTTCTGAATAAACATCTCAAGTTTATTAGAATTTATTGAAGGATTCATTATTATTTTTCAGAATTCACTTACAGAAGGTTAAAGATATTATTTCTGTAAAAAACTGATAATCAAATGCTTTTAAATTGTAAACTGACACAATCTTCGTTCGATTAAAATATATGGTAAAACTGGCTCGGGAAGAGGTAAACTATTATCGGAATTGCCACAGTTAGTGTAATTCTTCTCTTTTTTTACGGTAGCAATTGCAAGGCTAGGCAGTCGTTGCCTTACTATATTTATGAAATATCCATGTTAACTTTAATTTCATACTGAGTAATTATTTTGAATTAGTCTTTAAAAATACAACGCTGCCTGCCTTTCTCAATTGCACTACAACTAACATCGTAATAATTAAAAATTTAAGCTTATGAAAGTAAAAAATTATGGTTTAGTGTTAGTGCTCTTGTTTTTAAGTGTTACTTCAAGTTTTGCACAAGAGAGGACTATCACAGGAAAAATTACATCTTCGGAAGATGGCTTGCCATTACCCGGAGCTACGGTAATTGTAAAAGGAACTACTAGGGGCCAACAAACAGATTTTGATGGACAGTTTTCTATTAGAGCGAGTACTGGCGAAACGTTGGTGTTCTCTTACGTCGGGTACCAAACAATTGAAAAATTAATTGGTGAGTCTAGTACTATTGATGTCATATTGTCGGCAGATAATACACTAGATGAAGTGGTGGTTGTTGCCTATGGTAATGTATCATCACTTAAAAAGAGTACTGCTGCTGTTGGTACAGTAAAAGCAGAAATTCTAGAAGACAGAGCAAATGCCTCTGCACTGCAAAACCTACAAGGACAGGTCGCTGGTTTAAATATTGCAACAGGTTCAGGACAACCTGGTAATGACAGTACGATCATACTTAGGGGAGCAGGATCAATAAATGGAAACATCGAACCTTTATTTATAGTCGATGGAATTCCAGTAGATGAAGACAATTTCAGAAGTATAAATCCAAATGACATTGAAACGTTTTCTGTTTTAAAAGATGCTGGTGCTGCAAATATCTACGGAAATAGAGCTGCAAATGGTGCCATTGTAATTACTACTAAAAAGGGACGATATAACGAGAGTTTAAAGTTTAGGTACTCAACAGCATATGGTAATTCAGAATTACAAGATCAACCGTTTGAATTAACGAACTCTACTCAGATTTTACAATTTCAACGTGCCAATGGTGCAGGAATTGGGGTTGGTTTATCAGATGCTGAAATTGCTGCTATATCAAGTCAAGCAAATACAAGCTGGACCGATGTTTTCTTTAGAACAGGTAGAACACAATCACATGATTTAACAATTACTTCAGGTGGTGAGAATTCAAATAACTTTACATCATTACAGTACTTTAATCAAGATGGTATTTTTATTGGTTCAGACTTTCAACGTTTTTCTTTAAGAAACAACTTTAATGGAAAAACTGATGATGACAAGTTTAATTATGGATTTAATTTGTCACTCGGATTTTCTGAAACAAACGAATTAGATAATGCAGGTAGTGGAGCGACATTCTTCAATCCATTTAGTGCAGCTTTACAAGGACTTCCATATTTAAGTATTTTTGAAGCTGATGGTTCTCAAACAATAGATGGAGGTATTACACCAGGTGATGCTGGTGCCATTCTTTCAAATGGAGCAACCAACTTCCCTTATGTATTACTTAATAGTATTGCGTTAAATACCGATAGAGAAGAAGAAATCAAAATTTTAGCGTCGTTCAATGCAAGTTGGAATTTCGCTGAGAATTTGTTTGCACGAGTTCAATTAGGAGCTGATTTAAGTACAGAAAAGCGTTTAGAGATTTTACATCCTAATAGTATTCTGGGACCATTTCAAGCGAATGTAATTGGTAATCAAGCTCAGTTTGGTGGAATCCAAGAGGAAACGTATACAAGAGATTTTAGGCTTAATGTCGTACCTTCTATTAGTTATTCTAATGTATTTGATGAAAAGCATGATGTTACCGCAACAGCCTACTTTGAGTATAACAGAGGATTTTTAGATGGTCTTGACTTTGATCAAACAGGTTTAGACCCTAGGCTTCTTGGAAGTGGTGCAGCATTTATACCAGGTACTACAACCGAGCCAAATCCGGCAAACGGTGTTTTAGTTAACCCTTATATTCCAGTAGTAAATTCATTTACAAGTGAAGTAGGTAACTTATCAATATTCGGAACATTAGATTATGTATATGATGGTAAGTATGGAATATCTGCAGGTATAAGACGAGATAATTCATTTAGATTTATCGAAGATAATGCTTGGGGTACGTTCTGGTCTGTTGCTGGACGTTGGAATATTAGTGATGAAACCTTTATGGATGGATCAGGATTTGATCTATTAAAACTGAGAGCATCTTATGGTATATCAGGAAATGATAGAATTACTGGTGGTTACTATGGTGGTTTAAACCTTACAAGAAGTTTGTATACTGCAGGAACTGGATATAATGGTTCTGTGTCTACAGTAGTAACTCAATTAGAGAATAGAACTTTAAAATGGGAGGAAACTACACAAACCAATATAGGTGTTGATTTTGCAGTATTAGATAATAAATTAAGTGGTAGTCTTGATGTATACAACAAAACTACTGATGACTTATTTCAAAATAATCAAATATCATTAATCAACGCTACACCTAGTATTAACTCAAATATTGGATCATTAGTTAATGAAGGTATAGAATTGTCATTAAACTATAGAGTGTTATCTAATGATAACTGGAACATTAGTGTAAATGCAAATGGTTCGTATAACGAAAATACCATTGAACAATTACCACCTTCTACTAATGGATTGGTAAACACTGGTGGTTCTACCGCTTTAGGTGAAGGACAAGCTTTAGGATCTTACTTCCTAGTAAGATATGCAGGAGTTAATCCATCTAATGGTAATCCTTTATTCTTAAAAGCAGATGGTGTTACACTTACAGAAACTCTAGATGCAGCTAATGATAGAGTGTTCATTGACAAATCTTTCTATCCAACATGGCAAGGAGGTTTTGGAACAAATGTAGAACACAAAGGATTCGAGTTAACTACACAATGGTCATTTGTGGCAGATGTATGGTTAAACAACTTAGATTATGCCGATTTACAAGAAGTATCTGTAGGATCTGTTAACAATGGTAGAAATAGATCGGTTACTGTATTCAATGCATGGCAACAGCCGGGTGATATTACAGACGTACCGAGAGTTGGATCTGCATTGTCAAGTGTAAATTACATCAATTCAACGGATCGATATTTAGAAGATGCGTCTTACTTAAGATTAAGAAACATAACGTTTGCTTACAACTTACCAAGTAAGATTCTTGAAAACACGCCAATTTCTTCTTTGAGACTTTATTTACAGGGAGAGAACCTCGTAACATTCACGAAATTTAGAGGTTGGGATCCGGAGTCTAATTTTAGACCTACCAATAGAGGACAATTCCCAACGCCTAAGATTTACACTTTTGGTGCAACAATAAATTTTTAAAAAAATGAACATGAAAAAATATATATTAAAGACACTAGGTATTGCAGCTATATTTATGATTGCTGTAGCCTGTGAAGATGCAACCGATGTGGTACAGGAGGGAGAGCTTAATGAACAGGCTGCCTTTCAATCAGTTGCTGACTTGCAAACAGGGTTAAATGGTGCTTATGCAGCCTATGGTCCTGACTTTGGAGGAAATGGAACTGGAGATGGGATATACGCCAATGCAATTTTGTCTGATAATTTAAAAGCAGGTCAAGCGAGTAACGGACAAGGAGCGCAAGCTTATTCTTATATAGTTAATTTTGCTGGAGGTACACCTTCTAACTCTATATGGTCAAATCGTTATGCTACGATTAATCGTGTTAATCGTGTATTAAGAGCGATGGGGAATTTGACCTTTACAACTCAAAGTGATATTGACGAATCAAATCATATCAAAGGTCAGTTATTAGGGTTACGTGCCTTAGCTCATTTTGATCTATTTGAATACTTTACTGTGGATTATCAAGATCCAAATTCATTAGCAATAATAAATGTTGATTTTGTGCCATTAACTTCAGATTCTTTTGAAAGAAATACGGTAGCAGAAACTATTGCATTTATCAAAGCCGATTTAGAAGAAGCAAATACCTTGTTAGACCCTAGTAATGCAACAGCTAATACACCAATTTTTATTAGCAGAGATTTTATCAAGGCTATGCAAATTAAACTTGCAGTTGATGAAGGTAGCTTTGATGCTCAAACGATGACTATGGCTAATCAACTATTAAACGATTATCCATTGGCTAATCAGGTTCAATATGCGACAATGTATTTGGATGCAGATAATACAGAAGTTATTTTCAAGCTCGCTAGAGTTAATGGAGATAATGGTGTTGGAGGCTTATTCTATTTTAATCAAGTAATGCCTTCAGATGGATTTTTAGAAATATCTAATCAGTTGTTAAATGAACTGTCTGAACTTCCAAATGATATAAGACGCAGTGTTAATTTAGCACCTGCTAGTACTATAGTTGGACTAAATGACCCTACAAATGAGTTGTTAATCAATAAGTACCCTGGAGGAGCTGGTGGTTTACAAGTTAATGATATCAAGCTTATAAGAGCTTCAGAAATACAATTACTTAAAGCAGAAATGCAAGCGAGAAATGGAATGCTTCCACAGGCAGCTCAAACGGTTCAAGACTTAAGAGATGCTAGAACTGGTTCAGCATCACCAGCACCTAATTACGGCTCATTAAATGTGGCTTTAACAGACATATTAAAAGAGAGACGCAAGGAATTTTGCTTTGAAGGAAAACGTTTCTTAGATATTAAGCGTATTGGTTCAGATATAGGGTTAGGAGTAAGCAGATTACCTGCTGATTGCGGTACGTTTGATGCACCTTGTGATTTAGCTGTGAATGATTTTAGATTCACTTTAGCTATTCCTCAAGCCGAACTTGATGGTAATAATGCAATTACACAAAATCCAGGATACTAACTTAATCAATAATGAATATGAAACATATATATAAAATAACGTTCGTACTGGGTTTTTTACTCTGTATGACGTCTTGTGATGAAAATATTGATCCTATCCTTTCTAATGGTGTAGAATCAGAGAATAGAACATTTTTATCCTTCGCTAATACAACAGTTAGCTTGCCTATTACTATAGATGATACAGGAAGTGTAGATCTTATTTTAAATTCTAGTACTATATCATCTACAGACAGAACTTTTAATATTAACCTAGAAATGGAAAGTAACGCAGATCCTGCAACATACACATTGCCTGGTTCTGTAACAATTCCTGCTAATTCTTATCAAGGAGTTTTAACTATCAATGGAGCTGATAATGGCTTGGTTGATGCTACAGTAAAGCAAATCGTTTTTTCTTTAACTGGTTTGCCTGATAATGTAGATATGGACCTTAATAGAATTGTAGTTAATGTATTTGAAGTATGTCCTGTACCAGATACTTATTTGGTAGGTGATTATGCATTAGCAGATGATGGTAGTGGTAATTTCTTAAGTGGTAATGTAACTGTTAGTGTAGGAGCTACTCCAACAGAACGTGTGCTTTCAACAACGTTTTTACCAGGAACAGGAGTAGATACAGTTCTTAACGTTACTATTAACTTAGCTTGTAATCTTTTTAATCTAAGTCAGGATGTTGATATCTCGGTGTCATGTACAGCTGGTAATCCTCCATTCTATATACTTACAAGTGCAGGTAATGCCAATAACGGTACTTATTCGTTAACGAGTGATGTTACACACACTATAAATTATTTACAAGATCCATTTGAATCATGTGGACCTATGTCAGTTCAGAGTTTCACATTAACAAAACTATAAAACAAGCACTATGAAAAATCTTTTTAAAATAACATTTTTCTCACTTACGTTGTTATTGACTGTTTATAGTTGTGATGATAGTGAAGGAGAAAATGAAGGAAAATTTAATGATGACCCAACAACAGGTTGGGTGCAATTTGTAACTGATGGCTTTTCACGAAATATTGCTATAGATTCTTACAATACAGATAACTTATTTGAAGTTCCTGTATTTGTTAATGTGCCTATTTCAACTGATGAGTTGAGAATAAATTATGATTTAGTATCAGTTTCAGGACCAGATCCAAGCACTGTGTTTTCGAATAATGGTGTTTTAGTTAATCCTGCAGGAAGTTCAACTCATTTTTTCTTTTCAGATCTAGAATCTGGAAATTTAGATGTGGCTAATGGAGGAGCTAAAGATCCTTTGACTATAGAAGCGTTTCCTAAGATTCAATTTGATATAGCTCAAGCTGTTAATATTACTGAAGCTATGATTTTTGATATTGTATTGACATCAACTAGCAATGGGAAAGTTGCAGCTGGTGTAGATGGATCTAGCAGACCGATAGCTTATAGAATTCAAATATGTCCCTCTCTGAATGCATCATCAGGTAACTTTGTTGGTGATTATAATTTAACTGTAACATCTGGCGATAGTCTTTTTGGTGGCCCTGTTTTTGCAGATCAAACGGTAACTATTAGCGAAGGAGCTAATGGTGCATTGAGCAGACAATTTCAGGTAGCTTATTTGCCTGGAGGTCCAACCAATTTAATGACGGTTACTTTTTCTTTTACCAATGGTCAAGTTATAATTGACGATGGTTTATCAACCAATATTGGTTGTGCATCGCTTTTATTACTTGGTGGTGATTCGAGTAATATTATAGCACAACCCTGTGATGATTCTGAAGCCTTAACACTTAATATGCTTGATTTTCAAGGAGGATCAGGAGGCTGTGGAGTAGGTGATATACCCTTAGTAGTAGTCCTGACTAAAGTTTAATAGATTTTAGTTAAGACATAAGGTGCGAGATGTTCTTTGGAGCATCTCGCTTTTTTGGGATTTGGTCATTTTAAATGACATTCTCATATAGTATATGAATCAATAATGGTTTGTTTAAAGATATAAAACCTTGAAGCGAAATATTCAGCTTGAGCCCTGCTTCTGTTAGTAGGGAACAGATCAAGTTCTTCACTGGTGTAAAGGTCTAACACTAGAGGAGTTTTCAGAATTGAAATTTCAGATTAGAATTGTTGACTTTAAGGTTTTTTATATTTTATGACCTAATTCTACTTTAAAGATATTATACGTATTTATCAGTTACTAATTTGAAGTACGCACAAATCTTGCTCCATAGGCATTAGTTCTGTTGCCACCTGACCATCCACCATATGGTCTGTAAGATATAGGACTGTAAGGGTTGAAGTCATGATAATCTCTTCCGTAACCATAAAAACCGCCACCTCTAAAACCATAACCTCCAGTTTCTTCTATGCCCTTTGGCCAATCTTCATTGGTAGCAAACCCATAATTGGAAAGGTTACCATCTCCATGAGTGCCTATAAATGACCTTCCTTTGTCATCACCAATTGTTATCATGCGTTCCCATAGACTACCAGATAAATCCATTACCCAATAGTATGAAGCACCGAATAATGCTTTGTTTTTAGTTGTTAGTTCGGCTTCGCTCATGCCGTTAAGCATTTCTAGATTACCACTTTCGGCTACCATTCTTTGTAACTGATCTTTTGAGTTTGAGCCCCAAGGAAAATCTATACCTAAAGGGTTTTGAACTGGGCCTCTTGAAGCCTTAGTAAATTCTAACTCGGTCATAGGCCTCAAGCAGGACCAATCTGCAAATGCCATGGCGTCATCCCAACTCATGTGATTACATGGTTTGAAGTTGTTATCAGTCACATACTTTCCATTTTTAATGGTTATTGAACCTCTTTCACTATAATAGCTTTTTCCTCCAAAATTAGCTCTATTCTGACTTTGGTATTCGTTTAGAGAATTTAGAAAATCCACATATTGACCCTCTGTGGGTTCGTATTTCATAATATAAAATCCTTGAACACCTTTAGGGAAAGCAGGCGGAATTACTCCATTTTGATCACCTTCATATCCTTCAGGTGCTTGATAATAGAGGTTTCCTTTGGTAGGAGCTATAGTTATAGATTGCTTTTCTTCTGTAACTTTAAATAGACCATCATAATTACCATTGGAATCCGACTTATATACTGATCCAAATTTGAGTGCAGACGGATCACTATCTCCAAGTACAAAAGAACCATTCGGTATTTTTACCATTTCAATGGCATATGCAGTAAAGTTTGATGTTCTTGTATTAATATCTTTAAGGCTTTCTGTATCTAGAAAAATCTTGAGGGTTACATTTACATGCCCTCTAAAATTTTCTTTTGGGAATATATATAAGCCTAACCGATCATTAGGTACCTCAATACCGAGTTCTAATTTAGTATCTGTATGATTAGAAACAACCAAATGATTATAGGTGTTCACTTTTACATGATTATAACCTCTAGTTCCTTTTAAAAATTTAAAAAATATCCAAACCGCATCATTGTTAATTTGGTTATGCCATGCATTATCCCAACTTAGGTTGAGAACAGCATATGATTGCCCATCATCGGTATAAAGTATCGGTTTGGAAATCTTAAGATCAGTTGCATGTACATTGATAGATACAAGGAAGGCTGTGAAAATGAATATAGGTGTTTTCATGACTCGTTATATGTTTATTGATTTTAGAAAATCAGAAATGCTTTTATAATATATCTTAGGTTGATCTAACCACCCATAATGTCCAGAGTTGGCTATAATTTTTAATTTTGAATTAGGAAAAGTGCGATGTGTTTTTTGTGAAATCTCTATCGGAATTATATCTTGCTTTCCTTGAATTATGAGTACTGGTTTTTGAAAGGATTTTAAGTGATTACTACAATCTAAATCTATGGCATTCATATTCTGAAATATCAATTGATTTATCTCAAAGTTAACTTGTGTTAACCTATGCGCGATTCTTTTAATATAAGATAGATCTCTTAAATAGGCAGGCGCTAAGTATTTTCCTCTCTGAAATTTTGCATGGTAGGAAGTGTCACCACGTCTTATTTTGTTGGTCCAATAAGACAATGAGTCACGTTGTTTTTGTGTTAATTTTGAAGTAATCTGTATTGAAGATAGTGATTTAACATCTAGCCCTCCGGAAGAAGATAAGATGAGTGCTTTTATTCTTTTTGGAAATTTAGTTGCATAATAGGAGGCAAGCATACCACCGAAAGAATGGCCAAGAATAACCCACTCTTTAACATTAATGTGTGTTCTAATGGTTTCGATATCCTCTAACATTAAATCGAGGGTCATCGTGTTTGAGTTAATAACATCAATTTTGGATTTTCCAGTTCCTCTTTGATCATAGATAATCACTTTATGTGTCTTCCCCAATTCTTTAGCCAAATCTGAAAACCCTTGACTATTCATTCCTGGACCTCCGTTAATAATTAAAAGCGGTGTCCCTTTACCAAAAACAGTAAAACTAATTTTAGAGTTTTCTAGTGTTATCAGTTGCTCGTTTTGAGTAAACGATTCTACAGATGAGAGCAGTATCAATAAAAAAATAATTAGTCTCATTAAAGTGTATTATACGTTCAAAAATTTAATCTATAGTTCAGATAAATGCATCATGATTCATCTTCTATCAGAAAAATAGAAAATATCTAACTATTTATGAACTATTTAGAACTATTTTATGATTAATATCAAAGTTCATTTCTTTAAATCAGTAAACCTTTTTCTGGAAAAGAAGAACATACTTACTACTAAAAATGGAATGCCTAAACCTTTACAGAAATCTATAATATCTATATTTATTTTTGTGATATAATTCAAAATGCTTGGAGCACCTATGCATAAAAGACCAAGGATTAAGAACATGCAATGTGGCTGAGTTGTATTGCGATGGGATTTGTTTTTCATGATTTAATTAGTTTGCCATTTTTTATGGCGTCAGAATTATTATAGATAGTGTAGAGATAAGTGCCAGCGGCTAAACTTGAGAGATCAATCTCTATTTTTAGCTTACCATTAGTAAACTCTATATCACTAATCTCTTTAATTAATTTTCCTTTTAGATCAAATAATTTGATATTCAAGCCCTTGTAATAAATCGGTGTTTCAGATTCTAATGTGAATTTGTCTTTCACAGGGTTAGGATAGGTTTTGAAGTTTGATGAAGGGTTTACCGACTCAACCGATAAATTTCCAGACTGTACACCTTTAATCAATCTTATTACTTGAGGATTTAAAGGATTGCTCGGGAAATTTGTGACTGGGATTGCACTGTTGATATATATAGAATCACCAGTTTGAGTTACGGCAACACCATTAGGTCTTGAAAACGTTGCTAATAAGGCATTTTCATTATCTGTATTGCCTCTTGTGCCGCTTCCCGCAATTGTATTAAGCGTAGGAAGCGCCTCATCTAATTCTAAGCTATATATTCTATTAGAACCATGACTAGCAATAAATAGAGTATTGGTGGATTGATGATAATCTAGATGTCCATTGCTTGGGCCAGAAGTAGTGCCTCCTGGTGTGGTAATTAATATGGATGGAATTCCAGCAGGTGTTATTTTTACAATATTTCCGTTAGAAAAGTTTGACACATATAAATTGTCATTCTCATCAATCGTGAGACCGTTAGGACAAAAAAATGTTGGAGCACCAGAGGCAAAAGTTGATGATGATGTAACAACTCCTAGGGTAAAAGTGATTTTTTGGATGCTATTGGCTCCACAATTACAAACAAATAGATTGCCTTGACTGTCAAATACCAATCCGACTGGAGCTGATATTCCTGTTGAGGTGACAAAAGTTCGAACGCCGTTTACGATTTTGTATATACTGCTATTACCTATATCCGATTGATATAATGTGCCTTCGCTATCAAATGCATTTCCTGAAGCTCCAACAAACCCTGGAGAGAATACGGTTAAGTTTAAATTGGTGTCTAATTTCCAAACATTATTTGGCAGGCCATCATTGTCACCTGCAGAAAGGAAATCACCAAAATCTCCTATGTATAAATTGCCTTCGCTATCTAAAGATAAACCTCCACTACCATTAAAATTTGAGGTTAGACTGTTGGTCGAAATCTCTTGTGAAAAACTCATAAGAGATACAATTAGCACGATTATAAGGAATATTCTCTTTTTCATAATGATGTCTATTTTATAATAATTTTTTTGGTTGTTTTCTTATTTGCAAGTGTTGTATTAATCTTGGCAAAGTAGATTCCTGATGAGAAATCAGGTGCTATATTCCATGTAACAGTATGATTAGAATTGTTTGGACTAGCTTTTATGTCTTCAACTTTTCGTCCTAACACATCAAAAATTTCAATTTTGACCATTGAGGTCATTGAAGGGTGAAATTGAAAGTTAATCACATCCTTTGCTGGATTTGGATGAATACTCACATCTAAATTTTCATTGATTTCATCAATGCTTAAAGCGGATAAAGTCAAAATTTGAAAATCGTCAACAAGAGCTTCAACGATAGAACCTGATCCAAAATCGGAAACAACAAACCGAACTTGAATAGTGTTTGTCACTGAAACATAATCGCTTATTTTATGTTTGGTATTTATCCAATAACGATGATCACCATAATTTGTGCTTTCAACAGTTACCCAATTTGTGCCATTATTAGAAATTTCCATAGCCCATTCACCTTGCACCGGAAACACAAATCCTGCGCCATGAATAAACCATTTGTAGAACTGGATAATGGAAGTGTCATCTAGGTTATTAAACACCGGAGAAGTGATAGTTGTTTTTCCTGTATCAACATCATTTGAGTACCAAAAAACACCTTGTGTTGCACCAGTAACTAAACAAGTTGAGCCACTAGGCGAATGATCAGATCCGGGTTGTACAATAAAACCAGCACCATCTATTGTTTGCTGAGGAGTTCCCCTTTGCCACAACCCAGATGTTGCATTATCTGAAGACGAACCAATTTGCCATCCTTGATTAAATTCAAAATCATCCTCGAAATCTGCTAAGTAATTACCAACATAAAATGAATAATTTTCGGTTAAAAAGTCGTTAGATGGATGAAAAAGT
Source organism: uncultured Psychroserpens sp. (assembly GCF_947500255.1). GTDB lineage: Bacteria > Bacteroidota > Bacteroidia > Flavobacteriales > Flavobacteriaceae > Psychroserpens. The sequence goes on along the minus strand of NZ_CANMRL010000001.1, from coordinate 91,647 downwards.
ATATTAAATGCACAACTAACATTTGGTATAGAAAAATAATAATTTACTAATGTACCAGCTGATTGGCTAGGAATAAAGGCTTCAAAAGTTGTGTCGTTAACTTGAGAAAATGACACTGTATTAGTTGAGTTAAAACCATTAGTAGAGTATGTTAATGATATATTTAATTGACTCGTAAATGGAGTGGGATCTAAGCTAATTTCTATTCTGTAATCGTCTGAGGTGTTTAATGTGTTTTCATGAGCTAAATGTGAAATTTTCTGTGACGCAAAAAGATTAAAGCCAATGCCATGTTGACAAAAAGCATTTTCGATGGCCATCCCATTAGGTGTGCCATTCATTAAGTTACCATCGTCGTCATCGGCAACCAAAGTTTCAAAATATACTTCGGCATATGCCACTGCAATATCAGAATCATCAGGAGTTCCATATTTGGCATAATGAGCTAGTTCATAAGCAGTTTGCGGCGAAGTTAATAAACTCAAATCCCAAAAAGCACCTCCAAGAATCAAACCATCAGTATGTTGTTGACCAACAATATTTGCTGGATATCTATTACTATTATTAAGGTTTCTGGTAAATGTTCCTGGTCCAAACCAACCAAGTGCTAATCGACTGTCATTTAAAAATAATGTAGAGTAAATATCTGCAAATGCTTCTTGCAAAATTGGGTTTTTCATACCTCCAGAAACACCAGCTTGATTGTACATTCTATCATTTGTAGCATGACCATATTCATGATAAATGGTAGAAGGACTATGCGCCGAATTTATGGAGCAGTTACTCGCTTGAATACCAAAATGTAAGTTGACACCATTCCAAAAAGCATTACACAATGCATTTGCATTTGTATCATTTACAATACATTGCAAGGGGTAATCTAGAGCATTGAAACCAGGATCTACTTGTTTGTTGTTTTGATGAATTTTATTGATATGATAATACACGTTTCGCTCTTCTAATGTGGAGTTGGTATTATTCCAAACAATATTTAGAACGTCATTTTGCCCCACAGTTTGTGTTATTGAAGCATCGGGAGAACCGAAGTTGCTTACTGAAACAAAATCACCTTTTAATTCTGCATTTAGTATTGCTGAACTTCCAGCAATTGTATGATCAAAATTGCCATTTTCATCGGTACTAATTTGCGTTCCTCCAATAGTGACATGAAGATTTGGAAACCCTATAGATTGTGGTAGATCTGTAGGAGTTATAGGAAGTATTTGACCGTCTACACTTCCTTGTATGTCATAATTGTGATTATGTATTTTTGAATAACTTTCTAGAATTTTAGCTGTGTTAGCCTCTACGTATAGTACTTCTGAAATATCATTCGAATTGGTGACAAAGATTTCGTATGCAGACTTAAATATAATATCACGTCCTTTGCGAATAGGTAGTATTTTTAAACCTCCAAGAAATTCAATTTTTACCTTTTCATTGGGATAGGTATTAACAATGGATTGTTCTATAGCAGAAGTTGGTTGACTATTATTTTCAATAGCTGGAATATCATAGACTTCCATTCCAAATAATACTAAGTTACCATTGGTGTGTACTCTAAATATCAATTCTGAGTTTAAAATAACCTTACCTTCATAGGTCTGAGCAAAATGCGCATACCACAAATGTTTTGCTTTTTGGATTTTAATACGTCTGTAATTTTTGTCTTCAATATTGAATATTGATTGATTAGAACTTATAAATTCCCTTATAAGAGCTTCCAATTGTTGCGCATCATAGATATACTCTGATAGTTTTATGGGTTGGCAAATGACTCTATGAGGAGATTCAGATTTGTCTTTCCATTGAACAATAGTTTTACCATATTTTTTTTCGAAAGTATCCCAGTTTTGTTTTATGCTTTTTTTTTGAGAAAAACATAACATCATACTGAACGTAAATAAAAGGAGTAGTAGTTGTTTCATAGCTTAGCAATTTTTTAAGTTAAGTTATAAGATTTTAAAGCTAAGAGGCTCCTAAATGTTTTGAACAATTATCATATGGAGATGAATAACTGTCATTTTGTGTTTAAATGTTTTAAGGAGTTTGCATTCGAGTGTTTAAAGAATGATATTAAAACATACGTTTTTGTCATGAGTGGTACTTAATATGTGCTCAATAACTGAAATTTCAAGATGAACGTAACCAAATTATAAAGAATGAACAGATTGTTATATTAAATTTATACTTTGTGTTACAGAATATAAATGGATAAACTCAAGAGATAATGCAATTAAATTGTCTGGTTATAGATGACGAACTTTTGGCAAGAAAGCGATTGTCTAAACTTGTAAATGAAGTGGTCGAACTTCGACTAATTGATGAATGTAAGACAGGGAAAGAAGCTATATTAGCTATAGACACTGTTAAGCCGCATTTAATTTTTCTAGATATCCAAATGAAGGATATGACTGGATTTGATGTTTTAAAACAAATTCAGCATGAGCCGCTAGTAATTTTCGTTACCGCATATGATATGTATGCAATTAAGGCTTTTGATTATTTTGCCTTTGATTATTTATTGAAGCCTTTTAAAAAAGAACGATTTAAACAATCTGTGAATCGGGTACTCCACTATTTTGAAAGGAAAACAGCACCTAAGATGAATGATCAATTAGAAGATCTATTAGATTATATCAAAGCACAAAAAGAGCAGGAAGACACCACCTTTTTTAAAGATAAAATGCCTGTGAAAGTAGGACAGAAGGTGTCTTTTTTGAACATATCTGATATTAAGTATATTCTGGCCTCAGGGAGCTACGTTGACATTTTTACCGATAAAAAATCCTATGTTGTAAGATCATCTTTAAGTGACATCACTAATAATACAAAGCATAAAGATTTAATTAGAATACACCGATCTACAGTTATTAATGTGATGAATATAGAGAATGTTATTCATTCAAGTTTTGGTGAGATAGATGTGAAAATGAAAGACGATAGGTTATTTCGGGTAAGCAAAACATATAGGAAGGTATTTCTAGATAATTTAGGGATTTAGTTGATTAATAAATATATAGATATAAGGCTGTTCAAATACTTAACTGTATTTTTTACCGTAACCATGCTGTTGCATACGTGTAGGTTGATTTATTTTAAAGTTCAGGGGTATTATGTGAATCTTGGCTGGTACGATCTATTTGTATATACTGTATTTCTTAAATGGCTTTTTGTACTCATATTTATGTTTTTCATTAGTAATCTAGTAAAATGGATGATAGACATAAAAATGAATTGGTTCTATAGAATAATTATTCATTTAGTATTATCTGTAGTCTTGTTTTATTTCGTTTTTTCATTAGGCTCAACATACATATATACATTTGGTCATTTTAATTTGGATAACGCATTAGCTAATGTTTCCTTTAAAAAGTACATGAGTGAAATCGATGAGATCTTTCTTATTTATTTCACGTTGCTAGGTATTATTCATGGCTATTTTTATTTAAAAAAAATAAAGATCATTAAAGCTCAAGAGTCTCAGATTCAAATTGACCTGATGAATTCTAGGCTTAATGTGCTAAAGGCTCAACTACAGCCCATTTTTATCTTTAATACCTTAGATAGTATTTCGAACTTAATAGAAACGAATGAAGAAAAATCTCAGAATTTGATTGCAGATTTTGGAGAACTCTTTAGGGAAATCATTGAGAGTAAGGATGAGAACCTAATTCCATTAAGAAAAGAATGGGAGTTCTTAAATAAGTTCATAAGTATAGCCAAATTAAGATATTCTGAAGATGTTGAGTTTAGAATGAAGCTAGATCACGAGATTATGGATGTTTTGGTTCCAAGTCTTATGCTGCAGCCTTTGGTCGAGTATGATTTAGGTTTTTACAGATTTAAACCTAAAGACAAATTGGAACTAGCATTAGATGTTAGTGAGGTGGACAATGAACGTATAAAGATGCATATTCAAATCAATGGAAAATTAAAAGAAGATGCCAATTTGGATACCTCAAACAATAATCCTGTTTTAAGAAACATTAAAGACAGACTATCTGCCTTGTACAATGACAACTTTGAGTTTTCTATGATAAGAGATAATAACATAATCATCACTACACTAATGATTCCTAGAATATATGACTAAGAGCAAATTACTTGATTATAAACTTATAGTAGCAATGGTATTGTATTATACTATAGTTGCTTTAATTATCGGAATCAAATATAGTTATTGGAATGTTGTAGGAGACGCTGGTGTAGATTGGAAAAGTATTTGGTTGTATAATGTGTTTTTAGATTGGTTAGTCGTTTGTGTGTTTATGATAGCGATTAGTATACTTACTAAAAAAATGTTTGACAGAAATATGTCAACAGTAACAATCCTAATTATTCATTTTATATGTTCTTTAAGTATTGGTTTTGTAATATTTATAATGTCGTCGTCCATTCTGTTTTTATTTAGAGGAGATGTAGATCTTTTTTTAAACAACATAACGATGGATCATTATATGAGGTTTTTAGATGTAAACTTCATGGTTTATTTTTCAGTGCTAGGAATCATATATGGCTACTATTATCTAGAAAAAATTAAAAAGATTGAAGCAGAGAGGACCAATCTTCAATCAAAACTCATAGCTAGTAAAATGAGTGTGCTTAAATCTAAATTGCATCCTCATTTTGTATTTAATACCTTAAACAGTATTTCTTCTTTAATAGATATAGACAAGAAAAAATCCCAAGATATGATTACCGATTTTGGTGATTTATTTCGAGATATTTTAGATTTAGAAAACAAAAATCTAATTCCGCTAAAACAGGAATTGGATATGTTGAAAAAATATATTGATATTATTTCAATTAGATTTTCCGATCATCTAAGTTTTGAAGAAGTTATTGATAATGAACTAGAAGAAGCTCTAGTTCCTGTCATGTTATTACAGCCAATAATTGAAAACTCCATTAAGCATGGCTATTCATATAACTCAACAGAGTTAAGTGTTATATTAAGAATTTTTAAAGATGCTCAATACTTGCATATCGAGGTCGAAAATGATGGGCAACCGCTCCAGCAACCATTTAATGACACCATTGTAACTGGAATGGGGATTAAAAACATAGAGGACAGACTGAAAACCTTATATAAAGAAAACTTTAGTTTTAAAGTTGAAAATGTCAAAGACAATCAAGGCGTAAAAACATCAATTAAAATCCCCCTTGGAGCTTAGTATTTCGTATAGGTTAAAAACGTAAATGCGTATTGGTGTTTCTCATCTTTTTCATGAAACTTACTATGCGTCTCTTTCCAAATAGAAGCATCTATTTCTGGAAAAAAAGTATCTGCATTTTCAAAACTATGATGCACACGAGTAATTTCAATCTTATCCGCTAGAGCCATCGATTGTTTATAGATTTCTCCGCCACCAATAATAAATGGTTGTTTGTCGTTTCTGGCAGCATCAAGAGCGTCACTCATATTATTAACTACTATAACACCATCTGGGACTTTGTAATTATCTTGTCGCGTAATAACAATATGTTTACGATTAGGAAGTGGCTTAGGGAAACTCTCAAAGGTTTTTCTACCCATAATGATGTGATGGCCATTGGTCAATAATTTGAAACGCTTAAGGTCGTCACTTAAATGCCATATCAAATCGTTGTCTTTACCAATCGCGTTATTCTCTCCTGCAGCTACTATTATAGTTAATTCAGATTTTTTTTTTTGCTCAGTACCTTTGTTTTCTAATGTTTCATTATAAGCCTGTGATTTTGCAATTTCAGTCTCTTCTTTTAAAAATTGCTGTTTGAGTTTTTCAATACGTTGCTGTTGCTTAGCAACTAGAGCTTCTAGCTGTTGATCTTCCCAATCTTTACCCATAAAACTATGAGTAATGAATACCGTTACAAAATGGTAAATGAATAAGGCTAGCCATATAACAATAGCAATCACAAACCAGTTTAGCCCAGCTATGGTAAAATCTTTACCAATACCTAAAACCGTATTTGCTATAATTAAAAAAACGGCACCTATTAAAAAGACTACAAAATGAAAATAAACACGCTTTTTTTGCCTAATACGTTTTTCGGCATATTTAATTAATGCTAATTGTTCTTTATCTATTTGAGGAATGGGTTTCTTTTTTCCGAACATAAATCAAAAATATTTCTATTTGTAAAGTTAATCTTTTTAACGCAAACGTTGTAATTATTTTTTTCTTCGGAAAATCATAAATAAAGCAAACGATGTAGCGTGTAAATTACTGATAATCAAGCATTAAAATTGTATTTTTTTTATTGCAAATCTCATAATTAAGTGAAGCCTTTTTCAGTGTTTTAAATTTTTATACGTTGTAATTTATGAAAATGATAAATCTTTTATTTCGAGAGGCTGAACCATTTAATGAGTGGAACTAAAATACTGTTCAACTAAAAAAATTAATAAAAAAAGCGTCTTGTTAAATCAAGACGCTTTTTTTATTAATTTTTCTGACTTCTTCTAAGTCGTCGTCGTTCCTTTTTTGTAAGTTTTTTAGAACTGTTGTCAATTTGGAACACTATAGGAAGTGAATATGGGACAATAACAGGTTTGCCTCGTTGAATTCCTGGCTTATCCATATCTGGAAGTAAACTAATAACTCTTTCAGCTTCTTTTTCTAAAGCAGGATGAGGTGCTCTAGCTTTAATATCAATCACTTTTCCTTCTTTATTAATTTTAAATATCACATTAATTCTAACTCTACCATCTGGTAATCCTAAATTGTTGGCGATATCAGCATTAAAGTTGGAGGATACATGTTTGATTACTTTTCTATTCATGCAATTTTTAAGTTCCAAATTAGAAAGCTTTTCATTGCATCCATAGTATACAGGAACGTGCTCTATAACTTGAAAAGCTACTTCTTCAGAGCCTTCATCAGTTTCTGTAACAATAACAGTCTCTTCTTCTTCGGTTGGTTTTTCTTCTTGAGCAAAAATAAGTGTGCTAGAGAGCACGAATAGTAGTGTGAAAATATATTTCATGAATTTTAATTTAGAGTTTTGGGTAAATAGTATAATGTTTAAACAGCAACAACACCTTTAATATGTGGATGCGGATTGTAGTCTTCCAACGTAAAGTCTTCAAATTTAAAATCGAAGATATCTTTAATCTCTGGATTCAATGTCATTTTAGGCAATGGTCTTATGTCTCTGGATAATTGTAATTCTAATTGTTCATAATGATTGCTGTAAATGTGAGCATCTCCAAAGGTGTGGATAAATTCACCAGCTTCATAACCACATACCTGTGCCATCATCATCGTAAATAAAGCATAAGATGCTATATTGAATGGAACACCTAAAAAGATATCTGCACTGCGTTGGTAGAGTTGACAAGACAATTTACCATTAGCAACATAGAACTGAAAGAAAGCATGACATGGAGGTAAAGCTGCTTTACCATTGGCAACATTTTCACTAAAAGATTTTGATGTATCTGGTAATACTGAAGGATTCCAAGCAGATACAATCATTCGACGACTATCTGGATTGTGTTTCAAACTGTGAATGACGTCCTTTATTTGATCGATCTCATCATTATTCCAATTACGCCATTGATGACCATAAACAGGTCCTAAGTCGCCATTCTCATCGGCCCAGTCATTCCAGATGCGAACACCATTTTCTGTAAGGTAATTAATATTTGTATCGCCTTTTAAGAACCATAGCAATTCATAAATAATCGATTTTAAATGTAATTTTTTTGTGGTTACCATAGGAAACCCTTCACTTAAATCAAATCGCATTTGGTAACCAAAAACACTTTTTGTTCCTGTTCCTGTACGATCACTTTTTTCGTTTCCTTCGTTTAAAACGTGTTTTACTAAGTCGTGGTATTGTTTCATATTCATTTTCCGCGAAACGGAAATCTCATTTAATTGAACTTCATTTTTCAGCAAATAAAAATAAAAATAAGGGTTGAATCTCAATGGCTTCAACCCTTTATAATATTAAAAGTTATTAACTAAAGCTTAAATGGCTTTTATACAGTTAAGTTAGATAAGCTGTCAGCGGTAATTTGTTACTAGCCGATAATCATTCCAGCTATGGTTGCAGAAATTAATGAAGCTAATGTTCCACCAATTAATGCCTTCATTCCAAACTTAGACAATTGCTTTCTTTGTCCAGGAGCTAGAGAACCAATACCTCCAATTTGAATTCCGATAGACGCAAAGTTGGCAAAACCACATAGCATATAAGTGGCCATAATGATTGATTTTTGATATTTTAAATGTGTAGCACTTGCAGCATCTTTTAAGTCGGCCAGTTGGATATAACCTATAAATTCACTAGCTGCTAATTTGATGCCTAGTAATTGTCCCATAAGCGCCATATCTTCAGTAGCAACTCCAATAAGCCACATTAAAGGCGCAAAGATATAGCCTAGAATAAACTCGAGAGATAAACTATTATATCCTGTATTATCTACAATCCACTCATTGAGACCTGTAAAATAACCTATTTTATCAAAACCATAATTTATCATGGCAATAAACGCTACAAATACAAGTAACATGGCACCAACATTAACGGCGAGTTTTAGGCCCTCGGTCGTTCCATTAGCGATCGCTTCTAAAATATTGGAACCTATTTTTTCTTGAGACACATGAACATCTGTATCGATTTTTTCTGTTTGTGGAAATAAAATCTTAGAAATAACAATAGCTCCGGGAGCGGCCATAACTGATGCAGCTAATAAGTGCTTTGCATAAAACAACCTTAATGCTGGGTCATCTCCACCTAAGAATCCTATATACGCCGCTAGAACAGCACCTGCAACGGTAGCCATTCCACCAATCATAACCAGAAGTATTTCAGATTTATTCATCTTTTCAAGGTAGGCTTTTATTAAAAGCGGGGCTTCTGTTTGACCTAGAAAGATATTCCCAGCCACACTTAAACTTTCAGCACCTGAAATCTTCAGTACTTTTGACAATAACCAACCTAGCCCTTTTACTAATTTTTGAATAATTCCTAAATAAAACAACACAGAAGTTAGTGCAGAGAAGAAAATAATTGTTGGTAATACTTGAAAGGCAAAGATAAATCCAAAAGTGTCCATATCTACCACTAAACCTTCGAATAGGAATTTACTGCCCGCTCTAGTAAATTCTAGTACTTGAACGAAAAGTCCTCCAATAAATTCAAAAATAGCTTTTACGAATCCAACTTTTAAAACTCCAACGGCAATAATAAGTTGAAATGCTAACCCTAGTCCAACTGTTTTCCAGTTGATGGCCTTGCGGTTACTACTAAATAAAAATGCAATAAAAATGAGTGTTATCATTCCTAAGGCACCACGCCACAAACTATTCATTGAGAAGCCTTGACTTGGGATAATATCTGTGGTATTATCTGTTGCTAATGGTGTTGTTTCAGTGGTTCCATTATCGACCTGCTGAACGATGTTTTTAGTTTTTATCGCTCTAAATTTATAGGTGGTCTCCTTTTCAGAAAAGACTAAAGTAGAATCTGTAAGTTCGGAAATCTTATAACGCCTTATAGTATCATTTGGTTTGGAATAGTAAAATATCAAAAGGTTATTTTGATAGATATAGTCTCCTGATGCTTTTAGGTCATTATTTGAATTTAAATTGTAACTAAACTCTCCAGCTTCTAAATGTAGGTTATCGGTATCTGAAACTTCAAGTAATGATAATCCGCTTTCATTTTCAATCGCATCAAACTGCCATTTCTTTTCTAGGTCTTGGCTAAAAGTTGTTGTAATTCCAAAAAAAATAGCTGCAATAGCTAGTAAAAAATGTCTCATGTGAAAGGGATTAACGTTTAGAGATTTCGTCTCGTATTTTGGCTGCTTTTTCATAATCTTCATTATTGACAGCCTCGTCTAGAAGTGTATGTAATTCTTGAATTGTTTTATCCTTATAGTTTTCTTGAATACTAGCTTCAATTTCTTCAACGACCATGTCGTCTACAAGAATAGAATCTTGGTCTTCGCTTTCTTTTTTAGGATTCACTTTTAGGTAAATTCCAGCTTTATCTAAAATATTTTTATAGGTAAAAATGGGAGCCTTAAAACGCAACGCTAGTGCAATAGCATCACTGGTTCTAGCATCAATAATTTCTTCAATCTTATCACGTTCGCAAATCAAACTAGAGTAGAAGACACCATCAACTAATTTATGAATGATAACTTGCTTTACTACGATGTCAAAACGATCGGCAAAATTTTTAAATAGGTCATGTGTTAAAGGTCTCGGAGGTCTTATTTCTTTTTCGAGAGCAATAGCTATCGATTGGGCTTCAAAAGCGCCAATAACGATAGGTAATTTACGATCACCATCAACTTCATTAAGAATTAAAGCGTACGCACCATTTTGGGTTTGGCTGTATGAAATTCCTTTTATGTTTAATCTAACTAAACTCATAATTTCTAAAACGCAAAGAACTGTTTTAATTAGGACTTTACAAACTGCAAAATGCAGATTTATATATAAAGAACCAAATCAAAACAGCCCTTTTCAAACTACAATTTATAAAAAATTATGCGTTTTGAGCTTTAAAAGCTTTTAATTTTTCGATGAGCGTTGGTACAACTTCAAAGGCATCACCTACAACACCATAATCTGCAGCTTTAAAGAAAGGCGCTTCTGGATCTGTATTGATAACTACTTTTACTTTTGAAGAGTTAATTCCTGCTAAATGCTGGATAGCTCCTGAAATACCAATCGCAATGTATAAATTTGATGCTACTGGTTTTCCTGTTTGACCAACGTGCTCACTATGAGGTCTCCATCCAAGGTCGGATACTGGTTTTGAACATGCTGTTGCTGCACCTAAAACATCTGCTAATTCTTCTACCATTCCCCAGTTTTCAGGACCTTTTAATCCACGACCACCAGAAACAACGATTTCAGCATCTGCTATAGTAACTTTGTCTGTTGCTTTATCTACCGATTGTACAGTAACTCCCGATGTAGAAATAGCAGGAGAGAAGTCCTCAGAGGCTGCATTTCCGTTAGATTCAACTAATCCGAAAGCATTTTTTGATACACCAACAACTTTAACGTCTGTATCAATAGACGTTACATTGAAAGCTTTGTTAGTAAATGCTGTACGCTTTACTGTAAAAGGAGCTGTACTTGAAGGCGCTTCAACAACATTAGAGGCATAACCTGCATCTAATCCAACAGCTACTAATGGCGCTAAATATTTACTATCGGCACTAGAACTAAGCACTACAACTTTAGAGCCTTCCTGTTTAGCAGCTTGCTCAATAGCACTTGCATAAGCAGCTGCATTGAATTTGTCTAAATCACCATTATTAATGTTAAGTACCTTATCTACACCATAGCTTCCTAATTCTGAAGAGTCTCCAGCATTAACAGTTACAGCAGTAACGGTTGTTCCCATTTGATCTGCAACGGCTTTGGCATAAGAAGCAACTTCAAAAGCTACTTTTTTAAATTTTCCTTGTTCTGATTCTGTATATACTAAAACTGACATGTGTTTTCTTTTAAGGGTTGATTAAATTACTTTCGCTTCGTTGTGAAGTAAACTAACTAATTGATCAATATTATCTGCATCTACTAAAGTTACAGCGCCTTTTGGAGCTGGTTTTTCAAACTTAACAGAGTTTGTTTCGGCAGCAGCATTTGTTGGTTCTACAACAGATAATGGTTTTTGACGTGCCATCATAATTCCTCTCATATTTGGAATTCGAAGATCACTTTCTTCCACTAATCCTTTTTGACCACCAATAATTAAAGGTAAACTTGTCGCTACAGTTTCTTTTCCACCATCAATCTCACGCATTGCAGTAGCATTGGTACCATCAACTTCTAAACTAATACAGTTAGTTACAAAGTTAGCATTCGTTAAAGCTGCTAGCATACCTGGAACCATTCCTCCATTATAATCAATAGACTCACGTCCAGCAATGACTAAATCATAACCACCTTGGTTAACAACATTTGCCAATTCTTTTGCCACTTGAACACCATCTTTAGCTTCTGTGTTTACACGTATTGCAGCATCAGCTCCTATAGCTAAAGCCTTACGAAGTGTTGGTTCTGTTTCTGGGCCACCAACATTAACTACTGTTACGTTGGCACCTTGTTTTTCCTTAAACCACATGGCACGTGTTAAACCAAACTCATCGTTTGGATTGATCACAAACTGAACACCATTAGTGTCAAATTTCGTATCTCCTTCGGTGAAATTAATCTTTGAAGTTGTATCAGGAACGTGACTAATACATACTAATATTTTCATATCGAATTATTTATTTTGAGTGTATATTTATTTTAATTTTTTCGCTTTTTTGATAATTTTTGGAAGCCGCTTATTTAAGTCTTTCATCAATCGCTCTAATGCACTTTCACACATAGGTAAGATTTTTTTAGTACTCATTACAGGAATCCCTTTAACCATTACAGATGTTTTTTTAGAATTAGCACCTTCATTAATTACAAAGACTTTTTTTCCTGATTTGTCATACATTGTAATTCTGGCATTGGCTCTCATTTTTACAGTTGCCGTACCTCCAATTCCAAAACCTTTGGTAAGATCAAAATGTACTTCAACAAACATCACTCCGTTAGCTTTATCACTGAACATTTTTGCTGTGGCAACTTCATTGTCTTTACCAGCAAAGCCATCATAAATGTACTTATAGCCATCATAAATGACGTAGCGCTTTAGTTCTTCTTCATCTTTTTCATACTTTGGTTTGAAATCGATATACTCTTGGTTTTTTGTTACTTCGTCTTCTGGAAGTAATTCAAATGGAAACTTTTTTGAATATGTATTGAAGAATTCTGTATGAAATTTTTCTAAAATAGGTGTTAAATCAAAATCTGGATTATCTCTTAATTTTAATACACTCGCCAAAAGTTCTTCTCCTCCTGCATCTAGTTCACTAAAACCAATTATTTTATCTGTATAAAAGCTAACTACAGCTACTTTTTTGTCTTGAGTAAAACCTTTGGCAACCATACATAAGGTCACACAAAGCACTAATAAAGTTTTTTTCATATTGAAGTTTATTTGCAATGTTATTTTTTAGAGGTTACGAAGATAATTATAATAATTTGAATTTTACTATGCATGCATAATAAATTTTATAAAAAAATTAATTACCATGTGTTTCATTGTCAAATTCTCAGAAATGTCTTTATAAAGTGTGAATAATTCAATTTTTTAGGACTTCAATTTCTTAGTAATTGTACGTTTTATAAAGGAAAATATATAAAAAGATAAAAAATGCTCGCTTGATTGTATTTGTTTCTATTTTTCATCCTCAATTTTATGTTATTTTATAAGCAATAATTATTATTTTTGCTATTCGTTTAAAAAACTTATAGATGAAGACAATTCAATTTAGAGAGGCTATTGCCGAAGCCATGAGCGAAGAAATGCGCAGAGATGAAAGCATTTATTTAATGGGTGAGGAAGTCGCGGAATATAATGGAGCTTATAAGGCTTCAAAAGGAATGTTAGATGAATTTGGATCTAAACGTGTCATTGATACACCAATTGCTGAGCTTGGCTTTGCTGGTATTGCTATTGGATCTACGATGACAGGAAATCGTCCTATCGTAGAATACATGACCTTTAATTTCTCTTTGGTTGGTATTGATCAAATTATAAATAATGCGGCTAAGATTAGACAAATGTCTGGCGGACAGTTCAAGTGCCCGATCGTATTTCGTGGGCCAACTGCTTCTGCAGGTCAGTTAGCAGCAACGCATTCACAAGCATTTGAGAGCTGGTTCGCCAATACACCAGGTTTGAAAGTTGTAGTGCCTTCTAATCCTTATGATGCTAAAGGCTTATTGAAATCGGCTATTCGTGATGATGATCCCGTAATTTTCATGGAAAGTGAGCAAATGTATGGTGATAAAGGAGAAGTGCCAGAAGGTGAATACACAATTCCATTAGGTGTTGCTGAAATTAAGCGCGAAGGTACAGACGTAACCATCGTATCGTTTGGTAAAATCATAAAAGAAGCCTACAAAGCTGCCGACGAACTAGAAAAGGAAGGAATCTCATGTGAAATCATCGATCTACGTACTGTACGTCCAATGGATAGAAATGCAGTTCTAGAGTCGGTTAAAAAAACAAATCGATTAGTAGTTCTTGAAGAGGCTTGGCCTTTTGGAAATGTAGCTACCGAAATCACGTACTTAGTTCAGTCTGAAGCATTTGATTATTTAGATGCTCCAATTGTTAAAATAAATACTGCAGATACACCAGCACCTTATTCTCCAGTGCTATTGGAGGAATGGTTGCCTAATAGCGAAGATGTAATTAAAGCAGTAAAAAAAGTGATGTACAAATAAATAAATCGCAATTATTTGCGTTAAAAGAACTTCATTAGCACGATTGTTGATGAAGTTTTTTATTATGAAAGCCTATATTCGCATTTAGGTTGCAATAGCTCTTACGACCAAAGAGAATTAATTCTTAAATCTAGTGTATTGCAAATATTGATATAAATGAAACAAAAGCTCCTTATTTTATTTTTATTCTTCGGAATATCCATGGCATTTGCTCAAACTAAAGTGAGCGGTTATGTGTACGATGAGAACAATGAACCTATAGCCTTCGCTAACGTATTATTCAAAGGATCTACTGAAGGTACCATTACCAATGAAGATGGTCGTTTTTATTTAGAATCTGAAAACACATGGCAAACTGTTATTGTATCTTTTTTAGGTTATGAACTCAAAGAGTTTACTCTAGAACAAAAAGTTAATTACGATTTAAAATTCGTTTTAAAAGAAGAAGCGGCAGCACTCAATGAAGTCGTTATTGTTACAGGTAAACAATCTAAGAAAGCTTCTGAAAATCCCGCCATTAGGATTTTAAAAAAAATATGGGAACGCAAACGTCAAAATGGGTTACGCCAATTCAAGCAATACCAATACGACAAATACGAAAAAGTTGAATTTGATATCAATACTATAGACAGCGCTTTAATTAAAAGTCGTTTGTTTAGAGGTATGGAGTTTGTTTTTGATAAGGTGGATACATCTAGTGTTACTGGTAAAACCTATTTGCCTATGTTTATCAATGAAGCTGTGAGTAAAGTGTATGGTGATAATCTTCTTGACAAAGAAAAAGAAGAGCTAAAAGGGAATAAAAATTCTGGGTTTAGTAACAATCAAGTGATTATTGATTTTGTAGATGATCTCTATGCCGATTTCAATATCTATGACAACTATCTCAAGTTTTTTGATAAAAGTTTTGTGAGTCCGTTGTCGCGTACTGGAATTCAAACTTATAACTACGTATTATCCGATAGCGCCTTTATTGATAACAAATGGTGTTACAATATTATCTATTATCCAAGACGTAAAAATGAATTGACCTTTAAAGGTGATTTTTGGGTCAACGATTCGACTTATGCCATCAAGGATATTAATTTACAAGCCTCTAAAAGTGCTAACATTAACTGGGTTAAAGAGATTTACATCGAACAGGAATTTGAAGTACTGAACGATACACTCTTTTTAATAAAACGCGATTATATGTTATCAGATTTCGCCTTGAGTAAAAAGGAAAAATCTCGTGGTGTCTACGGAAAACGAACCACCTTATATGATAACTATGTTTTTGATGAGGTGCTACCTGAAAAATTTTATGATGAAGAGGTATACAATTATAACGAGGATGCCTATAATCGAGATGATGAATTTTGGGAAAAAAACCGAATGGAATCTTTAAATAAAGATGAAAAAGGTGTTTATAAGATGTTAGATACGCTCAAAACAGTAAAGAAATTTAAACGTCTTTATAACCTTGGGAGTATTCTGGCTTCTGGATATATTGAAGTGCCGAGTCTTAATCTAGATATAGGACCAGTATTTTCAGTATTCGGATTTAATGAAGTAGAAGGTATGCGTATTCGAGGTGGAGGGCGAACTTACTTTGGACCTAATGATCTTTGGAGAGTAGAAGGATTTTTAGCCTACGGATTTAGAGATGACAAATTTAAATATGGTATTTCAGGGAAATGGCTTATCGATAAGAAAAACCGATTAATCATTTCGGGTGGAAATAGACGTGATGTGGAGCAAATTGGTGCTAATTTAACATCGTCAACAGATGTTTTAGGACGTAGTTTGGCGTCCTCAGCGGTTGTTGGAACGAGTGTAAATGATAAGTTGACCAATGTTAATTTGACCACATTGGCCTTGGAGATTGAACCAAGCAAGAACTTTGTAATACGAACAAGTGGTACTTATAGAACACTAGAGTCTGCATCACCAACGTTTAGTTTAGATTACAATGATCCAGAGTCTCCAACAGGAATCTCATCTGAAGTAAAACAATTTGAAACAGCCTTATCGTTATCGTACTTTCCTAAACGTAAAATGACAGGATATGGTGTTGAACGTCGAAATGCCAATGATGGTTTTGCTACCTTATTTGCGCAAATCACTAGAGGTGATAAAAGTTGGTTCAATAGTGATTTTGACTATACAAAAGTTCAGTTGTCTTACATCCAGCCTTGGCAAGTTGGCGGTTTTGGAAGATTAACTACAACGGTTGAAGCTGGTAAAACTTTCGGAGAAGTTCCATTGGGCTTATTGAGTGTAGTTCCTGGAAATCAGTCGTATTTTTCAATCTATAATACATTTCCGCAGTTAGATTTTTATGAATTCGTTACAGATACATATACTTCGGTGCATTTAGAGCATAATTTTAACGGACGTATATTTTCTCGAATCCCATTTCTAAAGAAATATAACCTAAGAGCTATTGTTGGTCTTAGAGGAGTTTGGGGAGATTTGTCTGATAAGAATATAGCATTGAATACTACAGGAAATCCTGTAGAAACACCTTTAATTGCACCAAGCGAAGATATTTATTATGAATACAGTTTTGGTGTTGGTAACATCTTCAAAATTCTAAGGATTGATTTTAATTTTAGAGGGAATTACCTCTCTAATCCTGATGCAAGATCCTTTGGTGTGACTGGAAGCTTTGGGTTTAGTTTTTAAAAGAAATCTAGTCTAAATCTTAGCTTTTCTCTTCACTTACAAGCGCTACTATTCTTAAAGGTGCACCACTGCCACCTTCTATTTTCATTGGTAAGGCAATAATTTCAAATTCATTTGATGGCAATTTATCCAAATTGGTAAGGTTCTCAAATGCTGGAATATTTTGCTTTAATAGGATGACATGGCTCTGGAAATATTCAGATTGACCATAATCAATACTAGGCGTGTCAATACCTATGGCATTGATATTTCTGTTCTCTACTAACCATGTTGCGGCTTCAGGAGAAAGACCAGGAAAATGTAAAAGCTTTACGGCATGGTCTCCGCGTTCATCTGTACCTAGATATTTTACTTTATCTGGATAGTATTTTGAAAAGCCAGTTTCAATTAAAACAATGCTCTTGTCTGGAATTGTATGTCCATGATCTTTTTCCCAGTTTGTAAAATCTTCTATGCTAACAAGGTAGTCGGGATTATTGCTACTCTTTAATGTGACATCAATTTTTATGGCATTACCAATTAGTTTTTCTAGAGGAATTTCGTCTACAGTTTGAGCATTTTTTGCGAAATGAATGGGTGCATCTATATGTGTGCCACCATGCTCTGCGGTACTAAAATTATTGGCGGCATAATAATAACCTTTTTCAGTTTGCCCTTTAAATACCGTATCTAATTTAAACTCTTTGGCAGTTACCCAATAGACGGTTTTATCAGAATAACTGTGAGATAAGTCTATAATACTTTTGCTGGTAGATTCTGGTACTGTTTCAAGAGACTGTTCATTTTTGGTGTTACAGCCAACTAAGGTTAAACCCAATAATAGATATAAAGTGGAAGCTTTCATAAGACGATAACTTTAAGCCATTAATTTTCCTGAAACTTTATTAATGGCTTGATTGCATATCTAATGTAGTAAATAGAAACTAAATAATGAGTATTAGACTAAGTTTATATGCATATTATTAGTTATAAAAACCCAAATTGTTTAGTTTTCTTTTTTTATAAATAACGTATCGAGCTCCAAGTGCTTTTCTTTAAATAAACTCAAAGCAAAAGCTGCTGCAGAAGCAGTAAATACTGAATAGTCTAGAGCGCCTTTTACACCTGTTGATAGTGTCATTGAAACAGCAAAAATCAATAAAAGGATACCGCTTAATTTTGCAACTAGTTCGGTTTTGAATCCTAGTAGAAGGCATATTGCAAATGCTATTTCGGCAATAGTTGCAATACTACCAATTGAAGCTATAAGGACATCTGGAATCCACGGATTTATAAGTTGTGTATACTCTAAGAAATTGGTCCAGCTTCCCCAAGCAGAAAGTTCTGCTTTCCAAAAACCAAAACGATCGGCAACAGCTGATAAAAACCCAATAGAAAGCGCAAATCTCAAAAAGGTTTTAATTGTTTTATTTCTTGTTTGCATAATTTTTATTCGTCTGCTTTGTAATTTCCAGGTGTAAACTCAAATGTTTTCATTAATCGGTTCCATGTATTACTTTGGGAAATAGCTAAAGTGATATAACAAATCTCTTCTTTAGTATAAAAACTTAGTAGTTCATTGTAAATCGTATCAGGAATAGGTTTACGATTTAATTTGGTAAGCGCGTCTGTAAAATAAAGAACTGCTCGTTCTTCTTCAGTAAAATACGGCGTGTCTTCCCATACACATAGAGATGATAAGCGCAAATCGGTTTCACCTAAATGTTTTAATTCTTTGTGATGCATATCGACGCAATAAGCGCAACCATTTTTTTGAGAAGTTCTCAGACGTATAATTTCAATTAATTGTTGGTTTAAAGAAGAGCCAGTTATAAAATCTTCAATTGTTCTTAAGTGTTCGAACATTCCATTTGGAATATCCTGATAAGTAATTCGTGCCATACTATTCGTTTTTTGATTATGGTGTAAAATTATGAGTTACTTGTCAGGTAAAAATTAAGATATCTTAAGAATGACTTTTAGTTGCGTTGTCGTCGTAATTCACTTAAATATTCGGGTGTGATTTCAAGATACGAAGCAATCATGTACTGAGGAACACGTTGTGCGAAATCTGGTAATTTTTCAACAAAAAATGTATAGCGTTCTTTACTTTTCATTTGTAAATAGATGTCACTTTTTCTAAGGTTTGCAATGAGCATGTTTTCGGTAACAAGTCTGAACATACGCTCCAATTTTGGATGTTCCTTGTAGAGTAATTCCAAATTGTGTTTAGATAAACATAATACAGTAGTGTCTTCTACGGCCTGTAAATATTGAGATGAAGGTATTTGGTTAATGAAGCTTTCCATATGGGTAATCCACCAATTGTCTATGGCAAACTGAGTAATCTTTTCATGACCTTTAGCATCGATGTAAAACAAACGAACAACACCTTTTAAGATAAAATAGTTGTGTCTACAGATGGTGTTCTCCTCTAAAAGAAAGGTTTTCTTTTTAAAGGTTTTTTCTTCAAGTTTTTCATAGATCGCATCAATTTCGGCATCATCAAATTCTACATATCTATTAAAATATGTTTTAATCTGTTCTTTCATTTTGGGCATTAAGATTCATTTATACAAAACTAATATCTATAATACTATGATCATAATGGAATCCTGCTTTTTCTATAGCTTTTTTTGAAGCTATATTATCAATTGTTGTTGAACAAATAGGTTTTCGATGTTTGCTTAATGCCATATGAGCAAGTGTATTTAGAATTCGTGTTGCATACCCTTTCCCTCTAAAATCGTTATGAACAGCAACACCAACGTCAGCAAATTGGGGTTGAGAATCACTTAAGCGACATTCTCCTGTTCCGATAAAATTTGTTTGATCTTTTAAAATGTATAATTCATTTCGTTGCACCAAATTTTCGGTGTAACCAAACGTGTCTTCGAAACCAACTTGAGTCTTATAAAATGATTTTATGGTGTCTACGTCCTTACTAGTTGCTTGAATTAATTCCGTATGTACTTTTATTTTTTTTTGGTTACTATCAAATTGAAAACAAAATGTATTGTTTGCTATAGCTGTTGAATATAGCATACATGTATTAAAGCTAACAGGTTCAATTGAACTTAGTTTGGCAGAAGTAATAAGGTGGGTTTCTATTAAAAGCGTAATAGCATTTTGCATCAAACCTAGGTGTGGTTTGCTGAGGTATATTTGTGTGAGACTTTTATCGCTGTCAATACAACAGTAACCAATGGTGCTGTTATTTTTTACAATGAGATAAGTTGTTGATGACGCTATATATAGGGACTCCCACATACTGTCTAAGGCTGTTGTAAACGTTTGATAAAGCTTTTGTCTTAATGGAGTTATTAAAGTGGGATCGTTGGTTTTTATAAAATTCATTATTTGGTGTATTTAGCTAAGAGTTGTTGTTTTATTTCTTGTAAGGGATAATCTTCAAAAATGGTTAAATAGTTTAATGCGATTCCGTCTAATTCAGCAATGAACATATAACTTTTAATTGTGGCATTTTTTGAGTCGATTACACTATATATGTGTTTAACGTGGTTAAGAATGTAAGATGATCTTTGGTCAATTAGATCTTTTAAAAGTTGTCTTGTTTTAGGTTGAAGAATTAAATGTAGGTTGAGCTGAAACAATGTTTTGTCAATCTCTAACTGATCGAACAATGAGTCAATAATATTCCGTAATTGTTGATAAGGATCTTTGCTAATGTTCTCAATGGAGGATATGTCTGCTACTTTTTTGGTCGTTTCTTCAAAAATAGCACGTAGAAGTCCGTCTTTTGATTTAAAATGATGAAATACCAACCCTTTAGACACTTTAGCAGTATCACAGATTAAAGAAACAGGAGTATTTTCAAAACCGCGCTCTACAAATAGTTGTGTGGCTACTGTTATAAGTTGTTGTTTTTTATCCATAGATATATAATTACTGACTGACCAATCAGTCAATTGCAAATATATATAATTTAAGATATAAGAGGATAGTAAATTAACAAAAGTTTTTACTGTCAAAATTTCGTACAGATGTTGTCACTTCATTTATAAACGATTCTTTATCATTGCGAATGCGATCAACAATAGCGGTGCTCTCTTCAGGGATAAAAATGGTATCATCATTTTTAAAGCCCCAAGCCATCATTTCTACTATTATAGGTATTAGCTCAATTCCTTTTTCGGTAAGCTGATATAATTTTTTCGTTTTTTGAAGATGATATTTTTCACTCGTGATGAATCCATGATGCTCCAATTTTTTTAATCGATCTGATAAGACATTAGTAGCTATTCCTTCGCCAGAGTCTAGAAATTCGTTATAAAAATGGTAGCCTTTAAAAACGAGATCTCTAATGATTAGCAATGACCATTTATCTCCAAATAAATCTAGCGATAGGCTAATAGGGCATTCTGAACGTTTTTCTAGTATTTTCATTAATCACTTGTTTTTTGCAAGTTAATTATTACATTTGTGTTAACTTGCTTTTTGCAAGTAACAAATTTAATCAATTAAATCTAATTAGAAATGAACAACGAGAATAAATCATTAGACATTGTTGAGGGCTTTTTCAAAGCTATCAATACAGGCGATTTTGATAAGGCTAAATCATTCATGGCAAACAATCATGAATATGTTGGACCAATGTTTTCAACTAAAAATCCAGAAGACTATTTTGAAAAACTTAAGGCTTTCGAAATGGAGTTTGCAGTAGAAACCCAAGATATGCTAGTAGGTGAAAACGGTTTAACACATCGATCACTATTGAAAGTCTTAAATCCAGTGCAAGCTACAATTCCGTGTTGCGAAGTTTTTATTGTTGATAACAACAAAATCACACATCAGTATTTTTATTTTGATACAGCATTGTTTCCAAAACCTTGATGCTATGAATAGATTTTAACTTTTAATAATTTCAAAATGATATTCATCTTCTAAACATGTTGGCTCTTTAGTAGCAACTAAATTTTCACATTTTAAAGATCTGTAGTTATTATCTAATGGTTGTAGATGCGTATTGTTAATGACTTTAAATATGTGAAAACCAGAACTAGCCAACAGGTTAATAATATCACCTGTATTATAATTGTAAGTGGCATAGTTGTTCTCAAAAGACTCAAAATATATGAGTTTAGTTTTGTTTAAAACTGCTGTAGCGCCTTCAAAAACTTGTTTTTCAAAACCTTCAACATCAATTTTTAAAACATCGATGTAGTTCGTGTCTTTGAGTAACTCATCTAATAGGTTCACATCCACTTCAACTCCTTGGTTAGAATCTAAAAGGACTTTATTAGAATCATCAGATTTGGCATCACTAAAATGTAATTTGCCTTTTTCATTTCCAACTGCAGAATTGATAAGTTCAATAGATTTAAACCCATTAAGTTTGATGTTAGATTTTAGGACCCCAAAGGTTTTTGGATGGGCTTCAATACCAATCACATGACCTTCGGTTCCTACAGAAATAGCTCCGCTAAGAACTAATGTGCCAATGTTAGCGCCAACATCAACATAAGTATTACCGGGTTTGAGTGTTTTCCTAAGAAATCCTTCATCTTCTTGTCCGTAATCTTTATTTCCGAATAAGGTAATTGCTAAATTAGATTGTGACAGATGAATTTTGTAACCGTGTTGTTTGATGTGAACATATTTATTTAAACCTGTTCGTAAGAGGATATAAGCCCAAATAATTTTTAACGGATTGTCACGTTCTTTTAGAATCGACAGAATGGTTTTAATATGTCTGAGCATATAGATTGGTCAATTGGTTGACTTACAATTAACAATAATTATTTGAGATATAGAAACATTGTGGTTGAAGTACAGTTTTTAAATGTCCTCTTCTAGTTGTTTTTTGTAGTCTTTAGATTTTACTAAAAACCTGTAGCCAATAAAAACACCAATAATACCAACAAAAGAAATACCTCCAGAGAGCAATGCAAAAATAATAAATACAGCACCTATGGATAAAATAATATAGGCTAGTGTAATATTTGTATTAGCAGTTCTTAGTTTTTTATTATTCATTTAGTGTTGTTTTTAATCAATTAGAGCGATTTCATCATCCAATTCTTTTATAAGCGTTTCTCCATTTTTAAGCAAGTTTTTATAGAGTTCCAGCATGTATTGATCAGTCCTTAAAGCCCAATTAATTGTTTGTTTAAATTTGAAGTCATCAAACAATGTGTCATAGTCAATAGGTTTTAATGCATAGTTAGATAAATCGAAGTGCTTAATCATCAATGGCTTTAAGTAATTAATGTAGTGCTCGTAGTGTTGTTTTTCATTTGTCTTTATTTTTTCATATTCGAAATCATAGTAAAGAGCAATCTGTAATCTTAAACTATCATTGCTAATGGTTTCTAACCCTCTTGATTTTAATGTTTCATATGGACCTTCATTTGATAAAAAAGTAGTTACACCTAATAAGTAAGGTAATTTTGTATTCAAACTATCATTCATTGGTAAATCTTTTTCTACATGTTCAATAACTTGATTATACAATTTTACTCGCATACTAAATCCGTATATGTTTTCATTGATATCCAATATATCCTGATGTATTGCACTTTTAATTTCTTTAATTGATTTAAGTTCTATTTTATTAGACTTTTTGGTTTCATTCCAATTGTTAAACCAAATAGCTATGGTAATACCCAAGAAAATCAATAGTAATTCTCCAAATGCATACTTCCAGTTAATACCTTTAATTAGTTTTTTCAAAACGCTACATATTTATGTTTATATAATCCTTTTCAATATAAGACATATCCTATTAATTTCTTAAGTTGGTTAAAAGTTTTATATCGTCTTATAAATTTTCAAAATCTCCTTCACTTTTTAATTGCTAAACTCAAACATTAGACTATCTTTGCACCCCAAAAAAAGAATAAGACACCTATTTCTGTAGGAATAAATAGTGATAAGTAATGACAGCAACTGGAAAATTGACCTTTGATGTATTGATAGAGATCCCAAAAGGGAGTCGTAACAAATACGAATATGATTTTGAATTAAATAAAATACGTTTTGATCGTATGTTGTTCTCATCAATGATGTATCCAGGTGATTACGGGTTTATCCCAGAAACACTAGCTCTAGATGGTGATCCATTAGATGTGTTGGTCATGGGAACTGAGCCTACATTTCCGATGTGTGTGATGGAAGTAAAACCAATTGGTGTATTCCATATGGCAGATGAAAAAGGTCCAGATGAAAAGTTGATTTGTGTACCAGTTACAGATCCTATCTGGAATAGTTATGAGGATATCACCGATTTAAATCCACATAGAAAAAAAGAGATTACACATTTCTTCCAGGTGTATAAAGACTTAGAAAAGAAGAAAGTAGATGTAGGTGGCTGGGGTAATGCTAAAGAAGCTTATGATATTTTAAATAAGTGTATTGATAGATACGAAAATAGTGAGCATAAAACTAATGGTGACTTTACCATTTAGTTAATATTTTAGATTTGAGTAGTTAACCCTTTGTAATAAACACAAAGGGTTTTTTAGTTTTAATGGTTTTCACTACTTTTGCCCAGCTAATTAACAAATCAAAACAAAATTATAATATGGAGTCACTGATGATTTACATGCCAATAGCTTTGGCGCTTTTAGGATTAATTTACATGATTGTGAAACAATCTTGGGTTATGAAACAAGACGCTGGAGATGGTAAAATGAAAGAAATTTCAGATCATATCTACGAAGGAGCACTTGCATTCTTAAATGCTGAATATAGATTACTAGCCGTTTTTGTGATAATCGTAGCAGCTTTATTGGCTGTGGTATCATTTGTTGTACCAACAACACACTGGTTGATTATAATCGCCTTTGTTTTTGGTGCTGTCTTTTCTGCGTTTGCAGGAAATATCGGAATGAAAATCGCAACTAAAACCAACGTAAGAACTACTCAAGCTGCTCGTACAAGTTTACCAAATGCACTTAAAATCTCTTTTGGAGGTGGTACTGTAATGGGACTTGGTGTTGCAGGTTTAGCAGTATTAGGTTTAACATCCTTCTTTATTGTGTTCTTTAACTTTTTTATGGGAGGTGAATGGACGAATACAACAGACATGACCATCGTTTTAGAAACATTGGCTGGTTTCTCTCTTGGAGCCGAATCTATCGCTTTATTTGCACGTGTAGGTGGAGGTATTTATACAAAGGCTGCCGATGTAGGAGCTGATTTAGTAGGTAAAGTTGAAGCAGGTATTCCTGAAGATGATCCACGTAACCCTGCAACTATTGCAGATAACGTAGGTGATAATGTAGGTGATGTTGCTGGTATGGGAGCCGATTTGTTTGGATCTTATGTTGCTACAGTATTAGCAGCAATGGTATTGGGTAACTATGTGATTAAGGATATGGGTGGATCTATTACTGACGGTTTTGGAGGTATTGGACCAATCTTATTACCAATGGCTATTGCTGGAGCAGGAATCATTATTTCTATTATTGGTACGATGCTAGTGAAAATTAAAAGTAACGATGCTAAAGAAGCTCAGGTGATGGGTGCTTTAAATGTTGGTAACTGGACGTCTATTATCTTAGTAGCTGTGTCTTGTTTCGGATTGTGCTACTACATGCTTCCTGAAACAATGAAAATGGAATTCTTTGGAGAAGGTTTACAAGAGATTTCTAGCATGCGCGTATTCTATGCAACTTTAGTTGGATTGTTTGTAGGTGCTGTGATTTCATCGGTTACCGAATTCTATACAGGTCTTGGTAAAAAACCAATCTTAAAAATTGTACAACAGTCAAGTACTGGAGCTGGAACTAACATTATCGCTGGTTTAGCAACAGGTATGATTTCTACATTCCCTTCAGTATTATTATTTGCTGGAGCGATTTGGGCTTCATATGCATTTGCAGGATTTTATGGTGTGGCTTTAGCTGCTTCTGCAATGATGGCAACAACAGCTATGCAGTTAGCGATTGATGCTTTCGGACCAATTTCTGACAACGCAGGTGGGATTGCCGAAATGAGTGAACAAGAACCAATCGTTAGAGAACGTACAGATATTTTAGATTCAGTTGGTAATACAACTGCTGCAACAGGAAAAGGATTCGCTATTGCTTCTGCAGCATTAACGTCATTAGCTTTATTTGCTGCTTATGTAACGTTTACTGGTATTGACGGCATTAATATCTTTAAAGCACCTGTTCTAGCGATGCTATTCGTTGGAGGTATGGTTCCTGTAGTATTTTCTGCATTAGCAATGAATGCCGTAGGAAAAGCTGCCATGGAAATGGTACAAGAAGTACGTCGTCAGTTTAGAGATATTCCGGGAATTATGGAAGGTACTGGGAAACCAGAATACGATAAATGTGTGGCGATTTCTACACAGGCATCTTTAAAAGAAATGATGTTACCAGGTTTATTGACTATCGGATTTCCTTTAGCTATTGCGTTTATTCCAATGTTATTTGGTATGGATCATCAAGCTATCGCCGAAATGCTAGGTGGTTATATGGCTGGTGTTACTGTTTCAGGTGTATTATGGGCAATCTTCCAAAATAATGCTGGAGGTGCTTGGGATAATGCTAAAAAGTCTTTTGAAGCTGGCGTTGAGATTAATGGTGAAATGACTTATAAAGGTTCAGATGCACACAAGGCGGCTGTAACTGGAGATACAGTTGGAGATCCTTTTAAAGATACGTCTGGACCATCAATGAATATCTTAATCAAATTAACATGTTTAATAGGATTAGTTATTGCACCAATTTTAGGTGGACATACTTCTGAAGAAGGATTGGCTAATGCTGAAATTGAAGTGGAAAGAACTATGGATGTTTCGCATGATTTAGCTGAAGCTACAATTACATACACTACAGTTGAAAACGGAGAAGAGGTAACAAAAGAGGAAACATTCTCTGGTACTGAAGCTGAAGTTGAAGCAAAACTTGATGCGTTTGAAAAATCAGTTGAAACTGTTGAAGGAGATGCTAAAAAAGTGATCAAAAAAATGGAGGTTATTAAAGAATAATTTCAATCCACATAATTATAAAAAAAAACCACGTTTATCGTGGTTTTTTTATTGCTCAATAATCAGGTGTTTTTACCTAGCTATATGTCTTTCGATTCGTTTATTTTTATACTGTAAATGAGTCATGTTGAAAACATATCAAACCTGTTAGAAAAGATCCAAGCATTTCAAGTTGTTAAGTGCAACATGCATCATGAACGTGTAGCCTTTGATAGCCATAAAAAGCCAATCTATAGACAAACCGATAAAGACATCTTTTTTGATCGTGTTAGCCTTTGTGATGTAAAGCATAGAAAATTGAGATTGGGTTGTGCACATTCTAGTGTTAATATGAACTTTATAAGATTGTTGGAAGCGCTAGAACAAGAGTTACCACAACAATCACAGCAATTTTTAGTATTTAAAAAAACATTTAACGACCTCATATACAAGATCTATGCATTAGATCATAAAAAAGGGCAATTAGAGCATGATCTCGCACTTTTTAAGCTTACTTCAAGCACAGGTAGCAACGAGCAATTGAAAACCGTTTCAAAGATCTTAAAAGCAGAACATGGGATGCTTATGGATCAATTATTGGTAATTAAGTCTGATATTGAGTTGTTTATCAAAACTATTCTTAATAACAACTATTAAAACTACCCTAGTTTTTTATGATTTTAGTATCTTGAACCTCTAATGTTTTGATTAGTGTTTAAAAAAGACCCTTTACAAATTATTACGTTTCAAAGTTATGGTACAGATACCCATTTTTATATGCGTGGTCGTGCTTTAGAAGATGAAACAATTAATCTGGAACAAAAAGGACTATTTGGTTTATTTATCAATTCATGGAAACGTTTTGAAACTGATGAAATTAAACACACCGAACTTAGAATAACATTACCAAATGAAACCGTTTTAAAAACAGTTACAGACGATCATGGTTATTTCAAAATTGATGAGAATGTTGAGGGTTTAGAGTCCTTAACTAATGAAGAAGGCTGGCTTCACTTTGAAGTTGCCTATGATGATGCTAATATTAAACGTAGTATACAAAATTCAAATCGCTTTCCAGGTAAATTATTAATTCCGTCATATCAAGCAAATTTTGGTGTGATTAGTGATATTGACGATACGATTATTCACACAGGCGTAGTCTCTACACTGAAATGGAAAGTATTACTCAATAGTATCTTTAAAAATGCCGCAAGCCGAATTCCTTTAGAAGGTGCTGCAGATTTTTATCATAAGCTACACAGAGGTACTTCTGGTAACGATGCTAATCCAATTTTTTATGTAAGTCATAGTCCGTGGAATTTATATCGCTATCTTGATTTTTTCCTAAAGCAACATACCTTTCCTAAAGGTCCGATCTTACTAAGAAGTTTTAAAGATATTTTTAAAAAGAAGTCTGGTGATCAACCGCAAAAGCAAATAGAGATCATTAATATTCTAAAAGCTTACCCTAAATTAAAATTCATATTAATTGGAGATAGTGGAGAACACGATGCAGATATCTATATTGAAATTGCTAAAACTTACCCAAGTCAGGTGGCAGCCATTTATTTGAGAAGTGTGAAACACAAAAAGAAAATGTTACGTGTCAAAGGTCTTTTCGAGAACTATACACAAACACCTGTGCTTTTAGTAGAAAGCAGTGCCCAAGCCATTAAACATGCCAAACAGAATGGGTTTATAAAGTAGCTCTTCTTAGTACTCTTATAACAAATTTCTAAGAGGTACAAAGTTTTCATTTGTTAGGTTTTGATAACTTAGAGACTAGTTTTTCTATGGTTAATCCTTGTCCTATAATTGAGAAAACAACAACTACATACGTGGCATATAAAATAATGTCTTTTACATCACCTTCTGGAAGTGAAAGTGCTAATGCAATTGAAATCCCACCACGTAAACCTGCCCAAGTTAATATTAATGCATCGTTTTTATTTGCTCTATGTACTCTTTTTAACAGGAAATTTGACAAAATAATGGTGACATATCTAGATAAAAGAACAATAACCACAGATATAAGTCCTAATAATAAATGATAAATATTGAAGTCTAAAGTAATCATTACAATCCCAATGAGTACAAATAAAACAGCATTGAAGATTTCATCTAAAACTTTCCAAAAGATATTCATATGATTTTTTAAGTCTTCAGAAATATTTTTTGAATGCAGACTATTACCGATAATAAGACCAGCCACAACCATGGCTATTGCTCCAGAGATATGAAGCATATTTGATAATACATAGCCACCCATAACAATCGCTAAAGAGATATGTACGGCAATTACCGATTGTTTGTTAACACTAACGATGCATCTTTTCCCTAAATGCCCTAAGAGAAATCCCATCAAAAATCCGCCTCCTGCTTCTTTACCAAATTCGGATATAATATGAGAAAATTCGAATTCGTGCATCATAGTTGCTAAAGCAAGTATAGTTAGAAATACTACTATACCTACACCATCATTAAACAGTGATTCTCCTACAATTTTAATTTCCATATGTTTTGGAGTTCCAGCTTTTTTCAATAAGGCTAATACAGCTACAGGATCTGTGGGTGAAATTAATGCTCCAAAAACTAAACTATATAGATAACTGATATCTAATCCTATTAGTGAAGCGATATAAAAAAATATCGTTCCAATAATAAATGTGGATGTCAAAACTCCAAAAGTGGCATAGATAAAAACGGTTAACTTTTCTTTTAGAAGCCCTTTTAAATTGACATGTATAGCACCTGCGAAGAGCAAAATACCCAGAAGAAAATCAAACAAAATAGTCTTAAAATCAATACTTTTTGCAAAATCTGTGACTTGATCAAAATAGGTTTGGTCAATAAAGTAGCTAGCAGCAAACAGAAGTGATACAGCTATAGAAAGAATCATAACACCAATAGTTTCAGGAAGCTTTAAAAACTTAGCATTCAAATAGCTTAGAAAAGCGGCTAGGGCGATGATACCAACAAATATTTCGAACATTATTTGATTGTATTTTCGTAAGTGTTGATAGCGACTTGACAAAATTCAATTGCTGAATGTTCATCAAGCTCATTTATAGACATAGCAAAACCTTGCCAGCCATTACTGTAGTACGACCCTTTATTTGTAGAGTTCGTCAATGCTATATCAATAGGCTGATGACCATTATACCCACTAACATAAAAATAAAAACTATCAATTAGTGTATCTGGCATAGCCATTCCCAAACCAATCGAGAGTTGATCAGAAATATTGACAAAAGCACCTGTATCAAAATGATGAGGCCATATTCGTATTGGGCTTTCAAAATCATTAGATTTTAAAATAGTACTAATTACCTTTTGTGCTAGATCTCTTTGCTGAATTAATACATGCAAATTTTCAGAATTAGTAATTTCAAAACTAGTTCCATCAGAAACTTGATTATAAGGCAGTTCGTAATGTAACTCATATTGATAAGGCATTTCTATACCATTATTTTTACTGGTTTGTATTATCCAATTTATAATGTCTTTGTGAGTGGTTTTATTTAAAAGGAAATGTTCTTTGTTTCCATTACTATGAATCCATTCCAAGGAAAAACTCTCGTAGCTAAGACCCAATTTATCACCATTAGGAAACTTATGTGTTTCAAGGCTATGATTTTTCCAGCCTAAATTGGTATGACTATCATCCTCTTTTTTTGTAATAAAACTAATAGCTGCTGTAGCTAAATATTGTGCTGCTAAATGTAGTGTTGATGTCATAATTTAAAATTTTACTCCAGCGTAATTAATACCCGTAAGCTTGTGCATATTTAAATCAAACGTTGAAAGGTCATTTGTGTTAAATTTTGAAATATCATCATAACCACAAGCTCTAGCTACAACTTTAATAAGATTATTAGTGGCATCAAAGTAGTTGTAAAGTTGTTTAGCTGAAGATTGAATAATTAGGCGACTTCTTAGCGATTCCTTTTGAGTAGCAATACCAACAGGGCAATTATTTGTACCACAAGCTCTCATACCTAAACAGCCTATAGCTTGTAATGCCGAATTGGAAACTGCTATGGCATCAGCACCTAGCATCATAGCTTTTGCAAAATCTTCAGCAACGCGTAAACCACCAGTAATGACTAAGGTGATATCTTTTGCGCCAACTTGATCTAAATATGTTCTTGCCCTAGCTAATGCAGGAATAGTTGGAACATTAATATGGTCTCTTAAAATAGTAGGAGCAGAACCTGTTCCGCCACCTCGTCCATCCAATATAATATAATCTACTCCAGCATCGATTGCAAATTGTATGTCTTTTTCGATGTGACTAGCTGCAATTTTAAATCCGATAGGAATACCGCCTGTTCGTTCTCTTACTTGGTCTCCAAATTTTTTAAAATCTTGAGCAGAGTGAAAATTGGGGTTTGCTGCAGGAGAAATAGCAGTTTGCCCTTCTTCTAGACCTCTAACTTTGGCAATTTCTTTACTTACTTTATTTCCAGGCAAATGACCACCCGTTCCTGTTTTTGCACCTTGCCCTCCCTTAAAATGAAAGGCTTGAACATTGTCTAATTTGTCCCATGAAAATCCAAATTGAGCAGAGGCCAATTCATAAAAATATTTTGAGTTGCTTTGTTGCTCTTCTGGTAACATACCACCTTCACCAGAACAAATTCCTGTTCCAGCCATTTCTGCACCTTTGCTCAAAGCTATCTTAGCTTCTCGTGACAATGCTCCAAAACTCATATCACTAACAAAGAGCGGGATGTCTAATACTAAAGGTTTTTTAGCATTTGGTCCTATAACGACTTTGGTAATAACATCTTCTTCATCTAATAATGGACGTGAGGCTAATTGTGCTGGAAGAAACTGAATGTCATTCCATTTTGGCAGCGTATTTCTGTCAACTCCCATAGAGGCCGAAAACCCATGGTGTCCAATATTTTTTAATCCGTTTTTTGCAAGCTCTTTAATATATCCTGTATAAGGTTCTGTATCTTCAGGATGTGTGTCTGCGTAAGTACCTAAATAGTCATCACGATTAAATGGTTGTGGATGATTGGTTTCAAATTCGTCAATTTCATTTTTATCAATCATTAACGCATCTCCTTCTATGTACTCCTGAAACTTGTGTAGTTGTTCGTCATTATTGTATTCGCTAACGCCAGTATCATACCTATAATCCCAATGATGAACACCACAAATTAAGTTGTGACCTTCAATATAACCATCTGCTAGTAAGGCGCCACGATGATGACAACGACCGTAAAGAACAGAAATGCCCTTTTCATGTTTTATAATTACTAGATCGGTATTTTTTACTAAAGCATAAGCTGGTTGTTTTTCCTGAAGCTGAGAAATCTTAGCGATTTCAATCTTGTGAATTGCCATGAAGTTGATTGTTTAGAGTTTCTAAGTTACAATCTTTGGACGAAAAAATATAGGACTAATTACAATATAACTAAGATGTATAGTAATTGTATAGGTGTTATAACTATAATGAAATAGTCGATACGCTTTAATTTAAAAAAAAGTGATTATGCGAGATGTCTTTAAAACAATCCGTTAATTTGTGCGTCAATTTTATTGATAATACCTCCAAGATCTTCGGGATTAGCTACAAAATCTAAATTATCGACATCAATAATTAATAAGTTTCCTTTGTTATAACCATGAATCCATGCTTCGTAGCGTTCGTTTAGACGACTTAGATAATCAATACTAATCGAGTTTTCATAGTCGCGTCCTCTTTTGTGAATTTGAGACACCAAATTTGGAATGGTACTTCTCAAGTAAATCAATAGATCGGGACCTTCTACAAAACCTTCCATAAGATCAAAAAGCGAACGGTAATTTTCAAAATCTCGATTGGTCATTAATCCCATGGCATGAAGGTTGGGCGCAAAAATATGTGCATCTTCATAAATAGTTCTGTCTTGAATAATGTCTTTACCACTTTTACGAATTTGTGCGACCTGACGAAATCTGCTATTTAAAAAATAGACTTGTAAGTTAAAACTCCAGCGTTCCATCTGGTTATAAAAATCATCGAGATAAGGATTGTCAACTACATCTTCTAATTGAGGTTCCCATTTATAGTGTTTAGCTAGTAACTTAGTAAGTGTGGTTTTACCAGCACCAATATTTCCCGCAACTGCAACGTGCATATCTATTTGATTTTTAGTTGGTATTTATGAAGTTTTTCAAGATCGTAAATATACAAGGTTTCATTGGTTAGTAAAAACTGATTTATTAACAATTTCGGTGTTTTTAAAGGAATGAGGTCGTTACTCTTTTTTGACTTATAGACTAGTGAACTACCAGTTTTGAGAATAATATTTTCATTATGTATGGCTAACGAGGTATAGTCTTTGTTTTCAATTTTTGAAATTAAACTTCCAAAGTATGTGTATTGATATAAAAAGTTTTCGGTTAGCATCCAACAGTAATTGTAATCACTTTTAAGGTCTAAAACATTGGATTGAACAGGTATAGTTGTCACTCTTACATTGTCATTTTTATAATCGTATAATTGCAGTTGTTGGATGTCCTGATTAAAAATCCATAACGTATTATCGTAGCCTGTAGATACATGAGATACATTTTTATAAACTGGGATTGTATTGAAATCAACTTTAAAAATTTCAGCTAAACGATTGTCTAAAATAACAACAGTATTAAAATCCTGATAAAACATATTTATTTTTAAAGGATTAAATGCATTTACTGTAGTAGGGATTCCTAATTGAACATTACTATAATTAATTGAGGGCTTATCTTTTGGTTTTTTGTGTAAAATAGTGTTTGTAGTATAATAGACTGTTTCGAAATTATCGACAGCAACAATTTGATCTGCTTTTATAGCTGTAGAATCAACAAGCGTCAAATCTATTTGTGTTTGCGCAATTATTGCAGTTGTGAACAGAAAGAAAATATATCTAATAAAAGCCATGTTTCGTTTATAGTATCGAAAATACAAAAATTGAACCATTATTTAGAGGATTCAATTTTTAAACGATGAATTAAGAGATCTATTTTCTAGCAAACGAGCTTATATCCAAATCCACGTACATTAATGATTTGAATTTGCTCATCCTTTTGTAGTTTTTTGCGGAGTTTTGTGATAAACACATCCATACTTCTGGCAGAGAAGAAGTCGTCATTTCCCCATAGTTTATTGAGTATTATAGAACGGTCTAGAACCTCATTCTTATTTTTTATTAGGTGAAATAGAAGATGAGATTCACGATGAGTTAGCTGTTCTGAAATATTGTTATAATGTAATTGCTGCTTTGGGAAATCAAAAGTGTAATTGCCTATTTTTAAAACTTCTGAGGTTTTTTGAACTTTAGTTCTTTGGAGTAAATTATTGATTCTTACAATGAGCTCCTCCATACTAAATGGTTTCTTAAGATAATCATTTCCTCCAATGGTAAAACCCTCAACAACATCTTGGGTTTGTGATTTGGCTGTTAAGAATATGATGGGAACACTATCATCAATGGCTCTAATTTCCTTAGCTAGAGTAAATCCATCTTTTTTTGGCATCATAACATCAAGAACTAATAGTTCGGGATTGTCATTTTGATAGGTCTTTAAGGCTTTTTCTCCGTCATTACATAGCAGTACCTGGAAGTCTCTGGTTTCCAAACTTTCTTTGATTATCTGTCCTAAAGCTGGTTCATCTTCAGCTAATAAAATAGTTGTTCTATGCATTGGGCAACAAAATTTTAAAAGTGGTAAGTTGGTTGTTAAGCTCAAGATCTATGGAGCCACCATGTTTCTCAATGATCTTTTTTGAATAATACAAACCAATGCCAAAGCCTTTAACATCATGAGTGTTTCCTCTTGGGATGCGATAGAATTTTTCAAAAATTCGATCTTTATTAGCTTTTGTCAACGTATTACCATTATCAGATATAGAGATCTCAATTTGAGATGAGGTATGTTTTAAATCAACAAAAATGGTATTGCCACCATATTTAAAAGCGTTGTCAATGATATTATTTATGGCATTTTCAAAATGAAAGATGTCTACATTGGCAAAAATGTTATCAATAATATTATATGTTATCGATGTGTTTGAATTTTGAAGTTTGTGTTTTTCTACGATAGTCGACAAGACCTCAGAAATGTTATAATTGTCTCTATTGAGTTCTAAATTTTCACTGTCTAGAGTAGCGGTTTCTAATAACTTTTCAACCATAGTGTTTAATTTAGACAATTGTGTGTTTGACATATCTAAATAGGCCTTGGTTTTGTTTTTATCTTCAATCACATTAAAGTTTTGAATGCTCTCTAGTGCAACTCCAATTGTAGCAATAGGTGTTTTGAATTCATGGGTAATATTACTTATGAGGTCGTTTTTAACTTCTGCTAACTGTTTTTGGTGTTTTATAATCTTTAATAGATAAAATAAACAACCTACTACGGCAAATACTAATAGGGACGAGATAATGATACTCCAAATAATTCGTTTTAAAACTGCCCAAGTGGTGTTTTCGTATTGAATTGATAAGACACTATCAAGAGGTATAAAAGATGATTTTGATATCGAACTTAAAAATAATTTGTCATTAGAGGCATCTTGATAAATTTTAGGTCGTTCGATCCAGCAACTGTCTAATCCTTTATTAGACTTTTCAATATAGTTTAGTCTATAGCTAATATCGATATTCTTTCGCGCTAGATCAATTTTAAGTAAGCTATCAACTTCTTCTATATCTAATGTGTCATTATTAATAGAGATCACAACTTTTGTCGTTAGCATTTCAAGACTAGAAAGATTAAAGCTAATACTATCACTTTTAAATCTAAAGCTGTCTATACGTTTTTTTAACTCTTCATTTGACAAGGGTTGATTATCTTTCTTATCTGCCGCCATCATAGAGTCTGCTTTAAACCCTCTAACTACTGTAAACCCTTCGGTTGATTGAAAATCGATAGAATCAAGATTTCTAAATTCTTTGTGGGCACCATCAATTTGTTGCAAGAATTTTTCAAGCTCACCATTTTCTCTAAATGCATTTTTTTGATGTTCACCTTCTAAAGAAACACCTAAGGTAGTTCGTGTTGCTAATGCAGTGTAATAATTATCTACTGCATCATCAAGACTAGCTTGTACATCATTGATAAGCTGTTGTTTATTTGTCAAGTAGTTTTTATAATTCCAATAGGTTTGAATGCCTATTGTAGCTATAATAACAACGACAATAACATAGAGAATGTACCTGTATTTTGAATCATTCATATGTCAAAAGTAAATGTTAAAAGGGTCAAATACTAATCGGTTAACACACGTTAACACTGGTTAACTAAAAAGCATTAGTGCGTCTGTTACATTTGTGAAGTATTAATCATTAAATCAAAAAACATGAAACACCTATTTACCATTTTAACGCTTTTTATTGCAACAATTGGCTATAGTCAAAAACCTGAATTAAACGGAAAAGTAACTACGAATAATACAGTTACCGACTTAAGTATTTCGGTTAATGTAGACTCGGCTAAAGAGATTGAATCTACATTTATTATGAAAGATATTAAAGAACTTCTCGAAGATATAGATAGTGATGAAAGCATTACGTTTGAAATTACCTGTAACGGGAAACAAATGTCAAATGGTCAAAAAAGTAAAATGTCTTACACAGTTAATGGCAGTAGAAAAGACATTGACGGGTTTTTAAAGCGTGTAAAAAAAATGAGAAAAGCTGCAATTGAATATTATAACAACAAATAAAATAAAACCATGAAAGTAATTATTAAACTCATAATCGTAACAGCACTTTTGTTCTCGGCAAAAGCAAAGGCTCAAGAATTTCAAGGCCAGGCTACTTATAAGTCTAAACGTAAAATTGATATCAAATTAGATAGTACGCAAGTGTCTTCTGGTATGGCAGACCAAATGATGGAAATGCTTAAAAAGCAGTTTGAAAGAACTTATATTTTGTCTTTTAATAAAGAGGAGTCATTATATAAAGAAGAAGAATCTTTAGGCGCACCACAGCCTCAAGGAATGCAGATTGTTATGGTAGAAACAGGAGGTGCAGATATACTTTATAAGAATATCAAAGAAAAGCGTTTTACTAACCAAAATGAATCGTTTAGCAAATTGTTTTTGATAAAGGATAAGTTAGAAGATATTAAATGGACATTAGGGTCTGAGACTAAAAATATTGGAGACTATACGTGTTTTAAAGCAACTATGACCAGAGAGATTGAAGATGTTGAAAGCGGGATTAGTTTTAATGGTGATAAAGATTTAAGTAGAGATGAAAATGCACCTCCTAAAATGAAAGAAATTACTATAACGGCTTGGTATACACCACAAATCCCTGTAAGTGCAGGTCCAGGAAATTATCACGGATTGCCTGGTTTAATCCTTGAAGTCAATGATGGTACTGAAACAGTCATCTGTAGTAAGATTGTTCTCAACCCTAAAAATGCATCTGAAATTGTTGAACCAAAAAAAGGTGATGAAATGACGCAAGAAGCTTATGATAAGATCATGGAAAAGAAGATGAAAGAAATGGAAGAACGCTTTAGATCAAATAGAAGAGGTCGAGATGGTGAAAATATTGAAATTAGAATAGGAGGCTAATAAAATAACTTTAAGAAAAGTTTAACCTTTTACGATTTAACATTTAGTGTTTTTTAGAGTCTTAATACTTTAATTAAAGTATTTTTGAACGTTAATGTTATTATAAATAGCAACGTTTTGTTTAATTCTTGTTTAGTTTTGTTGAACAAGAGTAATTGTAACTCTATTATGAAAAGACTAATTTCAAAGCTCAGTATTGTACTATTACTACTAATACCAGCACTAAATGTAAACGCGCAAGACTTCCAGGGTCAAGCTATCTATCAAACCAAAACCACAGTTGACATGAGTAATTGGGGTGGCGGTCAAATGAGTGAACAGCAAAAAAAGATGGTTGCAGAACGAATGAAAAGTATGTTGGAAAAAACATATGTGCTTAATTTCAATCGAAGCGAATCAACCTATAAGGAAGAAGAAAAACTTGATGCTCCAGGATCAGGAGGAGGTCGATGGAGAGGTATGATGAGTAGTTTTACTGGAGGTCCTCAGTACAAAAACATAAAAGAAGATGTCATTCTTCAAGAACAGGAATTCTTTGGTAAATCATTCTTAGTAAGAGATTCGCTACCAAAATTAGAATGGAAACTTGAAAACGAAACAAAGCAAATAGGTCAGTATACATGCTTTAAAGCCACAACAACAAAGCCTGTTGATGAGATGGATTTTATGAGTATGCGCCGACGAAATAGAGGAGGAGATCAGAAGAAAGATAATGAGAAGAAAGAAGGTAAAGAAACTGCTGATACAACTAAAACAGATTCTGATGATCCTTTTGATGAACTCGAAGTGCCAAAATTTGTAGTTGTTACGGCTTGGTACACGCCTCAAATCCCTGTGAGTTCAGGTCCAGGAGAATATCATGGATTGCCAGGTTTGATACTTGAGGTTAATGCAGATAGAACGGTTATGCTATGTACTAAAATAGTCATGAATCCTAAAGAAAAAGAACTCATCGAAAAACCTGAAAAAGGAGATGTTGTGACTCGTGAAGAATACAATAAAATAATGAAAGACAAGATTGAAGAAATGCGCCAGATGTATGGTGGTAGAAATAGAGGTCGTAGAAATTAATAAGTAATCAAAAAATAAGGTTTCGGTTCTCCATTTTGGAAAACATATAGAAACAAAATCCAATCAAATGAGAAATATATTCATACTTGCGTTACTGCTCGTGACGAGCATTACTAGTGCTCAAATTACAGTACAAGGTGTTGTCAAAGACAGTATCGGGGCACCTTTAGAACTTGCCAATGTTATTGCCATTAATAAGGAAACAAAAGCCATGGCATCATATGCAATTACAAATGATAAAGGACGTTTTAAGCTAGATCTTGACAAAAACACCACGTATACTGTTCAAGTGAGTTACATTGGTATGAAAACCCTATCTGAAGAGATTACTACCAAAGAAACTAACATCACAAAAAATTATACACTTCAAAATGACAATGCACTTGATGCTGTAGAGTTAACATACGAAATGCCTGTAACTATTAAAGGTGATACGTTGGTTTATAATGCCGACTCCTTTAAAGATGGCTCTGAGCGTAAACTTGAAGATGTTCTCAAAAAATTACCTGGTGTAGAGATTAATGATGATGGCCAAATTGAAGTTGAAGGTAAAGTGGTCAATAAATTAATGGTGAACGGGAAAGATTTTTTTGATGGCGATTCTAAATTGGCTACAAAAAACATTCCGTCAAATGCCGTGGATAAAATTCAAGTATTACGTAACTATTCCGAAGTTGGTCAGTTAAGAGGTGTACAGAACAATCAAGATAATGTCGCCATAAATATCAAACTAAAAGAAGGAAAGGAAAACTTCTGGTTTGGAGATGTTACGGCAGGCGCAGGTAAGGCTCCTGATAAAGACTTATTTCTTGTACAACCAAAACTCTTTTATTACAGTCCAAAGTACAGCATCAATGTTATTGGTGATATGAATAATATAGGAGAAGTGGCTTTAACGAATAGAGATATTCGAAACTTTGGTGGCGGTTTTAGACGTCCGAGTCAAAGTAGCGGAACAAATATTAATCTTGGAAATAATGGATTGGGAGGCTTGACCAATTTAGGTAATGCTCAAGCCATAGATACTAAACTCGGTGCAGGTAACTTTAGTTACTCTCCAAATAAAGCCTTAGATCTTAGCGGATTTGTAATCTACAATAGTAGCCGTTTAAGAACGCGTGAAGAGAGCTTTGTTCGCTATATTGATTCAGATTTAGGAATTCCTGATGAAGAAACTGTAGAAACAGGACGCGAGGCTTCTAATCAGGCACTTGCTAAGTTAAGTGCATCTTACAAGCCTAATTTCAATAACCAATTAGATTATGATCTTTTAGGACGATTATCTAAAGATACTGAACGTCAAAATCAATTTTCTTCAGTGATTGGCAATACAGATCAGTTTGAAGAAGTGACACCGTTTAGTATTAATCAAAACCTTAACTATTACTATACACTAGACGAGAAAAATATCTTCGCCTTAGAAGCACAACATTTAATTAGTGATGAAGATCCATTTTATAATGCGCTATTAGTGAATGATCCAACAAATAACGACGATCCTCCTCAAGATCAAGATGCTTTTGATAATACCGCTCTAGGCTTAGGGTTTGATCGAGATCAATTTGGATATAACCTTAATCAAAACAGGCGCATCAAATCCAATCAATTAGATGCTAAAGTAGATTACTATTATATTTTGAATAACAAGAGTAATATTAATTTGACTTTAGGAACCATTTTAAGTAACCAAAAGTTCAACTCTAATATCTTTCAGTTTTTAGATGATGGTTCATTCTTTGACCCTGTAGCTTCATTAACAGATGAAGATGGGAATTTATTGAGAAATGAAAATGATACCGAATACAACTTTAGTGATGTGTATTTAGGATTTAGATACCGAGTAAAAACAGGAAAATTTACCATTACACCAGGATTCTCACTACATGCTTACGGTAATAAAAACACACAGTTTGGTACAGAGTATAAAGATAATTTCTTTAGAGTGTTACCAGAATTTGAAACACTCATACAGTTTAAAAAGAGTGAAACCTTAACCTTCCGTTATAATATGAGTAACTCTTTTACAGATGTAACTAGTTTGGCCGAAGGTCTAGTTTTAAATAGCTTCAATAGTATCAATTATGGTAATCCAGAATTACAAAACTCTTTATCTCATAATTTAAATTTAAGATACTTTAGTTTTAACTTATTCAACTATACCAATGTATTTGCATTTGCTAATTACAGCAAGAATATTGATCAGATTAGAAGTTCAACTAATTTTGATAATGTGATTAGAACGAGTTCATTTTTCAATTCTAGTTTTGCCGACGAATCTGCTAGTCTATTTGGTCGAGTAGAGCGTACATTTAAAAAGATTAGAGCGCGATTAGGTGTACGTTTTTCATACTCAAAGCGTAACCAATTTGTTCAAGATATACGTACGGTAAGTGAAAGTTTTACTCAATCATATTCACCAGAGTTACGTACTAATTTTAGAGAAGCACCCAATGTGCGTTTAAGATATACATACGCTGTTAGTGATAACGATCAAGGAACAACATCTACACGATTTGTGACGAATTCGCCATCAATTGAAGTTGATGCTTACATCTGGAATTCTGTAACCTTTAGAACAGATTTCACCTACACCAATCAAGATGATGGTGTGAGACCTTCGCAATCATTTCAAACTTGGGATGCGAGTTTAGCGTATAGAAAAGATAGAGATGCTAAATGGGAATATGAAATAAAAGCTTCTAACTTATTAGATATCGACTCAAGAGTAAATAATAGTGCTGGGAATATTTCTGTATTTAATTCAGAAACCTTTATTCAGCCAAGATTTGTAACCTTTAGAGTGATTTATACTTTATAAATTGGGCGTTACTTTTGCTTGGGCAAAAGTCAGGCTTTCAGCAGTCGCTCTCTTCGAGGAGCTTCAACAAAGCCTCAATCCTTAACGCATATTAAAGCCTTCTATTTATAGAGGGCTTTTTTTATTTATTGAATAAATTGTTGTGATTAGTAATCTCTTATCGCTTGTATCTGACCAGAGATAGGGAATGCTTCAATTTGATCAGATGCAAAAGAGCTAGACATAGTTCCAGAAAACGAGATTGTTATAAATTCACCAAGCAATTCACCAGCAGAAATAACGGTTACAGTACCCTCAAATTGGTCATAGGGTAACATTACAATTGTAGCAAAAGGGATGTTACTAGTAAAATCACCTACGCCCATAGCTCCAATATAATCACCTGGTGTCGTATAATTGTTGATTCTTAAATCAAATGAAGGTCCGCCAAAAGTAAGCGGATTCATATAGCTAATTCCTAAAGTTCCGCTACCATTAATTCCAGCTGAGGTCACAGAAAGCGTATTGAGATTACCCGAGGCTGAAGTATACTGTATATACTCAGAGTTCAGCACAGCGCAGGCTTGTATGATACCAACATCAGTTAACGGCGTCGTAAATGAAACAATTTGTGAATTGAACATATTTAAATTTTCATAGTCCACGGCTTCCAATTCAAACGATGTTGTTTCAACACATCTTAAAAGGTTAAACTCGAAGCTACCATCCGTTACAGAATGATAGAGCTCTTGAGTCCCATATATGATTTTAACATAACCATTTGTGACAGGACTATTATCGCAAGTAACAAAATTTCCTGTAACTGTTTCAACTATGAGATCGGTAGACATAAAATCTGTAAGTTGAATGTCTAATGAACTATCTGATGTAAACGGACCAATAGTACTTGAGTAGATAGACGTCGTGATACAAGGATCGTTAGTAGACGCATTTATGTCTAATGTTTCATCACTAGGAGCATATCCACAAACCTCGCCGCTTTCGTTTGTAAAACCAACAGTTGTACCAAAATTTGAACTTGTAATCTCAACTTTGAGATTGTCTATAGGGGTATTATCAACGTCGGTGAATGTTGCACAAAATGAAACTGTTTCTGCAGGAAGGTCGCAGTTCCAAAAGGAAAAATGCCTAACCGTTCCAACATAAGTATTAGCAACTAAAGTGGCTTCACCATCTTCTACCCAATAACCATTATCTTCATCAAAGTACCATAACGGAATTGTGTTTGGAGCATTAGATAATAAACTAGGGTCTAATGGTATAGTTATTTTTGCTGTAGAGCCGCGAGCTAAATTCAGTTCTTGACCAAATTCAGAACGTAATTCTACAGCTAACATTCCAAAGGTCTGAAGCATTCGTTCTTCATTCTGTCCATTCGCTGCATAAAGCATACCAGGCATCTGGTCAGGCATGCTCTCATCAGTTGGGTCTAGAAAATGCATAATAACACTAACATCTCCAGTGTATGCTGTACCTGTGGCTTTAACATACTGCCCTTTTAAATCTACTGAAGCACCATTTGGTAAGCTAATGGTTTCTTGAACTCCACTGGTAGTAGTAGCAGTAATAGTTTCAGTTAACATTATGATACGAACCCTA
Organism: uncultured Psychroserpens sp.; assembly: GCF_947500255.1. Classification (GTDB taxonomy): domain Bacteria; phylum Bacteroidota; class Bacteroidia; order Flavobacteriales; family Flavobacteriaceae; genus Psychroserpens. Next base: position 48,712 of record NZ_CANMRL010000001.1, on the reverse strand, counting down.
TTCGTGCCAGTACTCGGAACTAATGACCTAGATGTATTAATATAACCGATCTTTTCAGCTTTGATATGTGCAAGTCTGCTTTTAACAACAGCATTATTGATAATAAAAGTGCCATTGATATCTGTTAATGCATAGCCATTACCAATTCTTATTCTGGCATCTGCTATTGGGTTTTTATTAATATCTGTAACCGTTCCAATAAAGTCTCTAGAGACGTCATTACCCAAATTTTGAACAAAAGAAGTAGCATCATGAGTTAGTATCGGATTAGAATTTCCGTTTTGTTGATTACGTTCATTATCGTCTTCAGAGCAGGAAAAAACAAGCAACAAAATTGAAAAAAAGTAAATAATTCGCTTTGTACTCATAGATGTTCAAGTTATTTGTTTGAATGTACTTACAAGCAATATAAACAAATATGACTAAAATGCGTAGTGTTAATGTTATGATAAAGATATTAGTTTTGTTTAACTATTTTTTATATTTGTTAGACACACAAGACTAATCAAACATAATTATGAAAACACTAACCACAAAACTAAGTATTCTGGTATTTGGTTTACTCATGACATTAAACCTTAATGCTCAAGATTTTCAAGGACAAGCAACATACATTTCTAAATCAACTATGGATTTAGGGAATTGGGGAAAACGACTAAGTGAAGCTCAGAAAAAGCAAGTCATGGCACGTCTAAAAAACAGACTTGAAAAAACATACACGCTTACGTTTAACAAAGAAGAGTCTATATTTAAAGAAGGCGATAAGCTTGATGCTATGTCTGGTGCAACAGATTCTTGGGGCAAAAACTTTGCAGCAGGAGATCAATATAAAAATGTAAAAACCAACACACAGATTCAAGACCAAGAATTTTACGGGAAACGCTTTTTGGTTAAAGATAAATTACAAAAGATAGAATGGGTTATGGGTACTGAAACAAAACAAATAGGAAACTATACGTGCTTTAAAGCAACAGCGTCCATTCCCACAGACGAACTAACATGGTATGCATTCTCATGGGATAAATTGAGAAGAAATAATGCAAATGTCGAAACAGGCAAAGCAACAGATAAAGAAGAGAAGGAAGAGGAGATTCCTATGACAGAAGTAGAAGCATGGTATTCACCTCAGATTCCAGTAGGTCATGGTCCATCTGAATATTGGGGATTACCAGGATTAATTTTAGAAGTGAGTGCAGGAGATACAACGATGCTATGTTCTAAATTAGTGATTAATCCAGAAGAGAAAGTAGAGATTGAAGCTCCAGATAAAGGCAAAGAAACCACGAAAATGGAATATCAAGAAACGATTGTTGCGAAGATGAAAGAGTTTAGAGATAATCGTATGGGACGTAGTCGAGGATAATTGACCTGTATAAATAACTAACATAAAAAAGCCATCTCAATAGAGATGGCTTTTTTTGTATATAAAATAGAGCACGTTTAATTGTCTCTTAAGACATGAATAATACCATTTATGGTATGCATCACCCCTAAAGAATCTTCATAACTACCACTAAAATTAATGTCAATATACTCGTTTGTGTCACCTAAGGTGGTGAAATTGAAAATGATATTATTGTTATTGGATGAGATGTCATTGCATTCAGAAATATTAAAGCCAGTATCTCCTCCAATTATACCGTTCCATTCATAATAATCATATGTACCAATATAAGGATCACCATTAAGAACGCCTTGTAAATAGAAACAATTCTCACCACTTCCAAAGATAGCAAGTGTAGGTGCATCATAATTAGGATTGTATTCGGCAAATAATACCTCAAAACCGTCAATGAAAACTTCGGTTTCATTATCATCAATGGTATATTGAACAAATTCGGTAACTGTATTACAAGCTGATATGGTTCCTATGTTAGTTACTGGTGTAGTAAATGTATAACTAATACTATCAGTAACTTGTAAATTCACATAGTCACTTCCTTTTATACTAAATGTATTATTAGATTCACATCTTATAAGATTGAATTCAAAGTTTCCGTCTTCAACAACATCTGTGAAAACCTGACCACCATAATTCATTAGTATGTAACCATCTGTAACAGGATTTCCACTACAATCGTTAAATATACCTGTAACTGTTTCAGAAATAGTTTCAGGACCATCAAGTATCGTTATGCTTATAGCAGAGTCTACTACAAATGGACCAATAGTCTCAGAATATATTGGGCTTTGTCCACATATGTCATAGCTATAAACATTAATTTCTAAGGTTTCACCACTTGGTATTACACCGCAAGTTTCACCATTTTCATTGGTATAACCAGAAGTTGTCCCATAATTTGAACTTGTCAAAGTCACTTGAGTATTTGCTATAGGGTTTGACTCACTATCAAAAACAGTGACACAAAAATCCACATATTCTGCTGGGATATCACAATTCCAAAAGGAGAAATGAGATACGGTTCCAACATAAGTGTTTCCAACTAAAGTAGCTTGACCTTCTTCAATCCAATATCCATTGGCTTCATCAAAATACCAAAGCGGAATAGAACTAGGTGCATTTGTCATTAAGCTAGGATCGAGTGGTATTTTTATTTCAGCTGTAGACCCTTCCGTAAGATTAAGATCTTCACCATTTTCACCACGTAATTCTACTGCTAACATTCCAAATGTTTGAAGCATTCGCTCTTCATTTTGAGCGTTGGCAGCATATAACATACCAGGCATTTGATCTTGCATATTTTCATCTACTGGATCGAGAAGATGCATAATGACGTTAACACTTCCATCATAAGCAGTACCATCAGGTTTTATATAATCACCTTCTAAAGCTACCGAAGCACCATTAGGTAAGTTAATAGTTTCTTGAGTACCACTAGCAGTTGTACCAACAACTGTTTCTGATAACATCATAATACGTACTTTGTTGGTGCCTTGACTAGGAACCACAGCTCTTGAAGCATGAATATAACCAGCTTTTTCTGCTTTAATATAGCCAAAGCGCTGGTTGACTGTAGCATTGTTAATAATGAAAACACCATTACTATCAGTCATAGCTGTAGAGCTACCAATACTAATCATAACATTTTCAATAGGGTTGCCATTGATGTCAACAATAGTTCCTAAGAAGTCTCTTGAGATTTCATCACCGAAATTTTCAGAGAATGTGGTTGGATCTGGACCTTGATTTTGAGGGTTTGAAGTTGTGTTGTCGTCATCTGTACAAGACAAACATAAAAACATACACAAGACAATAAGTAAAAAAGATTTACGGGGCATTTGTAATAATTTCATAGAGTTAAGTTTTGTTGTTGTTACTATAACAGTTAAGGTTAAAAAATTCCTACGTGATTGATTTTGGATTCTGATTTTGTAATCAAATTGACTACAGTTTCTAATAAGATGATAGTTGCTAAAAAAGGTTGCGTGATGTCTCACAACTAAATCTAATTAAATCACTTCGTTTTTAATTTTTGTCATTGTAAACGTTCCATTTTCTAGTGATATATAAAAAGTGATAAAACCTTTCCAGAAGAGTAGTTTTAATTATCTCTTAGGACGTGAACACATCCAACAATGGTTTTATAGCTATCAGTAAAAGTAGCATCATAATATTCTCCAGCGAAGTTAATATCAATATACTCGTCTATAACTCCAATATTTGTTACGTTAAATACTAATGTATTATCAATATTTGGTGAAACAGTTAAATTAGAAAAATAAAAACCAAGATCCTCGTTCTGATCATTTGTATTGCTGAACAAATACTCGTAGGAATTGATTGGTTGATTAAAATCGATTTTCCCTGAAATAAGAAGAGTAGCACCATCATCAGAATTAAATATCATAGTTAATTTTCCAATATTTTCATTAAACTGAGAATAAGTTATAGATGTGGGGAATGTAATTCCAGTATCTTCATCAATAGTGATTTTTGCATATTCGTCAAACTCACTACAATCAATTTCCAAAATGTCATTTTGAATAATGTCATTGTTCTCACAACATAAGAAACTCAAAGACAGGGTCAATAATAATATATTTAAGATTTTCATTGCATACAAATTACAGTTTCTACTAAGATGATAGTTTTCTACTAAGATGATAGTTGCTAAAAAAGGTTGCGTGGTTTTTTAAAATTAATTTTTAAAGAAGTAAATTCACTTTGAATATTATTTAAACTATATGTTATGAAATTCTGGTAAAAAACAAAAAACCTCTAAATGTTTAATTTAGAGGTTTTTATTTGTGATTTTTTTGGATACTTACAATCCAAAAGCAGCTTTTACTTTATCAACATAATCTAACTTTTCCCAAGTGAATAATTCGACATCCATCGTTACAGGATTGCCATTAGGTTGATTAAATGTTTTGCTTACTGTTTCAGAATCGCGTCCCATATGGCCATAAGCAGCTGTTTCGCTATACATAGGTTGACGTAATTTTAAACGTTCTTCAATAGCAGCTGGTCGCATATCAAAAACCTCGGCGATTTTTTCAGCGATCTCACCATCTGTAATATTAAATGGGCAAGTACCATACGTATCTACAAAAATAGAGGTTGGCTCTACAACACCAATCGCATAACTCACTTGTACTAAAATTTCATCACAAATACCAGCAGCTACCATGTTTTTTGCAATATGTCTAGTTGCATAAGCAGCACTTCGATCTACTTTACTTGGATCTTTTCCAGAGAATGCACCTCCACCATGAGCGCCTTTTCCACCATAAGTGTCAACGATAATTTTACGTCCAGTTAATCCTGTGTCACCATGAGGTCCACCAATGACAAACTTTCCAGTTGGATTGATGTGATACGTAATATCATCATTGAACAGTACTTGAATAGGTTCTGGTAATTTTGCCACCACTCTAGGAATCAATATCTCTACAATATCTTTTCTAATTTTAGCTAACATCTCTTCATCATTAGCAAAATCATCATGTTGTGTAGAGACCACAATAGCATCAATTCGCTGAGGAACATTATCATCACTATATTCAATTGTCACCTGACTTTTAGAATCTGGTCTTAAATAAGTAATGTCTTTGTTCTCACGACGTAAATCGGCTAGTTCTTTTAAAATCCTATGTGAAAGATCTAGAGCTAAAGGCATGAAGTTTTCAGTCTCACGCGTGGCATACCCAAACATCATTCCTTGATCTCCCGCACCTTGTTCCTCTTTGCTTTCTCTGTCTACACCACGATTAATATCTTCAGATTGCTCATGGATTGCAGAAAACACACCACAAGAATTACCATCAAACATATATTCACTTTTAGTGTATCCAATTTTATTGATGGTATCTCTAGCTATTTTTTGTACATCAAGGTAAGTATTCGACTTCACTTCACCTGCAAGTACAACTTGCCCAGTAGTGACTAAAGTTTCACATGCTACCTTGGATTCTTTGTCAAAAGCTAAAAAATTATCTATTAAAGCATCACTAATTTGATCTGCTACTTTATCTGGATGTCCTTCAGAGACGCTTTCCGAAGTAAATAAATATCCCATAAATCTCTTTTAAATTATATTGTTTTTTGAAAAATGAATTGAGATTGCTTGGTCGCTAGAGAAGTTGTAAACTAACTGCTTTAGCATTTTTTATTGAGGTTGCAATCAGAACAAATTTTTCCTCTTAAATTATTATTTGGCAAAAGTAAAAAAATAAAGGGGAAAGTATATTTATTTTATTTTTTTTCTGAAATATTTGGTTTTTTAATTTTTCTATTGCAATATTTGTATTCACAAAGTTCAATAACTTACTGAAATGTTATCAAGAAAGGCGGAGGGAATAGACCCGAAGAAGCCTTAGCAACCCTTAAGCAATTAAGAAGGTGCTAAATTCTACTTGAAGCGTGATTCATTTATCACGATTTAGATAGATAACTCAGCGTAATTACTCATCTGTACTTACGTTATTTCTTATAACATTTTTCTATTAGGTACGCTTTTTAAAGCGCATTTGACTTTTGAATTAATTTATTTATTAACTCAAAAAAATTAGAAAAATGAGTGCAACAAAAATTATTCATTCCATTCCAAGTGATCCACTCACTGGAGCAATTTCGGTACCTGTGTACCAAACGTCAACTTTTATTCAGGATGCTCCTGGTGTAAATAAAGGTTATGATTATGCAAGAAGCAACAACCCAACACGACATGTTTTGGAAGATGTGGTTGCCAAACTTGAAGGCGGCGATTCGGCATTTGCTTTTGCTACTGGTTTAGCCGCTATTGATGCTGTTTTAAAACTATTATCTGCTGGTGATGAGATTATAGCAGTAGATGATATTTATGGCGGTGCCTATCGCTTATTTACACATGTTTATGAAAAACTTGGTGTTACAGTGCATTACGTTGATACTACAGATGCAGCTAATGTCGCTAATGTGATTAGTAGCAAAACAAAACTGGTTTGGATAGAATCACCAACCAATCCAACGTTGAAGGTTTCAGACATTCAAACGATAAGTATTATTGCAAAAAGTGTAGGTGCTTTGTTAGTTGTAGACAATACATTCGCAAGCCCTATTGCACAGCAACCAATAGCGCTTGGAGCAGATCTCATTATTCATAGCGGAACAAAGTATATTGGCGGTCATTCCGATTTGGTAGCTGGTCTAGTAGTAACTAAAACCAAAGAATTATCTGAACGGTTAAAGTTCATTCAAAATGCTTCTGGTGGTATTTTAGGACCTTGGGATTGCTTTTTAACCATTCGAGGTATTGAAACCTTAGAGTTGCGTTATCAAAAGCAATGCGAAAACGCCTTTGCTGTAGCTGCTTTTTTAGTAAATCACCATGCTGTAGATGAAGTGTTTTTTCCAGGATTGGTGACGCATAAAAATCATGATATCGCTAAGCGTCAACAAAATGGGTTATTTGGAGGAATTGTATCTTTTACGTTAAAAGAGGATACACAAGAAGCAGCCAATCATTTTGTTACCAATACGAGCTACTTTAAACTTGCAGAAAGTCTTGGTGGTGTGAAAAGCTTGCTATGCCATCCACCACAAATGACACATGCTTCAATACCTAGAGAAAAACGATTACAATCTGGAATAAAAGATTCTCTCATTCGATTGTCTTGTGGAATTGAAGATGCTCAAGATTTAATTAATGACCTTAACCAAGCGTTTACTGCAAAGCATACATCTAAAACTCAGAATTATGTCAAGTCGTAAAACCATACATCTTGTGATTTTTGGGATTGGAAACGTTGGTAGTACACTTATCAGTCAAATCAACGCTTCAAAAGAACGTTTGCAATCACAATTGAATTTAAATATTGAAATTCCAGTAGTGACTAATTCCAAGCTTGTTTTTTTTAATGATGAGGGAGACATTGATACTTGGGAAACCAATTTCAAAAAATTTTCTGTCCCGTTTGATGTATCAGATATCATTACATTCGTGAAGGAACAACAGTATGAAAACGTAATTGCTGTTGATGCAACTGCTAGTGCAGATCTGGTTAAGAATTATATTTCATTAATCGAAAATGGATTTCATATTGTATCGGCTAATAAGTTAGCAAATACGTTACATTATGAATTTTATGATGGATTGCGCTTAGCACTAAAGAAACATAAGAAGTCATTTTTATACGAAACCAATGTTGGTGCTGGACTACCGATTATAGAGACAATTAGAAATCTTTATGATTCTGGCGAGGAGATTGAAAAAATAAGAGGTGTGTTTTCGGGTTCATTGAGTTATGTATTTAATACGTTTTCTTCGGAAAATAAAACATTCTCAAAGGTATTAACTAAAGCTTCACATTTAGGATTAACAGAACCCGATGCTCGTGAAGATCTTTCAGGAAATGATGTGGCCAGAAAACTCTTAATTTTAGCAAGAGAATTAGATTTAAATGTAGAATTTCAGAATGTAAAGATTCAGTCTTTAGTGCCTAAAAACCTAAATGGAAAGACGAGTTTACATCAATTTAAAACTAGAATTAAAGAGTTAGACCAACCTTTTTTAGAACGTAAGGATGCCTTGTCCAAAAATCAAGTGTTGAGATACGTAGGTGAATTGAATGTAGCTGAAAAACGATTAGAAGTCAAGCTCATTTCCGAAGAGAAACAATCTGCTTTAGGTCAATTAAAAGGTTCTGATGCCATTTTTGAAATCTTTACAAAATCCTATGGTGCACAACCTATAGTAATTCAAGGTGCAGGAGCAGGTAAAGAGGTTACAGCTAGAGGCGTCTTATCAGATATAGTCAAGCTTTCAAACCATATAAATTAAAGTCTATGAGTGATATCAGAGAAGAAATAGAAAAACGAATTTTAGTACTAGATGGTGCCATGGGAACTATGCTGCAACGTTATGATTTTTCTGAAGAGGATTTTAGAGGCGAGCGATTTAAAGATTACCCTACGTCTCTAAAAGGAAATAATGATTTATTGTCGATAACACAACCGCAAGCTATAGCCGAAGTACATGGTTTATATTTTGAGGCTGGAGCAGATATTGTAGAAACCAATACGTTCTCTGGAACAACAATTGCCATGGCAGATTATCAAATGGAAGATTTGGTTTACGAACTCAATTATGAGTCGGCTAAAATCGCAAAGCAAGTTGCCAATGAGTTTACAAAAGCAAATCCTGAAAAACCTCGATTTGTAGCTGGAAGCATCGGACCAACAAATAAGACAGCGAGCATGTCGCCAGATGTTAATAAGCCAGAATATAGAGCCATAACTTTTGAAGAGCTGCGTATTGCTTACAAAGAACAGGTAGAAGCGTTGATTGATGGCGGTGTAGATGTGTTATTGGTTGAGACCATTTTTGATACACTCAATGCTAAAGCGGCTTTATTTGCAATTGAAGAAGTTAAGGAAGAGCGTCAAATCGATATACCAATTATGGTATCTGGAACTATTACTGATGCTTCAGGACGAACCTTATCTGGCCAAACCGTTGAAGCATTTTTAACTTCTATTTCACACGTGCCTTTATTGAGTGTTGGTTTTAATTGTGCCCTAGGCGCAGAACAGCTCAAGCCTTATTTGCAGCGATTGTCTTATGAAACCGAATTTTATACCTCGGCGCATCCCAATGCAGGTTTGCCAAATGCTTTTGGGGAATACGATCAGTCTGCAATACAAATGCAAGAATTAATAGAAGATTACCTAAAAGACGGTTTGATTAATATTATTGGTGGTTGTTGTGGGACAAATCCAAAGCATATTCAAGCTATTGCTGAAGTTGCTAAAAATTATAAACCTAGACAGATTAATATTGAAGTATAATGGTAAGACGTAATACATATTTAACCTTATCTGGTCTTGAGCCTTTGGTTGTGACTCCTGAAAGTAATTTCATCAATGTTGGAGAACGTACCAATGTGACTGGATCTAGAAAGTTTCTCAGATTGATTAAAGAAGAGAAATATGATGAAGCTCTCGATGTTGCTAGAGATCAAGTTGAAGGAGGCGCCCAAATTTTAGATGTTAATATGGATGAAGGCATGCTCGATGGGAAGTATGCCATGATTAAGTTTTTAAACCTTATCGCTTCAGAACCTGATATTGCACGTATTCCAATAATGATAGATAGCTCTAAATGGGATATTATTGAAGCTGGATTACAGGTGGTTCAAGGTAAATGTGTAGTTAATTCAATTAGCTTAAAAGAAGGTGAAAACGAATTTATTCGTCAGGCAAAATTAATCAAACGCTATGGAGCAGCAGTGATTGTTATGGCTTTTGATGAGGTTGGTCAAGCAGATACATATCAGAGACGTATTGATATTTGTAAGCGTTCTTATGATGTTTTGGTCAATCAAGTCAATTTCCCACCCCAAGACATTATTTTCGATCCTAATATTTTCCCTGTAGCTACAGGTATGGATGAACATCGTTTAAATGCTTTAGACTTTTTTAAAGCCACAAAATGGATTCGTGAAAATTTGCCTCATGCAAATGTGTCGGGAGGAGTGAGTAATGTTTCATTCTCATTCAGAGGAAATACAATTGTTCGGGAAGCGATCAACTCTGCATTTTTATATCATGCTATTCAACATGGTATGACTCTTGGCATTGTGAATCCAACGTTGTTAGAGGTCTATGATGAAATTCCGAAGGATTTATTACAGCATGTTGAAGATGTGTTGTTTGATAGACATGATGATGCTACCGAACGTTTACTAGATTTTGCCGAAACTGTAAAAGGACAAAAAAAAGAAGACGATACTAAGGTTTTAGAATGGCGAAACGCACCTTTACAAGAACGTATTACACATGCTTTAGTTAAAGGGATCGACGCTTTTATTGTTGAGGATGTTGAAGAAGCTCGTGTATTATCTGTTAAACCTATTCAGGTTATTGAAGGCCATTTGATGGTAGGAATGAATGTGGTTGGTGATCTATTTGGTAGCGGAAAAATGTTTTTGCCTCAAGTCGTAAAATCTGCACGTGTCATGAAAAAAGCAGTAGCTTATTTGCAACCTTTTATTGAAGCCGAAAAAGATGGAAAACAAGCATTTGCAGGTAAAATATTAATGGCTACTGTAAAAGGAGATGTACATGATATAGGAAAGAATATTGTGAGTGTGGTTTTGGGTTGCAATAATTATGAAATTATCGATTTAGGAGTTATGGTTCCTCCTGAAAAAATTATAGAAACAGCAGTCAAAGAAAATGTAGATGTTATAGGATTAAGTGGATTAATAACACCATCACTTGATGAAATGGTTTATCTCTCTAAAGCTATGAAAAAGGAGAATTTAACGATTCCATTAATCATTGGTGGTGCTACCACATCCAAAGCGCATACATCTGTAAAGATCGCACCTCATTATAATCATACTGTTGTGCATATTAATGATGCATCAAGAGCAGTTACTGTTGTTGGTAATTTATTGCAAAAGGATAATAAAGCTTACAAAACTCAAATTCGTGAGGAGTATGACAAATTTCGAGAGCAGTTTTTAACGCGAGGAAAACGAAAAGAATATATCTCAATAGATGTCGCACGACAACGTAAATATCAAATTAATTGGGCTACTTCGGAAATTGTTAAGCCAAAACGATTAGGAATTCAAGTTATAGACCATTTTGATCTGGCACAATTAGAAGCATACATAGATTGGAGTCCGTTTTTTAGAAGCTGGGATCTCCACGGAAAATTTCCAGATATTTTAAATGATTCTGTTGTTGGACAGCAAGCGCAAGACTTGTTTAAAGATGCACAGGACTTACTGAAACGAATTTTGGATGAACAACTCCTTAAAGCAAAAGCTATTTTTGGATTATTTCCTGCCAACACGATCAATGATGATGACATTGAAGTGTATGATGATAACGGAAATGTGCAAGCCATCTTTTTAACGCTTCGTCAACAACTTAAAAAAAGAGAAGGTGTTCCAAATATAGCGCTGGCTGATTTTATTGCGCCAAAAACGTCAGGAATACAGGATTATATTGGTGGTTTTTGCGTCACTACAGGTTTTGGTACTCAAGAATTAGCCGAACAGTTTGAAGCCGCTAACGATGATTATAATTCGATTATGATTAAAGCATTAGCAGATCGATTGGCAGAAGCTTTTGCCGAGTACTTGCACGAGCATGTAAGAAAAGATGTTTGGGCTTATGCTTCAGACGAACATCTTAGTAATGAAGAATTAATCAAAGAAAGTTATAAAGGCATTCGGCCAGCACCTGGTTATCCAGCATGCCCAGATCATTTAGAAAAAACAACCTTATGGCACTTATTAGATGTTGAAGAACACATAGGTGTTAAGCTTACCGAGAGTTTAGCGATGTGGCCAGCTGCTAGTGTAAGTGGCTATTACTTTGGACATCCCGAAGCTAAATATTTCGGATTGGGAAAAATAACTGAAAACCAATTAGAGGATTATGCAAAACGTAGACAGATTAGTGAAGATCAAGCCAGAAAATGGCTCAATCCGAATCTGGCAGAAACTTAACAATTTCTTAGAACTAAGCTTACCATAAGATAGCAACTAAAACCTAATCTTGTATTGAACAAAACAGTCAAGATGATGAAAAAATATAAAGTAGAAATAAGATTTGCATTGCAATTATTAGTGTTAACCACAGTGTCTTTGCTCATAGCATATCTCACATCAACACCATAGTATGAAAGTTACCGAACACATAAAAAATGCCAACGGAAACACACAATTTTCTTTTGAGATTTTACCACCTTTAAAAGGGCAGCATATTCAATCAATTTTTGATAATATCGATCCGTTAATGGAGTTTAAGCCACCTTTTATTGATGTGACCTATCATCGTGAAGAGTATACCTTTAAAGATGCTGGTAATGGATTGCTCAAAAAGCAAATTGTAAAGAAACGTCCTGGAACTGTTGGGATTTGTGCAGCGATCCAAAATAAATATGGTGTCGATGCGATTCCTCATATTTTATGTGGCGGATTTACAAAAGAAGATACCGAAAATTTCCTTATCGATCTAGATTTTCTTGGGATTGATAATGTTATGGCACTTCGAGGTGATGCCGTAAAAACCGAAACCTATTTCAAACCAGAAAAAGATGGCCATGAATATGCAAGTGGTTTGGTAACTCAAATTTCCGACTTAAATCAAGGCAATTATCTTGATGAAGAATTGGAAAATTCCTCACCAACTAATTTTTGTATCGGCGTTGCTGCCTATCCCGAAAAACACGCTGAAGCGCCTAGTTTAGATAGTGATATTCATTTCCTCAAAAAGAAAATAAAAAAAGGAGCTACTTATATTGTGACACAAATGTTTTTTGATAATGATAAATACTTCAAATTTGTTGAAAAATGTAGAAACGAAGGGATTACCGTTCCTATAATTCCTGGATTAAAACCTATAGCCACAAAGAAGCAACTTAATTTAATTCCACATCGTTTTCATGTGGATCTTCCAGAAGATCTTATTATAGAAATTGTAAAATGCAATGATAATAAAGCTGTGCGTCAAGTTGGAATTGAATGGTGCATACAACAATCTAAAGAGCTTCAAAAAGCAGGGATTCCTGTCTTGCATTATTATTCTATGGGGAAAAGTGATAATATTAAAGCGGTTGCTTCGCAGGTGTTTTGATTATTCTGTTATTTTTGTGGCATAACTAAATTGAATGAAGCGTTTTTTTAACTGCGTTTTTTGTTTGCTTTTTATATCTGTATCTGCTCAAGAGGAAGACCCTAAGCTGTTTACTCTAGATGTAAACACCTTCTACGGAACTATTCTGGAGCATAATCCAGATATTTCTCATTTGATTACAGACCATCCAACAGGATTTATTTTAAGTTATAATAGAAAAACTTTCGGATTTAAAAATTGGGAAAGCCGATATAATTATCCAGATTGGGGATTTTCGTTTGTATACCAAGATATGAAAAACCGCTTTCTTGGTGAGAATTATGGATTATACGCTCACTATAATTTTTACTTTTTAAAACGGAACTTAAACTTTAGAATAGGTCAAGGAATAGCGTATACCACAAATCCGTATGACAAAGAAACCAACTTTATAAATAATGCATATGGTTCAGATTTAATGAGTACAACCTACGCGATGCTTAACTATAAAAAGGAGAATATATTCAAAGGTTTTGGAGTTCAGGCTGGTATTTCTGTGATTCATTATTCAAATGCTAATTTTAGAGCGCCAAACAATTCAACGAATACCTTTGTATTTAATGTTGGAGCTAATTATTTGTTCGATTATGAAAAAGAACAGGACTACATCCCGTCTTCCGAAGAGAAAAAATATAAAGAAAAGATCAAATATAATTTAGCCTTTAGAAGTGGAGTCAATGAAAGTGATATTATCGATATTGGGCAATATCCATTTTATATAGTCTCAGCTTATGCCGATAAACGCTTAAACCGAAAAAGCGCCATACAAGTTGGAGCCGATGTCTTTTTCTCTAAATTTTTAAAAGAGCTCATTTACTTCTATTCTGTAGCATTTCCTGAACTAAATGTAAGTGGTGATGAAGATTGGAAACGTGTTGGTGTTTTTGTTGGACATGAACTATTTATTAATAAAATGTCGTTTATTTCTCAATTGGGTTATTACGTATATTACCCTTACGATTTTGAAGGACGTGTTTATAATAGGATTGGTTTAAAGCGTTATTTTGGAGACAAAATATTTGGAGCTATAACGTTAAAATCTCACGGAGCTAAGGCCGAAGCTGTAGAATTTGGAATAGGAATACGATTATGAAAAAACTAATTTACATCACATGCTTTACGCTTTTATTATTCTCTTGCAATGGTGAAAATGTACCTGATTGTTTTCAAAATACAGGTGACATTGTAGAGCAAGAATTTAATGTAGATGCGTTTACTAAAATTGCAGTTTTTCCAAGGGTAGAGTTAATACTTACAGAGGCGGCGACTCAAAAGGTAACTGTTCAAACAGGAGAGTATTTACTTAATGATATTGAGGTTAAAGTCATTAATGGAAGATTGGAGCTTTACAACAATAATGCTTGTAATATTACACGAGATTATGGAGTTACTAAAGTATTTGTTAGCGCACCAAATATTACTCAAATTAGAAACGGATCTGGTTTGCCTGTCCGCAGTAATGGTGTATTGAATTACAATAATTTAGAATTGATTTCTGAAGATTTTGAAGAAGAAGATGCTGTAAATACAGATGGTAATTTCATTTTAGAAATTGATTGTAACACATTTACAGTAATCGTAAACAACCTCTCAACATGTTTTATTTCGGGAGAAGTAGATACGGCCAACATACGATTTTTCTCAGGCGATGCTAGATTTGAAGGACGTCACTTGGTAGCTCAAGATATTGATATATTTCAGCGTAGCAGTAATGATATGATTATTAATGCACAACAATCTATAACAGGCGAAATACGAAGTACTGGTGATGTCATTCTAGTTAATACGCCTTCAGTTGTTGATGTAGAACAATTCTATACTGGACAGCTAATTTTTGAATAATTAAATGATACAGTATATAAGCAAGAACAGGAGAAACATAAATCCAAAGAAACCTAAAATAGTATTCCATCGTTCTTCTAATATGTCGTCATATTTTCTTTTACCAAGATAAACAAGTCATTTGATAGAAGCGCCAATTGGTTTTAATAAATCCAGTATAAAATCTGCAAAAAATTATCCAATAAATGCTATAAAGAATTCGCCCATATTACTTTTCGATTAAGATGTAAGCTCTCTAAACAAACTTTCTAAACTGGCATTTTTTTGATTGAGCTGAAGAATCTTCAATTCATTATCATGTGCAAAATCAAATACATGAGAACGCATGTCATCTCCTGTTGCGAATGTGATTTCGTAAATGAAATCATGTGTATTCTTAACACTTTTAGCATTAGGAAGTTTAAGTAAAAAAGCATCTTCTACACGATAGTCAAACTCTACGATAACGGTTTGTTCCTTGTCATCTCTTAACTCTTTTAATTTTTTATCAGCAACGATTTGTCCCTTATTTATTATAATCACACGATCACATATGGCCTCCACTTCCTGCATAATATGCGTAGATAGAAATACTGTTTTGTCTTTACCAATATTTTTAATAAGATGTCTTATGTCTACCAATTGGTTTGGATCAAGACCTGTTGTTGGTTCATCTAAAATTAAAACTGACGGATTATGTAAAAGCGCATTAGCCAAACCTACACGTTGCCTGTAGCCTTTTGATAATTGTCCTATCTTTTTATGTGCTTCTGGAGTAAGCCCAGTTAATTCAATTACATCATTAATTCTAGATTTTGGTGTTTTATAAATCCCAGCGTTAAAAGTCAAATATTCTTTAACGTACATGTCTAGGTATAATGGATTGTGCTCTGGTAAATAACCTACGCTAGTTTGCACGTCTTTTTTATCAACTTCAACGTTAAAGCCACTTACTTTGGCAACACCTTCTGTTGCATTGATATAGGTGGTTAAGATTTTCATAAGTGTCGATTTTCCAGCGCCATTCGGACCTAAAAAACCTACAATTTCACCTTTGTTAACAGAGAAAGAAATACTGTCAAGCGCTTTTTGCTCACCGTAAACTTTAGAGATGTTTTCAACTTCTATAGACATATACCAAAATTATTTATTCAAAAATAGTAATTATAACCAATGGCTACCTTTAAATTATGAATTCTTTAAAACTGAAACGAAAAACTCAAAAATATGTTATAACAATTTTGATTTCTTAAAATAATAATTACATTAGCAATTCAATAACACTATGAACACTTTAAATTATACATATTATAACTGGTTTTATTTCTTTTTTAACGAAAAGGAAGAGACGTTATATGTATAATTTATTAAGAATAAATTTAATATGAGTCTCGATGAAAATCGGGACTTTTTTTATGATAAAATCAGTAGCTATACAAGGAATAAAAGGATCATTTCATCACATTGTATCACAGCAATTTTTTGATCAATTGGTTGATGTTAATGAGTATTTGACGTTTGATAAAACAGTCGACAGTTTATTGACTCGTAAGAGTGATGCTGCAATTATGGCAATTGAAAATTCTATTGCAGGTTCGATCATTCCAAATTATGCATTAATAGATACAAAAGGGTTACATATTGTTGGTGAGCATTATTTAGATATTCAACATCACTTAATGGCATTGCCAAACCAAACTATTAATGATATTGAAGAAGTGTATTCGCATCCAATGGCGCTGTTACAATGCAAAGATTTTTTCAAACAATATCCGCATATTAAGCTCATTGAAGATAAAGATACAGCTGAAGTAGCACAACGCATTCAGACACATCAAATTAAAAACGTTGCAGCAATAGCATCTCAATTAGCTGCACAATTGTTTGAATTAAAGATTATTTCAGAAAGCATTCAAACCATTAAACACAATGAAACACGATTTGTAGTTGTAAAGACAAAAAACGCTGAAATTTCTGAAGATGAAATCAACAAAGCTTCAGTTAAATTTGAATTAGACCATAAAAGAGGAAGTTTGGCGACTATTTTAAACGTATTAAGTGATTGTAAGTTAAATTTAACGAAGATACAATCACTCCCAAAAATTGAAACGCCTTGGAAGTATGCTTTTTTTGTAGATTTAACTTTTGACTCTTATAAAGATTTCGAAAAAGCTAAGTCTGTAATGACCATAATGGCTCAAGAGTTTAAAGTATTGGGAGAATATAAAAATGCAAGACAATGATTCAGATTGCTAACCGATTACAAAACGTTGAAGAATATTACTTCTCAAAAAAATTAAGAGAAGTGAGGTTGCTTAAATCTCAAGGGAAACCAATTATCAATTTAGGTATTGGTAGCCCAGATTTAAATCCGCCAGAACGCGTACTTAATGCATTAGTGGAGACGTTTAATGAAGAAGGAGCACATAAATATCAAAGCTATCAAGGGATACCAGAACTAAGGGAGGCTATTGCCAATTTTTATAAAAGGTACTTCAATGTACCGTTGAGCCCGTTGACAGAAATCCTTCCACTTATGGGAAGCAAAGAGGGTATTTTACATATATCTATGGCGTTTTTAAATGAAGGCGATGAGGTATTGATTCCAAATCCAGGTTATCCAACATATCAATCGGTGACTAATTTAGTAGGAGCTACACCCGTGCATTATGATCTTACAGAAGATAATAATTGGTTGCCAGATCTTATTGCTCTAGAAAAAAGAGGCCTTGAAAAGGTAAAGCTCATGTGGGTGAATTATCCTCATATGCCAACTGGAGCAGCTGCTACAAATAAATTATTTGAAGATTTGATAACATTCGCAAAGCGAAATGATATTTTGATTGTTAATGATAATCCATACAGCTTTATATTGAATAAATACCCAAGAAGTATTCTTAAATATAATGGAGCTTCTGAGGTGTGTTTGGAATTAAATTCGCTTAGTAAAACCTTTAATATGGCAGGTTGGCGTGTAGGTATGTTGTTAGGAAAAAGTGAGTACATCAACGCCGTATTACGCGTAAAAAGTAACATGGATTCTGGAATGTTTTTAGGGATTCAAAAAGGTGCAATAGAAGCTCTAAACTGCTCTGATATTTGGTTTTTAAGCCTCAATAGTGTTTATGAACAACGTCGAAAAATTGCATGGCAGATAGCCGAGGCACTTAATTGTACCTATGATAAAGGATCGACAGGCTTATTTGTTTGGGCAAAATTACCCGACTATTTAGATGCCGAAGAGTATATAGATTTAATACTAAAAGAGAGATCTATTTTTATTACGCCAGGAACTATTTTTGGAAGTAATGGAAAAGGATATATAAGAATTTCATTGTGTGCGCCTCAAGATGAGTTGGAAGAAGCACTAGCAAGATTGACATAGCATATGAATAACATTTACATTATTGGTGTAGGATTAATTGGTGGGAGTTTGGCGTTAGATATCAAATCTAATTACAACAAGGCTAGAGTTTTTGGAATTGATGCTAATAACGATCACATACAGCAAGCCATTGCGCTCAATATTATTGAAGATGAAGCATCGTATGATGATTTGCATAATGCCGATTTAGTGGTGCTCGCTATTCCAGTTGATAAGGCAGTTCTTGAGTTACCAAAAATATTGGATGTTATTTCAGATCAAACATTGGTGATTGATGTTGGCTCAACCAAGCTTCCTGTTTGTAAAGCTATTGAAGACCACAAAAGACGTCGTAATTTTTTGGCAACACATCCTATTGCCGGAACCGAATTTTCTGGACCTAAAGCAGCTATAAGAGATTTGTTTCAGAAGAAAACGAACATTATTTGTGAGGTTGAGAAAACCACATTTAAATTGCAAGAGAAAGCTTTACAGTTATTTTCAGACTTAGGTATGCGTATTCGATATATGAATCCAGAAGCTCATGACAAACATATTGCTTACGTGTCTCATTTATCGCACATTAGTTCATTTATGTTGGGTAAAACAGTTATAGAAAAAGAAAAGAACGAACGCGATATTTTTGATATGGCAGGAAGTGGTTTTGAGAGTACTGTACGTTTGGCTAAAAGTTCTCCTGAAATGTGGACACCAATTTTTAAACAAAATAGAGAGAATGTTATTGAAACATTAGAAGAATATATCGCCAATTTGAAACAATTTAAAACGTTGATGGAAGCCGATGATTTTGATGAGATTTACAACGAAATGAAAAATACAAATCATATAAAAGAGATATTAAAAGGAATTGCTTAATAGAAAATTATGGAGAATAAGAAAGAGTTGAGAGCATGGTTAGATAAGTTCGGATTAGAACATCCGCTTGTTATTGCAGGACCATGTAGTGCCGAAACTGAGCAGCAGGTTTTAAAAATTGCGCACCAGTTAAAAGATAGTGATGCTACTGTGTTAAGAGCTGGTATTTGGAAACCTAGAACACGCCCTGGGAATTTTGAAGGCGTTGGTGCATTGGGTTTGAAATGGCTACAAAAGGCGAAAGAGGAAACGGGAATGATGATTACGACCGAAGTTGCTAACGCACATCATGTTGATTTGGCCTTAAAGCACGATGTTGACATATTATGGATTGGTGCGCGTACTACTGTGAGTCCGTTTATTGTGCAAGATATCGCAGATGCTTTAAAAGGAACCGATAAAACAGTATTGATTAAAAATCCTGTGAATCCAGATTTGGCGCTTTGGTTAGGTGCTGTAGAACGGTTTCACACGGCAGATGTAAAAAATCTAGGTGTAATCCACAGAGGGTTTTCAACTTATGAAAAAACACGTTATAGAAATAATCCTGAATGGCAAATTGCTGTTGACCTTCAAAACCGTTTTCCTGATTTACCTTTAATTTTGGATCCGTCACATATTGCTGGTCGTCGAGATATTATTTTCGATCTCTGTCAAACTGCCCTTGATCTTAATTATGATGGCTTAATGATAGAAACGCATTACGATCCTGATAAAGCTTGGAGTGATGCAGCTCAACAGATCACACCAGATACATTGATCAAGTATACTGAAGATTTACGTATTAGAAAGGAAACAGATAATGAAGCAGAATTCAAGAATGCATTGAATACGCTTCGTACAAAGATTGATGTGATAGATCATCAATTAATTGAAATGTTAGGCAAACGTATGATCGTGGCAGATGGTATTGGAGAGTTAAAGAAGTCTAGAAACGTTGCTGTTTTACAAACCAAACGTTGGAATGAAATTCTTGGCAAAATGATCCTGCAAGGCGAAGAGAAGAACTTGAGCGAAGAATTTATCTTACGTGTGTTTAAAGCCATTCACCAAGAATCCATCAATCACCAAGAAAAGATTATTAACGGATAAACTTAAAAGCCTCAAACGTATTGAGGCTTTTTTTTTTACACGTTTACTAATCAAAATGTAGTGTTCACTCATTATCAGTTTCAGTTGGTTTCTATTTCAATTAGGTTTGATGTATCAACCAATATATAGAATTATGAAACCGATCGTACTAGCATTGACAACATTTTTAACCTTGTCTTCTTTTGCACAAACAACCATTAAAGGAACCATTTCAGATGGAAATGGTGAAGTCCCATTTTCAAACATTATTATTAAACATTCAAACAAAGGTGTTTTAGCAGATGAAAAAGGACGCTTTAGTATTGAGGCAAAATCAACTGATACATTGCAAATATCAAATTTAGGATATCACACAGAAGAGATTGTTGTTGGTGAACAAAAGAAATTGAATATTGTCCTAAAAGATTATGAGGAATTGGCAGAAATTGTCATAGTTGGATATAAGACGCATACTAAATGTTCGTATTTAATATGTGGAAAAAGAAGAGAGTGTGGTTCTGTGCCTGTTTCTGTTGTACCTAAATATATCGAGGATATAGAACAACGCAAAACAACACTGTATCCAAACCCATCAAATGATGGTATATTCAATATCAAATGCAGTGATGACTTTTCTAATGTGACGGTTGTTGTAGCCGATCTCACAGGGCGAATTATTTTAAATTCAACATATAAAAACCTCGACTCAACGGTTAGCGTCGATTTATCCAATCAACCTTCAGGTATTTATATTATCAATTTACAATCCAACGGAAAAACCATTACTTCAAAAAAAGCAATACGAGTTTAGTTAACAAAAGACTGACAACCGTCAGTCTTTTTTTATTGGTTTAAAGGCTAATTATTAGCATCTTTGTTGTAATGACAGGAATTGTTTATAAATCAACTGGAAGCTGGTACACCGTTAAAACCGATTTGGGTGCTACATACCTATGTAGAATTAAAGGAAAGTTTCGTCTTAAAGGCATTAAAAGTACCAATCCGATTGCGGTTGGTGATAATGTCGATTTCGAATTAGAAACCAATAACGATGAAACCACAGGCGTGATTCATAACATTCATGATCGTGTCAATTATATTGTTCGTAAATCTGTTAACCTGTCTAAGCAAACGCATATTATCGCTTCAAATGTAGATCAGGTATTTTTGCTAATTACGATTGATAATCCACCAACATTTACCAGTTTTATTGATCGATTTTTAGTCACTGCCGAAGCGTATTCAGTAAAAACAATTCTGTTATTTAATAAGATAGATACCTATAATGAAGAGACGCTAGATGAGGTACGCTATTTAGCTCATGTATATCGAAAGATCGGTTATGAATGTATTGGGATTTCAGCAGAAACAGGAAAGAATGTCGACAAAGTAAAATCACTTATGGTTGGTAAGGTGAGTATGTTTGCTGGTCATTCAGGCGTTGGAAAATCAACATTGGTTAATGCTATAGAGCCCGGTTTAGACCTTAAAACTAAATCTATTTCAACCCAACACAGTCAAGGACAGCATACCACAACATTTGCCGAAATGTTTGATCTGAGTTTTGATGCTAAAATTATTGACACGCCAGGAATAAAAGGCTTTGGTGTCGTAGATATGGATAAAGAAGAAGTTGGTGATTATTTCCCAGAATTCTTTGAACTCAAACAAGACTGTAAGTTCAATAATTGTTTGCATATCGAAGAGCCCAAATGTGCTGTGAAAGATGCATTGGATAAAGATGAAGTAGCCTATTCCAGATATAGAAGCTATCTCCAAATTCTAGAAGGAGAAGAGGAACATTACAGAACTGATAATTATGACAATGAATAAAAAGTCTGCTGTTATTATATTGAGTTTAATATTGTGGTCTTGTACGATTGTTGACAAATCGATTTTTTTGACCATTGAAACAACTTCCAATCCAGATACCATGACAATTGATGGGGAAACTGCTGAAATATCAGATATTATTCCTGCTGTTCAAAATAAAACTAAAGATTTAGATTCTGTACAAAGATCTCAGTTTTATGTCAAATTAAAGATTGACGAAAATACGACCATGGGAATGGTTTCCGATATAAAGTATGAATTAAGAAAAGCCAATGCACTTAATTTACAATTTATCATTAACTAAGAAAACGAAGTAAAAGAGTAATGAAAGCAGTCATCCAACGTGTGTCTCAAGCTTCTGTAACTATTGAAGGGCAAAAAGTGGCCAATATCCAATCGGGTTTGCTTATTCTTTTAGGAATAGTCAATGATGATACACAAGATGATATTAAATGGTTATCTAATAAAATTACAAATCTCCGAATTTTTTCAGATGAGAACGGTGTCATGAATAAGTCAATACTTCAAATAGATGGAGAGGCTATCGTTGTGAGTCAATTTACACTGCATGCTAGTACTAAAAAAGGAAATAGACCTAGCTATATTTATGCCGCTAAGCCAGATATTGCTGTTCCACTCTATAAGGCTTTTGTAAAGCAATTAGAGACCGATTTGGGTAAAGTGGTTCAGACAGGTGAGTTTGGTGCAGATATGAAAGTAGAACTGCTTAATGATGGTCCTGTGACTATAATTATTGATACAAAAAACAAAGCATAATGGCATCAGTTTTTGGTCATGGATTGGTAGCCTATACTACAGCAAAAGTCTTAGATTCAAAATCGAATGCATTATTGGTGTTTCTAGCTATTGGTTCTGCTATACTTCCAGATCTGGATGTACTATCTTTTAAATTTGGTATCGATTATATGCATCCATTAGGACATAGAGGGTTTACACATTCTATTCTGTTTGCATTGATTTGGAGTATTGTATTGTGCGCTGTTTTCGGAAAAACAAGAAAACTAGTTTTCGCCATAGTGATTTTTCTATCAACCATATCTCATGGGATATTAGACGCTATGACTACAGGAGGAAGAGGCGTTGGATTTTTCATTCCTTTTGAAAATTCCAGACATTTTTTTCCATGTAGAGTGATTGAAGTATCACCATTAGGTATTGAACGATTTTTTTCAGAATGGGGCCTTCGTGTTATCATTAGTGAGTTCAAATATATAGCCATTCCATGTTTCATTATTTTAACCACGTTATATGTGTTTAAAAAGAGAAAAAAGTCTATATTGTAGTTGTGTAATTGCTTTTCTGTTTTTTACACATTCTGTTAAAATAAAACAGCTATATTTGAATTAGCTATTAATAAAAACTCTAAAGAATGCCCTTCAGAATTTTGGTGATGTTATTGTTAACATCACTGTCTTCAATGTTGTTTGCCCAAGAGGCCGACTTATATAAATCATCAACGATTCCATTTGAATTAAAAATCAAATCAAATGCTGTCATTAGGTATGATAAAACTGATATCGAAGTCAAGGCTTACAATAAATTTATATACAAAAGAAAACGCATTGTCACAGTATTTAATGAAGGAGGAATAAGACATCAAGGAACTGTGGAGTCTTACGATAAACGCATAAAAATTAAAGCATTAGAAGCTAGGATATATGATAAAAACGGGAATGAAATCAAGAAGTTTAAGGAAAAGGACTTTGAAGATGTTAGTGCCGTAAGTGGAGGTACATTATATTCCGATAGTCGAGTGAAGTATCTGGAATATACACCAATTAGTTATCCATATACAGTATCTTATGAAGTAGAAGTAGAGTATGCGAGTACGGCATTTTTTCCTAGTTGGAGTCCCATAAACGGATTTTATGTTAGTGCTCAGAATTCAGAATATAAAATCACTAATAATTCAGGTGTTGAGTTGAAAACTAAGCCCATCAACCTTGAAAATTATAATATCGAAAAACATAGTGACTATCATTATACAGCAAAAAATTTAACGTCCTTAAAACCTGAAGCATATAGTCCTTCTTTTAG
Source organism: uncultured Psychroserpens sp. (assembly GCF_947500255.1). Lineage (GTDB taxonomy): Bacteria > Bacteroidota > Bacteroidia > Flavobacteriales > Flavobacteriaceae > Psychroserpens. The sequence continues at coordinate 24,614 of NZ_CANMRL010000001.1, read as the reverse complement.
AACATTTGCTCCAGTTTTAAGAGTTGCATTAACCGAATTTGAAATGGAAGGTGTGCGAGGTATTAATAATAACTGGCAAGATTTTGGAAAGTGGATGCATGACGAACTTTTATCGGGAACAGAAGCACTACCAGATGCTGTGAAAACTGAAATTAAAGCACTTACAAAAAATGCAACTTCTGATATTGAAAAAGCTAGAATTGTATACAACTATATGCAAGAAAAAACACGCTATATAAGTGTTCAAGTAGGTATTGGCGGTTGGAAACCTATGTTGGCTGAAGATGTTGAGCGCTTGGGTTATGCCGATTGCAAAGGGTTATCAAACTATACGAAAGCGTTGTTGGAGGAAGTTGGTGTTGAGGCGCATTATGCAGTGATTTATGGTGATGAAGATTTGGTGAGTATAGATAAAGAGTTTTCTGCTACCGAAGGAAACCATGTCGTATTATGCGTCCCAAATGAAGAGAAAGATATTTGGTTAGAATGCACTAATCAAACAAATCCGTTTGGTTTTATTGCGAGCTTTACAGATGATCGTGACGCTTTATTAATCACACCTGAAGGTGGTAAAATTGTACACACCACAATATACAAAACAGAAGATAACCTGCAGTTGACTAATGCAGATGTTAACCTTACGATAAATGGAGAAATTTCTGGAAGTGTTACCATAAAAACTTATGGTTACCAATATGCATTGCATGAAGGTGTTCAAAAAAGACCTCTGCGAGAACAAGAATTATATTTTAAAGAATATTGGGATTATATTAATAATCTTTCAGTAGATAATATAGCCTTTAATAACGATAAAGATCATGTTGAGTTTACAGAAAAAGTAAATGTATCTTCATCTAGTTTTGTTACCAAAACGGGAAAGCGTCTATTGTTTCAGCCTAATGCTTTTAATAGAATCAAAAGTATACCTACGCGCTACGAAAACAGAACTTTAGATTTTGAAATTGAAAGAGGTTATAAAGATGTAGATGAGTTTGTCATTAAAATAGCTCCAGATCTTAAGGTTGAAGCCATGCCAAACCCCATAGAAATAGTCAATAAATTTGGGACTTATAAGTTCTCTATTGAAAAACGCTCAGAACATGAATTGGTCTATAAACGAACACACATTTTAAATAAAGGCTATTATCCTAAAGAAGAGTACGACGATTTCCGCTCTTTTATGTCAACTATTGTGAAGCATGATAAAACTAAAGTTGTACTTACTACTAACTAAATCAATATACCTAACCATGAAACAACTATTAACACTAATTCTGCTTGTAGCATTTATGATGTCTAGTAAGGCACAAAATTATAAATTTGGAAAAGTATCTGCTGAAGAATTAGCTCAAAAACAACATCCTATTGATTCAGCTGCTAATGCAGCAATTCTTTACAAAAATGAAAATATTTATTTCGAATTTACAGATGAGAGAGGTTTTGTACAGAGGCGACAAGTACATGAACGTATAAAAATATATAACAAAGACGGCTTTAATTATGCTACAGAAAAGATTTTCTTGTACCAAGCTGGAGCAGGGAGTAAAGAAAAATTAACGGGATTAAAAGGTTATACGTATAATCTCGTTAATGGAAAGATTGAAAAAGACAAACTAAAAAAAGAGGGTATTTTTGAAGAAGATGCTACTGATTTTATAGAGATCAATACCATAACGATGCCTAATGTAAATGAAGGTTGCATTATTGAATTTACCTATGATGTAATTTCTCCATTTTTAACTATAGATGACATTGTATTTCAATATAATATTCCCATTGATAAATTGGATTTGAAAATAGCAAGTCCAGAATATTATGTGTATAATAAAAAAGTGAATCCTAGGGCATTTTATTATCCCAATATCAAAAGTACCGTTGAAAACAAGTCAGCTACCTATAAAAGAACAGTTCAAAACAATCAAGCGTCAAGAAGTGTTAAAAATTATTCAAGTGGTTCATTCGAATATAAAGTCAATGTGCTTTCGGCAAACGAATCAAATATCCCTTCGTTAAAAGGCGAGGCTTATGCTGGTAATATGGATAATTACAGGGCCAAAATGAGTTTGGAATTATCTGCTATTTTAAATACTTATGGTGCTGTAGAAAAATCATTTTCATCTAATTGGGAAAATGTGTCAAAATCCATATATGATGAATCCGATTTTGGAAATCAGCTTAATAGATCTGGCTTTTTTAAAGAAGATATACAATCACTTGTTGCCTCTGCTAATGATGATTTTCAAAAAGGTTTTGTATTGCAATCGTATGTAAAGTCTAAGGTAAAGTGGAATGGATTATATGGTTTTAGAGCACAAAAAGGTATACGTAAAGCTTATAAAGAAGGTGAAGGTAATGTAGCAGACATCAACCTTTTATTGATTGCAATGTTGCGCTCGCAAGGCGTGAATGCTAACCCAGTATTAGTAAGTACAAAGAATAACGGTATTCCTTTGTTTCCAACGCGTAAAGGTTTTAATTATGTGATTTGTATGGTGGAGAATCAAGATAGTTATGCCTTATTTGATGCAACCGAAATGTATAGTATGGTTAATGTATTGCCGCAACGTGCATTAAATTGGCAAGGTCGTGTAATAAAAGATGATGGAACTTCAGGTTGGGTGTCTTTAAGGCCAACAGGGAAGGCTACAGAATCTACGTCTTTAAATGTAAAGATCAATGAAGATTTTACTATTAACGGAAAAGTAAGACGCAACATTTCAGATCATTTGGCTTTATCTTATAGAAAGAGTAACACCGGAATTAGTGCTGATGAACACAGAAAACGTCTTGAAAAAAACAAAGGTGATATCGAGGTTTCTAATATCGACTATAAAAATGATACAGATATTACTCAACCCGTAAGATTGTCGTATGATTATACGTTAAGTGACGGAATAGATGATATTGGCGGAAACTTATATTTTTCACCAATGTTTTTTATGGCAACAAAAGAGAGTCCGTTTAAATTAGAAGAGCGACAATATCCAATCGATTTTAGTTTTCCATTTGAAGATAAGTATGTTATCAATATTATGATTCCAGATGGGTATCAAGTTGAATCCTTGCCAGAAAATGGAGCGTATGAGTTTAAAGATAATGATGCTAAGTTTACATATATCATCAAAGAAAGTGGTAAATTTCTTCAATTAAATATTTCTTTGGAGATGAATACGTCTTTTATAAATTCTGACGATTATAAAGTATTCAAAGATTTTTATGAAAAAATTGTTGAAAAGCAATCAGAACAAGTCGTACTTAAAAAAGTGTAACATGAATATTAAAAATGCTCAACTGGATGTTGATAATTGGATTAAAACGCATGGCGTAAGATATTTTAACGAGCTAACCAATATGGCTCAACTTACCGAAGAAGTGGGTGAGGTTGCCAGAATTATAGCAAGGCGTTATGGCGAGCAGAGTGAAAAAGAAAGTGATAAAGATAAGGACTTAGGAGAGGAATTAGCAGACGTAGTTTTTGTAGTTTTGTGCCTAGCAAATCAAACAGGAATAGATCTGCAAAGTGCTTTCGATAAAAAAATGGATAAAAAAGCCAAACGAGATCACGATAGACATCACAATAATGACAAACTAAAATAAACCATTCCTGCGCAAGCAGGAATTTTTTTATGACACTACAGCTTTACAAATCTCAAATCGGAAACATATCCGAAATTATAATTACGGGCTCTAAAAGCGAATCCAATAGATTACTGTTATTGCAGGCACTCTATCCAGAATTAAGCATAGAGAATATTTCGAATTCTGATGATTCCAAAGTCATGCAAAAGGCTTTGACGTCTATAGAGAATGTGGTTGATATTCATCATGCAGGAACAGCAATGCGCTTTCTTACGGCTTACTTTGCTCAACAAATGGGTAGAGAAGTAGTACTCACTGGTTCAAACCGAATGAAAGAACGACCTATAGAAATATTGGTCGACGCTTTAAACCAATTAGGCGCTCAAATTTCATACCTCGAAACACATGGTTGTCCGCCATTGAAGATTAAAGGTACGTATCTAGTAAAAGATAAAGTAACGTTAAAGGCTAATGTAAGCAGTCAGTATATTTCTGCATTATTGCTTATTGCTTCAAGTTTGGAAAACGGACTAGAATTGACCTTAGAAGGAAAAATTACGTCTATTCCTTATATCAATATGACATTAGATTTGCTCAATCAAGTAGGAATCAAAACAACATTTGAAGATCAAGTTATCAAGGTAGAGTCAAAGCGTTCAGATCTGTCATGTGATCTTTTGGTAGTGGAGTCAGATTGGTCTTCGGCATCCTATTTTTATAGCATTACTGCATTGAGTCCTTTAGGGACAGAGATTAAATTGTCATCCTATAAACAAGACTCATTACAAGGAGACTCTGTGTTAGCAGAAATTTATAAAACATTTGGTGTAGAAACTACATTTGGAGATCATACTATCACTTTAAAAAAAGTAGAAGTCACTCAAGAGAAAGCTGTAGAATTTCAACTAAATAATGCTCCAGACATAGCGCAAACAATCGCCGTAACCTGTCTAGGATTAGGTGTAAATTGTCATCTTTCAGGATTGCATACACTCAAAATAAAAGAAACCGATCGATTGGTAGCACTTCAGAATGAACTAGAAAAGTTAAATGCTAAAGTTGATATTTCCGAAGATACACTAGAGCTCTATGTACCTTCATTGATTAAAGACAATGTCACTATTGCAACCTATAACGATCATAGAATGGCCATGGCTTTTGCCCCTTTGGCCTTAAAAACTAATTTAAATATCGAAGATCACATGGTAGTTTCTAAATCGTATCCAACGTTTTGGGACGATTTAAAAACGCTCGGATTTAAATTTTCCAAATAAATACAGCGTTTTACTTGACAACCCCTATGTTGAGATTGTATATTTGCAACTTGTAAAAAAATAAGACTCTTGAAGCCAGCAAAAAGATAACGCTGAAACTATCGCGAGACTTATCAAAATAAATAAAACAATAGCACATGAAATTATCACACTTCAATTTTGACCTTCCAGAAGAATTATTAGCTGAGCGTCCTTCAGACATAAGAGACGAATCTAGATTAATGGTTTTGGATAGAAAAAATCAAACAATCGAACATAAACTATTTAAGGATATCATCGATTATTTTGACGAAGGAGATGTGATGATCTTAAATAATACCAAAGTATTTCCAGCGCGTTTATATGGAAACAAAGAAAAAACTGGCGCTAGAATTGAAGTCTTCTTATTAAGAGAATTAAATGAAGAACAACGTCTTTGGGATGTGTTGGTAGATCCAGCTCGTAAGATTAGAATTGGTAATAAACTTTACTTTGGTGATGACGAAACATTAGTTGCCGAAGTTATTGATAACACAACGTCAAGAGGTAGAACCTTACGTTTCTTATATGATGGGTCTTACAGTGAATTTAGAAGAAAGCTTACAGAGCTTGGAGAAACACCACTTCCTAAGTACATTAAAAGAGATGTAGAACCAGAAGATGAAGAGCGTTACCAAACTATTTTTGCTAAAAATGAAGGTGCCGTAGCTGCTCCAACAGCAGGTTTGCACTTTTCGAAACACTTGCTCAAGCGTTTGGAAATTAAAGGTATTGAGTTGCCAGAAGTAACGTTGCATGTTGGATTAGGAACCTTTAATCCTGTTGAGGTAGAAGATTTATCTAAGCATAAAATGGACAGTGAAGAAATTTATATCACCAAGCCGGCTACAGATATTATTAATAAAGGAATTGCCGAAAAAAGGCGTGTATGTGCCGTTGGTACAACAGCTATGCGAGCAATTGAAAGTTCGGTGTCATCTAGTGGTACACTTAATGAGTTTTCGGGATGGACCAACAAATTTATTTTTCCACCTTACGACTTTAGCATAGCTAACAGTATGATTACTAATTTTCATACACCTAAGTCAACATTATTGATGATGGTATCTGCTTTTGCAGGTCACGATTTTATGAAAAAAGCTTATGAAGAAGCTGTTAAAGAGAAGTACCGTTTTTACACCTATGGTGATGCGATGCTCATTATTTAATAGCACAATACGATACTATTTAAAGCCTTATGTTTTCATGAGGCTTTTTATTTGGGCATTCCCCAAAGGGTCGTGCTCTCAGCTATATCTTTTGCCAAAAAGAGGCAAAAGGATGCCGCTTCCATCACTAATGCGAGTTAAGGCACTATAAAATCATAAATCGAATATCGAATATCGTTATTCCTTTCATTACTTTTGCACCAGAAATGGAAATTAAAAAAAGAGACATACGCGCATTAACGAAGGAACAACTTCGAGATTTTTTCGTAAGAGAAGGCGATAAGGCATTCCGAGGAAACCAAGTTTATGAATGGTTATGGAGTAAAGGTGCTCATGCTTTTGAGGATATGACCAATATTTCTAAAGAAACACGTCAAAAACTTGAAACCCATTTTGTAATCAATCATATTAAGGTAGATCAAATGCAAAAAAGTGCCGATGGCACTATAAAAAATGCAGTGCGTTTACACGACGGTCTAATTGTAGAGTCGGTTTTAATACCAGCAAAAAATAGAACAACAGCTTGTGTGTCAAGCCAAGTAGGTTGTAGTTTAGATTGTAAATTTTGTGCTACTGCACGATTAAAACGTATGCGTAATCTAAATCCAGATGAGATCTATGATCAAGTTGTGGCAATCGATAAAGAAAGCCGATTGTATCACAATAGACCCTTGAGTAATATTGTATTTATGGGAATGGGAGAGCCACTCATGAATTATAAAAACGTACTCAAAGCTATTGATAAGATTACATCTCCAGAAGGTTTGGGAATGTCTCCAAAACGTATCGTGGTGTCGACGTCTGGCGTGCCAAAAATGATTAAGAAAATGGCCGATGATGAGGTGAAATTTAAATTGGCAGTGTCATTACATTCTGCTATTAATGAAACCCGAACATCAATAATGCCTTTTAATGCTACATTTCCGTTGGAGGATTTAAGAGAAGCATTAGAATATTGGTATGCCAAAACAAAAAATAGAATCACGTATGAATATGTGGTTTGGGATGGCATAAACGATTCTAAAAAAGATGTGGATGCCCTTATCAAATTTTGCAAATTTGCACCTAGCAAGGTCAATTTAATCGAATATAATCCTATAGATGATGGCGAGTTTCAGCAGGCTAATTCCAAAGCTATAGATATGTATGTGTCTATGCTGGAAGCTCATAACATTACAGTTACAGTTAGGCGTTCCCGCGGAAAGGACATTGATGCCGCATGTGGTCAACTCGCAAATAAAACATAAAAAAAGAGCTGCAATTTGCAGCTCTTTTTATTTGACGTTACATCTATATTTATTGTTTAACGATTTTAAATGTTTTACTACTACCATTAATGGTTACAGTAGCTAGATAAACACCATCTGTTAAACGAGACATGTCAACTACCTCTCGATTTTGAGATAATTCTCTCGACACAACCTTTTGACCTAAGATACTATATAGCTCCATACTATCAAGTGGTAAACTTGTAGATTCAAGAGTTAATTGATCTGTGTCTTTATTATAAGTATAACTAAAATTGTTTCTGTCAAATTCATCAACACTTAATGTTTCTACGATATTGTAGTTAAACAATAATAAGAATCCACTATTAGCTGGAGACGTTGTACGGAATGCCACATGGAATGTTCCATCTGCAGTGGCATCAAAATCTTGAACGATATTTGTAGCCATGTTTTCCAATTCTGCAAAAGCACCAGTTTGTACAATACCAGTATTAGTGTAAAGTGTAGCCAGAATATTTGCTGATGATGTAGGACCGTCTAAAATAAGAACCTCTAAACTTTCATTGGCATTGTTAGTTGCTGTATTTGCTCCGTTAAATGAGAAGTCAACTGTATAAGTCGCATCCATTGTCATCGGAAATGCTGGAGAAACTAGCCAATCATCTTTAGGGTCAAGTCCGTTTGATCCATTAGTAGCAAACGTTTCATCAGTTAAATCACCATCTAAGTCTAAAGCTTGTTGTATCCAAGCTGTACCATTAGCATCTATATCTTCAACACCATAGCAAGAATTAAATGAGCTTTCACTAACAAAGTTCTCATCAAGTGGTAATACAATTGTAGAACAATCAAATAAGGTTGTAAATGCTATTGGTCCAACCCAATCACTATCACCTTCGGCACCACCACAATTTGTTCTGATGAAGAAATTGTATGTTGTTTCAGGCATTAGGCCAGGAAATGTATACGACGTTGATGTTAATCCGGTCACAGACGTTCCTGTACCTTGTGTGAATCCATCAGCTCCCCATTCTATTTCCCAGTTTGGCGTACCAGCATTGGTATCCATCCAAGTAACTTCATACGTTGTAGCAGTAACAGTTCCAGCAGTAAAATCTGTTGGGACAACACACGAAGGTGTTACTGAAACTTCAACATTATCTACTAGTAATACAAATTGATCTGTTGAATTGTTTCTAAAAGCGATGTATACATTTTGTCCTGTATAGGCAGAAAGATCAACTTGTCTTGATTGGAACGCTGGATCTTCAGCCGCAATAGAAAACAATAATTCAGTGAAATCTGTTGCTGTATTTGTACCAGAAGTAGATAATCTAACTTCATAGCCATCAGGAAATCCAGCATCTTGTGCCTTGGCATCCCAATATAATGTAGCATCAGAGGTTAAATTAATTTGAGGTGTAATTAGCCAGTCGTCTGAAGTGCCAGCAGGCGTATACCAAGAGGTACTTGCTACGGCAAAATCTCCAGCAGGACCACCATAATTAGCACCTCCACCTGCACTACCATCTCTATCTACTTCAATCCAAGCAGATGTGAATTCGCTAACATTAACATTAGGTGTTTGACCGTCTACATCGGTTACAGTCCAACCTGCAATACCAGGACCTGAGCCATCAAAGTTATCTTCAAAAAGAATTTGAGAATAACTCAAATGAGTGCATAAACATAATAACAGTAATAAAGTAATTTTTTTCATAAAGTTCGGATTTTTAATTAATTAACTATTAAATATACAAAATAAAGGGCTAGTCTATTTCTGACATTTAAATTTTAACGAATTATTACCAGTATTTAATTTCGATACCTACTTTATTAGTAATTTTGTAAAACACAGATAAGAATAGCCACTCTAATTGAAGATTACCGAACAAATAAAACAACCCATTACATATGAAATGGAACTTTTTGAACAAAAGTTTCTACTTTCTATGTCGAGTAAAGTGGCCTTGTTAAATCGAATTACGCATTACATTGTTAACCGAAAAGGAAAACAAATGCGTCCCATGTTTGTATTTCTAGTAGCAAAAATGGTTGATAATGGCCAGGTAAGTGAGCGAACATACAGAGGAGCTTCGGTTATAGAACTTATTCATACAGCCACCTTGGTTCATGATGATGTGGTTGATGATAGTAATCGTAGACGTGGTTTTTTCTCTATTAATGCGTTATGGAAAAATAAAATAGCCGTACTCATTGGAGATTACCTGCTATCTAAAGGTCTATTGTTGTCTATTGATAATAATGATTTCGATTTGCTTAAAATTATTTCGGTTGCCGTTAGGGAAATGAGCGAAGGGGAATTACTTCAGATTGAAAAGGCAAGACAATTAGATATCACCGAAGAAGTCTACTATGATATTATCAGACAAAAAACAGCAACATTGATCGCTGCTTGCTGCAGTTTGGGAGCCGCCTCGGTAAAACCTAATTCAGATCATGTTGAGTCTATGAGAAAGTTTGGAGAACTTATCGGTATGGCATTTCAAATCAAGGATGATTTATTTGATTATGGAGAAGAAGCTATAGGAAAACCAACAGGGATTGACATCAAAGAGCAAAAAATGACACTACCACTTATTCATGTGCTCAATAATTGCTCTAAAAAAGAAAAGTCTTGGCTCATCAATTCAATTAAAAATCACAATAAAGATAAAAAGAGAGTTAAAGAAGTTATTGCTTTTGTGAAAACGAATAACGGACTCGAATATGCCGTTAATAAAATGAAAGAGTTCCAGGCCGAAGCCTTACAAATCTTAAAATTATATCCTAAATCTGAGTATAAAACTGCTCTTGAGTTAATGGTAAACTATGTTATTGATAGAAAAAAATAATTTTTAAAAATCTGAAAAACAATATATTATAATTTTTTTTAAGCATTGGGCAACCATTTGCATCATTATTGCGTCTTTATAAATAGAAGACCAAACGAAAGCTATTTTGAAAGTCATTCAATTACATCATAAAAACAATACAACGCTAATAAAAAAGGCGGCTAAAGGTAAGCGAGATGCACAGCATACATTGTTTGAAATTCATGCGCCTAAAATGTTAAGTATTTGTAGATACTATGTAAAAGATATGCAAAATGCAGAGTCTGTAATGTTGAATGGTTTTTTTAAAGCGTTTACAAATCTGAAGAATTTTAAAAATGAAGGAAGTTTTGAAGGTTGGTTAAGACGTATTATGGTAAGAGAATCTATTTCGTTTTTAAGACAACAAAAACACGTTGAATTCTCAGTTGAAGATGAACCATTCGCCCAAGAGCAATACAATAATGTAGAATCTCAAATTGAAGTGGCACAAATTCAACAAATCATAGATGAGCTTCCTGATGGTTACAAAATGGTATTTGTCATGTATGCTATTGAAGGCTACAAACATCATGAAATTGCTGAGATACTAAATATATCTCAAGGGACTTCAAAATCACAATTATTTAAAGCAAGACAAATGCTTCAGAAAAAAATTAAGGACATAAATACAACAAGTTATGGCACCAATTAAATTTGAAGAAAATATAAAGGATAAGTTAGAAAAGCGATCGATTCAGCCATCAACTGACGCTTGGAATAAGCTTTCAAATCAGCTTGATACTCATGATAAGAAAAACTCAAGAAGTTGGTTTTTATATATAGGTATTGCTGCTAGCATCGTAGGCGTACTTTTTGTAACGACTTTGTTTTTCAAGTCTTCAGAAGAACAATCAGTTTCACCAATACTTGTAGATACTGAGATTAAAGAAAGCCTTGAGAACAAAGAGATACATAAGCCTACTGAAACTATAGAAAGTAAAGACGCCATTGTTGAGATTTTAAACGAAGACGCTATTGAGAAAACTAATGAGACTAAAATGGATGTCTCTCCAGTGAAGCCAATTCAAGAAGACCATACTCAAATGGTTCAAGTTTCCGAACAAAAGGCAATATCAATTGTAAAACAAGACAAGATTATAAATGACCATAAACTCCAAAATGCTGTTGTTGCAATTGCGAATGAAAAGAACAGTATTGAAAAGAAAGCTATTGCTACAAATACATTAACTTCTGAGGATGCAAAAGTACTTCAAGTCGTTAATCAAATAAAAGCATTAGATACAGATGGTACAGCAGTAACGAGTCAAGAAATAGAAGATCTTTTAAAACAAGCAGAAAAAGACATTTTAAAGCAGCGAATCTATAACGAAACAACTCGAACGGTCGATGCAGATGCATTACTTCAAGACGTTGAAGCCGATCTCGAACAATCGTTTAGAACCAAAGTATTTGAAGCTTTAAGATCCAGTTACAATACGGTGAAAACTGCAGTCGCCGAGCGTAACAATTAAATAATCATCAATTAAAAACAAACATTATGAACACTATTACTAAGTACGTAGTGCTACTCTCTCTATGCCTAATTACAGCGAATTTGAGTGCACAAGAAACAGAAAAAGACACAACGTTGTTGAAAGAAGTTAATTTTAAGATTAGCGCGTTAGAACGACTAAAAACAAAAATTCAAGATGAAGAACGAGAATTCTTAAAAGCAGAGGTGGAGGTTATTAATGAACGTCTATCTAAAGGTGAGATTACAGAAACTAAAGCAGAGCAACTCAAAAAAGAAGCTGCAAAGAGACGTGCTCTTAATATTGAAAACCGACTTGCAATTATTGATAATAAAATTGAATTATTAAAGCGAAATGATGCCTATTATGATGATAGAGACGATGATGAGGTTCACTTTAATTTTAGTTTGAGTAAACTTGGTGGACTTAATGTTAGTTCAAGACGAAAGCCAAGAAAGTATGATAAGCGAACAACAAGTGACCTCGTATTTGCAGCTGGATTTAACAATGCCATTGGCGATGGACAAAAAATAGGTGATGAGTATACCTTTATGCAATCTGGATTTGTAGAATTAGGTATTGCATGGAAAACAAGACTATTTGAAGATAATAACGCAGTGCGTTTAAAATATGGTTTCTCATTTATGTGGAATAAATTAACACCTAAAGATGATAGGTATTTTGTTCAAAACGGAAATACAACAACCTTAGAAACGTTTCCTAGTGAGTTAAAAGAGTCTGAATTTAGAATTACAAACTTGGTGTTTCCTTTGCATTTTGAGTTTGGGCCTTCAAAGAAAATTGAACGTAAGGGTTATTTTAGATACAGTACAGCAAGACATTTCAAAATAGGTTTAGGTGGTTATGCTGGATTTAACATAGGAACGCAGCAAAAGCTACGATTTAAGGAAGATGGGGATCGCGTGAAGGAAAAAATTAGACGTAGTTATAATGCTTCTCCTTTTGTGTATGGATTAAGTGCCTATGTTGGCTATGGAACTCTAGGGATTTATGCAAAGTATGACCTAAGCCCATTATTTAAAGATCAAACATTTGATCAGCATAATCTATCTATAGGATTTAGATTTGATTTGGATTAGTCTAGCTATATAAGCAATTAAAAAGCTCCATTTACTTTAGTAATGGAGCTTTTTTGTTAAATTTACGGTTCTATTATTATTTCTAAAATTGATCTCAAAATCCACCATAGAACAAGTATTTGACACCGCCCGAGTAGAGGAGGTAATTGGTGATTTTGTTCAACTAAAAAAAGCAGGGAGTAATTTTAAAGGTCTCAGCCCTTTTAGTGATGAACGTTCTCCAAGTTTTATGGTATCTCCCGTAAAACAAATTTGGAAAGACTTCTCCAGTGGAAAAGGAGGGAATGCTGTCACGTTTTTGATGGAGCATGAACACTTTACTTATCCCGAAGCGATAAAATATCTAGCTAAGAAATACAATATTGAAATTGAAGAAACCGAGCAAACCGATGAACAGAAGCAGGAAGCTAATGAGCGCGAAAGTTTATATTTAGTTAATGAGTTCGCCAAAGATTATTTTGAACGCATCATGTTTAAAACAGATCAAGGCCAAGCTATTGGGTTAAGTTATTTTAAGGAGCGAGGTTTTACTAATGAAACGATAAAACAATTTAACTTAGGTTATTCGTTAGATGAATGGCAAGCCTTTACTGATGAAGCTCTAAAAAAAGGCTATCAATTGGAGTTTTTAGAAAAAACAGGATTAACCATCGTGAAACCTGAAAAGAAATTCGATCGTTTTAAAGGTCGAGTGATGTTCCCAATTCATAGTATGAGCGGACGTGTTTTAGGATTTGGCGGACGTATATTGACTTCAGATAAAAAAGCGGCTAAGTATTTAAACTCTCCCGAAAGTGAGGTCTACCATAAAAGTAAAATCCTCTATGGAATTTATCATGCTAAACAATCTATAGCAAAAGAAGACAACTGCTATTTAGTTGAAGGGTATACCGATGTCATACAGTTTTACCAAACTGGAATTAAAAATGTTGTTGCATCTTCTGGTACTGCCTTAACACCAGAACAGATTCGATTGGTTAATCGATTAACCAATAATATCACTGTTCTTTTTGATGGTGATGCTGCAGGAATAAGAGCGTCTATTAGAGGTATAGATTTGATTCTAGAACAAGGTATGAATGTCAAGGTTTGCGGTTTTCCAGAAGGTGAGGATCCCGATAGTTTTGCAAAACAAAATACGTTAGAAGAATTGACAGCATATCTTAACGACAATTCGAAAGATTTTATTCAGTTCAAAGCATCTTTGCTTATCAAAGAAGCTAATAATGATCCTATAAAAAAGGCAGAGACCATTAGAGATATTGTAAATAGTATTTCTAAGATTCCAGATCAAATAAAAAAGGAAATTTATATTCAAGAGTGCTCACGCATTATGGATATAAGTGAAGATGTACTGTTTAGTACTTTAGCTCAGATTACAAAAAAAGAGGTACAGGAAGCCAATAAAACGATTAAGACCCAACAAAAAGCATTTGATGTTGTTAAACCTCAGGCTAAAGCACCTAAAGTTGATCTTCAATATGAGTTAGAGCGTAAGATTATTGAAATTTTGTTACTCTATGGAACAGAAACTGAAGATTTTGAAGATTTAGTTCTAAAAGAATCTGAAGATGGTGAATTACAGTTAGAGCCTGTTATACATAACGCCAAGGTGTTTGAAAAAATATACCTCGATTTGCAAGAAGACGAGATGCAATTTTCCAACTCTAATTTTAAATTGTTGTATTATACTATTATAGATACCTTAAACCAAGAACCAGAATTCTCTACCAAGAATTTTGTTAATAAGCTTGATCAAGAATTGGCTAGTGCTGTAACTACAATTTTGATGAATGATGAACGCTATAGCTTACATGATTGGGAGCGCAATCATATCATTCCTAAAGAAAAAAAACACAGTATTGCTCAACATGTCACGCAAACTATTTTAACACTGCGTTGTTACTTAATAGATAAAAAAGTAGCAGAATACCAGAATGATACTTTGCGTGAAGACGCAAACAATCGCAATATCCTTGAAGATGTTAAAGATTATGTTGGTCTAAAAATGCTTCTTTCTAGAAAACTTGGTAAGGTAGTTGGCGGAAAGATTTAAGTGATATCTAACTGCTTTCCTTGATTTACAAGATCAATAAGGTTGGTCACATTTAACTTCTTAAATAGTCGCGCTTTATAAGTGCTTACCGTTTTTTCATTAATGTCGAGTTCTTGAGCTATTTCTTTGTTTTTCTTACCTGAAGATAATAGTTTCAAAACTTCAACTTCTCTAGTGGATAAGCGCTTGTAGATTCTACTTTTTGTTTGTCTAGTATCATTGTAATTAAGATGTTTAGACATCTTATTACTGAGGTGAATTTCCCCTTGATGAGCCAACTTTATTGCTTTTACAATGACATCTGTTGGTTCAGACTTTGACACATAACCAGATGCACCTGCCTTAATAGTACTTATGGCATAAATCTCTTCAGGATGATAGCTAAACATAATAATGTTAATGTGGCTGTGTTCTTTTTTAATGGCTCTAAGCGCAGTTATACCATTAAGTTCAGGAAGTTCAATTTCAGAAACAATAACGTCTACATCATGGCGACGCACAAATTCAAATATTTCCACTCCACTTCCAACGGTTCCAACTATTTGGATTTCGTCGTGATTTTCAAATAAAAGTTGAAAGCCAGTAGTTACGATAGGATGGTTGTCAACGACTAATACCTTGATCATAATACAATAAATTAATTGGTTAGTTAGTATAGAGTGCCAGAACTTATAAAAATAAATTCAAGAATGTGGAGATTTGCATTGCAAAATTACTAAAAAAAATCAATATAATCGCTTTTTTTTAACGAGAAACCTAACAATTATTTAAATTCTTTGGGAATTTCGCAAATTGGTATAGGGATCATTTTGTGCGTATTTGAACGATTATATCTCATAAATATTTGAAACACTTGCTTTTGGCGTCCATCAAAATCGTTTTCAGTCTTCCCTTCATCTTTCATTTTCATAGCCCATTCTAATTCTGGATAAGAGGCTCCAATTTGGTCTTCATCACTTCGCGAATCACCAAAAAGACCATCACTAGGTGCTGCTTTCATGATCGAATCTGGAACTTTGAGGTATTCTCCAATCTGATATACCTCAGATTTTAATAAATCTGCTATTGGACTTAAATCAACGCCACCATCACCATACTTCGTGTAAAACCCAACTCCAAAATCTTCAACTTTATTACCAGTTCCCGCAACCAGCAATCCTAAAAGTCCGGCATGATAATATAAGGTTGTCATTCGTAATCGTGCTCTCGTATTAGCAAGTGCCATATCTACGGTAGCCTGTTTACCATCAAGAGACACTTCAGTTTTAAACTCTTCGAATACTGGTGTTAAATCAACTCTGTTGTCCCTAACATTTGGGAAACGTTGTTTCAATTGTTCTATGTGTTCTTGTGCTCTGCTCACATGACTAGCAGCTTGATGGATAGGCATTTCAATACAGAGTAACTCTAATCCAGTTTTTGCACAAAGTGTTGAAGTAACAGCAGAATCAATTCCGCCAGAAATTCCTATAACAAATCCTTTTACTCTAGCATTTGTAGCGTAATCTTTAAGCCAGTTTACAATATGATCAACAACTTTTTCTGTCTGCATTTTAATGTGTTTTTTATGTAATAGTAGTACCTTTGTGTAACAAAAATAGCGTAATCACGTTAGTAATAAAAATTTAGCTGAATTAAGTTTTTGTAATCAAGATATATGAAAAGAATACCTGTATTATGTCTTATTCTCATCTCATTTTTTAGTTGTAAAAATGAAGATGCTTTAGAAAATGAGATTTCTAAAATAGAAACCAATATTGTTATTGAGCGTTTTGATCGAGCCTTTGCTAATACAAAATCAGATCAATTAGGAACCCTGAAAAAAGCCTTTCCGTTTTTATTTTCAAAACGAACACCAGATTCAATTTGGATTAATAGAATGAACGATACCATTCAAAAAGAGTTGCACCAAGCAACGCATGTTACATTTGGTGATTTTAAAGAGGAAAGTAATGATATTGAAGCGCTGTTTCAACATTTAAAATATTATGATAAGGCCTTTTCAGAACCAAAGGTTGTTACCTTAACCAATTTTGTAAAGTATCGTGAAAAATTGATAGTCACAGATACAATCGTTTTAATTGCAATTGACAACTACTTGGGAAGTAACCATGAGTTTTATTCGGGTATACCAAAATATTTAGCAGAGAATATGAGGCCATCTCAAATTGTTGTTGATTTGGCCAAAGCCTACAGTGAAAAGCAAATCTTTCAATCTCAAAAAAGGACCTTGTTAGACGAAATGGTGTTCTTTGGAAAGCAATTGTACTTCAAAGATAAAATGATTCCGTTCAAAACCGATGCCGAAAAAATTGGCTACAGACCTGATCAATTAGAATTTGCTAAACTTAATGAAAATGTAATCTGGACCGAGTTTGTTGAAAAAGAAATGCTGTATAATACCGATAGTAGTTTATCTGCACGATTTATTGCTGATGCGCCTTTTTCTAAATTTTATTTAGAACTGGATAGTCAAACACCTGGTAGACTCGGACAGTACATTGGATGGCAAATTGTTCGAGCTTACATGAAAAATAATGATGTGTCCTTACAACAAATGTTGCAAACAGATGCAGCTGAGATATTTAATAAATCTAATTATAAACCACCAAAATAATGGCAAATAACCATACTTCAAAAATAGAACTTAGTGTTGAACTTGACGAAAATAGAGTGCCTGAAAAGCTGCATTGGACAGCCGAAGATGGAGGCATTTCTAACGAAGAAGCAAAAGCAATGATGCTTGCGGTTTGGGATGCTAAAGCTAAGGAAACCTTGCGTATTGATCTTTGGACTAAAGATATGCCAGTAGATGAAATGAAACAGTTTTTTCATCAAACTTTAGTGGAAATGAGTAATACATTTCACAGAGCCACACAAGACGAAAAGATGACAGCGACAATGAGAGATTTTTGTGATTATTTTGCTGAAAAACTAGAATTGAAGAAAACATAATTATTTAATTCTTACTTAAAGGTTAGATAACGCAACAGTATTACCAATTAACTAGATTTGTAATGCTATTAATCAATTTGGATTAACATTAGTTTAGGCTTCACTGTCGAAGAAAACTAATGTTTTTTTGTGTAAATTAGCATATGCGAAAAATATTATTCGGAGTTATTATTACACTCATCGTACTCTTCACATTCAAATACTGTGGTGATAAGCGGGAAGACAAAATTGTACTTCAAGAACATACAGCACTCATAAAAGAACAAGTTAAAAATGTTGGCAAGCTAGTTGTTACTGAAGGTCATTTTAGTGAAGTATTTACGTATAAGAATTCTAAAGCCGTTTTTGCCGATTTGTTAGAAGCCAAAAAACAAGCTATAGTGATTGTTAATGCCGATGTGACTATTGGTTACGATTTGAGCTTGATAGAATACGAAATTGATGAGTTGACCAAAACTTTACGTATCATCAAGATTCCAAAAGAAGAGATCAAAATAAATCCCGATTTCGAATATTACGATATTCAAGCAGATTTCTTGAATCAGTTTGAAGCAAAAGATTATAATGATATTAAGGAGACAGTTAAAAGGTCGTTGATGAAAAAAATTGAAGCTTCAGATTTAAAATCAAATGCGCAAAATAGATTAATTAGTGAATTGGCCAAGTTCTATATTCTTACCAATTCTTTAGGGTGGACATTGCAATACAATGAAAACCCTATAGATTCTTCAGAAAAATTATACGATATCAAGTTATAATTTGTATTGAACACTAACCCAACCGCCACCATTAATTGCATCAATGTTGTTAAGGTTTAAAAACTTTGCCGCTTTGGCAGAACGTACACCGCTTTCACAGCAAGCAATTACTGGTTTGTTAAGCTGTTTAACTTCATCAACTCTAGCATTTAATTCGTTTAAAGGGATGTGAACCGAGTTTTCTATATGTCCTTTGTCCCATTCTCGTTGCGTTCTCACATCTAATATAACAGCTCCATGTTCTAAATAACGTTTAACCTGTCGTTTTTTTGCACCAAATATAAATCCTAAAAATCCCATAATATAAAGTCTAATTTGTAATTAATTCTAATCCGTTTGCAATCAAATGCGCTACTTCTGGCCGTTTGGTTTTTAAATCTTCTAAGTGATTTAAAATCGTTTGACTTAAATTTTTGTCGTGTTTAGTTGTTAATTCATACAACTCTAATGATAAAAGCCAATCGTTTTTGTGGTTGTCTAAAATTGTACTAAAGACATTATTAATAGCTTTAGTGTCGTAAGTTGACTGTCTTATATCACTTACGCTTTTATAAAGTGATTCTAGCTCTAGTTTGGTTTTACTTTTTGGCTTTTGTACTGTTCTTGTTTCTGAAATATGATAAAGATTATCAAACGATCTATAATCTGCTGCTCCAGCAAATGCAGAAATAATTGATGATCCTACAGCTAATTTAAATGTGCCTTGGTCGGGAGAAAATAAAAGTTTGTCTTTGTATTTAACAGTACAGTCTTCAAATTCGATAAGAATTAATTTACCAAAGACATTTCTTATTCCGGTGACGTTTAAACCTTCAATGGTGATACCGCTTTCATATTCTATGGAAATTCGTTTTCCGTCGTAAAAATTATACGCCTTTAAATCTCTAGGTCTCATATCTTCAATAGCCAGGCTAATCCCCTTAAGTTTTCCAATAGGTGAGCTAAATCCATTTGGATTAGCTTCAGTACCATGTCCTATGAGTTCTTTTTCTCTATTAGCTAAAGCAGTTGGTCCTTCAGTTTTAAAGAAGACGACATTGTTGTCTTCATCTGTAATCATTTCAGTAAAAACACCAGAAATTTGTAAACCAGTATTTAATTCGATACTACCTATTTTTTTTGAATCTATGAGTTTTTGCAACCCTCTAAAACCACCTTTTCTTAGTGCCATGGTACCCGAGAACTCTTCAAGAACTTCCATGAGATATGCAAAATCAGGCGTTACGAAAAGTTGTGGCTGAGGTTTAGTGATATCAAATTCAATATCTGCTGCATCTATACTATACTGTCGCTTTTCAACTTCGTCTGTCATGCACCACTTGCTTTCTCCAATAGATGATAGAAGACCCGCTCCATAAATTTTTGGTTGCTCAACAGTTCCAATAAGTCCATACTCTACAGTCCACCAATGTAAATTTCTAATCTTTGCGATTTCAGAAAGTGGAACTTTTTTATTTTGAAGTTCATTAACCAAAGCTTCAGCTTTTTTGATGTCTTCTGGAGTTGAAGAAGTGGCCTCTTTTAAAATTGAAAGTGATCGCACAGCTTCATACATATCGTTATCATGTGCAGAAAGAATAGCCTTGGCGCCAATTTCTCCAAAACGTCTTAAATATTCGGCATAATCTGGATTTGCAATAATGGGTGCATGACCAGCAGCTTCATGAATAATATCAGGAGCCGGTGTGTATTCAATGTTTTCTAATTGTCTGATATCGGAAGCAATCACCAAAACCTTATAGGCTTGAAATTCCATAAATGCATTTGGAGGTATAAAACCATCTACAGCTACGGCAGCCCAACCTATATTTTTCAAAATACGATTCATGCCATACATGCTGGGAATGGTGTCAATAGAAATCCCAGTCATATCCAATCCTTTTAAATAAGAATTATGAGCAACACGACTCAAATAGGATACATTTTTTCTCATCACATATCTCCAAACTGCTTGATTGATTGGAGAATAATCATCGTAGTTTTGAGGCTTGATAAATTGTTTTAAATGTGGAGGTAATCTATCAATTAAAGGGTTAGTTTCTATTTGTTTGTCCATAATGTATTTAGATGCTTTTTTTTGTAAAGCCTTACAAAGTTATGAATTAAAAAAATGCCTTTTCTGTTACATACGAGTTTATCTTTTAGTTTAAATTGAATATGTATCTTAGTGCCAATGAAAGCCGAAACACGCAAAGAAGAAATCATAAATACCGCTGCAAAACTTTTTAAAGAAAAAGGATATAGCGCTGTTACTATGAGGGATTTGGCAACTGCAATGGGTATCAAGGCAGCTAGTCTTTATAATCACATTACATCCAAACAAGAGATATTAAAGGCAATTATTATTACCATAGCCGAAGAGTTTACCAGAGGAATGGATATTATTATAAATGCTGAGATTTCTAATATCTCAAAACTTAAACAAATCGTAGCACTTCACGTGAATATTACTGCTAATAATACCAATGGTATGGCTTCTCTAAATAATGATTGGATGCATCTCGAAGATCAATTAGAGTACTACTTGCAACTGAGAAATGATTATGAGAACAATTTTCTTGAGATTATTAAACAAGGGATATTAGCTAATGAAATGAAGCAGAGCAATCCAGAAATTATTATGTTTTCTATGTTGACTACATTACGATCATTATATCTGTGGATCCCTAAAAAAGAGGACCTTAACGCAAACGATTTAGCTCAAAATTTAAATGAAGTTCTCATCGAAGGAATTAACAACTAATTAAGAATAATATTTTGTATCTTTGTTCTCCAAACTAACAAGTGTTAGTTTTATGTTTAAGGTATACATATGGCAGAATTTCATAACCTAAAGATTGCAGATATTTATAAGGAAACAGAAGATACTTCAGTAGTAGCTTTTGAAATTCCATCAGAATTACATGACGAATTCAAATTTAATCAAGGTCAGCATTTAACACTCAAGGCAGACATCAATGGAGAGGATGTACGTCGTTCATACTCTTTGTGTTCTAGTCCATTTGAGAAACAATGGCGAGTTGCCGTGAAGCAAATTCCAGGAGGTAAATTCTCAACTTACATCAATGAAGAACTAAAAATTGGAGATGAAATTGAGGTCATGGCGCCAAGTGGAACATTTGGAGTAGACGTCATGCCTGAAAGCTCAAAGAATTATTTGTTTTTTGCTGCTGGTAGTGGAATTACACCTGTTCTTTCAATGATAAAAACCCATCTTGCAACTGAACCCAATTCAACTTGCAAGTTGTTTTATGTGAATAAAACCGCAAAATCCATTATCTTTAAAGAAGAACTGGAGCAACTCAGAAACACCTATTTTGGACGACTGGAAATCTATTATTTCTTAACTAAAGAACGTCGAGATATTGAATTGTTTAATGGACGTTTTGATGATGAGAAAATGGAGGTTCTCACTAAAACCTTTATTGATATTCCAGATACGAGTGAAGTGTTCTTATGTGGTCCAGAGCAAATGGTAAATTATGTAAGCGACTATCTAGTAAAGAAAGGTTTACCAAAAGAACTTGTTCATTTTGAATTATTTGTCACAGGACTTTCTGAAGAAGATATCAAGAGAGCTGAACGTCTGGCTCAACAAAATGTAGAAGGTATAGAAATTACAATAGTTGATGGAGGAAAAGAATTTGCATTCACCATGACTAAAGAATATGATAATATTTTAGATGCAGCTTTAGGCGCTGGTGCCGATTTACCTTTTGCTTGTAAAGGAGGTGTATGCAGTACTTGTAAATGTCAGGTTGTTGATGGTGAAGTAGAAATGAAAATAAACTACGCATTAGAAGACAAGGAAGTGGCGCAAAATTATGTATTGAGTTGCCAAGCTGTGCCAACAACTGAAAAAGTAGTCGTAGATTTTGATGTATAATTCTCAATAATTAAACATCAAACCAACCATATATTGAAAAGGAAAAATAGAGTCACTAAAAACAAAAAGTTATGAGTGAAGAGCAAATTAAAAGCTTAGAAAAACAATTTGATGAGCGTATCGCTAGAGACGAAAAGATCGAACCAAAAGATTGGATGCCCGAGAAGTATCGTCAAACGCACATCAGACAGATGTCCCAACATGCACATTCAGAAATTGTAGGAATGCTTCCAGAGGGAAACTGGATTACTAGAGCGCCTTCATTAAGACGTAAAGTAGCACTACTTGCAAAAGTGCAAGATGAAGCAGGTCATGGATTGTACTTGTATTCGGCTACAGAAACCTTAGGTATCTCTAGAGATGAGTTGTATGAACAGTTGCATACTGGTAAAGCCAAATACTCTAGTATTTTCAATTATCCAACATTAACATGGGCAGATATGGGAGCGATTGGATGGTTGGTAGATGGTGCGGCTATAATTAATCAAGTACCATTGTGTAATACATCTTACGGTCCTTATGCCAGAGCGATGATTCGTGTGTGTAAAGAAGAAAGCTTTCATCAACGCCAAGGCTATGAGATTATGATCAAATTAGCAAATGGAACACCTGAACAAAAAGAAATGGCTCAAGACGCATTGAACCGTTGGTGGTGGCCAAGCTTAATGATGTTAGGTCCTACAGATGACAAATCAGTGCATACCGCTCAATCTATGAAATGGAAATTAAAGCGTAAAACAAATGATGAGTTACGCCAACAGTTTATTGATCAAACTGTGCCTCAGGCCGATTTGATAGGATTAACAATTCCAGATCCAGATTTAAAATGGAATGAAGAACGTCAAAGCTATGACTTTGGAGAAATCGATTGGGATGAATTTTGGCAAGTTGTCAAAGGTCATGGGCCAATGAACAAAGAACGAATGAAAGCAAGAGTAGGTGCTTGGGAACGAGGAGAATGGGTGCGCGATGCTGCCATGGCTCATGCAGAAAAGAAAAGACAAAGAAAAGAAAAACAAGCAGTTTAAAATATAAAGTTATGTCAACAAAAAACTGGCCACTTTGGGAAATCTTCGTAAGAAGTAAAAACGGATTAGAACATAGACATTTTGGAAGCCTTCATGCTGCAGATGCAGAAATGGCTCTAGAAAATGCACGTGATGTCTATACTAGACGAAATGAAGGCGTAAGTATATGGGTTGTAGAATCAAAGCATATCACAGCATCTAACCCTGAGAATAATGGTGAATTATTCGAACCAGCTCAAGATAAGGTCTATCGCCAT
Source organism: uncultured Psychroserpens sp. (assembly GCF_947500255.1). Lineage (GTDB taxonomy): Bacteria > Bacteroidota > Bacteroidia > Flavobacteriales > Flavobacteriaceae > Psychroserpens. The sequence goes on along the minus strand of NZ_CANMRL010000001.1, from coordinate 957 downwards.
CCAACATTTTACGATTTACCAGACGAAGTAAAACATATGTGACGCTTGCGTCATTCCGAACGTGTTTCGGAATCTCATCAAACAAATTTTTAAGATGAAAAACGAAAATTTATATAACTACATTCTTGGTATTGCAGATAATAGCCTTATCCTTGGCCAACGCATGGGAGAACTCTGTGGTCACGGACCAAGTTTAGAAACAGATATTGCCTGCACGAATATTTCGTTGGATTTATTCGGACAAGTACGTAGTTATTTCCAATATGCTGCTAAAATAGCTGGAGATGGAAGAACTGAAGACGATATTGCAATGCTTCGTAAAGAACGTGAGTACAAAAATGTACTATTGGTTGAGCAACCTAATACCAATTTTGCCTATACCATTGGACGACAATTCTTATTCGATGTCTATCATTTAGCCTTTTTAGCTGAGCTACAAAAAAGTTCAGACTTAACACTTTCGGCAATCGCAAACAAGTGTATAAAAGAAGTAAGCTATCATGAACGCTTTTCTTCAGACTGGGTAAAACGTTTAGGAGATGGTACTGAAGAAAGTAACCAAAAAATGCAAGATGCTATAAATGATTTATGGACTTATACCGATGAATTATTTCATCTTACCGAAGCCGATAAAGCTATGGTCGCTGAAGGTATAGGCGTTGATGTAACAAAATTAAAAGAGAATTATTACAAAAACGTAAGTAATCTATTAACAGAAGCAAGACTTCAAACGCCTGAATCTAAATGGTTTCAAAAAGGAGGAAAGCAAGGTGTTCATACAGAACATTTAGGATACTTATTAAGTGATTTGCAATATATGCAACGTACCTATCCAAATATGGAATGGTAACATATTGCTGCGTTAGCAGAAATAGTTCAAAACATATTGCTGCGTTAGCAGAAATAGTTCAAAACATATTGCTGCGTTAGCAGAAATAGTTCAAAACATATTGCTGC